>NZ_AUBI01000005.1 GCF_000429165.1 Acetobacter nitrogenifigens DSM 23921 = NBRC 105050 | reverse complement strand
CGGCGCGGAACGCCTGATCGTCATCCTCAACGACAACGAGATGTCCATCGCGCCGCCGGTCGGCTCGATGTCGAACTACCTCTCGCGCCTGATGTCCTCGCGCCAGTTCATGGGGCTGCGCGACCTCGCCGGGAAATTCGTCAGGAAGCTGCCCGACCGGCTCGAGCGCACGGCCAAGAAGGCCGAGGAATACGCGCGCGGCATGATCACCGGCGGCACGCTGTTCGAGGAGCTGGGCTTCTACTATGTCGGCCCCGTCGACGGGCACGACATCAGCCAGCTCGTGCCGATCCTGCGCAACCTGCGCGACACGGACAACGGCCCGATCCTGCTGCACGTCATCACCGAGAAGGGTCGCGGCTACAAACCCGCTGAGGCCGCAGGCGACAAGTACCACGCGGTCGCGAAGTTCAACATCGTGACCGGCGAGCAGAGCAAGGCCCCGCCTGGCCCGCCGTCCTGGACCAACGTGTTCGCCCGCGAACTGGTCCGCAGCGCCGAGCAGGACGACAGGATCGTCGCCATCACGGCGGCGATGCCGTCCGGCACCGGCCTCGACAAGTTCGCCAGCAAGTTCCCCGACCGGTTTTTCGACGTCGGCATCGCCGAACAGCACGCCGTGACCTTCGCCGCCGGCATGGCGACGGAAGGGCTGCGGCCGTTCTGTGCGATCTATTCGACGTTCCTGCAGCGCGCCTATGACCAGCTGGTCCACGACGTGGTGCTGCAGAACCTGCCGGTGCGCTTCGCCATCGACCGCGCCGGTCTTGTCGGCGCGGACGGAGCGACCCACGCGGGCTCGTTCGACCTGGCCTATCTGGGTTGCCTGCCGAACATGACGATCATGGCGCCGAGCGACGAGCTTGAACTGCTGCACATGACGGCGACGGCCGCCGCCTTTGACGAGGGCGCGATCGCGCTGCGTTACCCGCGCGGCAACGGCCTCGGGCTGGAGCTTCCGGCCGCGGGCTCGATCATCGAGATCGGCAAGGGGCGCATCGTGCGCGAGATGGGCGCGCAGTCCGGGCGCGAGAAAGGCGGCGTCGCCATCCTCAACCTCGGCCCGCGCATGGTCGAGGTGCTGAAGGCCGCCGACCAGCTCGCCGCCCACGGCCTGGCGCCAACCGTCGCCGACGCGCGCTTCGCCAAGCCGCTCGACACCGCCCTGATCGAGCAGCTGGCGCGCAACCACGCCGTGCTGATCACCATCGAGGAAGGGTCGGAGTGCGGCTTCGGGGCGCTCGTCGCCCATCACCTGTCAAAGACAGGCCTGCTCGACAACGTCCGCCTGCGCACCATGACACTGCCGGACAGGTTCATCGACCACGACAACCAGTTCGACCAATACAACACCGCAGAACTCAACGCCCCGCACATCGTCAAAACCGCACTCAACGCTCTCGGAATCAACTCAAATATAACCCAGAGCGCGTAATCTGTGGCGAAACGTCGCGCCGACCAGCTTCTCGTTGACCGGGGGCTGGTCGAAAGCCGCGCCCGCGCGCAGGCGCTGATCCTCGCAGGGCTGGCCTACACAGGCGACAGGCGTGTGGCGAAGGCGGGCGACATGCTGCCCGAAGATGCGCCGCTGGCGCTCAAGGGGCAGGATCATCCGTGGGTGTCGCGCGGGGGGCTGAAACTCTCTCATGCGCTGCCGTTCTTCGGACTTTCGCCGCAAGGGCGCGTCTGCATCGACGTCGGCGCGTCGACCGGCGGTTTCTCCGACGTGCTGCTGACCAACGGCGCCGAACGCGTTTACGCCGTCGATGTCGGCCACGGACAGCTTGCGTGGAAACTGCGGTCAGATCCCCGCGTCGTGGTTATGGAAAAGCAGAACGCCCGCGCACTGGATGCGACGCTGATCCCGGAACCTGCTGGCGTCGTGGTGTGCGACGCAAGCTTCATCGGTCTGCGCACAGTCCTTCCGGCGGCGCTCGCCCTGACGACGCCCGACGCCTGGGCCGTTGCCCTGATCAAGCCGCAGTTCGAGGCCGGGCGGGAGCATGTCGGCGCCAAGGGCGTGGTCCGCGACGCCGCTGTGCATGAGCAGGTGTGCGAGATGATTTCCACATGGTGGCGCGATCTTCCGGGTTGGGAAGTGCTGGGCGTCGAGGCCAGCCCGATCACCGGGCCGGAAGGGAACCGGGAGTTTCTGATTGGCGCGCGTCGGGTTGGGTAAAGCGGAAACCCGTTAGAAACGGCGTCAGGGTTTGCAATAAGCCTGAAACGGCTTTTTGCCGGCTTCGCACGTCTTTGCGCCTGTGGCGTGCATCGTAACGACCTTTATCGTTCCTTTAAATTTACAGACCAGATACGGGTCGACGCCACCCAGATCCCATTTGTCGACGTTTACGCCGGACACGGGGGGCAGGTCGACCATCTGTTCGGGCGGCCCATCGTATAAGGATGCGTTGTAGAGAGGATGATCGCCGCCTGAGTCCGTCACATGAGCAGGACACACTGCCGGAGACGCCGCGCTGCAAGCGATAACGGTAAGGGCGAGGAAGGGGACGGTAGGTCGAGAATTACAATCTGACCATAGGGTTACGGCTGAACGACAGCGCACCTCGTGTGGTTTGCCTCGACATAGAGATTTTGTCTCTTTATTAAGAATAAAATCCATCTGAGTGTTTGAGGAAGTTTCATGTCGTCGCTCATCTACAATGGAGCAACACATTTGCTCACACTCACTGACAGCAAAGGCGCCAAGTTGGGGACGTGGCAGGCTCATAACATCACCGACAGTCATTTATCGACCGTAGATTATCTGCATAACGGAACTTACTCGTTTTTGGACACTAGGTCAGCGCACCCTCATCCGGGAGATAACATCAACGGTCCTTATGGCTCCTACGGTATATTCAGGTTTAATTATCCGAAGCATCAGGGTGTTGGTGTTCATTCAGGTCGTGCGAACGCGGCTCGCTATCCCGGCGTTATCCATCCGACGTTGGGTTGTGTCAGAACGAGCGACGATGCGATGGCGATCATCGTAAAAACCGCGAAAACAGATCCTCTGACCACGATAACGGTTCAGTCCAACTCACGGGAGACGGCGCAAAGTGGCGCAGCCTGGCTCAAGACACATCCGCAATAGCGTAGCGTGCCTGCTTTTGCTGGCTGGCGGCGTAAACGCCTCCGCCGCGCCACCAAAATGTAAGGCGAAGACCTATCAGGCGGCGGAAGACGCTTCTTTCAAGGTCGCTTCGTGGTCGGATTACCTGGCATGGTATCGCGCCTATCGTGGTTGCGAAGAGGGGGAGGTGGGTGAGCAGTTCGCCGACGTCACAGAGAAACTTTTGGGCGATCAGTGGTCGGGTTTTGCTGCGATGAAGAGCCAGCTTACCGCAGATAAGGCGTTTTTGCCGTTCATCGTCCGTAATGTAAGCTCCGTAAGCGGTGGTTCGCTTATGACCAAAATTATCGATCAGGCGCATGAACAGTGCCCTCACGGACTGGAGGCCGCCTGTGCGGCAATCGGCAAGAAGGCCAAGTATGTTGCGGACGGGGGGACCTGAGTCGTCAGGTGTCGGCCCGATTGCCGGAGCGTAGGTGAATCGCGAATTTCTGATCGGCGTGCATAGGGATAATTGACGGAGTAAGCCAGTTGGAGACGGTTTTTTTGAGCTAAGGTGTTTGTTTGTCTCTGTAATATTATTTCGTTTTTTGATTCTATATTTAAAATAAAAATATTTGTGTCTATCGATAGGACGTTGATCATTGTGGGTGGTGTCTTGAAGAAAATCAATTTATATTTATGGGGCGAGGCGCGGAAAAGCTTCTTGGCTGCACATGATTTTTATGTCGAGCAAATGCAATCGAGAATACTTTCCCAGTTTAGCGATCTTGAATTTGAAGCAGATGAGGTCGCTCAAAATACCTTTGAAAGGTTAGGGAGGACATTGTCCTACGGAGAGGGCGATCAGAGTGAGTGTGCTGAAGTAGCATATGAAGCAGGTATATCGCGTTATGAGGCGCTTTCGGAATTACGGCACCAAGTGTTACTGGGCGGATTAGCCGGATTGTTTCATCAAGGGGACAAGACACTGCGCCATCATATGGCACGCGAGTTGAGTCAGTGGTGTGATCAAGGAGAGATCAAGAACAAAATCTGGAAACTGCCCATCGATGACATTTTTGATGTATTTGATTCGTGCGGGTGGCCGGTGAAGACTTTGTCTTTTTATTCTTCTATTGAAGCGTTGCAATTGGTCGTGAATGTTTACAAACACGGCGAGGGACGTAGTCTTGACATGCTTGCCATGAAATATGGAGAATATTTGGGGATAGAAAAATCACATCAAAGAAATTTAGAGAATTTTTACTACGACTTTCAATCTCTGAGCGTGTCTGATGAACAGTTTTACGCCTTTTCTGTCTCGTTGCGTGAGTTTTGGGTCGCTATGCCTGAAAATATTTATTTAAATATTAGTCTATAAAGATACGAAATATTTTAAATCGCTCACCTTTTGATTTGAACGCGTTTGTGCGTTAATCTGTACTGCGTAAAGCTAATCAAGGGTTGTAGATCTCCTGCCGTTCGGTCATCGAGGCGGCGTTACTACCCTTCGATTTTTCTCCTAATCCCGCTCCGTCCGTGGTAACTGCTCGCCCGAACCTACAGAGCTCCCCTTCAGCCCAATGCCGTCGGACCCAAACACTCATGTCGCTGCACGAATCCCCCGTCGTTTCCCATCAGCCGTCTGACTCCGCGCCTGCGGATCTGGATGCAGCGGATCGCGCGCGGATTCTCGCCAAGGCGGCGCTGTTCTCTCCGCCGCCCGCGCAGCTTGCGGACGGACGGCGCGATCTCGTGGGCATGTCGCGCGAGGAAATTACGGCGGAACTCGCGGAAATCGGCGAGAAGCCATTCCGCACCAAACAGCTCTGGCACTGGATCTACCATCAGGGCGTGACCGACTTCACGAAGATGAGTTCCATCGCCAAGCCGTTGCAGCAAAAGCTGGCGGAGCGGTTCATCGTCGGGCGACCGGCAGCGGCGACCGTGCAGACCTCGACGGACGAGACCCGGAAATTTCTCTTCCGTTTCCGCGACGGGCAAGAGGCCGAGACGGTTTATATCCCCGACCGGCGGGAGGACCGCGGCGCCGTGTGCATCTCCTCGCAGGTTGGCTGCACGCTGTCCTGCACGTTCTGTCATACCGGCACGCAGAAGCTGGTCCGCAATCTCGGCGCCGCCGAGATCGTGGGGCAGTTCATGGCGGCCCGTGATTCCTACAACGAGTGGCCGAGTCCAAAGGGCGAGACGCCCCGCCTGCTGTCCACCATCGTCCTGATGGGCATGGGCGAGCCTTTGTATAATTACGAGAACGTCGCCAAGGCGATGCGCATCGTGATGGACGGGGAGGGTATCGCCCTGTCTCGCCGTCGCATCACGTTGTCGACCTCCGGCGTCGTGCCGCTGATGGATCGGTGCGGCGAGGAGCTCGGGATCAACCTCGCCGTGTCGCTGCATGCCGTGCGCGATGATCTGCGCGACCAGATCGTGCCGCTGAACCGCAAATATCCGATCGCTGAGGTTCTGGCGGCCTGCCGCCGCTATCCGTCGGCCAGCAACGCGCGGCGCATCACCTTCGAATACATCATGCTGCGCGGCATCAACGACAGCGAGGCCGACGCCCGCGAACTGGTGCGTCTGATCGGCGGGCTGCCCGCGAAGGTGAACCTGATCCCGTTCAACCCATGGCCCGGCAGCGACTACAAGCCCTCCACGCGCGAGCAGCAGGCGAAATTCGCGCAGATCGTGATGGACGCGGGCTTCGCATCGCCGATCCGCACGCCGCGCGGCCGCGACATCCTGGCCGCATGCGGGCAGCTCAAGACAGAGAGCGAGCGTCGTCGCGCCTCGGCCCCTGTGTCGGCGGAATAAGACGAAGCCGTCGCCAGCTTTCCTTCGAGACCGGCCATGCTCTAGATTGCCCGCCTTCGGATTCCGTCCTTGGGCGAGGAGCAATGTCGATGTCCTATTTCGCGCATCTACCCGATCGGGCCGTCATCGCGGTGAGCGGCGCGGATCGGGTCAAGTTCCTGCAGGGGCTGGTCTCCAACGACGTGGCCGAGGCTCGTGACGGGCAAGCCGTGTGGGCGGCGCTGCTGACCCCGCAGGGCCGGTGGAAAGCCGATTTCTTCATGGTTGCCGACCCCGATGGGGAACAGCTTCTGCTGGACTGCCCGGCGTCTCAGGTGGAGATGGTGATCGCGACGCTCAAGCGGTTTCGCCTGCGCTCCGACGTGGCGCTGGTTCCGGCCAATTTTGCGGTGCACGCTGCCTGGGGCGCACTCCCTGACGCAGCGACGGTCGAAAACGCCATCGTCTTCGCCGATCCGCGTCTGCCGGACGCGGGGTGGAGGCTGCTCCTGCCCGACGTGGCGCAACAGGCCAGTGCGGACGCCGCTGCATACGATCTCCATCGCCTGACGCTGGGTCTGCCTGATGGTCCGCGCGATTGCGAGGCGGACAAGACGCTGTTGCTTGAGGCCAATTTCGATCTGCTGAACGGCGTATCGTGGACCAAGGGCTGTTACATGGGGCAGGAGTTGACGGCGCGGACACGTTATCGCGGTCTGGTGAAACGCCGACTGGTTCCTTTCGCGTCGGTCGTGCCGTCGCTGACGCCCGGCGCGCCGGTGATGGCGGGGAGCGTGGAGGTCGGGCAGGTTCGCTCAAGCCGCGACCATTGTGGACTGGCCATGCTGCGCCCCGCCGCCGTTCTCGCATCTGGCGAGACGCCGATGACGGTCGAGGGGCATACGATTACTGCGCGCGCGCCCGAATGGCTGCGTGAGGCTCTGAGAGCGGGACAGGAGCCGGAAGCGGCGAAGGGAGACGAAGCGGGATCATGACGACGCAGGGGATGGAGGGGTTGCCTCCTGAGGCGATCGAAAAGGCGCTGGAGTCTGTGGCGTTCGATGAGTCGGGTCTGATCTGCGGCATCGCGCAGCAGGCGGACACAGGCGAGATCCTGATGGTCGCGTGGCTCAATCGGGAGGCGCTGAGGGAGACGCTGGCGACAGGCCAGGTCTGCTACTACTCGCGCAGCCGAAAGAAATTGTGGCGAAAAGGAGAGACCTCCGGGCAGGTCCAGCGTCTGGTCGAAGCGCGTCTGGACTGTGACGGAGACGCGGTGCTGCTGCTGGTCGATCAGTCTGGCGTGGCTTGTCATACCGGGCGCCGGTCCTGCTTTTTTCGCTCATTCGATGAAAACGGCCTGAAAATTATCTCGGAACCGGAAGTCTCTCCGGAGCAGTTATACGGCGCGTCCGGGCACTGAAGGGGCTCGCTAACGGAGCGTGGCGCCCAGCATGTGATTTGTTGGCGTCGGCGCTTTGGGCGATGGTCGGATCAATCGGTTTGAGCAGTTTGGGACGATGATTTGATGCTACATAACGAAGCCAAGGAAGCGACCGGCGAGCTGACCATTCGTGTGATCGCCATGCCGAGCAACACGAACGCCGCTGGCGACGTGTTTGGCGGCTGGGTCATGTCGCAGATGGATCTCGCGGCCAGCACGGCGGCTTCCGGGCTTGCTCAGGTGAAGTGCGCCACAGTCGCGATCGACAAGGTGTCCTTTCTGGCGCCCATGACTGTGGGGGATGAACTTTCAGTCTATACCAAGATCGAGAGGGTAGGGCGCACGTCGATCACGGTTGATGTTGAGGCGTGGCGCCGCCTGCGGCACACGCCTGAGACCCAGATGGTCACGCGCGGGCGGTTCGTATTTGTGGCTCTTGACGAGAATAACCGTCCGACGCCGGTGGTTCAGGATGAAAGCGCCGGCGCGGAGTAAAACATTCAGAAGTCCGAGGTTTTGGCGAGGCCGCGGCTGAGTTTCTGGTCATGCGCGTGACGCCAGCTCGGCGGCATGGGCACACTCCGTCCAAATGGACTTATTGGAACGGGAAGTGTCTGTAGAAACAAAGAACAAGAGTGTTTCTACGCCGACCTCTCGTTGAAAAACTCCGCCCAGGCGGAGGCGTCAGGAGGGAAGAACATCCCCTTACCGTACAACCCGGAGAAAAGCCCGAAATGGCTCTGCGGGGACCGAGAGCGAAGTCCGTCGAGATATGCGTTCATAAAGGTTGCAGCGGATAATCCGGCAGTTGCAACGCGGCATGCGCCTCCGGCCGTCCCCCGCCGCGCAGATTTGCCATTCCGTTTTTGGCAATTTCGGCAAGCATCCGGTCGCGCGCCTCGATATCCTGCTGGGTGCGGGGCAGGAAGAATTCGCCATGCCCGTCAGTCGCCAGTGCCTGATTCGCTTCTACGAAGGGCCGCATAAGGCGGTCATAAGTGTTGAAGGCGTCTGTCGGATCGTCATGCGTGGCCAGTTCGCCCGCCAGCACATACGCGCCCACAAGCGCCAGACTTGTTCCCTGACCTGAACGAAACGACGGAGCGTAGGCAGCGTCGCCGAGCAACGCCACGCGGCCGCTCGACCACGCGGGCATCTTAATCTGGCTCACCGTGTCGAAATATAAGTCGTCGGCTTCTTCCATGGCATCGAGCAGGCGTGGAAGCTCCCATCCCATGCCCGCAAACGCCGCCCGCGTTCGTCTGATCTGCTCTTGCGGATCCCGGTTGCCGGAGATCGACGCGTCGTCTGCAACAAATGTAAGAAAGGCGAACAGCTGATCGCTTTCCTTCACGGCGAACAGGCCTGCGACTTTGCCGGGTTCGGCGTGAAACACGCCGCCGTGGGATAGTCCCCTGTCATTCGGCAGAGTAAAAATATTAAAGGAAAAGCCCAGAAAGCGTGTGAATTGCGCCTCCGGCCCAAAAACCAGACGTCGGGTGAGCGAGTGCATCCCGTCCGCTCCGACGACGATGTCGTATCGCTCCTGCCGTCCGCTGGTGAAACGGATATCGACTCCGTCGCCATCGTCACGCAGCGTTTCTATGGACTCATTGAAACGATAATCGATCGCGCCGCCGAGGGTGGCGTCATAAAGCAGGCTGGCAAGAGTGCCTCGCGGCAATTCGACGTCACGTGAAACGTCGCTGCCAATCGCTTCGTAGATCGGGACGGAGCCGATTATGCCGCCCTGAGCGTCGACAAAAGTCATCATGCGACTTTCGACGTGCGCAGCACGCACCTGGGGCAGCAAATTCATCCGTTCGATCACGTCAATCGCCGTGCCGCGCACGTCAATTGGATAACCGCCAGTGCGGATGGTGGGGGCGCGTTCAACGACGGTGACGTCGAAGCCGTAGCGGTCGAGCCAGAACGCCAGCGTCGGTCCAGCGATGCTCGCGCCTGAAATCAGCACGCGTCGTTTTCTGGCTGTGGTCTGTTCAGCGGTCATGCTATTTCCGAGAAATAAGATTCTTTGTGTATCTTATATACTGCGATCTAAAAAACAATAAGATTCTTCAGGCATCTAAAGAGGTGATGATGACAGCTCAAAACGGGGGAAGGCGACGCGGCGTTGCGTTGGAGGAGGCCATCCTGGACGCGGCATGGGCCGAGCTTGCTGAAAGCGGCTATGCAGGTTTGACACTGGAAAATGTCGCTCGCCGGGCCGGAACAAGTCGACCTGTGCTGCATCGGCGCTGGGCCGGCCGTCTGGCTTTGGTGACGGCTGCTTTGGCGCGGCAATTCGCGCGGGACACCATCGTCATTCCTGATCTCGGCAGTCTGCGCGAGGAACTCAGCCTGCTTCTCCGCTTCATGTCGGATCGCTCCAGGGGAGACGGGCTGCAACTGGTGTTCGATATGCAGCGGGATCTTGCAGCCGAAAGATCCAGTTTTGCCGATCTGCACGCGTGCATCGTGGACGGACATCAGTTTCGCGCCGTTCTGGCGAGGGCTGTGGAGCGCGGGGAGATCGACCCGACACGGCTGACGCCCCGGATCGCCGCGTTGCCTCTGGACCTTGTTCGCCACGAGTTGCTGATGACGTTCGCCCCGCTCTCGGACACTGCGATCCGTGAGATTGTCGAGGATGTTTTTCTGCCGCTGGTGTCGCCAAGTCCCGGCTAGAGCCGTATCCGTTCAGACGGCTTCACGGATATTGCTCTGGTTTATTGTTTTGGCGAGCCCCTTTATCCGATCAGCCGATTTCGTCTGGCCGGATGACGCTCCTGCTGTGCCGCAGGGAGGGAATGGCTTGTCTACGGTTCGCGAGTGCGCTCAGGGGCGGCAATACACGACCGGCCGGAAGCGCCGACTCGCCCGGATCATCCCCGTCAGATCGCGCGGCCTGGCGACTTGGCGCCCGACGCGATGGCTTTGCTGAGGCGGCGGGCTTGCTGCCGCGTGATTTGGGTATGAAAAACCCGCATAAAAAAAGCCGCCCGAAGGCGGCTTTTTTGTGTGTCTGGTCCTGAAGGGCCAGACCGGCTTCAGCCTGCTGCGAGAGCGGCCTGGGCCTTCTTCACGATTTCACCGAAGGTCGCGGCGTCATCGAAAGCGATGGCGGCGAGAACCTTGCGGTCGATTTCGATGCCAGCCTTGTCCAGACCGTTGATGAAACGGCTGTAGGTCAGGCCATGCTCGCGGACAGCGGCATTGATACGCTGGATCCACAGGGCGCGGAACTCGCGCTTCTTGTTGCGACGGTCGCGATAGGCGTACTGAAGGCCTTTCTCGACGCGCTCAAGCGCAATGCGGTAGTTCGTTGATGACCGGCCGCGATAGCCCTTGGCGAGCTCGAGGACCTTCTTGTGACGGGCGTGCGACGTAACGCCGCGCTTAACACGTGCCATAGTTCAGATGCTCCTCAAGCCAGTCCGTAGGGGGCCCACTGCTTCACGGTCTTCGCATCCATGTCCGTCATGGTCTGCGGGCCGCGATTCGTGCGCTTCATCTTCTGCGGGCGGTTGATCAGGCCGTGGCGCTTGTTGCCAGGGCCGCAGAGCACTTTACCGGTCGCGGTGATTTTGAACCGCTTCTTGACCGACGACTTGGTCTTCATCTTGGGCATTTCGGTCTCCTTGACGAATGGCCCCTCCGCATGGCGGAAAGGCAGAGCACGGCCGGGCATGCCCCACAGGCCCGGGCGCGTGAATGAGCGGCGGTCATACCCAACCGCCGTTCCGGTTTCAAGTCCGGTTTTCGCACGTTGGCGTTTCGACCCCGACATTCTCCGGCAACGCCTCATAACACGGGGCGTTTTGCGCGCATTGAGGCTCACCCGACACATCGGGCCTCTCGTTCTACATATAATTTTTAGGAGTCAGGGTATGAAGACCCACCTGTCGAACGCGACCCTTGAGAAACTGCCCGTGACCGTGGTCACGCCGGATTACGACAGGACGAAGGTCTCGGCAGGCGTCGCACATATCGGCGTCGGCAATTTTCATCGCGCGCATCAGGCGCTCTATCTGGATCGCATTCTGGCGCTCCCTAGCCAGGAAGCCTGGGGAATTCTGGGCGTCGGCATCCGGCAGGGAAAACGCGAGACCGGGCGCGCCGAGGCGTTCCACAAACAGGACGGCCTGTTCACGCTGACGGAATTTTCGCCGGACGACCCGGCCGTCGTTCGCGTCGTCGGCTCGATCGTGGACTATGTCAGTTGCAACGAAGGCTATGATGCGCTGATTCGTCGCCTCGCCGACCCCGCGATCCGGATCGTGACCCTGACCATTACCGAGGGTGGATATTTCATCGACGCTGACGGAGCGTTCATGTTGGACGATCCGTTCATCGCTGAAGATTTGAAGCGGGACATCCCGCAAAGCGCGTTTGGCCTTGTGTGCGAGGCGCTGCGCCTGCGGCGCGATGAGGGCGTTGGCCCGTTTACGGTCCTGTCCTGCGATAATCTCCAGCATAACGGGACGGCGGCGCAGAGCGCGTTCTGCGGGTTCGCGGAGGCGCGCGACCCGTCGCTGGGCGCGTGGATACGCGAAAACGTGTCTTTTCCATCCAGCATGGTCGATCGCATCGCGCCGTCGGTTACGGATGCGGATGTCGCGCGCCTGAACGATGCGAGCGGCGTGGAAGACCTGACGCCGGTTTACTCGGAAGACTTCAGGCAATGGGTGGTCGAAGACGCGTTCTGCGCTGGCAGGCCGGAATTCGAAGCCGTGGGCGTTCAACTTCGGGTGGACGTCGCGCCGTACGAGCAGGTGAAGCTGCGGATGTTGAATGCCGCCCACACGGTGGTGTCGCATATAGGGCTTCGTATTGGTTACAGAACCGTGCATGCCGCGATGCAGGATCTGCGTGTCGTCAGCTTGCTGGAAAGTTTTCTGGATGGCGATGTGGCGCCGCTTCTCACGCCACCAGATGATGTCGATGTGGGCGAGTATGCGCGCAATGTGCTGCGGCGTTTTCGAAGCGCAGCGGTAGGCGACCAGCTTGAACGCATCGCCTCCGACAGTTTTGCCAAGCTGCCGGTCTTTCTGGGGACGACTGTGCGCGAATTGATCGACGCCGGGCGCGACATCAGTCTGGAAGCGTTTACGCTTGCCTGCTGGGCGGAGAATGCAGCCAACGTCGACGACAAGGGCGCGCCGTTTGACCTGCGTGAGCCAAACGCCAGCGACGCGGATCTGGCGACACTGCGCGCTGACGATCTGGCGGCACCGCTCTCGCTGACGCTTTTTGACGGTTGGGGAGTCGCTGGCAGCGAGTCGTTCGCTTCCCGGTTTGTCGCGTTTCGTAAAGATATTCGTGAACGCGGAGCGGCGAAGGTTCTGGCCGACATGCAGGGGTGATCGGTTAAGGGGTAGACGCCTGAAGATAAGTCTTTGTTCTTCGGGCGTCTCTTTCATGCGAATGTTATGGAAATAAGAACAGTTCTCAGTAACTGAATAAGCATTGTCTGTATATGAATGAATATAGATAATGCTTTCGATTGCTAAACAAGGCTGGCAAGTGGTGAGTCTGTTGCTACCATTTCCGCCATGACATAAATCATATGTCGTTTTCGTGGTTTTTACCCTTTTGATATGCATTTAATGCATCGCTTCAGGGCGCTCGCGATTGCGTGTACGGCGGCGGTTGTCGTCGATCACGGTCGCGAGACTCTGGTTTTCGGGTAGTGGGGGCGCAGTGATCAAACGCATACTCGCGGCCGTTGTCGGACTGGCAGTTGTCGGCGGCCTCGGCTTTCTTTGGTACGCGTGGTACCCGGCTTTGCCGAAAGTCGCGTTGCCGAAATCAGGGCAGTTTTCAGCCGCCCAGATAGAACGTGGCCGCATCGTGGCGGCGCAAGGTTATTGCGCGGAATGCCATACGCGGCAGGATCTCGGCGGCGGTCCGACTCTTGCTGGCGATTACGCCATGCAGTCGCCCTTCGGCACGATCTATTCTCCGAACATCACGCCTGACCCAGAAACGGGCATCGGCGGCTGGTCCGAAGAGGCGCTTGCTCGTGCGATGAAGCTAGGCGTGTCGCGCTCCGGCGCGCATCTGCTGCCTGCTTTCGTGTACGATCACTTCACGAAGATGACCGACAGCGACATCTCGGACCTGTATGCGTGGCTGATGACGCAGCCTGCGGTCCACATGACGCATCGCGAGAACACGTTCCCGCTCTCGATCACGCCGCGCATCGTGCTCGCTGGCTGGAAGATGCTGTTCTTCCGCCCCGGCGATTTCAAGCCGGACCCGAATCATGACGCACAGTGGAATCGCGGGGCTTATCTCGCCGAGGGCGCGAGCCATTGCGGCTCCTGCCATACGCCGCGCAACCTGCTGGGCGCCGAGAAATCCGGCTCCCGTTACGACGGCGCCGTCGTGGACGGCTGGATCGCTCCGCCGCTTAACGAGCATAATCCGACGCCGGTCGTCTGGACCGAGGATGAACTGTTCGCGTATCTGCGTTACGGCGTAGCGCCGCTGCACGGTCCTGCGGGCGGCCCGATGTCGCCGGTGCCGCACCAGTTCCTGTCGCAGATTCCTGAGTCCGACGTTCGCGCCATAGCGCACTACTTCGCCGACATCGACCACGCGGCGCAGCGCGTCTCGGGCGACAAGGCTGCTCTTGAACTCGCCATGCAGCAGTCCAAGCGCGATCTGCTTGGCCCGACGACGGATGCCGACGCCACGCTGTATCAGGGCGCCTGCGCGGCCTGCCATTACAACGCCGCGCCGTCTCCGGTGCTCGGTCGGCCTGAGTTGGCGTTGAACAGCGCCCTTTGGCTCGACGAGCCGAACGACCTGTTCATGGTGATGTTGCGTGGTCTCACCGCGCCAGAGGGGCAGAGCGGCGTCGCGATGCCGAGCTTCTATAACGCTCTCAGCGACCACGACATGGCCCGCATCGCGGCCTATCTGCGCCGCACACGGACGACGCGGCCGCCGTGGACGGATCTTGAGAAGAAGGCTGCGGAAGCGCGCAAGCTTGTCGAGATTCCTCCTGTGAACTCCTCCCATTGAGCCGCGGTCACGGAGCCGGATGATGATCAAGTTCAAACTCAATGGCAGTGACGTTTCGGTCGATGGGCCGGAAGACACGCCGCTCCTGTGGGCGATCCGTGACGATCTCGGGTTGACCGGGACGAAGTTCGGCTGCGGCGTCGGCCAGTGCGGCGCCTGCACCGTGCATGTCGGCGGGCGGGCTACGCGATCCTGCATCACCCCGATCTCGGCGATTGCAGGTGCTGAAATCACGACGATCGAAGGCCTCGACCCGGCAGGAGCGCATCCTGTGCAGGAGGCGTGGCGCGACCTTCAGGTGCCGCAATGCGGCTACTGCCAGTCGGGCCAGATCATGCAGGCGGCCAGCCTGCTCAAGGATTACCCGTCGCCCACCGACGAGGATATCGACGCGGTCATGGGCGGCAGCCTGTGCCGCTGCATGACCTACATCCGCATCCGCAAGGCCATCAAACAGGCCGCCGTCGCGATGCGATCCGCCAAGACCGGGGAGACGTCCAATGGGTAGGCTCGAGCGCATCGCCGCCGAACAGGATCGGGCGCTGGCCAGCGCGACGGGACTTTCCCGTCGCGGCTTTCTCTCTGCGGGCGTCGGCGGGGCGCTTCTGTTCGGTTTCGCCCGACAGGCGCGCGCGACGCAGGTTTTCCCTGCTGGCGCGCCACTGCCGCCGGAGCAGTTCGAGCCGACAATCTGGTGCTCGGTGGGTTCGGATGGCGAGGTCAACGTCAACATCATCCGCGCCGAGATGGGCCAGCATGTCGGAACGGCGCTGGCGCGCATCATCGCCGATGAAATGGAAGCCGACTGGGACAAGGTGAAGATCACCCACGTCGACACCGATCCGAAATGGGGAATGATGGTCACGGGCGGATCCTGGTCCGTCTGGCAGACCTGGGATGTTTTCCGGCAGGCTGGCGCCGCCGCGCGGACCGTTCTGGTCGAAGAGGCCGCCAAAATTCTCGGCGTGACGCCGGACAAATGCGTTGCGCGCAACGGTGTGGTGACGGCGGGCGACCGCTCCCTCGGTTATGGCGACATCGTGGGGCAGGCGCGCCCGACGCGCAGCTTCACGCCTGACGAACTGACGAAGCTTCCGCTCAAGCCTGCGTCCGAACGTCGCATGGTCGGCAAGGACGTCAAGGCGCTCGACATTCCGGCCAAGATCGACGGCACGGCGATGTATGGCATCGACGCGAAAATCGACGGGATGGTCTATGGCCGCCCGAAAATGCCGCCCACCCGATATGGTTCGAAGGTTGTCTCGGTCGATGACGCCGAGGCGAAGAAGGTGCCGGGCTACCTGCGTTACATTGTGCTTGAGGATCCGTCGGACACGGTTCCCGGCTGGGTCGTCGTGCTTGCGTCGTCTTACCCGGCGGCCATCCGCGCGACGGACAGGCTCAAGGTGGAGTGGACGCCGGGCAAGACCGCGCATGTCAGTGAAAAGGACATTCAGGATCACGCACGCTCGCTGATCGCCGACAAGGGCGTTGGCGTGATGGTCGTGAACGATCATGGCGTGGACGACGCGTTCTCGAAGGCGTCGACAGTGTTCGAGCGCACCTACACCTGCGCTTCGGTGATGCATTACCAGCTCGAACCGATGAACGCGCTTGCGCGTCTGAATGACGGCGTCTGGGAAATCCACTGTGGCAACCAGTGGCAGAGCCTGTTTCTGCCGGTCATCGAAAAGGCGCTGGGCGTCGCCTCGGGCAAGGTCAGGATGATGACCTATATGCTCGGCGGAGGTTTCGGGCGTCGCCTGAACGGCGATTACGCGGTTCCGGCGGCTTTGGCGTCGAAGGCTTTGGGCGGCAAGCCGGTCAAGCTGATCCTGACGCGTTCCGACGACATGATGTTCGATTCCATCCGTTCTCCGTCGGTGCAGACCCTGCGCGTCGCGATGACCGGCAAGGACACGTTCCACGGTATGCAGCATCACGCGGCGGCAGGATGGCCGACGCAGGTCATGGCCGCTGCGGCGATGTCCAAGGGCGTCGACGGCAAGCCGTATGACCAGTTCGCGATCGCGGGCGCCGATCACTGGTACAACTGTGGTCCCCTTCGTGTGCGGGCGATCAGCAATGACCTGGCCAACGATACGTTCCGTCCGGGCTGGCTGCGTTCGGTCAGCGCCGGCTGGACGAGCTGGGCGCTGGAAGCGTTCTGGGACGAGGTGGCGCATGAAACCGGCAAGGATCCGGTGGCGCTGCGCCTGTCGATGCTCAACGGCGAGGGACCTGACGGGCGCAACAAGGGGGAGGCGCCGGATTCTAATGGCGGGGCTCTCCGTCAGGCCGCCGTCCTCAAGCGCCTTGCCGAAAAGGCAGCTTGGGGTCAGCCCCTGCCGAAAGACACCGGTCTCGGGATCGCGACGACGTTCGGACAGGAGCGGGGCATGCCGACCTGGACCGCAGGCGCGGCGCGGGTTCATGTGGACCGGGCGACAGGTCTTGTGACGTGCGAAAAGCTCTGGCTGGTACTGGATGCAGGCACCATCGTCGATCCGGGCGGCGCTTTGGCGCAGACCGAGGGCGGCGCGCTCTGGGGCCTGAGCATGGCCCTGTGCGAAGGCAGCGAGATCGTCGACGGGACCTGCAAGGATCGTAACCTCGACACCTATACGCCGCTGCGCATCGCAAGCGTGCCGGAGATGGACATTGAGTTCATTGAAAGCACGGAAAAGCCGATGGGTCTGGGCGAGCCGGGCGTGACGGTCGTTGGCGCTGCTGTTGCCAATGCGATCTTCAACGCGGTTGGCGTTCGCCTGCGTCACCAGCCGATCCGTCCGGAGGATGTGCTCGCAGCGCTCAAGAACAAGAGCGCCGCGTAAGCTGAAGGCGCTGGGCGGCGGCGTTACGCTCCGTCCAGCGCCAACGCAGCGAAACTGGCGAGCCAGTGCTCGCCCATATAATCGTCCGCCAGATGCGGCAGCGCCGCGTCGATATGACGTGCGGCGGCTTCATTCATGATTTCCCTGCGCGGGTCATCGTCGGAAAGAGCGCCCGCCAACGCCCGCCAGCACCAGGCGCGGCTGAGGTTCAATCCGTCCAGATGCGCGATCTTGCCGTCCGAACGGTCGCTGACCGTGGCCGGGAGGAACAGCGTCGCGGGCATGCCTGCCCGGAGTTCTGGAAGGAACGCGTCGAACCAGCCTGAAAACATCGCCGGTGGTGCGACGCTGTGCATGCACTCGGCTTCGATCAGCGCCGATGACAGGAAGTCGTCGCCGCTCGGCTCGCCCCAGGCGGGGCAGGCTCGATCTTCGCCATACCAACGCAGCGCCGTATCGGAGAGTAGCGCGGCGAAGGTCCTGTCCGGCATTGTGGCGGCGTAGTCGGCTGCGAGCCGCAGACCAAACGCTGTGTTGAAATGCGTGCCGACGCGCACGGGATAGGTCGCGCGCGGAAGAAAATCGGTGAAGCGTGCGACGATGACGTCGGCCAGAGGCGCGACTGCGTCTCGCCACGGGTTCTCCCGCAGCGCGCCCAATTCCGCGGCGAGCTTCAGCAGCCATCCCCAGCCATAGGGACGTTCATACCCCCGGGCCGCCGGTTCAGAGAAATAGGCGCATTCACCGGCGACTTTTTCTGGCGTCAACTGCTCGTCGAACAGAGTTTTGATATCGTGGGCTACGTCGGCAGTCGGAAAGCGTCGCAATACTCTCGTGAGCAGCCAGTAGCTGTGGACGCAGGAATGCCAGTCGAAGCTGCCGTAAAACACAGGGTGCAGGGCGGATGGCGTCCGGGCGTCGGCGTCGGCGCTCAGCACATGTCCGGGCTTGTTGGGGTATTCGCGCCGCACATGGCCAAGGGCGATGCGCGCGAAGCGGCTCGCCAGCTGTTTGGTGAATGGCGATGTGGACATGATCATCGGTCTCCGACGGGCAACGACGTCGCTGCCGGGAGCTGACAACGATCGTGACTGGGGATGACATCCGACACCGTTTTCAGCGGCTTCGCCAGATCGAAGCGAGAAGTGGACGAAGATTACGCTAACAGCCTCCTGCAGGGCGCGCTTCGACCGTTTACGGAATCCGGTTTTGTTAGCCGCCAGTAGACCCGGATCAGAAGGGATGCGCCTCCTGGCGGCGATCAGGGTTGAGGTTGGAACAGGGGCTTTGCTTAAAAAACGTAAGACAGATTCATGGCGCTTGCGTAAGGCGGCTCTCGCCGGAAGAAAGCGGCGGCGTCTTTCTGGGTGCGTGAACATCGTTACGCCGGTTGAAATCGTCGACGTGGACGCCAATATGACGACACCGTAACGCCGGGCCGAGTGATGGCCGGCGAGGGCGACGTCAGACCCGGCCATATGGCGGGCTCGAGGCGTCGTTTGTCGATAATATGGGAACCTGACCGCGCCGCCGACGGGCGGCGGAGGAATGGTTCCAGAGCGTTGAAAAGGACAGCGTCGGCAATGACCGAGCAGACCAGCAGCACCCAGTCCTCCGCGCCGCAGGGCGGAACCGAACAGCACGAATTCAGCGCAGAAGTCGGGCGTCTGCTCGATCTTGTCGTTCACTCTCTCTATTCCGAGCGTGAAATCTTCCTTCGCGAACTGGTTGCGAACTCCGCCGACGCCACGGACCGTCGCCGTTTCGAGGCGCTGACCGATGGTGCGCGCGCGCTGCCGGAAGACGCGAAGATCCGCATCAACCCGGACAAGGAAGCGCGTCTTCTGACCATCAGCGACGACGGCTCGGGCATGAGCCGGGAAGAACTGGTCAGCAATCTGGGCACCATCGCGCGCTCCGGCACGCGCGCCTTTGGGCAGCAGCTTGAGAGCGCAAAGCCGGAAGACAAGCCGAACCTGATCGGACAGTTCGGCGTCGGCTTCTACGCCGCGTTCATGGTGGCGGATTGTGTCGAGGTCGTCTCTCGTCGCGCAGGTTCTGATGAAGCATGGCGCTGGGCGTCGGAAGGCAAGGGCGCGTACACGCTTGAGCCTGCGACGCGCGAGAAGGCCGGCACAGACATCACGCTGCACATCAAGGAAGACGCTGACGAGTTCCTTGATACGTGGCGTCTGCAGGCGATCATCCGCAAATGGGCCGACCATATCTCCTGGCCGATCACCATCCTGAAGGAAGACGGCGAGAGCCCGGCCAACGAGGGGACGGCTCTGTGGCGCAAGCCGAAGAGCGAGGTCACGGAAGAGCAGCTCAACGACTTCTACCGTCACGTCACGCATAATTTCGACACGCCGTGGGCCACGCTGCACTGGCGCGCGGAAGGCACGATCGAGTTCACCTCGCTGCTTTTCATTCCCGGATCGCGTCCGTTCGAGTTCAGCGAGCAGTCGCGCGAAAGCCGCATTCGTCTGCATGTGCGCAGGATGTTCATCACCGACGATGCGAACCTCGTACCGTCCTGGCTGCGCTTCGTGCAGGGCGTGGTGGACACGGAAGACCTGCCGCTCAACGTTTCGCGTGAAATGTTGCAGGCGACACCGGTTCTGGCCCGCATTCGCAAGGCTGTTACGGGCCGCGTGCTGACCGATCTGAAGAATCGCGCGAAGGACGCGGAAACCTTCCTGCCGTTCTGGGAGAATTTCGGCGCCATCGTGAAGGAGGGCGTCTGGGAAGACGCCGAGCACCGCACCGAACTGGCGGGTCTCGCCCGCTTCCGTTCGAGCGCGCTCCCGACGGATGGGGAAGATGCGGCGAAAGGCTGGACGACGCTTGGCGATTACGTCGCGCGTATGAAGCCGGAGCAGGAAGCGATCTATTTCCTGACCGGCGACAACGAGGACGCGCTGGCGAAGTCGCCGCAACTCGAAGGTTTCCGCGCGCGTGGGATCGAAGTGCTGCTGCTGTCCGATCCGGTCGACGCGTTCTGGCCGGAGCGCCTGTCCAGCTTCGAGGGCAAGACGCTGCGCAGCGTGACGCAGGGCCACGCCGACCTTGAAAAGTTCGCGATCGAGGGTGAAGCCGATGCTGGCGACGCCGCCGATCTCGACATCCTGATCCCTGCGCTCAAGGAAGCTCTGGGCGAGTCGGTGTCGGAGGTTCGTGGCACGGATCGTCTGGTGTCCAGCGCCGTGGTGCTGGCGGCGCCGGAGCATGGACCGGATCTGCAGTTGCAGAAGCTGATGCGCCGCAGCGGGCAGAAGATTCCGGACACCGCGCCGATCCTTGAGGTGAATGCGCGTAATCCGCTGATCCGCACGCTGGCCCGTCGCGCCGCCGAGAAAGAGCCTATCGCGGAACTCGCGCAGGTCGCGCTCGATATCGCCCGCATTCAGGACGGCGAGGCGCCGAAAGACCCGGCTGCCTTCGCGCAACGCCTGACGGCGCTTCTGGCGGCGCAGGCTTAAAGCTGAAGGCGCGTCGCGGTGGGATAATCCGTCGCGACGCGGTTTATCCGAAAGTCTTACGTCACCCATCGGTTTCTCTCGATGGTGGCCTGTTTCATCGGCGCTTTCTGCGGGAAGCGCCGTTTCTTCGTCATGGGCAGGAGCGCGTAAACCGCGTAAAAAGCGGACATGACGTTCATGTCCTTTCTTGCGACCGGTGAGGCCGCCGCATCCGCTTTGACCACGCGCAAGGAACGCCACGCCGTCGGGCGACGGCTGCGCGAGAACGCGAAACGCAGCAGTCAGGCCGAGTGGAATCCCGCGCTGCGCCGGGCCGACCCCATAGCGCTTCTTATCGCGCAGGGAGAGCGTCGGATCGCAAGCCTCCTGCCGATCCGTTACGAGCGGATGGCGGCGTCGCCTCTCGCTTTTCTGCGCGGCGCTGCGGCGGTCATGGCGGCCGATCTTTCCGTGACGACTGCGGCGGGATTGCGCGTACAGAGTTGTGGCGACTCTCACCTCGCCAACTTTGGCAGCTTCGCGTCATCTGACGGGATACCTGTTTTCGACATCAACGATTTTGATGAAACGAGCGTCGCCCCCTTCGAGTGGGACATCAAACGGCTGGGGACGTCGCTGGTGCTGGCCGGGCGGGAAAACGATCTCGGTGACGGGGCTTGCCGCGCTTTGGCTGTGAGCGCCGCCGAGGCCTACCAGCACGAGTTGCAACGACTGAATCGTATGACGCCGTTGCAGGCGTGGAGCGAGAAGGTCGATCTGCTTGCGACCATCGACGCCATCGAAAAAAAATCAGTGCGGGAGCGCGTGCGCGGCATCCTGGAAGCGCGGCTGGAAAGCGCCAGCGGCAATTTTGGTCTCGTGACGACGGAGAGCAAGGGGCCGAGCCTGCGGGAAAAGCCTCCGCTTATCGTGCGACTGCCTGACCATGACGATGCAATTCGTGCTGCGTTCGGCCGTTATCTTGCTGCGCAACCTGCAGAGCGCGCGGTGCTGCTTGCGCGTTATCGCCTGAAAGACGTGATCTTCAAGGTCGTGGGCGTTGGCAGCGTCGGCACGTTCTGCGCGATTGGCCTGTTCGCAAACGCGGATGGCGAGACATTGCTTTTGCAGATCAAGGAGGCGCAGGATTCCGTCCTTGCTCCCTATGCGGGCAGGTCCGGTTACGCCAACGCCGGAGAACGCGTCGTGACGGGGCAGCGCGTGATGCAGGTCACGCCGGATCGTTTCCTCGGCTGGACCCATACGAATGAGGCGGGAAAAAGCGACGCCGCTGGACGGGAGTTTTACGTCCGTCGCGTCAAGGATGCGCGTCTGGCGCAGATAGGAACGGTGATGCAGCAGGACGAACTGCCATTCTACGCCGCATTGTGCGGCCGCACGCTGGCGCGCGCGCATGTCCGTTCGGCGGATGTTGCGATGCTTACGGGTTATATTGGCAAAGGCGGCGTGTTCGCTGACGCCATAGCAGGTTTTTCCGTCGCCTATGCCGGTCAGAGCGAAGCGGACTGGCGTGCCTTCAAGGACGCTTTGAAGGGCGGGCGGTTGGTCGCCGGATGATTCGAAGGCTTCGACTGTGACCAACGCGAAGATATCTGTCCGCCTTAAACATCTCTCGCGGGCGGCGAGGGTTTTGTTTCTTTCCTGCCTTTTGCCGCTCGTTTGCGCACCCGACGCCTTGTCGTCCGCTGCAGACTCTCCGTCCGGTCTGAAAATCGTGGCTCTTGGCGTTCGCGGCGGGATTGTCGATGGCGATCTCACCGCTTTTCTGATTCATCCGTCTGGCGATCTCCGATCCCTCATGTGTGACGCAGGCACGTTGGGCAACGGTCTGCTGGTCGCGGCGAAGCGCGGCAATCTGGGCGGGCGGACGCCGGATCAGACGCTGGGATCCGATATCAAGGCGTTCCTCATCACGCACGCTCATCTCGATCATGTAGCGGGCATGCTTGTGGCGGCGACAGATTATCCGGGCAACGCGGTGTATGCGCTTCCGTCAACAAATGAAGTTCTCGGCGAAGATTATCTGAACTGGGCGGCGTGGCCGAATTTTTCCGACAGGGGAAAAGCGCCGCGGCTTGGCAGTCTGCATCTGCGCGACATGACGCCTGGCGTCGCTACCCCGGTGGCAGGCACTGCGATGACAGCGACGGCGTGGCCGCTAGAGCATGGGGGCGTGGAGTCCACGGCGTTCCTGGTGCAGGCGGGAAATTCCGCCGTTGCCTGTCTGGGCGATCACGGTCCTGATGGCGCGTCTGGCGAGGGAAGAGGACATCAGTTATGGCGGGCTCTGGCGCCTCTCGTGCGGTCGGGGCAGCTTCGCACGATCATCACCGAGGCGTCTTACGCCGACCCCCGAACCGAATCGCAACTGTTTGGCCACATGACGCCCAAATATCTAATTGCGTCGTTGCGGGACCTTGCGGAGGAGGTCGGCCGACCGAATGCTTTGCTGGGCGTGACGGTGATTGTGTCGCACGTCAAATACCCAGTAGGTGGAGAAGCGGCATATCGGAAACTGATCCTTCGGCAGTTGCGCGAAGGAAATGATTTGGGCGTGAAATTCGTAGTGCCTGAGCAAGGGGACAAGTGGGACGTGCCGTAGGGGACGCTATGGCGCGTCACTTGCGCACTCAGGCGGTCAGTGAGGCCATTGCCGACGGCGACCGATCGTGAGCCTGTTAGGAGTGAGTGTCGACACAAAGGCTCACGCGCGAAACTGGTTTTCCTTTAACCGGTTCCCAAACCCTCCCTCTTGACCTCCAGTTCCAGCCACTGCTCCTCGGCGTCCGTCAGATCGCGTTCGGCGGCTTCGAGAGCTGCAGTGTGACGCATGAACGCTGCATGATCTCTGGCGTACAGACCCGGATCTGCGAGCTTTTCGCGCAACTTGACGATATTGGACTCAAGATCTGCGATCTTGCCGGGAAGCTTCTCAAGAGCGTGCTGGTCTTTATAGCTGAGTTTTTTTGTCGCGCCGCCCTTTACGGGCGTTGCGACAGGCGTCGCGACGGGGGACGATACAACCGGCGTATCGACCGAGCGCTCGGCTAGCGCCTCGCCGCCGCGTTGCGCCAGCATGTCGCTGTAGCCGCCCGCGTATTCCGTCCAGACGCCGCCGCCCGTCGCCGCGAGGATGGAGGTCGCGACGCGATCGAGAAAGTCACGGTCATGGCTGACCAGCAGAACGGTGCCTGCGTAAGACGCAAGCATTTCCTGCAGCAGGTCGAGAGTTTCCAGATCGAGGTCGTTGGTCGGCTCGTCCAGCACGAGCAGATTGGACGGCTGCGCCAGCGCGCAGGCGAGCATCAGTCGTCCGCGTTCGCCGCCCGACAGTTGCCCGACCGGCGTTCGCGCCTGCTCAGGGCGGAACAGGAAGTCTTTCATGTAGCCGATGACGTGACGCTTTTCTTCGCCGACCTGCACCATATCGCCGCCGCCGCCCGTCAGTGTGTCGGCGAGTGTGCGCGTGGCGTCGAGCGCCTGCCGTTGCTGATCGAGCGTCACCATTGCGACGGAGGGGCCGATGAACACCGTGCCGCTGTCAGGCTGGTCCACGCCGGTCAGCAGGCGCAGCAGTGTCGTCTTGCCCGCGCCGTTGGCTCCGACCACGCCGAGGCGGTCTCCGCGCAATACGCGCAAATCAAGATCGCTGACGATCCGGCGATCGCTCCATGATTTGTTCGCGCCTTCCGCGACGGCGACCAGTTTACCGGACGAGCCGGCCGACTGCGCGGCGAGGGTGACGGAACCCTGCACGCGCACGGCCTCCCGCTTCGCGGTGCGAAGCGCGGCGAGTTCAGCCACGCGGCGGACGTTGCGCTTGCGTCGGGCTGTCACGCCGTAGCGCATCCAGTCTTCTTCACGGGCGATCTGGCGGTCGAGCTTGTGCGCGTCCCGTTCCTCCTGCTCCAGAACTTCCTCGCGCCACGCTTCAAAACGGGCGAAGCCCTGATCAAGCCTGCGCGTGGCGCCGCGATCCAGCCACACGACGTTGCGCGACAGGGTCTCCAGAAGGCGGCGATCATGGCTGATGATGACCATGGCGGTCCTGAGCGACAGCAGTTCCTTTTCCAGCCACTCGATGGTCGGCATGTCGAGATGGTTGGTCGGCTCGTCCAGCAGCAGCACGTCAGGCTCGGCGGCGAGTACCCGCGCGAGCGCACAACGGCGAGCCTCTCCGCCTGAGAGCGTCGCGGGGTTTTCCTGCCCGCTCATGCCGAGTTCCGACAGCATGGCGGTCGCGCGCCATTCGGATGAGGGGTCCGTCAGCCCGGCGACGACATAGTCATACGCGGTGGCGAAGCCGGTGAGGTCGGGTTCCTGAGGCAGGTAGCGCAAATTGCACCCCGGCTGAAGGAAACGCGTGCCGGAATCGGCCATGATCTCTCCTGCCGCAATGCGCAGCAGGGTCGACTTGCCGGAACCGTTTCGGCCGACGAGGCAGAGCCGTTCGCCGGCGGAGACTGAGAAGCCGACGGAATCGAGCAGCGGTTTGCCGCCGAGCGTCAGCGTGATGTCCTGAAGAAGGAGAAGGGGAGGGGTGGCCATGGCGCGGATGCTGTGTCGGCGCGGCCTAGGATGCAAGTCGCGGCGTGAAGAATGGCGTGAAAGTCCTCCTGATTCGGTCTGGTCGGAATTTCAGGGCGTTGGTACGCCGCCGGTCGTGGCCTGATAAGTAGCGATGGCGAGGGCTAGCGGTTCGAACGGCTTGGTAATCACGAAAGACGGCTCGACCGTATTGCCGGTCAACAGACACTCTGGATACGCGGTGACGAAAATGACTGGCACGTCCATGCTCTGCATGATTTCCGCGACGGCGGCCATTCCGTCTCCACCTTCGCCAAGGTTGATATCCGCCAGGATCAAGCCGGGCTTCGTGCTTTTGGCCAATGTCACGGCCTCCGCCTGCGTATGGGCGACGCCCGCGATCGTGTGCCCGCACCGCGCCACGATGTCTTCGATGTCCATGGCGATGATCGGCTCGTCCTCGACGATGAGAATCGACGTCTGCGCCGACGATCGCAGCGCTTCATGCGCGCTGGCGATTTCGATCGCCGCTGCCTCCGGTTGCAGATCAAGCACGTCTGCTGCGAGTTCGACGGGAACGTCCTCCAGTGTGGTCAGAAGCAGGAGTTGCCGTTGCAGCAGGCTGAGAGAGTGAGGGACGTCGCCGTCGGCGAGGCTTGCCGCTTTCTCGGAAATGGCGCGATAAAGACTGAGGCGTGCGGGAAGCCTGTCGGTTGGACGGATGGCGAGGGCGCGCAGGCTCTCTGCGACCAGCAGGTCTCCCCGGGATTGGCTTCCGGTCAGGGCCCGAGCGTATCGACGCGCATAAGGTAGGGCGCGGATCAGTTCGCTTCTTTGCGAATCGGGCATAGAGGACAATCCTTCGCGGCGGAAACCGAAATGACAAGCATCGTTACGATGGCATGGCGAAGCCCCTCACGAAAAGGGGCGGAACTCTGAACGAGCGCAACCACCGCCGGGATGGGGCGTTCGCGCAACAATCGGACGGACAGACGGCATCTGCCGGAGAGGTCGCGGTGCGCGGCGGAATCGTGGCGTTGCTGCCCGACCTGCGGGCGTTTGCGCGGTTTCTTTGCAGAGACCGCGTGCGGGCCGATGATCTTGTTCAGGAAACTGTGGTTCGTTCCATCGCCGCGCGGGATCAGTTCGATCCCGCCACCAGCCTCCGCGCATGGACCTTCACGATATTGCGCAACCTGTTTTACGAGCAGTCGCGACGCCGCAAGCGCGAGAGAGAAGTTCTTGACGAATATGGCGCGGACCACGTCGGCGGCGCCGCTGCTTCCGCCGATTTTTCGCAAATATGGGACCTTGATCGGATGCTCTGGTCCCTGCCTCCGTTGATGCGGGAGGCGCTGACGCTCGTGGGCGCACACGGCATGTCTTACGAAGAGGCTGCCGTCGTATGCGGCGTTGCGGTCGGGACGATCAAGGCCCGGGTTTCACGCGCACGTAGCGCTCTTGATCAGCAGATGAAGAACGATCAGCCATCCGCCAAAGGCTGAGGCCAGCGTCGGGCGCGATGCGGCCCTTCGCCGGCGTGGCGGCGATGTCCTCGCTTTTTCGTGATCGTCCGGCGCAATTCGTATGCAACCATTTTTCGTCCCCGTTCATTGGTGGGTCAAAAGAAGGGGAAAAGCGACATGGCTGATACGTTTCATACCCAGGTAATCGCAATCCTGCCGAAACTCCGCGTGCAGGCGCTGGCGCTGACGCGTAACCGAGCCGCTGCGGAAGATCTGGTGCAGGACGCGGTCTGCAATGCCCTCAGCGCTCGTGAGAGCTTCGTGCCCGGAACGAATTTTGGGGCATGGATGCACCGGATTCTGAGAAATCGTTTCATTTCGGATCTGCGCAAGCAACGCAACGTGACGGACATTGAGGACGTGCCTGCCTCGCTCCTCAGCACCAAGTCCGATCATGAGGACCGGCTCGCGGTGAAAGATCTGGCGTTTGCGCTGGCGCGTCTGCCGGAGGATCAACGTGAGGCTCTGGTGCTGGTGGTTCTTCAGGGGATGAGCTATCAGGAGCTTGCCGAACTTACGGGCTGCGCGGTTGGCACGGCGAAAAGCCGGGTTTTCCGCGCCCGGCGTCAGCTGGAGGCCTGGATGGTTGGTGATCTTCCGGCGGATGACAAGCTGCGTCAGCGCGCTGTGGCGCTGCGTGACGAGGCCAACCGCCGTACCTCCCTCGCCAGGGCAGGCGTATCGAATGGTTCCGGCGCGGCTCTTGGTTGAGCCACGCTAGCAATCGTTGTGGGCTGCGCATCCGGGGGCGAGTGAGGTTGTGACGATCAATTCGCCGCCGGCGTCGAACCCGGACTGTTATGAACAAATCCCGTGGTGGTTGTGGATGTCGGCCAAGGACGCAAAGTCCGGTTCCGCAAGGAAGGAAAGAAGAAAGCGGGAAGATGCGTTCGAAATCTGGCTGAAGCGCGGCCTTCATCAGCTTTTCGACGACGTGGCGCAGGAGCCGATTCCCGAGGAGCTGCTCAGATTGATTGAAGAGGACCGGGATACCTGATTCCGATCCTCTGCAGCGCCGAGCGCGCGTCTGTTTCCGCTTCATAACGTTTTGTGGCGAGGGGTGGATTTTTGCGACGAAAAACGTAAACTTCGTCGTGCGGGTCTTAAAAAAGAAAGACGAGACTACAACCATGATGCGGGAAGCGTAGCGTTGTGTCGGGCCGGAGGTCCGTAGCGCTGCCGGGCTGCCCACAGTCCGTCGACGCAGTTTCAGAGACTTCGCTGTCAGTCGTTTTGCTCGCGTTAACGAGGAAGTCTCCGACCCCATGTGATCTTGAATTGTATCGACGACGTCGCGGGGGGACGGTTTCTCGAGTTCCCCGGACTTTTCCTCAGGATAAGGGGCGGCCTGGCCTGCCGCCATGCTTCGTGTTTCCGATGGAAAAATTCTTCAGATGCTGCGCGATTTAAGTAATCGCCTTCTTCAGTTCCGGCGGATTTTCGACTCTGTCGGCGCACGGATGGGTGGAGTTATTCTGGGGTCCGTTGCGCCTGTTTCGGTGCTCGGCGGCGTTCTGGTATGGCAGGATTACGTCCATCTGTCCGAAGCCAGCTTGCGGCGTGGCGAGAGCGTGAGGCTGACAGCCGACAGGCGCCTCCGGCACGATATCGATCGAACGACGGCCATGCTGGAAACAACTGGCGAGTTGGACGCCGATGGGGACCACACGATGCGGTTCCTTTCGCTGGCTCAGTCCGCCAGCGGGATGAAGTATTGTTTCCTCGCCGAACTTGATCAGGCCGGAGGGGTGGTCAATCAGGTCACGTCCACCGCGACGTCCGGGGGTGGATGCGATGGGGTCGGCGGACGCCCGACGGGCGACAAAACGTTCGCAGAAGTAGTGACATCCGGAGAGCGCGCTTATGCGCGCGTCGTGGCGCCAATAGCCGCGGAGGGCGGGGGCGCTCCACGCTTTTCGACCGGAGCGCGCTTTCTTGTCGCCGTGGAGCCGTTGGCTCAGGCGGTGAGCCTGGCGGGCCCCCTTGATTCGGCCGGCGGCGACGTGCTCGCGGACGCAACGGCGTGGTACGTAGCTCCCGGCGGGGAGCTTTCGCCACTATGCGCTCAGTGCGCCTGGTCCAGGCCTCCGAAAAGAGTCGTGGCGTCGCTCATGCGTGAGGCGCGGGAAACGAAATCCGAGACAGCGTCTCTGATCACCGCGTATTCGTCCTACACGTATGGGCCGGTTGCGGGAGTTGGCGCGATACTTGTGGCGACGACGCGCCTTCCAAGCGAGACTCACTCGCTCTGGATGCTTGGTTTGTGGATACTCACAATCTTCGGCCTGCTTGTCACGGGGCTGATCGGCGTGATGGTTGCGGCGCACCGGCTGGTTGTCTCCCCGTTGAGACAACTGACGCAGGAAGTGAAAATGTGGGACCAGGGCGGCGGGTTCGAGCCGGTTAACGCGCGCTCCACGCCGGTGGAATTTCGGACGCTCTCCAAGGTATTTCGTCGGGCGACCGGGCGTCTGGCGCGGCGGGAGGCGGAACTGGAGCGCTCGATCGCCCGCCAGAACCTGCTGATCCGCGAAATTCATCACCGGGTCAAAAACAACCTTCAGATCGTGGCGTCTCTGCTGAACCTGCAGGGCGCCCGCATTCGCGCTGCCGACATGAAGGAGGAGTTCATGCTGGCCCGCGACCGCGTGCGCACGCTCGCGACGCTGCACCGCCATCTCTACGTGGAAGGCGAGGTCGAGAGTCTCAACATGGGACGTTTCCTCGCCGAACTGGGCCCTCAACTGATGGAGGCGGAGGGAGAAGAAACGCGCGCTCTCATAACGTTGCAGGTCGAGGCGAGCGACATTGTTTTCCCGTCCAGCCTCGCTACGCCCATGGCTCTGATCGTCTCGGAAACGGTGTCCAATTCGCTAAAATACGCGTTCCCGAATCTGAGCCCAGGAACGATTCTTATCTCTCTCACGCAAACCGGCGAGGAAGTTACACTTGTCGTCGCCGATGACGGGATTGGTTTGTCCGCGTCGCAGGGCATCAACGACCGCGAAGGAATTGGTCTGCAGTTGATCCGCGGGTTCGCCCGGCAGATGGGCGCCGTTTTGCAAATCGATGAAGGGGCAGGAACCCGTTACACGGTGAGGACGACATTGGGGGGCCGTGGAGCGGAGACTGGATAGGAGGGTGGTTTTTCCAGCGAGGTCTCGCCCGGCGCCGCCTATGCGCCTGCCGTGTAGCGACTTCTCCTTGCGGGGCTGTTTCAGGATGTGTCTCTCGGCTATAGGGAGGCATGACACAAACCAAGGAAGCCACCCGCACATGGGTGCGCGCCCAGGCGCGGCGCGGCTTGCGCGCGGCGCGGCCTTCGATCGCTCTCGGCGTGTTTTCCGGGCTGGCGGGCGCGGCGCAAATGTGGTGCGCAGCCTGGCTGCTCGGGCAGGCGTTGACTGCTGCAGAGACGTCTGAGGCTCCGGCCATGTCAGCGTCGTCCGACGTCTGGCGTGCGCTGATCGCCTTCGCCGCCCTTGGCGCGCTCAGGATCGCGGTCGGCATTGGCGGCGAGACGCTTGCGGCGCGCGCCAGCGCCCGGGCCAGAACGCGCCTGCGCGGAGAGGTGCTGGGCGCCATCACCGAAGGTGGTCCGGCATTGCTGAGGCAGACGCATAGCGGGGCTCTTGCTGCGCTGGTGGTTGATCGGATCGAAGCGTTAGACGGGTATTTCGCGCGCTGGGCTCCCGCGTCCGTGCTGTGGATGGCTGTTCCGTGTTGTCTTCTGGCGCTCGTCGCGCTGGCGCAGCCTCGCGCGGCGGTTGTGCTGGCCATTTGCGGCGCCGCCGTGCCCGTTCTGCAGGCGGTCTTCGGCATTGGCGCGGCCGTCGCGTCGCGCAACCAGTTTCTGGCCATGACACGGCTTCAGGCGCGCTTTCTTGATCGCATACGGGGGATCGCCACCATCGTTCTGGCAGGTCGCGCCGAGGACGAGGCCGCGCGTCTGGCCGAGGCGGCTGACGATCTGCGGCGGCGGACGATGAAGATCCTGCGCGTCGCGTTCCTGTCCTCGGCCTCCATCGATATCGCGATGATCGTGGCGTTGATCGTCATCGCGGTCATGGACGGACATGCGGCGCTTGCCGCCGTGGATGGCGGCGCCTCTGCGGATTTCTCTTCTTTTGTCGCGCGCAGCCTGTTCGCGCTGCTGGTCGTTCCGGAGTTTTTCGCTCCGTTCAGGGGATTGGCTCTCGCCTATCAGGATCGTGCGCATATCCAGGGCGCGGCGACCGACATCCTGGCCCTGCCGCCGCCGCCGCCGCTATCCGAGGCGCTGCCGATCCGCACGGTCGAGGCGCATGGCGTGACCATAGCGTTCGAGGACGTTTCGTTTTCGTGGGACGCGTCGCGTGGCCAGGCTCTTGATCATGTGTCTTTCGTCGTCCCGGCCGGAGAGACGGTGGTGCTGGCTGGTCCGTCCGGCTCCGGCAAATCGACGATCATGGAATTGCTGCTCGGGTTCGCGCGGCCGGACAGCGGGCGCATCACCTTCAACGGCGCGGACCTTGCGACCGTAGTGCCCGATGCGCTGGCGAAGATGACCTCCTGGATAGGGCAGAAGCCGGTGCTTTTCGCGGGCACGATTCGCGACAACATCCTCTTTTCTCGTCCTGACGCGACTGATGAGGATCTGGCGTCGGCGACCCGGGCTTCGGCCGTTGACCGTTTTCTCGCCGAGTTGCCCCAAGGATTGGAGACGCGCATTGGCGAGGGCGGGTTCGGGCTGTCGGGCGGGCAGGCTCAGCGGATTGCGATCGCAAGGGCTTACCTGAAGAACGCGCCGATATTGTTGCTTGACGAGCCGACGGCCCATCTCGACCCGATGACCGAGGCCGATGTGTTCGAGAGCCTCAGGCGTCTGGCGCTAAAGCGCACGGTGCTGCTGGCCAGCCATTCCACTGCGGTTCACATGTTCAACGGGCGACGGGTCGACCTCTCTCATGGTCGCGTCAAGATAAGGCAGGGCGTGGCATGAGCAGCTCGGCAAGGCGCGCGGAGCGTTCGACAGACGACCAGTGGGCGGCGGTCCCTCTGACGGCGGAGACTGCGCCGATCGACGATGTCGCGGCGATGAAGCGTATTCTGGCCGTATGGCGTCCGCACGCGCCGCGCCTGTTTGTCGGGCTCCTGCTTTCCGTGCTGGCGGTTCTGGCCGGGCTCGCAATGATGAGCAGCGCCGGGCTTCGGCTTGCGGGGGCTGTGCTCGGGGCCGTCGTCGTCACGACCGCCGCCCTGCGGCTCGTCGGCGGCGGTCGTGTGCTGCTGCGGTATAGCGAGCGGCTTTACGCGCACGACGCCATGTTCCGCGCGCTGGCGACGCTGCGTGTCTGGTTCTTCCGCTCTCTTGCAAGCGGCGCGGGGGCGGGCCTCGGGTTTCGCCGGGCGGGGGATCTGCTGTCGCGTCTGGTTTCTGACGTGGAAGCGTTGGACGGCTTGTATCTGCGGCTGCTGCTTCCTCTCGCAGGCGCCTGCATCTCCCTCCCCGTGCTGCTGATCGCTCTTGCGCGGGCGAACGGGTTGCTTGCCGCATTGGTTGGCGCACTGTTCGTTATCGCGGCGTTTCTGGCGCCTGCGTTGGCCGCCCGATTGAGCAGGGAGTCCGGTGACGGGCTGCTGCGTGCTTTGGCTGCGCTGCGGATTGACGCGCTCGATCTGATCGGCGGCATGCGGGAAATTCGAGCCTTTGGCGCTGGCGGCAGGATGCTGGAGCGTGTGCAGGAGGCGAATGACACGCTGGTCGGTCGCCAGACGCGGCTGGCTGCACGCATGGCCCTCGTCGGCGGCGTTTCGCAGCTTTGCACGCAACTGGCCGTATTGTTTCTGCTTGCCGCTGTCGTGGGCGCCGGTTTTGTGCGGATACCGGCGGTCGAGGGCGTGGGGTTACTGTTTCTGACACTGACGGCATTCGAAGGTGTGGCGGGTCTGACCCGTGCGGGCATGCTGGCGGGCGCCATGGGCGCGGCCGCGTCGCGCGTGGTGTCGGCGGCGGGCGTTTCAACGGTCGAAGCGTCGTCCGCCACATCAGGCGAGACGTCTTCCCCGACAAGGCTTCCGACGCGTTTCGACATCAGGTTCGAGGCGATCGATTTTCGTTGGGCTTCGAATCGCGCCCCTGTGTTCGAAGAGTTTTCGCTCGATATCGCTGAAGGGAGCCGGGTCGCTTTGCTTGGGGCGTCCGGCGCTGGCAAATCCACCTTGTCGGCGCTGCTTCTCAAGGCCGTGCGGCCACAGGGCGGACGCGTGCTGCTTGGTGGCGTCGATATCGCGACGATCCCCGATGAATGGTTGCGTCGCCGGGTCGCGTGGCTGTCGCAGGCGACGCATCTGTTCGACGACACCATTCGCAGCAACCTGCTGCTGTCTAACCCCGACGCGCCCGAAGCGGCGCTCTGGCGCGCGCTGGACGACGCCGCTATCGGCGATTTCGTGCGCGCTCTTCCGGAGGGGCTGGACACCTGGCTCGGCGAGGGCGGGGTCAAGGTTTCCGGCGGGCAGGGGCGTCGCATCGCGCTGGCGCGAACGCTGCTTGCCGACGCGCCAATTCTCGTGCTGGACGAGCCGACAACCGGGTTGGATGCGACTGTCGAGCAGGAGTTTTTGACGACGCTCAACACCGTTGCCGCACATCGGACAGTGCTTCTGATCGCCCATCGTCTCACAGGGGTGGAGGAGCTGGATCGGGTGTGGAGAATTTCGGGCGGAGAGGCGACAGCGGCCACCGCCTGAGCGCCTGGACAGTTCTGCGCAGTTGACGGAGCCCGACCGATGGGGGCACGAAATATTTTTCAGGTTCGTGTCCCGGAACATCCTGATCGGGACGACGATTCGCGTTTTTTCGGAGTTCGCCTGATGCGCCGCCTGTTTCCTGCCTTAGCTCTTTGCCTGCTCGCCGGTTGCACCACGGGACCCGGGCGAAAATATGTCGTGTTTTTCAGCGAAAGCTCGACGACACTCGATGACGCGTCGAAGAACGTGATTTCGGAAGCGGCGGCGATGGCTGCAAAGTATCCGCAGGCGGACGTGCGCGTCGAGGGTTACGCCCGAGCCAACGGCGACCTTTCCGCCGACTCTGCGCTGGCGATCGACCGCGCCAAGCTCGTCGCGCAGCAACTTTCCGACGATGGCGTCGCAGCGAGTCGCATCTCTCAGCACCCGCGCGCGCCCTCTAATGCGGATGGCACGGTCGGCGCTCGTCGCGTGGAGATCGAGTTCGTTTCACACTGAAGGCAGGGATGTTGGGAACGAAGCCGTCAACGTACGCTCAGAAGCCGCTGATGTTGCTGCTCGGACATTCGACGTGTCCGGGTTGAAGGAAGCGCCGCCGGTCGGGGGCGTACCGGACGCGGATATTCCATATGAGGATATCTCCTACGACGACATCTACGATCCGGACTTTCGTGATGAGGAGGGCGGGAGCGATGCGCCATCCGTAGGGGGGCGAGATCGTTTCGTCGGCGCTGAGCCGCTTGACGTCTTGAAGACCGTGTTCGGCTTTCCGGCCTTTCGCGGTCTGCAAGGCGACGCTGTTGCGCGGATGATGGCTGGCGCGGACACGCTGGTCCTGATGCCGACCGGCGGAGGCAAGAGCGTCTGCTACCAGATCCCCGCCCTGTGTCGTCGGGGCATGGGGCTTGTCGTATCGCCGCTGATTGCTTTGATGGACGATCAGGTCGCCGCCCTTCGACAGCTTGGCGTCAACGCTGCGGCGCTGCATTCGGAGCTGAGCGAGGACGAGGCGTTCCAGATTCGCGCCGATCTCGCGGACGGTCGTCTGGACATCCTATACGTATCTCCCGAACGATTGCTTTCGCCCGGGACGCTCGACCGGCTGACACGGCAGTCCATTTCGGTCATCGCGATCGACGAAGCTCATTGCATTTCCGCCTGGGGCCATGAGTTTCGTCCAGAGTATCGCGCCCTCGAAAGTCTGCCGCGTAATTTTCCCGGCGTGCCGCGCATCGCGCTGACCGCCACAGCTGACCCCCGCACCCGCGACGACATTCTCTCGGCGCTGGCGATGCCGCATGCTGAGGTCCTCTCGGCCAGTTTTCACCGACCGAATTTGATAATCTCCGCACGCCCCAAGGGCGGCGAGACGAAGCAGCTCATCGCCGCTCTGGACAGGCGGCGCGGCGACGCGAGCATCGTCTACTGCGGCTCCCGCGCTAGAACGGAACGCACGGCTGCGACGTTGCGGGACAAGGGTTTCCCTGCCTGCGCTTACCATGCGGGGCTCTCTCCGCAGGAAAAGCGTGCGGCGTTGCATCGTTTTCGCTCTGGCGAACCGATCGTGATGGTTGCGACCATCGCTTTCGGCATGGGGATTGACCGTCCCGACGTGCGGGCGGTCGTTCATCTCGACATGCCGTCCTCGGCGGAGGCTTATTACCAGCAGATCGGTCGCGCGGGTCGAGACGGCCTGCCGTCTGACACGCTGCTGCTTTATGGCGGGGAGGACATGACCCGCGCGCGCTACTGGCTGGACCAGTCGACGGCTCCGGAGAGCGAGAAGCGGGTAATGAAGGGGCGGCTGGAGGCGATGATCGCCCTGACCGAGACCACTTCTTGCCGCACGCGGGCGCTGCTGGCGTGTTTCGGGGAGGTCTTGCCCGAGCCGTGCGGCCATTGCGACAATTGCCGCTCTCCCGCGCCGACGTTTGACGGGACCGAGGCTGCGCGCAAGCTGCTGTCCGCCGTCTATCGCACGGGGCAGCGGTTCGGCGCCCTTCACGTTATCTCCGTATTGCGCGGCAAAGCGTCGGATTCCGCCAGCCGCAATGGCCATGACAAGCTGTCGGTCTGGGGCATCGGCAGGGACAGCAGCGAGACGTTCTGGCGTGGCGTTGTGCGGCAGCTCATTGCACGCGGGGCCTTGCGGATGGGCGACGAACATGGCGGCCTGGCGTTGAACGACGAGGTCGCACGCCCGATCCTGCGTGGCGACGAGCCGGTGATGCTGCGCGAGGACGCGATCGAGGCGGAGAGTGGGCGTAAAGGGGAGCGTCGCAATGATTCCCCTGCGGACGACCTGCCGGAAGACGCGCGTCGTATTTTTGACGCGTTGAAACTCTGGCGCCGGGCGGAGGCTCGGGAGCAGGAGATTCCTCCCTACGTGATCTTCCACGACGCGACGTTGCGCGACATCGCATTGGAGCAGCCCGGCTCTCTTGCCGAGCTGGGGCGCGTGAAAGGCGTCGGCGGCTCCAAGCTCGATCGCTATGGAGAGGCCGTGCTGCGCACGCTGTTGGATGTGGGACGCGCGGCGTGAGCGGCGTTTCGGGCGAGGACGGACCGTCCGCCCGGCTGATGGAGATCGCGGCGCTTGTTCGCAAGCACGGCTATGTCGCGAACGAGGATCTTGCTCGGACGTTTAACGTCGCCGTGCAGACGATCCGCCGGGACATCCGTCGTCTGGCCGATGCGGGGGAGGTTGTGCGCCACCACGGCGGGGCCAGCGCGCCGTCCTCCGTCGAGAACATCGCCTACTCCGAACGGCAGATTCTCAATCATCGGGAGAAGGAGGCGATCGGCCGCCGCGCCGCCGCCGAAATTCCGGACGGGGCCTCGTTGTTCATCAATATAGGCACCACGACGGAAGCCTTCGCGCGCTCACTGATCGGGCGGCGGGGGCTGCGGGTCATCACGAACAATCTTCACGTCGCCTCTTTGCTCGCGGGAGGGGACGGGTGCCGCGTCGTCGTGGCGGGCGGGGCTGTCAGGGTGCGCGATGGCGGCATTCTCGGGCTGGCGGCGCAATCGATGCTGGAGCAGTACCGGGCCGATTACGGCGTGATTGGCATAAGCGGCGTCGATGACGACGGGACGCTGCTGGATTTCGACCCTGAGGAAATACTGGCGTCGCAAACGATTCGCCGACACTCGCGGCGTGTCTTTCTGCTGGCAGACCATACCAAGTTCGCGCGTCGGCCGCTCGTGCGTGCCGGTCATATCAACGAGGCTACGGCCTTCTTCACCGATGCGCCGCCCCCTGCCGGCATTCGCGACATGCTGGCGGCAAGTGGGGTGGGGCTGCATGTGGTTGATACGAATGTTCGGAAACGAACATAACGTTGTGACGTAATAATGATGACGAGGTATGGTTCTTGGATATAGGGAGCCATTGCTAAATGTCGCCATGTTCGGATACGAATATGCGGCGTCATCATCTTACGGACGGGGGTGCGAGGTATGGTCGCTCAGGAACAGAAGTCGTCGCATGTGTTCGACCTGCTGGTCGTCGGCGGCGGCGTGAACGGGGCGGGCATTGCGCGCGACGCAAGCGGGCGCGGCGCCTCGGTGCTTCTCGTCGAACAGGACGATCTGGCGAACTACACGTCCTCTTCGTCCACGAAGCTGATCCATGGCGGCCTGCGCTATCTGGAATATTACGAATTCCGCCTTGTGCGCGAGGCGCTGATAGAGCGTGACCGCCTGCTGGCGATCGCGCCGCATATCATGTGGCCGCTGCGTTTCGTGCTGCCGCACTCGAAGCTGGTGCGCCCGGCTTGGATGTTGCGAGCGGGGTTGTTCCTTTACGATCACCTTGCGCCTCATATGAAGTTGCCGAAATCGCGCGGCATCGATTTGCGCAATCACTCCGCGGGCAAGCCGCTGAAGTCTGAATATTCCAAAGCGTTCGTCTATTCGGACGGTTGGGTCGAAGACAGCCGCCTCGTCGTTCTGAACGCGATGGATGCGGCGGCGCGGGGCGCGGACATTCGCGTTCGCACGCGCCTCGCTGCGGCGAAGCGGGTGGACGGCGTGTGGGAAGCGCAGATCGAGGACAAGCGTTCGGGCGAGACGAGCACCGTTCGCGCCCGAGCTGTGGTCAATGCGGCGGGGCCTTGGGTCGCGCGCCTGCTGTCCGACGAACTCGCCGTGCCGCACTCCAAGTCGGTTCGGCTGGTCAAGGGCAGCCACATTGTGGTGCCTCGCGTTTTCGAGGGGCCGCAGTGCTATATTTTCCAGAACCCGGACAAGCGCATCGTCTTTGCGATCCCTTATGAGCGGAAATTCACGCTGATCGGAACGACGGACGAAGCGTGGGGCGAGGCGCCGGGGCGTGTGGAAATTTCGCCGGAAGAGGTCTCGTATCTCTGCGAGAGCGTGAACCGTTACTTCGAAAAGCCGGTTTCGCCGTCCGATGTCGTGTGGTCCTACGCTGGTCTGCGTCCGTTGTATGACGACGCCGCGGCCAATGCTTCCGCCGTGACGCGCGATTACGTGCTCGATCTCGATACGACGGGCGGCGCGCCGCTGCTGTCGATCTTCGGCGGCAAGATTACGACGTATCGCAAGCTGGCCGAGCATGCGATCGAGAAGCTGATCCCGGAGATGCCGGTTCTCGCCGGTCAATCCTGGACAGCGGATGCCGCCCTGCCGGGCGGCGATCTCGGCGTCGGCGGGTTCGAGGCGGCGTTGAAGCGCCTGCGCGACGCCGCGCCGTTCCTGTCGTTGACGCATGCGTGGCGTCTGACGCGGGCCTATGGTTCGCGCGCCTACGACGTTGTGGGAGCGGCTGGAACACTGGAGGATATGGGAGAGAATTTCGGCGCTGATCTTACCGCGCGGGAGGTCGATTATCTGATCGACAACGAGTGGGCGGTCACGGCGGAGGACGTACTCTGGCGTCGTAGCAAGCTGGGCTTGCATATGACGCAGGAACAGAGGACGAAGGTGGAGAGGTATATCGCCGATCGTCAGCACTGAAGCGGGGTTTCGCCGGGTGTTGCGTCGTCGTTCAAGGTTTCCGAAACAAAATAATGAAAAGCGGACCTGTCATGAGCGAGCAGAAAAAGTATCTGGGAGAGTTGATCGCCGAGTGCGTGGCGGTCTTTATCATCATCCTCTTCGGCGATTCAGTCGCCGCAATGTACAGCCTGTATGACCCCAGCCCGTACAAGACCGCCTATTGGGGCGTATGCATTGTCTGGGGTTTAGGCGTCACTGTTGCAATTTACGCCACTGGCGCTGTTTCCGGAACGCACGCGAACCCGGCCGTGACGGTCGCCCTTGCGACCTTCCGGGGCTTCCCTTGGCGTAAGGTCGCTCCCTATATCGTCGCGCAGGTGATCGGCGGTTTTCTCGGAGCCGCTGTCGTCTACGCCCTGTTCGCTCCGGTCATTGAGCATTTCGCGGCGGCGCAGCATCTAGACTTCATGCATGACGGCGCTGCCGCGGGCGTGTTCTTCACCCATCCGGGTGATTACGTGACGCCGATGCATTCGTTCTTCGTGCAGATCGTGCTGACGGGCATTCTGGTGTTTGGAATTTTCGCGATTACCTGCGAGTTCAACACCATGGCGCCGCAGGCCAATGCGGGCGCGCTGATCATTGGCCTGTTGGTCGCGATCATTGGCGCCTCCGCCGGTTATCTTGACGCATGGGCGATCAATCCCGCCCGTGACTTTGGACCGCGTCTGTTTTGCTACCTGGCTGGCTGGGGCCCTGCGGCCATCCCCTCTCCCGGTAACTACTGGTGGGTGCCGATCGCCGGACCGTTGATTGGCGGTCTGGTCGGCGCCGGACTTTACCAGTCGCTTCTGAAACCCTTCATGCCCCGCCCAGTCGCGTGATCGGCCAGCAGCCGAACCGTCTCTGAGACCAAAAGGAGTTGAAAAGATGATCAAGAAGGATCGCATCCTGGCCATTGACCAGGGCACGACGTCCACCCGCAGCATCGTTTTCGACGCTACTGGCGCCGAGTTGTCCGTGGCGCGTGAAGAGTTTCGCCAGTACTATCCGCAGCAGGGCTGGGTGGAGCACGACCCGGAGGATATCTGGAAAGACGCGAAGAGCACCGCGGTAGAAGCTATCGAGCGATCCGGCGGCGTCGACCGTATTGCTGCGATCGGCATCACGAACCAGCGCGAGACCATCGTGGTGTGGGATCGGGCCACCGGCAAGCCGATCCATAACGCCATCGTGTGGCAGGACCGCCGCACCGCCAAACTGTGCGCGCAATTGAAAAAGGAAGGCGCGGAAGCTCTGGTGACGGAGCGAACGGGCCTTCTGCTCGATCCGTATTTCTCAGGCACCAAGCTGGCCTGGATTCTCGACAACGTCGACGGCGCCCGCGCCCGCGCGGAGAAGGGCGAACTTGCCGCCGGCACGATCGACAGCTTCCTTCTCTGGCGCCTCACTGGTGGGAGGGTCCATGCGACCGACATCACCAACGCCTGCCGCACGTTGCTGTTCGATATCCACAAGCAGGTCTGGGACAAGGATCTTCTCAAGCTCTTCAATGTGCCTGAAGCCCTTCTGCCAGAGGTCAAGGACAACAGCGGCGTGTTCGGGGAGACCGACCCGGCGTTGTTCGGAGAGGCGATCCCAGTCGCTGGCATGGCGGGTGATCAGCAATCCGCAGTCGTCGGGCAGGCTTGTTTCCGCCCGGGAACGGCGAAGTCGACGTACGGAACGGGCTGCTTCTTGCTGCTGAACACCGGCGACACGCCGGTCAAGTCCAGCAACCGGATGCTGACCACCATCGCCTATCGTATCGGCGGCAAGACCGCTTACGCGCTGGAAGGGTCGATCTTCGTCGCGGGCGCCGCCATCAAGTGGCTGCGCGACGGACTGCATCTCATCACGCATGCGTCGCAGACGGACGACATGGCGACCCGTATTTCGCACAGCCACGGCGTCTATATGGTGCCGGGTTTCGTGGGGCTCGGCGCGCCGCACTGGGAGCCGGACGTGCGTGGGCTGATCTGCGGCCTGACGCTCGACGCCACGGAGGCGCATATCGCGCGTGCGGCGCTGGAATCAGTGGCTTTCCAGACTCTGGACCTTGTTGCGGCGATGACGCAGGACGGCGGGGGCGCGGCGGATACGTTGCGTGTAGATGGCGGCATGGCGGCTAATGACTGGTTTTGCCAGTTTCTGGCGGACATGTTGCAGGCCAAGGTCGAGCGCCCGAAGCAGATCGAGACGACGGCGCTCGGCGCAGCCTATCTGGCTGGCATCGGGGTCGGACTTTGGGCCGGGCTGGAAGACGTCACCAACGCCTGGGAGCGTGACGCCCTGTTCGAGCCAAAAATGGATGCGGCTCAACGCAAGACCATGATCGACGGTTGGCACGTCGCGGTTCGCCGCGCGTTGCTGCAGTGACCATGCAGCCGCCCCGGTTCCTCTGCCAGGAAGGTATCCGGGGCGGCTGAGGCCCGGGCGGGTTTCGTCGTGCTGGCGGAATCGCCGCCTCACCGGATGTCGGATGGGCGACGGCGTGTTATCCTTGCCGGATGCCCTACGCCGATTTTGTCCATCTCCGCGTCCATTCAGCCTACTCGCTCAGTCAGGGAGCGATCCGGATCCCTGAGATGGCGGCCCTCGCGCGCGGCATGGACATGCCCGCCGTGGCGATCACCGATACGGGTAACCTGTTCGGCGCTCTTGAATTTTCCCAATATTGCAGCGGCAAGGGCGTGCAGCCGATTATCGGTTGCCAGATCGGTTTGCCTTCGCGCGACGACCGCCCCGGCGCGCAGTCGGAGCCCGTAGCGCTGCTGGCGCGGAACGCCGCCGGACTTGCGAATCTTCAGTTTCTTTCCTCAGCCGGGTTTCTGGATAGCGACGCCAGCGATCCGTTCGTGACGTTGGACGTTCTCGCCGATCATGCAGAGGGACTTTTCCTGCTGACGGGAGGTACGCGCGGCCCACTGTACCGTATGCTCGCGGAGGGGCAGGAGGCGGAGGCCGAAGCGTGGCTCGCGCGGATGCGTGAGGCGTTCGGCGATTCCGTCGCCGTGGAGTTGCATCGCCACGGTTTGCCGATAGAGCAGGCGGTGGAGCCGGGCGTGATCTCGCTGGCGGACCGGATGCGATTGCCGCTGGTCGCGACGAACGAATGTTTCTTTCCCAAACCAGAATTTTACGAAGCCCATGACGCGCTGATCTGCATCGCACAGGGGCGGACGATGGCGGAGAAGGATCGCTGGAAGGTCACGCCGGAGCACTGGTTCAAGCCTCCGGCCATGATGCGCGAGCTTTTCAGCGATCTGCCGGACGCTTGCGATAACACGCTCGCAATCGCCCAGTGCTGCGCCATTAAGGTCGAGACGCGCAAACCGCTTCTGCCGATCTGCCCGAAGGTGCGGGAGGGCTCGACGGAGGACGAGACTCTTCGCGCCATGGCGCGTGAGGGGCTGGCCTCGCGCATGGAGATTCTGTCGCCTGACGAGACGACGCGTCGGACGTATGAGGAGCGTCTGGAGTTCGAACTCGATATCATCTCGAAGATGGGTTTTCCCGGCTACTTCATGATCGTCGCGGACTTCATTCAGTGGGCGAAGGCGCACGACATCCCGGTGGGACCGGGACGTGGATCGGGCGCAGGGTCGCTTGCCGCGTGGGCGCTGACGATCACAGACATCGACCCTATTCCGTTCAACCTTCTATTCGAGCGCTTCCTGAATCCGGAACGCGTGTCGATGCCCGACTTCGATATCGATTTCTGTCAGGACCGTCGGGACGAAGTGATCGCCTATGTGCGTCGGGAATACGGCGCGGATCGGGTTGCACAGATCATCACGTTTGGAAAATTGCAGGCAAGAGCAGCTGTTCGCGACGTCGGGCGCGTGCTCGGTCTGCCTTACGGCATGGTCAACAAGGTCGCGGAGTTGATCCCGAACAATCCGGCGAACCCCGTGACGTTGAAGCAGGCGGTGGACGGCGAACCGCGTTTGCAGGAAATGCGCGATACGGACGAGGCGCTACGGCGTCTGCTCGAGATCGGGCAGCAGCTTGAAGGGCTTTACCGACACGCTTCGACCCACGCCGCGGGCGTCGTGATCGGCGATCGGCGTCTTGTCGAACTGGTCCCGCTGTATCGCGATCCGAAAAGCGACATGCTGGTCACGCAGTTCAACATGAAGTTCGTCGAGCAAGCGGGGTTGGTGAAGTTCGACTTTCTCGGCCTGACGACGCTCACCATTCTGCAGCGCGGCGTGAACTTCCTGAAAGGTCTTGGCGTAGAAGTCGATCTTTCGAAAATTCCCCTTAACGACGCGCCGACTTACGAAATGCTGTCGCGTGGCGATACGGCGGGGGTGTTCCAGTTCGAAGGCGCGGGCATGCGCGACGTCCTCAAGCAGATGCGTCCTACGCGGCTTGAGGATCTGATCGCCGCCGTGGCGCTGTACCGCCCTGGGCCGATGGCGAATATTCCCGATTATTGCCGCAGAAAACATGGAGAGGCGTGGGAGCCGCCGCACGAGGAAATCCGCGATATCCTGGAAGAGACCTACGGGATCATGGTCTATCAGGAGCAGGTCATGCAGATCGCCCAGAAGATGGCGGGCTACAGCCTGGGCGGCGCCGATCTGTTGCGTCGTGCGATGGGCAAGAAAATCCGCGCCGAAATGGACAAGCAGCGCGAGATTTTCACCGAGGGTGCGACGGGGCGAGGCGTCGATAAGGACAAGGCGGTCGAAGTTTTCGACCTCATGGCGAAATTCGCTGACTACGGCTTCAATAAGTCTCATGCGGCAGCCTATGCGCTTGTGTCGTACCAGACTGCGTGGATGAAGGCGAATCACCCGGTCTCCTTCCTGGCCGCGTGCATGTCGCTGGCGCGGGAGCGTACGGAGAAGCTGGCGGCGTTGCGGCAGGAGGCGACGCGTCTGGGCATTGCGGTGTTGCCGCCGGACATCAATCGGTCTGGACCGGATTTTACCGTTGAGCATCTGCCTGACGGCAAACTCGGCATTCGATACGCTCTGGCGGCTGTGAAGAAGGTCGGTCTCGCGGCCATGTGCGGCATCGTGGACACGCGTGGAGGCAAGGCCTTCGAAAGCCTCGCTGATTTCGCAGCGCGGGTCGATCCGAAGCAACTTAACAAGATGCAGTTGGAAAATCTGGCCAGGGCAGGGGCTTTCGATACGCTGGAGCCCAACAGGGCGCGTGTTTTCGGGTCGGTCGAGAGCATTCTGCGTCGCGCCCAGATGCGCGCGCAGGAAGCAGCGAGCGGGCAGGTCGGACTGTTCGGAGATGCGCCGGAAGCAGAGCCATTGCGGTTGAGCCAGGACCCTGAATGGCCGGAGTTCGACAAGCTTTCTTACGAAGCCGACGCGATCGGCTTCCATATGTCTGGCCATCCGCTCGACGCATATCGAGCGACGCTGCGCCGTCTTGGCGCAATTCCGATGGCCCGCTTGACGACTTCGGCGGAGAGCGGGGTGACGCGCGCGAAAATTGCTGGCTGCGTGATCGATCGCAAGGAGCGCCCGACGCGTAGTGGAGGCAAGATGGCGTGGGTGCGGCTGTCGGACGCCACCGGCGGATGCGAAGTGACGTTGTTCTCCGAAATTCTGGGACGGACCCGAGAATTGCTGGTCGCGGGCAAGGCGGTGATGGTGACTGCCGAACTCAAGGTCGAGGGGGAAGCCGTTCGGATAACGGCCACCGACCTGCAGTCGCTGGAGGATGTAGCCTCGCAGGCCGGTGGAGAGATGCGGATCTGGCTGGATCGTGAAGACGCGGTGTCCGGCGTGCAGGCGATCCTGTCCCGGCAACGCGGCGGCGTTGGGAGGGTGGTGCTGGTTCCGGCGATCGGAGACAGCAGGGACGTGGAGCTTCGCCTGCGCGGCGGTTACCGCGTCAGTCCGGTGGTGGGGCAGGCGCTGAAGAGCGTGATGGGTGTTACGAAAGTGGAAATTGGGTCTTCAATCCAGGGTTGAAAAATTGTTGCCAAAATAATATTTTTATGGTTGTATTTGTCCGAGGTGTGACATGCAAATCTTAAGCAACGCTTTAGCCAAGACGACGTCTACAACCTATGAGGGTTCCGAGGGCCATGTGACGGCGCATGTTTCAGGCGTAGCTGCGGAGAAAAAGACGTCGGTTTCCGCAGACACGCCGCTTTTCAATCCGGCCTCTCATATCGACCCGGCGCTAGGCATCGTGGTTGTCGAGACCTACGGTACGAACGGCGTTGTCGAAGACCAGTACCCGACCGCCAGAATGATGGAGCAGTACAGTCTCTACGGACTGCATCAGGCGTCCTGAATTTTTCTGTATAGGTAGTCGTTCCATCGGCCTTCGAATGTTTTACGTGGCTGCCATGCCCCGGCGCACTTGCAACATCCTGTAACAGGTTCGATCCTCACCCTTTAGCGCCGTGACGTCGCGTGGAGGGACATCTGAAGCCATGCTGCAGGAAAGTCGTCAATTTGATGCGCCGAACGATCCACGTTCAGGCGTCACCAGCGATCATATCGCGCGTAGCGGCCCCGATCTTCGACGTATCGATCTCAATCCCGACTTTTGGCACCCCGTGGCCTGGTCGCATCAGGTCAGGCGGGGCAGGCCGTTCGCGGCGCGTTATGCGGGCGAGCCTCTGGTTCTCATACGCCCTGAGACTGGTCCGCTCTATGCGCTGGAAGATCGGTGCGCCCACCGTCAGGTTCCGCTGAGCAAAGGCAAGATCGAAGGCGAGACGATCCGGTGTTGCTATCACGGCTGGGCCTTTGATCGGAAAGGGTCCTGCGTCACGGTCCCTTATCTCAATAAGCCCGGAAACGGACGTGGCGTGCGTGCGTATCCGTGTCGCGAGAGCGGAGGGCTCGTGTTCGTGTTTCCCGGAAATCCGGAACTTGCAGCCCGCACGCCTGTGCCTCAGCCATGTCAGGTGGACAATTCGGAGTTCAGGACGCGTCGTTTCGATCCGCGCGTGGAATGTCACTACAGCTTCATGCACGAGAACCTGATGGATATGAACCATCAGTTCCTGCACCGCCGCCAGATGGGGCAGATCACTGCGCGTTTCATGGGGCAGGGCAAGGGCGAGGATTTTGTCGAGGCGCGTTACAGCTTTGCACGCAAGGGCGGCGACCAGCCGCTCGCGGAGCGTCTGCTGTTTGGCAAGCACAAGGATATCGACGTCAGCCAGCAGCCGGTCGACGAAATCGTGACCGTGCGAACCTCTTACCCCTACCAGACCTTGCAAATTCACGACAAGGATGGGGATCTGGTGATGGATCTCTGGGTTGCCTACGTGCCTCAGGGGCAGGATCAACTGACAACGCAGACATTCGGCCTGCTGTCCGTGAAGCGCCCGAAGTGGAAGTTTCTGCTGGATCTGGCGTGGCCGGTTCTTGGCGTATTCACCGATCGGATTTTCCACGAAGACAAGGAAGTCGTGGAGATGGAGCAGCAGGCGTGGCGCGAACTGGGAGGCGACCATAATGTCGAGGTGTTTCCGGTGGTTCGCAACCTGAGGGATCTGTTGATCTGCTCCGGCGTCCCGACGGTCAGGACCTCCCTCTGACACGGTGACGCAGGCTCGTCATGTCCGACGCCAGACGGAGTGACGCGAAGGGTTGCTTTTTCGGCCTGAAACCGCCATATGCGGCGCGTCCGCGTGGAGACGCGCGGGACTACGCACGCGGCGCGATTCCTGGTGTCCGGCATTGTCGGGCCGATGCGCTGCGGAGGAATAACCGGAACCTAAGGATACCGCATCATGGCGATGCCCGATTTCACCCTGCGTCAGCTCCTCGAAGCCGGCGTTCACTTTGGTCACCACACCCGCCGCTGGAACCCGCGCATGGCGCCGTACCTGTTCGGCGTGCGCAACCAGGTCCACATCATCGACCTGCAGCAGACGGTGGTCCTTCTCGACCGCGCCCTGAAGGCCGTGCGTGACACCGTCGCTGGCGGCGGTCGTGTCCTGTTCGTCGGCACGAAGCGCGCCGCGGCCGATCAGGTCGCCGAAGCTGCGCAGCGTTGCGGCCAGTATTACGTCAACCACCGCTGGCTCGGCGGCATGCTGACGAACTGGAAGACCATCACGGGCTCCATCAAGCGCCTTCGTCAGATCGAAGACATGCTGGCTGGCGACACCCATGGTCTGACCAAGAAGGAAGTCCTCGACATCACCCGCGACAAGGAGAAGCTTGAGCGCTCCCTCGGCGGAATCAAGGAGATGGGCGGCCTTCCGGACATCCTGTTCGTCATCGACACGACGAAGGAGAAGCTGGCGGTTGAGGAAGCCAACAAGCTTGGCATCCCGGTCATCGCGGTCCTCGACAGCAACTCGAACCCTGAAGGCGTGACGTTCCCGATCCCGGGCAACGACGACGCCATCCGCGCGATCGAGCTGTACTGCAACCTCGTGTCGGGCGCCGTTCTTGACGGCATTTCCGCCGAGCTGAGCGCCTCTGGCCGCGACATCGGCGCGTCCGAAGAAGCGCCGATCGATCCCGCGATCGAAGCTGCCGAACTGGCCGCCGCAGAGGCTGCTCCCGCAGCCTGATGACGACGCTCCGGGATAATCCGGAGCGCGCACGATTTTGAGCATGAACGCAAGCACGTCCCGCAATGGCGACGTGCTTGCCGCTATTCTGGAGATGGGACTATGGCGGAAATCACCGCAGCGCTGGTGAAGGATCTTCGCGAGAAGACCGGCGCAGGCATGATGGACTGCAAGAAGGCGCTGAACGAGGCGGGTGGCGACATTGAAGCCGCCATCGACTGGCTGCGCACGAAGGGCCTCGCCGCGGCAGCGAAAAAGTCCGGTCGCGTCACGGCCGAAGGCCTTGTCGGCGTCGTGTCGGAAGGCCGTCGTGGCGCGATGGTCGAAGTCAACGCCGAAACCGATTTCGTTGCGCGCAACGAGGCCTTCCAGGGCTTTGTCGAGTCCGTGGCGAAGGTCGCTCTGAAGGTTGGCGATGACCTTGAGACCGTGAAGGCCGCTGCTCTGGAGACCGGTCGTACGGTCGCCGAAGAGCTGACGCACCTGATCGCGACGATCGGCGAGAACATGTCGATCCGCCGCGTGCGCGTTCTGGAAGTCCCGTCGGGCGAGGTCGCGACCTATGTCCATGGCGCCCTGAAGCCGGGCCTCGGCAAGATCGGCGTTCTGGCTGCGGTTGAAGCGCCGACGGCTGGCGACGCGATCGTCGCTCTGGGTCGTCAGGTTGGCATGCATGTCGCGGCGACCCGTCCGGCTGCGCTGGATATCAGCAGCATCGACCCGGCTTCGGTCGAGCGTGAGCGTGAAGTTCTCAAGGAGCAGGCGCGTGAGTCCGGCAAGCCGGAAGCGATCATTGAGAAGATGATCGAAGGCCGTATCCGCAAGTTCTACGAGGAAGTCGTTCTTCTGGAGCAGGTGTGGGTGCATGACGGCGAGAGCCGCGTGAAAGCGATCCTCGACAAGGCTGGCGTCAAGCTCGCTGCGTTCGACCGCTTCCACCTCGGCGAAGGCATCGAGAAGGAGGAGAGCGATTTCGCCGCAGAAGTGGCTAAGGCTGCTGGCGGCTGAGGTCGGTCTCTCTCCGGTGACGAAGGAGGGCGGGGCTTCCCTGGAATGGGAGGCGCCCGCCCTTGTTCTTTCTACGGCCCCGTTTGGCGAGGCCGATCTTCTCGTCCACCTGTTTTCAGCAGAACATGGTGTCGTGCATGGTCTTGCGCGTGGCGGCGGCGCCCGGCGCAATGCGGCCATGTGGCAACCGGGCAATCTGGTTCATGCGCAATGGCGGGCGCGTTCCGCCGAGCAACTCGGTTCGCTTGTTGGTGAGGCCGTCGCGGCAATCGCGGGCCGCGCCATCCAGTCCCGTATCGCCCTCTCATGCTTATCCTCTATTTGCGCCGTCGCGGATCTGGCGCTGCCGGAGCGGCAACCGCATCCGCATCTGTTCGACGATACGGTAGCGGTGCTGTCCGCTCTTCCTCGGGAGGAAGACGCATTTGCAAATCTGCTCCGTTGGGAAATGGCGCTTCTGGCTGACCTGGGGTTTGCGCTCGATCTTTCGGCTTGCGCAGCAACGGGCGAGCGAGAGGGGTTGGCCTACGTCTCTCCACGCACGGGCCGCGCGGTATCGCGGGACGCAGCGGGGATATGGGCACAGCGGCTTCTACCGTTGCCGGCGTTGTTCATGGACCCGTCGGATTTTGGAACGCCGGAGCAATGGAGCGAAGGTTTGCGGCTCACGGGACATTTTTTATGGCGTGACGTGTTTGGCCCACTCCATCGCCCATTACCCTCTGCGCGTCAGCGTATCGCTGATCTTGCGCGTGCTTTACGCGAGCAGTCCGCCTGAGTCGGCCTCAACTCGCCGCCACAGTCTCGATCCAGCAGGCTAGTAGCCCCCTGGACCTCCGCCATAGCCATAACCGCCATAAGGCTGCGCCGATCCGGGGGGCGGTCCCATGGGAGGGGCTGCGCCGCTCGGTGTGTAGGACGGCCGTTGGGTCATGCCGGGGATTAGGTTGCCGTAAGTCAGCATGCATGCTGCGTAGACGTTGTCATACTGCTGCTGAATACCGCCCTGGGCCCGGCTGGACGAGGCCATGCCCATGGCGCCTCCAACGGCGACGCCAGACCCTGCGCCGATCCCTGCGCCGGTGCCCGCATAGGACCCATGCCACGGATCTCCGTAAGCCGATCCGATTGCTGCGCCCAGGCCGGCTCCGATAGCGGTAGGGATCAGGGCGCCGACGATGGCGCGGTGGTTTGCGTTTTCCGCCTGTCCATGGACGGCGTTCGTCGCCTGGGATTTGCAGAAGCCCGATTCCTGCGAAAACTGCGCGAAACTTTTACCCGGTGGCGGCATCACGGGAACGGACGGACCATCCGGAGTGGTCGCGCACGCTGAGAGGAGTGCGGCGAGTGCGAGTGTCGGCAGGGCGAGGCGGGAATTCATGCGCGGATCAAAGCTCAGCCAGAGGGGGGTGGGCAAGAAGAACTGCGTAACAACACACACGACCATAGTTGCAAAGCGCATCTCTGTAACTATGCGCGCGATGCACGAACGGCGCTCCTTACCGGGCGCACGATTGTAACGCTCGTGCGTTCAATTTGGCTATCGATGAGAAGCGCTTGCGACGATCTGTGTGCCTGAAGTCCATTAGGGAATAAAGTTACGATGCGTCCTGCCGCTTGCCTGCTGCCGGGGGACGATCCCGGCGGGTCGAGTTTTGCTGGATATCAGTCTACGCTGAACTGGCGGGAGAGGGGGGACTTATCGCCTTTTGCCGTCTGCACTGCTAGAGTGTCTGGACGATAAGCTGGCAAAAAACGCCGCTATCAGTCCAGCTTCACGACGACCCGGCCGTGCAGTTTTCCGTCAAGCAGCGCCGTCGCCGCTTCGGCTGCATCCCGTAGCGTAATTTCTTTTGTCTGGCTGTCGAGTTTCTCCATGTCGACAAGTTCCGCAAGCGCGTCCCATGCTTTCACCCGGCGGCCATGATCGCACATCACGCTGTCGATGCCGACAAGAGTGACGCCGCGCAGGATGAAGGGGGCGACGGTCGCCGGAAAATCCATTCCTGCGGCGAGGCCGCACGCCGTAACTACGCCGCCAGGCTTCATGGAAGCGCAGACATTGGCCAGAACCTGACCGCCGGCGACGTCGACAGCGCCAGCCCACCGCGTTTTCTCCAGTGGCTTTCCGGGTTTGCTGAAGTCCTCCCGGGGAAGAATCTCAGCAGCGCCAAGTTGCGTAAGGTGGTCGCGTTCTGTCTCCCGTCCAGTTACGGCGACGACGTGATGGCCAAGGCGGGCAAGAAGCATGACCGCGACGCTTCCGACGCCTCCGGACGCGCCCGTGACGAGCACAGGTCCGCTTTCCTTCGTAACGCCTTGCTGCTGAAGCGCGAGAATGCAGAGCATTGCCGTGTAACCTGCTGTTCCCAACGCCATGGCCGAGCGGGTGGAGAACGCAGATGGAAGCGGCGTCAACCACTCGGCGGGCACGCGGGCCTTCTGCGCGAGTCCTCCCCAATGCCTCTCTCCGACTCCCCAGCCATTGAGCAGCACGCGGTCGCCGGGGGCGTAGGCGGAGCTGGACGATTTTTCGACGACGCCCGCGAAATCGACGCCGGGCGCCATGGGGAATTGCCGAATGATGGGTCCCCGCCCTGTGATGGCGAGCGCGTCCTTGTAATTGAGCGTCGACCATTCGACGCGAACGGTTACGTCCCCGTCGGGGAGAGACGTTTCATCGACTTGCCGGACATGAACGCTTTGCTGTCCGTCAGGAGATTTTTCTATCAACAGGGCGTCAAACATTGGAGAATCCCCTTCAGAAAGCTGGTGAAGCGTCGGCTGTCTGGTCGAATGGCGATGGTTCGCCGCGAACGAGCGCGAAGAAGCCGTTTGAGAAAATGTCGAGAGGGTGAGACGAACGTTCCATACGTGCGCGGAGCACGGCGCCTTCCCATCCGATCCAGAAAAATGTCGCCCAGATTTGGGCTCGTCCGGCGTCGAGTTCTGCGAGGCAGACGGCAAGGCGTCGTTCCCACTCGCGCATGACGTTCTGCAACGCCAGTTGGAGGCTCTCGGGAACGGATGAGAATTCCTGCGTGAGGTTCCCGATCAGGCAACCGCGCCGAAAGTCATGCCGCATCATGCCGGCGGCTGCGTCGGCGACAAAATTCTCCACCCGCTCCAAGGGAGGGGCATCTCTGTCTGTCAGCCATTTGTCGAGTTTGGCGTTGAAATAGTCGGCGTAGGAGTCGATCAGGGCCAACCCCAGCGCCTCCTTACTGTCGAAGTAGTAATAAAAAGAACCTTTAGGCACGCTTGCGTCTTTAAGGATCGCGTCCAGACCTGTCCCAAGAAACCCCTGTTCAGTCAGCGCAGCCACGCCCGCCCGCAAAAGTCGTTCGCGCGTGGCTGCGTGCGTGTCGGAACGTCCAGGGGGGCGTCCTCTGCGTCGAATAGGGGCGGTTGCGTCCATGGCGCAATATTGTAGACGATCGTCTAATTAAACAAGTTGCGAAACAGGAGAGTGAGATCAAGAAAATGAGAGCGGCCGCGTTAGCGGCGCTTGACGCGAAGTGGAATTCAAAAAGGAAGAGGGGAAAAGTCGGGTTCTACCCAGGTATGTCTGGCGACTGGACTGAAAAGAACCGGGCGTGTCCAGTAGGACAGAAGCCAGTCAGAGCGTCCGAGGGGCGACGCCATGGTGTGGCTGAGCAGGATATGCAGGGGCGTGTCCGGCGTGTGTGTCGTCAGATGATGCCGCGCGCCTCTCAGGGACGCCTGCGTGATGGTGTGATGATAGCCGCTGACATCGGTGTTCGGTGTGTTGGTGGCGTCGTTATAAGTGGTGATGAGGGTGCGTAGCGCGTCTGGGGTCGTGAGGTCAGGACGTTTTCTCAAAAGCCACAAGGTTGCTGCAAAGTGGGCTTCATGCGTCCACTCCTGTTTTGGAAGGCTGTAATCGAGCAATCGTCGGGCGAGATGTTCGATGGCGTCGTCTGAAAAAGCCATTGTCTGAGCTCTCTCGTGCGGGGTCGTGGGCAGAGACCGTCAGTTGAATTAAAGCCTGATGTTGGCAGGATGCAGCGGGCCCAGAGTCCGTCGAGATTACGCGTGAGAACGCTCCGCCGCAAACGCGGGCTGGAGTTTTTCAAAGCGGCTGTACAAAAAATTTGCTCATGTAAGCGAAAGAGTGAATGGGTGGTCGCGTCCCTCAGTGTGATGTTGCAGTGGTCTCGTGCTTGGGCCATCTGCGGTGAAACCACAGCCATTGATGTGGCTCTTCCGCGACCCACCGTTCAACATGCGCGTTGACAAGCTTCATGATGGAGAGCTCGTCCGCCGCGCGCTCCCCTGTCTTTGTAATTGTCAGGGCAGGTTCACAAATAAGCTGAAAACGTGCGGCGCCAAGCCGTACGACGCGGATGGGCACGATGTCGCGCTGGAAGCGCATTGCCAACTGCGCGAGGGCAGGCGCGGTCCACGCATCCCTGCCGAAAAAAGGGACGGCGATGCCATCGTTCATTTTCTGATCGACAAGAAGACCGACTGTCCCGCCTGAAGCCATGTGTCCGACGATGGATCGGGCGCCGCGCGATCCCTTGGGGAACATAGACGTTCCATTCCCCGCTTCATGGCGGATGCCCTGAACGAGGCGCTCGACGATCGGATTCGACGCCGCGCGATAAACCCCGCCGACCGGCAATCCCAAAGCGCCAGCAATCGGAAGAATCATTTCCCAATTTCCGACATGGGCAGAAAAGAAAATCGGAGGCTGTCCATTCCGCCACGCGGCTGCGATGTGTTCCTCTCCCGCGATTTCCCAGCCCGGTCCGCTGGAGGTGCGAGCGAAGTTTCGGAGGTGGGAAAACTCTCCGATTACGCGGCCAAGATTGTCCCAGGCTCCACGAACGACCTGCCTTCTCTCCCTGTCTTCCATGTCAGGGAAGGCGATTGCCAGATTCTGCATCCCGGTTCTCGTCGATGAGAGAAAAGGACCAATAAATCCGGCAAGTTTCGCGCCGACGTAAGAGGCATGAGCCGGACCGATAAGTCGCATCAGACCGACCGCTCCATTGAAACTCATTTCCGTCATATAGGCCCGGAAGCGGCGACTTCGGGGCAACGCGATATCCGAACTCATGACTTCACACGATGCTTGTGGGAATTTTTGGAGAGATCAGGACGCGCGCGCCGAGCCGGGCGGCACGGTAGCGCGCCGGGAGTCGACGTCCGGAGGGCGTTCATCGGGTTTATCCTGTTATGGGAGACAAACAGGAATGTCCTGTGCGCTCTGTATATCACATATTTTGCTTTTGACGCGTTACGAACGGTTTCGGCGCGTCGCACAAGCGTACGGGCAGCAGCCTAGGTTTCGGAGATGAAAAATGCTGGGGCCCGGCCAGAGCGACGATTGCGCTTGATGGCGGTGGAGACGGTATACTCCGAACGCGCGTCAGCCGGGTCGTTCGCGAGTGCAACTTTGGGGGGGCGTTAACTCGGAGGCTATGCACGTGCGCCACGGATGGACGTGCGGGCACTACGCCGCAGGAGCAGGCAAAAGACAGTCGTGTATGTCTGAGCACACTGGCTTACGCGCCGACTTTTACGCCAGCCTCCTGAAGCGCCGCCTGTTGACGACGTGCGAGGTCATCTTCATTGAAATCCGCAATCAGGTCCTGAAACATTCTGTGCCAGTTCAGCTTTGCGCCCAGACGCATGAACACCGAGCCAAGGCCGATGGCCGACCGGTCCACCAGAACAAATTCACGCGGCGGTTTCACGCCGCCCGTGCGTTGCAATCCTGCGTGCACTCGTGCGGCGATATCACGACCGAAGATCGATCCCTCGTCCTCCTGAATGGCGCGCTCACGATCCTGCATCAGGGGTTCGTAGAGAAAGCTGGCCCACTCGTTGAGCACAGTCATTGTGTCACGCGACAGATTGCGGAAGCCCCACATCTCATAAGCGTGCGCGGTCCGATCGAGATCGCCGACCCGCAAACCTTCGCAAAGTTCGATGATGCCGCGGACAAAGCGCGGACGAAACACACGAATTGCGCCAAAGTCCAGAAGATTGAATCCGAAATCGTCGCGGACGGTGAAATTGCCCATGTGCGGGTCGCCATGAATCACCCCGTAGCGATAGAGCGGCACATACCAGGCTTCGAACAACGCGCGCGCCATGGCGTTGCGCTCTTCCTGTGACGGGTTTGTGTCGAGCACCGACTGCAGGGAGCGTCCATCCACCCATTGCATGGTCAGCAGACGCCGTGTGCAAAGATCAGGGACTGTGCGTGGTATGGTGACGGATTCGGAGTTCCGGAGCATCACGCCGTAGAGCCGCAAGTTCGCGGCTTCCCGTGTGTAGTCCAGCTCTTCGCGCAGGCGCTCGGTCAACTCCTCGATGACGTCATCCTGTCTGATGGCGTTGTCGAGGCGATGGTAGACGCCCATCGCCATACGGAATTGCTTGAGGTCGGCCTCGACCGTCGTCGTCATGTCTGGATATTGCAGCTTGCAGGCGACGATTTTTCCGTCAGGCAGGACGGCCTTGTGGACCTGTCCCAGACTGGCGGCGGCTGCGGCTTCCTGTCCGAACTGTTTGAAGCGCTGCTGCCAGTTCGGGCCGAGTTCCGTGCTCATGCGGCGACGTACGAAACTCCACCCCATGGGCGGGGCGTTTGACTGGAGTTGCGACAGTTCAAGCGCGTAATCGTCAGGCAGCGCGCCCGGAATCGTTGCGAGAAGCTGAGCCGCTTTCATCAGCGGCCCCTTGAGGCCGCCGAGAACGCCTTTCAGATCTTCTGCGTGCGCGGCGCTGCCGCCGGTGATGCCGATGCGGTGACCGGCTATCCGCGCGGCTATGCCGCCGACCGTGCCGGTCGTGCGCACCATGCGCCGCAGTTCGCCGAAAAGGCCGCTATCGTCGAGATCGCGCCCGGCCATGTCAGGCGTTCTCCAACTGATCTATGAAGCCGGAAATCACGTCCAGCCCCTTGCGCCAGAACGCAGGGTCACTGGCGTCCAGTCCGAACGGCGCGAGCAGCTCCTTGTGACGCAGCGTGCCGCCTGCTTGCAGCATGTCGACGTATTTGTCCTGAAAACCGAAGCTATTTTCGCGATACACGCCATACAGGGCATTCACCAAGCAGTCGCCGAACGCGTATGCGTAGACGTAGAACGGCGAATGGATGAAGTGCGGGACGTATGACCAGTACGTGTCGTAATCCGACGTGAAGTTGAAAGCCGGGCCGAGGCTTTCCGTCTGCACCTGACGCCACAATTCGCCGATCCGCTCCGGCAGAAGCTCCCCGTCGCGGCGTTCGTTATGCACGAGGCTCTCGAAGCGATAGAAGGCGATCTGCCGGACGACCGTGTTCAGCATGTCCTCGACCTTGGACGCGAGCATCAGCCGTCGTTGCGTCGGGTCTTTCTCGGCGTCGAGCAGGTGCTGGAACGTCAGCATCTCGCCAAAGACGCTGGCGGTCTCGGCCAGCGTCAGTGGGGTTGCGGACATGAAATAGCCCTGCTTCCCGGCGAGCGTCTGATGCACGCCGTGTCCGATTTCGTGCGCAAGGGTCATGACGTCGCGGGTGCGGCCGCGGAAATTCATCAGGATATAGGGATGCGCGGACGGCACGGTCGGGTGCGCGAAGGCGCCGGAGGATTTGCCCGGCACGGGCGCTGCGTCGATCCACGGCTTGTCGAGAAATTCGCCGACGATCCGTCCAAGCCGGGGATCAAAGCCGTCATACGCCTGTCGCACGATGCGCGTCGCCTCGAGCCAGGAAATGTCGCTCTCATTCACGTCCGGCAGCGGCGCGTTGCGGTCCCAATGCTCCAGCTTCTCAAGCCCGAGCCACTTCGCCTTGAGCGCGTAATAGCGATGGGAGAGGCGCGGGTAATCGGCGACGACGGCGGAGACCAGGGCGTCGACGACTTCGTCTTCGACCATGTTCGAGACGTTGCGGTAGGATTCGGGGCGCGCGTAACCGCGCAGCTTGTCCGAGATCGCCTTGTCCTTGGCCAGCGTGTTGGTGACCAGAGAGAGCAGGCGCAGGTTGTCCTGCAACGCGGCGCCGACCGCCTTGGCGGCCCGCTCACGCACGGCGCGACTTGGGTCGGACATGCGGTTGAGCGCATCGCCGAGCGTCAGGGAGGCGCCGTCGAAAGGTATGCGCAGGGCAGCGAGATGTTCGTCATAAAGGCGGCGCCATGCGCTCGCGCCGGTGACGGATTTTTCCAGCAGCACCTGTTCGATGTCGTCGGCGAGCTGATGGGCGCGGAACATGCGCAGATCGCGAAGGAAGGGACGCCAGAGGGCCAACTCCGGCGTCTGAAGCTTCAGTTCGAGTTCCGCGTCCTCGATCCGGTTCAGTTCCAGCGTGAAGAACAGCAGGCTGGAGGAGATGTCCGACAGGGTCTCCGTCACCGACTGGTTGAATTTGGCGACGCCCGCGTTCGACATGTCGGCCGAGAACGACAGGGACGCGAAGGAGCCGATCCTGCCAAGGGTCTCGTCGATGGCTTCGTAGGTCTCGATCGCCGCTGCGAGTTCCGTGCCGCTCAGGCTCGCGACGCGACCGCGATAGGTGTCCTGAAACGCGCGGGCGTCTTCGGCTGCGCGCGTCCTGTCGGCGACGAGTTCCTGCGAGTCGGGGGCGGCGTAGAGATCGGAAAGGTCCCAACGCGGCGGTTCGCCGTCGTTCAGGCGCGCCGACGGGCCGTTCGCGCCGTCTGGAGAGAAGCGGGAGTCAGCGGTCGATCCGCGATGGGGGCGCGAAAATTCATAAGCCATGCGGGAACTGTAGCGCGGCCTCAAACAGGAGGCGAGACCACGCGGCGGGGCGCCTCTTCATTACTTTGCTCGCGAGGAGCCGGGCATGGGTTCAGCAGGTGAATCTTTGCGCATCTGGATGGCTGACTTTTCCCGGTTTATCGCCTATGGGACGCGCATGACCGATACCTCGCTCCAGTTGATCCGTAACTTTTCGATCATCGCCCATATCGACCACGGCAAGTCGACGCTGGCCGACCGTCTGATTCAGGCCTGCGGGGCCCTGTCCGCGCGCGAGATGACCAACCAGGTCCTCGACAACATGGACATCGAACGCGAGCGTGGAATCACCATCAAGGCGCAGACCGTGCGCCTGACCTATCCGGCGAAGGACGGCAACACGTACGTCCTCAACCTGATGGACACGCCTGGCCATGTCGACTTCGCCTATGAGGTCAGCCGGTCGCTCGCGGCGTGCGAGGGATCGCTGCTGGTCGTCGACGCCTCGCAGGGCGTCGAGGCGCAGACGCTGGCCAACGTGTATCAGGCCATCGACGCAGGCCACGAGATCGTGCCGATCCTCAACAAGGTCGATCTTCCGGCGGCCGAGCCGGAGAAGGTGAAGGCGCAGATCGAGGAAGTGATCGGCATTCCAGCCGACGACGCGGTCGAGATTTCCGCCAAGACGGGCCTGAATATCGAAGGCGTGCTGGAAGCCATCGTGACGCGCCTGCCGCCGCCGGTTGGCGACGCGGAGAAGCCGCTGAAGGCGATGCTGGTCGACAGCTGGTACGACCCGTATCTCGGCGTCGTGATTCTGGTCCGCATAAAGGAAGGCCGCCTGCGCAAGGGTGCGCGTATCCGGATGATGTCCAGCGGCGCCGTGCATATGGTCGATCAGGTCGGCGTCTTCGCCCCGCGCATGGTCGCGGTGGATGATCTCGGACCGGGCGAGATGGGCTACATCAACGCTGCGATCAAAACCGTCGCGGACTGCAATGTCGGCGATACGATCACGGACGACCGCAAACCTGCCGATGAGCCTCTGGCCGGCTTCAAGCCTTCCATCCCTGTGGTGTGGTGCGGCCTGTTCCCTGTGAACGCCGACGATTTCGAGAAGCTGCGCGACAGTCTGGCGAAGCTGCGCCTGAACGATGCGTCGTTCCATTATGAGGCGGAGACGTCAGCCGCGCTCGGGTTCGGTTTCCGTTGTGGCTTCCTTGGGCTGCTGCATCTGGAGATCATTCAGGAGCGTCTGTCGCGCGAGTTCGACCTCGATCTGATCGCGACGGCGCCGTCCGTCGTTTATCACATCACGCGGACGAACGGGGAAACCGAAGATCTGCACAACCCGGCGGACATGCCGGATCCGTCGCTGATCGAGCGGATCGACGAGCCCTGGATCAAGGCGACGATCATGGTTCCGGACGAGTATCTGGGGTCGGTCCTGACGCTGTGCTCCGAGCGGCGCGGGACGCAGGTCGACCTTACCTATGTCGGCAACCGCGCGATGGCGGTTTACCGCCTGCCGCTGAACGAGGTGGTGTTCGACTTCTACGATCGTCTGAAGTCCCTGACGCGTGGTTACGCCAGCTTCGACTACCAGATGGACGGATACGAAGAGAGCGATCTCGTCCGCATCTCTATTCTGGTCAATCAGGAGCCGGTGGACGCGCTGTCTTTCGTCGCGCATCGCTCGGCGGCGGAAAGCCGGGGGCGGGCGATCTGCGCACGCCTGAAAGACCTGATCCCGCGCCAGTTGTTCAAGATCGCTATTCAGGCGGCGATCGGTTCGCGGGTGATCGCGCGCGAGACGATCGGCGCGATGTCCAAGGACGTCACCGCCAAGTGCTACGGCGGCGACATCTCGCGTAAACGCAAGCTGCTGGAGAAGCAGAAAGAGGGTAAGAAGCGTATGCGGCAGTTCGGCAAGGTCGAAATCCCGCAGAGCGCATTCCTCGCCGCCCTCAAGATGGATCGCTGATCGCGGATTTCACGTTGTCGCGCGTCCGATCTGCGCGATCTTGAACCGCGTTTCCGCCGGGCGCAGCGTCGGGCGATGGACCATCTTTCGTTGTTGTTCATTGCGGGGACGCTTGCTGGCGCGATGAATGCGCTGGCTGGCGGCGGCTCGTTCGTCATGTTCCCCGCATTTCTGGCCGCCGGACTTCCGCCCGTTACCGCCAATGCCTCCAGCACGGTCGCCCTGTGGCCTGGAGGAGTCGCCAGCGCATGGACCTATCGCGCCGGGCTCCATCCGGTGTGCGGGGTTTCGCTCCAGCGCCTCGCGCCCGTCACCCTTGTCGGCGGATTGGCTGGCGGTCTGTTGCTGCTTTTCACGCCGGGTAGGGCGTTCGACGAGATCGTGCCGTGGCTGCTGCTTCTGGCGACGCTCGCGCTGGCCTTTGGCAGGAGGGTGGGGGACGCGCTGCACGGCAAACTGCGTCGCGGTCCGATTCTGCTGATTCAGTTCGGGCTGGGCGTCTACGGCGGCTATTTTGGGGGCGCGGTCGGATTGATGATGCTGGCGGCATGGTCGTTGCTTGGCGAGCGGGACATCAAATCGCTTAACGGACCGCGAACCTTAATGGTCACGCTGGCGAACACAGCCGCCATTGCGGCCTTCATCGTTGCGGGAGCCATAAGCTGGCCCGGCGTGATTGTAGCCCTGCTTGGTGGATTGCTGGGTGGCGTGCTGGGCGCACGGTTGGGGCGTCGTCTGCCGTCAGGCGTCGTTCGCGCGATGACCATTGTTGCGACTGCTCTCGTGACGGCGGCGTTTTTCGCCCGTCTGTGGTTTCCGGGTGTTATCTGACCTAGCGAAGCATCCATTCTGGATGACGTATCTGGTCGGCTAACGCGCGTCGGGAATGAGGCCTGTCTCATCAGGCGACAACGACATCTGTCCGTGTGCGATATCGAAATAAAGTCGGAAATTTGTGTCATTGTCGACGGCGCGGAAGGCGGCGTCGCTGCCCGCCGGTCTGAGGGCGGACCTCATGAAAGCCGGGCTTCACGTGATGAAGTCGGTTTCTGACCGTCGTCGCTGGCAAGGGGCAGAGCGACGAACTTATTGTTGATAAGCTTCGGGAGCGGCGGACAAAGCGGTTATTGCGCCAAAAACGGACTGCGGGAATCTTCGGAAAAATATCTCGCTGCTTTGTAAGATATGAAAATCAATGAGCGTTTCCTTGTTAACCCGAGGGGGCCGGAACATCGCTACGCCCAGAAAACAACCTTTCGGCAGGGGCAAAGCCCGTCGGGGCTCTCGCCGAAATGAATCGACGCACGTCTCAAGAGACGTGTGGTCGGCTGTATTATTTTTGCATCACCCTACGGTTGTATACGGTCCGATACAGAAATGTGTCTGTTTGTATATAGACATCCCGAGGCGCGCTTGGCAGAGAGTTGAACTGTTCCTTTCCCAGCTCAGTCGCGGACTCTGCCCACTTATGCACGACCGTTCTTACAATCCGTTTTGTATCGGCATGCTTGCCACGTTCCTGCTGACAACGTCAGCGCTGGCTGCTGCGCCGGCTCCTGCTTCCGCTCCTGAAAAGAAGGTACAACCAGCCAAGTCAGCCACGGCAAAAGTCGGCGTGAACAAGGCCGCCCAGGGACCAAAATCCGCTTCCACGACCCCGATCGCGGGGACGCTTGACGGTTCAGGCGGCGAAACGGTCACGGTTCATGGTCATCATGTGGCCGACGGCGCCCACGCCAGGTATATGAATAAAACCGTCTATCTGGGACCGCTGGGTAACCGCGACACGCTGGATACGCCTTATTCCGTCATGGGCGTCCCGCACGACGTCATCATCAATCAGCAAATCCGCAACCTGAACGACATTGCGCAATATTTGCCGTCCGTGCAGTTGGAGATCCGAGGCGACCCCAATACCTCACGTCCGCAGTCGCGCGGTTTTGAGGCTGATGTGGTCGCCAACTCCCGGCTTGACGGCCTGAACGTGGTTTCCACCACGCCATATCCGGCTGAGCAGGTCGATAACCTGCAAGTTCTGAATGGCCTCGCCGGCGCCATGTACGGACCCCAGAATCCGGCTGGCGTCTTCGAATATACGCTGAAACGCCCTACCGACCGTCGCACGGAACGGTTCTCGATTGGCGTGGATTCCATCGGAACGCCTACGGTCAATGGAGATATCTCAGGCCGCGTGGGTCGGAACGGCTGGTTCGGATATCGTCTGAACCTGCTGCACGCGAACGGCACGTCATACGCGCAGGGCAGTTGGCTGCGTCGCGACATGGTGAGCGGTGATTTCGATATTCACCTTGACAGAAAAACAGTTATTGAAATTGACGCCAGTCATTACACGTATGATCAGCGCGGCGGGGCGCCCGCGTTCGGCATTCTGGCGACAGGCGTTGGTGGAGATAAATTGCCTGAGGCCCCGGACCTCAGCAAGCGTCTGGCTCCGGACTGGAGCGGCTATCACATGGAGACCAATACCTTTCTTGCCAAAATCAAGCATGAATTCAATGAGAACTGGAGCTTTACGCTCGGCGGCCTTTATCAGGATGCGGCGCGGCAGTCTTTCGGCGTAACCGACACGTTGTGCGACGGCAGCAGCACCTGCGGCGGACGAAAAGGCAGCGATGGCTGGTACAGTTCGAGGGCGACCGCCACCACCACTGCGGATGATTTTCGTGTCGGCAGCAACATGGCCTATATTAATGGGCGCGTTCACACTGGTCCCATCCAGCATGACCTCGTCATAGGCACCAACGGCTACATGATGGGGAATTACAACCCGGTGGCCGGGGTGACCAGCGCGCAGAACCTGGGTTTTGGAAACCTGTACGAGACCACGGCGAACAGGGGTTCTCAGCCGTATTATCGTGGGCGCTATAAATCCAGCAGCGTGACCAGCCAGTCTTTTATCGTTGGCGACACTATTAAATTCAATGAACACTGGTCGATCATGGGCACCCTTTCGTGGAGCTGGATCAATCAGGAAAGCGCGCTTAACGCCCAGAGCGCGCTCAGGAAAACGTTTGATACTTCCGCAGCTTTCAGCCCTACAGCCAGCCTGATTTACAAGCCGACTAAAAATCAGACCTTCTATTTCACCTATGGGAAATCGGTTGAAGCCGGTCCCGTCACGCCGAACAGCGCCAGCTATACCAATACGAACATCGCTCTCCCCATCGCACATTCCGAAGAATACGAAGTTGGCTACAAGCTTCGATACAAGAACATGCAGGTCAATATTGACGGCTTTCGGATGACGTCGCCTTACGCCCTGTATGTTTCCGCATCGAACCCAACGGGTTGCGCGGCAGGGAGCAATTGCCAGACGTACGAATATGGCGGCACGCAACGCAATTACGGCGTCGAAGCCCAGATTTCCGGCGAAGTGCTGCCTAACCTCTCCGTTCTTGCCGGGATGACCTGGCTGGACGCCGAACTGGTCAAGGCGTCGTCCCCGTCTCTCAACAAAAAAGAAATCGTCGGCGCTGCGCCGCTTCAGGCCAGTATATTGCTGGATTATCGACTGCCCGCCTCGTTGGGCGCCTTCGCATCCGGATGGGCCTTCAACGCTGGCGTCCACTACATGGGCAACCGCGCGGCGAACGTCACCAACACGCTGCACACCGGATCTTACACGACGCTGGAACTGGGCACGCGGTACGCCTTCAACGTGTATCGTTTCCCGTGGGTCGTGCGCTTCGGCGTCAGCAACGTCACAAACGAACGGTACTGGGCTTCCGTTTACACCGGCGCGCCGAGCGGCACGTCTGGCGCGGCCTCCAGCCTCTACGCCGGACTGCCGCGCGTCTATCATTTTACTCTGTCAGCCGAGTTTTGAGTGGGCGCATTTGTCAGGCGGCAGGAATAGCCGCCGCTGGTCGCGTGACGTAGTCTCCCTGTTCGACGGGAGTGCCGAATGCTTCAGACCTCGCGATTGAGGCCTGAAGCAGCGCCATGACGGAAATTACGCTCTCAGAGTGAGCGCCCGGGTGCGCCGCGTTGCAGAACCTCGATCTTGTAGCCGTCGGGATCCGAAATGAAGAAAAATTTCCCGACGAACCGATCGCCACAGGAAAGCTCCTTGATGGGCAACGGCTGCAGCCCGGCGCCTTCTATGCGTGCGTGTTCTGCCTCCAGATCAGCGACTGAAACCGCGAGATGCCCATAACCATCGCCGAGTTCGTACGGGCGGTCGCGGTCGTTATTGATCGTCAATTCCAGTTCGAAGCTCTGCTCGTCGTTTGACAGGTAGACGAGGGTGAAATCGTCGAATGTGAACCGTTCAGCGACCTTTAGACCAAATGCCTTGTCATAGAATTCGAGGGACGCCTGCTCGTTGAGCACTCGGATCATAGAGTGAATCATTTTTGCCATGGTGATGGGTGCCTTTCCCGATTTGTGAGGGTTTCCGTCGCAGCGGTCATGCAAGACGTCACCCGGTTCATAGAAGCTTGCCGCATTGGCCTCAAACGTATCCGGTAATAACGTCGCCGCCGCACATCGGGCGCCGAGCCTTCGAAAAGTGAGGTCCAACCAGCGCGGGAAGTGTTGCCTTCATGCCGCAGACGCAGGACTGCGGACGTCGCCGGTCGGATATGGGTCAGACTGCGCTTGCAAGTGAGAGTTATTCTTATTAACGCATCGCGCAGATTGGTCCCCTTTCCGAAAGCGCGTCGAGTCATGTCCACGATGTCCAGCCGAAGCACCCTGAGACGCCTCTGCCTGTCGAGCCTTCTGCTCGCAGGAGCGAGCGTCACGCAGGCATGGGCCGCTGATACGCATCATCATCACGCGAAATCAAAGACGCACGCGGCGAAAGCAGCGCCAGCGCGGGTTGTTCCCGCGGCCGTCACGCCAACGAACGCCCCGTCCCCGAACGTCTCGACTGCAGCAATTCCTGTGGGCGGCCCGGCGGGCGCGGGCGTCGCTGCGACCGCTCGCGAGAACATTCTCGTGACGGCGGAGCGACGCAACCGCATGCTGGTCAGCAGCGGGGGGCAACTCGGCGCGCTGGGGAACAAGAAGGGCATCGACGTTCCGTTCAACATCCGCAGCTATAACTCCAGTCTGATTCTGAATCAGCAGTCGCAGACGCTGGGCGAAGTGCTGCAAAATGACCCGTCGGTCCGCACCACCATGGGCTACGGCAATTTCTCCGAAATGTTCGTCATCCGCGGCTTTCCTGTGGACGGCGACGACGTGGCGGCGAACGGCCTCTACGGCATCATCCCCCGGCAGCTCGTCTCCCCGCAGCTTTACGATCAGGTGCAGGTGCTCAACGGCGCCAGCGCGTTTCTGAATGGCGCGGCGCCGAGCGGATCGGCGATCGGCGGCAACATCAACCTGATGTTCAAGCACGCGGAGGTCGCGCCGTTGAACAGATTGACCGCCGATTACACCAGCAGCGGGCAGGGCGGCGGCGCGGTCGATTTCGGTCGCAGGTTCGGGCGCGATCAGGCCTATGGGTTTCGTCTGAACGCCGCAGGCATGGACGGCCAGACTTCCATCGACCACGAACACCGGCATGACGCTGTCGTCGGCGGCGATTTTGACTGGCATGACGACGCTACCCGCATAACGCTCGACATGGCGTTCCAGAACCAGAACGTGCAGTGGGGCAGGGGGGGCGTGTTTCTTGGCTCCGGCGTGACGTCGGTTCCGCGCCCGGCGAAGGCGTCGCATAATTTCGGCCAGCGCTGGACATATGCGGACCTGAATTACCTGTTCGGCATGATGAACATTGAACACGATTTCGGTAAACATGTGACCGTATATGGCGCTTTCGGGTCTCTCGGCAGCAGTGAGAAAGGAAACTACTCGTCACTGACAGTCACGGACGCAACTACGGGCGCAGGCACGATCGGCAGCATGTACGTGCCGTATCAGGAACAGAATGAAAGCACCCGGGCCGGTGTGCGCGCCCATGTGGACACTGGCCCGATTCACCATGAGATCAACGCAGGCGGTTCGGCTCTCTGGGAGCAGGCAAACACGGCCTACGCCATGTATTACAATAACGCCGTGCCCCTGCGCAGCAATCTGTACTCCACGCAGCAGATAGCCCAACCCGGAGAGAATCTGGTCGGCGGCAACATCTCGGACCCGTTGAAATCGGCCTGGACCAAGATGTACAGCCTGTATTTTTCAGACACGATGACGTTCTGGCATGACCGTATCGCCCTGACCGCTGGTTTTCGTTATCAGGACATTCTTGAAAACAGTTACAGCTACGCAGGAAACGGTAGTCTCGCCACGGGGTACGACAAGGGCGCGTTCACGCCGGTCGTAGGGCTTGTGATCCACCCGACGAAGCAGACTGCTATCTACTTCAACCGTATCGAAGGACTGTCCGCAGGGCCGCAGGCGACCGGCACGAACCTGATCAATCTGGGGCAGGTCTTTTCGCCGTATCAGAGCGTGCAGTACGAAGTCGGTGCGAAATACGACATCGGCCGTCTGGCCGCGACCATCGCATTCTACCAGATATCGCAACCCAACTCGTACACAGAGGCCTACGGAAACACGGGTTACAACATTTTCCGCGTCGATGGCATGCAGCGTAATCGCGGCATGGAGTTGATGCTGAACGGCGAAATTCTCCCCGGTCTGCGCTTCAACGGCGGCCTCACCCTGACCGACGCGGACCTGCGCCGCACGGCGAACGGCGCGAACAACGGCCACACCGCCATCGGCGTGCCGAACTACACCATCAACGGCAACATCGAATACGACCTGCCGTTCCTGAAAGGCGCGACAGTCGTCGGGCGCGTGGTCAACACCGGCAAGCAGATGGTCAATGTCGGCAACACCATGCATCTGCCGGTCTGGACGACATTCGACGTCGCCGCGCGCTACACGTTCCTCGCAGGGAAAAAACCGATCACGGCGCGCTTTGGCGTCGATAACATCGCCAACAAAAGCTACTGGTCGTCCGCTTTCAACGGCTACCTGCTGCAAGGCATGCCCAGAACGTTCAAGTTCTCCATGACCGTCGATTTCTGATCCGACCGAGGCAGAGATGCGACACCTGGGCGCCATAGTGAGCGTGCGCCGCTGACGGTTCGCCGGATATGGTGTAAGAGCCCGTTTTTGAAATGCACGCTGGTGGCGATCCAGCGCGCGTTTCCTGTGCTTCGGTGCGTGCGGCCCTCAAGGCCGCTCCGCTCCGATGCCCGGAAACACGCGCCGGAGGCGGGCCGCACTGGCTCCCGGCGCACATTTCCAGACAGGCTCTAAGGCCGCTCCGACACGCGCGCGCAACGCGCCTTTTCGAGCGGTGAAAAAGGACAAAAAAACTGTGACGCCAGCGCCCTATCGCATTGAGGACGAGCGGCGCCGCTCCGTCACGCCCGCCCGCCAGAAAAACCTGAGGCGTCACGCCCTGTTCCTGACGGCTGCGGTCTTCGCCGGGACGCCCCTGATCACAATGGGGGCAGCGGCCCAAAGCGTGGCGAGCCAAGGCGCCCCGAGCCCTGATGCAGCATCGCCGAGCGCCTCGGTCCATCGTGTTCAGGCAGTCAACAGGCACGCGGCCCGCAGCCATGAAGCGCGGCGACCGATAAGCCAGCCCACGACCCGCGCCGCACAGACGCAATCGCCAGTCCGCGCCATAAAGCCCGCCACGGCCGCCCGTCACGCGCCGCCCGCGCACGAAGCGGTGCAGGTCACAGGGCAGCGCCGCGACTTCAACTACCCCGAAGCGCAGCAGGAAGCAGACGCCTCCACGCATCTGACGGCCGCGCGCCTGATCGAACGCGGCGTCGTCACCCTGCGCGGGCTGGAGCGCGTCGCGCCGAACCTGACCATCCAGAGCATCAACGGCACGGCTTCCACCAATTTCTACCTGCGCGGCGTCGGCTTCAACGACTTCACGCAGAACAACACCGGCCCCGTCCTGACCTATTACGACGACGTGCCGTTCATCTATTCCACCATGACGAACGGCATGATGTTCGACCTGGCCGGCGCCACCGTCACGCCCGGCCCGGTCGGCACGACGCATGGCCTGTCCGATACAGGCGGCGAGGTCATGCTCCGCACCGCCGACCCCACCAGCACATGGCACGCGGGGGCGAGCGAGGACATCGCCTCCTACGCCCGCAGCCGCAGCGTGGCCTATATCTCCGGGCCGCTCGCCAAAGGCCTGACTTTCCGTCTTTCGGGACAGACGCAGCACGGCGGCGGCTGGCAGACCAACCCGGTCAACGGCGCGCATCTGGGCGACGCCGATCTGTGGGCGTTGCGCGGCAAGCTGCAATGGAAACCCGACAGCCACACGACCGTCACCCTGTCCGGCCACTTCACGCAGGACGACAGCCAGGTCGTCGGCGCGATCCCGATCAACCGCCTGCTCGGCTCCGGCTCCCTGCCGAATGTCGGCTGGAAACAGTCGGAGTGGGACATCCGCCCCGCCTTCGCCAAGCTGGTCGGGCGCAGCGCCAGCCTGAAGCCCAGCGAACATGATCAGTTCTGGGGCGCGGACCTGCATATCGTCCACGATTTCGGCCCCGTCACCCTGACCACGATCAGCGCGTTCGAGACCGAACGCGAGGGCGAGTACACCGATCAGGACGCGACGATGCGGGCGGAGGGCGACACCTATCGCAACATCGACGCCAACACCTTCACGCAGGAAGCGCGTCTGCAATCCTCCCACCCGGAAGACCGGCTGCAATGGGTCGTCGGCGCGATCTATCAGCGCAGCCGGATGAATCAGGAATTTTTCTTCGATTACACGGATTATTCCGCGCGCGGTTATATGTCCGGCACCAGCTTCGGCATCAATCAGGAAAGCACGTCGGAATTCGGCAATGTCAGCTATCGCCTGCCGCACGGCGTCAAAATATGGGCCGGGCTGCTGCATGCGCTGGATGATCGGGGCGTCACCGGCCTGCAATCCGTCATCTATGGCGCAGGTGGAAGCACGCTGAACTTCCACAGCCAGAACACGGCGTCCAACCAGTTCGCAGGGCAGGTCGGCGTGTCATGGCAGGTCGCAGCCCACGCCATGCTCTATTACAAGATGAGCAAGGGCTTCAAACCCGGTGGTTTCACCGCGAACAACACGCAGATTCAGGCGCAGCTCGACCCGTTCAAGCCGGAGACGGTTCTGACATATGAAGTCGGGATCAAGAGCGATCCGATTCCGAACAGGCTGCGCATCAACGCCGCCGCGTTCTACAACGATTATCACAACCAGCAGATTCTGGGCACGGTGCTGATTCCCGATTACGGGCCGCTGAGCGAGATCACCAACGCGCCGAAATCCGAAAGCTGGGGGTTCGAGGCCACGATCGAGGCGCGGCCTCTGCCGCAACTGTTCATCACGCAGAATATCGGCTGGCAGCGCGGAACGTTCCAGAACTTCCCGACGACCAACCGCGCCGCCACCAACGCCTATTACAAGAAATACGGCGTGTGGAAGGCTATCAACGACAATTTTTCAGGCGTGGACATGGGGCAGCCGAAGCTTACGCTGAACGGCTCGGCGGAATGGCGGCAGCAACTGACGCGTGACTACGCGCTGGAGTTTGGCCCGGACTGGTCATATCGCGGCAGTCAGGCGATGACGCCCGGCGGCACGGGCTTTTATCGCCTGCCGCCGTATTTCCTGCTGGGCGCGCACGCCACGTTCCGCCCGGCGTCCGGGCGCTGGCAGGCGACGGTTTACGCCAGCAATATCCTGAACCGGCATTATTACGAGACCGGCGGGCAGGCGCTGACGGTGTATATGTATACGCCGGGTGAGACCCGGTTTGTGGGGGCTCGAGTTTCTTGTGATTATTGATGGTGTGTTGTGAAGAATTAGGGATAGAAACTCGTACAATGCTATTTTTGTTGACGATGTATTTTTTATATACAAGACTAAGTGGTCGTTTTGTGGTGTTGATTGAAAATGAGCGATTCGCAGAGTCAAAATAAATCACAAGATTTGACACAAGTTCCGGGCTATCTGCACGTATTTATACTTGCAGATGAAATTGATCCCTTCCGACAAAAAATAATCCGACGTGTTATTGTCGACCCAGAAATTGCTCGCAAGATGGCAGATGATCTTGGAAGAAGTATAAGGGTACATCCTGGGCCGGAGAAACTTGGATTTTCTGGGCACGATTTAAATTCAAATGTTAAAATATGGCGTCATGTCAGCGGAATGAATAATAGTATTTATATTTCCGCTTCCAGTTTGAGACCCCGTGGGGCGGATCGATTTGTAGGAGAGCCATTTTGGATCGATGCTGCGCGTGTGAGGGCGTCTGGTGGCAAGATATACACGACAGAAGATATTCTTAAAGAATTGGAAATAACAAAACTTAAACTTTCTGACCCTTCGAGCCTGGCTAAGATAGAAAAGGCGATGCTTGACGTTAAAAGAGACTCAGAATACTTGATTGAGCGTCGCGTAGAGCCCTCGGCAATCAAAAGCATAGAGTTGATGCGCGCAACGCGTGCGATGCAAGTCGTTCAGTTTCTTTCGTTTGTTATTACCGCAGTAGATTTGGGCGTGGCGACTAAAGAGTCGTATAAAACACACTCAATTAGGCCTCTCGCACACGAGACAGCCCGCCAATTTGGCGGTTGGCTAGGCGCATGGTCGGGAATGCAAACAGGGATTTTGGCTGGCGCCGCCGTAGGAATTGAAACGGGGCCGGGCGCACTCATTAGTGCGACTGTCGGCGGTGTGATTGGCGGCGCCGCGGGGTATTTCGCTGCAACCAAGGTAGTTGGAGAAAACTAATGAGTGACACAGAATATCCCCCGCCTTGGATTGCTGTGCCCCGGTTGGGGCCGGATGATCCGACAACTCAGGGATTGGCAGATGCATATATGAGCCAATGGATTGTCTTTTGGCGACAATTAACGAGAGCGCAGAAGGATGAATATCTGGACCGTTGGGAGGCTTCACCTGAATGGCGTCAATCTATCGCTTTTAGATATGATGTCACCGATGAGCAGTTAGCATATGAGGCTGCGGAGTTCCCGTCTGTAACTCCATCGCCTCCTCCATCGTTTATTCAAAGAATGGTAAAATTTTTCAAATCTGGTTAACTTAGAAAGGCAAAACTATAATCAATTTTTTACATTAACTCTAATATATAAGCCGACACAGTGTGAGCGGAGTGTATGGCCAATCGTGCATGTCGTGGCTTTATAACGAAATTTCTTATTTCCTCTTCGGATCTTCCGTGTGCGGTACTTTTTTTATTGCGAAGATGCATGATTCCATCGACAATATTATTTAATCCGGACGCAATTTTCTTTAGATCTTTATTGTCCCAGTCGACTGGACGTAAACCGATTAGCCCGGAGGCTGTTTTCCATAAATCAGATAAGGTATCATTGCTATTGAACGTTTCTTTCTTTTTTTCAAGATAAGCTTTGAGGGTGGCTTCCAAGACGTTGGCGGCATATTGCGCCGCGGCATGAGGATCGGTTTCTACTTGTGATAGGGCGCGTCGTATTTCAGTGTCCACACCAGATAAGCCAAGCCGCTTTACGGTGTCCTCGAGGGACATCGTAGAAGATGCTCAAGAATTAACAAGTAAACTACCGCAAGTATATGTTAATCCTTCTCGTGAGAGAGTATCTTTGATTTTCTGTTTTTCTTCATTCAATTTTTGACTGAAGTCCGTATTTCCACTCGCCCAGAACGGTTTTTCTGAGTATGTCTTTTCCATGAAATCATTGATTATTAGTTCTAATATTCTTAAAGGAGATTCTGATTCTGTGTTGATGGCTCGTAGCCATGATTGAATTTTGTTGGCTTTGCTCTGGTCGGGGATGGGTTCTGGAGCGCCGCAATACAAAAAAAGGAGTTGATTTCTGCCTGTGTGTAGTGATTTGGAAAAATCTGACTTAATAATCCGATGATGCTCGTAGGTATTTTAGCCATCATTGGGTCGTATTCTTCTTGGTTGGATCACATGGTTTATGTTTTGAGAATGAAGGATCGTCCTCAAATAACAGACGCTGGTATTCCTTCAAGCCTGCATCGCCCGCACCATATCATAAGCCGCATACCCCGTGGTCAGCTTCGCCTCCACATGCCGCAATCCCGTCAGCAACCGCTCGCGGATATCGTGCAGGCGCCGCTCGTCAGTCACTTTCATGCCCGACAGGTCCTTAACGTAGAACACGTCCACCGCGCGCACGCCGTAGGTCGTGATATGCGCTGACGCGATCTGCAATTTCTGCTCATTCAGCGCGCCGGTGACGTCGAACAGCAGGCCGGGACGGTCGCGCCCGTTAATCTCGATAACGGTGTAGGAGTTCGAGGCCCGGTTATCGATCACCACGCGTGGCGGCACATGGATGGCGCGGGTTCGCATCTGCATCTGCGCGGGCGCGGACTCGGCGATGGCGGCGCGAATGTCCAGATCCCCGCGCAATGCGCGCTCCACGCTGTGGGACAGCTTCGCCAGACGCTCCGGCTTGTCGAACGCTTCTCCCGACGCGTCCTGAATCCACAGCGTGTCGAGCGCCATGCCGTTGGTCAGCGTATGGATGCGCGCATCGACGATGGACGCGCCCGCCAGCGCCATGGCGCCTGCGATCTGCGAGAACAGGCCGGGGTGGTCTTCGGTGTGGATCGTCACTTCCGTCACGCCGCGCGCGGGCAGAGGCTGTGTTTCGATGACGAAGGGGGCGGAGCATGCGTCGGCTTCGCGGATCAGGCGCGCATGGCGAAGCTGCGTCTCCTGATCGAAGGACAGCCAGTAACTGGCGTAACCGAGGCCGAGGAAGTGCTCGATATCAGGCTGGGAGACGCCGTCTTCTTCCATCAGCTCGGCGAGCATCGCCTTGCTGTGGGCCACGCGGGCATCGCGCTCGGGCGTGGCGAGGCCGCCTTCCAGCACTTCCGCGACGCGCGTGTAGAGTTCACGTAGCAGGGTGGCTTTCCATGCGTTCCACACGCGGGGGCTGACGGCGCGCATGTCCACGATGGTCAGCAGCAGCAACAGGCGCAGACGCTCCGGCGACTGAACCACGTCGGCAATGTCGAGGATGGTTTTCGGGTCGTCGATATCGCGCTGGAACGCAGTGTGGCTCAGCAGCAGATGGTGCAGGACCAGCCAGGAGACGGTTTCGGTTTCCTCGCCCGACAGTCCCAGCTTGGGGCAAAGCTCCAGCGCGACTTCGGAGCCAAGCTCCGAGTGGTCGCCGCCGCGTCCCTTGGCGATGTCGTGCAGCAGAACGGCCATATACAGCGCGCGGCGCGACTGGATATCGCGCGCAAGGTCATAGGCGACGGAGATTTCGTCCGCCATCTTGCCGCGTTCGAGGCAGCCGAGGATGCGGATCGCCTCGATCGTGTGCTCGTCCACGGTGAAGACGTGGTACGTGTCGAACTGCATCTGGCCTACGATGCGCGACCAGTCCGGGATCAGCGCGCCGAGCAGCCCGGTTTCGTTGAGGATGCGCAGCCAGTGCGCGTGGTCGAGCTGCTTTTTCTCCGGCTGATCCGGTGTTTCTTCTTTTGCGCCGGGGCGTCGGGCGCGATGCGGGCGCTCGTCCGGCCTGTCGCCGCACAGCAGCGTAAGAAAAATGTCAGAGGCGTGTGCGTCTTCGCGCAGCGACGCGGCGCGGCGCTCCCAGCGGATCAGTTGCTGCCGGGCGAGGGGGTGGATCGGGATATGCCGATTGCGCGACCATTCGAGCAGTTCGAGCATCCGGATCGGCTCTTCGTCGAAGGACACGCCTTTCGCGGGCAGAATCTGCCCGTCCAGCAACGTGAACCCGGCGTCGCGCATCGCCTCGTCCGCCTTCATGGTGTTGGCGGCGGGGCCGAGCGACAGGCGCATGACCGTCGGCTCCAGCACGTGGGTCAGCCGCATGACCTCGCGCGCGGTCAGGAAGTAGTGGCGCATGAAGCGCTCGACGCCGTTCTGGCGGCCGTGGCGCGTGTATCCCATGCGCCCGCCTACGACGGGCTGCATGTCGAAAGTGAGGCGATCTTCGGCGCGCCCGGCGACGTAGTGTAGGTGTAGGCGCACGGTCCACAGGAAGTCCCACGACCGGCGGGCGCGTGCGGCTTCCTGTTCCGTCAGCAGGCCGAGGCGCGTGAAGTCCGGGGCCAGCAGGTCGGAGACGTGTCGCGTGCCGAAGCTGTACCGGCACATCCAGTATAGCGTCTGCATGTCGCGCAGGCCGCCGCGACCTTCCTTGATGTTCGGCTCGACCATGTAAGGGCTGTCGCCGAACCGGCGGTGGCGTTCGGTGCGTTCCGCGCGTTTGTCGGCGACGAAGCGGGCGGACCCGGCCTCGACGCAGGCCACGATGAAGCGGGCTTCGAACATCGCGAACAGCGTGGGATTGCCGATCAGCAGGCGCGCGTCGAGCAGGGCGGTGCGGACGGTTGTGTCGGCTTCGGCCTGTTCGATGCATTGCTGGATCGAACGTGTGGCGTGCCCGACTTTCAGACCGAGATCCCACAGGAAGTAGAGGACGTATTCCACCAGCGCGAGCACTTCGGGCGACGGCGCTTCGGGGGTAAGGAACAGAAGGTCGATATCGCTGAACGGCGCCAGCAGACGCTTGCCATAGCCGCCAGTGGCCGTGATGGCGATCTGCCCCAGCAGGTCGTCGTCCGGCGCCAGTGTTTCGCTGGCGAAGCGTGCGAGCGCGCGCACCAGTTCGTCGGCGTACGCCGCGAGCTGTTTCGCGGCGGGCACGCCCTTGATTTCCCGGCTTTCGAACCGCGTCCTGATCTCGGCCTGATAGCGGCCGAGATGGCGGCGGAAGATCGCCAGCGCGGCTTCGCGGCCGGGCGTCGCCTGTTCGCCAGGCGCAGCCTCGCGCAAGGCCGAGGCGAGGCCAGCGGCGAAGCTTTGCGGGGTCAGCGTGTCGCGGGCGGCCGACGCAATGTCGGCGACTGGGAACGGATCGCTCAGGGAGGTCGACGTCAAGGTGGGATCGGTCTCGGGCTATCGGCGGGGGTGGGCGAATGCCCGGTGCGCACGGTGGAAAGTTATCCTCGGGTCAAATGGCCCTTGGCTTCAAGCATTGCTTTCTTGATCTCGTATAAAGCGTCCAGCGCTTCCCGCGGACTCATGGAATCCGGGTCCATCCGCGACAGCAACGCGAGGACCTCATCTGCCCTTTCGTCGTCGTCCTCGCAACTGGCCGGGGGGGCTGCGGGCGTCGGCGAAAGGTCTTCGAACAGAGGCAGGGGACGCTGCCCGACGGAGTGATCCTGCTCCAGTTCACGCAGCAGCCGGGCCGCGCGGTCGACCACGGGGCCGGGCACGCCGGCCAGTTTCGCGACGTGGACGCCCCAGCTTTTACGGGCGGTTCCGGCTACGACTTCATGCTGGAACACGACGTTTCCCTTCCAGTCGCGCACGGCCATGGTGTGCGGGGAAAGACGCGGAAGCGTCTCCGCGAGCTGGGCCAGTTCGTGGAAGTGCGTCGCGAAAATGGCACGGCAGCGCAGCGTGGAATGCATGGCCTCCAGCACAGCCCAGGCGATGGACAGGCCGTCCAGCGTGGAGGTGCCGCGTCCGATTTCGTCCACCACGACCAGAGAGCGTGGGCCTGCCTGATTCAGAATCGCCGCTGTCTCGGTCATCTCGACCATGAAAGTTGATCGTCCGCGCGCAAGGTCGTCGGCGGCGCCGACGCGCGAGAACAGACGATCGACGACGCCGATCCGCGCCGATTTCGCGGGAACGGGCAACCCGGCCTGCGCCAGTATGACCGCGAGCGCCGTCTGGCGCAGAAAGGTCGATTTGCCCGCCATGTTCGGGCCGGTCAGCAGCATGACCCGGCGTTCCGGAGCGAGGGAGCACGCGTTGGCCGTAAAGCGGACGCCGGAGCCCAGCGCCGCCTCCACCACCGGGTGGCGACACGCTTCGAGTTCGAATGCCTCTCCGTCCTCGACCTTCGCCCGGCTCCATGCGCCGCCAGCGGCGAGGCTGGCGCAGGACTGAACGACGTCGAGCAGGGCGAGTGCTGCGGCGAGTGCTGGCAGGCCCGGATCGGTCAGCGCCTCCTGCGTCAGGGCGGCGAAAATCTGCCGCTCCCGTGCGGCGGCGCGCTCGGCGGCTTCGGAGATGCGGGAGTCGAGGTCGGCCAGTTCCGCTGTTGAGAACCGGGCGGCGCTCGCCGTGCCCTGCCGGAATGAGAGTTCCGGCACGTCGCGCAGTTTCGCGGCTGCAGCGGTGGGCGCTTCGATCACGTAGCCCAGTTGGGCGTGGTGACGGATTTTCAGGCTGGCGACGCCGAAACGCTGCGCATACTCGTTTTGCAACGACAGGATGACGCGCCGTGAGTCGTCGCGCAGGCTGCGATGGGCGTCCAGCTCTTCGTCGAATCCGGTGGCGATGAAGCCGCCGTCGTCGATCCGCGCGGGTAACTCCTCCGACAGCGCGGCTTCGAACCGTTCGAACAGCGCGACGCATCCGCGCATCGCTTTGAACGCTTCGGCAAGCAGCGGCGGAACGGTCTTTCCTGCGCTTTTGCTTTCAGGAGCCAGGGTTGCGGCCTCGTGCGCGGCGCGGACGCCGTCGCGCAGGGCGGCCAGATCGCGTGGCTGTCCGCGCCCCACAGAAAGGCGGCCAAGCGCGCGGTCGATATCGGGCGCGCCGCGCAGGACGGTGCGAAATGCTTCGGGCTTGCCTGTGGCGTGGCGCATCCAGTCCCAGCATTCCTGCCGGGCGGATATCGACGAGACATCGGTCAGCGGCGATGCGATCCACTGTGAGAGAAGGCGGGCGCCCGGCGCGGTGACGGTGCGATCGACCGCAGCGAAGAGCGTATGTTCCTGCCCGCCGTCGCGCGCGCGCAGCAGGTCGAGGCTGGCGCGCGTCGCCGGATCGAGGCCAAGGGACCCGCGTTCGGACTGTGGAACAGGGTGGCCGAGGCGGGGCAGGGCGCCCGCCTGCGAGCGGCGGATATAATCGACGGCGGCCATCGCGGCGGCGGCTTCGGCGTCTCCAAACGTCCCGAAGGCGTCGAGGCTGGCTACGCCGAAGGCTTCAGCGAGCCGCGCCCGCGCGGTGTGTGCGGCGGGAGCAGGGAACGCGCTGGCGCGGCGCGCTTCGTAATCGCCAAGGGACAGATCAGCCGGGGCGAGGATTTCCGCTGGGTCGAGCCGGGCCAGAAGATGCTCCAGATCCGTGGCATCGCATGAGGCGGTTTCGAACTGGCCAGTTGAAATGTCGATCCATGCCGAACCCCATTGGGACGTGGCGGCGCCTTTGCGAGCGGCGATGCTCGCAAGCGAGACCAGCAGGTTCGAGCGCCCGGCTTCCAGAAGTTCGTCTTCTGTCAATGTGCCGGGAGTCACCAGACGGACGACTGCGCGAGGCAGCGGGCCTTTCTGGGCGGGCGTCTTGCCCGCGCGGGCTTTGGGCGCTTCCGCCGTCTGTTCGGCGATGGCGACCCGGAAGCCGCGCCGGATCAGCCGGGACAGATAGGCCGACGCCGCGCCGACCGGCACGCCGCACATGGGGATAGGCGCGCCTGCGTGGGAGCCGCGCGCGGTCAGCGCGATATCCAGCGCCGCCGCCGCTGCCGCCGCATCGTCGAAGAACAGTTCGTAGAAATCCCCCATGCGAAAGAACAGCAGCATGTCAGGGTTTTCAGACTTCAGAGCGAACCACTGGGCCATCGCGGGCGACGCGCCCTCGGCGCTTGGGCGGCCGGGGTGGCGCGTCATCGGTGGGACGTCCTCACGCGCATGGTCGGGGGCGTCGTCGTCGGCCTGTTCGGAGGGACGCCTTGAGGCCCGTCGACCGGAACGTTGCGTTGCGTTTTCCGTCTCGGCGTTGGTCTGAACGTCAGCTTCCGCCATGACCGCCTCCTGAGCGGCCCGTGTCGTGCGCGGTGATTTCATGCCGGGTTCTTGACCGCGTATATCGTCATGTTTTCCCACACGCGCATGACGTAGCCGCGCGTTTCCGCGTAAGGAATGGTCTCGATCCAGTCGAGCATCTCGTCCTGACCGCCGCCCGTTCGCGCCGGGTCTCCGGCCGATTCCAGCCATTGGCTGACGCGGTGCGGACCAGCGTTGTAACCGGCGGCGGCGTAAGGCGCGACCCCGCCGAACTTGTCGTAGATCTGCCCGAGATATGTCGTGCCAAGCTGCATATTGACCGATGGGTCGCGCAGAGTGCCGCCGTCTACGGCGATCGAACCGCCGCCGTTGCGCGTGACAAGCCGCGCCATGTCGCGCGCCGTGCCGGGCAGAAGCTGCATAAGGCCGATAGCCCCGGAACCGCTGGCGATTTCAGGGTCGAAGCTGCTTTCCTGCCGCATCAGGCCCAGCGCGAAACCGGGGGGGAGGGAGGAGGGCGGCGGCGTCACTGGCGCGGGCCAGCCCAGAGCGGGAAGGGCGAGGCCCTCTCGTCCGTCCCGCCGCGCCACGGCGACAGCCACGTCCTGCAACCCGAACCGCGTCGCGAAAGCGGCCAGAGCGCTGCGCTCTCCAGCATTCGTCGTCTGCCCGAGCAGCATCGTCAGAAATTCGCGCGCGTGTCTTTTGTCGCCCCATGCGACGAGAATGCGCGCAGCCTGCGCCAGCTCGCTGCTGGCGATTGTCCGCACGGCGACGGACGACGCAACCGGATCTCCGGACGCATCGAACCGCTGCAGGGCCGTCTTGACGGACGCGGGCACGGAGCCGGGAGAAAGCAGGGTGGCGCCGTCATGGGCCAGCGCCGAGATCGCCATCTGTCCGTAGAACGTCTGCGGCCATTGCGACGCCTGCAGCCATGCTGCCTCGCTTCCCGCAGCGTCGCCCGCCGCCGCGCGCGCGCGGCCGAGCCAGTAATAGCCTCCGCTGCGAACGATCAGCGATCGAGACTGCGCGACGGTCGTGAAGTGCTGTGTGGCCGTCGTCGCGTCGTGGAGTCGTCGCAATGCGATCCAGCCGCTCAGGAATGCCGCGTCAGCGCTGTGGACGTCCGTCGCGGGCATTGCGTCGTCGGCGACCGTAAAAGCGTCGGCGTCGCGGCCCTGCGCCAGCAGCGCTCGGGCGAGGGCGTCTCGTTCAGTCCAGAACGCTGTCGTTGCGCCGGTTTCGCTGGCGCGACGCTCCGCCGTCATGCCTTCGGATTTCCACAGCGCCAACGCATCGTCGAGGCGCTCTGCCTTACGCAGCCAACGCAGGCGGTCGAGTGCGAGAACCGGGTCGCTGCGCCTTGCTGCGGGCACGTTGGCGAGCAGCGCCTCCGCGCCGGGATCGTTGCGGTGGAAAGCGACCCGTGCGGTCGCAAGCGCCGCCAGGTCGGCGGGAAGAAGCTGCGCCGTCTGGCTCGCCGCCGTCAGTTGCCCCGTTCTTTCCTCGCGCTGAAACCGAGCCCAGCTATCGTGCGCCGACAGGTCGGTCGCGAAGAGGGATCGCAGCAAGGCCGCGTCCTGCGCGCCGTCGTTCGCATCGCGCCACGCCGCGCGCCCCGCCGTCCGCAATGCGGGCGTCACGCCCAGCACGGCGACGCACCGCGACAGGGCGCGGGCGGCGTTGAGTGAGGTCGAGGCGCAGAGCGAGCGGGCGACGCCGTCGTCGGGTTCGTCGGCCAGCGCTTTCTGGAAGCGCGTTTCGATCAGCTTCCAATGCGGCCAGACCGGTCTGGTGCCGAGAAACTGCGCGTACGTCGTCGCGGGAATCTCCCCGGGAGACGGAGCGACAAGCTGCCGCCAGACGGTCAGACGATCTGTCAGCTTCATCGACACGGCAGCGACAGGCGGCGTCGAAGCTGTCGTCGGGGGCGTTACGGCGGGAGCGGAGTAGGCAGGGGGATCAGCGGGGTCGGGCGCCCCGGCGCAGGACGACAGAAGGACCGCGCTGGCTATCCCGGCGCGAAGAAAAAATTTCTTCAATGCACCACGCCCCACACGTCGTTACCGCCACGGATAATTAGTTCGATGGCCACGCCGAGCACGACCAGCAGTCCCAGCCACGCGATCCAGCGAAAACGTTCAAGCAGGCGTGCTATCAGGGACGCCGCGACGGCCATCAGCAGGACCGAAAAAGCGAGGCCGGTGACGAGCACCCACGTATGTTCCGCTGCGGCGCCTGCGACCGCGAGCACGTTGTCGAGGCTCATGGACAGGTCGGCGACGATAATTCGGAAGATTGCCGATCGTAGAGCGCCGGGCGCCGGAGCCGCGTCGTCAGTATGATGATCCGGGCCGCGCAATTCGCGATACATACGCCAGCAGACCCAGAGCAGCAGCAATCCTCCGGCCAGACGCAGGCCGATGATCGCAAGCATCTGCGTGGCGATGAGGGCAAGGCCCAGTCGAATGACGGCCGCCGCCGCGACGCCGACGATGACCGCGACACGTCGTTGTTCGGCGGCGAGGCGACGAACGGCGAGGCCGACGACGATGGCGTTATCGCCAGCGAGCGTGACGTCGATCATCACCACCTGAGCGAGAGCGGTGACGGCGGCGAGGGAAAACATGTCGGAAATAATCGTGCTCCGGTGCTGACTCCGCTCCATTGGAGCGGCCGCCGTACTCTAGCCAACAGCCTTGAAAAGATTAAGGGGGCGCGGCGGCTCCTCGTTAGCGTTCGCTGCTGGTTTCAGGATGTGCGATCGCCCTCGCCATGCGGCGACACGACGCGGTGGCGTACGACCTCACCGACGATGATCAGCGCCGGGCTCTTCACATTTTCAGAGATAGCTTTTGCGGGAAGGGTGGCGAGGTCGCCGACGATCACGCGCTGTTCTGGACGCGTGCCGTTCTCCACCAGCGCGGCGGGCCAGCTTGCCGGCAGGCCGTGCGTCTGCAACTGCGTGGACAGGGAGGCGAGGCCGCCGAGGCCCATGTAGATCACGACTGTCTGTCCATGCCGGGCTATTGTGTCCCATGGCAGATCCAGTTCGCCGTCGGCGCGGGCGTGTCCCGTCAGAAACAGGCAGGACTGTGCGCAATCGCGATGGGTGAGGGGAATGCCAGCGGTCGCAGCGCATCCGTTCGCAGCCGACACGCCGGGCAGGATCCTGAACGGGACGCCAGCCGCCATCAGCGCCTCAACTTCCTCCCCCCCGCGTCCGAAGATGAACGGGTCGCCGCCTTTCAGGCGAAGGACGCGCTCTCCGGTGCGGGCGCGCCGCACCAGTTCCTCGTTGATCTGGTCCTGCGGCAGCACATGGTCGCTGCGCGCCTTGCCGACGAAGATTCGCTCGGCGTCGCGTCGCACGCGTTCAAGGATTTCGGGCGGAAGCAGGCGATCGTAGAGCACGCTGTCTGCGTTCTGCATCAGCCGAAGGGCGCCGAGGGTGAGCATGTCCGGGTCCCCCGGCCCGGCGCCGACAAGCCAGACTTCGCCCATCCGCTCGCCCTGGCCACGAGCCAGCCGCTCCAGCGTTTGCGTGGCAAGGTCTTCCTGTCCGGCGAGCGCCTGCTCGGCTCCCGGCCCGTCGAGAAACGCCTCCCACACGCGTCGCCGCGTATCCGCTGCGGGATGGAGGGCGTTCATCGCGGGGCGGCGGGCGCGCATGAATCGCGCGAGCGCGTCGAGGCGGCCGGGCAACATCGCCTCGATCTTTTCGCGCAGACGGCGCGCAAGAACCGGCGCTGCGCCGGAGGTGGAGATCGCGACCTGCACTGGCCCCCGCCGTACGATGGCGGGCGTGATGAAGGTTGACGCCTCCGGGTCGTCCACTGCGCAGACAGGGATATTCGCCGTGCTGGCGATCCGGGCGACCATACGGTTGACACTGCGATCATCGGTGGCGGCGAAGACGACGCGGGAGCCGGGAAGCAGAGATTCCAGCAGGGTTTCGCTGACCGCTTGCGCGACGTGCTCAATGCGTCCGTCGCGATGCAGTCGCGCGAGTTCCGGGCAGAGTTCAGGCGCCAGAACGACGACATGCGCGCGGGCGGCGACGAGCAGCGCTGTCTTGTTCGCGCCTATGGCGCCGCCGCCGACCACAAGGGCGCGGGCGCCGCCGCCGAGGCGCAGGACAAGGGGGAACCACGCGTCGTCTTCGGCGTCCGCCCCGGACGATGGCGTTTCGGTCTCGGTGTCGCCGAGGAGCGCCTCGTTATACGGGATTTCCCGTTTGTCCGGCGCAGGAGGCCCGTCAGGCCGTTGCACAGTCATAAAGTTCTCCGCCGGGTTCAGGTCTGGCCAACGCAACCGGCTAAGCGGCGTCAGAGTTTCGTCCAGTCGCACAGATCACGCCGTAAACTGCTGTCTTGGCGAATATCTTTGTCTTGTCAGACGTTTCCGTCCGGTCGGACGATGCTCTAGCGAATTGGCGCAACCCGATCCAGCCCGGTCGGCGCGGCCATCAGGTCGAGGAACCGCTGCGGCGGTGTTCCGACCGTTCCGGACTGAACGTGGAAATCAGCCGCGCTGGGTCAACAGGCAGATCAGCGTGAAAAGCCGTCGGGCGGTGGGGCGGTCCATGGCGATTTTCCCGTCGAGGCGCTCCATCAGAAGATCGGCCGCCTCGTCATGAATGCCGCGTCTGCCCATGTCGATCGCCTGCACCTTGCTGCGATTGCCCTCTTCCATGGCGGCTTCGAAGCTGTCGATCATCAGCGCGTAATCCTTGAGAAGCCGACCGAACGGCGTCAGGGATATAAGCTGCGCGTGGAGGGGTTCGTCTTCCTCGCTGCGGACGTCGAAGACCAGTCCCTGATGGCCGCTGACGGAAAGGTGCAGAATGAACGGTCCGGTAAGTCCTACGGGCCGGAAATGTGCGGTCTGGCAGAGGTCCACGATCGCCTGTTCACGGTCGCGTTGACGCGCCGGATTTGCATCGGCTGCGGTGTCGAGCGCGGATGCGAGAACGACGCCGATCAGGGCGTCGGGTCGGTCAGGCGGCAGCGTCGGTTCGTTGCTGCGGTTCCGATCGTGAAAGAGCTTCGTCACTCTGAAATCTCCGCCCCGTTCCGGGCTCGCGCCCTGGGTTGTCGTTTTTGTCGCTGCTTTTGTTTTATCGTCGTCGTTCGGGGTCGATGATCGGTAATGTGACATAGCGCGAGGTTTTAATCTCGCGGAAAATCCGGAGGCGATCGAACGCAAGTCCAATTATTGGCGCTATTGATTTTTTTTGACCTTTCGACATTACCTATGTGCGACCTTACGGCGCGGCCGGCGTGGCGCGTGGCAGATGATCGAGAGCGCGATGCAGGTTTTTGTCCAACTGAGTTACGGTTATGGCGCGCGGGTTTGGCATGACCTCTGGACCCGGGGCAAGGTCATCGGCGTCAACGAAAAATACGCCTATGGATATTACCGCGCGGCCGGGCCGGACGTCGTCATCGAACAATCAGAGGATCTGGTCGAAACGTTGCCGTCCAAGGCAGTCCGATATGTAGCGCGGCTGCTTCTCGGATTCGATTTCGTGCACGCCTGGCGCAATCGTCACGGGATACGCAAGGCGGATATCGTCTGGACGCATACGGAGGCCCAGAGTCTCGCCACGGCGATGGTTTTGCTGCTGTCGCGTGGACACAAGCCGCGTCTGCTCGCCCAGTCGGTGTGGCTCGTGGATCGGTGGCCGCAGCGCAATAGCCTTCAGAAAGCTCTGTATCGGTTTCTGCTTAACAGGGCGGACCTGTTGACTTTCCATTCTCCGGACAACCGTTCCGTGGCGGCCCGGATGTTTCCGACCCGCCGCACGGAGGTGGTTCTCTTCGGCATCAACGCCGACACGGTGCGCTCGCACCCGTTCAGGGAGGTTGCGCGTGACGTGCGCATCCTGTCTCTCGGCAACGATGAGCACCGGGATTGGAAAACGCTCGTTGCGGCCGGACGCCGAATCCCGGGTGAGGTCAGGATCGTGTCGCGGGCGAAGACGGCGACTGACGCGGTCGCCGGCACAGCGGGCGCGTCGGTCGTGACTGTGCAGAACAACGACGAATTGTGGGCCCAATACGAGTGGGCGGACATTGTCGTCGTGCCGCTGCTGCCGAACCTGCACGCTTCCGGTTGTACGGTGGTTCAGGAGGCGACGTTGATGGGTCTCCCGGTCATTGCGACGGATGTTGGCGGCCTGCGCGAATATTTCGACGAGACCGCAGTTCGTTATGTGCAGCCAGGCGACGCGCATGAACTCACTCTTGCGATCAACGAGATCGCGGCCGACCCCGGTTTGCGAGTGCGCATGGTGGCTAATGCGCAGGCGCGGATGAAGACGGTCGTGAATTCGCAGGTCTACGCCGACCGCCATGTCGAGCTGTCGCGGCAGTTGCTCGGTCGGTAAAAACGACGTCGGTGAAGTTCAGCGCCGAGGGGCGCGCCGCAAGTGGCTTTGCTTGCGGTTTGTTATTTGTTCCGGCTCCGACTTCTACATTTCTGGCTCTGCTACGCAGTCATCCGCATGGTTCTGCTTGTCAGGCGTCCCGCTTGCTCTTATGAGGGTGCGCCAACGGTCGGGGACCCGAGGCGAGCCGTAAAAGCGGCCTGCCCTTGAAGAGACGTCCGGAAACGAGCGGCGTGTTTTGCGCTATCGACTTTCCGAACGCACGGGGCGGCAGGCTTGGGCCTGTCATGCAGTTGGGTCGCCCGCTTCACTCAGAGGGGTTCCCGCGCCATGGCGACCAGAGGCACACAATTCGGCTCACTCTATGACCGTATCACCGAGGCGCTGGCGTTCGACGACGTGCTCGTCGTTCCGGCGGCCTCCGACGTGCTGCCCGCGCACGCCGACACGCGCACGCGCCTTACCCGCACCATCGATCTGAACATCCCGCTGATCTCCGCCGCGATGGACACGGTTACGGAGTCGGCCATGGCGATCGCGATGGCGCAGCAAGGCGGTCTTGGCGTCATTCATAAGAATCTGGACCCCGAAGAGCAGGCCGAGCATGTCCGCCGCGTCAAGCGGTTCGAGTCCGGCATGGTTGTCAACCCGGTTACGGTTGGTCCCGAGCAGACGCTCGCAGAAGTGCGGACGATCATGGCGCGCAACGGGATCAGCGGCCTGCCTGTGGTTGAGCCCGGCACGCAGGTTCTGGTCGGCGTTCTGACCAATCGCGACGTGCGCTTCGCGACTGATCCCAAGCAACGCGTCGCCGAGCTGATGACGCATGAAAATCTGGTCACGGTGCGGCATGGCGCGGACCCCGCCGTTGCGCGTCAGCTCCTGCACAAGCATCGGATCGAAAAGCTGCTGGTGGTTGATGATTCCAACCGTTGCGTCGGCATCATCACCGTAAAAGACATGGACAAGGCGGTCGCTCATCCACTGGCGATCAAGGACGGTCTCGGCCGTTTGCGCTGCGCTGCGGCGACGGGCGTGGGCGAGGACGGGTTCAGCCGTGCGCGGCTGCTGATAGAGGCTGGCGTGGACGTGCTGGTGGTCGACACCGCGCACGGTCACTCTTCGGGCGTGCTGCGCGCGGTCGAACGGATCAAGTCCGTTGATAGCTCGGTTCAGGTCATTGCGGGCAACGTCGCGACGCCGGAAGCGGCTGAAGCGCTGATCGACGTCGGCGCTGACGGCGTGAAAATTGGCATCGGGCCGGGCTCCATCTGCACGACCCGTATTGTGGCAGGCGTTGGCGTGCCGCAGTTCTCTGCTGTGCTGGAGACGGCGGCTGCCTGTCATGGCCGCGACACGCCCGCCATCGCCGACGGCGGCGTCCGGAACTCGGGCGATCTGGTCAAGGCGATCGGTGCGGGCGCTGACGTGGTGATGGTGGGCTCTCTGCTCGCCGGCACGGAAGAGGCGCCGGGCGAGGTGTTCCTCTATGAGGGGCGTTCCTACAAATCCTATCGCGGCATGGGTAGCCTCGGCGCCATGGCGCGTGGATCCGCAGACCGTTACTTCCAGCAGGAAGTCAAGGACACCCACAAGATGGTGCCGGAAGGCATCGAGGGGCGGGTGGCTTACAAGGGCGCGATGGGTGCGGTGGTGCATCAGCTCGTCGGCGGCCTGAAGGCGGGCATGGGTTACACGGGTTCAGCCCATCTACGGGACCTTCAGACGCGCACGCGGTTCCGTCGGATCACCGGAGCGGGGCTGCGCGAGAGCCACGTCCACGACGTTTCCATCACGCGTGAAGCGCCCAATTACCGGCGCGACTGATTTCCGCGTCCGCGCGCGGCGTCTTGTAGGGCGCGCGCGGACAAACCGGGTTTTGCGGGACGCGCGTTGGCCGCGTTTCTGACGTTTGTGGCGTCGGCGCCAGTTTCTGTTGCAGGATATTCATGACTCCCTCCGCCCGGCTCGCCGCCGCCATTGATCTTTTGACCGCCATGGACGCCACGCCGCGCCGTCCGGCGGACGCCGTCGCCAACGCGTTCTTTCGCGAGCGTCGCTTTATCGGCGGGGGAGACAGGCGTGCCATTTCCGTGATCGTGTGGGACGTGCTGCGGCATTGGCGGCGCGTCGCCTGGCGCCTTGAACAGGTTGGGGCTGCTGCGACGCCGCGTCTGCGTGTCGCCGTCCGGCGGATGGAACAGGGGGACAGCCTTGGCGCGTTGTCCCAGGGCTTCGTCGAGGGACGGTTCGCGCCCGGCGCCTTGAGCGCGGACGAACGCCACGCGCTGGACAAGCTGACGCAGCCCGCCGCCGCGCCGCTTGAGAATGCGCCGCGCGCTGTAAGGCTTGAAATTCCGGACTGGCTGCTGCCGCATCTGGAGCAGCGGTTCGGCGATACGCTTGAGGCGGAGCTTGCTGCGATGGCGCGGGAGGCGACGCTCGACCTCCGCGTCAATACGTTACGGGGCGACCGGGAGGCCGCGCGCAAGGCGCTGGCGCGAGACGGGCTGCATGCTGACCCGACCGAACTGTCTCGGTGGGGCCTTCGCTTGCCGGGCCGTCTGCCGGTAACGAGCAGCGCCGCCTTCAAGGATGGGCTTGTCGAAATTCAGGACGAAGGCAGTCAGCTTGTCGTGGCGATGCTCGGAGCCGGGCCGGACATGCGGGTGCTCGACTATTGCGCGGGCGCGGGCGGTAAGACGCTGGCCATCGCCATGACGATGGCGAACAAGGGGCACATCGTGGCGTGCGACGTTTCCGAGCCACGGCTGGAGGGGGCGGTGCGTCGCCTGCGTCGCGCCGGCGTGCATAATGTCGAGAGACATCTGCTTGTCCCGGGCGACAAGTGGGCGAAACGTCGGGCTGCGAGTTTCGACCGCGTGCTGGTGGACGCGCCATGCACCGGGACGGGGACGTGGCGGCGCAACCCGGATGCTCGCGTAAGGCTGGAAGAGGCGGACCTTACCGAGTTGACTGTGAAACAGCGCGAGATTCTTGATCGCGCTGCGGCTCTGGTGAAACCGGGCGGGCGTATGGTTTACGCCACATGTTCGGTTCTGGATGCTGAAAACCAGGACCAGATCGATGCATTTCTCGCACGCAATCCGGCGTTCCGTCTCATCTCTCCCGATGCGCGTGATGTGCCGGACGTATTGGCGGGGTCGCCTATCCTGTCCCTGTCGCCGGGCATGAACGGCACTGATGGGTTTTTTGCCGCCGTTCTGGAGCGCGCGCCCGCCACGGCTGTTCAGGAGTGAGGTCCAGCCCGGAGGGGCTGCGGCAGACGCGATTGTTGCCAGGTTGTGCTACTTCGTCGATCCGGATCGTTTGACGTGTGGCGCTGGAGTGGGCGCATTCAACAATCCCCCTCGGGATGATGAGATAGTTTGTGTGCCTTCACAGCATTTCCTGTTACGGGGGATCTTGACGCGCCCGTCATGGCTTGCAGGGGCGGGGCTTCACTCCGCTCCTGATAGAGGAGTGCGTGCTGGTTCGCTATGTCTCCCTGACGGAAGATGTTGGCGTAGCGTGAATTTTTCGAAATATAGTGAGAAATAATCTCTGGCGTTCTGAAAGCTGTGACGCGCTTAAGCGCGTGGTTTGGCTTGGGCGTCAATGTAGGCGCGGTAGTTGGTTGTTTTTAAGTTTTATATTTCTTTCAGCGATTTCTTATAAAATTCCGTCAAACATTCAAGTGTGTGGGCGTTTATAGAGCGTTGACGTAATTCGTCAGGCGAATGATCGTATTCAGCGAACACTACGATGTGCGATTGAGAAAGTTAAAGGCTGCTTTTCGCCTTATCACTCCGCGTTTCCCGTAACTGGAAATTTTGATGGCTATGCTGGATGATGGTTGCACTGACTGAATGAAAGAGTGCGAGAGTGTCGGTACATTCCTAGTATAGCACAGGTTGATTTTCATTATGGATGTGGTGCTGATTCCGTGCGGCATTATGCTTCGCTCTAAGGCGTTTGTCAGTTCAGCTTTAATTTGCGTGGAAAAATAATTTAGGCAGAGGGCAACGGTCATTGACGCGGTTGCGTCGATTTGCCGCCAATGGTTGACCGTGCGCCGCCCCCAGGCCCGTGTCTGATGAAACGAAAAACGCCTCATTGAGGCGCAGTGTCAGGACTGGATACCGTCGCGCCGCGAAAGCCGCGCTTGCGCTGGCGCTCTGACCATACCAGCGTCAGGCTCGCGCCGACGATCAACAGTGCGCCGCCAAATACGTTGGCGTGAGGAACGTCGTTCCAGATCAGATACTCGTAGATGAACGCCCAGATCAGTCCCGTATATTCCATAGGGGCGGCCACGGACGCGGGCGCGTAGCGGAAGCCTTCGTAGAGAAGGAATTGGCCGAAGCCGCTAGCAACGCCAAGGCCCAGCATCATGGCGAGAGCCGCAAGGTCCGGCGTCCGCCACATCCATGGCAGTGCAAGTGCGCATGTGACTGCGAAGAAGCCGTTCGTAAGGGCGATCTGGCTTGCCGTCGAATCAGAGCGGCTGATGACGCGGATCAAAATCGAACTCATGCCCCAGCAGATCGCTGCGAAAAACGCAGCCAGCGCTGGCTTCAGGCCGGAGATGTCGCCATGCGGCGCTGCGGCCGTCAGAACGCCAGCGAAGCCGACGAGCACGGCCGCCCATCGCTCTGCATTGACATGCTCGCGTAGCACAAAGACCGACAGCGCGACCGTGATGACTGGCGCGGCGAAGTAGATCGTCGTCAGTTCTGCGAGTCCAAGCGATCGTGCTGCCGAGTAGTATGAGAACCACGCCATCAGCATAAGCGATGCGCGGGCGAGGATGGCGCTCGGGTTGCGGGGCTTGAGCAGCGCTAGGCCTTGCCGTCGTCCGATGATGCAGGCGATCGCCACGACGACGAAGCTTCGAAAGAGCAGGATTTCCGGCACCGAGTATGTGGCGACCAACCACTTCACGGTCGCGTCCTGCATGGAAAAACACAGATAGCCAAGGGCGCAGAGCGTCAGGCCTCTTGGGATGTCGTCCTGAGCGGTGGTCATTTGTTAAAAATCCGCGCTGATCCTCCGCCAGCCGACGGCGCAGGAGCATCAGGATTTATATGAAATTTTTCAATGACAGATAATCGGTTTATACATACCGGCTATAATCTGTTGTAAGATCGTATCGACGTTTGGTCAGCCTGCAAGGCGCTTCGCTAGGGCGGCAGCTGCAAGAGCCAACGCTTCCGGAAGCGTTGTGGCGACATGAACGGAGCCGCCGGAGAGGCGAATGAAGCCTTCCGTCATGCCGTTCTGAACCATCCCTTCCGAATGCACGATCAGGCCGTCAGCATCCTCTAATGACCCGCTGCCCCCCGTGATCTGGCGCAGGCGCAGGCCTTCGCCCCATGCTCGGGCGCAGTAGTCCCGTACTTTATCGGGATAGGATCTGCCGTCGACGGTATAGCCTTCCAGCGCTTTGTCCTGCGCCGCCATGTAGCCGATCTCGACGGCGGTGCCGGGGTCCATGTCGGCGGCGCGGCGAAACGGGTCGAGGCAAAATATCCCCGCATCACATGAATCCATGAGATTGCGATCGGCTGTGACGATGGACAGCGTCGTTTCCAGTCCGGGAGGTAGCCCGCTGAGGTCGATCTGTCCGTCCAGTGGCGCCACGCCTTCCAGGCCGTGCGCCGCGCATACCGCCTTCAGGGTGGCGAACAGGCTCTCCGGGGCGGGGCGGAAGACGAGATCGCCTGCAAGGTACACGCGGGGGCGGTGACTGGTGGATTTAGGTTTCGTCGGCACGGCGGGGGGACTCATTTCCGAAGCAGGTGATCCCAATCAATGCGATCGCCTGATCAGATTCTGTCAACCTCTGGCATGACGTGCGCTGCGTTGGGGAGGGGTTTGACCGGAGGCCGACGGATCGCCATCATAAAGGCATGATCCTGTTGATCGACAACTACGACAGCTTCACCTTCAATCTCGTCCATTACCTGGGCGAACTGGGTGAAGTCTGCGACGTCCGCCGCAACGACGCGCTAACCGCCGAGCAGGCGATTGCGCTGGCGCCGGAGGCGATCGTGCTGTCTCCCGGTCCGTGCACCCCCAACGAAGCGGGCGTCTGCTGCGACCTGATCCGTCAGGCCGGGGGCGTGATTCCCATATTCGGCGTGTGTCTGGGCCATCAGGCGATTGGTCAGGTCTTCGGCGGAGACGTCGTCAGGGCTCCGAGCCCGGTGCATGGCAAGGTGAGCAAGGTGTTTCATGACGGGGCCGATGTGTTCGTAGGCCTGCCCAGCCCCTTCCTTGCGACCCGCTACCACAGCCTGACCGTCGATCCGGCTACGTTCCCCGACGCGCTTGAAAAAACCGCGTGGACTGACGACGGCGTCATCATGGGATTGCGCCATCGCGTGCTGCCAATCCATGGCGTGCAGTTCCATCCCGAAAGCATCGCGTCGGAACATGGCCGCGACATATTGGCGAATTTTCTCGCGTCTGCGCGCGGATGGCGCGCGACGCGGAAGGCGGCGTGAGGCTGCGCGGGTAATGTCAGAGTTTCGATCCCGGCGAACCGTCATCGTGCAACCTGCATGAGCGGCGCGACTCACGTTGTGGCCACGGACGCCGATCCCTTTCGCCCGGTTTTGGCCGCCGTGGCCACCGGGCGCCCCTTTTCCGTGGACGAGGCGCGAAACGCCTTCGGTCTGATCATGGATGGCGCGGCGAGCGAGGCGCAGATCGCAGCGTTCCTGATGGGGCTGCGGGTGCGCGGGGAGCGTCAGGAGGAACTGCTCGGCGCGGTTCTTGCGGTGCGATCGCGAATGTTGGCGATCGAGGAGCCGCCGCCGGGCGCCATCGACGTATGCGGCACCGGCGGGGACGGTCACGGGACGCTTAACGTATCCACGGCTGTTGCGTTCGTCGTTTCGGCCCTGGGCGTTCCCGTCGCCAAGCACGGTAATCGGGCATTGTCCTCATTGTCTGGCGCGTCGGACGTATTGGGCGCGCTCGGAGTGCCTCTGGAAAGCGACTGCGCGACTCTCGGGGCGGAACTGCGCGAGCGGCGGCTCATCTTCATGGCGGCGCCATCCCACCATCCGGCCATGCGTCATGCCGCAGGAGCACGGCGGGCGCTCGGCGTGCGAACCCTGTTCAATCTCGTCGGACCGCTCGCCAACCCGGCGCGCGTGACGCGGCAACTCGTCGGGGTTCCCGAGGCTGTGTGGCTCGAGCCGGTCGTGACGACCCTGCGTGACCTTGGGTCGGAGCGTGTATGGGCTGTTTGCGGTGAGGTCACGGGCGCCGGGCCGGGCGTTCCGTCGCGAGGCGTCGATGAGGTCACGCTATCAGGGCCGACGGAGATAGCGGCTCTGGAGAACGGCGAAATTATTCGCACGATTCTTACGCCGGATATGGCGGGTCTGCCTTCGGCGCCCATATCAGCGATAGCTGGCGGTGGTCCGGTCGAAAACGCGGAAGCGTTGTTAGCGTTGCTCAAGGGCGCGCACGGGCCTTACAGGGACACTGTTTTGCTCAACGCGGCGTGCGCCTTGCATGTGGCGGGGCGTGGCGTGGCGCTGCAGGCAGGGCGCATAGTCCCGGAGGCTTTACGGGAACTCGTTGCGCTTGCGGCGCATGTGATCGACAATGGCGCGGCGTTATCCAGGCTTCAGGCTGCCCGTAACGGAGGGGCTGAGGCCGCCAGCGACCGGAGCGGGAGCGGTTCGTGACGGTTGGTGACGCGACTTTCGCTATGGGGGAGAGCGGTTTCGTGCCGCGCTCGGCCCGAATTACAGTTTCAAATGCGAGATCAGGGACATGATGAACGAGACGCCGAATGAGGCGCCTGTTGAGGCGTCGGGGGAGGGTAATTCCTCACTGCCAGACGTTCTGGCCCGCATTGTCGCGCGCTCCCGGATTGAGGTGGCGCATCGTTCGACGTTGATGTCGCTGAAAGACATCTCGGCAAAGGCGCGTGAGGCGGAATTTGCGCCTCGCGGTTTTGGTCGAGCTCTCAAGGAGAAGACGGCGGACCAGCTTCCGGGGTTGATCGCTGAAATCAAGAAAGCGTCGCCGTCTGCCGGACTGTTGCGTGATCCGTACGACCCGGTCGCCATCGCCAGGTCATACGAAGCGGCGGGTGCCGCGTGCCTTTCGATACTCACGGAGAGCTCATGCTTTCACGGCGATATGGAGGATCTGAAGGCCGCCCGGGCGGCCTGCGACCTTCCGGTGTTGCGGAAGGATTTCATCTTCGACCCGTGGCAAATCTACGAGACGCGATTGATCGGCGCCGATTGCGTACTGCTGATCATGGCGATCCTCACGGACGTCGAGGCCGCCGACCTTGTGGATCATGCGCGCGGCCTCGACATTGATGTGCTGGTCGAGGTGCACTCCGAGGAGGAGTTGACCCGTGCTCTGGCTCTCGACACCTCCCTGATCGGGATCAACAATCGGGATCTCAAGTCGCTTCGCACGGATCTGGAAACGACGATGCGGCTTGCGCCGCTGGTGCCCCCTGACAAGATTATCGTGTCGGAAAGCGGCATCCGCACGCATGAGGATGTCGTCCGTCTTGGATCGGTTGGCGCCAGCGGTTTCCTCGTAGGTGAATCGTTGTTGCGTCACGAGGATCCTGGCGTCGCCGCGCGAGCGTTGCTTGGTCAGGGCTGACCGGCGCGGCGTCGCCCAGATCCCGTCAGGCGGAGCGCTGGCGTAATGTCTTCAGATCATTCCGAATCCGGGATTGACCCGGACGGGTTCACGCACCTCGATGCGCAGGGGCGGGCTCTCATGGTCGACGTTTCAGGGAAGCAGGAGACCGTACGCGTCGCGGTAGCCCGTGGCCGGGTGAGCATAGCGTCGGAAGTCGCGCGGCTTTTGTCTTCGGGTGAAATGCCGAAAGGCGACGTGCTTGCGGCGGCCCGTATCGCAGGTGTGATGGCTGCGAAGCGCACTTCGGACCTGATTCCGCTTTGCCATCCCATAATGTTGACCTCGGTTAAGGTGACGCTTGAGGTAATGTCGGGGGCAGTTGAAATCGAGGCGACGGCCAAAACTTGTGGTCAAACCGGGGTCGAGATGGAGGCACTGACTGCCGTAAGCGTCAGCGCACTAACAGTTTATGACATGTGCAAGGCTCTGGATCGCTCAATGCGTATCGGCGATATACGTCTTGTGCAAAAATCTGGCGGACGGTCCGGCGATTTTACGGGTTCCTGAAAATCCCGACAGGCGGGCGGCGTGCTGCGTCGCCCGCACGATATATTTTGACGAGTGGAGCGTTTTTTATGGCTGATACCCCCACGTCCAACCTGGCAGCGGGACGGAACGACCCCTCGCTCGACACGGAAGGTCTCAAGCGCGCCTTCCACGATATGCTTCTGATTCGTCGCTTCGAAGAGAGGGCTGGCCAGCTTTACGGCATGGGGCTGATCGGCGGATTCTGCCATCTGTATATCGGGCAGGAGGCGGTCGTCGTCGGCGTGCAGATGGCGCTCAAGGAAGGCGACAAGATTATCACGTCGTACCGTGACCACGGTCAGATGATCGCGGCGGGCATGGACCCGCGCGGCGTCATGGCGGAGCTGACTGGCCGCGCGACCGGGTATTCGCGCGGCAAGGGCGGCTCGATGCACATGTTCTCGCGCGAGAAGAATTTTTACGGCGGCCACGGCATTGTGGGCGCGCAGGTTGCGCTGGGCATAGGTCTCGCTTTCGCCAACAAGTATCGTGGCACGGATGAGGTCTCGATGACCTATTTCGGCGAAGGCGCGTCCAATCAGGGGCAGGTGTACGAAAGCTTCAATCTCGCCGCCCTGCACAAACTGCCTTGCGTGTTCGTGATCGAAAACAACCGCTATGGCATGGGGACGAGCGTCGAGCGGTCTTCGGCGGCGTCTCAGCATCTTTGGCGCAATGGCGAACCCTGGGGTATTCCGGGAAAGCAGGTTGACGGCATGGATGTTTCCGCCGTCAACGCAGCGACACGGGAGGCTGTCGCCTACTGCCGGGCAGGCAATGGGCCGTACCTGCTGGAGATGTCGACGTATCGCTATCGCGGTCATTCCATGTCCGATCCGGCGAAGTATCGCCAGCGCAGCGAAGTCGACGAGATTCGCCAGAAGCATGATCCGATCGACCACGTTCGTAGCCAGTTGCTGGCTTCGGGCGTCGAGGAAGCCGAACTGAAGGCCGTAGAGGATGGCATCAAGGCCGTCGTCGCTGACGCCACGGAATTTGCGAAAACGAGCCCGGAGCCTGATCCGGCGGAACTGTACACAGACGTGCTGGTAGAGGCGTAAGCGTAATGGCCACCGATATTCTGATGCCGGCGCTTTCGCCGACCATGACCGAGGGCAAGATTGCCCGTTGGCTCAAGAAAGAGGGCGACGCCGTATCGTCTGGCGACGTGATCGCGGAAATCGAAACCGACAAGGCGACGATGGAGGTCGAGGCTGTCGACGAAGGCGTGCTTGGCCGCATTCTTGTGCCTGAAGGAACTGAGGGCGTGGCTGTGAACGCGCCGATCGCCGTTCTGGTCGCCGACGGGGAGAGCGTTCCCGAAGCCGGTGGCGCCGCACAGTCAGCTGCGCCCTCTGTCGCGCCGGAGAAAGTCGAAGCTGCGGCAGAGTCCGCCACGTCGTCCAAACCCGCAACCGCTACGGTTGCGCCGTCAGCGCCTGAACCTGAAAAGGACTGGGGCGAGACAAGTGAAATCACGGTTCGCGAAGCGCTGCGCGACGCCATGGCGCTGGAAATGCGACGCGATCCGGACGTGTTCCTGATCGGTGAGGAAGTCGGCCAGTATCAGGGCGCCTACAAGGTGTCGCAGGGACTGCTTGATGAGTTCGGCGAAGGGCGCGTCATCGACATGCCGATCACCGAACACGGCTTCACGGGCATGGCGACGGGCGCGGCGCTTACGGGGCTGCGTCCGATCGTTGAGTTCATGACGATGAACTTCTCGATGCAGGCCATCGACCACATCATCAATTCCGCAGCGAAGACGCTGTACATGTCAGGCGGACAGATGGGTTGTCCCATCGTCTTCCGCGCTCCGAACGGCGCCGCGTCGCGCGTCGGCGCACAGCATTCGCAATGTTATGCGAGCTGGTACGGGCATGTTCCTGGCCTGAAAGTTGTCGCCCCATGGTCGGCGGCGGATGCGAAAGGTCTGCTGCGCGCGGCCATTCGCGATCCGAACCCGGTGATCGTGCTGGAAAACGAGATGCTCTACGGGCACAAATTCCAGTGCCCCGTCGATGAGGATTTCATTCTCCCGATCGGCAAGGCGAAAATCGAGCGGCCCGGCAAGGACGTCACGCTGGTCGGTTTCTCGATCTCCGTTGGAACAGCCATGGCTGCGGCGGATATTCTGGCTGAACAGGGGATTGATGCGGAGGTCATCAACCTGCGTTCCATCCGTCCGCTGGATATCGCGACCATCGTGGAGAGCGTGAAGAAGACCTCCCGTCTGGTGACGGTGGAGGAAGGTTGGCCCTTCGCAGGTATCGGCGCGGAAATCGTCATGCAGATCATCGAGCACGCGTTCGACTGGCTGGATGCGCCGCCGGTGCGCGTTGCGGGAGTCGATGTGCCGATGCCTTTCGCCGCCAATCTGGAAAAACTCGCGCTGCCGCAGCCTGACTGGGTTGTGGACGCCGTCCGCAAGCTGGTCTGAGGAGACATCATGGCTACCGATATCCTGATGCCGGCCCTCTCGCCGACCATGACGGAGGGCAAGCTTTCGCGTTGGCTTAAGCAGGAGGGCGACAAGGTCTCCTCTGGCGACGTTATCGCGGAAATCGAAACCGATAAGGCGACGATGGAGGTCGAGGCGGTTGACGAGGGCGTGCTAGGCCGCATCCTTGTGCCGGCCGGCACCGAAGGCGTGGCGGTGAATGCGCCGATCGCTATTCTCGTAGACGACGGCGAAGCCGTTCCCGACGGTACGCCGTCGGGCAACGCTGCGGCCGAGGCTCCAAAAGAAAAGCCTGTCGTTGAGCAGGCGGCTGCGGCGCCTGCGGCCAAGGCACCGCAGGTTGCGTCGAACGCGCCCGCGAAATCTGCTCCTGAGGGGCGGGTTTTTGCGTCGCCACTGGCGAAGCGGATTGCGAAAGACGCTGGAATTGACCTTGCGAGCGTGAAGGGCTCCGGCCCGAACGGACGCATCGTAAAACGTGACGTTGAATCTGCGAAAGCAGCCCCGGTCGCGGCGTCAAAAGGGGCCGCCACTCCTGCCGCGCCTGGTGGTTTCACCAGCACGCCACTGTCGTCGATGCGTAAGGTGATTGCGCGACGGCTCACTGAATCGAAAACAACAGTTCCGCATTTCTATGTGTCGATCGACATGCAGCTTGACGCGCTCCTAGCGCTGCGGTCGCAGTTGAACAAGGCCTCTCCAGAGGATGGGCCGGATGCGTTCAAGCTGTCGGTCAACGACATGCTGGTGAAGGCGGCGGCTCTCGCGCTCCGTCGTGTTCCCGGATTGAACGTGTCCTTCACGGAAGATGCGTTGATTCAGTACAATGACGTCGACATCTCGATCGCGGTTTCGATCCCTGACGGTCTGATCACTCCGATCATTCGGCAGGCTGATAAAAAGACTCTCCGCGAGATCAGCAACGAGACCAAGGACCTTGTCGCCCGCGCCCGTGCAGGCAAGCTGAAACCGGAAGAGTTTCAGGGAGGCTCGTTCTCGATTTCCAATATGGGCATGTTCGGCGTCACGTCGTTCTCTGCAATCATCAACCCGCCACAAGCTGGAATTCTGGCGATTGCTGCCGGTGAAAAGCGCGCCGTGGTCAAGGGAGACGCTCTGGCTGTCGCGACGGTCATGACGGCGACCCTGTCCGCGGACCATCGTGTGGTGGACGGGGCGTTGGGAGCGCAATGGATGTCCACGTTGCGTTCGATCGTCGAGAATCCGATTGCGCTCGTCATCTGAACATGAAGTGGCCCCGGGCGTCGTGCTGTAAGCGACGCCCGGGGCAGGGATATCAACCGATCCCGTTTTCTCAAGAAGCAGCCAGGAAACAGGCATGAGCACCACCGAGTTCGATCTTGTCGTCATCGGCGGCGGCCCCGGCGGTTACGTCGCGGCCCTTCGCGCGGCGCAACTGAAACTGTCGGTCGCCGTTGTGGAGGCCAATCACCTCGGGGGCATTTGCCTTAACTGGGGCTGTATCCCGACGAAAGCGCTGCTACGCGCTTCAGAAATCAACCACCTGCTGCATGACCTTGGGCAATTCGGGTTCGCCGCGGACAATCCTCGCTTTGACTTCCAAAAGGTCGTCGCGCGCTCTCGTGCTGTGTCGAAGCAGCTCTCTGGAGGCGTGGCTCATCTGTTGAAGAAAGCGAAGGTTCCCGTTTTCGACGGGTTTGCAAAGCTTTCAGGCGTTTCTGGTAAAAAGCGCAAAATTGAAGTAACGTTGAAGGACGGCGCGAAAGCCGTTCTGACGGCGACCAACGTAATTCTTGCGACGGGCGCGCGCGCGCGCGCGCTGCCGGGACTGGAGCCCGACGGCAAGTTCGTCTGGTCATATCGTGAGGCTCTGGTGCCGGATGAGTTGCCGAAGCGATTGCTGGTTATCGGCTCAGGTGCGATCGGCACGGAATTCGCGTCGTTTTACCGCAACATGGGCTCCGAGGTGACGCTGGTCGAGGTTGCTGATCGCATTCTCCCTGTCGAGGATGAAGAGATTAGCAAGCTGGCGCGCACGGCTTTCGAAAAACAGGGAATGAAGGTTCTCACGAGCGCCAAGGTTGGGCCTTTGAAGAAGGGCGCTTCGGAAGTCAGCGTCGATATCGAAGCGGGCGGCAAGACGCATAGCCTGACCTTCGATCGCGTGATCTCGGCTGTTGGAATTGTCGGCAATGTCGAGAATATCGGCGTTGACGGCACCCGGATCGTGGTCGAGAAAACACACATCGTCACCGACGAATTGTGCCGGACTGGCGAGCCGGGCGTGTACGCCATCGGTGACGTCGCGGGTGCGCCATGGCTTGCGCACAAGGCCAGCCATGAGGCGGTGATGTGTGTGGAAGCGATTGCCGGTCGCCATGTTCACCCGATTGACGCCACGAAAATTCCTGGCTGCACATATTGCCGGCCGCAGATCGCTTCAGTGGGTTACACGGAAGCAAAGGCTAAGGCGGCGGGCTATGAGGTCCGGGTCGGCCGCTTCCCATTCATCGGTAACGGCAAGGCGATCGCCATGGGCGAAGTCGACGGGCTGGTGAAGACTGTGTTCGACGCGAAGACGGGTGAACTTCTCGGCGCTCACATGATCGGAGCGGAAGTCACCGAGATGATTCAGGGCTACGTGATTGCTCGGAGTGGAGAGTTGACGGAAGCGGAGTTGAAGGAAACGGTGTTCCCGCATCCGACCATTTCAGAATCCATGCACGAGGCGGTGTTGGCGGCCTACGACGGAGCGCTTCATTTTTAATGTTCTGGTGGTGACATTCGCTTTGTTTTTTTATGGATTTTGGGGCGGCGCATTACGATGCGCCGCTTTTTTATATTGAGCTTTTTTCGATTTGAGCGTGTAATTTTATTCAGACAAAATGCAGCAGAATCAGGTTGCACCGACTTCTTTCTGTTATCTATCTGTTCGTATTTATTTTCACGATAATCGAAAATAAAATCTTATCGCATCAAAGTTCATATTATTTGCTTATTATATAAATTTGGAATTTTTAGATTTGAATTTGTAACGTATTGACATTCCGTGCCGCTTTCGGCCTTGCGCTTTGGGCATGAAGCGTGTGTCTAGGGCTTGTTCTGCAGGAGCACAGTCCGGCCATGCCACCTAGCCTTGGGGCACATTTCTTCGCCTCACTTTTGAATCCTGGCGTAAGTCTCCTGCTCGCCGTAGCATTCGGCCTCTTGTGGAGACATAACCGCTCACAGCTATACCCCAAATTGGCAGCATATTGCTACGCCGTAATGACGGCGGCATTTGTTTTGGCAGAATTGATTGGCCCAGAGTATCGCGTTCTGTCTTTCGTGGCAAATATAGGATTTCTTCTTTCATCTGTACTTATGTCGGCGTCTATAATAATTCGATACGAAGTTGGAATACCATTTTTTTTATATTCTCTGATATTTACGTTGATGGTTTCTTCTTATTCTATGGTGTCATTTGTTGATAATTGTTTGCCTTGCAGGCTTTACGACGTGAACTTTGCGTTAGGCTCTGTTTCTTTATTGACGGCTTTCAAGATGAGTAAAGCTCAAAGAAGGCATGTCATAGATAATATATTGTTCTCTTTGTGTTTCCTGGTTTCAGCAAACTATTTTATTCGCCCAGTTCTTTTGAGTGTGCTGTTTTCGGACAATTTTTCTGCATTTCATGAATCTCTATACTGGGCAACAACTATTTTTGCCCAAATTATGATTTCAGTTGCAGTGGCGCTTAATCTTCTTATTGCCATCGCAGTTGATCAGATGATGGAACTTCGGCGAGAGGCGAATACCGATAAGTTATCTGGTCTTCTGAATCGACACGGGTTTGATCACGCTTTGCAGACATTGAGAGACGCGGAGAGAGACAAGGATGAACCAATCGCGCTAGTGATAGCGGATCTGGACCATTTTAAGCGGATTAACGACACATTTGGCCATGGCGTCGGCGACGCGGTTATTGCGGCGTTCGGCTGCGTCGTGCGTGATACTCTATACGACAGGTGGATCGCTGCGAGGTTCGGCGGAGAAGAGTTTTCGATTTTGATGTACGGTGTCACTATCCCTGAAGCCTACGGAATCTGCGAAAAAATTCGCAAAAATTTTGAAACCCACTGTCGCGACAATATGTCAGGAAGACTTCGGGCGACAGTGAGTATAGGGCTGACGCCGGGCGCTCTGTCGAGTGATATCAAGCGTTTGTACACAGAAGCCGACAGCGCTTTGTATGAAGCAAAACGTGCTGGCCGAAACAACGTAAAAATTCATGTAATTGATGAAAATGTTGAGGGCTTTCTCTCTCGGAAGAGCGAAAGCTGCCTGCGCAGGGTCGTGTCCTAGACCGTGAAACCGCGTGCAAAGACGACAGCCGCTTCCCTCTGCTTATATTCTTTGTTCACGTAGGGGCTATTTGAATACGCTATGTTTTTACCGACACGAACCGATCTGCGTAGATCGCTGAAAAGTGGCTACACAAGCCTCATCGGAACACCCCTGGAAGGAGCATTGCGCGGGACTTGACGCCCCGTGCCAAGTGCTGCGCCGCTACCGCCCGACCCGGTTTGAACGGACAAGGGGGGCAACGCGGCGGAGGTATATAGCTCGAACGGTAGGGGCTCCGATTTTGGAATACATGAAGCGTTAGGGAGAGGGTGCGTTCAGGAAATTTTCAAGAATACTTAAAAACTCTATTGGTTTTTCAGCGTGAAGCCAATGCCCTGCCTCTGGAATGGTTTCCAGACGATAATGCGGGAAAAGGTGCTTCATTTCAGGGTAATTCGTCGGCTGTATATAACGGGATCTGCCGCCAGCGACAAAAAGCGTCTGTCCCGTGAAGGTCGTCTCCTCCGGTATGGATGGCCATCCGACGATCTCGGGCATGGCTGACGCGATCTCATGTATCCCGATCGTCCATCCCGGGTTTTCACCCAAACGGAGATTCTGAAGCATAAGATTTCGCACATCGGCTTCCGGAATGACACGGGACAGAAGCGTGTCTGCTTCGGCCCGGTTCAACGATGCGGGAAAGGGCAGGGCAGCCAGATCCGCAGCCAGCGTGTGGCTCTGTTGAAAGCCGCCTGCGCCTGGGGCGATATCCGCCACAAGCAGGCGCTCGACGGCCGCTGGATGGCGAAGCGCCAACATCATGGCCGTTTTGCCACCCATCGAGTGTCCGACTATCACGGCGGGCACTGCGTCATGCGCCGTCAGCGTCTCGAAGACGTCTTCGGCCATCGTGGGATAATTTGCGGGGCCGTGGGGGCTGTCGCCGTGGTTGCGCAGGTCGAGCGCCAGAGTTCGTTTGAATTCCCCTATTCGTCGTTGAAAAAAGCCGAAATTTCTGGCGCGCCCAAACAACCCGTGCAGAAATACGACCGGAGGCTTAGACAAGCCGTCGCCTGATTCAGGTTTCCGTTCGATGACGTCAAGCAGCATGGTTCTCAGGACTCCGTTTCATGCAGCAGGACGATTTTTCCGGAATGTGCTCCGTCTTCTATCATCCTGTGCGCCGCCGCCGCCTGAGCGAGCGGGAATGTCGCATGTATCAGCGGTGCGATTTCGCCCGCGTCAAGTTTGGGCCAGACGTTTTTCAGTAATTCCTGCGCTACGCGCGCCTTGAACGCCGAATCTCTGGGGCGAAGCGTCGTGCCGGTGATGGTAAGGCGCTTTGTCATCAAGCGGGCGAGCCCGACCTCCGACGCCTTTGCTCCGCCCTGAAGGGCGATGATTACGATCCGTCCCTCTTCTGACAGGCAGCGCAGGTTGCGATCGAGATACGAGCCGCCGACAATGTCGAGAATGACGTTCACGCCCTTTCCACCCGTCAGTGCGCCGATGCGTTCAACGAAGTCTTCGTTGCGGTAATTGATCGCCTTGGCTCCGAGCGTTTCGCACACGGCGCATTTTTCAGCGCTGCCAGCCGTAGCGTAGACCTCCGCGCCGAAAGCGCGCGCCATTTGTATCGCTGTGGTGCCGATGCCGCTGGAGCCGCCATGGATCAGAACGCGCTCTCCAGAGCGAAGCCCTGCTGTGATGAACAGGTTTGTCCAGACCGTAAAGAACGTTTCTGGCAGGGCAGCGGCCTGCACTGCGTCGAACCCTTTGGGCCAGGGCAGGCACTGACCGGTCGGAACGGCGCAGTAATCGGCATAGCCACCGCCATTGGCCAGGGCGCAGACGCGGTCGCCGATGGCAAGCGTCGGGGGCGGGGCATCGTCCGCAGTCGGTCCGAGCGCTACGACTTCGCCTGCGATTTCGAGGCCGAGCAGGGGACTGGCTCCCGGCGGAGGCGGATAAATGCCCTGACGTTGCATGACGTCCGGTCGGTTCACGCCGCTGGCGAACACGCGCACCAGCACTTCGCCGGGGCGAGGCGTCGGAACAGGCTCGTCTCCGAGATCCAGGACTTCCGGGCCGCCGGGTTGGTCGAGCACGATGGCTTGCATGGTCGGGGGGATGGTGGGAGTGGCTGTCATGATCAGGCGTCCTGCCGGTCAGCGGTAAGGAATCGTCGAAAACCCGGAGCTCTCGTTTGGGCGAAGATGCGATTGTGCCTCTCCGGGAGCATATGTCACGTCACATAAACGGAGCGTCATTGTACATTCGCCGGGACGCTAACCCGTTCAGGATCAACAACAAGGTGCGTCCGTCAGAACGAGAGTGTATGTGAGGGGTGGCGTGCGCGGCGAGGAGCCGGGCGGAGGCCATCATTACGAACTCCAATTGAGATGGCCCGCGAATGCAGTGCGGGGAAGCAGCGGGTATGGCCGCGAAGGTTGGAACAGAGGCAGGCGACGCGACGGCCCTTCTGCATGAGGAAGAGAGCTGCCAGAGTTCGATCGGGCCTTCGGCCGGTCGTCCTGGCCGACGCTCAGGCGCGGCGCAGCGTACGCTTGGTGTTTACTTCGTCCCCGGCGCCCGTACGCTCCGCAATATTCGATGTCTGGTGCGCGTCGATTCCCTTTGGTTGCTTGCTCTCTCGGCGGTGGTCGGGGCGTTGGCCGGGTTGGTCGTCGCGGCGATGACACATGCGACGTTGCTGGCGCACGTCGTGCTGTTCGGGGCGCCGGGAGGACGCTTATCCGGGTTGACGGCGCTGGCGCCATGGCGTTGCCTTGTCCCGGCGGTCGGCGGGTTGGGTCTCGGGCTGTTCGGCATGGCGATCAGGCGGAGCCTGCCGCTGCGCCCGGTCGATCCCATCGAAGCGAACGCGCTTCATGGCGGCAGGATGTCGCTTCGACAGAGTGTGCTGATCGCGATCCAGACAATTATCTCCAATGGCGCGGGCGCCTCGATCGGGCTGGAAGCCGGTTTCACCCAACTGGCTTCTGCAGCGGGCGCGCGGCTGGGATGCTTTTTACGTGTGCATCGGGCGGATATGCGGCTGCTGGTCGGGTGCGGTGCGGCTGGCGCCATAGGCGCCGCATTCGACGCGCCGCTGGCTGGCGCATTTTATGCGTTCGAATTGGTGATCGGCAGCTACACGATGGCCAATCTCGCTCCTGTGGCGCTTGCGTCGATATGCGCGACAGGCGTTGCGACGGTCGCGTGCAGCGTCATTCCTCCACTACATTTAGCGCCGCCGTCGGCGCTGCGGCTGCGCGATTGCCTGCCCGTCGCCGGTCTGGGCGCGTTCTGCGCGCTGTCTGGCATTGCGTTGATGCGTGTGGTTACGCTGATCGAGAGCGGGTTCAACCGGACCCGTTTGCCCGTCTGGAGCCGCCCCGCGCTGGGCGGCGCGGTCATTGGTGGATTGGCGCTGTTATCGCCAACGGTGCTGTCGTCCGGTCACATGGCCATGCGAGCCGGATTGATGGAGAGCCTGACGCTTGGGCGAGCGTCGTGGCTGTTTCTTCTGAAAGCTCTGGCGTCGGCGGTGTCCATAGGTTCGGGGTTTCGCGGCGGGCTGTTTTTCGCGTCGCTTTATCTGGGCGTGCTGAACGGCGCGATGTATGGCGACGTCCTGGCCCTGATCGGGATCGATCCGGTGTCGGTGCAGGTCTGTGCAATGGCGGGGATGTGCGCGTTGGCAGTGGCCGTCATCGGTGGTCCGATGACGATGATCTTTCTGGCTCTGGAGACGACCGGTAGCTTTCCCTTGACCGTCGCCGTGCTGATCTCGGCGCTGACGTCATCTTTCGCAACCCGGCGCTGGTTTGGTTATTCATTCGCCACCTGGCGGTTTCATCTGCGGGGCGAGAGCATCCGCTCCGCCGTGGACGTGGGGCGGGTGCGCAGTCTGACCGTCGAACACGTCATGCAGAAAGTCCCGCCGGTTATCGCCATGACCGCGTCTGTTGGCGAAGCGCGCCGACGTTTTGAGGGGCTTCAGCCCCGACATGTCGTCGTCACGGACGAACTCGGAAAATATGCGGGGCTTGTCGCAGCGGACGCCTACAACGCGATCGGCCTGCCGGAAAGCGAGTTGCTGGGGCTTTTGCTTACAGATCCGGGCGTCGTGCTCAGACCGCATGAGCCTGTTCGCGATGCGCTTGCGACCTTTGAACGCATCCGCGCGCCAGCGCTCGTGGTGTTGGGCGGGCCGTGTGGAGGAGAGATTGTTGGCCTTCTGACCGAGCGTTACGTGCTCAGGCGCTTCGCGAAGGAGCTTGAGCGGGCCTGGCGGGATATCGCCGGGGACGTCTGACGGCACCCGTCAGGCATGACGGGCGCCTGGTCGTCGTCACCAGCCGAAGCCGGGGCCATACATGAACCCCGGACCAAATCCAGGTCCCCATGCGCCCCAGTTCCAACTGGCGTCGTTGTATTCCTGCGCCGACATCGCCTGCTCATCGGCCAGATTTTGCTGTTGCTGGAACTGGCGATAACGCCCGTAGGCGTCCTGGCTGCCAACATACAGGCAGGCGCAGACGGTCGGATCGGCATAGACGTAAAACACGGAATCGCCTTTGGCGCGGCGAACGAACCGGTGGCTCGGTAACGAGCGCAGCATCGCCTGTCGCTCAGGCGTGTTCGCAGGCTGGTCGATGAATCCTGCGGCCGAAAGGTGGTCCTCCTTGGAAGAGACGATTTCCTGAGGGGAGGCGCAGGCGGCGAGCGTGGCGAGGCCCAGCGCCAGAGCGGCGACCGCTCCAGGGTGAACAGATTTGAGAGATGTTTTTGAAAGCACGGAGAGTGGCTCCCTTCCTTCCGCGACGGCTCCACGCCGGAGGGTCTGCTGACGGTTTTACACTATCAACTGCTATTTCCGCGCCAAGTTTGACATGTTTTGTTGTAATTTATATTTAATTTTGAGACGACCCTCATCCGGAAGTTGGCGCGGCGAGATTGCCAGTTGCCTATCGCCGTATGATTTCGGATGTTCCGGGCATGTGGGACGAACCTTACCTTGAAACCTGTTGCCGATCGGCGCTGCATCGGCTCTGCCTCTCCGGTTCTCTGGGGAGGCCGACTGGTCTGAGGGACCAGCCTTGTCTTGAGCGCCTTGAGGGACTCGGATTCGCGTGCACAGACGCGGATGGACGATTTCATGTCACGCCTGAGGGCGAGGCCCGGCGCCGGTCCGAAATTCTGAAACTCGCTTCATGACCGAACGGCGGCTCGGGAGCAGCGCCGGAGAATGCGAGAGAGACGAGATCCCGCAGGCGGCGGAAGACATACGCTGGGAGGCGTTCTGGGAGCTGCTTGATCTGGCGGCGGCTGAATGTGGACTGAGCGTGTCTGGCCTGGCGAAGGCCGCTGGGCTGGACGCCACTGCGTTGAATCCGTCAAAGCGTTTTGCCCCTGATGGCCGCCGACGCTGGTTGCGGATGGATACGGTGTTTCGCTTGCTCGATATCGCGGAGATCTCCTTGGCGAGGTTCGCCGAAGCAATGGAGCAAGGTGCGGCGCGAGGAAACGTCAAGCCAGGCGCGCAGACCGCGTTGCCGGAATACGCCTTGCTGCGCGCGACGTCGTTCTCGCATCTCGCGGTCACAGGACTTTTTGATCGCGCGTTTCTGCCTGCAGGGCGGCCTCGTGGGAGTGTCGTGGCGCGTCGTCGGCTTGACGCGTCTGCCTCTCCATGGGGTGAGATCGCTGCGCCGATCACTGGTTGCGGCCCCCACGATTACGCAGTGCGCCTGAACACGGTAGATTATGAGCCGGTATTTCGCGACAGCAGCTTACTCGTCATCGCGCCCGACGCCGCTTTGCACTCGGGAGATCGCGCGCTTTTACATGGCGAGGGCGTCGTTCCGCGGATTGTAAGGATTCAGATATTGAGCGCCGATGAGGCAACGGTCGTTTCGCTGATCGGAGACGTCTCGGAAACTATCGATCTGTCGCAGCGACTGGTATTGCATCGAATTGTCGCTGCTACATTGTAGAGATTTACCCGATCATACGGCGTCGCACGATTGAATGACGGTTATTAAAAACAGAGTTGTATCCGCCGCGCGGGTGGAGCGGGTAAATCGCTCGATTTTTTTGAGGGTAAGTCTTGAAGCTGCAAGCAGACAGTAAAGCTTCCCGTTCCAGATGGGGCGATCATTATGCGCGGTCGTTGGCTTCGTGTGCGCCTTGCACGGAACGAACGCGGTCAATGAGGCCCTGGAAATAGATTTTCGAGCGGGGGGGAAGCAGCTGCTTATGATCCATCTGCAGGAAGTTCACCTTCCGGCGCCTGAAGAGATGGTTTTGGGTCTGTTCAATCGCCAGCGGGTAAGAGAGTCAAAACGGTTTATTTTTAAGGAAGTAAATTTTTCTATATTTGTCATATTTACGTCAAAGTATTTCAGATTTTTGACTTTATAAGTGGGGCGGCTGTGACGCCATTACATATACGTAATGTGGATGGATGTTCAACGCAATCACGCAATTGAGATGAAACTTTATCTGACGTATGCGGAAAAATAGTTAACAAGCAACAAGCCCAAAAAATGGGCGCAAGGCCAGAAATGAAAACGGAAATCGGTGTCCTCGCCGCTGGAGATCCGTATCCGGCGAGCCAGCAGCCGGATCGCAGTGTTCTCGCACGTCCGCGTTTTATCCAAACCGTCGTAGCTGCGATGGGGCTATTCGCAGGAGCCGCAGAGGCGCAGGGGGCAGTCCCCGTCGCAGGTCGAAGCACGGACCTTGCCGTGCATGCTCACACCTCATGGGCTACCGGCCCTGTCGATCATGATCCAGCCAGCCCGGCACGAACATTATCCGGAGAGCGCGTCACGCGGATCATTACGATTCCGTCGACCACGCCGGGGCAACCGCCGAATAAAATTGAAGTGGCTCCCATGTTTTCTCCCGAAGTTTTTTCGGGATTTTTTCCGCCGCAATGGGATGCGCACCGCAATACGTTGCTGGAAGACCAGTATTTCGCGCCGTCTCCGACGACCCAGCATCTGTTGCCGTCTTTGAACGGATTCAGGCAGAGATTGGGCAATTACGGCGTCGGATTTCAGATGTCTTACAAGGCCGAGGCGCTTGGCGTCGCCAGCGGCGGTAAAGAACGTGGCATGGAGTATATACACGAGGTCAATTTTCGTGTGGACCTCGATTTAAAGAAAATGCTGGGCCTCGATGGCTGGTCCGTACATGGCCTGATCCTGGAGCGCGCAGGACGTTCTGTCGGCAAGCAAAAGCTCGGCGATTATTACATAAATTATGGAGAGATATACGGTCTTTCAGGAAATTCGGTGGCGCATCTTGGGTTTCTCTACGCCGAAAAACGGTTCCTGAACAATCGGGTAGATATTATTTTTGGCCGCATGCCGCTTAGCACCGATTTTGCGACGTCTCCGCTGATCTGCACCTTCATGCTGCTCTGCTCTGCTCCGGTTGCATTGAAGCTCGACGCGGGTCTCAGTGTCTATCCGAAAGCGTCATGGGGCGCGCGTATTCGGATGCGTCCGACGCGCGATACAGTTCTTCAATTCGGCGCGTATCAGGTGCGCCCGACCGCAAGCGACATCAGCGGTTGGGCGTGGGCTGGCGAAGAGACTACCGGTGCGGCGTTCCCCGTCGAATTCACGTGGCAACCGTTTTTCGGTTCGAAAAAACTCGTCGGGCATTACAAGGTCGGCTATATGCACGACACCTCGATCTATGCCGATAACATCGGGAAACTTTCGCCCGCTCTGGCGAAGGCGAATGGTGTGTTCGCGCGGACATCGCAAAGAGATTCGGTCTGGGTGCTGTTTGACCAGATGATTTATCGCAGCGGTGGCGTGACGCAGATGGACGGCGCCTATGTTCTGGCCGGGTATGTCCACAACACGCCCCGTAACTCGATTTATTCGGATGAAGCGTGGGCAGGAGCGTCGTTCGCCGGGTTGATCCCGGGACGAAATCACGATCGCCTCGGCGTACTATACAACTATTATCGAGTCAGCCCGAGGCTGGAGGCCGGCCAGCGTATTCGTGAGGATGCAGGATTCAGTCTGGGCGCCACCGTCGCGGGGCCGCAAAAAACGACATCGGTGATCGAGGTGAACTACGGCATTGACGCCATGCATGGCTTGCTGGTTCAGCCAGAATTCGAATATGTTTTTCGACCTGGCGGCACAAGCCGTATTCCGAACGCGGCAGTGTTGGGCGTGAAAGTCATCGGAATTCTATAACTTGTTTTGGCACGTAGCGCCGGACGGGCGGAGTCGGCTCTGTTCCGTCACGTGCATCAGACGGTGGTACAGGGTCTTTTAACGCCGCTGACCGTTATCTGGTGAGCGGCGCAAGACGTCGGCAAGGTTTAAGGAATGGCTTGGCTCGTAATCGGCAATTGGTCCTAAGCGGCTCGATGGCAGGCTGTTTCAGGCCCTTGCAAAAGAGGGCGCTATGATGTTCTGAAACCCGGCTACATGGAGTAGCCAGGTTTTTTGTAGAGATTGCCTGCCTTCTGAACGATGTCAGGCCGGTAAACCTGATCGCGCCAATCAGGGGGCTGAACCTCTTCGAAGCTGACTGACACCGCGTCATTTCCGTAACCAAGGATGGTGGTCACATTTTCCGTTATGGCTTCGACGAGCCGCAGCTTCTTTTGCTCGGATTGTCCGGGCCACAGTTTCACAATGATATGCGGCATAAATCACCTCACCAGGGTTGGCTGGTCGGACCGATCGTAAATTCGTTTATGTTGGTGTCTTCAGGCGCGTCGATCGCAAACGAAACCACACTTGCAACCCGTTCGGCAGAGATGGCGTACTGGCTGTAAAGACTTTTCATCGCTGCGGCCGCGGTTGGGTCAGAGATGCCGCCCAGCAGTTCCGTATTGATCGCTGCCGGGTAGATGGTCGATGTGCGGATGTTGGAACCTTCCATGGCTGATTCCATGCGAAGTACTTCCATGAAATCGCGAACGAACCATTTGGCGCCTCCATAGATAGCGCTACCCGGATAGGCTTTGAGGCCTGCGACAGACGAAACTGCAATGACGTGCCCCGATTTCTGCGCCAGAAAGAGGGGCATGGAAGCTGCGACGCCGTTTAACACCCCCTTTATGTTGATATCGACGCATGCGTTCCACTCGTCCGTTTTCAAGGCTGAAACCGGCGACGTGGGCATCAGGCCCGCATTGAGGAAGATGACGTCGACACGGCCAAACTTCTCTTCAGCGAGGCGAATTAACGCGTCGTTGTCAGTCTGCTTGGTCACGTCCATGGCGGCGTAGGCGGCCACGCCGCCTTCGGCTTTGATAGATTCGGCTATAGCCTTGAGGCGATCTTCTCTCCGGGCGCCGAGCACGACTTTCGCCCCCTGACGCGCCAGGAGGCGGGCGCTTGCTTCGCCAATGCCCGAAGACGCTCCCGTAATTACGACGACCTTGTTTTCAATCATGTTTTTTATCTCGCGAAAATTGTCTTGTCAGGCGCCGTATTGCTGGTCCGAAACCTGCTCCAGCCAGTCGACGACCTTGCCATTCTCGACTTCCTGAATGGCGATATGGGTCATGGCTGTGGCAGGCGCGGCGCCGTGCCAATGTTTTTCTCCGGGCGCGAAGAACACGACGTCGCCCGGACGAATCTCTTCGAGAGCGCCGCCCCAGCGCTGCACGCGCCCGATGCCCGACGTGACGACGATGGTCTGGCCGAGCGGGTGCGTGTGCCACGCGGTACGCGCGCCGGGCTCGAAAGTGACGGTTGCTCCCTGCACTCGATCCGGGGCTGCGGGATTGAAAAGGGGATCAACGCGGACGGTACCCGTAAACCAGTCGGTCGGACCTTTCATTGAAGGCTTATGCCCGGCGCGGAAAATTTCCATCTTGTCCTCCTGTCTGTCTCATGCGGATGAAACGGCTTGTGGACAGGAAAATACGCGCAGCTTGTGGTCCGTGATTAGGGCCGATAAGGTTTACGAATCATTGAAATAAGCTCAGCAATGCCACGCGATCATATAAACGAAATCACTGCCTTTTTGACCGTCGCCAGGGAGAGGAGCTTCACGCGAGCTGCCGCCGAATTAGGCGTTACGCCCTCGGCCCTGAGCCATACCGTCAGAGGTTTAGAGGAAAAACTCGGGCTTAGGCTACTCTCTCGCACGACAAGAAATGTGGCCACCACTGACGCTGGTGAACGGTTGATGCGGCGACTGGGACCGTTGTTTGAGCAGGTGTCGGCCGAACTCGATTCAATTACGTCGCTTCGCGATAAGCCGGCAGGCGTCATTCGGATCACCTGCGACGATGTGGCGATTGAGCTCATATTTCGTCCAAGGCTGGCTGAATTTCTTCGGCAGTATCCCGACATAAGTGTTGAAATCAGCATGAGTTATGCGTTCGTCGATATTGTTGCCGAGCGTTTCGACGCTGGCGTGCGCATAGGTGAATCCATAGAACGCGACATGGTTGCTACGCGTATCGGTCCTGACTGGCGTTTCTGCGTCGTCGGAGCCCCGACATATTTTGAAGGACGCTCTGCGCCAGAAACACCACAAGAGCTTGGGAGCCACAACTGCATTAACATGCGGATGGCGACTGCTGGAGGAAACCTTAGATGGGAATTTCGTAGTCCCGAAGGCGAAGATTTCGCATTGCGTGTTTCCGGGCAGGCTACTTTCAGTAACGCTATGCTGGTCTTGCAAGGCGCCCTGGATGGGCTGGGCCTCGGATACGTTCCTTATATTCTGGCCAAGCCTTATCTGGACGATGGCAGACTTATGGAAGCGTTATCGGACTGGTGCCCCGACTATGAGGGCTACCATCTCTATTATCCCAGTCGAAAACTACACTCTCCCGCTTTCGCAGCGTTTGTCGAAACTATGCGCTATCGCACCTGACTGCAGATAAAATATTGGAGTTGATCAGAGAGTTTTTGTGTTTTCGGAAATGAAATTGCAGGTCTGCCCTCAGGTCGCGAAGGCGATCGTCTTGTATGCCTCTATTTTTCCTCAAATGGAAAAGGCAGCGCGGCTCGCTGGTTGACGTCCGGCGTCAACCTGTGCGCGAGGGGCGGGAAGGCGCGGGAACGGCAATCCACCCAGTCGCAAAGATGGCAGGAGATGCCGATTGGCGTCGCTTTAGCCTCCAGATTGAGGCGCTCTCCATAGACCAGTTCCTTGGCGCGGGAGACATCGCAGCCGATGGCGACGGTCTGCCTCGGCCTGGGTTCGCCCCAACGGGATACGCCGCTGGAGATGGTGCGCGCTACGGACAGGTAGCTCATGCCATTGGTGAAGGAGCCGATCTGAACCTGAATTTCTCCAGGCGTCGAAAAGGCCGTGCAGGCATTCCATTGAGGGCAGGGGTTGCCTTGCCGAGGCATAGGAAAGCCGCATGAGGAGAAGCTTTTCGTGATGTTGCCTGCGGGGTCGAGGCGCGCAAAAAAGAGCGGTACGCCGCGTGCGCCTGGCCGCTGCAGGCTGGCCAGTCTTTGCGCCGCCTGTTGGAACGAAACGCCAAAACGCACCGTAAGGATGTCGAGGTCGTAACGGAGGGAGACCGCAGCATTCAGATACGCTGTGTATGGCATCAGCAACGCGCCAGCAGCGTAGTTTGCAAGGCCAATGTGCAGGAAGGTTCGGGCCTCCTCGGAGCTTGGCGCTGCATCCTTTATGACGCTCTCGATCGCTTCACGCGCTTCGAACAGCATCATCTGGAAGGCGAGGTGAAACCCGCGGCTCTCGCGGGGGACGAGGTCGGAAAGGATCAGGACGCGTGAAGAGGGGTCGTATCGGCGCAGCACGTCGTCTACGGGAAGGACGCGGACGATGACGCCGTGGCGTTGGCGCAGTCTGGTCGCTATGGCGTGGTTAGTTTCCGCCTGGGGTAACGCTTCTCCCGCAGAGAAGCCAAGTTCACGGGCCATGTCGGCGCGAACGGCCTCCGCCACGGCTTCCAGTTCGGGAAAATAATTCATCCGTTCGTCGTAGATCCGGCGAACTTCGTCTTGAGGAAGAATGACGCGCCGCCCCCCGGGCAGTGAGATCGACTCCGCATCGTGTCGCGCGGCGCGAAACGCCTGATGTAGAGTCAACACCGCACGTGCGACTGTCGGCTGCGCCGCCAGGGTCGTGATCTCGTGGGCGGAGCCTTCCAGATCGGTGCCCAGTTCCGGATCTGACAGGGCTTCGCGCAGAAGGTTCTCGACCTTCTGTTCCTCTGTTCCCGAAAGGGTTTCGATGTTGACGTCGAGCGCGCGGGTGAACTTGATAAGCAGCGACGCGGTTACGGAACGCTGGTCGTGCTCGATAAGGTTCAGGTAGCTGGCGGAGATGCCCAGGCGTGCGGCGAGCGCCTGCTGGGATAATCCTCTTTCGAGACGAAGGCGTCGCACGATGCGACCGATGCGTGTTCCGGGACTGCTGCTCATGGGTTGATTTACAAATGTTCAGGGTTGTTTGTAAAGATGTTTACAACATTCACGGACCAAATGACCTTTCTATCTGGAAGTATTCGCCGCGTTCATCCTAACTGACGTCACGAACGATCAATGGGGAGCGGCTGTCATGTCGATCCAGAGTGGCAAGGTCTGGGCGGATGATCTGGGGCAAGGCGTCGGCCATGCCGCAGGCAACGCGCTTGGAGTCGCAGGCTTCCTTGAGGTTGGACGAACTTTTGCGCAGGCAGGCGCGTCGCGCTTGCCGAAACCGTTACGTGGAAGGTCGCGGGCTGGCGATCCGGCCACGTGGCGGGCAGGAATAGGCGGCGGCGTCATGGACGGCATAACGATGCACTGCATGCGCAGAATCCATGATGGCCCACTTGACGCGGTCGCCACAATCGCCAGCGGCGGAACGTCTTGGACATCCGTCATGCATGGCTCCATCGGAAGCGGTCGACTTCGCAGGAAGGCTGCATCCGGAAAGGACAAGACTCCGGACTAACGGAGCGCCCTCCCTGCTTGCGTTCCGTGTAACGCGGTGGGGGGTGAAATTTGTGTCTTTGCATCCCGGTCCGGCCGATCCCAGCGGGGTCGGTCGGTAACCGTTTCAATGGCTTTTTGAATTCCGGCGCACGAAACCAGCGCTGTCAGTGGGAGAATCTGACATGACGACCCGTATCGAGATCGGTTCGATTAGCGTGGACCAGGGGCTCCACGCCTTCATCAACACCGAAGTCCTGCCAGGAACCGACGTTTCGGCGGCGGAGTTCTGGAGCGGGTTGGCTGGTTTGGTCGAGACCTTCGGGCCTAAAATCAGGGAGGCTCTCGATGCCAGGGATCAATTGCAGGACAAAATCGATGCGTTCCTGGGGGAGAACCCTAACGCCGAGGCCGACAGTCAGATCGGATTTCTGCGCGAGATAGGGTATATCGAGCGCGAGCCCAACGATTTTACGGTGTCGACAGACAGTCTCGATGATGAAATCGGGCGGGTGGCCGGACCGCAGCTCGTCGTGCCTGTGAATAACGCCCGTTACGCGCTGAACGCCGCAAATGCGCGGTGGGGCAGCCTGTATGATGCGTTCTATGGAACCGACGCGCTGTCGCAGTCAGCGCCGCTGACTCCTGGCAAGGCCTATAACGAACTGCGTGGCCGCGCAGTTGTGCAGCGCGTGCGCCTGTTTCTCGATGAGACGACGCCTCTTCTGTTCGGAAGCCATGTGGATGTGACGAGCTATTATGTCCGTCATGGCGAACTGCACGCGAAGCTCGAATGCGGTCGCACCACGGGGCTGCGGAGCCCCACCCAGTTCGCGGGATTCGCAGGGGAGGCGGGCGAACCGACCGCTGTGTTGCTGCGCAATCACGGGCTGCACATAGAACTGCGCTTCGACCGAACCTCGGCTGTTGGCAAAACGGACAAGGCTGGCGTCGCGGATGTGATTCTGGAGTCCGCTCTCACGACAATCATGGATTGTGAGGACAGTGTTTCCGCTGTCGACGCTGAGGACAAGGTTCACGTCTATCGCAACTGGCTCGGTCTGATGCGCGGTGAACTGACCGCGGACGTGCCGCGCGGCGACAAGGTCGTGACGCGCAGACTTGCTGCTGATCGCACCTATATCGGCACGGACGGCGCGCCGTTCACGCTGCCGGGTCGTAGCCTGCTGCTCGCCCGCACGGTCGGACACCATATGACCACCGACGCGGTTCTGGATTCAGGACTGGACGAGGCGCCGGAAGGCGTGATCGACGCCGCTGTGCTGGCTTTGATCGGCCTGCACGATCTTCGCAGTGAGCGCGCGACGCGCAACAGTCGCGCCGGGTCGATCTACATTGTGCGCCCAAAGATGCACGGTTCGCAGGAAGTCGCGTTGTCCGATGGCGTGTTCGCCGCGATAGAAGACATGCTGTCGCTGCCGCGCAACACGATCAAAATGGGCGTGATGGATGAGGAGCGTCGCACCAGCGTCAATCTCGCAGCGTGCCTGCACGCCGCGCGCGAACGGGTTGTCTTCATCAACACAGGCTTCCTCGACCGGACGGGCGATGAGATCCACACCTGCATGAAGGCAGGCCCCGTCGTCCGCAAAGGAGACATGAAAACCACCGCCTGGATCAAGGCGTATGAGCAGCGCAATGTCGCGATCGGCATCAAAAGCGGCCTGACCGTCGGTCCTGACGGCCACGGGCAGATCGGCAAGGGCATGTGGGCCATGCCTGATCGCATGGAGGATATGCTTGAACAAAAGGGCGCGCAGCTCCGCGCCGGCGCATGCACCGCCTGGGTGCCGTCGCCGACAGCCGCCACATTACATGCGCTGCACTACCACGAGGTCGACGTCGCCGCCGCGCAACGCGAATTGCGGCACGCGCCCGCTGCGCCGCTGTCCGAGCTTCTGACTCTGCCGCTGGCGGGAGGCCGGTCGTGGTCCGAGATGGAGATCGCACACGAACTCGATACGAACCTGCAGAGCATTTTGGGCTACGTGGTGCGCTGGGTGGATCTGGGCGTCGGATGCTCCAAGGTGCCGGACATGAACAATGTCGGGCTTATGGAAGATCGCGCAACGCTTCGTATCTCCGCGCAGCACGTTGCAAACTGGCTGATGCACGGCGTCGTCTCGCAGGAGCAGGTTGACAGCGCATTCACACGCATGGCTCGCATCGTCGACCAGCAGAATGAGGGCGAACCCGGCTATCGCCCGCTGACGGCGAATGCCGAGGGGCCTGCGTTTATGGCGGCGAAAGACCTCGTGTTTCGCGGAGCGGAGCAGCCGAATGGATACACGGAGGCGATTCTGCACCGCCGCCGCCGGGAGGCGAAACGTCGTGACGCTCTGGAGGCCACTTCTCGCGAGGATGTCGGGTTCGCCGCAGGTTAAACCTGACGGCCGCAGATTGATCGCTCCGGCTGGTCGGGGCCAGGCGGGGCCTCTCCGATTGCCTTGGCGACTCTGTCGCGCGACAGTGCTGGAGGCCCCTTCGTCACTTCATTGGCTTCCGTCGTGATCGCTCGGCTGTGGGGCCAGTCGAGCGCCGCATAGCGGGTCTCGGGACGCCAACGTCAGCCGTGAAATGGTCCATGCCGGAAGCCTTTCTTACCCTCCTCCTGTTTCAGTTTCTGGGCGTCGTCGCGCAGCGTGCGTTGGCTCTTCCGATACCGGGACCGGTGATCGGGATGTTTCTGCTTGCAGGGATGCTGCTCTGGCGCAAGGCGAGGCAGAAGAACGCTCCAGACGGTGAGGTTGCCGCTGACGCTCCGGCTGCGTCGCCAGCGCTTTCGGCGCTGGCGCGGTCTCTGATTGCCTGTCTTGGCTTGCTATTTGTTCCTGCGGGGGTCGGTCTGGTCACCGAACTTCCGGTTCTGGGCGTCAACGCAGTGCCGATAGTAGCGTCCCTGTTTGGCTCGACGGTGCTGGGGCTGCTGGTGACGGCCTTCGTCATGCACCGGGCGACGCATGATGCGTCTGCGCCGGAGCGGGTCTCCGATGCCGACGGGCAGGTGCTCTGACTTATGGCGGACAGGTTTTTTGCATTCATTCACAATGTTTACGCGCAGGCGATTCCATCTCCTGACACAGAGACTCTGTTCTGGTTGTGCGCGACGATCGTCGCCTTCGTGGTCGGCATGCGGATCCAGATCCGTCTGAAACGCGCGCCGTGGGCAAACCCGGTGCTGTTCGCGATAGTTGTCGTTTCGACGGCGCTTTTTATCACGAAAACTCCGTACGACGTCTATTTCCGCAGTGTTCGGATCATCCATTTTCTTCTCGGTCCCGCGACGGTCGCGTTGGCGATTCCGCTTGCGGACTCCATCCGGCAGGTGACGCGAAGCCTGCCTGCGATGGTGTTGGCCCTGCTCGCTGGTTCAGTAACGTCTGTGGTCAGCGGCGTTCTTCTGGTCGTCGCGTTTGGAGGCAGCCATGAAGTGGCGCTGTCGATGGCGCCGAAAGCCGTGACAACGCCCATAGCCATAGCCATCACACAGCAGATCGGCGGCACGCCCGCACTCACCGCCGCCTTCGCTATCCTTGGCGGGATCATCGCGGCCATGATCGGAGAAACGACGCTACGTCGCCTTGGAATCCATGACTGGCGCGCTCATGGGCTTGCTGCGGGGATAGCGGGTAGCGGCATCGCCGCTGCGCAGGTGGCGCAACGTGATCCGGTTGGCGCGGCGTTTGCGGCGCTGGGCATCGGGTTGAACGGGTTGGTGACTGCGATCATCGTGCCTTTGCTGCTGTACATCCTGCCGGGATAATCATTGGTTTTATACGCGACGCAGCGAGAAAATTGTAAAGCCGGTCGCTCATCCGGCTTGTGAAAACGCTTTTGCGGCGGACATCCGTTTCAAATCGTCGGGGGAATGATCTGCCGCAAGGCAAAGTGCGTGCCGGGTGCTTGGGTGGATTGAGACGCGAGGAGGTCGGTCGCTAACCCCAAGGTTTTGACACCCGTCCTTGATGTGCATTTATTATGGGAGAGGTTTCTTCAGGTTATTGTCCTTATGTTCTCCTGAACGGTGATCGATGTCGATAAATTTTATCAGGCTGCGAGAATGCAACGTTATTTGCTGCGAAGATGTGCGAACGGAGAAGAGCGGAAAAGATATCCTGATAGGCACATTGCATGGGCATATCACTTCTAATGATCCAAAGGCGTTTATATCGTTTTGGTTATGGATTCACTATTGCCTGCCCTCTCCTTGGAAGGGGTTTATGTTTGTACGATTAATCTCTGGTGATGAGATTATAAATAGTGGGCATTTTGACCTTCGTGCTGTTGCTTATGAGGAAGGAGGTCTCAGGTGGAAAGTGGCGGGTATAAAGTCTTCCGTCGAAAGAAAGATACTGTTTCAGTATTCTCTTTCAGATTATGCGGAGACTCCAGGCGTGTGGATTGACGCGAAGACGATATCGATTGGACCTCGGCCTTTGTTGGCGTGACGCCACGTTATTTGTCGATTCCTCGTAACGGGGGCGTTAACGTGATCCGCACGGACCCGTACGAATGAAGTCGACAAAAGCGCGAAGAGGCGGAGGCAGGCGCCGCCGTCCAGGGTAGTAGAGGTAGGGGCCGCTGAAACTCTGCCACCACGGTTCGAGAACGGGCGCCAGAGTCTTGTTGTCGAAATATGGTTGTAGCCAGTCTTCGAAAAAATGAATAACGCCAAGCCCGCGCACGGCGGCGTCGACAGCGAGGTCAACGCCGCCACTGATCTGGACGAGCAGAGGTCCTTTCGGATCGATAGTGACGATTTCGCCGTCTTTCTCGAATTCCCATAATGGAGTGTGGCCGCTCGGAAAACGGCCGCGCAAGCATGCGTGGCCGAGCAGGTCGCTCGGGCGTTCAGGGCGTCCGCGTTCCGCCAGATAGGCTGGTGACGCAGCCGTCGCCACGCGTTGGGCGCGCGGGCCGATTGGCACGGCGATCATGTCCTGCTCCAAACGCTCGTCATAGCGAATGCCTGCGTCGCATCCCGCCGCCAGCACGTCCACGAAGCTTTCCTCGACGATGATCTCAAGCTTGATGTCAGGGTAGGTTTTCAGGAAGGGCGTTATGATCTGTGGCAAAATCAGGCGAGCCGCACTGGCGGGAACATTGAGCCTGAGGGTCCCGGCCGGCCGATCCCGAAAGCTGCCGAGTCCGTCAAGCGCCGCTTCGACCTCTCCCAACGCCGGGGCCAGGCGTTCAAGGAGGCGCCCGCCCGCCTCGGTCGGCGTTACGCTGCGCGTCGTCCGGTGCAGTAACCGCAGGCCTAACCGGTCTTCAAGGCGACGGATGGCTTCGCTAAGGGAGGAAGCGGACTGGCGGCTTTGGCGCGCGCCTTCACGAAATCCTCCTGCCCGACAGATTGTCACGAACGCCTGCAAGTCCTGAAGTTCGGTCGTCATTGTCCTGATTTCCGTACAGCCCGTGCGTGTTATGCCGTATTATCGAGCAATCGGAAAGAAAGCATAGTTTTCTCCACGTTCTTGTCTGGAGACAAAAATGACGGATATCAAAAACTCTGGAACATTTATGCTGGGCGACCGCCCGGTGTTCCGTATGGGGTATGGGGCGATGCAACTCGCGGGGCCGGGTGTGTTCGGCCCGCCCAGGGATGTCGAAACTGCCCGAGCCGTTCTGCGTGCCGCGCTGGAAGCGGGCGTCAACCATATCGACACCAGTGATTTCTACGGCCCGCATGTCGTCAATCAATTGATTCGCGAAACGCTGTCACCCTATCCGGACGATCTCGTGATCGTCACGAAAGTCGGCGCCAAACGGGGCTCCGACGCTTCATGGAATCTCGCCCGGAGTCCGGCGGAACTGGTCGATGCAGTTCACGACAATCTGCGCAATCTTGGCGTGGACGTGCTGGACGTCGTGAACATGCGGCTCATGTTCGACATTCATGGCCCTGCTGAGGGTTCGATTGAAGAGCAATTCACGACTCTCGCTGACCTGCAGAGAAAGGGACTGATCCGGCATCTTGGCCTCAGTAACGCGACGGCGGCCCAGGTTGCTCAGGCGCAGAAAATCGCGCCAGTGGTGTGTGTGCAGAACCATTACAATCTCGTGCATCGTGGGGACGAGCCGCTTATTGCGGAGCTGGGGCGGCAGGGGATCGCCTACGTGCCGTTCTTCCCATTGGGCGGCTTTTCCCCGCTTCAGTCGGATAAGCTGCATGATGTGGCGAAACAGCTTGGCGCGACGCCGATGCAGGTCGCGCTCGCATGGCTTCTGGCGCGCGCGCCGAACCTCCTGCTGATACCCGGCACATCGTCGCCCGGTCATCTGGGGGAGAATCTCGCAGCGGCGTCTATCGTTCTTCCCGAAAGCGCCTTTGCTTTTCTCGAAGGTATTGCGGGGTAAGCGCACAGGGGGGGCTGGTGGTGCGCGGGCATCCGGGCAGCGTGGGACACATGTATGCTGCAAGTGCTTTGGAATGCGGCGTGTAAAACGAGGGTACGCCGCATACCGTCAGGTATGGGCGTGCATGCAGCTCCGTTCGTCGTTTATGCAAACGACAGGAAACCCGGTCTTCACGCGGAAGACCGGGTTTCGGGCCGGCGACTCTGTTTTTATTTTTATTAGCCGCCGTCCTTGACCGTTATTGGACGGTCAGGACTTCCTGATCAGGAGAACTGTCCCATGGTGTTGTGCTTGCCGCCCGCCTTAAGGGCCGCTTCTCCTGCAAAATACTCCTTGTGGTCGTCCCCGAGGTCAGAGCCAGCCATGTTCTGATGCTTGACGCAGGCGACGCCCTGACGGATTTCCGCACGCTGCACGTTCAGAACGTAGCCCAGCATTCCATCTTCGCCGAAGTAGCGGCTGGACAGATTGTCGGTCGACAGCGCCGCCGTGTGATACGTCGGCAGGGTGATCAGATGGTGGAAAATGCCAGCGCGTAGGGCGGCGTCGTGCTGGAACGTGCGAATACGGGCATCAGCTTCTTCCGCCAGCGGCGTGGAGTCGTAGGCGTCGGACATCAGGCGTGCCCGGTCATAGGCCGAGACGTCGCGTCCGTCTTCTTTCCATGTGTCGTAAACCTGCTGGCGGAAATTCAGCGTCCAGTTGAAGGACGGCGAGTTGTTGTAAACCAGCTTGGCGTGCGGCACGGCTTCGCGGATGCGGTCCATCATGCTGGCGATCTGCTCGACATGCGGCTTTTCCGTTTCGATCCACAGCAGGTCGGCGCCGTTCTGCAGCGCTGTGATGCAGTCCAGCACGCAACGGTCGGCGCCGGTGCCCGGGCGGAACTGATACAGGTTGCTCGGCAGACGCTTCGGACGCAGCAGCTTGCCTTCACGGGCGATGATGACGTCGCCGTCCTGCCTTCCGCCGGAGGTTACGTCGTCGCAATCAAGGAAAGCGTTGTACTGGTCGCCAAGATCCCCCGGCTCGCGGCTGAAGGCGATCTGCTTGGTCAGGCCAGCGCCAAGGCTGTCGGTGCGGCAGACGATGATGCCGTCTTCGACGCCCAGCTCAAGGAAGGCGTAACGGATGGCGCGCACTTTCGCGAGGAAGTCCTCGTGCGGTACCGTGACCTTGCCGTCCTGATGGCCGCACTGCTTTTCGTCGGACACCTGATTTTCGATCTGCAGCGCGCAGGCGCCCGCCTCGATCATCTTTTTCGCGAGCAGATACGTCGCCTCGGCGTTGCCGAAACCCGCGTCTATGTCTGCGATAATCGGCACGACATGGGTCTGGTGCCCGTCGATCGTCGCCTGAATTTCGGCCGCACGACCGGTCTCTCCAGCCTCGCGGGCGGCGTCGAGATCACGGTAAAGCATGCCCAGTTCGCGCGCGTCGGCCTGACGCAGGAACGTGTAAATTTCTTCGATCAGAGCGGGCACGGAGGTTTTCTCGTGCATCGACTGGTCGGGAAGCGGGCCGAATTCCGAACGCAGGGCCGCCACCATCCAGCCTGACAGATAGATGTAACGGCGCTTCGTCGATCCGAAGTGCTTCTTCACGGCGATCATCTGCTGCTGTGCAATGAACCCGTGCCAGGCGCCCAGAGACTGGGTGTACTGGGTGGGGTCGGCATCGTAAGCGGCCATGTCGCGGCGCATGATTCCGGCCGTGTAGCGAGCGATGTCGAGACCAGTCCGGAACCGGTTCTGCGAGCGCATGCGCTCGACATACTCGGGGTCGATCGCATCCCACGCGCCGTTCTGAGCCTGAATGATCTGCTTGAGCTTCGCGGTTGCCGAATCCTGGTATGACATCTGGCGGTTTCCCTTCTCTGTGGAAGCGTGACTGGCAGATGCTTAACGGTATTGGCGCAGGGCTGGAAGGCTGAAACAGCGGCGCATGATGTATTTCTGTAAATTATTTACAGACGCCGATTTCCAAATGAAAAGATATTTCCAGCGGCGTTGTCGCCCGTATGAGGCGGGCCCGAGCGGTGGGAGGAAGCAGACTGCGCTGAGGCCGATCGCGAGGAAGTAAAATATCGACACGCCTGTCCAGGTTCATAACAACGGCTGAAGTGGCGAACGATCCGTGTGGCTTTTCATTCTTGCGGCGTCGGTAATGAGGTGTCCAGCCATAAAACTGACGCGATATGTGGCAAAAGGCAGGCGCAGACCCCGTCGTAGCCAATCGCGTGAGCATGGCTACAGACGTAAGTCGTCGCCAAGGAAAGAATTTCGATCGCGTCCTGAATATAGCGAAGAATTTTCCTGTCTCTATGCTGTTGTAATCACTGCTGTGTCGCGTGTTTCGATGGGTATCCGGCCATACGCCCTGTCGCGCGCCGATTTCGTTCAGACAAGGCTGCACGCGCGTGAAAATTATCGACTGAGCAGATGGTTGGAGAATTTCGAGTATGTCGACGCACTGTCCGCGCCGACTACCTGACGCGCCCCTTCAGCCCGGGGCGCTCGTGCTTGCGGTGTCGCCACCGTCCAAATCCCCAAGGCGCCACCACAACCCGACGAACGCCGCGACCCCCTCTCTCGCGATGGGGATCAGCAGATGCTCGTCCGGGCCATGCTGTTTGCACCCGTTGTGGCCATGTGGAACCCAGACCAGCGGTAAGCGGAGCGTGTCCGTGAACGCGTAGCCCGGCATGCCGCCGGATACGGCGGGGATGACCTGCACATGGCGGCCAAGCGTTTTCTCCATGATCGTCGCGACGCGCACGATCCACGGATGATCGGTCTCTGTCGCGCTTGCAGGCATGGTGATCCCGGACTTTTCTATCGCGACGTTTTCAAATCCGGCGTCGTCAAGATGCTTGCGCAATGCGGGCATGAACTTCGTGGGGTCGGACCCGGGCTCGTAGCGTATCTGGCACGTTGCGCGCGCGCTGGGCGCCACGGCGTTCATCGGCGCTTCCGGCCGCCCGCAGATCATGGCGAGCACGATAAAGGCGTTCCACGCGTAACGCTTCTCCGGAACCGTCAGGCCGGGCTCTCCCCAATTCTCAACCACCGTCGCCGCGTCATCGCCCGGATCGACGGGGCATTTCGCAAGTCCGCCGCCACTGCGCTCGCCGGGCGTCAGAGGAGGGAGCCAGTCGTCGATCTGAATGCAGCCCCGGCGATCCACGATGCTGGCCAGCGCGTGGGTGAGGATGACCGCGGGATCTGTCGTGACCCCGCCCCAATGCCCCGAATGAACCCCGCCCTTTCTGAGCCGCACGGCGAGGTCGAAGGTGAAGCTGCCTCGCGACCCGGCGGCGACGGTCGGGGTTTCGGGGCTGGCGCGCGGGCCGTCGCTCGCGATCATGACGTCCGCCTTCAGACGTTCGGCGTGCTGCGCGACGAACGTCGCGAGCCCCTGGGACCCACGTTCCTCTGCCGTTTCCACGACCAGCTTGACACTGAACCCGAGCCTGCCGTCCTTCTCGGCGGAACGATGCCTCAGCACCTGCTCTAGCGCGAAAAGGTTGATCGCGTGCTGTCCCTTGTTGTCCGCCGTTCCGCGGCCATACCAGCGGTCGCCGTCGCGATGCAGGCGCCACGGACCGGACGGAATGGACCATTGGGCGTCAAGCCCGGCGACGGTGTCGCCATGGGCATAGCTGAGCACGGTGAGCGGGGCGTCAGGTTCGATCCGCTCGGCCACCATGATGGGACCGGCCCCACTCTCGGGGTTCGGAAATATTTCTGTCGAGAAGCCCATCTCTTCGAGCCAGGGAGACAGCCCGTCAGTCAGGTAGGCATGCAGCCCCGGCAGCGCGTCTTCATCCTGCGACGAACTTCTGCGCGCCACCAGATCGGCCAACCGCCGCTCGAACGCGCCGCCGTCGAACGCCGTGCGGGCCGCTTCCAGTGCGGCGTCGAGGAATTGTTCGCTGGCGATCTCGGTCATGCTGTCTTCATCCTGCCGGATTGGTCTTCCGGCGACAGGCCGAGGCGACCGGAGCCAAGGTTGAGCGCCAGTCCGCATGTCACTGCGACCATCAGCAATGCGAACGTCATGGCGTAGGAGCCGGTAGCGTCCAGAACGACGCCCATCATGGGCAGAGCGACGAATCCGGCCATCTGGCCGCCAAAATTGATGAAGCCGTTACCTGACGCGAGCCGCGTGCGGGGCAGCCTGACCGTGACGATGGCCGTTATCACCGCCAGAATCATGCCCTTGAAAAAATACGCTATAGATTCGAAGAGAATGACAATGTTGATGGACCCTGCGGTGGCCATGCCAGCCAGGGACAGGGCGACGCCGAGCAGGATGAGTGACAGCAACGCGTCGGCTCGCCGCGAGAAGAATCGCATGACGATCCATCCGCCAAGCAAAGAGCCAAGTGTGGCGGCGAGATTCGGCGCCGCCAGAAGCGCGCCTGCGCTCTTGATGGCGACATGATGGGCCCGCAGCAGGAACGTGGGCATCCAGCCGTCCAGCCCCTTGTTGACGAGACTTGCGACGAACCAGACCAGCATCAGGCGCCACACGTCCCTGCGCCGGATGATCTGCGACCAGCCCTCTGGTTTTTCTTCCTGCGGAGCGGCGTCCTGACCTGTAGACGGCCGCGTCGTCAGCGCGAAGACCACAGCCATTGTGACGCCGAGCCCGGCAAGTATCTCGAAACAGGTTCGCCATCCCACGACGCCCAGCAGGGGCAGCAGCAGTGGCGGCGTGAAGACCAGCCCGAGATAGGATGATGACATCAGCAGGGACGCTGCGAGCGGCGCCTTCTCGCGGGTGAAGCTCTCTCGGATCATCTTCACGCTGGCAGGGGGGTAAAGCCCTTCGCCCAGCCCGAATAGCAGCCGCACGGCGAGCAACGCCGCAAATCCGCCAGACAATCCGGTCAGCAATGTAAAGAACGACCAGAAGCCGACGCCCGCCAGCACCATGACGCGCGCGCCGAAGCGGTCGGCAAGCCAGCCCGCCGGGATCTGCATCACCGCGTAACCGAGATAAAACGCCCCCAGCGTCCAGCCGATCTGCTGGTGGTTCAGGGCGAACTCGGTTGCGATCACCGGCGCCGCGTAAGTGATGACGGCGCGATCCACATAGGAGACGAGCCAGATCAGATACAGGACGATGAAGACAAGTTTCGCCCGCATCGCGTCAGTCCCCGACCGCACTCATCGCGTGGCGCCTATGGCGGCGTCGAGGATCTCCAGCCCAAGGTCGATCTCGGCCTCGCTGACAGTCAGCGGCGGCGCAATGCGGAACACGCCGCCCATCCCGGGCAACTGAACCACGTTCATGCTCAGCCCCCGCTCCATACATGCGTTCGTGATCGCTGCGCCTCGCTTGTCGTCCGGTTCTTTGGTGCCCCTGTCGCGAACGATCTCCATTCCAAGCAGCAACCCGCGTCCGCGCACATCGCCGACGCAATCATGGCGGTCCTGAAGGGCGCGCAAACCGTTCGCGAGCCGGGCGCCCATGCGCCGCGCCTGACCGGCCAGATCGTCGCGTTGCACGATTTCCAGCACTTTCAGTCCGATGGCCGCGGGGAGCGGGTCGGACACATGCGTAGTGTAGAACAGGAAGCCGCGCTCATGGGCGCGTTCCTCGATTTCGCGCGACGTCAGCACAGCGGCCAGCGGCAATCCGGCGCCCAGCGTCTTTGACAGTGTTAGAATGTCGGGAACCACGCCGTCCCGCTCGAACGCGAACATGGTCCCGGTGCGTCCGACGCCTGTCTGCGCCTCGTCGAGGATCAGCAGCATTTCCCGTTGACGGCACTTTTCCTGCAAGGCGCGAAGGTAGCCTTCAGGCAGGTCGATAATGCCCCCGCTGCTGAGGATCGGCTCGGCTATGAACGCCGCCAGATTGCCGGTCGATTGCCGGTCGAGCAGGTCGAAGGCGTAATCAAGCTCCGCGCGCCAGTCGTATTGGCCGTTCTTTTCGAAGCGAGGGCGGTAGGGAAACGGCGCCGGAATGGCGAAGGACCCGACTGCAGCCGGACCCGCGCCGCGCCGCCCCGCGCTATAGGTTGCGGACGCGGCGGCGCCGGTCATGCCATGCCAGGATTGAGCGAAGCTGACGACCTCGTATTTTCCTGTCACGACCTTCGCAAGTCGCAATGCGGCCTCGTTGGATTCGGCGCCGGTGCTGAGCAGCAGGGCCTGCTCCAGACCGGGAACGAGGCTCCCGAGGGCCTCCGCCAATCCGACCACCGGCCGGGAAAGCATTCCGCTGAACAGATGGTCGAGCGTCCGGGCGGACTCTGCGATGGTCGCGGCGATCTCCGGGTGGCAATGGCCCAGAACGGCGCTCATCTGGCCCGATGTGAAGTCCAGTATGGCCCGCCCCGTGGAGTCGTAGACGAAGCTGCCCTGCGCGCGCTCGATGATATGTGGGGTAAATTCGCTACCGTAACGGATCAGGTGATCGCGCGCGGCGTTCCAGAATTCCTTCGCGCCGGATGTGTGAGGTTTTGCCGACATCGGACGCTCCAGCCGTATTTGTTTTGATACAAAAACAGTAGCAGGAGTTTTTCGATGAGAGTTGCGAATAGATTTGAAGGACTCTATCAAATATTTTGATACAAAGGAGGAACGATGCCGGCGGCTCTCGATATCGACCTGCTTCGCTCCTTCGTGGCGATTGCCGACGCCGGGTCGCTCAGTCTTGCAGCGCCGCGCATAGGACGCACGCAGTCCGCCCTGAGCATGCAGGTGCGGCGTCTGGAGGACGTGGCGGGCGCGACGCTGTTTCATCGCAGCCAGAAGGGCGTAAGCCTCACCATGCAGGGCGAGAGATTGCTTGCCCATGCGCGCGAGATTTTACGCAGCCATGATCGCGCCGTGGCGGATCTGGCTGGACAGGTTTTCTCGGGAAGTTTCCGCTTCGGTTGTCCCGATGATTACGCAGTGTCGTTCCTCCCAAAACTGATCAGGGACTTCACGGAACAACATCCGGGCGTCTTCATCGAGGTCGTCTGCGCTTCGACGCCATCCCTTCTGCAGGCTCTGGCGGAACGCAGGCTCGATTCCGCTCTGGTCTCCGTGCTTGTAGACGAAGCCGCGCCGTCGTCGCGTTCGCGAGGCGCTCTCGTGACGCGCGACACGGTGCTGCGTCCTGCGGACTGCATCCGTCTGGAGCCGCTGGTGTGGGTGGCCCGCCCGGATTTTGTCCCGGACCCGTTCGCGTCGCTTCCTCTGGCGTTGGGCGCGCCGGATACGCACGATCACGGCTGCGCGCTGGCGGCGCTCGCGACGCTGGATTGGCCGTATCGCATCGCCTACGCCAGCATCAGCCTGTCCGGGCTGCTGGCCACCGTTCGGTCAGGACACGCGGCGGCGGTGCTGACCCGCAGCGCCATTCCGCCGGATTTGAAGGAGGTAGCGCCCGAACATGGTCTTCCCCGTCTGCCGGTGCTTGGGATCGTGCTGGCGCCGGACCCGGAACATTCGGAGGCGCCTCCGGCTGTAGCCGCTTTCGCCGCGCATGTCCGTGCGACGCTGCCCGGAGTTTGAAGGGCGTTCCACCAGCAGATCAAGGAGCTTGCTCGGCCCGTATTCGTTCATGTCCATCCCGGAGCGCCAGGAAACCGATCAGGCAGGCGTGTCTTGAGCCTGACGGCGCTCCCTATGATCGTCCCAGTGCGCGTTTAAGCGCCTGTTCAACGGCCTCCGCATTGAACTGTTGCGCGACGATCGCGCGCGCACGGGCTCCGATTTCTGTCGAACGTTGCGCGTCGTGATACAGGCCGACCACCGCGTCAGCGAACTCTCTGGCCGTCCTTGCCAGACAGATCTCAAGCGGAGAAGGCAGCGGCAGGCCTTCCAGGGCTATCGGCGTCGCGACGCACGGCAATCCTGCGGCCCAGCTTTCCAGGACTTTTCCCTTGATTCCAGCGCCGAAACGCAAAGGGGCTACAGTCAGACGCACGCTGCGTAATAGGGCAGGGAGTTCGGCTACATGTCCGAGAACCCGCACGCCGGGAGCGTCGTCCATGCGAACAACGGCATCCGGCATCGCGCTGCCCACAAGCAGCAGTTCGATCTCCGGGGAGGCTTCCCTGATGAGAGGCAGGATCTCGTCGACCAGCCATTTGGCGGCGTCGAGGTTGGGGGCATGACCGTAATGCGCCACGAACGCCACGCTGCGTCGCTCATGAAATGGCAGCGGTTCGGGCGTCAAAGGCGTCGACCACGGCACGACATGGACATTCGCGGTCGGCACGGCGCGCGCGAGTATATCGGCCTCAATCCTTGAGTGGGTGATCACCGCGTGCGACGCCCATGCGGCCATATGTTCCCGCACACGCTCCTGCCCGGCGGCGGTCCTCAACTCCGGCCTTCCCTCCACCGCCGCCTGTCGTTCCAGGCGAAGATGCGCCAGGTCGGCGACGCTCGATACGATCCGAGCGCCGGGCATGTAATGGCGCGCCAGCGCGAGATATCGGGAGGCATTGGACAGCCGGTGCAGATAAATCGCGTTGAAGGCCCCAGCCTGCCCGCGAAGCAGAGATTCGACCGTCGGGTAGGTGGGGGCGGCCCAGCATGTGAAGCCGTCATCCTCCAATCTATGGCGGGTGGTGGCGTCCAGCTCGACGACGGAAGCGATGAAACTGACCTCATGACCCAGCGCTTGGGCCGCCTGCATATGCGACAGCATCGCGCAGGAGCCGGCGTCCCGGCGCGTGTCGGGCGCCCGGTCGTCAATAAACAGGATGCGCGGCGGCGTCTCTTCGGCGTCTGCGCCTAGCCGCCGAGCCCTTTCGTGCGCCACGGACTCGGCTTCCCGCGCATCGGCGCGCGCCTGTTCGCGGCGTAACGTTTCTATCTGATCTATCAGGAACGTCAGGGCGTCCGATCGGACATTCCGCGCGCCGACGCCGGCCAGCGTCTGTGCGACGTGCTGGCGAAACGCCGCATTGAAGCGGTGCGAAGCTGGAAAATGAAATGGCGAGCCGGGCAACGGTTGCCCTGTTTCCTCGCACAGGACGGTAATCGCGTGATCCGTGTCAGAGGGCAGGGGAGGCGATAGAACGAAATCGAATCCGTAACGACCGTCCCCAAGTCCCGTATCCCGGAGGTCGGTCCGCAAAGCGTTCGCGACCGCGCTACGCAGGACCACGTCATCGAGCAGGATCGCTACGTTCAGACGGTGGTCTGGTCGCGCCTCATCGCGAAGCCATCCGGCAATGCGTGTGCGCCCGACCACGTCCACGGATGCCCGCAACTGAACCTCGCGCCCCCGCGCCGCCGTCGCTGCGGCGGCGCGGGGCAGCGGCGTCCGTTCAGGCAACGCGAGGACGTCCAGAACCGCAGTGTCAGGAGCGTGTACTTCGTCAAGCGGCGCCAGCAGTTCGAAGCCCCTGCGTCCGTCGTCCACGCCGGATCGCCGCAGGTCTGGGCGCGCGATGGACGCTTCGGCGCGTGCGACTTCACGACCGGAGCGGAGCGCAGCGACGATGACTCGCCTCTCTGGATTGGCGGGATCGAAGGCCCAGCCTGTAACCAGCCATCCCCGATTCGGTTGGAACCGGATATCGTCGATGAAGCCACAGATCCCGGAGGACGCGTCGTCGGAAGACATACGGGGATCAGGCGCTGAAGATCCTGAATATTTCCCTACTGCACGTCGTCAGCGATTGATGAGGTCCCGCTGCGGCGCGGCGAATGGAGCCGCCGCGCCGCAGCGTCACACCGCGACGCGTCTCTCCCTGGCGCCGGAAAGGCGCAGCCGCACGCCGCTCAGGGCCTCATGCACGGTCAGGCCCGCGATATCGCTCTCATCGTCGGGTCGGAATTCGAATCCATAGGCCCCAGAGTAACGAGGCAGGGCGTCCAGATCGGCGCGTCTACGGTTTGCGGCGACGCGGCCCACTTCGACGCTCCCCCGGCGCACGACCAGTTCCACCGGCGTTCCGGGCAGGAGCTGTGACCGCGCCCATCCGGCGATCACGCCATCCGCCGCTACATCGACATATCCGGCCACTGCCCGGCGGTCGGTTTGCTTCGCGGCTATCAGGCTCAGCCGGGCGCGAATGGCTTCAAGCGCGGGCCCGTCCTCGATACGCGGCAGACAGAATCGCGCATCCGCTACTTCGTTTCTTGTAGAAGGATAAAGCTGCGCGAATTCGACGGCGTTGTGAAACATGGCGCGGCTGCCGTCGTCGATGAAGGTTTCCGACGGGACGCCTTCAGCCAGCAGCAGGTCGTGTGTTTCCAGCTCGATATGAATGTAATCCACCCGAGCGACGCGGCTTTGCTGGACGATGGATCGGCCGTTGAGCAGAAGGCGGGCGGGGACGAGCCAGCCTTCCACCGCCATGGCATGCAGCGGCGACACGGTGAGATCACGCCTGGGGAGGCCGTCGCCCAGAGCGTCAGCCCGAATGACGACCGGCATGATGTCCGGGTTTCCGGCAGCGAAGCGACCGTTATAAGAACGGCGTCCGATCCAGCGGATCGGCCTCAACGCGCCCGACGCCGTGAGCACGAGGTCGCCAATGGCCAGTCCCTCCACCGGTCTGTCGCCATCGGGCGTCGCGATCAGTGTCCCGGGGCAGTAGCATGGGACGCCGTAGGTAATTTCGGTGCCGCCATCGGGGGCTCTTTGGAAATAAAACTCGGACCCGAAGGCGCCCGACAGATGCAACGTCGCGCGCGCGTCGCCTTCGATAACCGTAAGCGTACCGTCCGGCCCGATCTCGCCCCGGTCGATTTCGCCATATGGGCCTGCGAAAGTAAGGTCGGAGACAATAATACGGTTGATTGTGTCCCCGGCGAGGGGCTTGAGCGCCTGATAGGCGTAATAAACAGACCCGATGACGTTAAAGCCCACGATCGTCATGGCGGAGGTTTGCGAAATTGTGGCCGTCAGCGTCGATCCGGACGTGTAAGGCCCCGTTTGTCCGCTGTTCGGCGGCTCTGCGACCGGCTGAAAAGTGACGGTCCCTCCATACGTCGCGCCAGCCTCCAGCGCTAACGACCCACCTCCCAACGACGTGTCCGATGCAGTTCCGCCCGCATGCACGTCGATCGCACCGCCGACGTTGGCGACGGTTCGAATCGCAGTTCCGCCGGCAAGCACTGTTTCGGTAGCAAGTCCTGTAACCCACCATGTGTTCATCAACAGGAACTGCGCGGAGAGGCCTCCATTTAAAACAGTGTCGATAGCAACGCCCCCGGCGCAGACGATCTGGGCGGCCGTGTGATAGGCGACAAGGCCCTGTGCGTTTGTTGCGACGCCGGTCGACAGAGTGGTCGCAATGGCGACGCCTCCGGAGGCGACGGTTTGCAGCGCGTTTCCGTAAGTGTCTGATCCTACGGTGGAGTAGTAATCGGCGCCCAACACCGTCGCGCCGCTGACGACCCCACCGTCGACGGACTGCGCGCCGGCCAGAATGACAGCGTCGAGAGAGCGTCCGCCGCTGGAAACAGTCTCCTGGCCGCCGTTGATGGTCGAGCCGATTGCGATGCCGCCGCTGATCACGGTCTCCGTTCCGTACACATGGCCGCTGATTGTGGCTCCGGCGACGGTTAACGCGCCGCCGTTCATCACTATGGGGGAGAGGAGGTAGGCGTCGCTGTCAACCGCGACGCTCGCGCCGCTGGAAACGACGGAATTGGCGTTTGCCGCGCTCATTGCGACGGCGCCATGCGGGTAAGTCTGATCATGAGCGTGCTCCGGCTTATTTGGCGCGTAGCCGGGCGCGCACGCCGCCCGACTGCCAGTGACGGGGCACTGTGTCTTGTTTTGATGCGGCTGTGTCATAAAAAAACAAAAACGGACACACCTCTGCGGACGGGCGTGGAGGTTCGACGGCGCCGCGACATCGTCGGCGAATGGGCTTTTGAAAAAATAACGGAGCCAGAAAGCTCGGGTCGCGTTTCAGGCATGTCCGATTGCTTGACAGCGCATTGCCATATCGTTAGCAAGCGCCTGCACCCGGTCTTGAGGTGCGAATGGACGAGGACAAGACTTCCTTCGAAGAACGTCTCCGGGCTGCGGAAACGCGCCATGGAAAGCCGGTCGTTGAAGCCGGGCCTGACCGCGAGGATAAATCGCTGATGGCCATGGCTGCGAGAGCCGGGACCGAAATGGTCGGCGGGCTTCTGGTGGGTGTGCTGCTCGGGTGGGGGCTGGACCGATGGCTCCATTTCCGCGCTCTGTTCCTTGTCGTATTCGCGCTTCTCGGTGGGGCTGCCGGCGTGGTGAACGTCTGGAGGCTGGTGAAGCCGCCGGACGATCTCGGAAAATCCTGATCGATCCTTGCGGTCGTGGAGAAGAGTTTTGGCGGGCGGTTCAAGCATAGACGTTCTCGGTCAGTTCGAGCTGCATCCGGTTATCGGCGGCCTTGGTCAGGCCCTGCGCCTCAGCCAGTCGCCGATCTACATGGCGATTGCTGTCTGCCTGGTTCTGGCGTTCCTCTATTACGGAATGAAGCCGAAGGCCGTCGTGCCGGGCCGTTTTCAGGCTGCGGCGGAAATCTGCTACGAATTCGTTCGTAATCTGGCGGTCGATACGATCGGGCCGGAAGGCGTTGCGTTCTTTCCGTTTATCTTCGCCCTCTTCTTCTTCATTCTCGCCGGTAATTATCTCGGTCTTCTCCCCTTCTCGTTTACCTTCACCAGCCATATCGCCGTCACCTTCGCGCTTGCGATGATGGTGTTTCTGGTTGCGATCATCGTGTCGCTGAAGGTGCAGGGGTTGAAGTTCTTCGCGCATTTCATGCCGGCCGGAGCCCCTGTCGCTCTCGCGCCCCTGCTGGTGCCGATCGAGATCCTCTCGTTTCTTTCGCGTCCCGTGAGCCTGTCCATTCGGTTGTTCGCCAACATGGTCGCCGGTCACGTGATGTTCGATATCTTCGCAAGCTTCGTCATCATGCTGGCCGGACTTGGCTTCGTGGGCGACGTTCTTGCGGTGGGCCCTCTCGTGATCAACGTCGCGCTGATGGGGTTGGAATTGCTGGTCGGCGTTCTCCAGGCGTATGTGTTCGCCATCCTGACCTGCATCTATCTGCGGGAGGCGGTCGCTCACTGAGGCGGCCATTCTCGTCGTTCAACGTTTTCGTCACACAAGGAAGAACCAGACATGGACATCGCTGCTGCCCGTGAAATTGGCGCCGGTATCGCCGTTATCGCTCTTGCCGGCGTCGGCATCGGCCTTGGCAACATCTTCTCGACGCTGGTCAGCAGCATCGCCCGTAACCCGGCTTCGCGTCCGCACGTGTTCGGTCTCGGCATGCTCGGCTTCGCTCTGACAGAAGCGGTCGCCCTCTTCGCCCTGCTCATCGCCTTCCTTATCCTGTTCGTCTGAACCAGGAGTAAGTCGCGTGCGCTTGTCGGTGACTTCTTTCCGCCGCGTCGTTCTCGCAGGGGCGTCCTGCGCCCCGCTTCTTCTGGCGGCGGCGCCGGAAGCGCACGCTGCGGGCATGCCGCAGCTGGATTTCAGCAACCCTCTCGTCACTGGTCAGGTGGTGTGGGGCGGTGTTGTTTTCCTCTTCTTCTACCTCGCCTTGCGTGGCTGGGCCTTGCCCAAGGTCGACGCCGTGCTGCAAAACCGCAGCGAACGTATCGCCGGGGATCTCGATCAGGCGCGCGCAGCCAAGGTGGAAGCCGATAAAGCGGTGCTTGAACTGCGCGAGACCAAAAAAGCTGCTGCGGCGGAAGCCCAGGCTCATCTTGACGCAGTGCTGGAGCACGAGCGTGCGTCTGCGGCCGCGAAGCTTGCCGAGATAACTGAGCGTCTCGACGGCGAGATTGCTCGCGCCGAGGCGGGCGTTGTGGCTGAACGTGAGCGTGCGCTTCAGTCGCTCCGTCCGATCGCCGTCGATGTCGCTGAATCGCTCGTCGAGCGTCTCATTGGCGCGCGCGCTGATCGTGCTGTCGTGGAAGCCGCAGTCGCACGCGCCACGGCCCAGACAGCCCACTGATTTCTGATTAGCGTCCAGGCCCGGCTTTGCGTCTGACGAGGAGATAGCGCCAGTGTCCAATCTGTTTCACGAGGCTGGTTTCTGGTTCTCGGTTTCGTTCGTTCTGTTCTTCGTAATTTTTGGTCGGAAAGTCTGGACGCCTCTCGCCGCTCTTCTCGACAGTCGCGCGGATCGCATCCGGGCGGATCTCGACGAGGCGGCGCGCCTGCGCCGTGAAGCCGAGCAGATGCTCGAAGACGCAACGCGTGAGCGCGAGCAGGCCATGATCGAAGCCCGCGCTCTGATCGAGCAGTCCCGCCTGCATGCCGAGCAGCTTGCCGAGAAGACCCGGCAGGAAGCCGAAGAATCTCTTCGTCGTCGCGAGCGCATGGCTCGCGACCGAATCGAGGCGGCTGAGCGGGCTGCGATCAGCGAAGTCCGCGCTGCGGCTGTAGATGCTGCTTTCGACGGCGCCCGCGACGTTATCCAGGGGGCTGTGGGCGGGAATTCCGCTGAGGCTCTGATCGATAAGGCCATTCAGGATCTTCCGGCCGCGTTGTCGGCGCGGGCGGCCTGAGCGGTCCTGTTCCGTTGGCCGAAGGCAGCGCCATAAGCCCGTCCGCTGAAGCAGAAGACGCATCTCCGGCGTTGAGCGTCGTCATTGCGGTTCTCAACGAACGCGAGAACATCGCTGCGGTGTGTCAGGAACTCGCGACCGTGCGGCGCGACTTCCCGCTGTCCGAAATTATCTTCGTTGACGATGGAAGCACCGACGGCACGATCGAAGCGATTGTCGCCGCGCGTAAGATCGACGGCCTCGGCGATATTCGTATTTTGTCTCATGATCGCCGCTGCGGTAAATCTTCCGCGTTGCGCACTGGAATCCGGAGTGCGCGCGGGCGTTGGATTGCGACAATGGATGGAGACGGTCAGGACGACCCGTCTGCTATCGTGGCGCTTTATGCAGAGGCAGGCGCGGCAAAGGGACGGCCGCCGCTCGTGGTTGGCGTGCGTCCCCGGCGTAGCGACACGATCTGGCGCAAGCTGGCGACCCGCTTCGCGAACGGCCTGCGAAAGCGGCTTTTGAACGACGGGTGTCCAGACACCGGCGCGCCCATGAAGCTTTTTCTGCGTTCCGATTTTCTGGCGCTACCGCAGTTCGAGGGGCTGCATCGTTTTCTGCCCGCTCTCTTGCAATCTTATGGCGTCTCGCTGGTCTGTGTGCCGGTGCGGCATCGCTCCCGCCTGCACGGGCAGTCGAAATACAGCAATCTCGGTCGGGCGGTCGTCGGCGTGCGCGACCTGCTCGGGGTCATCTGGCTCCGTAACCGCACTCGTCTGCCTGTTTCCGTGCGGGAATGTTGAAACCGATTCTCCGATTAAATGCGGCAGCGAAATCGACTGTCGGGAAAATCGTCGCGTTGGTTTTCTGCACGTTCGTCCTGCTGTTGCCCGGTCGGTCGACCATCCCTCCCTTCGACCGCGACGAGCCACGGTATATGCAGGCGACCGCGCAGATGCTGGAGACCGGCAACTTCGTGGACGTCCGCTTTCAGGATCAGCCGCGCTATCTGCAGCCTGCGGGTATTTACTGGCTTGAAGCCGCCTCCGTCTGGCTTTCGGGAACTCTGAAACAGCGGGAGGTCTGGGCCTATCGCGTGCCGTCTCTGCTGGCGATGACCGGGGCCGTTGCGCTGACGGCGCGTATCGGGGCGATCATGTTCGGTCCGGCGGTTGGTCTGCTCGGCGGCGCGCTGCTGGCGGGCTCCGTCCTCGTCGAAGCCGAAGGCCGCATGGCGACGATTGACAGCACATTGCTGCTGGTCGTGCTGATCGTGCAGACAATGGTGCTCCGTGCGCTGATGGATCGCTCCCGGGACCGACAGACTCCACTGTGGACGGCGTTGGCTTACTGGCTGGCGCTCGGGTGCGGGCTGATGCTGAAGGGGCCGGTGGTCTTGATTCCCGGGCTGGCGACCCCGCTGGCCATGGCGGTGCTGGAGCGTGACGCTTCGGTGTGGCGGCGGTTGCGGCCGTCATGGGGCTGGCTCGCGATGCTCGCGGTCGTGGTCCCCTGGTGCGTCGCCATTGATGTGATCAGTCACGGCGAGTTCTTCGAACGCGCGGTCGGGCGGAATTTTCTGGGTAAAATCGGCCATGGGCAGGAAGCTCACGGCGCGCCGCCCGGTTTCCATCTGGCGGTTTTCGCTCTGGCTTTCTGGCCCGGGTCTCTGTTCGCAGCCATTGCGCTTCCCGTGATATGGGCGTCGCGGAAGGCGTGGCGCATTCGGTTCCTCCTGTGCTGGATCGTCCCCCATTGGCTGGTGTTCGAACTGATCGCCACGAAGCTGCCACACTATGTCATGCCGACCTATCCGGCTATCGCGATCCTGACTGCGGCGGCGCTGCATGCTGCGCCCGACAACTGGCGGGCGTGGCCTGCGCGACGGTGGACGCAAGCCCTGCTCGGTATTTACGGCGTGGTCTGGCTTCTGGTTGGCGTGGCTTTGAGCGTTGCCGGGATCGCCCTGTCGTGGTTTTTCGAAGGCCACGCGCCTCTCAGCGCCTGGATCGCCGCAGGGGGAAGCCTGCCGCTTTTGGTGGTCGCGATCAGGCAGACTGTGCTCGGCAAAGTCTGGCGCGGGGCCATCACGTCGCTTGGCGCCGCGTCAGTCGTCTATTGCGGGATTTTTCTGGGCGTCGCGCCTCATCTTGATACGATATGGCTGGCCCCGCGTCTTGCGGAACTGACCGATGAATATCGCCCATGTCCGGACACTGAAGTCGTCTCCAGCTCCTTCTCGGAACCCAGTCTTGTTTTCCTGATGCATGGTAAGGTGGAATTGCGTAGCGCCCGCGCCGGAGGCGAGATGCTGGCGCGCAACCCTTCATGCGGGCTGGTGCTCGTTTCGCGGCGAGACGAAGCACAGTTTCAGGAGGGCATAGGGGCGAGCGGCGTGAAGCCGATCGAATATGGCCGTGTCCGGGGGTTCAATTACTCCACCGGCAAATGGCTTGATATCGGACTGTTCGGCGCAAATCCGTCGTGAGCCGAGGCGTTCGGCGAGGTTGGATCATCTTCTGACCGACTAAATTTGGGGCCGAGGATAAGGAAGCCGTCATAACAGTGATCAGCAGCAATCCCGTTATCCGGGGTGAGCCGGTCCTCTACCGCGCCACGGACACAGGCTGCCCGGACCGACTGGTCGCGACGTAGCCGGGAAGGCGTTTTGCAACGCGCGCTGGAGCGCGTCTGAGGACCAGATCCCGGTGTCGGGCGTCGAGGGTTTTCCATGCCGAAATTGGCGTGTTGGCTGACGGCGGCAGGTGGTCGGGACGTCCCAGGAGCAGGGCGATTGCGACCCGTTCGGCGGGTGTGGTCATCTGCCACAGGACTTCCGGATCCAGTTTGCCGGTGATGACCAGCCGGGCTGCCTCTAACACGCGCATCGCCTGCACCTTCCTCAATTAAGGGAAAAGACGGCTCTTCCCAAGCAAATCGAATGCCGCCACCGTCAGTGCAGGATGACGGGTAAGAATTTCCAAATAGTTAAAATGAACAACTAAAACATGGCTATTAATAAATCTCGACCCGTTGCCTGTTGCTCACCTTAAACGCTCAAGCTTCGGGAAATTTCTCGGAGGCATGGATGCGCCGCACCTTGCGGGAACTGTTCGGGCGCGGACGTCGCTTCCGGGCGGATTGTCGAAACGGCAGGATAACGTCACCGAAAATTCGGCGGTCCGCCATTCCAGGTCACGACTGTGCCGGGACCGCACACCGCCCCCTGCTTGCCGCCAAATCCCCAGAGCGTTGCGGGAACCACGACATTGTTGCCCGAAAGACTAGTCTGCACGTAGCAGGCCTGTTTCGGCGCAGAGGCGTCCCATTGGTCAACCGTAATCGTCGAACCGGCGCTCATGTAGATCGAACCGGGAGGAACGCCCTCCAGCGCCTTCAAAACGATTTCGGTCGCGCCAGTATCGCGGTTTTCGATATGTCCGGTGAACGAAGTTGGGCCGGCAAGGATCATCTGCTGCGCATTGAAATCGAAGCTGACGCCCTGGAAGTCAATCTCGCATGACGCCTCCTCGTCCACGCCCGCAACGGCGTTGTTGTAGATCGTGCCGCCGACAAACGCGGAGCGTTCGCCTGAGTTATGCGTGCCGGGTTCGGCGTAGATGCCGATATTGCCTTCGCCGATGATCACGTTGACCATGTCCACGCCCCAGACGTTGTTCCCGAGCGTGATCCCGTGATTGAAGCCGACGATCCTTACGTTGAACAACGACATGCCCGCGTCGATGTTATAGTTTTGGGAGTCCGTGTAATTCATCGTGACGCCGTCGGCTGATTTGTTGCCGATCAGAGCCACGCCCTCCAGGCGATGTGCGCCGCCGCGTCCCTTTCCGACATAGCCGTCCTCCGACACGTAGAGGCACGTTCCGCTCGTCATCGTGCATTGAAAGATCGCGTCACGGATCGTCACCAGTTCGGGATCTACCTTGAGCGTGGTGGCGAGCGTCTTCGTCGCTCCCTGCAGGTCGATCACGCAGGGGCCGGAGCCAGCGTAACAGGCGTCGAGCATCCCCTGCACCGCAGCGCTGTCGTCGGCGCGGGCTGCAATCGGAAGCACGCTCGCGGCGAGAAAGGGCAGGGCAAGCAGAGCAGGCGGGCGGAAAAATCTCACCGGAACGAACTCCATCGATGTCATGTGTGAAGCAGGGCGCGAGGACAATCGGCGGCTTCCGCGGCGATCAGCGTGCGGGTCGCCGCAGTGTGCGAGGAACCAACTAAGGACGCTGCGCATCGGCGCCGCGCCCACAAGGCATACATGTCTCTGAACGCCGTTCGGTTCCATGAAATTCTTGTTTTTGGGACAAGGTGCCCCCGTCGCGTTCTGATGGCCTCGTCCTGCGGCGCGCCAACGCGCCTTTCACGGCTTGACCTGTGACTGGTCCTGCGGCCCCATGGGCGCACTGTTTCGAGAACACAGGGGGCTTTACGGATGGCGCACGCGCAGCAGTTTTATATCGACGGCGTGTGGGTGGACCCGGTCGAGCCCCGGACGCTCGACGTCATAAATCCGGCGACAGAAGAGGTCTGCGCCACCATTTCTATCGGTGGCGCGGCTGACGTTGATCGCGCGGTCAAGGCCGCCGCACGCGCTTTCGATACGTGGTCGCAATCGTCGAAAAAGGAGCGACTCGACGCGCTCGAGCGAATCCTTGCGGTGTACCTGCGCCGCATCGACGAAATGGCGGTCGCGATCTCGACCGAGATGGGCGCACCGCTGCCAATGGCGAAATCGGATCAGGCCGGGATCGGCGCGGCTCATCTGAGCGAAATGATCCGCGTGCTGCGCGCTTACGAGTTCGATCGTGTGGAAGGCGACATGCTCATCACGCACGAACCGGTCGGCGTTGCGGGCCTGATCACCCCATGGAACTGGCCGATGAACCAGATCACTTGCAAGGTCGCGCCCGCTCTGGCTGCAGGCTGCACGGTGGTTCTGAAGCCCAGCGAAGTGGCTCCGCTCAGTGCGCTGCTGTTCAGCGAGATCGTCGACGAGGCGGGATTGCCGCCCGGCGTGTATAACATGGTCAACGGCGACGGGCCGGGCGTCGGCGCCGCGCTTTCCACTCATCCTGATGTGGGCATCGTCTCCTTCACGGGCTCGACGCGCGCCGGAATCGCAGTTGCCGAAGCTGCAGCGAAGACCGTCAAACGCGTCCACCAGGAACTGGGAGGTAAATCGCCCAACATCGTTCTGCCTGACGCCGATCTCAAGGACGCGGTGCGGAAGGGCGTGCAGAGATGCTTCGGCAACTCGGGGCAGTCCTGTAACGCTCCGACGCGTCTGCTTGTCCCGGTAGAAAAAATGGACGAGGCGATGGCTGCGGCGAAGGAGGCCGCTGACGCCATCGTGGTCGGCGCCCCGGACGCCCCGGACACCATGCTCGGCCCCGTGGTCAGTGATGTGCAGTTCGGCAAGATTCAGGCGCTGATTCAGGCTGGCGTCGATGAGGGCGCAGCGCTTGTCGCGGGCGGCGTCGGCCGACCGGAAGGCCTGACGAAGGGGTATTACGTGCGGCCGACAGTCTTCGGCCGCGTTACGCCAGACATGACCATTTCCCGGGAAGAGATCTTTGGGCCGGTGCTTTCGATCATCGGTTACGACAGCGTCGAAGAAGCCGTCAGGATCGCCAATGACACGCCGTATGGGCTCGCCGCGTATATCCAGGCGGGCGAGAATCTGACGGAGGCTCGTCGAATCTCTCGTCTTCTGCGGGCGGGCAACGTCAACATCAATGGAGCACCGTGGCGGGCGAGCGCGCCCTTCGGCGGATACAAACAGTCCGGCAACGGGCGTGAATACAGCGAATACGGCCTGCATGATTTTCTGGAGATCAAGGCGGTCCTCGGGTACGCCGAGGCGTAAGCGGGTTTGCCGAACAGCCTAAAGTCTGGCGCATCGAAGCTGTTGCTGCGTCGTTGTTCTCGCGCACGGAAATGAACGGGCAAACATGACGCGTCAGGTAACCGGACGAAGCCTGCAATTCGCGCAACAACCGCTTATGCCCGCGTCGCTTTACGTCGACGCGACACAGGCCCCGCCCGCGACCGAAAGGCTGAGCGGGGAAACACGTGTAGACGTAGTGGTGATCGGGGCCGGAATTACGGGCCTGTCGGCGGCGTTGCATATCGCCGCTTCAGGCAGGCGCGTCGCAGTTCTGGATGCTGCCGAACCAGGGTGGGGAGCGTCTGGGCGGAATGGCGGTCAGGTCAATCCGGGTCTGAAGACGCTGCCTTCGGAAGTGGAGCGCGATTTTGGCCGTGAGGTCGGTCGCAGGCTCGCGGTCGCAGCATGGAATGCGCCGGATCTCGTGTTCGCTCTGATTGAACGATATCGCCTCGCGTGTGCGCCTGCGCGTGGCGGCACGATCCGCGCTGCGACCGGGCAGGCGCAGCTACCGGGGCTGGAGCGGTTGACCGACGAATGTCGAGCACGCGGCGGTGACGTCGCGTGGCTTAACGCCGCTGAAATGGCGGCTCTTACGGGGACGTCGCGATACGTCGCCGGTATGATCGATCGCCGGGGCGGGCAGATTAATCCGTTGGCCTACGCACGAGGTCTCGCAACCGCCGCCATCAGGGAAGGCGCTGCGATTTATTCCGGGTCACGCGCGACCGGATTGTCCCGCTCGGGCGGGCGCTGGCGCGTGAAGACACCGGCAGGCGCAGTCGTCGCCGGGCATGTCGTGCTCGCCACCAACGGTTATACAGATAGTCTCTGGCCGAAACTTGCAGAAAGCGTGATTCCCCTGTTCAGCGCCATTGTGGCGACCGAATCACTGCCGAAGGTTCTGGCCCAGACCATCCTTGCGCGGCGAGAGGTGTTGTACGAACTCGGCGACGTGACGATCTACTACCGCGTCGATGAAGCGGGACGGTTGCTGGTCGGTGGACGTTCAGCTTCGCGTCCGCTCTCCGGTCCCGACGAATTTCCATTTCTGCGGGACCTAGCGCTTCGCATGTGGCCGGATCTTGTTGGCGTCGAATGGACACATGGGTGGAACGGTCGATTGGCCATGACCCGAGATCATTATCCGCACTGGCATGAACCGGCGCCGGGGGTCACCGCAGCGCTTGGCTATAATGGCAGGGGCGTTGCGATGGCGACGCTGCTCGGGCGGGAGATCGCGCGCCGGATTGGCGGAACTCCGGCGCATGACATGCTTTTGCCAGCGCGCCCGATATCGCCGATTCCTTTGCATCGATTTTGGCCCGCGGGCGTGGCGGCGCGTGTTGCGTTCGGGCGGTGGAAGGACAGCCGCGCAGAACGGGGCAGGGCGTGAGCCTTAAGCGGTGGACCGTGTCGCCTCAATGCTCATCAGTTGACGCCGATCGATAGTCGAAGTTTTTATCTTTTTATTCCTAGAAGCGTCCTGCCCCGGATAGCCCCGCCTTGTCAGATCGGAAGCCGTTCCAGCAAGGTTGCGTCGTTCAGTCGGGTATTGTTGACCCGGCGCGAAACGGGCCAGCGGATCAATGCCCCCTCCGCCGGCGCGGTCATCAGCGAGGCGGCCGTTTCAGCGGGCGCTGTAAGCCACTTGGTGTAATCACGGGGTTCGATGATCACCGGCATGCGCTCATGTATCGAGTGGCCAAAATCATTTGCTGGCGTCGTAATAATTGCGAAACTGCGTAATACGTCGCCATCCCAGCCCCACATATCCCACACGCCTGCGAGCGCCATAGCCGCGCCATCCAGTCTGGCGAAAGCCCATGGCTGACGTGGCGCTTTTCCGCGCGCCCACTCGTAATAGGCGTCGGCGGGCACAAGGCAGCGCCTACTGCGGAAGGCGGCGCGAAACGTGCCGTTCTCCGCCACGGTTTCGGCGCGTGCGTTGAAAGGCTGCAAGGTCATGTCGGTGGCCCATGACGGAACCAGCCCCCATCGCATCAGCGTCAGACGACGCACGCCGCCTGCTTCAATCGCGATGACTGGGGCGGGCTGTGTCGGCGCTACATTCCATGACGGAAGCCACTCTGGCGCCGATCCTCTGGCGCCGAACAGGGCCTGTAAATTTTCCTTCGGTTGAGTGTTTGCGTAACGGCCGCACATAGGCCTGGCGATCAGCGGATCGTGGTCAGAGTCTGAATAACTTTGTCGAAAACCTGAGCCGAAAGTCTGTTCATCAACGCAACGACGTCGGCGTCGCTTGATATTGGTCCGTTGGCTGTCAGGCTTGTCTGTCCGGTGAAGGCGGGAGTGTCGCCTTTCGCGCCGATAATCGCCCAATGCGCGTCGAGAGTCGCGACGCCGGAGGCGGAGACGTCGAAGCGTGTGATGTCCAGCATAAGCCGTGAAGTCGGCGCGCTTGTCAGTGGCGTTTCGGTTACGATGAGGTCCGGTCTGGCCTGCCGAATTTTGGCGGCGAGAAGATCGGTTAATCCATTCGAAAGACGCTCAGCCCAGCGGCCGTTGGGGCTGGTTCTTACAAACTGGCCGTCACGCGTGATGATATTCTGCGTGTCGAGATAATCCGGAAGCCGGATGCGGGATATTCCCACAACGGCGGCGCTGGCGTTTGTTGAAGTTCCGGACGGGATGGCGGGTGCGTCGAGCGTGTATAGCCGCAGAGGCGCCGACGCGCACCCCTGCAACGCCGCGCAAAGCGCCGCCGCACAGAGTGTGTTTCCAAAAAACGCACGATTTTTGAAGAATCTTTTGCCGGGAAGCGTGGCGCCACGAAGAACGGAGCGTGGTGACAAGGCGGTCATTGGCGGCGTCCCATCAGCAGAAGTTGCGGGTTGCGTTCGACATCGCTTGCAAAGCCGCGCAGCGAAGCGGCGGCGGCGGCGATGTCGCGCAGTGCTGCGTCAACGTTGTCGCGCTCTGCGCCACGCGGCGCGAGCATGCCATGCACGCTCTCCAGCGTCGCTCGCGCCTGATCGGTCGCGCGTGTCGCGCTGGCCAGCGTCGTATGCAGATCGGCGCCCCGTTGTTGGATTTCGGCGTCGGACGAACGGAGCAGGTGATCGACGTTGGCGAGCGTAACGTCGAGATGGTCGCGCAGATCGGTAATGGCCTGCGTTGCGGCGTCGAGCGTCTTCTGGGACTGGTCGGAAGTTTGTCTCAGGCCGGTGACAAGCGGAGGAATATCGGTGTCGAGCTTCTCCGCCAGATCGCGAATGGAGATAACCGCCGCATTAGTGTTTGTGGCCAGTTCTTTCAGCGGAAGATCGCCGATGGTCTCCTTGATTTTCTGTATGGCCGAGAGATGCGTCGGTATTTCCGGAAGGTTCGAGACATTGGGGTGCAGTTGCTCAGGAGAACCCGGATAGAAATCGAGGTTGATGTTCGATGACCCTGTGACGAAGCTCTGGACGTTCTGCTCCGCGCGCAGGCCGTGCGCGATAACGTCCTTGAGCTGAAGCGGCTCGCCGCCAGCGTGCGACGTGTCCATCACATGGATCTGCTTCGGGTCCAGCGTGACCACTACTGGAATGTAAGCGACGCGCCCGGCCTGATCGTACTGAAGTTTTATGCTTTCGACCGCACCCACCCGCACGCCGCGAAACGTGACCGGCGCTCCCACGGAAAGCCCGCTTACGGAGTCCTGAAACACGACGACTGCGCGCTTGTTTGTCGAAAACAGTCGCATGTTTCCGAACAGAACAAGTGCGGCAAGCCCCAGAGCCACGCCGCCTATCACGAATGCGCCGACGACTGTCTGCCGCGCGATTCCTGCGTCTTTAGCCATGGGTGTTCGTGTCCTTCCTGACGGCCGGGGGAGGCGTGGGATCGGCGGAGTTTTCCCGGTGCATGAAGGCGTGCACCTGCGGGTCCTGACAGTGATCGCGCAAATCCCTTGGCGCGCCATGAGCTATCGGGATTTTTGTCTGTGCGTCGAGGAAAATCCCGTCATCCGCGATCGTGAAAAGGCTCGACAGCTCGTGGCTGACGATCACGATGGTCGCGCCCAACCCGTCGCGTAATGTCAGAATAAGATCGTCCAGACGCGCCGAGGTGATCGGATCGAGGCCCGCCGAGGGTTCGTCGAAAAACAGCACGTCAGGGTCGAGAGCCATCGCGCGGGCCAACCCGGCGCGCTTGGCCATGCCGCCGGAGATTTCAGAAGGGTAAAGATCGATGGCGTGCGACATGCCGACCAGCCCCAGTTTCAACTCCACCAGACGACGGATCATATCCTTGTCGAGCCTCGTGAACATCTCCAGCGGCAGCGAGATATTCTCGCCGACGGTCATCGAACTCCACAGGGCGCCGCTCTGGAACAGAACGCCGAAACGTCGGTTGAGCGCGGTGCGATGGCTGTCAGGGCCGGACCAGTAGTCGTCGCCGTCGACCGTATATCGGCCTGCAAGGGGACGGAGCAGTCCGATCATCGTGCGCAGGACGGTGCTTTTGCCGCATCCAGAGCCGCCCATGATCGCGAAGATCGAGCCGCGTTTCACATCCATGGAGATGTTTTTCTGGATGACTTTTGAACCGTAACCGATCGTCAGATCACGCAACGAGAGAAGCGTTTCGCTCCCCGCCTTACGTTGGACGCCGCTGTGGGTCGACGCTTCAGAGGCGACGTGAATGGTCATATGCCGATGACGTCCGCAATAACGGCGAAAATAGCGTCCAGCGCGATAACGCCGACAATGCCGGTCACCACTGCGGACGTCGCCGCCGAGCCAACATCGGCGGCGCTGCGCCCGGCCTTGAGGCCGATCCGGCAGGACGTAAGTCCGATCAGGACGGCGAAGACGATGGATTTGGCGAAGCCGAATTCGAACTGCTGGACATTCACCGCGCCGAGCATCTGATGAATGTAGCCGGTCCCCGTGACGTCGGGGAGCATCCCGGCGCAAACGACATATCCGCCGATCATCGAGACAAGGCATCCATATAGATAAAGAAGCGGCATCATCAGCATGAGCGAAAGGACCGAAGGCAACAGGATGTAAGACGAGATCGGGATGCCGAACACCCGAAGGGCGTCGATCTCCTCGTTGCCCAGCATGGTCGATATGCGGGCGGCATAGGCGCCGCCGGTGCGGCCAGCCATGATGATCGCCGTCATCACGGCCGAAAGCTCGCGGACGCAGGCGATCCCAACCAGATTGGCGACGTAGGCGTCGGCAGCGAACTTTCTCAACTGTACAGCGCCGACGAAGGCCAGAATCGCGCCAATCAGAAAATTAACGACGCTAACGATGATCAGGGCTGATGGGCCGGCGTCGAAAATATTCGCCATGAGATCGCGAAACCGCATGCCGCCATGCCCGGCCAAAGCCCGTAAAGACCCCTGCGCTGTCTGGGCTCCAAGCTCCACAACGGCCCCAACCTCATCCACCATCCCGAGCGCAGCGCCGCCCGTGACGACGAAGATATTCGGCCGCTTCGACGATGGCGGGGCGGGTTCCGTCGGCGCTGCGGGGAGGAGAGCGAAAAGGCGCGCAACCTCGACGGGCAGGGAGGATGTGTCGAACGTCAGCCCGCTTTTCGCGGCCGCCTGCTTCGTTGTCCATAAGAAAGAGACGAGCGATGAGTCCCACTGGCCGAGATCGCGAACATCCACATGCAGTGCAGGAGCGTCTCGCCCTGCGGTTACAGACGCGAAGGGCAGCGCTCGATCCGGGAGCGCCAGCACAGCGCCATCGTCGATTGTCCAGTGTCCGCGGACGACAAGAACGGCGTCGGCGCCGCTCTGTTCGACCGCCCAAGTCGGGCGCTCATCCTGCTTGTCGCCGACAAAGGCGGGGATGTGGCTCGGATCGCTGGTCATCGTCGGGGGCGACGTTAGGGCAAACCCTGAAGCTTGGCCATAGCGCGGGGAGCGTCCCGGGGCGGCATACAAAACGGGGCGCGAAGGCACTCGAGCGATCAGTTGCGTGACGCAGGGAAAGCGCGCCATGATTCTAAACAGCTATTTATATGACAGGTCTGTGATCGGCATATATGTCAAAGTTTGTCTGGATAGGGCCGCGTACAGTCACGTCGTATAGGCGGGGCGTGCGTCGTCAACTGTCCAGATCACGGACTCAGCGCTTTAGCGTCGTGCCGCTGCGGAAAAACAGTCGCGCCGAGCGTCCAGAACGAGGTCAGTCAGTTTCATGAATGCCATTGTCGTTACCGCCTTACGACGACCGTATACGTTCGTCGTCTTGTCGATAGTCATCTTGATGTTTGGCGTCATGTCGGCCCTGAAAACGCCGACAGACGTCTTCCCGAACATCAAGATACCCGCGATCGCTGTTGTGTGGACTTATGGCGGGTTGCTGCCTGAAGAGTTCGCCGGGCGTGTGATGTACAACTACGAGCAGGGCGTGACGTCCACGGTCGAAGGCATCGACCACATGGAGTCCGATTCCTACTACGGACGCGGCATCGTCAAGATCTTCTTCCAGCCGGGCACCGATATTGGTTCGGCGGAAGCGGACGTCACCGCGATCTCGCAAACGGTGCTCATGCAGTTGCCAACGCATATCCCTGCGCCGATGATCATGAAGCTCGAAGCGTCGTCCGTGCCGGTCATTTCGCTGGAGATGACGTCTGACACCATGACGCCGTCTGATCTCTTTAAGCTGGCCCAGATTCGCGTGCGTACGCTGCTGGTGACAGTGCCGGGAGCGATCGTGCCGCATCCTTACGGCGGTATGGACAGCTTCGTCATGGTGTCGCTGAACCAGAAGCAACTGCAGGCCCATCATCTGTCGGCCATGGACGTCCAGAACGTTCTGGACACTCAGAACGTGGTGCGTCCTGCCGGCGACCAGAAGATTGGGCCGACCGACTGGATGGTGCAGACGAACGCGGCGCCTCGATCGACCGATGAAATCGGCGATATTCCGGTCAAGCGCGAAGGCAACAAATTCATCTTCATCCACGACGTCGGTGAAGTGTATCGCGGCGGCCATCCGCAGACCAACTCCGTGCTGGTCAAGGGCAAGCAGGCCGTCATCATGGTCGTCATGAAGAGCGGCGAGGCTTCGACCCTTGACGTGGTCGCAGGCGTGAAGAAGCTCCTTCCTCGTATTCAGGCGACGTTGCCCGCCTCAGTGAAAATCAGCGTGCTCAGCGACGCGTCAGGGTTCGTGAAGGACTCCATTCAGGACGTGTTGAGAGAGATGGTGACCGCCGCGGCCCTGACCGGTCTCGTGGTGCTGCTGTTCCTCGGGTCCTGGCGCTCGACGGTCATCATCGCGACTTCCATCCCGCTCGCCATCCTGTGCTCGATCATTTCGCTGGGCTGGGCGGGGCAGACCATCAACGTCATGACGCTTGGCGGTCTGGCGCTCGCCGTCGGCATTCTCGTCGACGACGCGACCGTCATGATCGAAAACATCGACACCCATCTCGAAATGGGCAAGGACCTCGAAACCGCGATCATCGACGCCGCAAACCAGATCGTCATCCCGACCTTCGTGTCCACGACCTGTATCTGTATCGTGTGGTTGCCGCTCTTCGAGCTCGACGGCGTCGCCGGTTGGCTGTTCATGCCGATGGCCGAAGCCATCATCTTCGCGATGATCGCGTCGTTCATTCTGTCGCGAACGCTGGTCCCGACGATGGCGAAGTTCCTGCTCGCCGGGCACGTCCATCCGGGCGCGCATGGAGAAGAGCATGAAGCTCTTCCTCATGGTCACAACGCCTTCACGCGTTTCCAGAAGGGCTTTGAGCATCGTTTCACGAAATTCCGTAACGCGTATGGCGCTCTTCTGGAGCGTCTGGTGGCGCGGCGCGGAGCCTTCGTCGGCGTGTTCCTTGGCGTATCGATCCTGTCGCTCAGCCTTTACGCCATCGCTGGCCGTGACTTCTTCCCGGAGATCAAATCCGGTGAGTTGCAGATGCACATGCGCGCGCCTCTGGGAACGCGTATCGAAGTCGCCGGGCGTATCGCTACGCTGGTGTCCGATCGTATTCACCAGCTGCTGCCGGGGAAAGTTGATGACGTCGTCAGCAACTGCGGTCTTCCGGAAGGTCCGCATAACCAGGCCTTCATTCCGACCCCGACCGTTGGAACGCAGGACTGCGATCTGACGATCACGCTGACGAACGAGGAATCGCCCGTATGGGACTACCGGACCACTCTGCGTAAAGGGCTGCGCGCCAGCTTCCCGGGCACGGAATTCACGTTCCAGCCTGCTGATCTGACCGCGAAAATCCTGAACTTCGGATCCCCGGCTCCTATCGACATCAAGGTGTCCGGTCCGCATCTGCAGGACAGCTATAAATACGCACTGGATCTGGTCAGCCGTCTCAAGAAGGTGCCGGGCGCAGTCGACGTCTCGCTGCAGCAGACAATGTCCACCCCGACGTTGTTCGTGCAGGGCGATCGCAGCTTTGGTCTTTCGACTGGCGTCACCGCGGGTAACCTGGCTGACAACGAGCTGATGACGCTGTCCGGAAGTTCGGTGGTTGATCCGATGTATTGGTATGACCCGGAATGGGGCGTGACCTTCCTTGTGAACACATATGTGTCGCAGGATCAGCTGACGCACCTGAACGATCTGCTGACGATCCCGGTCGACAAGGGCGATGACGACCCGAGCGGCAAGAACATGCAGCTGCTGGGCGCCATGAGCCAGATCAAGGCGATGGGCACGCCGGGCGAAGTCTCGCACTACAACTCGATGGCGGCCTTCGACATCTATGTGTCCGCGGAGGCGACCGACCTTGGCACCGTTCTAGGCGGCGTGAAGCAGGTTGTCGCCGACACGGCGAAGGATGTGCCCAAAGGCGGCGCGGTTGATGTCGAAGGTCAGGCGACCACGATGCGCAGCGCATATGTTCAGCTCGTAGGCGGCCTCGTGGTGTCCATTGCGCTGATCTATCTGCTTATCGTGGTAAACTTTCAGTCCTGGGTTGATCCGTTCATCATCATCTCGGCTCTTCCTGGCGCGCTGGCTGGCATCGCTTGGAGCCTGTTCCTGACGCACACGCACCTGTCGGTGCCTGCCCTGACCGGCGCGATCATGTGCATGGGAACGGCGACGGCGAATTCGATCCTGGTCGTGTCCTACGCCCGTGAAAGGCTGGAGCTGCATGGCGAACCGCTAAAAGCCGCCGTTGAAGCCGGGTTCGGTCGTATCCGTCCGGTCATCATGACCGCGCTGGCCATGATCGTGGGCATGATCCCGATGTCGATCAGCAACTCCCAGAACGCACCGCTTGGAAAAGCGGTCATCGGAGGGCTGATCGTGGCGACGATCTCGACCCTGCTGTTCGTTCCCTGTGTTTACGCAATTGTCTATAACCGTCGCACCCGTCTCAAGGAGTCCGTATGATGGCTTCCTCCACCACTCGCTCTGTCTTTCTGGCCGGAGGTTGCGTCTTCGCACTCTATGTAGGCTGGCAGGTTTTCGACCGTTTCCATGCGGTCACGGAACTTCGCGCCGAAACAGAGAAGAACGCCGTTCCCGACGTTCAGGTCGTTAATCCGGCCCCCGGCCCAAAGACCGTCTCTCTTACGATACCGGGCACGCTCGACGCCTGGTATCAGGCCCCGCTGTATCCGCAGGCCTCCGGTTACGTGAAGATGTGGTATAAGGATTACGGCGCAGAGGTTAAGGCTGGCGATGTGCTGGCCGAGATCAACGCGCCAAGCCTTGACGCCCAGTACGCACAGGCGAAAGCTGACTTCCAGGCTGCAGAGGCGAAGTTCAATCTGGCGACCGTCAGCGCCGATCGCTGGCACAATATGGCGAAATCGCAGGCTGTCTCCGGGCAGTCCGTTTCGGTCGCTGACGCGAACCTGAAGTCAAGCCGTGCTGAAATGGAAGCGGCGCAACACAACGTCGCGCGCTTCGACGCTCTTGAGAAATTCAAGACGATCGTGGCGCCGTTCGACGGCGTAGTGACGTCGCGTGACATTAACGTGGGCGATTACGTCAGCAGCGGCGGCGGCGAGCATGGCTCGAACGGCGACGCCAGCCAGATGTTCACAGTCGCGGACATGCACAAGATGCGTCTGTTCGTATCGGTGCCTGAAGTGTTCTCCTATGTCCTGAAGCCGGGCATGACGGCGGACATGACGGTGCCGCAGTTCCCGCATCAGGTGTTCAAGGCGAACTTCCTGACCATAGCGCGTGGATATGACCCGAACACGCGCACGGCCGTCACCGAATTCACCCTCGACAACGACGACCACAAGCTGTGGCCCGGCACCTTCGCATCCGTGAAGCTGACGGCGCCGGCTGAAGGCGGCGTGTTCGAAGTGCCGACGTCGACGCTCGTGTTCCAGGAAAAGGGCATGCAAGTCGTCGTTGTGGACGCGAACAACAAGGTGCATTTTCGTAATATCGAAGTCGGACGCATGGCCGACACGACGACCGAAGTGATCAGCGGCATCCAGCCCACCGATCGCATCATCAAGAATCCGCCCGCCGATCTTCTGGACGGTGAGGAAGTTCACGTCGTCCAGCCGATGAAGGGTTATGACGGCTCTTCTGAAGAGATCGAAGGATGAGTTTTTCCGCTTTGAAGTCGACGCTGACGGGCTGCTGCCTGTTAGCGCTCGCGTCGGGCCTTTCAGGATGCGATCTCGCGCCCAAATACGAGGCCCCCAAATTTGTCGTGCCGGCAAGCTGGGGAGGGCAGGCGCCCTTCGCAGTGGCGACGCCGGCTGACACCCAGCTTCCTTCTGACTGGTGGACGCTGTTTGGCGATCCCACGCTGAATGGACTGGAAAAACAGGCGCTCAGCCAGAACGCCGACCTGCAGGCGACGGCCGAACGCTTCATTCAGGCGCGCGCTCAGGTGATGAATGCGCGCTCCGATCTGCTTCCGCATTTCGGTCTCGCCTTCGGCGCTTCCGACAACAAGCAGTCAGCGGATCGCCTGTTCCGCTACAAGGGCGCTATCACGCAAACCGATGAATATTACAGCGGGCTTGCGTCGTGGGAGCCTGACTTCTGGTCCGAAATCCGCAACCGCGTACGCATGAGCAAGGCGGCGGCGCAGGGCAAGGCCGCAGATTTTGCAGCCGCTCGCCTGAGCACCGAAGCGGAGCTTGCGAGCGACTATATCGCGCTGCGCGGTTATGACGCGCAGGACGCGATCTACAAGCAGTCGATCGCATATTATCAGCGCGCCGTGGATATGACGAAGACGCAGCTGGACAATCAGGCGGCGCCCCGTCTCGATCTCGCCCGTGCGCAGAACCGTCTTTACGTGACGCAGGCGCAGGAACTGGATCTTCAGGCCCGACGGCAGGTGACGGAGCACGCGATCGCCATTCTGGTGAACGTCGCCCCGAGTGCTTTCCACATCGCGCCGCTGCAGGACTTCCGCTTTCCGATCGTGAACGTGCCCGTTGGCGTGCCGTCCGAACTGCTGCAGCGCCGGCCGGACATTGCTTCGGCCGAGCGTGAGATGGCGGGCGCAAATCGCCAGATCGGCGTGGCGCGCGCGGCGTTCTATCCGCATATCTCCCTGAATGCGCTGGGTGGTTTCGACGCCAACGGCTTCACGCTGGCGAATCTCGCCAACAGTATGTGGTCGTATGGAGCGTCGGCGTCGTTGCCGTTGTTCGAAGGCGGTATGCGACGTGCTGAGCTGCAACACTCGTGGTCGGACTACCGAGAGACGCGCGACAAGTATCGCTCCACTGTTCTCTCCGCCTTCCGCGAAGTGCAGGACGGTCTTTCAAAAACCGTGCTTCTTCGCCAGGAAAATGAGCGCCTGAAGAAAGCGGTCGACACCGCCATGCAGATGCAGGACATGACGATGACCCTCTACAAGGGTGGGCTGTCGCCATATCTTGACGCCATCGTGGCGCAGGAAGCGGCGCTGGATGCGCGCATATCGCAGGTTCAGGTGGACATGCAGTCCGTGCAGGCGACGGTCGGCCTGATCCGCGCCGTAGGCGGCGGATGGAGCGACAAGCTGCTGCCGACGCCTGACCAGACGATGACGTTCGACATCTTGCAGTACGACAAGGTCGATCATCCGGAGCCCGCTGGCGGGATTGACGTGCCGCATGACACGACGGGATCGGAAAATCTGGTGACCGGCGGCGCCATCGGCCCGCAACCGCAGGCGCACTGATGAGACATAAGGCGAGGTGTGGTAACGTATTGGCCGCATTCTCGCCTTATTCTCGTTTTCTTCTCATATCGACCGCAGCTCCGTCCCGACGGTTCGCGTAACGGTCGGTGGTTGACGGAAGGAAGCATGATGGATCGTCGTTGGAGCAGGCCGTTGTCTTGCGCGGCGATGACCATTCTGCTCGGCGTCGCAGCCTGTAGCAGTTCCAGACCGGGCGGTTCGCCCAGTCAGTGGGGGCAGGGGAATTATACTCCGCCCGGCCCGTCCAGCGACCCCTGGGGGCCTTACATCCGGGAGGCCGCGAGTCGATTCTCCGTGCCCGAGGCCTGGATACGGGCTGTGATGAATCAGGAATCCGGCGGCCATCAATACATGAACGGGGAGCTGACGCAGTCCGGCGCGGGCGCCATGGGACTGATGCAGTTGATGCCCGCGACCTGGTCCGACCTTGCGGCCAATAATGGTCTGGGCGATGACCCGTTCGATCCTCACGACAATATTTTGGCTGGCGCCGCCTATATACGGCAGATGTACGACCGATTTGGCTCCCCCGGCTTTCTCGCCGCCTATAACGCCGGTCCGGGGCGCGTTGAGCAATATCTGCAGAACGGCGGGTCTCTGCCGGACGAAACGGTCAATTACGTGGCTTCGATCTCTCCCCATCTGGGCGACGCCACGCCGACCGAAGCAGGTCCGGATTCCTATTCGGCTCCGGTTCAGGTCGCCAGCGCTGCGCCCACGCGTGTCACGGCGCCTGCGCCGACGACGCCGGTCGGGGATCTTTCCCGGACTGCAGACGGCTGCCTGCGTAACCCTGACGCGGCCTATGACCCGAGCGGCTGTCTTATGGATCGCGACACGCCGCATCCGGATCCGGTCCCGGCGGCGGAGCCCGCTTACGTCGCTCCCGCCTACGCTTCAGCGTCCATGCCTGCGCCGACTCCCGTGGCGACGCAGGCTCTGCCGGTTGAACTCGCCAGCTATGTTGAGCCGTCGTCGGCGCGACCCCGCGCTGTCGCGCAACCTCATTATCTCCCTGCGGCTCCGGTCGTCGCCTATTCAGGCGGGCAATGGGCGGTGCAGGTTGGCGCGTTCTCGTCCGATTCCGAGGCGCGTCAGGCGCTTCGTCATGCGCAGGCTATTATCGGCGGGGCGTCCGGCAGGCTGGCTTCGATTGTGACGAGGGCCCCGTCGGCGTCCCGCTCGCTCTATCGTGCGCGTCTGACAGGGTTCGCGGCGTCGGACGCCACGGCGGCGTGTCGCGTGTTGCACACGCATTCAGTGGCGTGTTTCACGGTTCCCGTCTCGACCTGAATCTGCTCTTCGTAAGGCGGAGAGCAGGAATCAGTCGGTGGGAGAGCATTGTCGCCCGTCCCGGCCTCGGCTAGACCCGCGCCTTTCGAATATCCCCGCGCACAGGCGCGGTGAAGCGGCGAGGGTGAGGAATATGGCGCGCAACCGGGTCCGGAAAGGGCGTCCGCTCGACGGCTGGCTGGTGATCGACAAGCCGACGGATCTGACTTCGACGGCGGTTGTCGCCATCGTCAAACGTGCGTTCAACGCGCAGAAAGTCGGGCATGGCGGCACGCTCGACCCCTTGGCGACCGGACTCCTGCCGATCGCGCTGGGGGCTGCGACGAAAACCGTTCCGTACATCATGGACGGCACGAAGCGGTATCACTTCACGCTCCGGCTTGGCGAAGCCCGCGATAGCGACGACGCCGACGGCGAAGTGACGGCTACGTCCGACGTGCGCCCCACTGACGACGAGCTCCGCGAGGCGACGAAGGGCCTGACCGGCGACATCATGCAGGTGCCCCCGGTTTTCTCCGCTCTGAAAGTTGCGGGGGAACGCGCCTACGACATGGCCCGCGACGGTCGTCCGCCGGAGTTGCCTCCTCGTCCCGCACGCGTCGATCGTTTCGAACTGATCGACCGGCCCGACGCGGATCACGCCGTATTCGAAGTCGAATCCGGCAAAGGCGTCTATATGCGCTCCCTTGCGCGAGACGTCGCCCTAGCGTGCGGAACCGTAGGACATATCGCAGCCCTGCGCCGCCTTCGGGTTGGCCCGTTCACAGAGGTTGATGCGATTTCTCTGGACAAACTCGTCGCGAGCGCCGAAGAAGCGCCTGCCTCACCGGAGCTGCTGCGTCCGGTCGCGACCGCGCTGGCCGACATCCCGGCGCTGGCCCTGACCTCCGACGAAGCGGCTCTTCTGTTGCATGGACAGGCGCTCGGGCTCCTGAACCTCATGGGACGTATCCCTGAGACTGGCCCCGACGCAGTCGTGCGCGCGATGGACGGTGAGCGCGTGCTTGGGTTGTGCCGCCTCGAAGAAGGATGGCTGCAGCCCGTGCGCCTACTTTAACTTCTGTTCTGGAGACGATGATGTCGATTACGGCTGAGCGCCGCACGGCGCTGATTGAAGAATACCGCACGAACGCGACCGACACGGGATCGCCTGAGGTTCAGGTCGCGATCCTGACGGAGCGCATCAACAACCTGACCGAGCACCTGAAGACGCACGCGAAGGACTTCCACTCCCGCCGTGGCTTGCTGGTCATGGTCGGCAACCGTCGCAGCCTTCTCGATTACCTGAAGCGCAAGAGCCAGGGCCGTTACGAGACGCTGATCGGTCGCCTCGGCCTCCGTCGCTGACGGCTGGCCGGGTCGGGATCGCAGAGCGCCGCCGATGTCCGCGCGCTCTGTGTTTCCCCGGCCCGGCTATTCCTGTATGGCTATGCGCCGAGGCCCCGAAGACGGGTTCCTCGGTTTTTTATCATCCGGCGACAGGGCCGGAGCCAACATACGCCTCACCCCGGTAGTCTGAAGGTTACCCGGCATGCTGCGGCGTTTCAGGCCACATGGCGCTCTGACAATCCTCTCCGTCAGCCACCATGCCGTCCGAGACGCTGTCCCGACAGCCGGAAACCAAACATGGCGCAGGTCGAGCCTCAGGCAGGCTGGCGCCGCTGGACGATCCGGGACTGAGGCAGTCACAGTCCGAAGGGCCTGACAAAGCATGTTCAATTATTTCCGCAAAGAAATCGAATGGGGCGGCCGGCCCCTTATCCTCGAAACCGGCAAGATCGCGCGTCAGGCTGACGGCGCCGTCGTCGCCACCTACGGCGACACCATCGTGCTCTGCACCGCCGTCGGCGCGAAGAGCGTGAAGGCCGGGCAGGATTTCTTCCCGCTGACCGTCAATTATCAGGAAAAGGCCTACGCGGCTGGCAAGATTCCTGGCGGCTTCTTCAAGCGCGAAGGTCGTCCCAGCGAGATCGAGACGCTGAATTCGCGCCTGATCGACCGTCCGATCCGTCCGCTGTTCCCGGAAGGGTTCCTTAACGAGGTCCAGATCATCACGACGGTTCTCTCCCACGATATGGAGAACGATCCGGCGATCCCGGCGCTGATCGGCGCTTCGGCTGCCCTGACGCTGTCCGGGATCCCCTTCTTCGGCCCGGTCGCGGCCTGCCGCGTCGGTTATGTGGACGGCGAATACGTCCTGAACCCGACGATCGAAGAGACCAAGGGCAGCGAGCTTGATCTCGTCGTCGCAGGCACGTCGGAAGGCGTGCTGATGGTCGAATCCGAAGCGAACGAACTGTCCGAAGCGACGATGCTCGGCGCCGTGACCTTCGGTCATCAGGCGTTCCAGCCGGTCATCGACGCGATCATCTCTCTGGCGGAACACGCTGCGAAGGCTCCGTGGGACATGCCGGAGCCGTCCAAGGAAGCCATCGCTCTTCGCAAGAAGGTCGACACCCTTGGCCGCAAGCTGCTGACCGCCGCCTACAAGGAGAAGGTCAAGCAGGCGCGCTACGAGAAGATCGCCGCCGCGAAGAAGACAGTCATCGAGAAGCTCGTCGCCGCCGATCTGAACGCCGACGCCGCGAAGCCGATGCTGAAGGATCTGGAGGCTTCCATCGTGCGCGGTTCGGTGCTGAGCACCGGCCTGCGCATTGACGGCCGCGACCTGAAGACCGTGCGTCCGATCGTGTCGGAAGTCGGCATCCTGCCGCGCGCTCATGGTTCGTCGCTCTTCACCCGTGGCGAGACGCAGGCGCTTGTCGTCGCAACCCTCGGCACCGGTCAGGACGAGCAGGTGATCGACGCGCTCGAAGGCGAATACCGCACGAACTTCATGCTGCACTACAACTTCCCTCCGTATTCGGTGGGCGAGTGCGGCCGCACGGGTTCGCCGGGCCGTCGTGAGATCGGTCATGGCAAGCTGGCCTGGCGTGCGGTTCACCCGTTGCTGCCGACGAAGACCGAATTCCCCTACACGATGCGCGTGGTTTCCGAGATCACGGAAAGCAACGGCTCGTCCTCGATGGCGACCGTCTGCGGCACGTCTCTGGCGCTGATGGACGCGGGCGTTCCGCTGAAGCGTCCCGTGGCGGGCATCGCCATGGGCCTGATCAAGGAAGACGAGGGCTTCGCGGTTCTGTCGGATATCCTTGGCGACGAGGATCACCTCGGCGACATGGATTTCAAGGTCGCAGGCACAGAGAAGGGCGTGACCGCTCTTCAGATGGACATCAAGATCACGTCCATCACGCCTGAGATCATGGAAATCGCGCTCGATCAGGCGCGCGGCGGCCGCCTGCACATCCTTGGCGAAATGGCCAAGGCGCTGACCGAAGGCCGGACGGACGTGTCCTCCACGGCGCCGAAGATCACCACGATGAGCGTGCCGAAAGAGAAGATCCGCGACGTGATCGGCTCCGGCGGCAAGGTCATCCGCGAGATCGTCGAATATTCCGGCGCGAAGGTCGATATCGGCGACGACGGCACGATCACCATCGCGGCGATGTCCGACGAGCAGGCGCAGAAGGCGATCAACCGCATCAACGGCATTGTCGCTGAGCCGGAAATCGGTCGCATCTACGACGGCAAGGTCGTGAAGACCGCCGATTTCGGCGCCTTTGTGAACTTCCTCGGCGCGAAAGACGGTCTGGTTCATATCTCCGAACTGGCGCAGGGCCGCGTGGCGCGCACGACGGATGTCGTGAAGCAGGGCGACGCCGTGAAGGTGAAGGTCGTCGGTTTTGACGATCGTGGCAAAGTAAAGCTGTCCATGCGGGTTGTGGATCAGGCCACGGGCGCCGACATCAGTGCAGAGGTCGGTGATCGGCCTGCGCGCGCGCCTCGCCGCGAAGACTGAGCGGAGTCCAGTCTCCGGTGTAGGGCGGGCGTTGTGACGAAGCGTCGCAGCGCCCGCTTGCGTATAGCGTTGCGGCGGAAGGCGCGTTAAAGACGCCGCGAGCTTCAATTGTGCAAGAATAACGACAGGGCGGCCATGAAGGCGATCAATGCGGTTCGAGTTGGAGGCGTCGATGTTTTGCCGCTGGTGGAAGGCGGCAAAGGCGTTTCCGTGTCGACCGGCCTTTCAGCGGGAAGCTGGGCGGCGGCTGGCGGCGTCGGAACCGTCTCGCTCGTCAACGCTGACAGCTACGACGAGGACGGTCAGCCCGTTCAGCAAATCTATCGTGGCCGGACACGGCGCGAGCGGCACGAGGAACTGATTGACTACGCCATTCGCGGCGGTATCGCCCAGGCGCAGATTGCGCATGAGCAGTCGTCCGGAAAAGGGCGTGTCCACGCCAACATCCTGTGGGAAATGGGCGGCGCCGAGCGTGTTATCGCTGGCGTTCTGGAGGGCGCGAAGGGGCTGATTCATGGCCTGACATGTGGCGCTGGCATGCCGTATCGCCTGTCCGACATCGCGGCCCGTTTCGGCGTCCATTATTACCCGATCGTCTCCTCCGCACGCGCGTTCAGCGCGCTGTGGAAGCGGGCGTATAACAAGACGGCGCATTTGCTCGGCGGCGTCGTCTACGAGGATCCGTGGCGCGCGGGTGGTCACAACGGTCTGTCCAACACCGAAAACCCTCTCAACCCGGAAGACCCGTATCCGCGGGTCGTAGCTCTGCGAAAGCTGATGCGCGAGTTCGGATTGGGCGATACGCCAATCATCATGGCTGGCGGCGTCTGGTGGCTGGAAGAATGGCAGGACTGGATCGACAACCCGGAACTCGGGCCGATCATCTTCCAGTTCGGCACGCGGCCGCTGCTGACCAAGGAAAGCCCCATTCCGGAAGCCTGGAAGCAGCGTCTGCTGACGCTGAAGGAAGGGGATGTGTTCCTCAACCGCTTCTCGCCCACAGGCTTCTACTCTTCCGCCGTGAACAACAGCTTCCTGCAGGAACTGCGTGAGCGGTCGGAGCGGCAGGTGGCGTTTTCGCCGGAGCCGGTTGGCGAGCACGTCGCCGCATATGGCGTTGGCGCCCGCAAGCGTCTGGTCTTCGTCACGCCTACAGACCTGGAGCATATCCACGCCTGGGAGGCTCAGGGCTTCACCGAGGCCATGCGGACGCCCGATTCAACGCTGATCTTCGTCACGCCGGAGCGGGGCCGGGAAATCGTCACCGATCAGGTCGACTGCATGGGTTGTCTTTCGGAGTGCCGGTTTTCCAACTGGAGCCAGCGTGAGCCGGAGTTCAGCAACGGCCGCAAGGCCGACCCGCGCTCCTTCTGCATCCAGAAAACGCTCCAGACCATCGCGCATGCGCATGGTCCTGATCAGGAACTGGTGGCTGACAACAACCTTATGTTCGGCGGCACCAGCGCATGGCGCTTCGGGACAGACCCTTTCTACTCGAACGGCTTCGTCCCCACGGTCAAGCAGCTGGTCGAGCGGATCATGACGGGTCGCTGAACGACGGAAACCGGAAAAGCTCGCCGCGGAACGCGGCGAGCCGGACGCCCCCTCAGCCTTCGCCCTCTTTCAGCCTGTAATGGCTCTGAAGAAATGACCTGTCGTCACATGATCTGGCGCAGCGGGGCGTAGATTTTCTTCGTTGAAAATCAAAAATTTTCTGCCTGCCGACGTTAACGCAGCGATCTGTGCTGGGCGAAATTTTGTTCTCTAGCCAAAAAATACCAAATTCTCAGCGCGTGACGGCTACCCGGCATGCGGCGAGCGCATCTGTGTCAAATGCTTCAATTCGCAGGTAGAGTGAGGACTTTCCTCGATGCATTGGGTATCGCGAGAGAGCCCGCAACAAAGGCATGCTCTGCTAAAACGCTATCCGACCAATGCGCCGCTTGCCGGATTGAAGATGCGCGCAAACCCACGTGCCGGAGCCATATTCATGCATCGACGCGGAAGAAGATGGCCTGATTATGCTCGGAGTTATGGTCGAGTTGCGGCATGGCGCCACAAGGCGTGCGCAAATTCTCTAAATTGAGCATGAGAATAAGAAAGCTTTTCATTCTTGTTATTGTAATAAATTTTGCGAACTGTGCGCTTGTTTAGTAAAGGGGTGGCATGCGCAAATTCTCAGACCTCTCCGATCAGGAAATTCTTGCCCTCGCAATTTCGAACGAGGAAGAGGACAGTCGCATCTATGCAGACTTCGCCCATGCGCTTGCAGAGAACTACCCTGACAGCGCCAGCGTTTTTAGCGGGATGTCGGCGGAAGAAGACGAGCATCGGCGGGATCTGATCGACGCGTACACTGCACGTTTCGGCTCCCATATTCCGCTGATCCGTCGTCAGGACATTCGTGGCTACATCCCCCGCAAGGCCGCGTGGGAGCTTCGCACCAGAGGCATAGAGACGATTCGCGGTTACGTGAGCGAGATCGAAGCCGACGCGGCCAGATTTTATCGTGAGGCCGCGCAGAGGACGACGGACGCCGCGACACGCCGTCTTCTGGGCGATCTGGCGCGGGCCGAGGATACGCATGTCGGCGTGGCTCGGGAGATGGAGGAACAGCGTCTTCCCCTCGAGAAGCGCGACGCCGAGGATCAGCAGGCCCGGCGGCGCTTCGTTTTACAGATCGTTCAGCCCGGTCTCGTGGGGCTTATGGATGGTTCTGTCTCGACGCTTGCGCCAGTGTTCGCGGCGGCCCTCGCGACGCACGCCCCCTGGAACGCCTTTCTGGTCGGTCTGGCGGCGTCTCTGGGCGCAGGCATATCCATGGGGTTCGCGGAGGCGCTGTCCGACGACGGAAAACTCTCCGGGCGAGGTGCGCCGCTGTTACGCGGGCTGGTGTGCGGCGCGATGACGACGCTTGGCGGCGTAGGGCACACCCTGCCGTTCCTGATCGATAGTTTCGCGACAGCCATGGCGGTGGCCATGGGCGTCGTGGTGGTGGAGTTGATTGCGATAGCGTGGATACGCTGGAAATATCAGGAAACGCCGTTTGGCTCGGCCATCGTGCAAATCATTTTCGGTGGTCTGCTGGTGTTCATCACCGGCGTTCTGATCGGCAGCGCAGGCTGAGGCTCCGGCGCGTTCATTGTTCCGCCACGATTTCCGGGTTCTTTCGGGGCGACAGCCTTGACGGGCGGGCCTGATCTCGCCTGAAACGGGGGGCGTCGGGGCGGCCTGACGCGGAACGGCGTTCCGGAGATCGACGGGAGTAGATGCCTGGTGTCTGTTGAATTCGCGGATCTGGCTGCGCCCAGACCTGGCCTGAGCGCCGTAAGACCCTCGCTGATTCAGAAAGTCGCTGAACAGGGCGCGGATCTTGAAGGCGTCATCAAACTCTGGTTCGGGGAGCCGGACAGGGTCACGCCGAAATTCATCCGCGACGCGGCGACTGCCGCGCTCGATGACGGGCATACATTCTATGTTTCGAATTTTGGCGTGCCGCCGTTGCGACAGGCGCTGTCAGATTACAACGCGCGTCTTGGCCGCGATATCGAGGTGGAGCGGATATTTGTCGCGTCATCGGGCGTCAATGCGATTCAGCTTGCCTGCGACGCGCTCCTTTCTCCGGGCGATCGGGTTGTTCTGCCCGGTCCTTACTGGCCCAACTTAAGCGGCATTCCAGCCGTTCGCGGCGCGGAAGTCGTATCGCCGGACCTGACGCTCGACGGGGACGTCTGGCGGCTCGACATGGACGTGTTGCTGGACGCCATCACGCCTGAGACGCGGATGGTCATGTTGAACGCGCCGGGAAATCCCAGCGGCTGGATGCTGACCCGTGCGGAGCAAGAGACGATCCTGGCGCATTGCCGTCGTCTCGGCGTCTGGATTCTTGCTGACGACGTCTATGAGCGTGTCGTTTTCTCTGGCGACTGCGCACCGTCGTTTCTGGATATCGCGACGCCGGAGGATCGGGTCGTCTCGATCAATTCCTTTTCCAAGAACTGGGCGATGACCGGCTGGAGGCTGGGCTGGATCGTGGCGCCGCCGACGTTGCTGCCGACACTCGCGATGCTTGGCGAGTACAGCATCTCCTGCGTCGCCCCCTTCATCCAGCACGCGGGCGTGGTGGCGCTTCGTGATGGCGAGGCGTTTCTGGCTGAGATGCGCGCACGGTATCGCGCCAACCGGGATCTGGTGGTTGAGCGCCTTCGCGCCATTCCGAGGTTGCAGGTTCCCCGGCCAGAAGGCGCCATGTACGCATTTTTCCGTGTCGAAGGCTGTGACGACAGTTTTGCACTCGCGTTGGATCTGCTGCGCAAGGAGCGTGTCGGACTTGCGCCGGGCGTTGCTTTCGGGCCGCGTGGCGAGGGGTGCCTGCGTCTTTGTTTTGCGGCGGAAGCCAACGTTCTTTCCGAAGCGTGCGACCGTATCGGCGCTTACCTCTCACGACAGGGATAATCCTATGCGCCGCCGGATTTTTACTCGCCGTTCGTTACTTCTGCTGGCCGGGCTGGCGATGTCGTCCGCCGCCCTGGCTCCCGCGCGCGCCGAGGCGACTCTGACGCCCGCCGACAGGGGCTGGATCGGCCGTATTCAGGAAACACTGAACCAGATCACCACGTTGCGCGCGCGGTTCGAACAGATCGCGCCAGACGGGCAACGGACGACGGGCGTTGTATGGCTGTCACGGCCCGGGCGGATGAGGTTCGCCTACGACAAGCCAAGCCCTCTGCTGTTGGTGGCGAATGACGGAAAGGTGGTCTTTCGCGACGAGCAACTGGATCAGACGACTGAAATCCCGATAGACCGTACGCCGCTCGGACTTCTGCTGGGCGCGCACATCGTGCTCTCGGGAGACGTCACCGTGACCGGGTTCTCACACGAAAATGGCCTGCTGCGCCTGTCGGTCGTCAGGACGGCGACGCCGGGGGAGGGGACCCTGATCATGTTCTTCGACGAAAAGCCGCTCGCCTTGCGGTCCTGGATCGTCGTGGACGCGCAGGGGCGACAGACACAAGTGTCGTTGTCTCAGATCGTCCCCGGCGTGGCGACGCCCGATGCCCTTTTTGCACTGCCCCACGCGGAGTAAGGGCGGGGCGGCGGCTTCATCTCAGCCCACCGGGAGGCTGGTCGTTGTTTCGTTCCAGCCAAGGGTGGTCTGCAACGAACTCTTGTCGAACGCGCAGCGTTACATTCGATGAATCAAGGAGGCTTCATGCGACGTCTTGGAAACGCCATTGCCGTCGCTGCGCTGCTGGCGCTCGGCGGGTGCTATTACGGGGATTACGGATACCGCCCCACGGGCTGGAATCAGGGCTGGTATTACGGGACGTATGGCGGCCATCGCGGCTGGTATGACAACGGCGGCGCGTGGCGCGGTTGGCACGACCGCGGCGGTTGGCATGACGAGCGTGGACGAGGCTGGCGCGATCCGCGTTGGCGTGGGGGCGGTCGCTGGCGCTGAGGCTGGTTCGGGCGTTACGGCGGTCGCGTATTGTCGCATGATCATGGCCCCGTCGCGCTCATCCAGTATTTCGTGCGGATGGCGGCTGAATGAGGGGCAAGCCTGAGGAAGCTTCCCCCAGGCGAATCTTGACATGCGGCTTCGAGACGCCGCGCAGAGACCGCCACATGCGGAAGGCCCGGTTCTCCGCGATTTATTCACCCCAGTGTCGGCAGTTCACGCCGGGCAGGCTTTCTGCGAAGCGCCCCTCGCTCGTACGCCGACAGGCGAAGTCCGCCGCGATCGGCGCGCCTCGTCGAACGGTCGCGCTCGGCTCTGGCGTTTCGGCGCGGTCGGCGGCATATAACCACCCATGAAATTACGCTTCGCGCCCAGCCCCACTGGCATGCTCCATGTCGGCAACGCCCGTCAGGCAATCGCCAACGCCCTGTTCGCTCGCCGTCACAAGGCGGCGTTTCAATTGCGCATCGACGACACGGACACGGCGCGGTCGAAAGAGACCTATGCCGAGGCCATCCGCACTGACCTGTCGTGGCTGGGGATCGCGTGGAGCGAAACCTTCTCTCAAACCGAGCGGTTGGACCGTTACGCGGCCGCGATCGCGACGTTGAAGCGTTCGGGGCGCCTGTATCCTTGCTTTGAGACTGAACAGGAGCTGGCCGCGAAGCGCGAGATGCGCATCCGCCAGCGCAAGCCGCCCATCTATGACCGCGCCATGCTGAAGATGACGCACGAACAGCGGGCGCAGGCCGAAGCGAACGGCAAGGTTCCTTACTGGCGCTTTCGCCTTTCCGACGAGATCCGCGCCTGGGCCGATATGGTCATGGGGTCTTGTTCGGTGAAGCTGACCGCGATCTCCGATCCGGTGCTGGTGCGTGCGGACGGGACTGTCCTCTACACTCTGGCGTCGGTCGTCGACGATCTTGAAACCGGGGTCACGCATATCATTCGCGGTGAAGACCACATCACCAATACCGGCGTGCAGATCGATATTGCCGAGGCGTTGGGCGCGCGCGCTGACCGTTTCCGGTTCGCGCATCTTCCGCTGCTGCTGGACGAAGGCGGCGGCAAGCTCTCCAAGCGGTTCGACTCGCTTTCGCTGAAAACGTTGCGGCAGGATGGCGTGGAGGCCTCTGCGCTGGTCTCTTACCTCGCGCGTCTTGGCAGTTCGGACGATCCGGAGCCGCTGGATTTCGATGCGCTGGCTGCGTCCTATGACCTGTCGCGTATCTCGAAATCGGCGGCGCGCTTCGACATGCGCCAGTTGCTTGCGCTGAACCGCCGTGTTCTGGCGCAGACGGGCTTCGATGCAGTGCGCAACAGGCTGCCCGAAGGCGCTACCGAGGCGTTCTGGATCGCCATCCGCGGCAATATCGAACTGTTTTCGGAAGCGCGTCACTGGTGGGACGTCACTCACGGGGACATCACGCCTCCGGTGCAGGACGAGGATCGGGCCTACCTGGCTCAGACTGTTGACCTTTTGCCGCCTGAGCCGTGGGACATTCAGACCTGGGCGACGTGGACCGCGGAAATCAAGGCGGCGACAGGCCGTTCGGGCAAGGCGCTGTTCCGTCCCTTGCGGCTGGCTTTGACGGGTGAGGAACACGGTCCGGAATTGCGGGATCTGTTGCCGCTGATCGGCGCCGATCGCGTTCGCACGCGTCTGACCGTCGGGGGCTGAGGCGGGCAGGCGGCGCTTTTCTTCTGTTCGGGTTGGCGCCGGGGCTGCGTCGCTCATGAGGATGGGCGGACGCAGTTTGGTCGACGCAAGTATGTGTCGCGCCCGGGCGTGGTCCGTCGTCTTTTGCCGAGGCGGCGGTCGGGCCTGACTGTCCGGCCTGAAATACAAAGTATTTTCAAAAATTTGTTTAAGCGGCTGGGTTGGTTTGAGCGAGATGCGGCGGCTGCTGCCGCCAGTCGTTACAGCCCTCCAGTCATGATGCTCGAAACTGCGTTCTGTTGCGTCCGCCCGGAACGGGTTCTTTATCAATCTGCGTCACGACGCACGGACGCGTGACGCAGGTGAGCGCTCATGAAAATTGACTCCGGGCGACTTTCTACAGTCTGCTACGCGTATGATCGAGCCGACGTCGACAGGGGACGCGCAGCCGACGGGAACGACAGTCTTTGCGTTCCCGAACAGACAGGTGCTGTCGCGTCGTGAAGCGGCGCGATATCTCGGCGTTACGCCCTTGTGCATGAAGCTCCTGACGACAATGCGTTGTGGGCCTGAGATGTTTTCGCCTGGCCGATTTCGTGTCGATGCGCTGGATCATTACCGTGCCGGTCTGTTTGAGCGGGCGGGATTCTCCTTGTCAGAGGCCGAGCGCCGGCGGAGCGGGCGGAAGACATCGATCGAACAGTTGCCGCCCGATCCCTTTGTGGAGATGGCCGCGCGGCAGGAACTGCGGGAGGCGATTACCTTTGTCGCCGGGCGAGCGGCGATAGGGCTGGGGCTGGCGATCATCGTGCTGTCTCACACACCCGTCTGGCGGCTGTTGCGAAGCGCCGTATAACTGGCGAAAAGTGGGCCCGCGCCCGGCACGTTGATTGTGCTCGCCCGGCGTCCGCGTGATCGGCGGCGAGCCGCCTGCTTTGCCGTCTTTTCAGGTGCGTGGTCGAAGGAGTATCCTGTCTCCCGCGTGACCAGTCAGGATCGATCCATGAAGCGTAGACCGTCGTTCCGAGTTTCGTCGAAGAGCGTCCTGATTGCGTGTCTTCTGACCGCCGGATGCGGCGTCACGGGACCGTTCCAGGTTGTGGCAAGCAACCAGTATGTGGCGTCAACCGGCAGGATCATCGACGTCACATCAGTCGATGGGCGCGAAGTGCCGCTGCAGACGATGGTGGTTCTGCAGCCTGATTGTTCGTCCGCCGGGGCGTCGGTCATCACCGTGGATAGTCGTCCGGGCAACGGGACGGTGGATATCCGTCCGGGGTCTTACTACTCCGCCTATCCCGCATCCGACAGACAACGCTATGCCTGCAACATGAGCAAACATGCAGGCGTCGCGGCGGTCTACCGACCGAATCCTGGATATCACGGAACCGACCTGACGACGCTCTCGACGACTGGGCCTGAAGGTCGCAGCTTCTCGCGTACCTACCGGATAGCCGTTCAATAATCTCTGCGGTCTCACACGTTATTTCGTCTCAGCGTTTGTGTCGCGGGGCGTGGGACGACGTCTCCAAAACGCTCGTAGGCGGGATGGCGGGCATCCATGCGGCTCGCTCGGGGCGCTACTGTTTCTGCTAAGAAAACGACCGACAGCCGCACCATTACGCGTGATCTCGCGTCGATGCGATTGGTCCCGTCCTGTTTAGAACATTGTAAGCTCACGTCTGTTCATGGATGAGGCCTCAGGCTGTTGTTTTGACGGGTATCTTTATCCGATCAGCCGCTTTTGCCTGATCGGAAGGTCTCGGATGGGAGGCCCCATTCAGGCGGACGTCCTCAAGGCGCGCAGGTTCTTGTCGGCGCCGGAAAGGACGGCGTTTCTGAGAAAAGCGCCGTCCTCGAGAGGTTTCAGCCTGGTAGTCCGGCTGGCGCAGGATGCTCGAGAATGTCCAGAATGGCGGCGCTGGTTTCTTCGACCGACCGACGCGTGACGTCGACCACGGGCCATCCATGCCGGGCGCAGAGACGCCGCGCCCAGAGAAGCTCGGCGCGCACTTCTTCAGGATCGACGTAGCGCGATTCGTTCAACGCCATGTCCATGCGCGACTTGGTCGGCACCATTGAAGACACGCGGGTGCGCCTGATCTCGACCAGAGAATCCGGATCGATCGTAAGGCCGATCACAGGAATATCGAGAGAGAACAATTCGTCCGGCAGAGGGCGCTCCATGACCAGAGGAACATTCGCAGCCTTGATCCCGCGATTCGCCAGATAGAAGCAGGTCGGGGTCTTCGAAGACCGCGAAACGCCGACCAGAACGACGTCGGCTTCCTTCAACTCGCGGGCCTGCTGCCCGTCGTCATGCTCGACGACGAAATGCATGGCGTCGATCCGGCGATAGTAATTGTCGTCCATCACGTACTGTCCGCCGGGACGTCCGGAGGCGTGAGAGCCTGTGACGTCCTGAAGCAACGTGAGCGCCTGCGTCATCACGTCGAGCAACCGCACGCCCAGCCGCGCGCAACCTTCTTCAAGGTGCTGCTGCAGGTCCGGTTCGGTCAGGGAGGACAACACAGGTCCGGGAGCGCTGGCGATGCCTGTCAGAGCCCGTCGCAACTGGTTGCGGGTGCGAATCAGGTTCCAGTGCTGAAACTCGAACTCGTGCTCAGGAAACTGGGCTACGCAGGCGCGAAGCATGGAATCGAGGGTCTGACCAGTGGCGCCGGAGACAAGGTGGAGGAGGATGCGTCTATGGGGCATGGGACTATCAGTAATGTTGACTGGACGAACGCCCGTCATGCCCGGAGGTTTGCGCCGGGCAGGAAAAATCGGCTGAAACGTCCTGTTGTGAACTGGACGAAAACAATCAGCGAAAACACGAACCCCTGACGAAGAAGGGCGGCGCTTGCGCGCCGCCCTCTCCGAAAAGCGTCTGCTTCCGCCGATCAGGCGGGCACTTCCGCCGATTTGCGACGCAGCAGCGCCGCCTGCGCGGCGGCAAGGCGTGCGACCGGCACGCGGAACGGGGAGCACGACACGTAGTCCAGGCCGACCTGTTCAAAGAACGCGATCGAGTCAGGGTCGCCGCCGTGCTCGCCACAGACGCCAAGCTTGAGGGACGGCTTGGTGGAGCGGCCGCTCTCGGCGCCGAGACGAACCAGCCCGCCCACGCCTTCGCGGTCGATCGACACAAACGGGTCCTTCGGCAGGAGACCATGATCGACGTAGTAAGGCAGGAACGAGCCAGCATCGTCGCGAGACAGGCCAAGGGTGGTCTGCGTCAGATCGTTGGTGCCGAACGAGAAGAAGTCCGCGACTTCGGCGATCTGGGCGGCGGTGATGGCGGCCCGGGGCAGCTCGATCATGGTGCCGATCAGATATTCCAGCGTCGTTCCCTGTTCGGCGAACACGGCCGCGACGACCTCTTCCGCCGCCTTGCGGGTGCGGTCGAGTTCGGTCTTCATGCCGACAAGCGGAATCATGATCTCAGGGACGATGGCTTCTCCGGTCTCACGAGAGACGAGGATCGCCGCCTCCATAATCGCGCGGACCTGCATCGCGTAGATCTCCGGGTAGGAGATGCCGAGGCGGCACCCGCGATGACCGAGCATCGGGTTGGCTTCCGAAAGCGCGGCGCGACGGGCGCGCAGGGCTTCGACGCTCTGGCCCAGCGCCCTGGCGATGTCGACCAGTTCGGTCTCGCCATGCGGCAGGAACTCGTGCAGCGGCGGATCGAGCAGACGGATCGTGACCGGCAGGCCGGACATGATGCGGAAGAGCGATGCGAAATCGTCACGCTGGAACGGCAGCAGCGCGTCAATGGCGCGGGCGCGGGCTTCCGGTTCGTCGGCCATGATCATCTGACGGACATGGCCGATGCGGTCGGGACCGAAGAACATGTGCTCCGTGCGGCACAGGCCAATGCCTTCGGCGCCGAACTTGCGGGCGGTCTCCGCATCGTCCGGGGTCTCGGCGTTGGCGCGAACGCGCAGGCGGCGAACGTCGTCGGCCCAGCCCATCAGCGTGCTGAAATCGCCAGACAGGGTCGGCGGAATCGTCGCGACCTTGCCGACATAGACGGCGCCCGTGCCGCCATCGAGAGTGATCCAGTCGCCAGCCTTCAGCACGTGGCTGCCGGCGGTCAGCGTCTGGGCCTTGTAGTCGACATGGATGCTGCCCGCGCCAGCGACGCAGACGCGTCCCATGCCGCGAGCGACGACGGCGGCGTGGGAGGTCATGCCGCCACGCGTCGTCAGAACGCCGCGCGCCGCGTGCATGCCGTGCACGTCTTCGGGGGAGGTTTCGATACGGACGAGAATGACGTCCTGACCCTGCGCCGCGCGTTCCTCGACTTCCTCAGCCGTGAACACGATGGCGCCAGCCGCCGCGCCGGGGGAGGCGGGCAGGCCACGGGCGAGCTGCGTGCGTTCGGCGTTCGGGTCGAGCGTCGGGTGCAGAAGCTGGTCGAGCGACGCGGGCGGAACGCGCTGGATCGCCTCTTCCTGCGTGATCAGCCCTTCGCGCGCCATGTCGATGGCGATCTTCAGAGCCGCCGCCGCTGTGCGCTTGCCCGTGCGGGTCTGCAGCATGTAGAGCGTGTTGCTCTGCACGGTGAACTCGATGTCCTGCATGTCGCGATAGTGCTTTTCCAGCAGATCGCGGACGCGCAGAAGCTCGGCGTAGGCTTCCGGCAGGACGGTTTCCATCGGCCGCTGTTCGGCGGCGGCGCGGAGCGCTGACATCGGCTGCGGGGTGCGGATGCCGGCCACGACGTCCTCGCCCTGCGCGTTCACAAGGTATTCGCCGTAGAAGATGTTCTCGCCGGTCGAGGGATCGCGCGTGAAGCAGACGCCGGTTGCGCAGTCTTCTCCCATGTTGCCGAAGACCATCGCCTGCACGTTGACCGCCGTGCCCCAGTTGGCCGGAATGTCATGAAGGCGGCGATACGTATGCGCACGGGGATTCATCCACGACCCGAAGACGGCGCTGACGGCGCCCCACAATTGGGCCTGCGGATCGGTGGGGAAGTGCTTGCCGGTCTCGCGGAGCACGATCTCCTTGTAGCCCTCGACCACGTCGCGCCAGCTTTCGGCGGAAATCGCGGTGTCGTCGGCCACGTTGAGCGTGCGCTTGCTCTGCTCCAGGAGATCTTCGAAGCGGTGATGGGGGACGCCCATCACGACCGAGCCATACATCTGGATGAAGCGGCGGTAGCTGTCCCACGCGAAACGGGCGTCGCCGGAGGAGCGCGCCAGACCTTCGACGGTTTCGTCATTCAGGCCGAGGTTAAGGACGGTGTCCATCATGCCAGGCATGGAAACGCGGGCGCCGGAGCGCACGGAAACCAGCAGAGGCGCGTTGGCGTCGCCGAAGGTCAGGCCCATCGCCGTTTCGATGCGGTGGAGCGCCGTCGCGACCTGTCCGGCGAGATCGTCCGGATAGGCGTTGCCGTTCTCGTAAAAGGCTGAGCAGACTTCAGTGGTAATCGTGAAGCCCGGCGGTACGGGCAGCCCGATGGACGCCATTTCTGCAAGGTTGGCGCCTTTGCCACCCAGCAGATTGCGCATCCCGGCGCCGCCCTCGTTAAGGCCTCCGCCGAAGCTGTATACCCATTTCGTCATGACGAGCGCTCTCTCCGAACGCGACGTGCGCCTCCCGACAGCCCTCGGACCGGGGAGGGACTGAAAGGAAGACACGCGTCGCTGGGATTTAATATTATGTCGACTAACGTGTTTCGGTCCCGGTGAAGCATGATGCCGGGAAAGCGACGTTGCGGCAACTCACGTTTTTGGACGGATATATTTCGTTGTAAGTCGCCTTATTGGCGTCACATTTTCGCCGTGAGCGTTTCCTCAGGCTGGAGGAAGGCCCGCAAGCGTCCGCCACCCTGCTTCATCGACTGTTTCGACGCCCAGTTCCGCGGCTTTTTTCGCCTTTGACCCGGCGTCGGCGCCGAGCACGACCAGGCCGGTCCTTTTGGACACGCTGTCGGTCACCTTGGCGCCCAGACGCTCGGCCGTCGCGCGGGCTTCCGGCCGGGTCATGGTGAGGAGAGAGCCCGTAAACACGATTGTCTTGCCAGCCAGAAGGCCGCCGGTCTCCTGAACCTCGTCCTCGATCGTCAACTGTATGGCCAGATCGTCAAGGGTCGCGCGGTTATGGGGTTCGGCGAAAAACGCGACGATCTCCTCGGCGATCGTCGCGCCAACGCCGGTGATTTCTCCCAGTTCCTGCCGCGCCTCCGACCCGATGACGGCCGCCGCGAGCATCTGCTCACGCCAGCGCGTGAAGGAGCCGTAATGCCGCGCCAGCAGCTTGGCGTTGCTTTCGCCGATACGCCGGATGCCGAGGGCGTAGATGAAGCGGGGGAGAGGGATCGTTCGTCGCGCTTCGATCGCTTTCACCAGATTGCGCGCAGAGGTCGCGCCCCAGCCTTCCCGCTTCGCGATTTCGGCCTCATGCGCGGGCAGGCGGAAGATATCGCCGGGGGCAGCGATCAGCCCTGCGTCATGAAATTCTCGAACGCTGCGGTCGCCCAGACCGTCAATGTCGAACGCTCCACGCGAAACGAAATGAATCAGTCGTTCCACGACCTGCGCCGGACAGGTGAGGCCGCCCGTGCAACGAAGTACGACTTCGCCTGGCGGTCGTTCCGCCGTTGCGCCGCATACCGGGCAATGGTCGGGCATGACGAAGGGCTCGCCACGCGCGCGGTCAGGTTCCGGCACGACGCCAAGAATCTGCGGGATCACGTCGCCCGCGCGCTGAAGCTGCACCAGATCGCCGATGCGCACGTCCTTGCGCGCGATTTCGTCCGCGTTATGTAGCGTCGCATTCGTCACCAGCACGCCGCCGACATTCACGGCCTCCAGCCGCGCGACCGGCGTCAGGGCGCCGGTGCGACCGACCTGAATTTCGATGTCGAGCAACCGCGTCACAGCCTGCTCGGCCGGAAATTTCCACGCCACGGCCCAGCGGGGCGCACGCCCGGCGAAGCCCAGACGCTCCTGCAATGAGAGATCGTCGATCTTATACACCACGCCGTCGATGTCGTAAGCGAGCGTGGCGCGCTCCCGCGCCGTACGTTCGAAAAACGGCTCAGCCTCTTCCTTGCCTGCCAGCCGCGCCGACAGCGGATTGACGGTGAAGCCCCATTCCTTGAGCTGTTCGAGATACGCCCAGTGCGACGCCGCGACCGGGGCTGACGCAAAACCCGCCGCGTAGGCGAACAGGGACAATGGACGTTTCGCCGTGATCTTCGGGTCAAGCTGGCGCAGGGAGCCCGCCGCCGCATTGCGCGGGTTGGCGAATTCTTTCTGTCCGGCCTCCGCCTGCGCCGCGTTGATGGCGAGGAAGTCGGATTTGGCGAGGAACACCTCACCGCGAATCTCGATCAGGTCCGGCGCGGCCCCGCGTAGACGCAGCGGCAGGTCGCGCAGCGTTTTCAGATTCGCCGTGACGTCTTCGCCCTCCGTCCCGTCGCCACGCGTCGTGCCGCGCACGAAGCGTCCCTTTTCGTAGGTGAGGCTGATCGAGAGCCCGTCGATCTTGGGTTCCCCGACGAAGGCGAGCGCCGCAGTGCGTGCTTCGTCGAGCCCGAGGAAGCGGGCCGCCTTCGTTACGAACGCTTCGAATTCCGCTTCGTCGAACACGTTGTCCAGGGACAGCATGGGGACGAGGTGCCGGTGTTTGCCGAATGCGCCGTCCGGCGCCGCGCCGACGCGAAGGGTGGGGCTGTCGACGCGCATCAGATGCGGGAAGCGCGTCTCGATCGCCTCGTTGCGGCGGCGCAGCGCGTCGAATTCGGCGTCCGGGACTTCCGGCGCGTCGTCGGCATGATAGGCCTGATTGAGGCGCGTGATCAGCGCGGCAAGCCGCGTCAGTTCTTCTGCGGCGGCTGCTTCGTCCAAAATTTCGACCGGCGTGTCGTCATATCCCGCCATAACTTTCAGGTCCTCATAACTCTCTGGCCCCACACGCTCAGTTTCTCGCGTCCAGAAGGCTCGCGGCGGCGGCCCGCGCGGCGTCCGTGACGACGTCGCCAGCCAGCATCCGCGCAATCTCTTCCTGTCGCGCATCTTCCGGAAGGGGGGCGGCGCTGGTCTGCGTGCGACCTGCGCTCACTGTTTTGCCTATTCTCATGTGATGGTCGGCGCTGGCCGCCACCTGCGGCGAATGCGTGACCGCCAATACCTGCATTGACCGCGCCAGACGGCGCAACCGCTCGCCGATCGCAGCGGCGGTCGCGCCGCCGACGCCGGAATCGATCTCGTCGAACACGAGCGCACCGATAGAGGAACGCCCAGCCAGCGCCAGGCGCAACGCCAGCATCAGGCGCGACAATTCGCCGCCCGAGGCCACCTTTCCCAGCGGTCCCGGCGGCTGACCGGGGTTCGCGGCGAGCAGGAACACGACTTGTTCCAGCCCTGCGGCGCTCCATTGTTCGGGAGGCATCGGCTGCAATTCGACGACGAAACGCGCCCGCTCCAGCCGCAGGGGCTTCAATTCTGTAACGACAGCCGTCTCGAGTTTACGGGCTGCGCGGGTGCGAGCCTCGGTCAACGCCGCGCCTGCTGTCGAGAAGGCCAGACGGGTCTCCGTTAAAGCTGCTTCCAGCGCCTCGATCCGCGCCGTGCCTGTTTCCAGCGCAAGAAGTCGGGCGCGCAGGTTGTCGAGGTACGCAGGCAGGTCCGCCACCGTCGTTTCGTGCTTGCGTGCGGCCGCGCGCAGGGCGAACAGCCGTTCCTCGGTTTCTTCAAGCAGACGGGGTTGTACGTCCTGGTCCGCGACGAGGCGCGTTAACAGCCCTTCCGCGTCGGATAGCGCGGCCCCTGCGGCATCAAGCGCGTCGAGGGCTTCCTGAGCCAGCGCCTGATGCGGTTCAGCCTCCGCCGCGCTGTCGGCTTCGCTTGCGGCGGCGGGGGGCGGGAGCAGCTTCTGCAACGCGCGACTGGCGGCGCGCAAAGCGGCCCCCGGCCCTGCGTTGCGGCGATCCCGGGGCGTCAGTTCGGCGAGGGCGGCGGCCACGGCTTCCGCCCGTCGTTCTCCACGTTGCAGTGCGAGGCGCTGGGCGGCGAGTTGCACTTCCTCGTCGGGCTGGGGAGCGAGTGCTCCGAGTTCATCGACCGCATGGCGGAGCCACTCCTCCTCCCGCGCTGCTTCCGCGATGTCTCGTTGCGCGCTCTCCAGCGCTTGCCGGGCCTTACGCCATTCGGCGAACTTGCGAGCCACGTCGTCGCGCAGGCGTGGCGGAACGCCGAAGGCGTCCAGGAGATCGCGATGGGTAGCGGAATCGGCGAGGCCCATCTGTTCGTGCTGACCCTGCACTTCCGCCAGCGATCCGGCGATCGTCCGGAGAAGCCCCACGCCGATGGGCTGGTCGCAGACCCATGCGCGAGAGCGGCCATCCGCAGCGACCGTGCGGCGCAGCACGATCGGCTCTCCGGGTTCCGCGGTCAGCCCCTGTTCCGTCAGGAGCGTGTAGACCTTGTGGTCCATGGCGACTTCAAAACTGGCCGTCACCCGAGCTTCTGAAGCGCCTGCGCGAATAAGTCCGGCGTTGGCGCGCTCGCCCAGGGCAAGCCCGAGGCTGTCCAGCAAGATCGATTTGCCTGCGCCTGTTTCGCCCGTGAGCGCGGTCAGGCCGGGATGAAATGGAAGATCGAGAGCCTCGATCAACACGACGTCACGAATGGAGAGAAAGCTCAACATGGCGGAAGCTGGTTTCCCTCCCACGGCGGCGGCGCTTTTTTCAAGTCTGCCCGCCGGATCGAAGCTGACGACGGGGTATCGGGCCGAAACGGGCTGTGACCGGGCGGGGCCGTTCGATCATATTGAAACGTTTCAGGACCGCTGCTCGGCGCCGAGGCGTAAGCTGTACGCCGGTCAGCCGGTCAGATGAGATAAAAACGTGCTGCAAACAGAGAGTCGGGACGTCTGCGCCAAAATGGAGCGTTCCGAGGTCGCGGCATCTGGAACAGCGCCTCCGGTCAAAGCGGCGACGGCGGGCCGGACAAGCCGCGAACAGACGTAACCGAGATGTCCTGTGGCTGGTCATACCCGGAAAAACCGCCGCCGCTGTTATTGGGCGGACGTCCCCGGCACCGTCGCGCGCGTGATGGTCGGGCGGCGCGGCGTCACGGTGCCGGTGGGCGTCATACCGTCGGCGGAGGGAAGCGTCTGGGCGGAGACGCCGCCGACAGGCGCGGTGGACAGGGACGGCGGCGCTTCCGCACGGCCAACGCCTCGCGCTGCCGACTGGGCGGGGGTCTCCGTGGAGCCAGCTTTCGTGTTTGGTTGCGCGCCGACCGTCGTCCCGGGTGTCGGGATATTTGGGCCAAGCAGGCGATATCTCTTCAGGTTGCTGTAGGCGTATCGATACCACTTGCTGCCCGGGTAGTTGTAGGCGAGCACGGCTCCTGTCTGGCGCGCCTGATCGGTCAGGCCAAGCCGGAGATAGACCTCGACAAGCCGTTCGAGAGCTTCAGCCACGTGATTCGTGGTCTGGTAATCCTGCACGACGTGCTGGTAGCGATTCACAGCGCCTTCGTAGTTGTGCTGCTGCTGATAATACCGCCCGACGAGCATTTCCTTACCCGCGAGATGATCGCGGCAAAGATCGATTTTCAGCTGTGCGTCGCGTGCGTATTTTGACTGCGGGAAGCGGGCGATGACATCTTCGAGGCGACCCATGGCTTCCAGCGTCAGTTGCTGATCGCGCTTCACGTCGGCGATCTGCTCATAATAACACAGGGCGAGCAGGTAGAACGCATAGGCGGAATCGGCCGATGTCGGGTGCAATTCGATGAAGCGGTCGAGCTGCTGCGCGGCTTCGGGATATTTGTCCTGCAGGTAGTAGGCGTAACCCTCCATCAACTGGGAGTTCGCCGTGTAGCCGGAGTAGGGGTAGTTCTGCTGCAACGCCTCGAATTCAGCGGCGGCGAGGCCGTAACGATGCGTGCGGAGGGCGTCGACGCCGTTGTTATACATGGTGTCGGGCGCCGCAAGTTCCGGCGGCTTCTGCTGCTCGTTCTTGAACAGCGAGCAGCCTGCTAGGAGTAACGACAAACCGCCATAGGCGGTAACTCCGGCCAGCCTCGTCGACATTCTGTTGGGTATGCGCGAGGACGGTTTTGCCACGTATCTGCTCACTCAGGAAAACTCAATTTGCGGCTGCGCTTATAACACGGATTGTCGACGCGCATAGGCGTCGGGGCTCCGCGAAGGCGGAGAGAGCGCCTGAAGGCGACGCTTTCCGAAGTTGAGGAATTTTCCGCTACCGGCCTTCAGGCTGCGGCGCGACGCGGCGCTGGCTGGCGATAGGTCAGGCCGGAACCCGCCCAGCGCCAGGCCCGTGGATCGGCGAAGAGCGCGCGCAGCAGGCGGTTGTTGAGGCCGTGCCCGGATTTGTGTCCAGTGAACCGTCCGTGCAGCCGCGCTCCGGCGAGGTAGAGATCGCCGACGGCGTCCAGCATCTTGTGACGAACGAATTCGTCAGGCGCGCGGAGACCTGTCGGATTCAGAATCGCTTCGTTTTCGACGACAATCGCGTTGCTCAGGGAGCCGCCGCGAGCAAGGCCAACCGCGTGGAGCGCTTCTATTTCCTGACGGTTGGTGAATGTTCGCGAGAAGGCGAGTTCACGCCGAAAGCCGGATTGATCAAGGGTCAGGGACAATGCCTGTCGTCCGATCGCGCGGGCAGGGAAGTCTATGCTCATCGCCAGCGAGAGGCGCTGTGGCGCATCCGGCGAGAGCTGGGCGAAGGCGTCGCCCTCGTCGACGCGCACCGTCTTCAAGATTTCGATCTCGCGTCGGGGAGCCTCCTGAGCGCGGACGCCAGCGCAATCGATCAGAAACACGAAGTCGGCGGACGAGCCGTCGAGCACCGGGATTTCCGGTCCGTCGACGAATATGGATGCGTTGTCGATGCCGCATCCATGCAATGCCGCCATCAGATGCTCGACCGTGGCGATACGGTTGCCCGGTTGCTCGGCCGCGCCGATGACGGTGCTGAGTCGCGTGTCGATCACTGCGTCGTAGCTCGCGGGAACAGGAGACGCGTCGAGGTCGCTGCGATGAAAGACAATGCCGAACCCGGCCTCGGCGGGTTCCAGCCGCAGGGTGATCTTGCGGCCGGTGTGAAGACCGACGCCGGTGCAGGAAATGCTCTTTTGCAAGGTCTGCTGCACAGACGCGCGCTCAGCGCCGCCGCGTGTGAATGATGCGGGCAACAGGCCAACTATTGTCTTGTCAGTATTGTGCAACGATCTGTCATCGTCTGCGATCCCGGGCACGAGATCGGCTTCTAGATTGAAGCTGTCCATTTTTTCTCTCTGGCGCGTCCGGATTTATCCAAGTGTTCGGGCAGTGTTTGAAACAAAAATAGAGTTTTGCCTGCGTTGGTTCCATTCAAGGATTATTGCGGCATATTACGATCTAAGTTTCTGATTTTGCGTGGATAATTCTTCGCGCGTGAAGAGGGAGTCACAAGAGGCGAAACAAAACGGGGCCGACGACATATCGACGGCCCCGTCAGGGGTGCGCGGTGAAGCGCGCCCCGAACGCCATTGCGCATGGGCGATGTTCGCCTGCTTTTAGGAAGGACGGCGCATGAAGGCCGGGATATCCAGTCCCGTATCGTCGGGCTGGGCAGGACGCACGGTCGGAGCGGCCTGAGCGTGCGGCACCGGGTTGATCTGCGGCGCTGCGCTTTCGGGCGCGGCGTCGGCGCGGGGTTCAGCCTGACGGCGGAGAGCGCCGGTGACCATGCCGAACAGGCTGCGGCCCTGCTGAGGCTCGGGCGCACGCGCCTGCGGCGCCGGGCCGCGCGTCGCGTCGGTGAACAGGCCTGCGCGCGGCGACGCCGGCCGGGCCGGGGCTTCCATATTGAAGTTCGGCGTCGGGCGCGGCGCTGACGGGTAGGTCGGCGCAACGAACGGAGCGGCCTCGCCGGTCATGGGCGAAGCGTGAGCGCCGGAAGCCGGCGTCGCCGCGCGACCGACAGGCTGCTGCGCCGTGTTCACGCCATGCGCGAAACCCGGAGCCGTAGGGGCTGCCTGTGTAACGTAGGCGCCGTCCGTGCCGGTCGCGGCGACGGGAGGCTGCTCGGCGGCGACGTTATCAACCGCCAGACGTGGACGCTGCGTCGGGATGTCGATGCCAGTAGCGACGACCGAAACGCGGATCTTGCCGTTCAGCGACTCATCGACAGCGGAACCGAAGATGATGTTCGCGTCCTCCGCGACTTCTTCACGGATGCGGTTGGCGGCCTGATCGACTTCGAACAGCGTCATGTCTTCGCCGCCCGTGATGTTGATCAGCAGGCCGCGCGCGCCGCCCATCGACGTGTCTTCGAGAAGAGGGTTGGAGATCGCGGCTTCGGCTGCGAGACGCGCGCGGTCGTCGCCCTCGGCCTCGCCCGTGCCCATCATCGCCTTGCCCATCTCGGCCATGACGGTACGGATGTCGGCGAAATCGAGGTTGACGAGGCCGGGGGCCATCATCAGGTCCGTGACGCCGCGCACGCCCATGTAAAGGACGTTGTCGGCCATCTTGAACGCGTCCTTGTAGGTCGTGCGTTCATTGGCCAGACGGAAAAGGTTCTGGTTGGGGATGACGATCAGCGTATCGACATACTGCTGAAGCTCGGCGATTCCTTCGTCCGCCGCCTTGGCGCGGCGCGGCCCCTCAAAGCTGAACGGCTTCGTCACCACGCCCACCGTCAGGATGCCGCGTTCGCGCGCCATGCGCGCCACGATCGGCGCGGCGCCTGTGCCTGTGCCGCCGCCCATGCCTGCCGTCACGAACACCATGTGCGAGCCGTCGAGGTGGCGGGCGAGTTCATCGCCGGCTTCCTCCGCCGCGGCGCGGCCGATTTCCGGCTTCGCGCCAGCGCCGAGTCCCTGCGTCAGATGCGGGCCAAGCTGAATGCGACGATCCGCACGCGAATGCATCAGCTGCTGCGCGTCGGTGTTGGCGACGACAAACTCCACGCCCTTGAGATCGGCGAGGATCATGTTGTCCACGGCGTTCGTTCCGCCGCCGCCCACGCCGATGACCGTAATCTTCGGCGTAAAGTCGGAGTGAGACTGGGGCGGCACGGTCAGGTTCAGGGTCATTTACGCTTCCTTGGACGATGATGCGGCGTCGTGACCGTCACGGTACACCCCGCGAATCGGCCTGTGAATCGAAAAAATGCGTGTCTAGGCGAACATATCAGACACGATCGCGGATAAACGATACCAGACGGTTCATAAATCCGGCCGGACGCTCTTCCGTAAACTCAATGTCCCCGAAGGGGCGTTCGACCGAAGCCGCCCAGGCGAGGAGGCCTGCGGTCGTGGCGAAGGTCGCTGCGGCGCACTCCGCGGGCAGTCCGACGACGTTCATCGGCCTCCCGAGCCGCACGGGCCGGTTGAGCACGCGGGCCGCCACTGAGCCGACGCCGTCCAGCAGCGATGCGCCGCCCGTCAGTACCACCCGGCCCCCAGCGAGTCGACCAAGCCCCGCGCCGTCGAGACGGTCGCGGACCAGTTCGAAGGTTTCCTCGATTCGCGGACGGATGATGTCGCCCAGCGCGGCGCGCGGCATCAGTTCGAAGCTGGGCGCGTCGACGCCCGCGCGCTCGATGCGGATCGACACGCCGTCGTCGCTGTCTCCCGACAGGTCCGCGTGACCGTGCATGGTCTTCAGCCGCTCGGCGTTGTCGGACGACGTGCCAAGTCCGCGCGCGATGTCGCGCGTGACGTGTTCCCCGCCGACGCCGATCTGTGCGGTGTGGACCAGTTGCCCTTCCGCGAAGACTGCAAGAGACGTGGTGCCGCCGCCCATGTCGACGACCGTGGTGCCGATCATTCTCTGGTCGGCGTCCGTGACGGCGAGGCCGGAGGCGAGCGGTGCGGAGACGAGCGCGTCGAGTTTCAGTTCGGCGCGGCCGAGCAGGGAGTCCAGCGTGCGCAGCGCGGTGGAGGCGGAATCGATGACGTGCAGGCGCGCGCGTAACTGGTCGCACAGATGGCCACGCGGATCGGTCACGCCATCGGTCTCGTCCACCGCGAAATCCAGAGGCAGCGTGTGAATGACCGCGCGTCCTTCGGATTGCGCTTTCATTCGTCCTTCGGTCACGATCCGCCGGATGTCGGCGTCAGTGATTTCCCGCCCGCCAACTGGCCAATGTACGTTGAACAACCGGCTTTCCGGCTGTCCGCACGACAGATTAACGACGACTTTGTCGATGGAACGCCCGAATTCGCGTTCCGCATTGCCGACAACTTGCCGGATGATGGATTCGGCCGCACGGAGATCGACGACCGCGCCGTTCTTGACGCCGTTCGACCGTAGCCAACCGCATCCCAGCACACGCAACGTCCCGTCAGGCTCGCCCTTGCCGATCAGACAGGTGATCTTGGTCGAACCGATATCGAGGACGCCAACCACCTCACGACGCCATGCGCGCGCGTGAGGACGACTTTCGGAGGGCGGCAGACCAGGCGGGCGCGATGAATCGTCGCTCTCTCCACGTCCCGCCGGACGACGACGTTCCGGACCTTTGCCGACGAGCGCCAATGCGCCTGACGTTGAGGGAGTCTCGACGAGGTCGTTCATGCCGGCAGCCCTTCTTCCGTTGTGTTCGCGCGTCCGCTGCGTTCGCCGCTTCCGCCGGTCGTTCCGTTTTCTGCGCCGGGTTGTTGTCCGGAATGCGGCGTCGTCGCATCGTCGTGACCGTCGACAGGCGTAGCGCCCTGCGTGCTGTCGGGCGCTGGCGGAGCCTGACGCTCGCGGATGGTCAGGCGATCGGGCAAGCGCATGTCAATCACCTCAACCGGGCGGTCCAGCAGTCCGAACTGTTTCTGCAGGCGTTCGAGGCGGTTGAGCGCGGCTTCTTCCTCAGCTTCAGGCAGTTGCACCACCGTGCCGTCGCGTAGGCTGATCGACCAGCGGCGTTCGCCAACCAGAGTCGCCGCCGTCATGCGCGCGCTGACGTCTGGCGCTTTCGCAAGAGCGTCGAGCAGTTCCGCCGCGCCGTGCGCCGCGCCTTCGCCCACTACCAGAGGGAGTTTCATGAACGCCTGGGCGTCCTTGCCGGTCATGCCCTTGTCGGGAACAGGTTCGCCGTTCCGGTCGATCAACACGAAACGTCCCTTGTTCTGCCAGACGGCGAACGGCGGGCGTTCGACAAGGCGAACCACGATCAGGCCGGAAAGGTGCCGTTCGACGCTGGCGTGATCGACAAATGGCAGATCATCGAGGCGTTGGCGTGCTTCCGTCACATGAAAGCCCAGCATTGAGTCGCCAACCGAAACACCGAGAGCCGTGCGGATAGAGTCGAGACTTGTGAGGTTTTGGCCTTCGACCCGGATCGCCGTCACCTTCAGGGGAATAGCGGCCTCAAGCCTGCTCCTCAGCGGCGTCAACAGAGCGTCGTTGCCGTGAAACGAAAAGAATGCGAAGCCGCCCGCGCCGACAACGGCCAGCAGGCCGAGAGTTTTCAAAAGGCCTTTGTGACGCCGTAAAAGAAGCCCGATGCGCGATGGACGATCCATGCGTGTCGAGCGACGCCCGGTCGCGCCCGTGCCGTTTCCGGCGTTTGGTTGGGGTGAGACCGGGCGCTGGCTCAACGGCGGCTTCTTTCGGCGCGGCGTTCCGCCTCGCGCACCAGCCGATCGCAGAGTTCCTCATAGGAAATTCCGCAAAAAGCCGCTTGCTCCGGCAGGAGCGAGGTCGGGGTCATGCCCGGCTGGGTATTCACTTCCAGCAGCGCAAGACGTCCCGGCTCGTCGGGACCGCAGTCGGTGTCGTCGTAACGAAAATCGGAGCGTGACGCGCCCGCACAGCCCAGAACCTTGTGCGCAGCGATTGCGATTTCGCAGGCGCGGCGGAAGATGTCGGGATGGATCGCGGCGGGCAGGACATGGCGGCTTCCGCCGTCGCCATATTTTGCGTCGTAATCGTAGAAATCGTGACCGGTGGCGACGTTCGGCAAGATGTCCGTGACGGTCAGAGCCTGCGGCTCGTTCTCACCGTCGTCGAGGACGCCGACAGTGATTTCCCGGCCCGCGATATAGGATTCCACCAGTGCGAGTGGTCCATAGCGCCACGCGCTTGCGATTTCGGCGCGGCGGTTCGAGCCTTCGCGAACGATGGACACGCCGACCGAGGACCCTTCGTCCAGAGGTTTGACGACGTATGGCGCGGGCAGCGGATCAGCCTCCGCAAGCTCGGCGATCGTCACCGTTTTGCCGTTGGCCATGGGCAGGCCTGCGGCGATGAACAGCGCGCGGGAGGCCGCCTTGTCCATGGCTGTGGAGGAGGCGCGAATGCCAGAATGGGTATAGGGAAGCCCCATCCACTCAAGCACGCCCTGGATGGCGCCGTCTTCGCCGAAGCGGCCGTGCAGGGCGTTGAACACCACGTCGGGCCGTTGCTCGCGGAGCCCGGAGACCAGCGCCATGACGTCGTGACCGGGGTCGAGCGGCGTGACTTCGTGCCCCACAGCCCGCAGCGCCTTGATGACTTCCCCGCCGGAAGACAGGCTGACCTCGCGCTCGGCGGAGGCGCCGCCGAGCAGCACTGTAACCCGTCGCATCGCGCTCATGCCGCGCCTCCTGTCTCGGTTGATGGAATTCCCAGGCGCTTGATTTCCCAGTGCAGCGACACGCCGGACTGCTCCATCACGCGGCTGCGCACGGTTTCTCCCAGCGTTTCCAGATCGGCGGCCGTCGCGCCGCCTGTGTTGATCAGAAAATTGCAGTGTTTTTCGCTGACCTGCGCGCCGCCGATCATCAGGCCGCGGCATCCGGCCGCGTCGATCAGTTGCCAGGCTTTCAGTTGCGAAGTCGCTGCGTCCGGGTTGCGGAACGTCGAACCTCCGGTCCGTGCGCGCACGGGCTGGGAGCTTTCCCGCGCCGCGCGCACGTTGGCGATGCGGGCGGCGATGTCATTTCTGTCGGCCGCTGTGGCGCGCAGGCGCGCCCGGACGACGACCGAACCGTCGGTCAGGGCCGAGCGGCGATATCCGAAGCGCAGGTCGCCAGCGTGCAACCGGACGAGATCGCCGCTGCGCGTGACGATTTCCGCCCAGTCGAGCACGGCGGCGATGTCCGATCCGTAGGCGCCGGCGTTCATGCGCACGGCACCGCCGATCGAACCCGGTATTCCGGCTAGGAACTCCAGCCCCGCCAGTCCGGCCTCAGCCGCCGTCTCCGCGACGGTCACGTCCAGCGCAGCGCCGCCGACCGTCAGCCCGTCTTTTTCTGTGACGATGGAGGCGAAGGCTCCGCCGAGCCGCACGACGAGGCCGGACAGGCCGCCGTCGCGGATAATGACGTTGGAGCAAGCCCCCAGCGTCGTCACCGGCAGTTCGGGGGAGAGGCGGGACAGAGCCGATGTGAGGTCGTCTCCATCCGCAGGCTGAAACAGGCAGTCAGCGGGGCCGCCGACGCGGAACCAGCTCCGGGGGGCGAGCGGCTGTCCGAACGAAACCTTGCCGCGCGCCGCGCGCATCGCGTCGCCGAGCGCGTGCGCCAGCGTTCCGGCGGCATGGGAGCCTTCGGTCGTCGGGGCTTTTCGCAGGGCGAGCGTGTCCGTCATGCGGCGAAACCGCCTTTCTGCCCGCTCTGCAGGGCGGCGAGTTCGGAAGGCAGCGTCTGCGCCCAGTTGGTGATGGAACCCGCGCCCAGGCACACGACGTAGTCGCCGGGCTTGGCCATGGCATTGATCATCTCTGCAAGGTGCGCCGGGTCGGTCAGCGGCACCACGGAGCGATGTCCGCGCTCGCGCAGGCCATCGACCAGAAAGTCGCGGTTCACGCCGTCGATGGGCGCTTCACCGGCGGCGTAGACATCGGCCACGATCACGGAATCGGCGTCGTTCATGCAGGTGCAGAACTCGCCGAACAGCGTCTGAAGGCGGGAGTAGCGATGGGGCTGCACGACGGCGATGACACGGCGCGCGCCAGCCTGTCGGGCCGCCTTCAGTACGGCGGCGATCTCGACGGGGTGGTGCCCGTAATCGTCGATCACCGTCACGCCCGCCGTTTCGCCGGTGCGGGTGAAGCGACGCTTCACGCCACGGAAGGAAGCGAGGCCGGAGCGGATGGTGGCGTCGTCGATGTCCATTTCGGTGGCGACGGCGATCGCAGCCAGCGCGTTCTGGACGTTGTGGCTGCCGAGCATCGGCAGGCGGAAAGGCCCTGCGCGACGCGAACGACGACGGGTGCGGTCAGTGATCTGGACCTCGAACGTGGCGCCCAGCTTGTCGGTGATCAGCTTCTCCGCGCGAACGTCGGCCTGCGGCGAGAAGCCGTAGGTGACGATCCGGTGATCCGACAGGCGCGGGATCATCTGCTGCACAGCCGGGTGGTCGATGCACAGCACCGCGAAGCCATAGAACGGCACGTTGGAGACGAACTGGTCGTATGCGGCCTCCATGGCCTCGGCCGATCCCCAGTGGTCAAGATGTTCCGGGTCCATGTTGGTGACGACCGAAATGACTGAAGGCAGGCGCAGGAACGACCCGTCGCTCTCGTCGGCCTCGACCACCATCCACTCGCCTTTGCCCATGCGCGTGTTGGTGCCATAGGCCTCGATGATGCCGCCGTTGATCACGGTCGGGTCGAGTTTGGCTGCTTCCAGTACGGCGGCGACCAGGCTGGTCGTCGTCGTCTTGCCGTGGGTTCCGCCGATGGCGACCGACCAGCGCAGACGCATCAGCTCGGCCAGCATTTCCGCGCGGCGTACGACCGGTATCAGACGGCTGCGAGCCGCTACGACTTCGGGATTGTCACGGCCCACGGCGGTTGAGATCACCACGACCTGCGCCTGCCCGAGATTGGCGGCGTCATGGCCGATGGTCACGGAGACGCCTGCGGCGCGCAGGCGGCGGACATTGGCGTTTTCCGACATGTCCGACCCCTGAACCTTATAGCCCAGTAGGTGCAGCACTTCGGCGATCCCGGACATTCCGATCCCGCCGATGCCCACGAAGTGGATGACGCCGATGGACAGCGGAAGAGCTCTCATACGTGGGACTCCATGGACAGGGCGGGCGAGCGACTTGCGTCGCCGGAAAGCGTGACGGACACAGGGGAGCCGACGGGCGGCGGTTGCGCGCCAGCGCCGTCCGGCCCGGACGAGTGGGGGTGGGCATAGGCGCTCGGCGGCGCCTGATGCAAGCTCGCTTCCACCAGGTCGGCCAGTCTTTCGGCGGCGTCGGGCCGGGCCAGCGTTGCGGCGGCGGCGGCCTGCGCTGTCAGCGTCTCCGGACTTTCAAGCAGGGGAAGCAGTGCCGTTGCGAGGGATTCCACTGTAAAAACAGGCTGCGGCATCAGCCGCGCCGCGCCGATCGTTTCAAGCGAGCGTGCGTTGGCCGTCTGCTCGTCGCTTGCTGCGACGGGAAGAGGAACCAGGATCGACGGGCGTCCGGCGGTGGCGATTTCCGCAACGGACGACCCGCCTGCGCGTCCGATCACCAGATGCGCGTCGCGCAGCAGGGCGGGGACGTCGGAGAAAAACGACTCCACGCGCGCAGGTATGCCAGCGGCGGCGTAGGCGGCGCGAACGCGTTCGGCGTCTTCCGCCCGCGCCTGCTGTGTCACATGCAGGCGGGCGCGCAGCGAGAGCGGCAGGGCGGCGAGGGCGGACGGCGCAATGTCAGAGAACACCCGTGCGCCGAGGGAACCGCCCCAGACCAGAACCCGGATAGTTTCGTCGGGTGCGTGATAGGCCTCGCCAGCAAGCGCGGCGATGGCGGGGCGGACGGGCATGCCGGTCATGTGGGCAGCCGCGCGTGAGGGCAGTCCGGCGACGCTCGGGAAGGATGTCGCAACCGCGTCGGCGAAGCGCGCCAGAACGGCGTTCGCGCGACCAAGCACGGCGTTGCCTTCGTGCAGGATGATGGCGGGGCGGTTCGTGCGCCCCAGCAGTCGTGCCCCGAGCAGCGGCGGAACGGAGGGATAGCCGCCAAAGCCGACGACCGCAGACGGACGCAGCGTGGTCATGACGCCGCGCGCCGCCCATGCGCCTTTCAGAAGGGCCAGCCCGCCGCGCAGCGCACGCACCGGGCCGCGCCCGGCCACTCCGGCGCCGGGCAGTACGAACTGTTCAGCGTTGGCGAACACGCCCGTTGTGCGTCGGCCGGCGCGCGCGTCGGTCATCAGGACGACGCGGCGCCCGCGCGCCACCAGAGCCTCCGCCAATGCCTCGGCCGGGAAGAAATGCCCGCCGGTGCCGCCTGCGGCGATCACGATCGGACCGTTTTCGTCACGCATGCTCATGTCGCCGCCTTCCATGCGCCGGTCGGGGTCGCCAATGTTCGGCCAAGGCGGCTTTGCCGGACATGTTGGCGCGTGAGCGCGAGCATCATGCCAATTGTCAGTGCGACGGACATGGCGGACGAGCCGCCATAAGATATGAACGGCAGTGTCATGCCCTTCGTGGGAATGAGATGCAGCGTCGAGCCCATGTTGACGAACGCTTGCAGGCCGAACCCGGTGACCAGACCGGATGTCGCGAGGATCAGGAACGGGTCGTCTTCACGCAACAGGCGAAGGACCGTTCTGATAACGATTGTCGCAAACACCGCGATGATGAACAGGCAGATCAGCATGCCGTATTCTTCGCCCGCGACTGCGAAAACGAAGTCGGCATGCGCGTCGGGCAGCAGATCCTTGACGCGGCCTTCGCCGGGGCCGCGTCCCATCAGGCCGCCGTTGCCAAAAGCGCGGAGCGCGGTGTCGATCTGGTAATGGTCGCCGACATTGGGGTGGAGGAAGCGTTCGACGCGAGAACGGACGTGCGGGAAAATGAAATAGGCCGCTACTCCCGCGCCGCCCATCGCGCCAAAGCCGATGCCCACCAGCAGGATGTTGAGGCCGTCGACGAAAAGCTGCGCCATGAACACGGTGGTGATGACGGTGAGCATCCCGATATCAGGCTGCGACTTCAGCAGGACGAGAATGACCCCGTACCCGGCAAAAGCGAGCAGCATTCCCGGGAAATACCGGCGCACGCGTCTCTGGGCGAGAAGCCACGCCGTGACGACCGCGAAACAGGGTTTGAGAAATTCCGAGGGCTGCACCGACATCATGGGAAGTGCGATCCAGCGGCGCGCTCCCTTGATCTCGATGCCGTGGACCAGGGTCATGGCGGTGGCGCCAATGGCGACGACGCATCCGATGAAGGCGAGGCGCATGACGCCTTTACGCGACAGCATCGACACGCCGACGACGATCAGGCCCGCGATGGCCAGAAACATGACCTGTTTGAAAATGAACATGTTGCGCGAGGCGCCAATGCGCACCGCGACGGCGGGACTTGCCGCCAGCATCAGGATGTAGCCGAAGCCGATGAGGGTTCCGACGCATGCGAGCGTCATGCGATCGACGCTGCGCCACCAGCGGCCGATCGATGAATTGTCGATGCGTGAAAGTCTGCTCATCGTTCCGGGAGCCCCGATTTGCCTTGATTCATTAGTAAAGCACGCGAAAGCGCAATGAAATGTAAACCTCGCGCTTCAAAGCCGGAAAATTGATCGAAACTGGCGCAGGCGGGCGACAGCAGGACGACTTCGGCGCCGCTGGCCTTCGCTGCTGCGAAGGCGGCGGGGACGGCGTGCTCCAGATCGCCCACGATCCTGTGCGCCACGCCATGGCGCGCCAGCGTTTCCGCCAGCATTGGCGCGTCGCGTCCGATCAGAAAAGCCTCGGCGATACGCGGGAAATACGGCGCCAGATCTTCGATCCCGCCCGCCTTGGCGATGCCTCCGGCGATCCAGACGATACGATCGTAACACGCAAGCGCGCGGGCGGAGGCGTCGGCGTTGGTCGCCTTGCTGTCGTCGACGAACGCGACGCCGTCGGCGTGGGCGATCAGTTTCTGCCGGTGGGCAAGACCGTCGAAATCTCCAATGGATTTGGCGAGAACGTCGCGAGGGGCGCCGAGACGAAGCGCCATGGTGAGAGCGGCGCAGGCGTTTTCGGCATTGTGTGCGCCTGGAAGGGACGCGCCCGGCGTAGCGATCCGGCCGCTTTCATCAACAATCCCGCCGTCATCAGCGTGAATGTCCGCGTGTTTATCGGTGGCCGAAATTGTTCGAACGGGAACGTCGCGCGTGCGAAGGTCGGACGCGATGTCATCCAGCACGGGGTCGTTCATACCGATGACGGCAAGATCGTGTGCGCCCATGCGGTCGAAAATATGCGATTTTGCGTTGGCGTACCCGGTCATGTCGCCGTGACGGTCGATGTGGTCGGGGCTGATGTTCAGCAGGCACGCTACGTCGAAATGCAAGTCCACAAGCCGTTCCAACATGTAGGAGGACATCTCCAGAACATACACGCCGGAATCGGGCAAAAATGGGAGCGAAAGCGCGGCTGGGCCGAGATTCCCGCCTTCGGCGACAGGAACGCCGGAGGAGCGCAAAAGATGCGCGAGCAATGCGGTTGTCGTCGATTTTCCGTTCGTCCCGGTGACGCCAGCGAAGCGCGCTTTGGAGCCAGCCTTGCGCACGGCCTGAAAAAGCAGTTCGGCGTCGGAGACGATGGGAACGCCTGCGTTCCGCGCCAGCAACGCGACCGGGTGGGGTTTGGGCAAAATATGCGGAATGCCGGGCGACATCACCAGAGCGTCGAAGCCTGCGAGCGTTTCGAACGGCGCCACAACGAGTTCGCCGGACATCCCGGTTTCAGTTTCCGCCAGCGCAGCGCGGCCGTTTTCGCCGTCGTCCCACGCCTGCACCGTCGCGCCCATGCGCGTCAGAGCGCGCGCCGCAGGGGCGCCATTGCGTCCGAGTCCAAGAACCGCGAAGCGGCGTCCGGTGAAAATGTCTGTCGGAAACTCCGTCATGCGCGTCCTGTCCTCACCGCAGTTTCAACGTGGCGAGGCCGAACAGGCCGAGAACGATGGAGACGATCCAGAAGCGGATGACGATTTTGGGCTCCTGCCATCCCTTTTTTTCGAAGTGATGGTGCAGCGGCGCCATCAGGAACACGCGGCGCTTCGTGCGCTTGTACCAGAAAACCTGAATGACGACGGACAGGGTTTCGATCACGAATAGGCCGCCGACGATGCAGAGCACCAGTTCATGCTTGACCGCCACCGCCACCGCGCCAAGCGCGCCGCCGAGCGACAGGGAGCCGGTGTCGCCCATGAACACCGCTGCCGGAGGCGCGTTGAACCAGAGAAAACCAAGGCCTGCGCCAACGAGTCCGGCGCAGAAAATCGCCAGTTCGCCGGTGCCGGGAACGGCGTGGAGTTGCAGGTAGTCGGCGAAGAGATGGTTGCCGACCAGATAGGAGATCAGCGCGAACACGAAAGCCGCGACGACGACGGGCACGGTTGCGAGCCCGTCGAGTCCGTCAGTGAAATTCACGGCATTGCCGAAACCGGCGATGGTGATCATAGCGAAGATCGGGAACGCGAACCCCAAAGGCAGAAGCAGGTCCTTCACGAACGGAAAGGCGACGTAGTTCGCAAGGTCCGGCGGCATCATGCTTTCCATCCACCACCCGGCGACAAGCGAGGCTGCGAATTCGCAGCCCAGCCGCGTGCGTTTTGACACGCCGTCCGTATTGCGGCGGGAAAGCTTCAGATAGTCGTCAGCGAACCCGATTGCGCCGAAAGCCGCCGTAACAAACAGAACGGCCCAGACGAACCCGTCCTCCAGATCCGCCCAGAGCAGGGTCGATGCGAAGAGCGCGATCAGGATCAGCACGCCGCCCATGGTGGGTGTGCCCGCCTTTTCCAGAATATGCCGCTCCGGGCCGAGGGCGCGGATCGGTTGTCCTTCACGCTGGATCCGGCGAAGTTCGCGAATGACCGGGTTGCCGAGCATCAACGCGATAGCAAGCGCCGTCAGGCACGCGCCACCGGAGCGAAAGGTGATGTAGCGGAACAGGTTGAGCAGATTTGTGTGCCCATGCGCGTGATGGGAGACCAGAAGATAGAGCATCAGACGGTCTCCGCCGCGCGCAGGGTTTCGACGATGACGCGCATGCGGGTGCCGAGGCTGCCTTTGACCAGAACGGCGTCACCGCTGTGAAGGGCGGCGCGCACGATCGGCGCGAGCGTGTCCGAGTCCGCGCGCCATGCGCCCTGAAGAGACGACGGCAGGGCGTCGAAAAGTTCTTTCATATGAGGTCCGCAACAAAAAACGAGGTCTGCGCAGGCAATGACCGGATCGACGAGAGACAGATGTTCGGCGCTGGCGAAGGCGCCGAGTTCGCGCATGTCGCCCAGAACGGCTACGCGGCGATCGGCAGGCGCAAGCGCCAGCACGTCGAGGGCTGCGCGGATGGCGAGGACGGAGGCGTTATAGCTTTCGTCAAGCAGAGTGACCCGGCCGGCCATGATGGTAGTAAGCGCGCCGCGTCCCGCGCCGGGCGAGAACGCCGCCAGAGCCTGCGCCACCGTGGAGAGAGCCTGCCGGGTCTTGGCGCGGTCGTCGACGAAGAGCGTCGCCACGACCGCGAGCGCCGTCAGGGCGTTGCGCGCCAGATGCAATCCGGGGGCATGCAGCGTTACAGGCGTCCCGACGCCTGCGATATGGGCCATGAAAGAGCCGCTTACAGAGGTGGTTGTAAAGCTGCTGATCTGCGCTTCGCTTTTTTCCAGAAGGCCGGAGCGCCACAGGGAGACGTCGGCCGCGCGGGCGACTTCGTCGAAGATGTCCTGTCCGGCCGCGTCGTCCGGGACTACGGCGATGGAGCCGGGGCGCAGCGCCGCGATGAGGGCGGCTTTCTCACGCGCAATGGCGTCCAGACCGCCCATATGCCCGACATGCGCAGAACCGATGGTGGTGATCGCCGCCGTATCCGGGCGGGCGAGGGCCGCCAGCGGAGCGATTTCGCCGGGATGGTTCATCCCGATCTCGATCACGCAGAACGCGGCGTCACGCGGCAGGCGCGCGAGCGTCAGCGGCACGCCCCAGTGATTGTTGTAGGATGCGACGGCGGCGTGCGTCGGCCCGAGCGCGGACAGGGCGACGCGCAGCATTTCTTTCGTCGTCGTCTTGCCGACGCTGCCGGTCACGGCTGCGACCTTGCCGACGAAACGCGCGCGCGCATGACGGCCCAGATCCCACAACGCCGTCATGGTGTCAGCGACGCGCAGCACGCGCGGGTCATCGGCAAGACCCGCTACGTCGCCATGCGCGAGGACTGCCGATGCGCCTTTTTCAAGAGCCGCACGAATATGCTGGTGTCCGTCGGACGTTTCGCCGACCAGAGCGATGAACAGGTCGCCGGGGACCAGTGTTCGTGTGTCTATGGAGACGCCTGTGACGACGATGTCGCGAACTTTGTCGGCGTCCGGGAAAGATCCCGTCGTCGCTTCGACAAGTTCCGGAGCGGTCCAGAGTGCGCTCATGCCGCGCCCGCCAGTTCGCGTATGACGCTAACGTCGTCGAACGGATGCACGACGCCGCCGATGGTCTGCCCCTGCTCATGTCCCTTTCCGGCGACGAGCAGCACGTCACCGGGCCGGAGCATGTCGAGTCCGGCGGCGATGGCCTTTGCGCGGTCGCCGATTTCGAACGCGTCGGGCGCGCCCGCCAGCACGTCGCGACGGATGTCGGCGGGGTTTTCACTTCTCGGGTTGTCGTCGGTAACGATAACGACGTCGGCGTTGGCGGCTGCTTCACGGGCCATCAAGGGACGTTTTCCGCGATCACGGTCGCCACCCGCGCCAAAGGCGACGAGCAGACGCCCGCGCGCGTGGGGACGCAGGCTCGTCAGGGCACGCGCCAATGCGTCGGGCGTGTGGGCGTAATCGACGTAAACTGCGGCGCCGTTGCCAAGCAGGGCGGCGCGCTCCATTCGTCCGCGCACGCCGCGAAGTTGCTGCGCGTGTGCAAGAGCAGTTTCGACGCCAGCCTCGTCCCGCGCCGCCAGGGTGGCGGCGAGCAGAACGTTGTCAGCCTGAAAACGTCCAGGTAGCGACAGGATGATGTCGTGATCGCGGCCGAAGGCGGAAACCCGGAGGCGTTGCCCTTCAGGCAGGGATTCCTGCTTCAACAGGCGTAACGTGTCACCATTTTCGCCGACAAGCCGCAGGACCAGCCCGCGCCGCTTCGCGATGTCGCGGATTGCGTCGAGCGTTTCGCCGTCCATGTCGGCGTTGGCGGCGGCTACAGCTCCTTCGGGTAGGAGCGTGTCGAACAGACGGAGCTTGGCGGCGCGGTAGGCGGCGAGGTCGCCGTGATAGTCGAGGTGGTCGCGGGTCAGGTTCGTAAAACCGGCGGCCGAGAGTCGCACGCCGTCGAGACGACGCTGATCGAGGCCGTGGGAGGAGGCCTCCATGGCGACGTCCGTCACTCCCGACGTACGAAGGGCGGCGAGGCCGCGCGCCAGCGTGACCGGGTCCGGCGTCGTAAGCGAAGGAATCTCGAACGGCAGCGTGACGGGCGCCTTCAGGCCGAGGGTGCCGAGGCTGGCGGCGGAGCGCTCGCTCGCGATCCAGAGCTGGCGCAGGAAATCGACAGTGCTGGTCTTGCCGTTCGTCCCGGTGACGGCGACTTGATGGTCCGGCTGCGGTCCGACGAAAGCGGCAGCGAGAAGAGAAAGTGTGCGGCGTGCGTCTGCGCTTTTTACAAGCGCTACGTTCGCTTGCTCAATATCCGGCGTGTCCGCCGGCGCCAGAATCGCGGCGGCTCCGGCGGCGATGACGGAAGGGATGAAACGACGACCATCCGTCTTCGCACCCGGTAGCGCTGCGAACAGGACGCCCGGCGCGGCCTCGCGGCTGTCGGCCGTGATCGCGGTGATGTCCGGGTCATGGGTTGCGGAAAGCTGCAGTCCCACCGTAGCGAGAAGGGCGGACAGACGCATGTCAGCCTCTCCGCGTCGGGGAGGGCGGAGCGAGCGTCGATTGCGTCGAAATCGGAAGAACGGGCGGGCGTCCGGGCGCGCCATGTTCTGCGACCTGTTTCTTGCGTGTGCGTTCTTCCGCCGCGGCGTTGCGCGGATCTCCTGGGTCGTTTCCAGGGCCGAGCGGACGGTAGCCGCGCGGGGCGGAAGGCTGCATCGGGATCGCCAGCGCCGCGTCAATTTCCGCTGCGTGCGCGGTGTCAGGGAACATCTGCAACATCGGTCCGACGCGGGAGATGATTTTCGACACGGTTGGGGCGGCGTTCCATGCGGCGGTCGTCCAGCCATGCGTGGCGGCAGTCGCCTTGGGGCTGTCAAGCATGACGTAGACTGCGTAACGCGGCGCGTTCATTGGAAAGATGCTGGTGAACGCAGCGATGTTCACATGCTTGAGGTAGCCGCCATGCGGGCCGATCTTTTCGGCCGTGCCGGTCTTGCCGCCGACGAAATAGCCGGGAGATTCGGCGGTCTTGCCGGTGCCTTTGGTGACGTCGAGACGGAGGATGCGACGAAGCAGGTGTGACGTCTCTTCGGACAGCACGCGAGGACCTTCCGGCGTCGCCGGTCGATCGTCTGCAGGTGGCGCGCCCTGCGAAGCCAGGGCGTCCGGAGCGCCGCCGACAGGGCCGCGCAGGGTCGCGTCGTCGAGGCCGCCAGAAGATGCGCTCTCGGCGGAGGACCCTGCGTCGGAAAGCGCGGCGGCGGGCGTCAGGCGAGGGGACTGATCCCCGGCGTCACTGGCGGATGCGGCGTCGATGGCGGCTTCGCGATCCAGCAATGTCGGTTTTACGAGAATGCCGCCGTTCACCGTCGCGGCGGTTCCGCGCACGATGGCGAGTGGCGGCTCCGCCACGCCGTGTCCGAAGCCCACGGTCATGACCGTGGAGATTCCCCAGTTGCGCATCGCGGGGACGATCGGACGCCCCGCTTCGGGCAGTTCGATCGGCACCGGCGCGAAGAAGCCCATGTTGCGCAGCCATTCCTGCTGTCGCGCTGCGCCAACGTCGAGCGCGATATGTGCTGCTGCGGGATTGGACGAAAATGCCATGACTTCCGTCAGGGACAGCCACGGAGAGAAGTGGTCGGACTTCATATCGGAGATTGTGAAGCGGCCGATATGGATGGGGATCGAGGAAAAACGGTCCCAGATATGCGCGACGCCGAGTTGCAGCGCCATCGCGGCTGTCTGCAGCTTGAAGGTTGAGCCTGGCTCGTACATGCCCGTCACGGCGCGGTTGAAGCGCGAGTCCGGCGGCGCGTGGCCGAAATCGTTGGCGTCGTAATCAGGAAGACTCGCCATGGCGATGACTTCGCCCGAGTTCACGTCCATCACGATGGCGGCGGCGCCGATCGCGCTGAATTCGTCCTTGGCTTTTGCAAGTTCCTCACGCACGACGGCCTGCACGCGAACGTCGAGCGAAAGGCGCAACGGCGCGCGGTCGGAATTCAGGCGTTTGTCGAAATAACGTTCGACGCCCGCCACGCCGTGGTCGTCGATGTCCACCGCGCCCATGACCTGCGCCGCGATGATGCCGAGGGGGTAGTGCCGCCGTTCTCCAGCCTCGAAGTAGATACCGGGAATGCCGAGGTCGTTGATCGCCAGTTCCTGCGCGGGCGCGATGTCGCGTGCGATGTAAACGAACTGCTTCTTCGACGACAGGCGGCGGACCGTATCGTCCACGTTGAGGTTGGGCAGTATCTTCTTGAGCTTGGCGGCGACGTCCTGCGCGTCGATCAACTCCTGCGGATTGGCGTAGACCTGCGCTACGGGCAGGGAGATGGCGAGGGTCTGTCCGTTGCGGTCGACGATCGTGGCCCGGCGCACCTGCGGCAGACTGAGGTCGCCAGCAAGGGAGCCTTTCGGATCGATTTTCGGAATTTCCGGAACCTGCGGCGCGATCTGCCGCTGCTCCGGCGCCATCGGGGAGATCACGGTCGCGAAGCTGAGCTTCAGCGCCACCATGCCGAACAGGCCGCAAAACCCTGCCGCCACGCCGAGAAGCCGAACGTGCATGCGTTCCAGATGGGCGCGGGTCCGTAGTTCGGCGCTGGTGACGTGGACGTCGCGCGGAAGCCGCCCTTCGGCGAGGTCTTGCATATCGGGCGGTGTTGACTGACGCGACATGGACGGCTGCGGCCCCCTAGGTTCAGTTCAGGCCGCCCACCTTGACGCTCGAAACCCGGGATGCCGGGCCGGGACGGATACGTACGCCGCGACGGAGGCGCTCACGCGCGCCGCCGCGTCTTCTTCCGCTACCCCTGTTGGGAGGTCGCGGTCGAAGCGATCAGTTGGCCACCGGAACCGGGGGCGGCAGGCCGCCACCCAACGCCGAATGGCCGAGGAGCGAGCCGCTGTAGCTCGCGCGGGCCTCGATATAGCGTGGGGCCGCCTGCGCCGCCACCGGGCGCCACGCGGCTGTTTGCGTCTGCGCGGGGTGCGCCGGGTGATAGGCTGCGAGTTGAACTGCCGGACGCGGCGCGGCGACGTGAACCGGTTCAGGCGGCGCGACGTGACGGGGCGCCGTGGCGCTGGCGAGGACCGTATGCGCAGTGCGGCGTTCGCCCTGTGCGTCCGCGCCGCCGAGTGCGGAGTCGAGTGCGTCGGTGGCCGGTTTCTTCGCTGCGTGACGCACGGCGGGAGCGGTGTCGAGGGCGAGCGTCGTGGCGTTTCGCGACTGGACGACCTGCGTCGACGCGATTGCCGGACGCTCCACGCTGGCGAGCATCGTTGCGGGGCGCGGGGCGCGGGGCGCTGCAGGAGGCTGAGCCGCCGCAACCTGAGTTGCTGCATGGGGCGCAGTCGCCTGTGCGACGTCGGTGTGCGCGGGCGCTTCGACTTTGGCCAAAGCCTTCGGCTCCGACGTTTTCGTTTCGGTCGGCTGCGCCACGGGCGCTTTTGCGTCGGCGAGGGCAAGCGCTTCGCCGTGGGCCTCGATCACGCCCGGAGCGATCGCGTCGCGCGGGTTGGGTGCGTGGACGGAACCGGGCGCGGGCAGATGTCCCGCGAGGTCGCTCAGGCGCACGAACTGGCGCGGCGTCATCGGTTGCAGCGACGGTTCGAAGCGTGCGGCGAGACGGCTGAGGCGATCGGGCTGGTTGAGCAGCGCCCATTCCGTGCGCAGCATCGCCGTCTGCTGCCGGATGTGTTGCGTATCTGAAACGATCGACGAAATCTGCTGATCCAGAACCGTGGTCTGGTGTTTCTTGCTGTAAAGGAACAGCCCCGACAGACCTGCGGAGACGGCGCAGAGCAGCGTGAAATACCTGATCATGGTTCGGTTCCTTCGGCGGCCGACGCGGCCGTGCGTGTGAGGGCGGCGTCGGACGACGCAGTGGAAGGGCGCAGGCGGGCGATAGCGCGCAGGCGGGCGCTGCGCGCGCGGGGATTGCGCACGCATTCCTCGTCGCCGGGGCGCAGAGGTTTGCGGGTAAGCAGAGCGTAACCGGCTTCCGCCGCACCGCCGGTAAAGGCGCGGGGATCGTGACGGGAGACCCCGGCGTTGCGCCCGGCGGCGTCAGCCATCGCGCGCTTCACCAGACGGTCTTCCAGCGAATGGAACGAAACGACCACCAGACGGCCGCCGGGCGCCAGAAGGTCGAGCGCCTGCACAAGCGCGCGTTCGATTTCTCCAAGCTCGTCGTTGACGGCGATACGCAGCCCCTGAAACGAGCGTGTCGCGGGGTCGATGCCTGAACGATCAGCCGGCACGGCGGAGCGGATCGCAGCGGCCAGTTGCCCGGTGGTGCTGAACGGCGTTTCCGTGCGCGCCGCGACGATCGTTCGCGCGACGCGGCGCGCATGCCGCTCCTCGCCATAGTGATGGAAAATATCGGCCAGTTCGGCTTCCGACGCTGAGTTCACCAGATCGGCGGCGCTGCGCCCGGCGCGTTCCATACGCATGTCCAATGGGCCGTCGGCGCGAAAGGAAAACCCGCGTTCCGGATCGTCGATCTGGAAGGAGGAGACGCCGAGATCGAGCATGACGCCATCGACGGCTGTCACCCCCTCCGCCGCGAGCATGTCCCGCATGCCGCCGAATCCGCCTTGAAGCAGCCTCAGGCGCTGCGACCCGTCTTCGCCGTTACCCCAGATTGCCGAGAGCGCCCGGCCGCGTGCGATCGCGTCCGGGTCGCGATCGACGCCCCATACGCGGCAATCGGCCGCCGCCAGCACGGCGTTTGTGTAACCGCCTCCGCCGAACGTGCCGTCGACATAAACCTCGCCTGCACGAGGCGATAGCGCTTCGAGAACTTCGGCGCGCATGACGGGGATATGGCCCGGATCGTGATCGGGTACGGATGTTCCTGCGGGCGTCAGGCGGGATGTGTCGGGCATGGCGTTCATGCGCCCCCGTTCCCGCCAGACCCGCCACCCGGCAACGTCACCCGGCGTGAGCGCAGACGCGCTTCCGAACGCCGCCGCTCGGCCGCTTCGGGTTCCCATATCTGGAAGATGCGCCCAAGCCCCATGAACGCCACGGCTTCGCCAAGTCCTGCGTGCTCGCGCAGAAAATCCGGAAGAATGATGCGTCCTTCACGGTCTGCGTCGATCGGGTAAGCGTCGGCATAAAGCGCCGCAGCGAGATCGTCGTGCTCGTCGGAAAACATGTCCAGACGATCGAGAGGCTGCGCAAGCGTCGCGAATGCGGTGGACGGCCACGCCTCGATGCAAGGCTGGGTATGGGAGGGGCGGAGCACCATCAACGCCTCGCCCTCAACCGCCTGCGCGCGCAGAACCGTGCGGAATCCGGCAGGAATCGAGACGCGCCCTTTGGCGTCTATTCGATTCTGATGTGTGCCGAGAAACACGCTCACCGGGTTTGCGGTCCTTCTTGCGAGGCTGGTTTGGGTTCACTTGGGCTCGTTCTCCATTTCATGGGATATCATGGGATTTTATGGGACGTCAAATGAAACTGTAATAAAAAACCGCAGAAATCTGGGAAAAAGAAGATATTGATGCGCAATGCGCTCGTTAAGATTGTGGCAATAGAATGATCGCTCAAGGAACAAACGTTCTTGACTTTAGTTCCTGTTTTGTTCTAATTTTTTGACTGGGTGATGGATTCATACGGTTGCGGTGCGGGCGTATCGCGCTGAAAAATTACTTAATTTCTGAAAAATAAACCTTTGACGCGGCATTTTAATGCGATGGCGTCTCATTCCGCCCGCGCCGCCCGCACTGTCTGGTCAGCGGTTTTTTTTGTGCGTGTCCGGGCTTCGGACAGTAACGACGTAGCGTTCGACACTATAAATTCCAGATCAGAATGCAGATGTTTAGCTTGGGCGGGAAAAGTTCCGCGAGCGGCGACGATTTTGCATGTTTTTTTCGTTGCCCGTTTGGGTTTGCGATGTTTCGGCAGCTTCATGCTGGCCGCAATTTCAGTAACCGTTGTGTTCTCTGATCAGGGGCGGTCGTTTGTGGCGTAATCGACCGACCGGTTTTCTGATGTATCGTTTGCGCTTGCCCCAAGTCATTTCTGGAAGTCGTTTCATTTTCTCAAAACGATGAGCAGGTGGCCGTCGAGAGCCGTTCCGTCCGTTGCCTGCGCTTTTTATGGCTGCGGCGCGTCAGCAGAAACCGTCTGGAAAGTTGGAGCGCGTCATTCGCACGTGATGTTTCGGGGAGAGCGTAATGCGCGCGCGGGACGGTTCATCGGCGGGTGACGCAAGGAGGCTGCGGCAGAGTCGCAATGACTCTGCCCGACAAATGAGTAACCTCTTCCCGGCCGCGTCGGCGAATTTGAACGTTTCGAGGAGCCAGACGGCCTGTAAGCCGGGTTCTGTCCGACCCTCGAAAGGATCGGGACGATCATTCCTCTGGGACGCGTCTTGCGACGCGCCTCACGCGACCAACCCGGGCGACGAGGCGGGAGAACCTCCGGCGGCGACGGCTCGCGCCGCCCCGCCTGTCGCCCCTATTCGGTCTTGCTCCCGGTGGGGTTTGCCCTGCCGCCGCCGTTACCGGAAGCGCGGTGCGCTCTTACCGCACCGTTTCACCCTTACCTCCAGCCTGTCTCCAGGCCCGGAAGGCGGTTTGTTTTCTGTGGCACTTTCCCTGAGGTCGCCCTCGCCGGCCGTTAGCCGGCACCGTTCTCCCGTGGAGCCCGGACTTTCCTCCACCGCAAATGCGACAGCGATCGCCCGGCCGTCTGGCTGGCGCGGAACCTGCGCGTATGGGCGCACGCCGTCAAGCCTTCTCAAGAGGTTGAGCGCGTCGCCGGCAATGGACAAGCGGAGGGCGCACGGGCACGATGCTGGGTATGTCCCATCTGGCGCACACCCTGCCGCCTGTCGATGCAGCGACGAGCGGCGATGAATCACTCGTCGCGTGGCTGTCGCTGCCGGACGACGTGAGGCCAGATGTCTCGTCCCGGCTGTTTCTGCGTTGGATCGCCCGCACGACGTCGTCGCGAAAATCAGCGCCCGGAACATTGCACAGCGCTGAAGAGGCGCTGGCTAAGTTGCGCCGTTCCGCGAATCGGCCGTCCTTCCCCAAGGCCCTGTCTTCATTACAGGTGCGCAGGGTCCTCGACGTTCGGGTTCCGGGCGCGACGGAGCTTCGCCCGGCGAGACTCTACGTCCCGTACGGGCGGGTGCAGGGCGTCGTGCTGTATCTGCACGGTGGCGGTTTTGTGCATTGCGGCCTCGATTCTCACCACGGGATATGTTGTCGCCTCGCGCGCGCTTCGGGCGCGGCTGTTCTTTCATTCGATTACCGCCTTGCGCCTGAACACAAATTTCCAGCGGCGCCCGACGATTGCTGGGCGGCGTTCCGTTGGCTGACGAGTGAGGCGTGGCGTTGGGGTGGGCGTGTCGCGGTTGCCGGCGACAGCGCCGGCGGCGGCCTGGCGGCGTTCGTGGCGCAGCGTGCGCGCGATGAGCGTCGGCAGATAGAACGCGGTGGCGGCAAGTCGCGGCTAGAGTGCGACATCGTCATGCAGGCGCTGTTCTACCCGATTACACATGGCGAGCAGGATTTCGCGTCCCGGCGGGCGTTCGCCGACGGATATTTCCTCACGCGTCGAATGATGGAATGGTACGGCGAGCAGTACGCGCGCAGCGTGGACGACCTCTCGGATCCAAAATTCTCGCCGGGCCTCGCGGAAGATCTGAGCGATCTGCCACCAGCCCTGATCGTTACGGCGCAGTTCGACCCGCTGCGTGACGAGGGCGAACGTTATGCCGAGGATATGCGTGCGGCGGGCGTCGCTGTGATCTGCCGCCGTGTTCCGGGCACAATCCACGGGTTTTTGAATTTCTATCCGGTCATGCGGAAGGCGCGTCGGGTCATGCATGTCAGCGGCCGCGCGTTGCGAAAGGCCTTCGCGGCCTCACTGCCTTGATGCTGAGCGTCTCTCTTTAAAGAACCAGTTCTGCGTCCGTGGCTGAACCGAAGAACTCGTAACGGATTCGTGTCGGCAGAAGCCCAACCTCACGCAGCGTCTGGATCATGCCCCGCACGAAGCTCTCTGGACCGCACACATAATATGTGGCGTCGAGGTCAACAGTGGCGCGCAGCCAGTCTGTCGTGATGCGGCTTTCGTGCGTTGTGACGCCCCTGGAGGGCGGCGCGGCGGCGCGCGTGTAAAACAGGTCGGCGGTCAGCGCGCCTTTCGCTGCCCGGTGGCGAATTTCCTCTACAAACAGATCGTCCGCAGCCGAATGCGCCGAGTGGGCGTATCGCACCTTCGCTGTCGGGAGCGTAGCCAGTTCCTGTAGCATCGAGATTACAGGCGTGGCGCCGACGCCTGCCGTCAGGAATATGAATGAGCCAGACGGATTGTCAGGCAACGTGAAATCTCCGGCCGGGTTGGAGGCCAGCAGAGTGGCGCCCCCCTGAACCGAGTCATGGAGCCACTGCGACACTACGCCGCCGGGCGCGCGCCGGACGGTGATGCGATAGTGATCTGCTCCGGGCGCTGATGAGATGCTGTAGTTCCTGCGTTGCGGGCCGTGATCGGGCAAATTCAGATTGAAGCTGAGATATTGTCCGGCTCTGTGGCGCGCAATTGGTCCCCCGTCCTGTGGCGTCAGCTCAAACGACGTGATCGCAGCAGTTTCGTCGGTGCGTTTCCTGACGACGAAGGGGCGCCATCCGCGCCACCCGCCCGGCGCCGTTTCGTGCGCCCGATAGATCTGCGCTTCGCGACCCGTCAGAATATCTGCGAGGAACCAGTAAGCCTTGCCCCAGGCTTCGAGAATCTCGGGCGTCGCCGCCTCTCCCAGAACATGGCCGATCGCGCCGAGCAGGGCGTCGGCCACGAACGGGTAGTGCTCGGGAAGGATATTCAGGCCGACGTGTTTCTCAGCGATGCGTTCGACCATTCCGCCCAACGCGTCGAGTCTGTCGATGTTTCGCGCGTATGCGAGCACGGCCAGCGCAAGCGCTCGCGGTTGTTCGCCGTCTTTCTGGTGCGACTGATTGAACAGGTCCCGTATTTCCGGGGTGGCCAACAGGCGTCGATACATTTCGGTTGTGATGGCGAGGCCATGTGCGTCGAGCGCGGGGACGGTGGCGCGGATTATGGCGCGCGTGGCGTCGTCCAGTGCGGTTGGCATGCGGCGATTCCTATAAGGTGTATATATTGCACACCTTTATCGGCGGTCTTGGAAAAGATGTCAACGACGGATACCTTATGGCCATGAAGCTGACCCTCCACACGGACTATGCGCTGCGCGTGTTGATTTTTCTGGGGTGCAACACGACGCGCCTCGCCTCGATACGCGAAATCGCCGACGCGTACGGGATCTCGGAAAATCATCTGGTGAAGGTCGTGCACCGGCTTGGTCAGGGCGGGTTTATTGAGACAGTTCGCGGGCGGGGGGGCGGTCTGCGTCTCGGGCGTTCGGCGTCCGATATCGTGATCGGCGATGTGGTGCGGTACACGGAAGACGATCTGGCGCTGCTCGGCTGCATGAACGCCGAAGACCCTGCGGCGTGCGCGCTGATGCCTGCGTGTCGGTTGCGCGGCGTTCTCGGGGAAGCGCTGTCGGCGTTCACGACAGTTCTGGAGCGTTACACTCTCGCCGACATCATCTCGCCTTTCGAGAGGGCGCGTCTGGGTGATCGTCCTGCGGGAGGGGGTGATCACTGACGCCAGATGCCGCTGCCCGGTGGCGTTGCCGTCATAACTTTGAAACGTCCGGCAGGACGCGCGCGCCAGGTTGAGTCCGTTCCGTCGTTGAATATTGCGCAGCGCTGCGGCGATTTGTCGGACCGGGTGTGGCGGGGTAATGTAACGCTGTTTCGATGGGCGATCTTTCCGGACGCACCCGTCCAGACACGAACGTGGGCTGACACGAGAGCCTGATCCGTCCGGACACCATCGTCGTCGATATATGGAGTTTCACCATGAAGCCAGGTCTATCGAGCGGTCGATCGATCGCGTTCGCTGTTTCCCTTCTTATGTCCGCAGCAGTGCACGACGCCTGCGCCCGTGTGCCCGCAGGTTCGACCGGCAGGACTCGCGTGACCGCCATCGCAGCAGCAGTGGCGGATGCCGACCGTCCGGCTGAGGACAAGGCGCGAGACAGTGCTCGCAAGCCAGCGGGGCTTCTTGCGTTCGCGGGCGTCTCTTCCGGGATGAAGGTTGCGGACCTGCTGCCAGGTGGTGGGTATTTCACGCGCCTGTTCAGCAACGTTGTCGGCAAGACCGGTCATGTTTATGCGATTGTTCCAGCTGAGCTTCTGGCGAAAAAACCCCAGGCGGGCGACGCCGTGCGCGCGATTGCGGCGCAGCCTTCGTTCTCGAACGTCAGTGTGATCGTGTCTCCGATCGCGTCATTCACGACGCCGGAGCCGCTGGATATGGTCTGGACGTCTGACAATTACCACGACGTGTATGGTCAGGGCGCGGAGGTCGGTCTTGCGTTCGACAAGGCCGCGTTCGATGCCCTGCGTCCGGGCGGGGTGTTTCTGGTCATCGACCATGTCGCGGAGAAGGGGAGCGGCGCTGATGTGACGCATACCCTGCATCGGATTGATCCCGACCTGATCCGCAAGCAGGTGACGCAGGCTGGCTTCGTGTTCGAGGCGCAGAGCTCAGTGCTGGCCAATCCGGCCGATACGCATCAGGTCGCCGTGTTCGATCCGTCGATACGCGGCCGCACGGATCAGGTTGTGCTGAAATTCCGCAAACCGGCGCGCTGACCGTCGGGATGGTCCTTTCGCCCGCCCTTGATCGAAGGCGATGGAGGGACCATTTCCTGTCTCTCTGGACTTGAGACGTGGAGCGCCCGTGCCAGCGCGGACGGTAATCCCTGAAGCGCCGCTTCGATAAGCGGCGGGGGCTCTGATCTGCTTGCACGTGAAGCGGGAGGGAATGTGAGGGATATCTACCTCGACAACGCAGCGACGACGCCGTGCGATCCGCGTGTAATGGCGGTCATGGCTCCGCTGTTCGTTGAGGAATTCGGCAACCCGCACAGCACCAGTCATATTTTTGGACTCCGCGCGGCGGGCGCCGTGGAGACGGCGCGCGCGCAGGTGGCGGCCCTGATAGGGGCGGATCCGCGCGAGATCGTCTTCGTCTCGGGTGCGACTGAGGCGAACAACCTTGCGATAAAAGGCGCGGCGCGACACCGGCTGCGCCACGGCGATGGACGTCGTCGCGTGATTACGGTCGCGACCGAACACAAATGCGTTCTGGAGAGCGTACGGGACCTTGCCGCGGAGGGGTTCGATCCGGTGATCCTGCCGGTCGGCCGGGACGGCGTGCTGGATCCGGATTTGCTGCGCGAGGCGCTGGCGACTCCCTCCGCGCTCGTCAGCGTGATGGCTGCGAATAATGAGACCGGCGTTTTGCAGGATATCGGTGCGCTGGCGCAAATAGCGCGCGAGTCCGGAGCGCTGTTTCACAGCGACATGGCGCAGGCGGCGGGCAAGATTCCGATCGACGTGGGAGCTCTCGATATCGATATGGCTTCGCTCTCGGCCCACAAGCTCTATGGCCCCAAGGGGGTAGGCGCGCTCTATGTAAGAAGGAAGCCGCGTGTACGTCTGGAGCCTCTGTTTTCCGGTGGCGGACAGGAGCGGGGCATGCGTTCCGGCACGCTTCCGGCGGCTCTTGTCGCGGGTTTCGGCAAGGCGGCGGAGATCGCCGAAGCCAGCCTTGCCGACGAGGCGGAGCGGCTGACCGCCTTGCGCGATGCTTTGATCGAGGCTTTGCATGAGAGGCAGGCGCCGGTCGCCGTGAACGGAGCGAAGGCGAGGCTTCCCGGCATCGTCAGTTTGCGTTTCCTGGGAACGTCGGCGTTGGCGATCATGGCCAGCGCGCCGGAGGTGGCGATGTCGGTCGGCTCGGCCTGCTCATCGGCTGCCATCGAGCCGTCTTATGTCCTCACTGCGATGGGTCTTTCCGTGGAGGAGGCCGCGGAAAGCTTGCGTCTGTCGCCCGGACGCTTTACGTCACCCGCCGATATCGCGCGCGCGGCCGAGGTGCTGGCGTGCGCGGCGCAGCGCGTGCGCGGCCAGCAGGCCGCCCGCATGACAGCCTGAGCGGGACAAGCGAATGCCTATTATGATTTTTCTCGAACCGGACGGCGTTGAGCGTAAGGTGGACGCGCCTCTGGGTCTTTCGGTGCTCGAGATCGCGCACAAGCACGGCATCGACCTTGAGGGCGCCTGCGAGGGCTCGCTGGCCTGCGCCACCTGCCATGTAATCGTCGACCCGTCATGGGCGCCGAAGCTGGCCGAGCCGACCGAGGACGAGGAAGACATGCTCGATCTGGCGTTCGGGCTTGAGAAGACATCCCGTCTGGGGTGCCAGATCGTGATGACCGAGGCTCTGGACGGTCTTGTCGTTCGTCTGCCCGGCAAGAAGTGAGACGCTGAAGCCGTGATGTTCCGCCACTCCTGCCCTTGGGTCTCGTTCGCCGTGGTCTCCGCCGCGGCGGTTGCGCGCGCCCGCATTTCGGCGGGCTGACGGCGATGCGCGTGCTTGTCGCAATGTCAGGCGGGGTCGACAGCTCGGTGGTGGCTGCGCGCCTCGTCGAGCAGGGCCACGACGTGATCGGCGCGACGCTTCAGCTTTACGACGTGCGGGGCGCGGCCAAGAAAGGCGCGTGTTGCGCAGGGCGCGACATTCAGGACGCGCGCGAGGTCGCGGAGCGGCTGGGTTTCCCCCATTATGTGATCGACGCGGAACAGCGGTTTCACGACAGCGTCATCTCCTCCTTCGCGAATTCTTATGCTGCGGGCGAGACGCCGGTGCCGTGCGTCTCGTGCAATCAGGGCGTGAAGTTCACGGATCTGCTGGGGCTGGCCAAGGATGTCGGCGCCGACGCCATGGCCACGGGGCATTATGTGCGTCGCGTCGAGGGCGCGAACGGACCGGAACTGCATCGTCCGATGGATGCGGAGCGCGACCAGAGCTGGTTTCTCTTCGCGACGACCCGTGACCAGCTCGATTATCTGCGCTTTCCGCTCGGGGAGATGCCGGACAAGCGGGCTGTGCGCGAGGAGGCCGAGCGCTTCGGTCTGGCCGTGGCGGAGAAGCCCGACAGCCAGGATCTCTGCTTCGTCCCGAACGGCTCCTACGCCGATCTTGTCGAGAAATTGCGTCCTGACATGCGTGGCGAGGGAGAGATCGTCGATCGCGCGGGTAACGTTCTGGGGCGTCATGAAGGTGTGACGCGCTACACTTATGGCCAGACAAAGAGGCTGGGCCCTGCGGCGCAGCTTGAGGGCGAGCGGCAGATGGTGGTGGGCATCGAGCCCGCCCGTCGCCGTATCGTGGTGGCGCCGCGCCGTGGGGCCGCCGTGACGACATGTCTGTTGCGAGATGTGAACTGGCTGATCCCTGAACCGAAAGATGGCGGTTCGTCTGTGCGGTGCATGGTGCAGTTGCGCGCGCGCGAGGCCCCACGCGCGGCGTCCGTGCAGCGTGACGGGACGGGCGCGCGCGTGTTCCTCGACGAACCGGCTCTGCCGACGCCGGGGCAGGCGTGCGTGTTTTACGATGGCACGCGCGTGCTTGGCGGCGGTGTGATTTGCAGGGACATGGCGGCGGAGTCTGCGGCTTAAAGCTGCCGTCATCGCCGTTGCCGTGCACGGTGCTGGCGCATAGCATCGTCGCCATGAGCTATTTTTTTCTCTTCGTGGCGATACTGGCCGAAGTTGCGGCGACGTCGTTTCTTAAACTCTCTGATGGTTTTACACGCGCGGGACCGACGGCGATTATGGCTGTCGGATATGTCGTGGCCTTTTACTTTCTTTCCATTTCCCTGCGTGAAATTCCGACGGGCGTCGCCTACGCTATATGGTCCGGTGTGGGCGTCGTGCTGATCGCCGCAATTGCCTGGGTCACGCAGGGGCAAAAACTCGACGCGCCGGCGCTTGCGGGCATCGCGCTGATTATGGTGGGTGTTCTGGTCATGAATATGTTTTCAAAAACTGTTGGACACTGAAAGGGGCGTTTAGGTTTTTGCGCTCCACGCGCTGCCGCAAATCTGTCGGGTGTAGGTCGTGTGCAGTGAGGATACGGTTTTTGTGCGCGCGAGCATGCGTGGTCTGACGCGTAGGGGGAGTGCGCGTTCCTGTCCCAATGCAGGCTCCGGCGCCGCCGTGGCGTCTCCGAGGGGGCGTATCTTCCGTTCGGGGGCTTTGCCCGTAATTTTCCTGGCTAGGTCCGGGTTAGGGATGAATCGGGTGCGCGATGAGGCCTGATCACCGTTTCGTCGGGATTGCTTCGCGTTCTCGACGGGCGCCAGCAAAGACGATACCCTGCGTCCACAGGGACATAACAAACGGAACGAATACCCTCAGATGACCGACGTGACCGTGCGCGAGGCCGAACTGCAAGACCTTCCGGTAAGGATTCTGGTTGTCGAGGACGACCCAGGAATGCGGACCTTGCTCACACGCGCGCTTCAGGCGGATGGCTATCGTGTGCGGGCCGTTCCGGACGCGCGCGCCATGTGGCAGGCGCTGGAGACGGAGACGGCGGACCTGCTGATCCTCGACGTGATGATGCCCGGCATGAATGGTCTCGACCTGTGCCGTAATCTGCGTCAGGGCGGCGTGAAGGGTGGTCTTGAGGACGAGACCTTCACCTCGATGCCGATCATCATCGTCTCAGCGCGCGGGGAAGAGCTTGATCGTGTCCTCGGGCTGGAACTGGGCGCGGACGATTACGTAGCCAAGCCGTTCGGCCAGAAGGAGTTGCTCGCCCGCGTGCGTGCCGTGCTGAGGCGTGGCCAGCAGGCTCCGGTGGCCGCCGCCGGACGGCCCCGGCGTGAGGTGATCAACTTCGCAGGCTGGTCGCTTGACCTGCGCCGCCGGGAGTTGTTCGACCCCAACGGCGCCACGGTTGAGATTTCGGGCGCCGAGCACGATCTGCTGGTGAGCTTTCTCGACAACCCGCAGCGGGTGATCGGGCGCGATCGTCTGCTGGAGCTGTCGCGCACGCGGCTGGGCGACGTGTCGGACCGTTCCATCGACGTGCTGGTGAGCCGCCTGCGCCGCAAGCTCGGCAGTGAGTCCGAGAGTCTGATTCGCACCGTGCGGGGTCAGGGTTACATCTTCACTGCGCCGATTGAGCGCGTGTGACAGGGCGAGCGTGACCGCGCTTTCGGGGGGCATGCCGGAAGCGCAGCCCAAGGAACGGCGTATTCTTCTTTGGCCGAGGGGACTGGTCGGCCGTGTGATGTTCGTGCTGTTGGCGTCGATTGGGCTGGTGTTTGTCGTCAGTTGGACCCTGTATGAACATGCTGAAATCTATATCGAGGACGATGATCGGCTCGGGCTGATTGGCGAACGTCTGGTCACGGATTTACGTGTGCTGGAGGGAACGGGTCCGAGCATGCGGCCGGTTCTTGCGACCATGCTGTCGAACGGCGACCTGCATATAGACTGGCGGCCCTCCAGGGAGTCTGACGACGATGTTCCCGAGCAGCCCCGGTTCAGTACGCTTCATGAGCAGTTAGTCACGGCCAATCCCATGCTCGGACAGCATGGGCTGCGGCTTCAGCCGGGACGGGGCTCAGATCCGGACGTCAATGGCATGCTCATGCTGTCGGACGGCAGCCTTGTGCATTTCACGGCTCCAGACATCCTGCGTACGCATCTGGTGACGCGTGGCCTCGTCACGGCGGCGATTGTCTCGCTGGCCGTGCTGCTGGCGGCTGCGATGCTCGTGCACACGCTCAGCCTGCCGCTGCGGGCGTTGGCGACGGTAGCTGACACGGTTGGTTCAGGCGAATGGGAGCCCCTTGCGGAGAGGGGGCCGCGTGAAGTGCGGCGGCTGGCGCACGCTATCAATGCGATGCAGGAACGAATCACGCATCTTATCGATGACCGTACGGAGGCGCTGGCCGCCGTGTCGCACGATCTTCGCACGCCACTTGCGCGGCTGAAGCTGAGGGCCGGGTTTCTGGCGGACGAGGAAGCGCAGGAGGCGATTGAGGCGGACATCGTCGAGATGGAGGCGATGGTGGGCGGAGTGCTTGCCTATCTGGCCGGAGAGAAAAAGCGCGAAGAGCCGCGCTCGATGGATCTTGCGGCGATGCTGAGCACCATTGCGGACGATGCGGCGGATCGCGGGGATAATGTCGTCTATGACGGACCGGACCGGCTGCCGGTTCGACTGCCGCAATTGTCGATGAAGAGGGCGTTCACGAATCTGGTCGAAAATGCGTTGAATTACGCGGGATCGGCTACGATATCTGTGCAGGAGACTGCGGGTTGGATCGTCGTAGATGTCGAAGATGATGGACCGGGAATTCCCGACACGGAGATAGAGCGGGTTACGACGCCATTTTATCGTGTTGAATCATCGCGTTCACGTAAAACCGGCGGTTTGGGGCTCGGTCTCGCCATCGTTAAACGGGAAGTCGAGCGCGCGGCGGGGACGTTCCTGCTCGAAAACCGCCCGGCAGGTGGATTGCGCGCGCGCGTGTCGTTGCGCGCCGGATGAGCTGAAGCTGCGCGCCCAAGGCGCATTGTCAGTGCGGAAAGGCTGTGCGAAAGGTCGAACCGCGAGCCGTGCGGACGCCGCAGCGCGCCTACCCGACTGAACGCCGATGCGCCCGTGCCGGGTGATCTGTCATATGGACGCCAACCGGAAAGAGGAGGTGGGATCGATGAGTGAAACCCGGTCGCTTTCCCTCGTCCCGACGGACGCTGGCGCCATGATGAACGAAGGCCTTGTCTGGGCGATCCTGTGCAATCCCGGTGAAAGGCCGGAGAAGCTGGCTCCGGACGAGATCACGCGGCGTCTTGAGGGCGTTCCACTGGAGCGCCCGGGTTGGGTCTGGCTGCATTTCGACATCGTGCACAGCATGTCGCGGGCGCAGGTGGATAATATTCCCTGCCTGCCTGAGGATGCGCGGCAGGCGCTGACCAGCACGGATCGGGGCGCTCGTCTGGAGTCCGAGGACGATCTGGTGTTTGGCGCGTTGCCCGCGTTTGACGACGCCATGTCGGACGATGAGCGCGACGTGTGCATCTGGCGGTTCGCAGCGCTGCCGGATCTGCTGATCACCACGCGTCGGCACCCCATTCCAGCGCTAGGCGTCGTGTATCGGGAGTTGCAGCGTCGGCAGGTGCCGCCGAACCCGGCGCGGCTTGTTGATCGCGCGTTGCTGGAGTTCGCGGACACGGCGCGGCGGGATCTGGCGCGCCTGGACGATCAGCTTGATCGCGCCGAGGATGTGCTGTTGCTGCTCGACCGGGACACCGATCTTGGTCGTATGAGCGGCATGCTTGGGCAGGTGCGCCGTCGTTCGACCGAGCTGCGTCGCGTCATCGCGCCGGTCAACCGTATCTTTCATGACGAAGAGTTGGAACTTCCGGAGTGGGCTGAGGACGATCTGCGTGATCGGTCGCAGCGGCAAATCCATGGAGCCCTGGACGATCTTCTTGCCTTGCAGGACCGGGCGCGGTCGCTCCAGGACGAGCTGACATCCAATCAGGCGGAAGAAACCAACCGCCGCCTTTATATCGTCTCGGTCGGGACGACCTTGATGCTCCCTGCGACGTTCGTGACCGGCTTTTTCGGGATGAACACAGGGGGAATGTTCCTGAGCGGCGGGGCCTGGGACACCGTGATTGCGGGCGGCATCTGCTTCATGATCATGCTCGGTACCTGGTTGGTTCTGAAAGTAACGCGTCTGCTCTGATTCTTTCGTTCGGCGGCGAAACGATGACGACGTTGCGCACAGAGGAGGCATCGTTATGAAAGACCATTCTCTCAGAGCGCTTTTTGTTAATGCCATTGCGGCGTTCGCCGTATCGACCCCACTGGCGTATAGCGCGACTGTGACGATGAAAGGACTTTCGTCTGGCCCTGCGGCGGCGATCGAAGCTGCTGTGCATGCGCCGACGCGGAGTCCGAAATTTCTAGCACGAGACGCTACGAGGCATCCGGCTGATGAGTTGAGCTTTTTCGGGATAAAGCCCGACTCATCCGTTGTTGAAATATGGCCCGGTGGTGGGTACTGGACGCAGATTCTGGCCCCGTTACTGCATGATAAAGGCGCGTATTATCTGGCGATGGGCAACCCGGCGGGGGATGAGGTCGAGGCGGAGTTCGCGCTGACATCGCGCTTCAAAGCAATGCTTGACGCCGAGCCTGGTGTTTACGATCGGGTGAAAATTACGAAACTGGGAGCGCACGACGCGGATATAGCGCCGCCGGGCAGCGTCGATTTCGTGCTGACGTTCCGTAATCTGCATAACTGGATGGATGCGGGTGACGCTCAGCTTATTCTGGCGGCCATTCGTCGTGCGCTAAAGAATGGCGGTTATCTTTGCGTCGAGGATCATAGGGGATCGACTGCGACAGAACAGGATCCGCAAGCGAAAAACGGTTACGTCCGACAGGATTATGCGATCAGGCTGATCGAGACGGCGGGATTCAGGTTGGTGGCCTCGTCGGAAATCGACGCCAATCCGCGCGATACCGCCGACTGGCCGAAAGGCGTGTGGACGCTACCGCCGACGCTCGTTCTGGGCGACACGGATCGCGCGAAATATGAGGCGATTGGGGAAGCGGATAATTTTGTCCTGAAGTTTCAGAAGGTCGGCGGGTAGGGGGTCGGGCGTCTGTTTTTGTCGTTTGAAGTGGGTTGGCGGCAATGCAGCTATATGTTGAGAGCGGACTTGCGGTCTGAGTGATCTTCGAAACGCCTTATGCTGTGAAAGCGAAAAGGAGTTGTTTGAGAGGTGCATTGTTTTTCTGGAGTTTTCCTTGGTCCCTGAGGTTTATGTTTTTCAGTTTTCCTGGGGTGTAGAGACAGATTCGCATATTGAACTCATGAAGGCCAGGACAGTTCAAGGGCTTGGGTCTCGTATTCTACGATCAAGATGGAGTTCATATGGAGAGAACTTGTAGCGTTCGCCTTGATCGCCTGATTTTTATGAACCCGTCGCTTCGCTCGGTTCTGCGCGCGTGGTCGGATATTGACCTCAAAGACTGTTGGCTGGTGGCGGGATGTCTCGCTCAAACGGTGTGGAACGAGAAATTCCGGCTTCCTCTTGAGCATGGTGTTTCAGATCTGGACCTTGTGTATTTCGATTCGACCGATCTTTCTGCACAGAGCGAACAACGAAACTCTGAACGCGTTCGTCGCGTTCTTTCTGACCTTCCTCTCTGGGTCGATGTGAAGAACGAGGCGAGGGTTCATGTCTGGTATGAGGAGAAGTTCGGTTACCCAATTGCGCCATATCGCTCCGTCAGGGACGCGATTGACACGTTTCCGACAACGGCGACGGCAGTGGGAGTTCGCCCGGCAGAGGGTGGCGTGGAGATTTATGCGCCATTTGGTTTGACAGATATGTTTGGTGGCATAGTCCGAGCGAATAAACGGCAGATCACAGCGCAGATTTATGAAGCCAAGGTGTCGCGGTGGCTTTCCCATTGGCCGAATTTACACATTGTTCCGTGGGACGAATCCCAAACGATCGGTGGTCCGGGATAAGTTGTGGCGGATTCATCTATAACGGCTGTTTTTTCTCACCGCGAAGAATAGTGAGCGGCATGCTCTATTTGGTTGTGACTTCGAATTTTAACTTTTCCATCGTCTGAGGTTGTTGTCGGGGCGCGTTACGCAGCAGCGCGTGATGTATTGTTTTCTTATAACTACTTAACAGCAGCATAGATGAAGCAGTCACGTGGAGAAGAGCTGACATTGGGATGGACGATGTAACGGCGGAGGACGCCTTCGCGGGTCAATCCAGCTTTTTCCATGACGCGGGCAGACCCCACGTTCGCCACGTCACAGATGCCGCTAACTCTGAAGCAATCGGTCTGGGACAGCATTAATGTTACGGCCGTTTTCAAGACATCAGTCATGACGCCGCGCCCCCACCATGGCCGCGCCAATACATATCCGAACTCTACGTGAAACGGGTTGATCTGGCGTATGGAAAGCAAGCCACGAAAACTGGTTTCTTTGGTATCGCAGATTGAATATGTTCTGCCGGATTGGGGCGGCGCGGAAACGCAGGCGGCAACAAATTCCTTCGTCTCTGACAGGTGTTTGTGTGGAAGCCAGATCGTATACCGCGACACTTCAGGATCCTGCGCGTACCCATGAAATATTTTCTCCGCATCGTCCAAGGATAAAGGGCGAAGAACATGGTCAGTGGAATGAAAATATTCGGGCAGCATGGTGGGGACTATGGGCGTCGTGAGACTGTAGAGCAAGAATATGCGACCGCCTGATCCATCTGCCACCTTGACGACCAGAATAAGGTGCGCCCGCGTCCGTGTTCGGACTGCGGGCGATTTTCGCTATGGCGGCGACCCGTCCGGGTGGCCGGACTTCTGTTGGATGTCATTCTTTCTCTAATATATATCTATTACTGATCAAGAAATGTGGTTTCAGGAAACTGTTCTGATGTCTTCGCGTCGCACGACATTTCGCTATCATTCCTGATAAGGAGCGGACTGTAGCGTCAATCACCAGGCGAGGTGGGGATCTGTCTTCCTGGCCTTGAGAATTTTGACGGCGTGGATATTGGCTTTCTTCTCATCAGTCGGAGCGGCCCCTGAGGACAGAAATGTAGGCGCGAGCGATGTCGTTTCTGAATCACGATGCAGTGTCACGTCTTTTCCGGTGATTGCTGTGACGGTCCAGTTATTGATCGTTTGCCCAACGACCCGTGGCTTGCTGCGCGAGTCTGCCGGGCCGTCATGAAAGATGGCGGTCCAGCGTCCGTCCCGTCCGACAATGCCGGTCAATCTCAAGGCGCCACGTGCCTGCGCGGCGTCGCCTTTCGGTCGCCGATCGGGTTCGAACAGAGGGCGATCCAGCAAAGCGACGGCGCTGAGGGGCTCCTCCGACGAGCCAGCGTCCGTCGCTTCCGTTGAAGCATCATCCGCATTGAGGCCTGACTCGGGTGTTTCCGACGAGGTTTGTCCATCTGCAGAACGGAGCGGGGCGCTACTTGCCACGTGGCCCGGGCCGTGTGCGGGCGGAGGGCGATGATCGGGCGCCTCGGCTCGCGCGCAGGCGACGGAAAGCTGGGCTGCGGCGAGAACGACGATTAACCATGGAACATTCATCTGGTTTTCGTTTCCTTGTTCGGGCTGTTTTCGTCGAAATGCAGCAACCGACCCGCGTTCGCCAGTCCAGCCAGGGTCGAGACATTGTGCAGCGACGTCGCCATCATCACTCTGCGCGCCCAGCAGGTTCATGCCGATCAGGATCGCGGCTCAGCCGACGCCCATGCCGATATTGGTCTGTATGGTGCGGCGGCAGGCGCCCCCAAACAGGTTGCGACATTTTGGACCCTTCCGTTCTGCCATGCTGTTGAATCAGGCACGTCCTGTGCGGATGGCGAACGAAAGCGCGCTCCCCGCCCGTGAAGGCATGATGGCTCAAGCCGCGTCCGGCCTTGAAGCGACGTTGCGTCTTTCTGTTCGTGGAATATCTAGTTAAATTTCTGTCAGGAAGATAATGAAGAAACAACGAAAGCTCTACATTATCTTGCGCTAAAAAAATTTGTAAATGCATGTATTTTAAATGCCTTATGAAGACTCGGCGGTCGCCAGATTCGGGCGGATCAATATGTCTGGCCATTGAGCGCCGGTCGCCATCGGTGCGATATGAATCCGGATAAGTAATGGAAGATCCGGGCGAGACCAGTCGCTCCGCCAGCCGTGATAAGTGTCCTTTCGTCCGTAATAGGACATCGTGATCGACTGGATGTTTCGCGCCAGAATTTCTTCGTGAAAGGTTTGCTCCGCCGTTCCGCAGCGCGCGCGGCGGTAGAGACGCCAGCGCAACACTAGGCGATGCTCGGCGTCCACGCCGACGCCAGCTTCGATTTCGTGTGCGTATCCGTTCTGTTGCGGAAGCCATGAGATCAGGCTGAGTCGATCGTTTGCGCCTGTGAAAGCCGGTGGGAGCCCTGGATCTGACAGTTCCGCACGGCTCACGATGCGCCGTAGCGTATCTTCCATACCCTGAAGTTCGTTCATGTTCTCGAATGTTCTTTGTTCAAGCGCCCACCCGCGAACCCCTGTGGCGCTTCCTTGCCATAACGCGGTCGAAAGAAGTGCGAAGACAAGTGTGACGACGATGATTTCGAGCAAGGTGAATCCGGCGTCGCCCGAACCTTGGGCGTGTGTGCGGTCTTTCGTCATTCTGTCGCCGTCGCCGGGCGCACCGCCCGTCCGGAAAGCTTGACGGAGTGGTGGAGTGCTCCCCAGTCGACCGTCACATCCACCGTGTAGAGACCGAGTTTTTCTTCGTCAGAGTGGCCGCCGCCGGTCGATATCTGGCGAATTTCGACAAATGTCCTGTAATCGCCATTGACGACGTAATCATTCGTGCCCGGATGCAGTCGCGGTGACGCAAGCATGGCGTCGAGTTGCGAGCGGGCGACGGACACTGCGCGCAGGCTCATGTCGGCCTGCTTGCTCCCGGAAAGGCCCGTCTCCATGGCGCCGAACATCACGGCCAGCGCCATGCTGGCGATCATAAGCGCCACGACGACTTCCAGAAGCGTGAAGCCCGCGTCAGGCCGCGACCGCCTGAAGGTTGAAGGATCACGGCGCATGGACAAGAACCCGTCCGGTCGCGGGGCTTGTCGTGAACAGAACGGCTCTTTGCCCGAGGGTGAGCAAAAACGGGGCGCCGGATGTCGCGCCGTTCGCGTCGAACAGCATCTCGCCTTGCGCTGCAGCGCTCCCTTCCGAAGTTGGAATGGTCATGGTGACAGGGCCGGTCAGGCGATCGATCCGTTCGCGCCTACCCGTGCGCGTCACGAATTCGCGGCGGCTTGCGTCGAACGCGACGACGGTGGGCTGACCGCTGGTCATGGCGGCGCCCCTTGCGTTCTGGAGAATGGACAGGGCCTGCGTTTTCGCCGCGCCGAATGTGACGGTGTCGCTGTGGAATGGACCGCGTTCGACAGCCACGCCAAGCAGCAATCCGGCGATGACAAGAACCACCATGACCTCCAGCAGGGTGAAGCCGCTGTCTGGGGACGGCAGTCGCGACTGGGCGATTTCACTGCGCAAGGTCATTGAGGCTCAACATGGCGAGCAGCAGCGCCGAGACGATCCCTGCGACAAGGACGCCCATGACGATGGTGATTGCGGGCACCAGAATTGCAAGAAGGCGCTGGATGGTGACGCGGCTCGCCTCTTCATGAATGTCGGCGGCCTTGAGGCAGATCGCGGCGAGTTGCGCGGTCTCTTCGCCGACATGAAGAAAATGCGTCATGGCGACGGGATAAACCCGGCCGCGCTCCAGCGCCGCCGCCAGGCTGCCGCCTTCACGCACTGCGCGGGTGGCGTCGGCGATCACGGCCGCGCCGACACGGTTGCCGATCACGCCTTCTGTTATGCGCAGGGCGCCGACCAGCGGCACCCCGTTTCGCATCAGGGCTCCCAGCGTGCGGGTCAGGCGCGCCGCCATGATTTCGCGGATCAGGGTTCCAAATATCGGAACCCGCAGCAATGCGCGGTCGACGGCCAGGCGAATGTCGGGACGTTGCAGGGCGGCGCGCATGGCGACGATTGCGCCGACCAGTCCGGCGAGCATGTAAACGCCCCACGCGCTGAGAAAATCGCCCGACGCGATGACGATTTTTGTCGGGGTTGGAAGCGCCGCGCCGTTTTCGGCGAACAGGGGCGTGAACTGCGGCAGGACATGGGTGAGAAGGAGGACCACGGAGAATACCGACGCAATCATCAGGACCGTTGGGTAGATCATGGCCGATTGGATCGTCGCGGTCATCTTGCGTTCGCGTTCGAGAAGATCGGCGAGGCGCAGGAGAGAATCTTTTAAAGCGCCGCCCGCTTCTCCGGCTTTCACCAACCCCACATACAGGCGTGAAAAACTGCGCGGCGACGCTTCAAGGGCTTCGGCGAAGGAGCCGCCGTCGCGGACCTTGTCGCGGATCAGGCCGATGGCGCGGGCGGCCTGTGGCTGTGGCGACGTTTCGGCAAGGAAACGCAGCCCCCGGTCAAGATCGAGGCCAGCGGAGAGCATGGTCGCAAGTTGCCGTGTGAACTCGGTCAACGCTTTTGGACGCAGTACCGGGTCGCGCCGTCGGGCCAGCCATCCGCCCAGCCCCGATCGCAACGCGCCGCCGCGCGACGCTGGCGCGACCAGCAGCGGCGTGAGCTTTCGCCGCTTCAGCAGAGTCAGAGCCTGCTGTTCGGTGCTCGCGACAATTTCTCCGGTCGTGACGCCGCCATCCGAACCCAGCGCGCGGTAGGTCCAGCGTGAGGACCCGTTGACGGCGGGCGCGGCTTCGCTCACTCGCCGCCACCGACGATGCGGCTGACTTCCTCGATCGTGGTCTCCCCTGCCAGGGCCGCACGAAGCCCGGCCTGAAACATCGTGACCATCCCTTCCGAAACTGCGGCGCTCTCGATCTGTTCGTGATCGGCGCCGGAGAGGATCAGGCGTGTGACGGCAGGGGAGGGGCGAAGGAATTCCGCGATGGCGCTTCGTCCACGATATCCGGTATGACGGCATTCAGGGCAGCCGACGGCGCGCCACAGCGTGTGCTGGTGCGTGGCGTCCAGTGCGAAGCGGCGGGCCAGTTCGGGAGAGGCGATCTCTGGATGGCGGCAGGTCTGACACAGGCGCCGCACCAGCCGTTGCGCCAGGATGCCGCGCAGGACGGCGGTCAGCAGGTAATCCTCCAGTCCCATGTCGCGCAGTCGGGTGATGGCGGCGGCTGCGGAGTTCGTGTGCAGCGTCGAGAGCACCAGATGCCCCGTCAGCGCCGCCTGCACGGCGATTTGCGCGGTTTCAATGTCGCGGATTTCGCCGACCATGATCACGTCGGGATCCTGACGAAGGATCGCGCGCAGAAGACTGGCGAAGTTCAGGCCGATGACCGGTCTCACCTGAATCTGGTTGATTCCGGCGAGTTGGTATTCGATCGGATCCTCGATTGTCACCACGTTACGATCGACCGCGTTGATTCCGGAAAGGCCCGTGTAAAGCGTCGTGGTCTTGCCGCTGCCGGTCGGGCCTGTCACCAGCACGATGCCGTTGGGCAATTCCAGCGCGTCGCGAAACGAGGCGACGATTTCCGGGGCGAGGCCAAGGCGGGCGTAGTCGAAGCTGACGGTGGTGCGGTCGAGCACGCGCAACACCGCGATTTCTCCGTGCAGGCACGGCACGGTGGAGACACGGAAATCGACCTCGTGCCCGCGAACGGCGAGCTTGATTCGCCCATCCTGCGGCAGGCGCCGTTCGGCGATGTCCAGCTTCGCCATGATCTTGATGCGAGAAATCAGCGCGGCAGTGGTGCGCGGCGGCTGGTTGTCCACTTCATGCAGCACGCCGTCATAACGGTATCGCACGACGAGACGATCCTCGAACGGTTCGATATGGATATCCGAAGCCCGCGTCTCGACAGCGCGGAAGATGATCTGGTTTACAAGTCTGATGATGGGCGCCTCGCTGGCGAGGTCTTTCAGGCGATCGGCGTCTTCCTCGGCGGGGTCGTGATTCGTGTGCGATCCGTCTGTGTCTTCACTCTCATCGTCTTCCGGATAAAGGCGGTTGAGCGCTGCTTCCAGATCTGCCCCCGTCGCAACGTCGCGTATGACCTCGCACCCGGTGGCAAGACGGATCGCGGCGGCGCTGTAGTCGTCGAAAGGATTTGCCATGACGAGGCGCAGGGTGCGTTCGTGTTGATTAATCGGTAGCGCACGAGCCTGTTTCAAGAAACGGCTGCTGAGTCGGTCGGAAAACAGCGGCTCGTCGATCTGTTCCAGCTCAGTCGGACCGATTATGGCCCGCTCTAAAATGGAGGCGTACGCCGAGGCCAGTCCGCCTTCGCTGACGAGGCCGAGTTGCAGCAGCACGGCGTGCAGCAGCTGTCCGCTATCGGCCGCGACACTTCTGGCGCGGTCCAGCGCGCGGATGTCGCTTGCGCCTGTGGAGAGCAGCGCGTCGGCAAGGCGCTGGTCACCTGATGACGCGAGCGTGCTCATCAAACAATTGGCTCTTGTCGTATGAAAACTGTGGGCGCAGTGTCCGACGCGTCATGCCTGATCCAGCTCTTTGTATTCCGTTTCTCATCGCGCCGTTCATAGGAAGTTTTCTTGGCGTGCTGATTCGGCGCATTCCACGTGGCGAACCGTTCGCGGTCAGTCGTTCCCATTGTGAAACGTGCCAGACGAAGCTTGGCGCGCGTGATTTGGCGCCGATCCTGTCGTGGCTTGTCCAGAAGGGGCGTTGTCGCCATTGTGGCGCCAACGTCGATCCGCAACATCTTTATGTAGAACTGGCTGCTTTTCTTCCTCCCTTGTCGGCGCTGGCTGGATACGCGGCGCTGCACAGGGCGGACCCTCTTGGGCTTTGGTCCATGGATCCTGTCACGTTTTGGTTCGATTGCGTTTTGGGGTGGGTGCTGTTGGCGCTGGCCTGGATCGACGTCATTTGCTTCAGGTTGCCAGACGTTCTGACATTGCCTTTGTTGATCGTCGGTTTGCTCGAAGCGGTTCTTTCCGGCGACGTCGATGCGGCGGGTGATCGTGCTTTGGCGGCGGCGCTCGGGTGGGCGGGGCTGCTTTTGCTGGGTGTGGCGTATCGGCGGTTGCGCGGCCGTATCGGCCTGGGAGGGGGTGACGCGAAGTTGTTGGGGGTGGGTGGAGCGTGGGTAGGGTGCAGCCACCTGTCGCTCGTTCTTCTGCTCGCATCGTGTTTCGGACTTCTCGCCGCGCTGGGAGGAATCTTTCGTGGGGGGCGCGTAAGCGCGACGATGATGCTGCCCTTCGGCCCCTCGCTTGCCGCGGCCATCTGGATTGTGAGACTGGCGCTCTGACGGTCGTGACGGCGTGAGGAAGCGTTCGCCGATTTGCCGAGCGACGACGGCAGGCGATCCGCCTGTTTTGGAGATGTTGAGGCGGTGGGTCAGGGAGCGCATGTGTGGAGTGATTTAGAAGAGCGTCTGACATGGGACCAGACTCTTCGTTAATGTGTCATAAATATATCATATATCATGCCTGTTCGATGATTGCGGGGCGGTGGTATCCAGCGGCGTCGTTGTCCCCGGAAGCAGCCGGGGAGAATGTTGTCGGCACACCCTGCGCGTTCTTCGGTCGCTCGAGAAAGGTTGAGGTCAGTTCTCTCAATGATGAGTAGCGCGTCCTCCATCGGAAGAAGCGGCTTGAAAGGGTTCGTTGAATGGTGGGGGGGGCAGTTGCGCGAGTGTCTTCCTCCGTCGTGGCGTGGTAGGGGTCAGAGAGGCGTAATCGTCTCAATAGGACGAGACGGGCGCCTGGAAGAGAGCGTTCTGGACGAGATCGTCGCCTTTGGGGCGCGGAAAGCCGGAAAACTCAGCAGGGGTTGGCGGAGGGGAGAGGTAAGGCTCGCATTGCCGGAAGGCGGCGCTCTGTCGCGGCTGGCGCTGGTCCCTGCGGCCGCAGTATCGGATGCCGCTGGTTTTCTGACTTATGAATTCGATCGACTGACCCCGTTTGACGCTGCAGAGACGGCGTGGGTCGCTTGTCCGAAGGAGGTCGTCGCCTCAGGTGCGGGGACCATGTTTTTGATAGTATATGCTCCCAAATTTGTCTTTGAGAAGGCTCTTCTGCAGCTCGGGGAACGCGGTTTGATTCCGGTCGGCCTCGTGGGGCGCGATGAGCGTGGCGAATCTGTGGAAATTCCACTGGAGCGCCCCGCTGCGCGACCCCGTCTGGCGTTGCGGATCGGTGCGCCAGTCTTGTGCGGCGCGCTTCTGGCCGCGCCGTTCGTCACGCAGGCGGTGGTCATGGCGCGCGTTGATGGCGCGATCGCGGCTCTTGCGCCGGAACGGATGCGGGCCGAGGCCTTGCGACGTGAAATCAGCTTCTATACCGCAGGTCAATCCGCAGTGACGCATGAGCGAAAAAACGTTGGCGACACTATGGGCGTTTTGAAGGCTCTGACAGAGACGTTGCCGGACGACACGTTTCTGACCGCCTTGACCGTGCGTGACCGTCATGTGACGGCCCAGGGCCAGACGCGCGAAGCGCCGCAGCTTATCGGTTTGCTTGAGCACCGGGCCGGGTTCGTGGACGCAGCGTTTTCAGGGCCGGTGACGCATTCGGCCGATACGAATACGGATGCTTTTACGATCACCGCGACTGCGCCGAACTGATCGGAACATGGCGTCTCCTCTTTCATCGTCATCTTCGCTCCCTGCCGCGCGCCTGCCGGTTGGCCGCGCCGGAAAGCTGACCGCCATAGGATTGGCGGCAGTCACGTTGACGCTGCTTTGGCTTCTGGCCTCAGGCGTGACCGGACTGTACGACGACCTGAAAGATCACGTCGAAGGCAAGCAGGATATTCTCTTCAGGACGAGGGCGCTGGTCGCTTCCATTCCGCGCTTGCACGAGGAAGCGATCCGGGCGGCGGAGGAAGGAAGCAGAGGCGGCGTTTTGCTCGGAGAGGATTCCGATGCGACCGCGCAAGCGCGCCTGCAGGAACTTGTGGAAGCCGCAGGGCAAGCAGCGCAGATACAGTTGAGCAGTCAGGAGCCGTTGCCTTTGGTTCGACGGGGCGTTTTTGAGCGTCTGGCGGTCAGGGCGTCGCTGACCGGCTCGTGGCCTGCATTGGTGCGATTTCTCGATACTGTGAGCAGCACGGATTCTCCGGCGCTGCTTGTGGAAGATCTGCAGATTCAATCGGCGGGCAGTTCCCGGTTGGCTGACGAAGCCAGTCATGGACGCATGATCGACGCGTCCGTGACTGTGATCGCCTTGCGCAGCCCTGCCGCCGTCCGCACCGAGGCGCGCCCATGACTGCCTGTTTTTATTTCCTGAATATGCTCGGTGAGATCTCTTGAACGATTCGATTTCTCTTCACGTCGCCCTCGAAATGCCGGTCGGGCCTCGTCGTCGTTCAGGGGCGCGGTGGCCATGTCTGTTTTCGATAGCATTGCTGGCGGGATGCGTCGATCAAGCGCCTCATCCGGGAGCGCTGCCGGCGCCGCGCGCCAACAACGGGGCAACGCCGCGGATCGACGGGGCCGTTGGTGCGCAACCGCCCGTCCGCACGGGCATGGTCAGCTATGGCCGCGCGGACGGGCGGACGAACGGTGGCGTCGGGGGCGACAGTGCAGGGGATATTACGCTCAATTTCGCCGACACTGATATCCGCGCCGTCGTCGATCAGGTGCTTGGGCAGCTTTTGCATGTCAATTATCTGGTCGATTCCAGCGTACATGGGTCGATCACGCTCAAGACCACTACGCCTGTGCGGCAGGATCAGCTTCTGCCGGTGCTTCGCGCTGCGCTTTCCGGGGCGGGAGCGGCTTTGGTGTTTGAGAACGGTGTCTATCGCGTCACCGCCGCAGGAACGCCTGGCGGGGAGCAGAACGACGGCGAAACGGTTGTCTCGCTGCGATATACCTCGGCGGACGCGTTGGCCAAAGCGGTGCAACCGATATTGCATAATGGCGGACATATCGTCGCCGCGCCGTCAGGAAACGCCGTGGTGGTGACGGGCGATCCAGCGTCCCGCGCGACGCTGGTCGAACTGGTTCATGCTTTCGATACGGATGTGCTGTCGGGACAGTCCTACGCGCTTTTTCCTGCCACGAGCGGCGACGCGCAGGAGTTGGCGACTGCGCTGGAAACAGCCTTGTCCAGCAAGAAAGGCCAGTCGATGGCGGAGAGGCTGCGGGTCGTGCCGATGCCGCGCATTGAGGCCGTCATGGTGATCGCCGCCCAGTCGTCGTTGATCGAAAACGCGCGACGCGTATTTTCCGTTATCGAAGCGGAACGCCGTCGCACGGTGCGAAGATGGAACGTCTATTACCTTCAGAACGGGCGGGCGAACGATATCGCCTATATCCTCCAGCAGGCGTTCACTCCCAATCACGTGACGGCGACGCCTTCGTCCAAGCTGAACGCCAACAACAGCAACCAGTTCATGTCATCGGTTCAATCCGGGGGAACGGGTCTCGGTCTGGGTTCGTCGAGCGCTTCCAGCGGCGCTCAATCGAGTTCGCTATTGGGCGGATCATCGGGCTCTACGGGTATGGGGCAGACGCTGGGGAGCAGCGGATCGGACGCCAGCGGCCAGAATGGACAAGGATCGGACAGCATTTCGAACAATCCCCTTCTGGGCGGCCTTGGCAATTCTTCGGATACCCGTTCGGCCGACAGCGAAATCCGGATAATTCCCGATCTGCAGAACAACGCCGTCCTTGTCTATGGCACCGCGAGCGAGACGGAGACGGTTTCGTCCATGTTGCGCAAGGTGGACATAATGCCGTTGCAGGTCAGGGTGGACGCAACGGTGGCCGAAGTGACTCTCAACGACACCTTGCAATACGGAACTCAATTTTTTTTCAAATCCGGCGGCATCAACGGCATCCTGAGCACGGCCACGCAGACGCTGACTTCGGGTAATCTTGCGACATCGGAATTGTCGAGCAGTTTCCCGGGCTTTGTGATCGGTGGCCATGGGGCAGGGGGAGCGCCGTTCGTCATCAACGCGTTGCAGGAGGTGACGTCCGTGCGCGTCCTGTCGTCGCCTGAACTGATGGTTGTGGACAACCAGCAGGCGTCATTGATGGTTGGCGATGAAGTTCCCTATCTGACCGGGAGCACGACCGGGGTCCTGACGTCCAATTCGACGATCACGAACTCCATCAGCTACCAGCCGACCGGTGTTATTCTGCAGGTGACCCCGCATGTCAGCAATGGCGGAGTGGTCACGCTCGACATTTCACAGCAGGTCAGTTCTGTGGCGTCTACGACGACGTCGTCGGGTAGCGGCACGATCAACAGTCCTACGTTCTCCCAGCGTATGGTTACATCGCGAGTGGTTATTTCGGATGGGCAAACTGTCGGACTGGCTGGATTGATTTCGGACAAATCGAACAAAGGGAATCAAGGAATCCCTTGGCTAAAAGACGTGCCCATTCTTGGGCTTTTGGGTGGAACTCAGACTAATACCCGCGAACGGACGGAGCTTCTTGTCCTGATCACGCCGCACGTCATTCACAATCAGACAGACGCATACGCCCTGACTGCGGATCTGCGGGAGCAGCTTCCTCGTGCGGCTGTGTTGCCGCACGACCTGAACGTCATGCCGATGACAGGGTCCGATAACCCGCAGCACCGCGTGCTGCATAGCATTGGCCTCAATGACTGATCGCCGCGATACCCGCCGTGGCGACGAGGGCGGGTTTGCGCTGCTGCTGGTCCTGTGGATGCTTGGCTTTCTCGCATTGCTGGTGAGCCAGACTCTTTCGACAGGCCGTTCCGCGTTACGCCTTGGCGAAGTGACGCTTCAGCGAGCGAGACTGGAGACCATGGCGGACGCCGCCATCACGACGGAACTGTTTTCGGTCGCAACAGGCGCAAGTGGCGCTGACGGCGTCTGGAAAACGTCCGGCGATGAGAAAAGTCCCGTGCAGGTCCGCAGCGTCATCGAGCGCAATAAGATCAATCCGAATGCTGTCAGTGTGACGTTGATGCAGGCTTTGCTGGTGGCGAGCGGCGCACCGCCGGACAAGGCGACAATGCTCGCAAATGCGATCTTTGCCTGGAAAAATCCGGATTTGCAGGACCAGGCGCCATTGCCGCAGGGAGGGGAAGGAAGTCGCTGCGTTCCACTTGGCGCGCCGTTTCATACTTTCGACGATCTTGCTGCGGTGCCGGGGATGACGCGCGAACTGGCGCAGGCGCTCGCCCCCCATATGTCGTTTGCGCAAATGCAGCCGACATCGTCCCTCACGCGCGATCCCGTCGTCCGGGCGGCGCTCGTCAAGGCAGGGTTGGTCATTCCGGGGCAGGCTGTTCAGACGGAGAATGTTGAGGACGAAGAGGCGCTGGTCGTCGTCGACGCGAAAGTCTCATATGGCGACGGCGCGATGCTCCGTCATGCGGAGGTCGTGCTTCTGCCCGATGCGCGACCCGTTCCCTGGCGCGTCATGCGTTGGGAAACGGACGACATACATTGAAAGCGCATCAGGGATTGCAAATTTCTTCACGTCCAGCGCTGTCTCGAGCGCTTCCGGAGGGGCCCGCAGAGCAAAGATCGTAATCGTGATTCTCTCGATCGGACGGCGAACGATAGGTATAGGGATGCCGCCATGGGTCGAGGGGCGCGGTCGCGTCCTTGAGGTAGGGGCCGTTCCAGTTTTCGGCGGCCGACGGTCGATGAATGAGCGCGTCCAGCCCGTCTTCGGTTGTCGGGTAGGCGCCATTATCCAGCTTGTACATGTCGAGAACAGAGCCAATTCGCGCGATTGATTGCTTCGCGACGGACACGCGCGCCCCGCCCAACTGCCGGAGCGCGGCAGGCGCGACCAACCCGACGAGAAGGCCGAGGATAGCGAGCACGACGAGAATTTCCAGCAGCGTGAAGCCGGCGTCGTCTTCGTTCCGGTGATCGGGGAGGTTTGACATTTCTGTAAAAGAACTTTCGCGGTATCGATTCCGATACGTTAGTAAACCGACCGAACCGTAGCGGGACAGGGCAGAATTGTTAAAGAACTATGAAATATGATGTGCGCCCTTCGATTCGACAGAATATGCCTCTATAAGAACTTCCCATGCCCGCGCCTCTGCTCGCCTGCGTGCTCGCCGCAGCAATCCGTTATGACATCCCGCCCAGGGTTTTCCCGACGATATGGGAGGTTGAGCGTGGAGCGAATGGCGTCGTTCACCGGAACGCCGATGGATCGTCCGATCTTGGCCTGATGCAGATAAACACCAGATGGGTCTCAGTGATTTCGAAAATAACACATATGCCTGCGGTCCAGACTGCGGCGCGTCTGGTTTCCGACGGATGTTTCAACGTGGCGGCGTCGGCAGTTGTGCTACGCACATACCTCGATGAGACGCATGGCGACCTTATGCAGGCCATCGGAGATTATCATTCGCACACGCACGGCTTGAACGAGGATTACCAAAAAAAGATACTGGAGCAGGCCCGAAGGCTTTTTCCAACGCCGCCGGCGCAGTAGCGCGCCTGCATAAGGTTGGTGGACGCGTGCGCGCCGACAGGTCGCGATATGGCGGACACGATCCGTGAAAACTCTTCTTTCTTTTCGATATGTATATAAGGAAGAGGCGAGGGGGGGGGGCGTCCATGACCTGTCCATTGTGATCCATGTCATATGCTGAGCCATGGCGCGGGCATACGAGAAGGCGTCACCTCCGTTTAGATCGGAGACCAGGTAGTCTGCATGTAGATCGATCGGAAGGAGTGCGGCAATTATAGATTATGTTAGTATAATTTACAAATTGTTGAAGGTTGTGTCCTTGCTTGGTCCCCGGTTGCGGAATTGATCGGCCAGCACATGACGGGCGCATGCGCAATCAGAGTGTCGTGCGATGTTAGTATTTTTTCTGCGTTATCCGACACTTTACACAGAGAACTTTTTTGAGCGAACGCCGGGCGGGCGCCGGGCCCGAATGTTTGCGCACAGATTTTCGCGTTGCAGAAAAGGGGGGCCACCTAACAGCTTGGCGACGTAACGGCGAAATAGAAGGTTTGTGTCGTTAACATCTGCTGCGTCGCACTCTGCAAACTATTCAGTGTGCTCCCTTAATGGATTGGGCAAAGATGAGATAGAACGTATCGAAATCATCATAAAAATGTCATATCTTATTTCGTGAGTGTTTCAATTTAAGAGCCATTGTCAAATAAACGAATTGTGTAGAATTTTAACAGAATCATCACACAGTATTTTTTTATCTCGTCCTATTCACGCCTCAGGCTCCGATGCCTTCAATACGCGAGCGATATCGATAGAAGCTCAATGTCGACCGCGACACGTCGGAATCAGGAGTCCCCCACTCCCGGGTCATCTTTCGGGACCAGCGATGATGCGTCTTGTTCACGCGTTGATCGCTCTGGTTCCCCCATCATGAAAGGTTGCGAACTGTGTTCGTAAAACACGCGCGGATGACGCTATCCGCCCTGTTGTCACTCTCGATCTTCACGCCGCAAATTACGCTGGCGCATGATGACTGGTCTGGTCAGTGGGGTCGCCCCTCCCCGGAATCGTTCGCGCATACCCGTACGCCTATCAAGCACATCGTCGTGATCTATCAGGAGAACGTTTCCTTCGATCACTATTTCGCCACGTACCCCTACGCGACGAACGCTTCGGGCGAGCCGTCCTTCAAAGCGGCTCCCGGAACTCCCGGCGTGAACAACCTGCGCAACAACGATCTGCTTCTGCAGAACCCGAACACGAACTCCGCAAACGGGACTGGCGCCGCGTTGCCGTTCCGTCTGGACAGGTCGCAGGCCAGCACAGCCGATCAAAATCACGCGTATACGGCTGAGCAGATGGCCTACGACGCAGGAAAGGCTGACCTGTTTCCGCTTTACACCGGCTCGGGCACTTCCGGAGGCGTCGGAGCGTTCGGCACAAAGGGGCAGGTCATGGGGTACTATGACGGCAACACCGTCACGGCCTTGTGGCATTATGCGCAGCGCTTCGCGATGAGCGACAACGCCTACACCGATACATACGGTCCTTCGACGCCTGGCGCGCTGGAAGTCGTCTCTGGTCAAACCAACGGCATGAAAATTGTCGCCACAACGCAAAGCCCCAGCACAAAAGCCAAGTCGTCGTCCTATGTCGCCGACGGGCAGGGCGGCTGGACAATGGTCAACGACATCGACCCCGCTTACGACACCTGTTCGTCTGCGACGAATCAGGTTCAGATGACCAGCAAAAATATCGGCGATCTGCTGAATGATCGCGGCGTCACGTGGGGCGGCTTCATGGGCGGCTTCGATCTGGGGTCTACGAACAGCGACGGCACCACCGGATGCAAACGGCAGACTTATTCATCAGTTGTTTCCGAGAGTGTCGCCGACTACATCCCGCACCATAACTGGTTCCAGTATTACGTCAGCACGTCGAATCCGACCCATGCGCGGCCGAAGTCAGATCGCACGATCGGATATTCCTACATCCCCGGCAGCTCGGAAAAAGAGCCCGCCAATCACGAGTACGATCTTGAAGACTTCTACAAGGCCGTAAAAAAGGAGAACTTCCCCTCCGTCTCGTTTATCAAAATGCCTGCATATCAGGACGGCCACGCTGGTTACTCCGATCCGCTCGATGAACAGGCGGGCATCGTCAAGCTCGTGAACTTCATCCAGAAGCGCCCCGAGTGGCGGGATACGGCTATCATCGTGGGGTATGACGACTCTGACGGCTGGTATGACCACGCTTTCGTCAAGCCGACCCATTCCTCCTATGCAGCTTCGGCTGACCAGTTGAATGGCGACGGCGCATGCGGAACTGGAGACGCTCCTGAGGGCGTGCTGGGCAAGACGGTGAATGGGCGCTGCGGCCCTGGAACACGCACTCCGCTGATGGTGATTTCACCGTGGGCGAAGATCAACTATGTCGCTCATAACCTGGTGACGCAAAGCTCTGTGGTCCGCTTCATCGAGGACAACTGGCTGGGGGGCGCACGTCTTGGCGGCGGCTCCTTTGATGCGACGGCTGGCAAGCTGGATGACATGTTCGACTTCACCCGGCCACCGCAGAAAGCCACCTTGCTGCTGGATCCGGAAACCGGCGACATTCGCCACGATGGGCTTCGTTCCGGTCATGACGACGACGGCGACCACAACCATCACTGGTTTGGTCACGGCGGTGACGAATCTCCTTTCGGTCCGCAGTTCCAGTAAGTTTTCGGCTGGAATGAGAGATTGCTCGAAACAGACGCGGTTCCTGTGGAACTGCGTCGCCGCCCTGACGGCGTTTTTCATCGCCGGGGCGCATGCTCAGGCGGGGGGGGCGTGTCAGCCCCGCTCTGACGGCTCCAATCCGTGCCCGGTTGCGTTGCATAGGCCGCACTCCCGGCCATTGTCTGCGATGGCGCAAATTGGCAGGGCGATGTTTTACGACACCGCCCTGTCAGGATCTGGACGTCTGTCCTGCGCCTCCTGCCATGATCCAGCGAATCATTATGGACCGTCGGGCGTGGCCGCGGTGTTTCTTGGCGGGACAGATATGAAGAGCCAGGGACGCCGCGCTGTTCCATCTCTGATGTATCTGGAGCGCCAGCCAGCGTTCAGCATCGGCCCTGACGATCCTCTCGCGGAAACCGCGCCGCAAATACAGGCGGCGTCGGCTACAACGTCTCATGGACCGAAGAGCGCAGCGAACACGGCGGCTTCGGCTGCCAACCTTGTGCCGCAGGGCGGGTTGTTCTGGGATGGGCGCGCAGACACTTTTCAGCAGCAGGCGACTGGACCTCTTTACGATCCGGTTGAAATGGCGTCGACGCGTGAGAAAGTGCTCAATCGTCTTAATCACGCCCCTTATACAGCTGCGCTCAAACAAATGGCGGGGGTCTCAGGAGAAAAGTCACCGGATTTTCTGCTTGATGAGGCAATGTTCGCGCTGTCCCGATATCAGGTCGAGGAAAAGGATTTCCATCCGTATTCCAGCAAATTTGACTCCTGGCTTGAGGGACGCGCCAAGTTCACCGCTCTGGAGCGCCGTGGGTATTTGCTGTTCAATGATCCGGAGAAAGGAAATTGCGCCGCCTGTCATGTCGATACGCCTCAAGCGAACGGTTTGCCGCCGCTGTTCACCGATCATCAATATGAGGCTCTGGGCGCACCGAGAAATTCAGATATTTTGAAGAACCGTGACGCATCTTATTATGATCTTGGCGTTTGTGATGCCAGGAGCGCAGGGAGAAACGAGCTTGCAGCTTATTGCGGTATGTTCGCGACCCCAACTCTTCGCAATTCGGCGACGCGGAAAGCTTTTTTTCATAACGGCGTTTTCCATTCACTGGACAAGGTTCTCGAATTTTACGCTTTGCGCGATATCGACCCCAAGAGATTTTATAGTCGCGATTCATCGGGCAACGTGCGGGCTTACGACGATCTGCCTCCGCAATATCAAGCGAATCTGGATACGACAGATGCCCCACTTGATCGTAAGCTAGGGGATCAGCCTAGAATCTCCGAAGATGAACGTTCAGAGATCATAGCGTTTCTCAAGACCCTGACGGATCGCGAGGCCACGATGGGCCACGCCGCTCCGTAGCAGCGTTGCTCATTGGCGCGGAAGATGAGGTTCAGGAAATATCCCGCGCGCTGGCGTTTTTGAACTCTGAAAATTCGACCGCCAGCAGTATATAAAGTGCGATTCAACGAAGATTTATATAGGGGATGTTCGATTTTTGAATCTCGTTGAATGATTCCGAATATCCGGCGTCTGCGTAACGCATCACGCCAAGGCTTGTGTCATTGGTCAGGGTCAGACTCAATCTTTCATCCGCTTCCGATGAGCCGTCTGCAATAGTTGTGACGCCTGCACTGGTCATGTAGCCGGCATATCCACCTCCGCCAGAGTGGATGGCGACGAGATCGGCCTGTGAAGAGCACGCCAGCATCGCATTGAGCAGCGGCCAGTCCGCAATGGCGTCGGAGCCATCCTTCATGTTTTCGGTCATGATATTGGGATGCGCCATGGCTCCGGCGTCCAGATGATCGCGGGTGAAGGCGACAGGGCCTGAGAGAACTCCCTCACGTACCATGCGGTTTACGGCCAGTGCGACTTTGGTGCGATCTCCATGCCCGAGCCACGCGATCCGCGCGGGCATTCCTTCCACCGGGACGTGCTGGCGAGCAAGGGTAATCCAGTTCACCACAGATGGATTGTCAGAAAATGTCTTCAACAGATAATCGTCAATTCGACTGAGATCGTTTTTGTCGTTGGAGAGCGCGATCCAGCGAAAAGGACCGATTCCGCGAGCAAAAAGAGGACGGAGGTAGGCTTCTGTGAAAATGGGGATATCGAATGCGCTGCTCACACCCGCAGTTTGCGCCTGCGTTCGGATAAGATTGCCGTTATCGAATACTACCGAACCTTTCTCGCGAAAATCGAGCATCGCTTGCACATGCCGCGCGATCGAGGCCAGAGACAGTTTTGACAAACCGCCGGGATCGCTCTGACGCATGGCCCGGGCTTCGTCGATAGAAAGGCCGCGAGGAATATATCCGTATATGAGGTCATGAGCAGACGTCTGGTCGGTCACGATATCGGGGGCCACGCCACGATGAAGTAATTCGGGGAAAATATCCGCGGCGTTGCCGCAGAGCCCGATAGAACGGGCCTCTCCGGCGGCGCGAGCCTGCTCCGCCAGACGGAGGGCGTCGTCCAGGTCTGTCGCCTGATCCTGAAGATAGCCGCTTTCAATTCGGCGCTTTATGCGCGATTCATCGACTTCTACGCAAAGAATTATCGCTCCGGCTAGCCGTCCGGCCAACGGTTGCGCGCCGCCCATACCGCCCAGACCAGAGGTCAAGATCAGCCGACCGGTCAGGTCGCCGTTGAAATGTTGTTCGGCGATACGACGGAATATTTCGTAAGTGCCCTGAATGACGCCTTGAGAGCCTATATACTGCCAGTCTCCGGCTGTCAGACCGCCCCAGCAGATCAGCCCGTCTTGCTCCAGTCGGTAGAATTCATCGGCTTTCGCCCACTGTCCCACGATATTGCAGTTCGCCATGATGACGATCGGCGCACGTTCATGCGTTTTTACGACGCCGATTGGCTTTCCCGATTGCACGATCAACGTTTCGTCATCGTGCATCGTCGTCAACGCATGGACGATTGCATCGTGAGAGGGCCAATCGCGAGCGGCCTTTCCCAGCGCTGCGTAGACCACAAGGTTTGCGGGATCTTCGCCAACCGAAAGAACGTTTTCCAGAAGACGCAGAAGGCCCTCTTGCCGCCAGCCGCGGCAGCGCAAATTACCGCCAGATGTGACGCCAAACTCTTTCATGGTCATGAATCAGCTCCGGTTTTCAGGAAGGCCAATAGCGTAACTGGCCAGATCGATGCCGAGCGCGCGTTCCACGGGAGGGTAGACTGCAGGGTCCAGAACGCTTGACGAGAGTGGAAATTTTGTCTTTTCCACATGAAGAACAAGGATTTCGTCGCCCTCGGAAATCTCCCCAACGCTGAGAGGATATCCTGATGGAGAGAGCGTTGTGATGATATCGGGGAACGAGGCGATGCGTTGTCCTGCGGCGTCGTTCACCGCCATATATTCATTCATGACATGAAGCGTAACGGCGTGATCTCCCGCACCGACAGTAATCGTGCCGACGTCAAAGGCTTCCGGTGTGTAGACAACCGATTTCTTTGATGTTTTTCCCTGCGCGATGATAGCTCCGTCCAGTTGTCGCACGATAGTGTCGAGAATGGCCGAGCCTCCTTTGGAGGCAGCGTCGAGAATGGCCTCTCCGAGCGCCAGTGCGCGGGAAATCCCGCCCCATGCGGCGTGACGTTTTACATAGCTGGCGCGCAGTGGATTGCGGCACGATGCGATGAAGCCGCCGGACATATCCGAAGCCGTGCGCAGAATGGGAGAGATACGCGCCGTAGCGCCTTTTGCGACGACTTCCAGATATGCGTTGTTCGCGCGGTTGCCGCCGACGACAGCCTGAATCATGGTTTCCGGCGATCCGGCCATGCCAATGGAGCCCATGTCGCCTGTGGGGTGGGCGCGCATGTCCCCAACGGCGTCGATGACCTTTGTGCCGAGAATGGCGCCGGGCAACCATGCGTTGAGAGTGCTGGACTTGCCGTTCTGTCCGATCATCAGTCCGTAGATTGGTTGGCCCAGTTCTTTCTCGACCAGACGCACGGCGTTGACATAATCGACGCCCAGCATCTGCCATTCCGTCGTGCTGGCGGGCGCTCCGATCGCGGCTGCGGTGGCAATGAATGCTTCGTCGGGAATCTCGTCGGCCTCGACCAGTTCTGGCTGCCCTGCGTTGACCGCTGCAGTTCCGAGCATGCGGCCATGTTCAACCCAGCCCCCGCCGCCGCATGCGAAGACTGAGCCGCCAGCGATTGCGGCCTCGACGTCTTTTTCAACCAGTATCCGGCCCATAGGGCGCTCCTTTCCTTGTCAGAGCTTCAGTTCAGGCGGTCGCGCGCAAGTAACGCGTCAACGAGGACGCGCGCGCCGCGTAAAGCGTCTTCCGGCGCGCACCACTCGTCGGGGTCATGACTGCGTCCGTCTCGACATGGCGTGAAGATCATCGCGGACGGCGCCAGCCGCGCGAGAAACGCGGCGTCGTGCCCTGCCCCGGAAACCATGCGGCGTTGAGAGAGGTCGTTTTCTCTGACGACGTTTTCTATAATGCCGGTCAATTCCGGCGCGCAGCGCGTAGGCGACGTATCCGACTGGATGGTGAAACGCGCCAGCGTTGTTCCGCTGATTGAGGCGGCGTCGCGGCAGGTCGCCTGAATTGCCGAGACGAGCGCTTCGGCGACGTGACGCTCAGAGACGCGAATATCGACAATCACCCGCGCCGTACGCGGAATGACGTTGGAGGCGTTGGGAGAAATGTCGATCACTCCGCAGGTTGCGGTGACATGGCCTGCGCCGGAAGCAGCGCGCGCGCGGGCCTCGGAATGGACGAAGCTGACAACATGCGCGGCCGCGACGGCGGCGTCCTGCCGTCGATCCATCGGCGTCGTTCCGGCATGGTCCGCTCGTCCGGAGAACATGATTTCCAGTCGCGTTACTCCGGCGATGGCTTCGACAACTCCGATCTGGAGGCGCTCCTGTTCAAGAACGACGCCCTGCTCGATGTGCAACTCGAAAAAGGCGCGGATATCGGAACGTCGTGGCTCGGTGAGCCGTGCGGGATCGCCGCCCATCCTGGTTATGGCGTCGCTCAGGTTTTCATCCCATGGAGCGCGCAGCGCGAGATGCTCCCGGGTGAGCGCACCGGTCATTCCTCGACTTCCGATACAGGAAATCCCGAAGTCGCTGGGTTCTTCGGCAAGGAAATCGACAATCTCAAGATGGTGACGCAACGATACGCCAGCGTCGGTGAACGCGCGCGCGCACTCCAGGGCAGCGAGAACGCCAAGCACGCCATCGAAGCGGCCGCCGTCCGGCACGGTGTCGGAATGCGATCCGCTCATGAGAACGCCGACTGCGCCGTTGGATCCGGCTCTCCGTCCGATCAGATTGCCGCTTTCGTCGATGCGCGTTTCAAGGCCTGCGTCCCGGAACCGCTCGACGAGCCAATTGCGCCCCAGCATGAAGCGTTCGGAGAAAGAGCGACGTGTATAGGGACGATCGGGATCGGTGATAGCCGCAAGTGTTTCGATGTCAGCCCACAATCGGCTACCTTGAACAAACCCGGCGATGCTCATGAGGGTGTTCCCGATGAAGGAGGGCAGACGAACCGTCCTGTTCCCGGCTCCGCAAGAACATCCTGTCCATCGAAAACCAGCTTTCCTCGCAACCATGTTGCGGCGATGCGCCAGTCGAGCGCGCGGCCATCGTAGGCGCTCCATCCGGCGATGGAATGGCGGCTTTGCGTCGCGTCGTAGATCCACTTCTCTCTTCTTGCGATTGTGATGTCAGCGTCGCGTCCTGGTGCGAGGCCGCCTTTTTGTGCGCTGATACGAAACAGTCGTGCGGGATTTTCCGCCAGCAATCGGGCGGCATGCGACAGCGACAGGCCGCGCCGCGCGAGTTCTGTGAGGAGAAGGGGATAAAGCGCTTCCAGCCCCGGCGCGCCGGAGGCATTTTTCAACATCTCCGGATCGGATTTTCTGCTCAGGGACCAGGAAACGTGGTCAGTGGAGACGACGGTGACGTTTCCGGCGGCGAGGTGAGCCCACAGGCCCTCAACTTCCGCGCGTGGGCGGATGGGCGGATTGATCTTCGCTCGGCCGCCCAGGCGTGCGACGTCATGTTCTTCGTCGAGGATGAGATAATGTATGCAGGCTTCGACGGTCGTATCGAACCCTTGCTGGCGATAGGCTTCACACAGGGCGTAGCCGCGCGCGACGGAGCAATGCACGACATGCGCCGAACATCCGGTCGCTGCCGCTGTCTCATAGATCTGCGCCATGGCCAGCGTTTCTGCCAGCGGCGGACGCGACATGCCGTGCGCGCGCCAGTCGGTGACGCCCGTACGCGTGACAGCGGCTATGCGAGAGCGGACCATCTCGTCGTCTTCATTATGAACCCCGGCGATAAGGCCGGTTTTGGTGACGGCTTCGAAGCATGAAGCCAGCAGGTCCGGCGGAATTCTGGGGAAACGCACGGGGTCTGTGCCGAACGTTGAAAACTTGAAGCCGCAGGCGCCTGCTTCCGCCATGGCTGGGATGTGGCTGGGACCGTCATCCGGGGCGATGGTGCCCCACAGGGCGAAATCGATGCGCGCCTGGTCCCCGGCCTCGCGCGCTTTTTGCCGGAGATTTTCGGCTGTGCTGACCAGAAAGCCGTCGTCATAAGGCATGTCGGCGATTGTCGTGACGCCGCCTGCGGCAGCGGCGCGGGTGCTCCAGATGAAATCCTCTTGCCCTTTCTGGGAGCGCGAGTGGACCTGCGGGTCGATTGCGCCGGGCAGGATCAGCGCGTCCCCATAATCCTGAACCTCACGCGCGGCGGGCCCCGCTCCGTGTCCAATCTGACTGATGCGGCCGTCGTCGATCACAATCCAGGCGTCTGGCGACACGGTTCGCGTGGTGACGACTGCGCCTTTGAGAAGCAGGTCATGCATCGGTTGAGGATTCCCTGACTGCTGGAGGAGGAAAGCGAAATGCGTCTGGCGGGGCTTCGGCGTACGCTTTGGCGAAGCGATCCAGAACCGTTTCGGTCGATCGCAGGGCGTCGGACACGGGACCGCTGTCGTCGAGAAGAGGCGTCTCCTGCTTCAGGGCGTGGAGAAGCGCTCCGGGCGATCCACTGGGACGGGCGTTCGACAGATGGATCGCCTGCCGCGCAGCCATGGCCTCAAGCGCGAGTAACGGGGCGAGCAAGGAAATCTGCGTTGTCAGCGCGCGCGCGACTGACGGCAGGTAACTGGCTTCGTCCTCGAACCCGTTGGCTACTGGAATCTGGTACAGCGACGTCGGCGTGGATTCCCGCAGGATAGAGGTCGTCAGATCTGCGGCAAGTTTGGTTGCGGCTCCAAACGCGACCTGCCGTCCGGGTTCGAGGGTCAGGTTGCGCGGCAGGCCGGACAGATCCTCGCGACAGAGGGCGAGAATGCGCCCGAGCGCGCCCCGAACGTAATGGCAAAGCGCAAGGACAAGCGACTGCGCGTCGAGGGCCAGCGCGAGCGGGAGCGAGGCCCCGGACGTCATGGCCCGGCCATCGAGAAGTATCGGATTGTCGTCAGCGTGCGACAGGTTATGCGCGAGCGTTTCTTCGGCGCGGTCCAGCGCGCAGAGCAGCCCGCCGCCGATTTGTGGCATGCAACGGAAACTCAGCGGATCCTGAAGATTTCGGCGAGGCGTCCAGTCACTTTCGCCGCACAGGTCTTGCAGAAAACGCGCCACGCGCGTTTCCGTTTCTGTTCCGGTGAGACGCGCCGTCTCCCACGGCGCTCCGAAGGCGCCAAACCCCGCGGCGCTAAGGGTAAAAACTGACAGCAACAGAGGCAGCCGCGCGCGGAGGTCCGCGACGGCGATCGCCACTCCGGCCACGCCCAGCGCATTGCTGGAAAGAACCGTCATCACGTCCTTTGGCCCCGGATCGATCGGCGCGAGACTGAACCGGGTGAGCAGCGCGGCGGCAGATTCTGGCTGCTCATGGTCGGGACCGTAGGCGTCTCCTTCACCAAGGAGGGTGGCGCCGATATGGCTCATCAACCCGACGTCGGCGCAACCGATTGAGCCATATTCAGGCACGACCGGGGTGATCCCTGCGTTCAAAAGCGCCGCGAGCGCGTGGGCGAGATGCACGCTGGCGCCAGTATGACCGGTCAGCAAGCCATTCAGTCGGGCCGTCATGGCCGTCCTGACCACACGGCGCGGCATATGCGGGCCGGTGCCGAGTAAGTGGGAACGTAGAAGCCGCAGCGCATATTTGGGGCGCTCGTCACCCGACACCCGGCTGTCCTTGAAGGCGCCGACCATGCTGGTCGTGCCGTAGATGCCGTCGCCTCTGTCGAGAGCGCGTTCAAGCGAGCGTTGGCCGGCGAGAAGACGCGCTACGCCATCTCCGCCGAGCTTTACATAGGCGCCGTCAGCGACTGCGATCAGGTCGCTCAGCGGCAATGTTGTTCCGGTCAGGGTGATCGCGGTCACGGCGGCCTTTCTTTCGCTGGCGTGGATAGAAGTGTTTCATCATCAGGAGATTACTCCCTTATGCTTTTTGGTGCGTGTGCTATACCTCCGGACCGTCCGGTTCATAAGGCGGTCGTGAGAACGCGGGCGAGAGCAGGGCGGTCAACGCCGGAAGCGCCGCGATCGACACATAGAGCGCGGCGCTGGGGACGCCACGCCAGACATTTCCGAGAGCGGTCAAAATCGCCGGGGCGAAGCCGCCGAATAGAGAAACTGCAATATTATACGACAATGCGATGCCGCTTGCGCGCACTGATTTCGGGAACAGTCCTGCGATTCCCAAAGGCGCTGCGCCGACGAATTGGGAAACCAGAAAACACAATAAACCGGCGACTGCGATCATGGTGGTGACGCCGTGGCTGACGCTCAATACGGACAAGATGGGGGCGGGGAGGATCAAAAGCAGGAAAGCGGACGCGAGCATGACGCGCCGTGCGCCGAACCGGTCAGCAAGCTTTCCCGCCGTAAGTGAACCAGCCACCAGCGCGATATTGCCAAAGAGGTAGGCCACGTAGCTGGCGTGGGGCGCGACGCCAAAAAAACGCTGAACGTAGAGAGGAAGGTATATGATCAGGGCATAGGGCGCCGCGCCCCATAACAGGGATAGCCCAAGCGCGGCGAAAACCGAGCCCTTGTGGCGCTTCGCCAAAACGCCGATGGCGAGCGTTTCGCGTGCCGCCATTTGTCGGACCGGCGAGGACGCGTTGCGACGCATGATGACGCCAAGAGGGATAATTGCAAGACCGATAGCAAATGGCGCGCGCCATCCCCACGCGGCGATCTGTGCGTCGCTCAGAAACGCCGTGACGCATGCGGCCACGAGAGCGCCGAGCATATTCGACAGCCCCATGGTCGCCTGCAGGAAGGAGGCGGCGAACCCTGCTCGTCCACCGGCGGCCCCTTCGACAAGGAATGCCGCAGCTCCTCCGATTTCGCCGCCTGCTGAAATTCCTTGCAATAGACGCCCGACGCACAGAACGATGATCGAGGCGCGCCCGGCGATCGCGTAAGGCGGGTCGAACAGGATGCAAGCTGTGCCGACGCCCATCAGCGCGCATGTCAGCATCAACGTCGGACCGCGCCCACGCGCGTCGGCATAATGTCCGAGCAGCAACGCCCCCAGTGGGCGGGCGACGGCGCCCAGTCCGAACACCAGCAGGCTCTGGGCCAGAAGGGACAGTGGGTCGGACGGCGGCAGCAACGCTTTCGCGATATAGGGTGCAAAGAGCGCGTAGACCGAGAAGTCATACCATTCGAGAAGATTGCCGACGCAGGCGGCCACGATCGCCATTTTTTTCGCCCGTGGCTGCACCGTTGTCATGACGACGCCTCGCGGTCAGAAACTTGCGCTGATCGTGCCGAAGAACTGCCGTGGCGCGCCCATCAGGAAATAATTGTAGCCGGTATTCGTGAAGTTGTTTCCCAGTTCGTTCGTCGTCGCGATGTAAGTCTTGTTCGTCAGGTTGTAGATATTGAACGCCGCCGTAATGCCCTTCAGAGGCCCTGCATTTCCAAAATTGTATCGCGCTCCGAAATTCATCAGGAAATATCCTGGAGCATGCAGGTCGTTGGTATAGGTCAGTTGCCGATGCGACATGTAGATTCCGTCGACATGCGTATCGAAACCGCCGATGCGGTAGGTGACGTTCGCTTTATACATGAACTGCGGATAGTTCGGGACCAGTTTGCCACGTGTCGGCTCGACGCCGGAGGACGTCGCGACGTTCTGGTCATACGTCGAGTGCGCATAGGAGAAGGAGTTATAGATTGAAAGGCCTTCCAAAGGCCGGACGGTCACGCTCGCTTCCGCGCCGTTGGTCGTCACGCCGCCGACGTTCTGCACTGCGGTGATCGGGTTGATACCCGAATTGTTGGTGATCAACTGCAACCGGTTGGAAAAATTGATGCGATAGAGGGAGGCGAGAGCGCTGACAATCGGGGAGGTGTAGCGGTAACCGCCTTCGTATACCCAGTCCGTTTCCGGTTTCAGCGTGTTTTTCGTCGCCTGAAAACTGGCCTGCGAGGCGGTCCATGGCGTCGCCGACACGTTGGTTCCGTAGCCGTCGAGGGGGAAGGACCGCATGTTATGCGATACGTCGAAGAACAGTTCGTGACGAGGCAGGAAACGCCATATCGCGGAAACCTGAGGCAGGAAGGCGTTTGAGGCCTCCAGACGTCCCTGTGCGACCTGTGTGCCGTTGATGGCGACGTCCTGCGTCAGCACGCTGTTGCCGGAGTTGACGATCATCGACTTGAAACCTGCATTCACCGTCAGGGTGTCGGTAATCTTGTAGGTGTCCTGCAAGTGGAATACGAAGGTATTCGTTGAGAACGCTTCCTGCCATGGGGTCGCAAAAATCTTGTCGCCCGGAAAGCCGGTGGTCGGGTTGCCGAGCGTGCCCTGACCGAGCACCGGGGCTTCGGTAAAATAGCGGCTTTCTGTGAAGTTTCCGTATTCATACCAGATGCCCGCGTTCAACTTGTGCCGTCCGATTTTCCATGTGAGGGCCGTTTGAAAGCCGCCACGCGCGATGCCGGGAGTCTGGACGCGCTGCGATAGGGGCGCTCCATTAGGCGAAGGCATATAGGGCGTCGTCCAGGTGCTGTAGCCACTATCGCCATGGCCGTACAGCGTCGTTTTCCAGTTCAGCGACGATGTGAGATTTTCATCGAGCGTAACGCCGCCCAGATAATCGACGCGATTGGCCGTTCCGGCGTAATAGGCGGCGTCGAGAGGATCATTTGTCTTGAGAACAGTCGAGGAATACTGGCCCAGAGCAGCGTTATAGGCCGCCGTATAATCGGGGTAGTAGTTGGCGAGGTTGGGGCCGACTGTATGCAGCCAGTTCATCGTCATATCCTGATAATCGAACTGCTGGATCGAACTCCAGTCGAAGAAGACTTTCACGGAAGAGCCACGCGCGAGCGGTTGTACGAACTTGGCGTTGACCTGATCTGAGTGGTCGTAACCGGCACCTTTCCACAAATTTTCATTCAGACGTGCATAGGAAACGTAAAACCGCGTTCCGGTCGGGTTCAGGTCGCCACTTTCCAGACGTACGAACGTCCGCATTGTGGAATTGCTGCCGAAGGTCTGACCAATTGAACCGCCCCGTTTGTGCGACGGATCAAGCGAGTGGGTCTCGATGGCGCCGCCCAGGTTGCTGGTGGAGGCGACGTCGATTGCGCCCGCTCCCTGCGATACGTCCACGCCGCCGACATTGTCAGAGATGATGGCGCGCGTCACGGCGAGGCCATTGTAGTTGTTGAACTGTTGATCGCCGAGCGGAATGTCGTCGAGCGTGAAGCCAAGTTGAGACTGGCTGAATCCGCGCATGAAAATCTGGCTGGAATACTCATAAGCGCCAAATGGATCCGCCGACTGATAGACGACGCCCGGTAACTGGCTCAGCACCTTCAGCGGCGACGTGCCGGGCACGCTTTGCTGCATCATCGTGCGGGTGACGCTGGTCATCTGCCGCGTTGAGCCACGGCCGAAAACGGTGACGGCCTCGTTGCCCTGCGCGATCGCCCTGGCGTGTCGTGGGGTGGATTGTGGGCTGGTGGGTGAGGATGCAGCACCTGCCGCCAAGGGGTGCGTCAACGGCTTTCGCAACGTCTTCGGCCTGGAGGAGGTCGGGGCTGCGTAGGCGTTGGAAATAATTACAAGGCTGCTGATGATGCTGGAAAATGTGAGGAGTTGCCGAGACGTCATTGCTGTATTTCCCTAATTTGCAAGGTGGCTTTCAGAGGGGCGTTGGACGATGCGCAGCGTCGCCCGGACGCAGCCCGAATTGGTAGATGAGTGCGCACCCGACGCCGATTGCGCTGGCGACAAGCATCGACGGCGTAAAACTCGAGAAATGATCGGCCAGCGCGCCGGTGATCGCCGGCGCAAGGGCTCCACCGAGAGAGCCCCCTGTGTTTTGAATGGCTTCCAGCGTAGCGACGCGATTTTCCGATGCGATAATCGTTCCGAGCGTCCACCCGCACGTCATGGCGAGCCCTCCTGCAAAAAGGGCGAGCGCCATGGACGCGACCATGAGAGGGAGACCAAGGTGTAGCGTCGTCAACGCGGTGGCGCAGGCGGAGATCAGCATAGCCAACACAAGTGGCGTTCTGCTGGCGTTGAGTGGATCCATCCCGCGAGCGGCCAGCCGATCCGAGATGAATCCGCCCAGAACGCTTCCGGCGAAACCGCAGAACTGAGGCGCGGCCGATAAAAGTCCGGCCTGATCGGCGGTCAGTTTCTGAGATTTTTCGAGCCAGGCAGGCATCCACGTCGCATAGAGCCATGTCACGTAAATGACGCCAGCGAAACCGGCGGTAATGACCCAGCTCGAACGTTTACGCAGCAGATAGCTCAGATCGTCTTTCAGGACTTCAGTAATTCCGGAATGAACCGTGGGTGAAGGCGGAGGAAGAGCGCGACGATCATCTGGCGCGAGCGGCAACTCCTGCGGTTCGCGATAGAAAATCACCCAGGCCAGCGCAAGAAGGAGGCTGACGGCGCCGATGGTCACCGACATGCCGCGCCAGCCCCACACCGCCATGATCGCAAGCAGAACTGGCGGGGCGATGGCTGGCCCCAAAGCGGCCGAACCGTTGAACAGCCCGATCGGCCGTCCGCGCTCTTCCGGGCGAAACCACAGGACAAGCGCGCGCGTGCCGGAAAGGAAAAGCGGCGTCTCGCCTAATCCTAATCCGATGCGGGCAAGAAACAGACCCGCAGAACCATGCACAAGTCCAAACGCCATTTGCGCGCATGACCATATGGCGAGCCCCGCGCCAAGAAGGCCTCGGCTGTTGAAACGATCCGCGAGCAGACCCATCGGAATTTGTCCGGCGAGATACGCCCAGGCGAAGACCGATAGCAGCAGGCCCATCCGGGTGTAGGACATGTGCATATCCGCCATAACCGCGGTGCTGCTGACCGACAGCGCCGCTCGGTCGATGTAGCTGATGCAGCCAGCGGCTATCAGAAAAGCGACCGTCCATGTCCGGCGGCGCGCGACGGCAGGAGAGAGGGACGCAGGCGCCGCGTTCATGCCGCAGGCCTTCGCGACGCGGAGTTTCCCTCCATACGAATTTCGGCGAAACATGCGCGCAGACGCTCGATGATCGCGAGATTGGAATGATCTTTCCTCCATATCAGGCGCGTCGTCATGCGATAACGATCCGGCAGTGGCCAGGCATGGACAGCCTGAGACTGAAACGATCCGGCGGGCAGAATTGCGCAGCATGTTCCGTCCTCGACGAGCCGGAGGATCAGCGACAGCGATTGCGTTTCAAAAATTGCGGTTGGCGTTACGCCTTCCTGATCGAGATAGCGATCCGTGATGCGGCGTAGGCCTGTGCCCAGAGCGGGCACGGCAAGAAGCTGCGTGCTGATGATCATTTTCGGCGTTTGTCCGCTTCTGGGGCCATGCGAGCGGTCGAACACCAGATAAATTGGCGATCTTTCGAGATCCTCACGATCCAGACTGGATGGAATATCGATCAGGTCGGTCAATCCGGCGTCGAATCTTCCGTCGAGAAGTCCTTCCACCATCTGCGGTGCTGCGATGGTCGAAATTGTGAGGGAGGGTTGATAACGGCGGTGGCGCCAGAGACGAACGAGGTTGGCCAGCACTGCTGTCAACGAGCTTTCGCTACTGGTCGGCATCATGGACGCAAGGCGCAGCGTTCTTGATTCCCGGAAATAGCTGAAATTTTCGTCTCGGGTGATTTGCCGGTACGTGTTGTCTACGAGCTGGCACCCCTGCCTGAGCAACTCGGCGGCGGCCGTTGGCTCTGCGCCACTGGAACTGCGCACGAAGAGCGTGCGGCCGAGAATTTCCTCAAGCCTGCGGATCTGCCGCGAAAGCGTCGGTTGCGTAAGCGACAGCCGTTGCGCCGCCGCAGCGATACGCCCCGTTTCGTAGACGGTGAGGAAGTAACCGATCATGCGCAAAGTCAGGCCTGACTGAAGCAGGGCGCGCATGTCGTGGGTCGACAAAGGGGCGGGTGCGTTCTCTTCGGGCTGCCCGATGATCTGGTTGTTAGAGATCAGAGAGCCGCACCAGCCCAGTAATTGACGGGCGGAGTTATACAGACTTTCGCCATACGCGGTCGTCAGCGCCCGGCCTCCTTTACGGAGCGACGTGCGGGACAGGAGGTGCGCCGCCATCGCCTGCTCAAGCGCAGACACGCTGTGAGTGATCGCGGACGCGCTGACGCCCAGAGCGAGGGCTGCGCGCGCCGCGGAGCCTTCGTCTACAAGGTTCGTAAAGTAGATCAGTGCCGGAAGTTCCATTCCTGCGTGCGCCCCGGAGACCGTGATGACGAGAGTCTTGTCGTGAACGTTTGCGGGAGCGAGAAATAAATAACTAATTATTTTTGTTATTTATAAAAACCCCGACCCACAATCGTATCGCAGCACTTCTGTAACGATCTCGCAATTGCAATCGTGCGAGAGGCATAGGGCGTGCATAAAAAAGCATATATGTTGAAACGATCGAGTGACCATTGATTTTTTGAAATGATTCGCGCGGAGGCGGGAGAAATCGGGGAGAAAAGCCTAGGCTGGCGCATCGTCGGATGCGCCGAATGTGCGAAACTGTTCGGGCGAAGTGCGCGCCTCGCGGTTTGAACGGAGCGCCGCAGGCTGGGGCGTGTCAGGCCGTAACGAACCGGAAGATTTGATAAAGACGCATCAGAACGAAAAACCAAAGCCTGGAATGTTTTTGAAAGCCACGTGCGAGCGTCTTCAGGCGGGCAGTAGGGCAGGCTAGCAAGGTGAAAACGAGAGATAGTTCCGACAGACGCTCTTAGTCCGGCAAACTCGATGAAGGGGGAACGCTCCGGGGCGACGCGCGCGCCGATCTGAATCGTCCCGACAACTCATCGGCCTGAAAATGGCTTTCAGTTCGCTCTAAAACGTACCCAAGCCCTGTCGTCTCTAATTCGGCAAAATGATCGAAAACGGCGCTGCCTGAACGGCAGGCTCACGCGCCAGCGTAGCCGTCGCCTACCATGTCGAGCGGCTTTACATGTCGGTCGAACGTCTCCGCGTCGACGCCGAGCGCAAGCGCCGCCTCGCGGAGCGTTTCGTCGTGTTCGATTGCGCGATGAGCGACGGCCGAGGCCTTGTCGTATCCGACCACTGGACTCAGGGCGGTGACCAGCATGACCGAACCTTCGACGTAGCGGCGGATGCGTTCCTCGTTGAGCGTTGTGCCCTCGACCGAGAAAATGCGGAAATTGTGACAGCCGTCGGCCAGAATGCGGATTGCGTGCAGGACATTCGCCACGATGACCGGGCGCATGACGTTCAGTTCCAGATTGCCTTGCGCTCCGGCGAACGCGACGGCTGCGTCGTTGCCCAGCACCTGTGTGGCGATCATGACCAGCGCCTCGCACTGCGTCGGGTTCACCTTGCCCGGCATGATCGACGAACCGGGTTCGTTTTCCGGCAGGCGCAGTTCTCCCAGTCCACAACGAGGACCGGAGCCTAGCCAGCGCATGTCGTTTGCTATTTTCATCAGTGCGACGGCGACGCCGCGCAGGCCTGCCGACGCGCGCACCATGGCGTCAAGACCGCCAAGGGCCGCAAATTTGTTCGGCGCGGTGACAAAAGCGCGTCCGGTGAGGCTTGCGATCTGCTCAGCGATGGCCCGGCTGAAACCCGGGGGCGCGTTGAGGCCGGTGCCCACGGCGGTCCCTCCGGCGGCAAGTTGCAACAGGCCGCCCCGGGCGGCTTTCAGCGCATCCAGAGCGTCTTCAAGCTGCTGCGCCCAGCCGGACCATTCCTGCCCGACGGTCAACGGCACGGCGTCCTGCAGATGCGTGCGTCCGATCTTCACGACTTTCGCCCACAATTCCGCCTTGCTGGAGATCGCGGCGATCAGAGCCTCCACCTGCGGGATGAGTGCGTCGTCGATCTGCAGGAGCGTGACGACGTGCATCGTGGTGGGAAACGAGTCATTGCTCGATTGCCCCATATTGACGTCGTCATTGGGATGTACGGGTTTCTTCGAACCGATCTCGCCGCCCAGAAGCTGGATCGCGCGATTTGAGATCACTTCGTTGGCGTTCATGTTGGTCTGGGTGCCGGAGCCGGTCTGCCACACGAACAGCGGGAATTCGCCGTCGAGTTTGCCTGCCGTCACCTCGTCCGCCGCGCGGATGATCGCGTCCGCCTTCCATTGCGGGAGCCGCCCGTCGGCGGCGTTCACCAGAGCGGCGGCTTTCTTGACGACGCCATAGGCTCGGCACAATTCGATCGGCATCACGTCCCGGCCGATCGAGAAATGCACCAGACTGCGCTGCGTTTGCGCCCCCCAGTAACGGTCGGCGGGCACTTCGATGGAGCCCATGGAGTCAGTTTCGACGCGCGCGCCGCTTGCGTCGATCCCGATGGGAAGATCGCGTATCTCGTGATTGTCGCTCATCGCGTGCTCCTGACTTTATGAAACTGCAGCGTCAGCCGACGTGTCCCGGGGCGCGCCGCGAGGCGTAACGCCTGAAATGCGACTTGCCTCAGGCTCATCCGGCTGCGAGCGCATCCTGATCGCGCTTAAAGCATCCTCATGTCGCCAGACGATTTGACCTAATCACGATCTGCTGCGGCGGGACGCCATCCCATCAGAAGCCTGTGCCCAACGTCGCAATCGCGCCGCGCCGCAGCGCCAGTCCGAACTGAATCCAGCCGACGCCGACGAAGATCAACTCCGCAGCGATAATCGTGCCGATCAGCCACAACCCGGACCACGGCAGAGTCGCATATAACGTCACGCCAACGACAAAGCTGAACAGCCCGCCGAGCAGGACGACCCACCAGCCGGAGAGTTCCCGATGGCGTGCTGCGATCACTGCACGCGTCACGCCGCTGATGACCAGACTGACAGCCACGAAGATCGTGATGACGACCGAGCCCGCGACCGGTTCCTCTATCAGCAGGCCGCCACCCACAACATACAGCGCGCCTCCGAGAATGGAGAACAGGAAACCTCCCCAGTCTTTCACTGCGAAAGCGTGGATGACCTGCGCTACGCCAGCGGCGATCAGGAGGGCCCCCAGCACGATTGTGCTGGCGAGCGTGACGGAAATTGCGTCAACCCATGCGATTGCGCCGAGAACTATGCTGACGACGCCGAGGGCGACGAACAGGAACCAATGTTTTTTGCCGAGAGTTGCAGTCACGGATCCCGATCCTTTGTCTTTCGTTTTCTTGCCGAACGATCCTACGCTCTTCCTGTCGCCCGTGTCGCGGTCAGTGATGAACGAGAGCGAATCTGTGTGCGGATTAAACGCTCGTTCGGAGCATGGCAGATGTGCGGACAAGGGGGCTGGTTGACGGACGGCCTGACGGTCTCGTCGCCGGGGTAATCCCGAGCCTGCGCGTTATTCTGTCCTGGTCGAAGCCGCAGGGGCAGAGTTTCCCGGACCGGGGAACCATGCGTCGGTCCAACCTCGGAGCCGATAGGCGGTTAGCCCGATCCACTCGTGTGCGGCCCAGTCCAGCGTCGCCAGACGGCCGCCGAGAGACAAAGGCCATGCGCTTAACCGTTCGCGCGACACATATCCCACAGGCCAGGGCAGCACGTTCCACCCGATCTTGCGGAACACGCCGACAGAGCGCGGCATATGGCTGGCGGAGGTGATCAACACCCAGACTTCATCAGGCTTCGGATGAACAAGGGCGTAGCTGTCAGTGGCGTTTTCGCGCGTCGTGCGCGAACGATCTTCGTAGATCACGCGGTCCGGAGGCAGCCCAAGCTCGTTGAGAGCCATCCGCGCCCATTTGGCCTCATTCGAGACGCCCTGCTTGATGTCGCCGGAACCCCCGGTGAAAACCAGCTTCGCATCCGGATACCGGCGGCTCAACGCCACGAAAGCGGTCAGACGGTTGGCGGCGTTGGCGATGATTGGCGTCCCTCGGTCCTGACTGAGCACGTCGTCGATCGATCCGCCAAGGACGATGACCCCGTCCACGTGGGCAGGCGGTTCAACGATTTGCGGAAAGCGGTCGTCGAGCGGCCTGACCGCCCATTGTTCGACGGGAAATACGAGGCACGCCCCAAAACCGATGGCGGCGACCCACACCAGGGCGCGCCCGGCGCGCGTCGCGCGGAACAGCAGACCGAGCAGCAACGCCTCGACCAGCAGGGCGGTTGGGGAGAGGGCGATCGTCAGGATTTTGCCGATAGTGAACACGGTACGGGGTCCTCCTGATGAAAGCGCCCCGTCAACCGTATTCCGGCACGCCTGGCATTGCGATGAACCCGGGAAGCCCCTTCACGCAAGTTTGCCAGCGGCGCAGGGCTGGATAATCGTCATGGGACAACCCGTAGTCGCGGCACAGGGCGAAGGACGGAAACAGGGCGATATCGGCGATGGTCGGCCTGTCTCCCACAAACCAGCTTCGGCCCGAAATCCTGCGCAACGTCATATGGTCTTCCATGACGCGCAGGGCGGCGTGCGTCGGGGTTGACGTCTGCGTGTCGCAGTCATCCGCAGACGGGCCGAACAACGCCAGCCTGCGCAAACGTCGCGCCGCGGCCAATTCGTATTCGGCGAAGCTCAGCCAGTGGGCGACGGATGCAGCCTCGCCCGTATCGACCGGAGCCCATCCGGAAGCGGGTCCCGCGAGGACCGCCACGGCTCGCAGCACCGCCGCAGCGCCGCATATGGCGGGAAGGTCACCCGTTCCGGTCACCCCCTGAAGTGCAGGCAAGCGCCCGGCGGGACTCAGCGCCCGAAAGGACGAAGCGTCCTGCTCCCGCGCCATCGTCACGTCGATGGCGTGAAGCCGCGCGGTGACGCCGCACAATGCCAGCGCAAGGCGGGCGCGGTAGCAATCCTCGTCCAGTTCGTCGTCGTACAGGACAAGATCAGACATGTTCGACCACGATAGCGTCTTTATGTTCCCGCTCCACCTTGTCGCGTAGTGAGCTTGCCCATCGGGACGCACGCTGAATCGTCGTCGTTGGTGCGTCTCCTTCTATCAGGACATAGAGCCGGGTTTCTTCTCGTCCGACAGCGTGCTGCACGACCACCACGGTTACCGCGCTCATCGCGGCGGCGTCGCTCGGGGTGGGGGCGTTGTCGTCCGGCGTATCGGCGATATCGTGGATAGGCAGATTCACCCGAGCGGTCCGATCGTCTGGGCTTATGCCGAGCGCGCGTGAGACGCTGCGTGTCGGCGCGTCGATGCGGATTGTGCGGACGGGCGTTGTCGGGTGTGCGGGTGACGTCAGGGCGGGTGGTGATTCCGGCGGCTCCACGCCGTCGACCCGGCACCAGATCAGTCCATCGCTTTCAATGGTCGGGAAGGTTGTCGTTCGTATTGTCGCCGCAGGCTTGAGGCCGGGGTGCGCAGGAATGGTCCTGCAGCGACCTTCGGCGTCGAAGCGCCAGCCGTGATAGAGGCACGCCAGCATGTCATCGCGCACGAAGCCGAGGCTGAGTCTCATGCCGCGATGCGGGCACCGATCATCGGAGGCCCTCACATCGCCATGTGAATTCCGCCAGATCGCCAGTCGTTGCTCGCCGATCCGTGCTCCAGTGACGGAAGCGGGCGGCAGATCGAGCCCCAAAGCCACAGGACGCCAACCATGTGCGTCCACCTCTTCAGGGGCATGTTGTTCTTGCTCCGTCACGGCGGACGACTCCTCGGCCGAATTGTTCCCGTTATCATTCTGACATCGTTTCGCAGGTGCGTGGAGGGAGAAAAAAGACTTCAATACTGACTGGCGAGTGTGACGTCTTTTTGTTAGAACATACCTAGTTAATAGTTACAGTTTTTTCGAAACAGTAGTGATTGGTCAGGTAAGGGTTGGCTTCGTCGGGTCAAGTCTGGTTCGCTGTTTCAGGTGCGGCGGCAGGATAGTGCGTCGTGGTCGGCAAGATGCGTGACACGCGCCGAGAATCGCCAGAAACGCGTTTCTGGCGATTTCACTCAGGTTTTCTTTTGTTCGTTAGGAGTTGGGAGAGTTTCAGCGCCGACAGGACTGCCGATAGCAGCGGTCTTCCGTGCAGTGAAACGTAAGCGGCTGTCTGTGCGTTGAACGCGCAGACAGCTATCCCATGGTATGCGCCTTTGGGACGCGGAGAGTAAGTCATGTTGCAAAGTTCGCACGATCTGGCGCTATTGCTGGCTCGATTTCAATTCGCCTTCACCGTCGGCGTGCATATCGTCTTTCCCGCGTTTTCGATCGGACTGGCGGCTTATCTCGCGGTCCTTGAGGGACTATGGCTGCGAACCGGCCGTTCGGTTTATCTTGATCTTTATCGCTATTGGGTAAAGGCGTTTTCCGTCGTTTTCGCCATGGGCGTCGTGTCGGGGCTCGTCATGGCGTACGAATTCGGGACCAACTGGGCGCCATTCTCCCGCAAGGCCGGTCCTATCACAGGCGTTCTTCTGTCTTACGAAGTGATGACGGCGTTCTTCCTGGAAGCCGGGTTCCTTGGCGTCATGCTGTTCGGCATGAACAAGGTCGGACGAGGGTTGCATTTTGCCGCTACGTGTCTGGTCTCCGTTGGCACCCTGATTTCCATGACCTGGATTCTGGCCTCGAATTCCTGGATGCAGACTCCGCAGGGATATGCGATCGACCCGGCGACCGGAAGCTTCATGCCTGCTGACTGGCTGGCGATTATTTTCAATCCGTCATTTCCGTTCCGGCTGGCGCATATGGGTCTGGCCGCGTTCCTGTCTGTCGCGTTTGCGGTCGGCGCAACCGGCGCATGGCATATGTTGCGCGCTCGGCGGCTGAGGGCTCCCGTCACGGAGCCGGTGAAGGTCATGTTCTCCATGGCCATGTGGATGGCCGCCATCGTCGCGCCGGTCCAGATGCTGGTCGGCGATGCGCATGGACTGAACACGCTGAAATATCAGCCGGTGAAGATCGCGGCCATGGAAGGGGACTGGGTGTCCGAAGGTCGAGCGCCGGAACTGCTGTTCGGCATCCCCAACATGAAGACGGAGCACACTGATTACGCGATAGGGATCCCCCTGGTCGGTTCGCTGATCCTTACCCACAGCATTGACGGCAAGGTGCCGGGGATGAAGGATTTTCCGCGCGATCAACGTCCGCCGTCGCCTGTCGTGTTTTTCTCCTTCCGCATCATGATCGCGCTTGCTGTGCTGATGGCCGGGCTGGGCTTCTGGTCGCTGTATATGCGTTGGCGGAAGCGTCTGTATGAAAGCGCCGCTCTTCATCGCGCAGCGGTCGCGATGGCTCCGGCGGGGTTCATTGCGCTGCTTTGCGGGTGGGTGACGACAGAGGTCGGCCGCCAGCCCTGGACGGTCTACGGCTTGCTGCGGACTACAGACAGCGTGTCGCCCATAGTTCTATCCAATATCGAGCTGTCCCTGACCGCGTTCGTGATTGTCTATGTTCTGGTCTTCGGTTCAGGCCTTGGAATTCTGATGCGGATACTGAGCAGGGCTCCGGAAGTCGGAGAGCATGACGCCAGCGAAACGCCGGCGGGTGAAATTCTGGGCGGACGAGCTCAATCGGCGGCAGTCCGCGCCGTTACCGACGACGGAGTGTAAGGTCATGACTGGACTCGCATACTGGCTTCCCGTTGTCTGGGCATGCATTCTTGGTTCCGCCATCATGATCTACGTGATCCTTGATGGTTTCGATCTCGGGATTGGCATTCTTTTTGCTGTGGAGCGCGACAGGCTGCGACGCGACGTGATGGTGCAGACCATTGCGCCGGTATGGGATGGCAACGAGACGTGGATGGTCTTGGGCGGCGCTGTGCTTTACGGCGTTTTTCCGGGCGCATACGCAACGCTGTTGCCTGCGCTGTATCTGCCGATCGTCCTTATGCTTCTGGCGTTGATTTTTCGTGGTGTTTCCTTCGAGTTTCGTATTCTGACGCGAGATGGTGGGCGCGCTGCGCTGTGGGATATCGGATTCATGGCCGGATCCGGCGTTGCCGCTTTCTGTCAGGGCTGCATTCTTGCTGGCGTCATACAGGGCGTCACGGTGTCGAATGATGGCGCGTTCGCAGGCGGTCCGCTGGACTGGCTGACCCCGTTCAGCGTGCTGTGTGGCCTGTCTGTCGTGTGCGGTTACACCCTGCTCGGCGCAACCTGGCTGATCTGGCGCACCTCGGGAGACCTGGAAATCTTCGTCCGGAAATTGGCTCCGGCGCTCGCGGCCTGCCTGTTCGTCGCCATCGTGGCGGTCAGCTTCTGGACGCCGATGCTGCACGCGCCATATCTCACACGGTGGACGGCCTGGCCGAACGTTCTTTATGTCGCGCCTGTTCCGGTTCTTGTCGTCGCTTTGGGGGCGCTGTTTCTTATGGGCCTGCGACGCGCGCATTCTCGGACGCCGTTCCTGTGTGTGCTGGGCTGGTTTTTTCTCTGCCTCTCCGGCCTCGCCATCACTGTTTGGCCCTACGCCGTGCCGCCGACGCTGACGCTGTGGAACGTGTCTTCCCCGCCGTCCAGCCAGTTGTTTCAGCTTGTGGGAACGGCTGTGCTTCTGCCGATTATTCTTATTTATTCAGTCTATTCCTATCATGTGTTTCGTGGAAAGGTGACGGAAGCCGATGTCCATCACTGACCTGCATTACAGGGACGGCGCCGCGCCGCGTGGCTTCATTCGCCGGTTCGGCTGGTTCGTGGCGATCTGGGCGGCAAGCACGGTTGCGTTCATAAGCCTTGCGACGCTGCTGCGCTTGCTGGTGCCTCACTGAACTCTGGAGCGGGGGAGTGCACCGAGGCCGGATGCCTCCTCGGCGTCGACCGTCTTCGTTCGGTGCGGACGGTCTCCGGCGTTATGGTCTGGTCGGCATGTTCATTGGAACGAAGCGGCCTATGGACAACGCTGTTTACCGAACGCAACCAGAGTAGTCGTATGGCTTACTCCCCGAGAAACACTGCGCGCGCTGCTTCTACTTCTGCGCGCAGGAGCTCGCAAATACGGCGGATGCGCGGGGCGTCCTGCTCTCTTGAGCGAGTAATCAGCCAGTAGGTGCGCGTCAGCGCGGCGTCACCTGGTAAAATTCTTACGAGTGACGGGCGTTCCGCCGCGATGAAGGCGGGCAGGACGGCCAGACATATCCCCGAACATGCGGCTTCCATCTGTGCATGAAGGCTGGAATTCTGGATACGCACCGATTTCAGCGGCACGCCGAGTTCCTCCAGATAATCCAGCCCGCGCGTGAACAGCAGTTCATCGACATATCCGGCGAACACGTGATGCGCGAGGTCCGCCGTAGTGCGGATCGGCGGATTGCGCGCGATGTAATCGGGAGAGCCGTAGACGAAGAGCCGGTAATCTGTGAGCGGCGTCGCAGAGAAGCGTTCGCCGGGCGGCACATGAAGGGTGATGAGGATGTCGGCCTGATGCCGCGACAGGGTGACGATCTGCTGGATCGTCACCATTTCAACGGTCAGATGAGGATTGCCTTCGATAAGTTTGCCGATTCTGGAGGCGAGAAAGAAATTACCGATTCCCTCCAGCGCGCTGATCCTGACTGTTCCGGATAATCCGCCAGCCGGAGCGTTTTCAGCCAGCCGTCCGGCCTCACGGTTCATCGCCTCGACCGAAGCCAGAAGACGCTCGCCATGGCGCGTCAGTGCGTAGCCGCGTAGATGGCGCTCGAACAGGCTGACGCCCATGGCCTGCTCAAGAGACTGAATGTGCCTTCCAACCGTAGCGTGGTCGACGCCGAGGGTTCTGCCCGCCACAGAGAGCGAACCCGCGCGGGCGACCGCGTGGAAATATTGAAGGTCTCGCCAGTCCAGACCGCGCTTCATCGTCATCAACGCTCCGCGAGCGCCCCGGCATTATGCTTCTTCCCGTGACGACGCAAGCAGGCGCTCCGCGAAAAGGTCTGGGGCAGGTTTTCCGGCAGGTAACGCCGGTTTTTGGCTAACAAAGCCATATCGCCTCCTCGGCCTTGGGAACGACCTGTGCAGATTTGCACGGCCCATGGGCGAAATCGCCTAATTTTACCGAGAGCGCTGCGACGCTAAGCGGGACGCAACAATAACGAGAAGAAAGGGGCGGGTCTGTCCCGCCCCCTTTCCTGAAAGGGAATGCCCGATGACGGCGTTATACCTTCCTTCTTTCGTGCGTCTCGGCGGCGGAGCGCTGGACGAGCTACCCGCTGCGCTGGCGCTGGCCGGTTTGAAAGCGCCATTTATCGTCACCGACCGCTTCATGGCGTCGTCAGGCTTGCTTGAGCGGGTCAAAAACCTGCTTCTCGGGGAAGGCTTCGACGCACGAGCCTTCGCTGACGCCGTGCCGGATCCTACGGTCGTATCGGTCAACGCTGCATTGGCGGCTCTGAAAGAAGGCCGTCACGACTGTGTCATCGGCCTGGGCGGGGGCAGCCCGATAGATACGGCGAAAATGGTGGCGGTTCTCGCTGTTCACGACACGACGCCTGCGGCCCTGAAGGCTCCGTATGTGCAGGACGAGCCCGGTCTTCCCATCATCGCGATTCCGACCACGGCGGGAACGGGCTCCGAGGCCACGCGCGTCACCGTGATCACTGACGAGGCGACGGACGAGAAGATGCTCTGCATGGGGGCTGCGTATCAGCCCCGCATCGCTATCGTCGATTATGAGCTGACGCTGTCCATGCCGCTGCGACTGACTGCCGACACGGGTACTGACGCGTTCACACACGCTTTGGAAGCTTATGTGTCGCGTCGGGCGAACCCCTTCACGGACGCTCTGGCGCTGACCGCCATGACGCGCATATGGGAGCATCTTCCGACCGCCTGCCGGGAACCTGCGAACAGGGAGGCGCGCGCCGCGGTGATGCAGGGCGCCTTCGAGGCGGGGATGGCGTTTTCCAACGCGTCAGTGGCGCTTGTCCACGGTATGAGTCGCCCGATCGGAGCGCATTTTCACGTGGCGCACGGACTTTCCAACGCGATGTTGCTGCCGGAAATCACGGCCTGGTCCCTGCCGGGCGCTCCGGCGCGTTATGCAACCTGTGCGCGACTCCTGGGTGTGGCGTCGGCGCGTGCGCCGGATGTCGAGGCGGGCGACGCTCTTGTCGCGGCGCTGCGTGCGCGAAACGATGAAATCGGCGTGCCCAGCCCGAAAACTTTCGGCCTGGACGCCGCCCGTTGGGACAACCTGTTGCCGCTGATGGCCGAGCAGGCGCTCGCTTCGGGCTCGCCCGCCAACAACCCGCGCATACCGACTGCGGAGGAGATCGTCGCTCTCTATCGTGTCGTCTGGGGTTGAAACGGATCGGCGACGGAGGCCGTCATGCAGAATGCAGATCAATCGTCGCGCAGTATGGCCGGACTTGTTCTGGCGTCGAGCGTCGGCACGGTCATCGAATGGTATGATTTCTTTCTTTACGGCAGTCTGGCGATATTTTTTGCAAAACTGTTCTACCCGCCGGGAGAGGGCGTCGCAGCGACGCTGATCAGCGTCGCGACCTTCGCCACAGGGTTTGCTGTCCGACCGCTCGGCAGTCTGGTCTTTGGACATATGGGGGATCGGCTAGGGCGAAAAGCCACGTTCCTCACCACGCTGTTGATTATGGGCTGTTCGACTGCAGCGATAGGGTTTCTCCCTACGTACGCAGTCGCCGGGTATCTGGCACCTGTTTTGCTGATCCTGCTGCGGATCATTCAGGGGCTGGCGCTTGGCGGCGAATACGGCGGCGCCGCGACATATGTCGCGGAACACGCGCCGCCCGAAGAGCGCGGAAAATGGGCAAGCTATATTCAGGCTATGGCGTCCGGCGGATTCATCCTGTCTCTGGGCATGGTGCTGGCGTTACGGATTGGTCTGGGCGAGGCGGCTTTCGGTTCCTGGGGATGGCGGGTTCCTTTTCTCCTTTCGATCGTTTTGGTGGCGGTTTCCGTCCGGATACGCCTGCGTCTGTCGGAATCTCCGGTGTTCGTGGAGATGCAAAAATCGCACAAATTGTCGAAATCTCCAGTCAGGGACGCATTCACCATTCCCGGAAACGCCAGGCGGATCGTTTTCTTTCTTTTCGGAGTGGCCTGTGCTCAGGCGGTGACCTTCTACACGGCGCAGTTTTACGCCCTGTATTTTCTCCAGAGTGCATTGCACGTGGCCTTTCTCCCGGCGACGCTCGCCATTGCAGTAGGCTCGTTGCTCGGGTTGCCGTTCTTCGTAATCTTTGGCCGTCTGTCTGACCGGGTGGGACGAAAGAAACTCTCGCTTGCCGGTATGGCCGCAGCGGTTGTGCTGTACATTCCGCTGTTCGCCGGTTTGCGGGCGTCTGTCCTTTCTGACGGCGTCGCTTTCGTGCCTGCTGCCGCTTGCGTTTTCGTGCTGGTCGTGATTGCGGCGTTGATCTATGGGCCATATGGGGCGTTCATTGTCGAATGCTTCCCCGCCAATGTGCGCTATACCTCGATTTCAATTCCGTACCATATCGGCAATGGCGTCTTCGGCGGATTTCTTCCGTTGATATCACTGAGTCTCATGAGCCGGACAGGAAATCTTTATGCCGGACTGCTCTATCCGATGGCAGTTTGCGCCATAGGCTTCGTCGTGACGCTGCTGTTCGTGCCGGAAACCTTGCCGCGCGGGGCAGGCGCGCGCAGGGTAGCTGCGCCCATATCGGATGCAGCGGCCTCCTCCGGGCCCGAAGCGTCTTTTGAACACCCGGCATGATGGCTTCAAGGGGAGGTCGCCTGTATCGAGCCTGACGCTAGACAGGCGTAACGATATGGCGGACGTAGATGAAATTTCGTCATGCGGCGCGATGCGATAATGTTTTGATATGCGCGAAAATTACTGATCTCGAAAACGCCGAATGTCGTCTGTTGTTACGACGTTCGGGCGTCGATGCAAACACAGGAGAGGCCCTATGAGCATAATTCCCCATGTGATCGCAGGTCGGAAGACTGAAGGCGTTGGCTCGCGGCGGGCCGACGTTTTTAACCCGGCGACGGGTGTCGTCGCGCGGCATGTCGTTCTTGGCGCGAAGGAGGATCTGGAGGCGGCAGTGACGGCGGCGAAGGCCGTCTTCCCGAAATGGGCTGAAACGCCTCCGCTTACGCGCGCCCGCATCCTCTTCCGTGTCCGCGACATGCTGGAGGCCCGCGCGGACGAATTTGCGGCGATCATCACCGCCGAACACGGAAAGATCCTGTCCGACGCCAAGGGAGAGATCACGCGAGGCCTCGAAGTCGTGGAGTTCGCGACTGGAGCGCCGGAGTTGTTGAAAGGCGAGTTCACGGAGCAGGTCGGACGCGGCATTGACGCTCATACCATGCGCCAGCCTCTGGGCGTGGTCGCGGGAATTACGCCGTTCAATTTTCCGGTGATGGTGCCGCTGTGGATGGCGCCGATGGCTATCGCCACAGGCAACTGCTTTATTCTGAAGCCGTCCGAGCGCGATCCGTCGGCGGCGGTTCTCCTTGCTGATGTTTTCAAGGAAGCCGGTCTTCCCGACGGCGTGTTTCAGGTGGTGCAGGGCGACAAGGACATGGTTAACGCCATCCTCGTTCACCCCGATATTCAGGCCGTCAGTTTCGTAGGATCGACGCCGATCGCCAAGCACGTCTATGCGACCGGAACAGCGCATGGCAAGCGGGTGCAGGCGTTGGGCGGCGCGAAAAACCACGCCATCGTCATGCCCGATTGCGATCTCGACAAGACGATCGATGCGTTGATCGGCGCGGCGTACGGATCGGCGGGCGAACGCTGCATGGCGATTTCCGTCGCGGTGGCGGTGGGGCCAGTCGCAGACAGCCTGGTCGCCGGGCTGGCGGACAAGGTGCGGGCGCTTCGGATCGGCGAAGGGACGAACAACGACAACGAAATGGGGCCGCTCGTCACCGGGCAACATCTGGCGCGCGTGAGCGGTCTGGTCGCCAGCGGGGCGGAGCAGGGAGCGACCGTCGTCGTGGATGGGCGTGACCATGCAGTGCATGGCCACGAAAAGGGATTTTTCATTGGCGGCACTCTCTTCGACAATGTGACAGCCGATATGACGATCTACCGGGAGGAAATCTTCGGTCCGGTTCTCTGCGTTATGCGCGCGCCGGATTTCGAGACAGCGTTACGGTTGGTGAATGACAGTCCGTTCGGCAATGGCGCCGCCATCTTCACGAGGGACGGCGATACGGCCCGCGCCTTCACCCATCGGGTCAAGGCGGGAATGGTCGGCGTCAATGTGCCGATCCCCGTTCCAATGGCGTTCCATTCCTTCGGCGGCTGGAACGACTCCCTGTTCGGAGACCATCACATGCACGGACCGGAGGGCGTGCGCTTTTTCACGCGCATGAAGGCGGTTACGACACGCTGGCCGGACGGAGTGCGCGCAGGCGCCGAGTTCGTCATGCCCACTCATGGCTGACTCTGAGAGAGCGCCCGGCGGTTAATCCGGTCGGGCGTTTCTTTCCTTGCGCGTGTGCGTCGAATTCCTCCATGCTGTCGTTTTACGGATGGAACGGAGAGCGCATGGATCGAGGGCCGGATATTGCGGCAGGGCGCGTGCCGCGGGAAATACTGGCGCTGAACTTCGCGGACGCACACCCGCCGCTGACCGATGCTCAGGCGATCATAGAGGCCGACCGTTGTTACTTCTGTTACGACGCGCCATGCATCGAAGCGTGCCCGACCAGCATCGACGTGCCAGCCTTCATCAAAGGTATCGCTACAGGAAACCTGGCTGGCGCCGCACGCACAATTCTGGAATCCAATATTCTCGGCGGTTCCTGCGCGAGGGTTTGTCCCACCGAAATTCTCTGTGAACAGAAATGCGTGCGTAACGCGCAGGAAGAAAAGCCGGTGCAGATCGGCGCCCTGCAACGTCGCGCGACCGACTGGCAAATGGCCAGGGGCGTTCAGCCGTTTACGCGCGCGGCCGCGACGGGGCGTCGGGTCGCAGTCGTTGGGGCCGGTCCTGCGGGGCTCGCCTGCGCGCATCGTCTTGCGATGCACGGGCACGAGGTGACGCTCTTCGATGCGAAGCCGAAGCTTGGCGGACTGAACGAATATGGCGTCGCGGCTTACAAAACGCCGGGCGATTTTGCACAGGACGAGGTGAATTTCGTCCTGTCCATAGGCGGCGTGACGTTGGCGCCGGATCAGGCGCTCGGGCGCGACTTCACGATCGACACATTGATGGACGAATATGAGGCGATTTTTCTTAGCCTTGGACAGGCCGGGGCTCGGAAGGCGGGCCTGACAGGCGAGGATTTGTCCGGGGTTATGAACGCTGTCGACTTCATCGAGTCCATTCGCATCTCCGGGACAAAGGAGGATGTAGCCGTCGGCCGTCGTGTCGTCGTTATCGGTGGCGGCAACACTGCAATCGACGCGGCGGTGCAGGCGAAACGCCTTGGAGCGGAAGAGGTGACGCTGGTTTATCGCCGCGGACGGGAGACCATGTCGGCGACTGAGGTTGAGCAGGCATGGGCGCAGACCAATGGGGTGACAATTCGTCACTGGGCGGCTCCCGCGCGGATCGAAGGCGCCAACGGTGCGACGACGGCGATCGCTTTCACGCGGGGGCGCGCTCTGGATGGGCGCGCCGTTCACGATGGAGAGGAATTCGTTCTTGAGGCCGACATGATTTTGAAAGCGGTCGGCCAGCATGTGGTGTTCGATCCGCTTGAGGGCAGCGGCGTCGAAACGGAGGGCGGGCGGATACGTGTGGATGCAGTAGGCCGGACCTCGCGCGCCGGGGTCTACGCTGGCGGCGATTGCACAGCAGGCGAGGATCTGACCGTTGCGGCGGTCAGGGACGGACGGGACGCGGCGGAAGCCATTCATGCGGACCTTTCGCAGAAGAAGGAGGTCTGAAGATGGCCGATCTTCGCAGCAACTTTATCGGAATCCGGTCGCCCAATCCGTTCTGGCTGGCGTCCGCGCCACCGACCGACAAGGCGTATAACGTTCGTCGCGCTTTCGAAGCCGGGTGGGGAGGCGTCGTATGGAAGACGCTTGGCGAAGATCCGCCGGTCGTCAACGTCAGCAGCCGTTACGGCGCGTTGTCCTATCGGGGCGAGCGCATGTTCGGCCTGAACAATATCGAGTTGATCAGCGACAGGCCCCTTGCGGTCAATCTTGCTGAAATAAAGGACGTCAAAAGAGATTACCCTGACCGTGCGGTGATCGTCAGCCTGATGGTCCCTTGTGTCGAGGAAAGCTGGAAAGCGATATTGCCTCTGGTCGAGGAAACCGGCGCCGACGGACTGGAACTGAATTTCGGCTGCCCACACGGCATGTCGGAGCGGAACATGGGTTCCGCCGTTGGACAGGTTCCAGAATATGTCGAGATGGTCACGCGCTGGGTAAAGCAGCACAGCCGGATGCCGACCATCGTCAAGCTGACGCCTAACGTGACGTCGATTCTGGCGCCTGCCCGCGCGGCGATGCGTGGTGGCGCGGATGCGGTGTCGCTGATCAACACGATTCAGTCCGTCGTCTCCGTCGATCTTGACGCAATGGCGCCGACCCCGGTCGTCGATGGCATGGGCACGCACGGAGGGTATTGCGGTCCCGCCGTCAAACCGATTGCGTTGCGGATGCTGGGAGAAGTCGCCCGCAGTCCCGATCTGGCTGGATTGCCGATTTCGGGCATCGGCGGAATTTCGACCTGGCGTGACGCAGCCGAGTTTCTCGTCATGGGCGCGTCCAATCTGCAGGTCTGTACGGCGGCTATGCATTACGGATTTCGCGTGGTCGAGGACATGAAAGACGGTCTGTCGAACTGGATGGACGAGAAGGGATTCGGGTCTCTTTCAGATGTGGTCGGGCGCGCCGTTCCGAATTTCGTCAACTGGAACCAGTTGAATCTGAAATTCAAAACACTGGCGCGGATTGATCAGGATCTGTGCGTTCAATGCGGGCTATGCCACATTGCCTGTGAGGATACGTCGCATCAGGCCATTGCCCGTCTGCGCGTCGATGGCTCGCGTCGTTACGAGGTCATCGACGAGGAGTGCGTGGGCTGCAACCTTTGCGCCCATGTATGCCCGGTCGATGACTGCATCACCATGGCGCCGCAGCCGACCGACGGCGTGCTTACCTGGCCGAATCACCCGAACAACCCTATGTCGGGCGCGCACTAGGCTTTAGGGTTTCAGCAGGCAGGTTGGCGGGACCTCGCGCCTCGGGCTAAGCCCGAGGCGTTTTCTTTGTTACGCCGTAAGGAGAAAGACGTGAGCGGTTTTGACGGCATTGGCGGCAACGTCACAGTGGACGGCGGAAAATTATGGGCTGACATTCTGGAGACCGCTCGCTTCGGTGCGACCCCGAAGGGTGGCATCAGGCGTCTGACCCTGACCGAAGAGGATCGGCAGGTTCGCGACTGGTTCATCAGAACGTGCGAGGCTCTGGGCTGTGTCGTGACGTTCGATTCCATGGGCAACCAGTTCGCTCGCAGAGCAGGAACTGATCCGTCTTTGCCGCCTATCACAATGGGCAGTCATCTCGACACGCAGCCGACAGGCGGCAAGTTCGACGGCATTGTCGGTGTATTGGGCGGCCTGGCCGTGTTGCGCGCGCTGCACGAGTCTGGACGGGAGACGCGTCACCCGGTCGAATTGATAAACTGGACAAACGAAGAGGGCTCCCGGTTCGCGCCCGCAATGCTCAGTTCAGGCGTGTTTGCTGGCGTTTTCACGGAAGAGGAGGCTTTGGCCAAGACCGACCGGGACGGCGTCCGCTTTGAGGATGCGCTGGTCGGCATCGGCTACCGTGGCGCGGAGCGTTGCGGCGATCATCCGATCGCCGCGTATTTCGAATTGCATATTGAGCAGGGACCGATTCTCGAAGCGGAACGCAAAACCATAGGCGTCGTGACGGGCGTGCAGGGCATGCGGTGGTACGAGGTCACGGTGATCGGGCGCGATGGCCACGCGGGCGCCACGCCAATGGCGCTGCGGGCGGACGCATTGGTGGGAACGGCGAAGCTGATCGAGGCGGTGCAATCCATCGCGTTGAAGCATGCTCCGGGCGCGGTGGGGACCGTGGGGCTGCTCGAAAATCGTCCTAACAGCCGTAACGTGGTGCCGGGAGAGGTGTTCTTCTCGGTCGATCTTCGCGATCCCGATGATGCGGTCATCGTGCGTATGGAGGAGGCATTTCGGTCGGCCGCGGCTCAAGTCGCATCTGAATCCGGGCTGGAGATTACGATCAAGCTTGTCTGGGATTCTCCGGCGGTGCGTTTCGATCCGACCTGCATCGACGCGGTGCGTCGCGCAGCGGATTCGTTCGGGTATCCGGCGCGGGACATCGTCTCGGGCGCCGGGCACGATGCGGTGTACATGGCGGGCGTCACGCCCACGACGATGATTTTCATCCCCTGCGCGGGCGGCGTAAGCCACAACGAGGAAGAAAGCGCCGAAGCCGACGACGTCACGGCGGGAGCCAACGTTCTTCTTCGTGCGGTGCTGGATGCAGACGAACGGCTGAACTGACGTCGGATTAAAGACGCTGCAAAAACGCGGTGCCGGCTTTGCATGGGAGACGCCCTTGAAAGGGCGTCTCCTGCGCGTCAGGGGGTGCGTATCAGTTTGTGGTTGACGAATTCTTCAATGCCGAATTCTGAAAGCTCCCGTCCATAACCTGAGTTTCCAATGCCGCCGAACGGTAGATCGGGCGCGGTCCCTGTCACGTCGTTGATGAACACCATGCCTGTCTCGATGCGTTCGGCAATCTTTTTGCCGCGCGCGATGTCGCTGGTGTGAACCGATCCACCGAGTCCGTAAGGTGAGTCGTTGGCGAGCGCAACGGCTTCGTCGTCGCCGCTTACAGGGTAAATTGAGGCAACCGGCCCGAAAATCTCTTCATAGAAGATCGGGTTGTCCTTGGTGATGCCTTTCAGGATCGCGGCTCCCATATAGAAGCCTTCCTGTTCAAGCTGTTTCCCGCCAGTGACCAGTGTGGCGCCGTTTTCCACCGCTTTTTCGACCTGCGAAATCGCGCGCTTCATGGCGTCTTCGCTGCTCATTGGCCCGTGTGTGACGCCCTGTTCAAGCGGATCGCCATAGCGGAACTCTGAAATTGCCTGCTCCAGACGAATGGTGAACTCGTCGACGAGCGTTTCATGTACGAACATCCGTTTCGCGGCGGTGCAGACCTGTCCGTTGTTGCTCATCCGCGCAGCGACGGCGCGGGGGACCACTTCGTCGAGATTGGCGTCGTCAAGCACGATGAAGGCGTCGGACCCGCCAAGTTCCATGGTGCTTTTCTTGAGCGCGCGCCCGGCTTGTCCCGCAACGGCGCTTCCTGCGCGCTCGCTACCCGTCAGGGCGACGCCACGCACTTCCGGGCGGGCGATAAGCGCTTCGGACTGGTCGTTGGTGATGAACAGATTTGTGTATGCACCTTCGGGCGCGCCCGCTTCCCGGAACAGCGTTTCGAACGCTTCGGCGCATTGCGGGACGCCGGGGGCGTGCTTCACCATAACGACGTTGCCGGACATCAGATTGGGACCTGCAACGCGCGCCAGTTGATAATACGGGAAGTTCCAAGGTTCCACGCAGTAAATGACACCGAGCGGCTGGCTGATGACGGTTGCGTGCCCGGTTTTGACAGGAAGCTCTTTGGGAGCGAGGAAAGTTTCTGCTGTTTCAGCGTAATAAGCGAGGATATCAGCGGAGACTTCGATCTCCCAGAGCGCCTCGGGAAGGATTTTCCCCATTTCCGTCGAAATAAGCCGCGCGTGCTTTTCCTTGTTCTGGCGCAGCAGATCGGCGGCTTTCTGCATAATTGCGCGACGCTCCCCAAAGGACAGCTTGCGCCATGAGCTTTCCCAGAGTGCGTGGGCTTTCTCGAGTTTCGAGAACATCTGCGCGTCGCTGTGGGTTTCGTACGTTTTTTCCGTCTTTCCAGTCGCTGGATTGATCGTGCGATACATGCTCATCACTCATTGCTCCGTCACGGCCTGATCGGTCGTTTTGTTCGAGTGTCTGTATATGGGTGGACATAGACGTCCCGTGCAAGGCCACGGCCGCATTATCGGCGCGTCGTTCGCGTCGCCCTGCACTGTTCGACAAGGCGACGTCAGGCTAACCCTGAGTTTCTTGCAGAGGTAAGCCTCTTTACGGCAATGACTCTACCATTGCGTTCACATGGTTGTGTCCGCACTGCCCACAATCATAACGCGTGAACGCCGGGAAGTTGCGGGAGTGACCGGAGGGGCTTCGTCTCTGGCGGCTAAATTGTATTCCGTTCCGTCAGCCGCTTGCGTCGCAGGATTTCGCTCTGGTCAACAGCTTGTTCTGCTCAGATCTTTGCAGCGACTTCGTTTGAGGGATGCTCACGCAGGGAAGGCCAGCGCCGTGCGACATACCAGTAGAGTGGCGTGGTGATCAGCAGGCCAACGCACCAGGACAGGTCGACGCCGTGGAACAGCTTCGCCATGGGGCCGACATACATTCCGTTAGCAAGGAAAGGGACTTGCACGAGAATCCCGACAAAATAGCAGAAAAAAGCGGGCTTGTTGTAATGGCCATAGCGCCCGCCATCGGGTTCGAAGAATGACGCGACGTCATAATCTCCCCGGTGGATCAGGTAGTAATCCGTCAGGTTGATGGAGGTCCACGGCACCATGACCGACATCAGAAGTTCGAGAAATTCGCTGTACGTTGAAAGAAAGCTCTTGGCCATGAAGAGGGCCATTGCGAGAGAGATCAGAAGGAGGATCAATGTGGTCGCCATGCGTGACCGACTGGCATGGCGCAGGTTGGGCGTGAAGGTCTGCACTACAGTGATGGTCGACAACGTGCCGCAGTAAATGTTCATCGCGTTGGCGACGGAAATGCCAAGCGAAAGAAGAACCAGAATCGGCACTGCGGCATGTCCAAGTTGAAGCCCGAGCGTCGATACGACCGAAGCGCCATGCGCGATGACGCCGATCATGGCTCCGACAGTCATGACCAGCAAAGATCCCAGAACACACCCTGAGAAACTTGCGATAAATGCTTCACGCTCGCCTTTGGCGTCGGGCGGAAGGTAGCGTGAGTAATCCGAGACGTAGGGCGCATACGCGATCTGCCACAACGCCGCCGTCGATATGGTTCCCAGGACGCCGCGTGTGCTGATCACGCTTTCCCGAGCGCTGGTCAGCACGTCCCAGCCGTTCACCCCGATGGCGAACAGGCAGTAAAGGACCGCCAGTCCACAAAACAGGCTCATCAGCTTTGCCGAAATATGAATCATGCGGTAGCCGAATACGACCGGCAACAAGGTCGCGACCGCTATGATCAGTATGCCTCCCATACGTCTGATGCCGGGCAGGATGAATTCAAGCCCTTCGCCCCCAAGGACGAGATTCGACGCCGCGAAGCCGATATACATGAGGACGATCAGGACGGTGATTGGCGCTGCGCCGATGGAGCCGAACTGACCACGGGTCTGCACCATCTGCGGCACGCCCAGACGAGGCCCTTGCGCGGCATGGAGCGCCATGAACACGCCGCCGATCAGACTTCCGACCACCATGGAAACCAGCGCCGGAAGCAGCGGCAGCGCGTAGACTGTGGTGGCGAGCGCTCCTGTGACCAGTGTAAGCATCATCATGTTCGAGCCGAACCAGATGGTGAACAGGTCGCGAGGATGACCGTGCCGCTTGTCGAGAGGGATCGGATAGATCGTTTCCGCCTCGATCGCGGTCACCGTATCGGTCATCTGGCCTCCTTGGGGCGAGCGGGCGCGGTGCATAACGCCCAAAATCGTATCGTAACCGGAAGGGGACCCGGCGCAGACAATATTCTGCCTATGCGTGAGCTAGGCTGAAATTGCGCGGCGCCCATTGTTCAGGCGCCGCAGGATTCATACCAACACGAAACGGATTGACAGGAAAAGACCATGCTTCTACTGGCTTGTCTATACAATTAAACTCTCATCTACTCAGCAATGAGGTCGCCCGATGACTGAGCCCCGTTTCGCCACATTCCCCCAGACCGCACCGGAAGACGGCGGCGCTGGCCGCATAGCCAATGACCGCGTGATTCGCGCGGACACAGGCCCGACCCGCACGGCGAAGTCCTGGCAGACGGAAGCGGCGCTGCGCATGTTGATGAACAATCTCGATCCGGACGTGGCCGAAAAGCCGTCAGAGCTGGTTGTGTATGGTGGCATAGGCCGCGCGGCGCGCAACTGGGCGTGCTACGACAGGATCGTGGAGAGTCTGACGGCGCTTGAGGACGACCAGACGCTGTTGGTGCAGTCCGGCAAGCCGGTCGGCGTTTTCCGCACCCATGCGGATGCGCCGCGCGTGCTGATCGCCAACTCCAACATCGTCCCGCACTGGGCCAACTGGGACAAGTTCAACGAACTCGATCGACTTGGCCTCATGATGTACGGCCAGATGACGGCGGGCTCCTGGATCTATATCGGCAGTCAGGGGATCGTTCAGGGCACATACGAAACTTTCGTCGAGATGGGCCGCCAGTATTACGGCGGAGATCTGACAGGACGGTGGATTCTGACCGGCGGCCTCGGTGGCATGAGCGGCGCGCAGCCGTTGGCGGCGGTCATGGCGGGCGCTTCGATGCTTGCGGTGGAGTGCGAACCTTCGCGCATCGAAAAGCGTCTTCAGACCGGGTATCTGGACCGTCGCGTCGATACGCTCGACGAAGCGCTGGAGATCATCGACGCGGCCTGCAAGAGCGGCAAGCCCGTGTCGGTCGGTCTGCTGGGCAACGCGGCCGAAGTCTTTCCGGAACTGGTGCGACGTGGCGTCCGGCCTGACGGCGTGACCGACCAGACCTCCGCCCATGATCCGCTGAACGGCTATCTGCCGGCGGGGTGGACGCTCGACCATGCCGCGAAGATGCGCGTGACGAACCCTGCCGAGGTTGAGCAAGCGGCCAAGGAGTCCATGAAGCTTCAGGTCGAAGCTATGGTGGCGTTCCACAGGATGGGCGTGCCGACCTTCGATTACGGCAACAACATCCGTCAGATGGCGCTTGAGGTTGGTTGCGAGGACGCCTTCGCATTCCCGGGTTTCGTGCCCGCTTATATCCGTCCGCTGTTCTGCAAGGGCGTCGGCCCGTTCCGCTGGGCTGCGCTGTCAGGCGATCCGGAAGATATCTACAAGACCGACGCCAAGGTGAAGGAACTGCTTCCCGACGACAGGCATTTGCACAACTGGCTCGATATGGCGCGCGAGAAGATCCAGTTTCAGGGTCTGCCGTCGCGGATTTGCTGGGTTGGACTGGGGGATCGCCATCGTCTGGGTCTGGCCTTCAACGAAATGGTCGCCAAGGGGGAACTCAAAGGGCCGATCGTGATCGGGCGCGATCATCTGGACAGCGGCTCCGTCGCCAGCCCCAACCGTGAGACGGAAGCGATGCGCGATGGTTCGGACGCTGTGTCCGACTGGCCGCTGCTCAATGCTCTTCTGAACACGGCGTCGGGCGCGACGTGGGTTTCCCTGCACCATGGCGGCGGCGTCGGGATGGGTTTCTCGCAACATTCGGGCATGGTCATCGTCGCCGACGGCACGCCGGATGCGGCGCGCAGGCTGGAGCGCGTGCTGTGGAACGACCCGGCGACCGGTGTGATGCGTCACGCCGATGCGGGCTACGACATCGCCGCCGAGTGCGCGCGTGAAAAAGGCCTCGATCTGCCGATGGTCGCTCCGAAGAAGGTTGTCTGAATTATGGAAAAAGCCTCTCTGACGCTTGTTCCGGGCCGTCTCTCCCTGAACGACCTTCGCTCATTTCTGCAGAACCCTGCGCATGTCGTGCTGGCGGATGGCGTTGCGGAGACGCTTGCCGAAGCCGCTCGTTCGGTGGACCGCATCGTCGCCCGGGGCGAGCCTGTTTACGGCGTCAACACAGGGTTTGGAAAACTCGCGAAAACACGCATTGCCGACGCTGATCTCAGCGCGCTGCAACGCAATCTTGTGCTGAGTCATGCGGCGGGCATCGGCGCGCCCATGGCCGACGACGCCGTGCGACTGCTCATGCTTTTGAAGGCGAACGGTCTGGCGCGCGGTTTTTCCGGCGTCAGGCCCGAGGTCGTGTCGCTGTTGCTGGATATGCTCAATGCGGGCGTCCTGCCGGTCATTCCCGAGAAAGGCTCGGTCGGGGCGTCAGGCGACCTCGCTCCGCTTGCGCATATGTCGGCCGTGATGATCGGAGAGGGGCATGCGACGCTGAACGGTCGGGTGCTTCCGGGCGCGCAGGCTTTGGCGGAAGCTGGTCTGACGCCCGTGGAACTGGGGCCGAAGGAGGGCCTGGCGCTTCTGAACGGCACGCAGGCTTCGACGGCGCTGGCGCTGGTCGGACTGTTCGCGGCGGAGACGTTGCTCCAGAGCGCTCTGGTCGTCGGCGCCCTGACACTGGACGCAGCGCGCGGCACTGACGCGCCGTTCGACCCGCGCCTGCACGAATTGCGCGGGCAACGCGGGCAGATCGAATGCGCGGCAGTCTACCGCGCGTTGCTGTCCGGTTCCGCGATCCGCGCGTCTCACATTGAAGATGACGAGCGGGTGCAGGACCCATACTGCCTGCGGTGTCAGCCGCAGGTTATGGGCGCCTGTCTCGACAGTCTGCGTCACGCAGCTTCGGTTCTGCTGATTGAAGCGAACGCAGTTTCCGATAACCCGCTGCACTTTGCTGATACGGACGAGATGATCTCCGGCGGCAATTTTCATGCCGAACCCGTGGCCCTCGTCGCGGATGCCTTGGCCGTAGCGATCGCGGAGATCGGCGCATTGGCGGAGCGACGTCTGGCGCTGCTGGTCGATGCGCAGATGAGCGGGCTTCCTCCGTTCCTCGTGAAAGAGAGCGGTCTGAACTCCGGCTTCATGATCGCTCAGGTTACTGCGGCGGCTCTGGCTTCGGAAAACAAGACATTGGCGCATCCGGCCAGCGTCGACAGCCTGCCGACGTCAGCGAATCAGGAAGATCACGTTAGCATGGCGACGTTTGCTGCGCGTCGTCTGGGCGATATGGCCGACAACGTGCGCGTCATTCTCGCTATCGAATACCTCGCCAGCGCTCAGGGAATCGATTTTCTTGCGCCGCTTGCGTCGTCTGAGCCGCTGGTGCGCGCTGTGGCTGCGTTGCGGGCGTCGGTGCCTTTCTATGAAAAAGATCGGTTATTTACGCCAGATATCGAAGCGGCAGTCGCTTTGCTTGGTCAGCGGGCGTTGCCGAAGGCGGTTGCGGGCGTCGCGTTGCCGACTGTCGATATGGCGGGATAAAAGGGGAACGCAGGTTTCGGGGACGTTCCAATGCTTTGGAAAATTTCTGAAACTGTCGAGGTTCATGACAGTGCAGCCCGGCGTTATGCCGGGCTTTTTCTATGTGGCGCCCGCTCGGTAAGCCGTCCGCGCGAGTGGGGAGTTCATGCGCGCACTGCGTGAGCCGCCTTTGTCAGCGAACGGTGGGCAGTCGCGGCGCTTTCTGACAGGCGGCTTCACAAACCGGGAGGGCATGGTGGGTGAGAGGGTTGATTTTCCTTTTGACGTTCTCTGGTCGGAATGAGAAATTGCGTGCATTGTGATGCGGCATGTCCACGCTATTCACTCCATCGATGCCATCGTCGCCGCCTGATTCCATCGGTGGCTTTGGCGTTCTGACCCGGTTGCGCCGCAACGGTTTCTCGGCGTTCCCGGAGCGTTGTTTCCATGAGCCGGTGGTGTCTTTGCGCGTCCCGGGAAAGTCGCTGGTCCTGGCCTCCAGTCCCGAGGCTATGAAGGCCCTCTTCATCGGGCAGGCTACGACATTTCGGCGTTTGCGGATGGGACGGCGCGTTCTTGGTCCGATTGTCGGCGATGGCATTCTTGTCAGTGAAGGTGCTGTCTGGCGCGAGCGGCGCAAGGCCATGGCTCCGGCGTTCACACCACGGGCGGTCGCCGCGCTGACGCCGCATATCGCGACATCTTCCGAAGAGGCCTTGCAAACACTAGATGACGACAGCGTAGTCGACGTCTTCGCGTTCATGCAGATTCTTGCATTGGATATTGCTGCGGTCACCATGTTTTCCATGGCGAGTGAGAGATTCAATGCGTCCCTTCGTGAGATGGTGACGTCTTTTATGACGGGAATTGGTCGCCCCCGTCCGGCCGATTTTCTGTTGCCGCTGTCGGCGCTGACCGTCACTGACTGGCGCCGTGCGCGCTTTCGCAAACGGTGGGTTCGGCTGGTCGAAGCCATTATCGCGGAACGACCGCCTGCCGCTGCGGTCGGAAAACCACGAGATCTTTTTGATCTGCTGGTTGCGGCGCTTGGCGTCAATGGTGCGCCGCAAGGCCCAGAAGTCATCGACGAAGTCGGCACGATGATTGTTGCGGGACATGAAACGACTGCGACCGCGTTGTTCTGGTCCGTATGGCTTCTGGCTCATGCTGATGATTGGCAGAAGATGGCGGCGGACGAGGTCCTCAACGTTGATCTGTCTCCAGACAACGCCGCCGCAAATCTGGAAAACCTTCCCGTGGTGACGGCTATTGTACGCGAATCCTTGCGGCTGTTCCCTCCTGCTTTCATGACCGGAAGGGAAGCTGTCGAAGACACGGAACTTTGCGGGCACGTAGTCAGGCGCGGCGCAATGGTGCTTACGCCGTTCTGGATGCTGCATCGTTCTCCGGCGCTCTGGTCGCAGCCGAACGCATTCGACCCGGGGCGTTTTCTGCGCGGCCCCGAACCGGACAGATTCGCGTATCTGCCATTTGGCGTTGGGCCGCATGTCTGTATAGGCGCGCAATTGGCCATGGCCGAAGCGGTCTTCGTTCTGGCGCGCCTGCTGCAGCGTTATCATGTTGCGATTTGCGACGATGGTCCTGTCCTGCCTGTAGGCGTGCTTTCGACGCGTCCTTCGCGAGCGCCCGCGTTCAGGCTGACGCGACGCCGTGTGAGCCGATAGCCGCCTCATGAAAAATCAGAAATAAGAAAGACCGGTCATGGAATTCTCTGGCATCGACGATATGCGGCGTTTGGCCAACCGCCGCCTTCCCGGACTTTTTCGCGACTATGTCGATGGCGGTTCATTTCAGGAGGCGACGCTGGAGGCCAACCGCTCGGCGTTTGGTCGTTGGACCATAACGCCCCGTTGCCTGACCGATGTTTCGCAGGTGGATATTGAAACAGATTGCCTTGGAGAGCGCTGGGGGGCGCCATTCATGCTGGCCCCCCTGGGGTTTGGCGGCATGATGTGGCCAGGCGGAGAGAGCCTTGCAGCCTCGGCCGCCGCGAGGGTCGGCGTCCCGATGGGCGTGTCGACATTCTCCATAGCGTCCATGGAAGAGTTATCTCGCACAAATGATGCGAAGCTTTATTCTCAGATATACGTTTTCCGAGATCGGAGTTTGACGCAGGACATGCTGGCGCGTGCGAAAGCATGCGGCGTCAGGACGATCATCCTTACCGTCGATACGCCGATCACCCCGTTGCGGCGCCGGGACGCACGCAACGGGTTCCGACGCCTGACGCGCCCATCGCCCGCATTGTTGGCGTCCATGGCGTTGCATCCGCGTTGGAGTCTTGGGATGGCGCGTGGCGGCAAGCCCAAAATTGGCAATCTTGAACCATACCACATGGGCGCGACTTTGCTGGAGCAGGCGGGGAATGCGGCAGGGCAGATCGACCCGACGTTGACCTGGCGTGATCTCGACTGGCTGCGTGCGGAGTGGGCGGGAAAGCTGGTCGTCAAGGGCGTTATGGAGAGCGACGACGCGCGCGCCTGCATGTCGGCGGGCGCGGATGGCGTGGTCGTGTCCAATCATGGCGGCAGGCAGATGGATCCCGCGCCAGCCACCCTTGACGTCCTGCAAGACATCGTCGCGGCTGTGGCGGGGAGGGGGGACGTCATTCTCGATAGTGGCGTCCGGTGCGGTGGCGATGTCGTCACCGCGCTGGCGCTGGGCGCGACAGCTGTTGCGATCGGGCGACCGTGGGCCTGGGGACTCGCTGCAGGTGGTCATGCGGGAGTCATGGCGACTCTTGGCGGGCTGGCAAAGGAAATTCGCGACGTTATGGCGTTGGCTGGACTGACCTCGATTTCGGCTTTGCGGGCTCGAGGAGCGGCCATATTGCGGGCGCGAACGAACTGAAGCGCCATTCCGTCACGCAGGTTCGTGGATACGGCCCTTATCGCACACTTGGTAAACACCGTGCACAAATCGATCCTTTCCGCCAGTGGGGAGTGGTTGGATCGCTTCGTGATACGAGGCCAAGGCTTTGCGGGGAGCGGTCTTTCGTCTGCAAGAGCTTTTAAAATCTACCGGAGATGTCTCCGGGTGGCGTTCAATTCTTTAAAATATTTGGTGATATTTTTTATATTCCAAATGCAAATCGTGAGGCGGCATATTGTCCGCGCCTGGCGGCGATATTGGCGCTGACTCTGGATGTTCCAAAACACAATGATGCACGCATGAGAAGTTCGTCTTTGCGTGCGCCACTGTGGCGCCCTACGCCGGATGGGGTGTCTGGTGTGCGGGCTTATGCGGCCACAACCGCAACCCCTGCAGCGCCAGATTGGCGATAGCAGGCAGCAGGCGGGGCTGCATCAGATCCGGATCAAACGCGGCCATTCGACGGGCATTTTCGCGATAGCAATCCTCGACAAAGTTACGGAACGCGAAGCCTTCCAGGAACACGGCAGTCTGCGTCACGGCGAAATCATGCCCGTCATTGGCGTTCTGGCCGCGGCGCACCATCCCGAGCAGCCGCTGCGCCGCTCTGGAGTAGAACTTCAATGACTTGATAGTCCGCCGTATTCGGCCGAGGCCGCGCTGCCGCTCTCGCCAGGCCATATAATTGATAAAAAACACGATGTGCCGCGTTTCTTCGAACATAAGCAGATCGAAAATCTCGAACAGACCCTCCGGCAGAAACTCTGACTGGCGGGCCGTCTTGAATGCGCCGAAGCCCAAAAACGCGTCGAGGCACTCTCCGAATCCGAAATCGATGAATGCGGTCTCGAGATCGGCGGGAAATTTTTCGATCGGTTGTTCGGTGGCGTCGATCCCGTAGCGATCGATCATCGTGCGGATCAGGCGCGCGTGACGGGTCTCTTCAAGCCCCTGCATCTCCACCGCGTCCCGTACCAGTTGGTCGTGCACGAAGGGAGCGAACGCGTCGACGATCGCTCCCGCACGGCGCTCGGTGTGATACACCTCCTGCCAGAACGGAATGCTGCGCAAGCGCGTCAGGTCGCGTTCGTCCAACTCCGGCCAGGGCAGCGTTTCCGGGTCGAACGACTGATGCGTGGCGATGAACTGTTCACAGAACAGGCGCTTATGTGCGTCTGAGCCCGCCTTGATGCTCATGCGGGAACGGCAAAGCCATTTGGTTCCGCCTTCGGCTTGCGGCCTGCGAGGCGAAGCGCCCAGAGACCCGCCTTGGCGAGGTTCGGCGCCAGTTTCGGCCGCAGGAGCCTGCGATCGTATCCCGAAAAGCGCCTGTCGTTTTCCTTGAGGCACAGCGCCATGAAGTCAGCCAGCGTCAGGTCCTGGCTGGTCATTTCCTGTGCGCCGGTCACCGTGAAGTTGTTGTCCTGCGTGTGCTCCTTCCCGTCGCTGTCGACTGAACGGGCGAGGCCGATGCGTTCGTAGACAAGGAAGAACCACACAGCGAGCACCTTCAGTTCGAACCACGGACGGCGCCACGCCGGACCCGTGGCGCGATACCATGCCAGCCAGTTCGCGAAGAGCAGAATGTGACGACACTCTTCCTGCATAACCGGCTCGAACGTCTCGATCAGTTCCGCTGGGAAAAATCCTGACGTCTGCGCGACCTTGAACAGCCCGAAAGCGAAGAAGCTGTCGACGCACTCGGAGAACCCGGTGACGAGATACGCCCACTCAGGATCGCCTGGCTCGATATAGGGCGGCTCTGGGGCCATTTCGATGCCATAGGCCTCGACGAGCTTGCTGAGGACTTCCTTGTGTCGGTTCTCTTCCCACGCGTTGCGCGAGATCGCATCCTTCATGTCAGGATCGTCGATCATGCTGGCGTAGGCTGCCATACGGAGGCGGGCCTTGCCTTCGGTCTGAACGGCGATGTCCCAGATCGGCAGCGACGTGACGCGCTTCAGCGTCTCCGGATCGAGCTTCGGCCAGTTGATAACGGAAGGCTTGTAGGGATTGAACGTGTCGCGGAACATCTGCGCGACAGCCTGCTTGTGTTCCTGAGATCCCGGTTTCAGTGGTCCCGGGACCGTCGAACTCCAGTGACGTGCGCGGTAATCCGCTTCCTGCACCGCAGCTTCGTTGGGCGGGGGCGGCAGATCGTCGAGGTTGTCAGGAAGACGGCTGTAGATATCAGAAAGAGCATTCATGTCGCAGGCGCTCGGTATAGGCCCGCAAATCCGGGCGAAGGCCGATGGACTGCGAGCGATTGCAGGGCCATTCCGCGCGATATGCTCGCGCGGAATGAGCGTGCGTTAGTGGAGCTCGGAGAGCTTGGAAATGACCTTGGTCACGAGACCGTAGGAAATCGCCTCTTCGGCGGACATCCAGTAGTTCCGGTCCGTGTCTTTGCAGATCTTTTCATAAGACTGCCCGGTCTCGCGGGCGAAGAGGCGGTTCAGACGCTCGCGCATCTTCACGATCTCACGCGCTTCGATGTCGATGTCCGTCGCCGGGCCGCGCACGCCGCCCATCGGCTGGTGCAGCAGGAAGCGGGTGTTCGGCAGGCAGAAACGGCGGTCCTTGTGACCGGCCGCGAAGATCAGGGCGCCAGCGGACGCGACCCAGCCCGTGCCGATGATGTTCACCGGGGCGATCGAATCGACGAAACGAATCATGTCGTGAATCGTATCGCCGCTTTCGACATGGCCACCGGGCGAATTGACATAGACGTCGATCGGCTTGTCCGAGGCTCCGGCCAGCGCCAGAAGGCGACCGGTGACGTCACGGGCGATCTTGTCGTTGATACCGCCGAAGATCAGCACCTTGCGCTGATCGAACAGACGACTCTCCAGTTCGTTGACCGGCGAGGACAGCGTCTTGTTGTCGTCCGGTTCCTTGACGTCCGGCCCCTGCGGCTCAGGGATATCGGGTCCGTCCGGATCTTCGTCGAATTGTGTGCGAGCAAGCCGCAGGTCGTGGTCGTTCTTCATGGAGCCCATAGCGGAGGCCTCCTCTGAATGGAGATGCGAAGTCATGGCTACATCCTGCGCCGCTGCGCGTCCGCTGCCAAGAGGGGGCGGAGAGAGCAGGCGTCCGAAACAGATGGGGGCGTTCCTTGGCGATTGCGAGGCCCGTAAGCAGCCTTGCGGGCCTCTGCTCGAAAGACACTCGGGAATCGTTCGGCGTCGCCTCGCCAGAAACGACGGAACGGGCTAGACTGGCTGGCAAATGAGGCTTCTTTCGCTCCGTCAGTTTATGCTCGTGTCGCCGCCCGCCGAAATTGTCGGGCAATGCGAGATTCCGCCGTCCACGCCAGGGGTTGGGCAGCCTTCGCCTTTCTCGCGCGCGACGGCGAAAATTGCCGCAGGTTCGGTCGTCGTGGCCGCGCTGGCCGGATGCCAACACCGCGACGTCGTCGATTCGACGCTGGAGTGGTACCAGCAGCATCAGGGCGGCGCCATCGCTCTGCAACGCCCGCCGCCGCCGGGGCAGGCCGCGCCGTATCCCAAGGTTGGGTTGACGCCAACATCCGGGCCGGATCTTCCGTCGCCCGCCCTCCGGCAGTCGCTTACCCAGCAACTTGTGCAGGCGCGTAATCTTAACCAGCGCACGGTCGCGCAGAATGGCGCCCTGACGCCGGTCATTCCACCTCCGCCGGGTCAGGTGGCCGCGAAAGCGCCAGGACCGAAGACGGATACAGGCGCCGCGCAGGCGACAGGCAAGTCGACCGGAACCTCCCCCGCCAAGGCGTCGCCGGTGGCGCCAGGCGGGTCGTTAGGCGCCACTTTGGATGCCGCGGAGGCGACGTCGCCGCCCCAGACCTCAGCGACCGCGCCTTCGACTTCCGTAACCAAACCGGAGACGTCTCCAAAAGCAGAAACGACGTCCGCGAAAACGTCGGGAGACGAGCCCGAAATCGCTATGCCCGAATTCCGGGAACCGAAGGCGTCGGCTCAGGTTGGGCCAGTCGTATTACCGGAAATTCCCAACGCCCCTCCATCTCCCGCTGAGTTTCCGGGGTTTGAAACGCCCGCCGACTCTAAGCTGGCGGACGTCAAGCGCCCCGATTACGATCTGTCGGATCCGGATGGGGTGCTGATCAGATTTCAGGCCGGCTCAGACCAGCTCGTGGTCGGGCAGGAGCCAGCGCTGAACAAGCTGGTCGCTACGCGCGGGAGCGCCACGCTCTTTGTGCACGGCGCTGGCGATACCGTGTCCATGGCTCCCGAAGATCAGGCGCACGCTGTCGAACTGGGATTGCTGCGCGCCCGAACGCTTGCTGACATTCTTGTCAAAAGAGGCGTGCCGGGCTCTGCAATCCACATTTCGGGATCGGCGTTCGGGGCGGATGCCCACGTAAGCAAAAACGGCTGATGATTTTTCGATTGTAGAGTGGCGGGGCCCGTCCTTGTCCCCACCGTACGCGCAATTTGCGGTTTGCGCGTGGTTTATTAGGGCCCGGCATGAAACCGCCATTTACGCCGCCCAGCGCGTAGCCCGCTGTCGGCGCGACGGGCATCACGGCTGACTCTCGGCCTATGCGCTCCAGTCGCTTGTTTGGAATGAATTTTTCCAGTCAGTGGGGTTTGCCCGACCAAATGGCGGCTTAACTCGACGCCCGTCTTCCGTCTTTACGAATTCGATTCAATGACGGGTTCGCGTAGTCGTTCCCGTGAACAGGGCAGTGTCCACCGAACCAAGGCGTGGTGAACACTGTCTGGAGCGTCGTGCGCTGCGTTTCTCGCCCGTTCGAGCTTTCCGCTTGAACGGGAGTATATCAGCGACGCTTGCGTGAAGATGGGCCAGCGGGACGATCGCCGCGTCCCTTGCCGCCGCCCTTGTATACAGGCTTCTTGCCGGGCGAACGGCCACGAGCCGGAGGCGCTTCGTTGTCGGATGGCGCCTGAGCTGGTTCGATCTTGATCTCGTCATCGTCAGTAGCCGACGCGCATGACGCGAAGCGGTCAGCCTTGTCCGACGCGATTTCGACAAGCGTATATGTCGGCGCGATGCGGATTGCGCCGATGTCCGGCTTCGTCACGCCGCCGAGACGGCAAAGGAGCGGCACGAGCCATTTCGGATCGGCGCGATCGGCGCGCCCCACGGACAGGCGGAACCATGAGCCCGATCCGTCGCGTTGCTCGGCGCGTCGGCGCGTCGGAGGGCCGTCCGCATTGTCGCGTCGCGCGGTGGCGGGTGCGCGTTCGCGCGGGGAGGGGGCGCCTGGCGCGATGGCGCGAATGCGTGCGGCTTCCGGCAGGCGGGAGTTCCACAACCCGATGAGGGCTGCGGCCAGTTGCTCAGGCGTCCGCTCGGTGACCAGCCGTTCGATAAGAGCGATCTGATCAGAGGGCGGTTTGCTGACGAGGACCGGATCGGCGAGCAGGCGCTCGACGTCGGCGGCGCGGATCGCGTCGGGGGTCGGCGCGGCGCTCCAGGTAACTTCGACGCCCGCCGCCTGAAACAGACGGTCTGCCTGACGTCTGCGCGCGGGCGTGGTGACCAGCACGCAGACGCCCTTGCGTCCGGCGCGGCCGGTGCGGCCAGAGCGGTGCAACAAGGTCGCCGGATTGCTGGGGAGGCTGGCGTGGATCACGAGGCCGAGGGTCGGCACGTCGATGCCGCGCGCCGCGACGTCGGTGGCGACGCAGACCTGCGCCTGCCCGTTGCGCAGGCTTTCGATGGCGCGGCTGCGTTCGTTCTGGCCGAGTTCGCCGGAGATGGCGACCGAGGCGAAGCCGTGCTGGAGCAGGGCCGACTGCATCTGCCGCACGCCTTCGCGGGTATGGCAAAAGACCATTGCGCAGGGGCTGCCAACCAGGCGCAGGACGTTGATGATCGCGCCCGTTGTGTCGGTCTGGTCGGCCAGAACGGCGCGGTATTCGATATCCGAATGAGGGGCGTTGTCGCCAATCGTGTCGATCCGCAACGCGTCGCGTTGGTAACGCTTGGCGAGGCGCGCGATTTCGCGGGCGATGGTCGCGGAGAACAGGAAGCTGCGCTTCGTCTCTGGGCTCGCCTGCAGCAGGGTCTCAAGCTCTTCGCGGAAGCCGAGATCGAGCATTTCGTCCGCCTCGTCGAGAACGACGACGCGCAGCGCTGACAGGTTCAGGTTGCCGCGCGCCAGATGATCGCAAAGGCGGCCGGGGGTGCCGACAACGATCTGACATCCAGCGGCCAGCGCGCTCGCCTCGCGTCGGGGCTCCATGCCGCCGACGCAGGAAACGATACGCGCGCCCGTCTGGGCGTAAAGCCAGGTCAGTTCGTTTTTGACCTGAAGCGCGAGTTCGCGCGTCGGCGCCACGACCAGAACGGCGGGCGTCGCAACGTGAATGGCGCGCCCTTCGTCGTTGAGCAGTTCTTCGGCCATGGCGAGACCGAAGGCGACAGTCTTGCCTGAACCGGTGCGCGCAGAGACGAGAAGATCGCGTCCGCGCGCCTCCGGCGCGAGCACGGCGGCCTGAACGGCGGTCGGCTCTTCATAGCCGCGTTCGGCGAGCGCGCGGGCGAGGGGGGCGGCGGAGTCCGGAAAAGGCATGACGGTAAAGGTTTCCTGAGCGGGATCGGAAGGTGGGCATAGAGACTATCGCCGGCGAACGCCAGCATTCACGACGTATGACCCTGCCGCCTGCTGGTGGTGTGCAGGCGCGCGGACGACGTCGTTCCTGACGATGGAGCGGTCGATTGTGGGAGTCCGGTGGCGGTTCGAACCGCCGACAAAGATGAAACGCCATGTCGGGCGACGTCACCGGAACGCCGGGGTTTACCCTTCATGCTGCGAAGGTTCAAGTCATGACGGGCCTGATCGGGAGTCGCTCATGCGTCGGAGGTATTGATTTGCGGCCAGTTTCGCTGTCGGAGCATCGTTATTGCGAAGAGGCGCGCGCTGACGTCGTCTGATACATAATGAATCTTCCGTGCGTAGAGTTAGGGTTCTGTCGTCCAGCCCGTTATGGCCGGAGACCGCTTTCAGTCGTCGGACACGCATATGTGGGATGACTGTAACGCGATGCTAAAGCGGGGACGCGGCGCAGCCCGCGACGCTCCGTGCGGGTACAGACCTGTAATCCTGGGCCATATCGTCGACTAAAAGATCTCCATGGAGCGTCGCCCAACGACGAAGGCGTTGGCCATCGCTGTAACGTCTCAGGTCGTCGCCTTCTAGAAATCCACTTGCGGCAATCCTCGCAACCAAAAGGAGGATGCCTTATAAGGCCCGCATGCGCGCCGCTTTTCACAAGATGCATGGACTGGGGAACGATTTCGTCGTGGTTGACGAACGTGACCGATCGCTCGACCTGACGCCACGGCGCATCGCCGCGCTGATGGACCGCAAACGCGGCATAGGGGCCGATCAGTTCGTGACGCTCTCCCGCCCTGACATTCAGGCGGAAGGCGGGAACGCGGACGTGCATGTGCGTTTCTTCAACCCGGACGGCGGCGAGGCCGGTGCGTGCGGCAACGCCTCGCGCTGCGTCGCGGCGCTTCTGGCGCGCGAGAGCGACGCCCGGTCGTTTACGCTGCGTACGCAGGCGGGCCTCTTGGCCGCCCGCGTGCTCGATGCAGGAGAGCAGGGCGAGGCGCGGGTGACAGTCGATATGGGGCGTCCGCAACTGGACTGGCGCGACGTGCCGCTGGCCCGGGAGGCCGACACGCTCCGCCTGCCTCTGGCGGGAGAGCCCGCAGCGCTGTCGATGGGCAACCCGCACGTGACGTTCTTCGTCGATGACATAGCCGCTTCCTCCGCAGGGCCGGAGATCGAGGTCCATGAGTTGTTTCCGCAACGCGTCAATGCAGGTTTCGCTCGCATCGACGCGCCGGACCGCATGCGCCTGCGGGTGTGGGAACGTGGCGCGGGATTCACGCTCGCCTGCGGCTCCGGCGCGTGTGCGGCGGTGGTCAATGCGGCGCGACGCGGCCTTGGGGAACGTCGCATGACGGTCGAGGCCGATGGCGGCGAATTGCTTATCGAGTGGGCGGCGGACGACCATGTGCTGATGACCGGCCCGGCCGCCTTTGCCTTTGAAGGCGTTGTCGATCTCGAGGCTTTCCCCCGATGAGCGCGCCGGAGCATCTGGTGGAGTCCGCAGCGGCGCTCGCGCCGGAAGCCGTGTCACCCGCGCCTTCGCCGGAGCGCGGCGTCGATATCCTGACGTTCGGCTGTCGCCTCAACACGTATGAGAGCGAGGTCATGCGCGGCCATGCCACAGGGCTGGACGACCTGATCATCGTCAACACCTGCGCCGTGACGGGCGAGGCTGAGCGTCAGGCGCGACAGGCGATTCGTCGCGCCCACCGCGAGCGCCCCGGCGCGCGCATCGTCGTCACGGGCTGCGCCGCGCAGATCGATCCTGATCGCTGGTCAGCCCTGCCGGGCGTGACGCGTGTGCTGGGGAACGAGGACAAGCTGAAGGCCGAAAGCTGGACGCCGACGGCGCTGACGCAGGGGAACGCGGTCTCCGACATCATGGCCGCGCGGGAGACTGCGGGGCATCTGGTGACGGAGTTCGCCGGGCGTACCCGGGCCTTCGTCGAGGTGCAGCAGGGCTGCGACCATCGCTGCACCTTCTGCATCATCCCGTTCGGTCGCGGGCCGTCGCGCTCCGCCCCGGTCGGAGCGGTCGTCGAGCAGGTGAGGGCGCTGGTCGCGTCTGGTTATCGCGAGGTCGTGCTGACGGGCGTGGACATCACGTCTTGGGGTGGGGACCTGCCGGGAACGCCGCGCCTCGGGCAGCTGTGTCGTCGTCTGCTTGCGCTTGTGCCTGAACTGGAGCGGCTGCGGCTGTCTTCCGTCGATCCGGTGGAGATCGATGACGATATATGGCGTCTGCTGGAATCCGAGCCCCGCTTCATGCCATATCTGCACCTGTCGTTGCAGGCGGGATCCGACATGATCCTCAAGCGCATGAAGCGGCGTCATCTGGTGGAGGACGCCGCGCGGGTCATTGAGCGCGCCCGTGCGATCAGGCCACGCATCGGCATCGGAGCCGATTTGATCGCGGGTTTTCCGACTGAAGACGACGTGCTGTTCGAGGAAACTCTGGCGTTCGTCGAACAGGCGTCACTGCCGTTTCTGCATGTTTTTCCATACAGTGCGCGCCCCGGCACCCCCGCTGCGCGGATGCCCGCCGTGCAGGTTATCGAGCGAAAGGCGCGCGCCGCGCGTATCCGCGCCCTCGGCGAGGCGGCGGCGCAGGCGTATTACCGCAGCCTTATCGGGCAGGAACTGAGCGTGCTCATGGAGACAGCCGATTCCGGCCATAGCGAGGAGTTCGCGCCGGTAAGGCTGACGAAGCCTTCCGAAATCGGACGCATAGAGCGCGTGCGCGCCGTAGCGGTTGACGCGGGCGGCGTCGTGGCGGAAACGATCTGACATGGCGCTCGGTTTTTTCTCACGGCTCAAGCAGGGCCTGTCTCGTTCCACCCAGAAACTCGGAGCGGTCTTCACGAAGCGCAAGCTCGATGAAGCAGCGCTGGAGGATCTTGAAGAGCATCTGATCGCAGCCGACCTCGGCCCGGCGGTCGCTGGTCGCGTCATCGATTCGTTCCGCGCGACGCGGTTCGGGGCGGAGGTGACGGACGACGAAATTCGCGCCGCGTTGTCCGAGGAAATCGCCCGCGTGCTGCAGCCGGTCGCGATTCCCTTCGAGCCAGATCCGGCGCTCAAGCCGCATGTCGTGCTGATGGTGGGCGTCAACGGTACAGGCAAGACCACGACGATCGGCAAGATGGCTCGCTATTTCAGCGAGCAGGGCAAGAAGGTCCTGATGGTCGCGGGCGATACCTTTCGCGCCGCCGCCGTCGAGCAGCTACAGGTGTGGGGCGAGCGCACCGGAACGCCGGTAATCGCCGGAAAACCGGGCGCCGACGCTGCCGGTCTGGCGTTCGAGGCGCTGCGTCGCGGTCGTGCGGAAGGCGCCGATCTGCTGCTGATCGACACTGCCGGGCGTCTGCACAACAAGGGCGCTCTCATGGAAGAGCTCGCGAAGATCATCCGCGTGATGAAGAAATTCGACGAGACGGCGCCGCATTCGGTCATTCTGGTTCTGGACGCCACCACGGGGCAGAACGCGCTGGAGCAGGTTCGCGTGTTCCGCGAACTGGTGAACGTCACGGGCCTGATCGTCACGAAGCTGGACGGTTCGGCGCGCGGCGGCGTGGTCGTTGCTTTGGCCGATGCGTTCAAGCTGCCTGTGCACGCCGTGGGCGTGGGCGAGAAGGCGGAGGACCTGCGTCCGTTCTCGGCGGAGGATTTCGCGCGCGGACTGGTGGGCAAGGCGGAGGTGTCGACCGTCGCCGAGGTTTCCGAGGAAGCGCCGACCGAGGACTGACGGCGGAACACGGAAGCCTTTGACGACGCGGCCTGCGTCGCCGCTCTAACGCGAGCTTGCGCCGCGCGGGCGAGCCGTAGCGGCGTACCAGAGCGCGGCGACAAAGAAGCCGACATAGTAGCCGATATCCGCGCCGCCCAGCCATCGCGCTATAGGCCCGGTATAAAGGCTGCTTGTGGAGAACAGCAGAACCGTCAGCGCGGACGTTACGATGAAAATCGTCGCTCCATGCGTCCAGCCCGACGGCGCGTCTGGCTCATGCCCGTATGCGACGTTGGGATCGTTCTTTTTAACCAGATACCAGTCTGCAAGCACGATTCCCGCCCAAGGGGCTATCCAGTACATCGTCACCAACAGGTAGTCTGTGTAGAGCGACGCGTAACGTCCGGCGCCCGCCACAGCCAGCACGTAGCCGAGTGAGGCTGTGATGATCGCCGCCGCCACGCGCGGGACATGAATGCCAGCCGAAATCAGGCTGTAGCTGGCAGTGTTGTCGTTGAAAGAATTTCCAGTGATCGACGACAAAGCGATGGCGGCGAGCGCAAGCGGGCCAAGCGGACCCATGGCGTGCTGAAGACTGGCGATCACGGCGGTCGGCGAGGGTTCCGCGATGCTCGCTGCAGTCAGCAACCCGAGAATCTGGAACGGTACGGCGGAGGTCAGCAACCCGGCGAGAGCAAGGGTCACTACACGTTTCGGGTCGGCGTCCACCGGCAAATATCGTGTGTAGTCGGACGAGTAGGTCGCCCATGACAGGTTGAAGCTGACGAGAATCCCGACGGCGAGCAGAAATGTGGCGAAGCCGACAGAATGTTCCGCATGGATTACCGATCCGCCGTTGGCCGCGAAAGTCAGGCCGATCAGGGCGAATACCGCCAGCAGCAGCGCCCCCAGATATTTCTGAAGCGCCTGAACCACGTGATGTCCGTAAATCGAGGCGATCATCTGCACGCCAGCCAGCACGCCGAGCGCGAGCCAGAACGGCGCGGAGAGGCCGAACACCGCCAGCAGCGCGATCAGCGCGGCGGCGGCGGGCACGTTGTTCACCGCATCCCAGCCGACGCAATAGAGCCAGTTGAGAAATGAGGGCGGCCTTACGCCCAGCGTTCCGAGCGCTCGGCGCGAAGCCTCCATCTGGGTGAGGCCCGTGGGCGGTCCGATCGCCGCGGCCAGCGCGACCGGCAAGGCGCCGATCGCGTTGCCGAGCAGGATCGCAAGAACGCCGGTTCGAAAGTCCAGCCCAAGGCTGACCAGCAGGGCGCCGGTGACCCAGCCTCCCGGCCCCAGATTGGGGGAGAAATGGCTCCAGAACACGCGGTCCATCGGCATCGTCTTGCGCGACAGCGGGGCGGGTTCGCGCACGGAAGCCGCCGACAGATCTTCCATCAGGGCGTGAGCGTTACGCTGCGGGGGCGATGTCAATGGCGAGGTTCCGTTGATGGGGATGCGACGTCCGGCGAATCGCCTTCGTAACGTTAATACGGAGTGCGGGCGGCGTATATGCGCCCAGCCCGCCTCAGGAAGGGTCGCCTGCCCGGCACAATGTCCCGGCGGCGCCGACAGGCTGATTGAGGTAATATTTTTCAGCGAGACTGATCGGCAGCATGTCCATCAGACGCGAGCCAACGACGAGCCAGCGTGGAAAGACGATTCTCCGCTTGTTGCGGTTCAGTCCGTTCATGATACGGTCGGCGGCGTGTTGAACCTGCGTTAGTCCGGGCATGTGAAATTCGTTCACGTTCGCCATGGGCGTTGAGATGAAGCCGCACACAACGGACGACAGCAGCACGCCCTCGCGACGCAGATTGCCGCCTGTCGCCACCATGAAGCGGTCCACGGCGGCCTTGGTCGCGCAGTAGGACGGCGTGCCGGGAAACGACACGACGCCCGCGACGGAGGAGATGGCGCAGATGCGGCCGCGAAGGCCGTCGTCCGCACGCGGTTGGAAGCGGATAACGTCGATCGCGGGCATCACCGTGTTGATCACGCCCAGGAGATTGGTCTCGATCATCGCCCGGACCTGCCGTTCGGATTCCAGCGAAGCAGCGCCGCCAGTGGTTGGGCAGCCCGCTGGGCGTGTTACCCCGCCCGTCACGCCTGCGCAGGCGATCACCAGATCCAGATGCCTGCACCCCGACACCAGCGCCTGCATCTCCGTCGCGTCGCGGACATCGATGCGGCGCCCCTCGCACCGGGCGCCGAGCGCTTCAGCGCGCGCGACGGTATCTTGCAGACGGAGAGCGTCGTGGTCGACGAGGTGAAGCGTCGCGCCGGGCTTCGCCTGTTTCAACGCGAGCGCGCGGCCAAGTCCCGACGCTGCGCCGGTGATCAGAAGCGTGGTCCGTTTCATAGTCGCGCTATTAACCCGACGCTGATAGAAGGGCGCAAGTGACTGGCGCAGCGTGTTGGGATCATTAGACCATGACGAGCAACCACCCCGGCGAACATCCGATGCGAAGGAGTGCGCCGCCAGTCCGCGCAGCTGGTCCGGCAGTGGCGCGGCGGGGCGTCTGTTTCGTCATTTCTGCGCCGTCCGGTGCGGGCAAGTCGACCATCGCGAACGCTCTCCGCGCTGCGGAGCCTCGCCTCAGCGATTCTGTCTCCGTCACCACGAGGGCGCCTCGCCCCGGAGAGGTCGATGGGGTGCATTACCATTTTCGCAGTATGGAAGAGTTCCGGCGAATGGCCGACGCCGGGGAACTGCTGGAATGGGCGACGGTGTTCGGTCGTGGTTACGGAACGCCGCGCGAGCCGGTGGAACGTGCGCTGGCTGAGGGGCGCGACATGGTGTTCGACATCGACTGGCAGGGGCATCGCCAGATTCGTGCGGCGCTGCCTGGCGATGTCATCAGCCTGTTCGTGTTGCCGCCGTCCTTGCCGGAACTGGAGCGTCGACTGCATTCGCGCGGGTCTGACGCGGAGGACGAGATCGGTCGCCGCATGGCTGCGGCCCGCGACGAGATTTCCCACTGGCGCGAATTCGACCACGTTATCGTCAATACGGATCTTGATCGTGCGCTCCTTGAAGCCCGCTCGGTGTTGATATCCGCGCGGTTAAAGACTCTTCGGCAGACAGGGCTTGAAAGCTTCGTCGACGGGTTCTTTGTGTAACGTGCGGCACGCGATTCAGGTTGCGTCATAGTTTATTCAGCTATCGGAGACCATGATTGCAGGAACGGCTGGTCGCATTCTTGCATCAACCTTATTGGTTATGCAGATTTCGGCGGACGTCTGGTGTGGATGAGCGCTGTTTCGCTTACGGATATCATCTGCGAAAATCTTGAAGATTGAAGAACGCGCCGCGATAAAAGCGTCATCAGTATCAGCGTTTGGCGACAAGGGCCGTCACATGCAAACGGTCGTCTGAACGGGCGACGCTTGAAACAACGGGTTTGCTGAAGTCATGGATTTTTCCGCGATCACTGTCCTCTGCATTGGCGACGTGATGCTCGATCGCTTCCTTTATGGCGAAATGGAGCGAATTTCGCCTGAGGCGCCGGTGCCCGTACTGTTGCTGAAAGAGCGTCGGGAGATGCCGGGGGGCGCGGGCAATGTCGTCAGCAACGTGATCTCGCTGGGCGGCAAGGCGGTTCTCGTCGGGTTGGTTGGAAACGACGATGCCGCCGCCACCCTGCGCGACCGACTGCGTCATGGCGAGCAGATCACTGACGCGCTGGTGACTACTGCGCATCGGCCGACCATTTGCAAGACCCGGTATATTGCGACCCACCAGCAAGTCGTGCGCGCTGATGAAGAGAGCAGGCTACCGTTGCAGTCTGATGAGGCCGAAGCATTGCAGCGGGCGATCGATGCGCGTTTGACCGAAGCGGACGTTGTCATTCTTTCGGACTACGGAAAGGGTGTGTGCGATCCGCTTGTCGTGCGTCACCTGATGGAGGGGGCGAGAAACAGGGGCGTGCCTGTATTCGTCGATCCGAAATCTTCTGATTTTAGCCGTTACCATGGAGCGACCTGCATCACTCCCAACGCTCGGGAACTTGCGGCGGCGGCTGGAGCGGACGCCGGAGATGACGCCGAGGTGGAGGCGGCCGCGCGACTTGTCATGGCGCAGGCCGGAGCGAAAGCGATTCTCGCGACGCGTTCAGAGAAAGGCATGATGCTGGTGCCGTGCGACGGTCAGGCCGTAGGCGCGCCGGCCCGGGCGCGTGAAGTCTTCGACGTTTCGGGCGCTGGCGATACGGTCATCGCGACTATGGCTCTTGCCGTGGCGTCCGGTATGCCGTGGGAACAGGCGATGCGGGTGGCCAACGCCGCCGCCGGGGTTGTCGTCGGCAAGTTGGGGACGGCCACCGCGGATATCGCCGAGGTGCTCGGCGAATTGCGAGCCCAGGATATGTCGTCGCCTGCTGGTCATCTGCTGTCGCAGGAGCAGGCGGCGCGTCAGGTCGTCCGATGGAAGGAGCAGGGGCTGACCGTTGGTTTCACTAACGGATGCTTCGATATCCTCCATCCAGGGCATGTCAGTTTGCTGGCTGCGGCGCGCGCCGAATGCGACCGGCTGATCGTGGCGTTGAATGACGACGCCAGCGTGCGGCGGCTCAAGGGGGAGACGCGTCCCATAAACGCCTTGACGGACCGCGCCATCGTCATCGCCGCGCTGCGTTCGGTCGATGCAGTGGTCTCTTTTTCCGAGGACACGCCTCTGGAGATAATTCGTACGCTCATGCCGGACGTGTTGGTCAAGGGTGCGGACTACACGCCTGAGCAGGTGGTCGGCGCCGGTGACGTGATTGCAGCGGGAGGCCGGTTGGTTCTGGCGAATCTGCGGGCCGGTCACTCCACAACTGCGACCGTGCGGCGTATCGCGGGGAATGATTTTCGAAGGGGAAAGGTGAAGTAATCCTCCAAATGATCTTGGATTTTACAAGTAATATTTGAAAGATAGGATGATTTCAGAGAGATCTGATTTCGCCCGACGCAGCCTGATCCGTTTCGTGCAGCGTTTTATGACGTCGTTAAGACATCGACGCCTAAGTTCAGTAAGGCGCAGATGGCTGGCGCTTCGTAAAGATCTCGAGAAGCGGACTCATGGAGCGACTCTTTACATTCCTGCTTAATGAGCAGCATGTGCGATCGCATCTGACGGTGCTTGCGCTCGCCATCCTTGGCGGTTCTCTTTCGGTCCGTTGTCTTTTGGTTTCGCGTTGGCCAACGCTGATTCGCATATTCGCGTTCGGCGCTGTTGTTTCGGCATCGGAATTGGCGACTTTCTTCGATACCTTATGGTCGACCTACCCAAGTCTGTGGGGGCGTTTACCGGAACCTGTCACGTTGCTCGCAGGTGCGATCACGTTCCTGTCGGCGGCAGTTTCCGGGTATCTTTATCTTTGCCAGCGTCGAAGCATCAGAAACGTCATTTTGGCCGGATGTTTGCTTGCCTTTGGAATGTCCTGCTCGACCTTCGCTGTTCTCGTTTCTATAGCGCAACCATTCACGCTTGCGTACGATCTTTCAGCCGTGATGGCGGTGATGATCGTCGGGTCGACTCTGTGCGGATTCGCATTCTGGGAACTGGGCAGCAGCATAGCCGCCCGGCCCGTGCTGGTGTCGAGTCTGTTGCTCGCGGTCACGTTGACAGAGCTTCCGCTGGGATCGATGGGATCGGTCCTGCCTTTCGGAGACTGGATGTCGGCCAGCCAGACGCCGGATAGTGCGGCGTTCTCGCCAATCGCGGTCATCGGCCTGTCGGAGTTTCTGGCGGTCATGTTTCTCGTTTTCCTCGCCTCGCTTCTTGATATCCGTGTTGCTGGCGCCCAGCAGCGTGAAAGCGACCGAATGCGACATCTGGCTGACGGAACATTCGAAGGCATTCTCATTCATCGGGGGTCGAACATCATCGACGCCAACGAACGAATACTCGAAATGACCGGACTCGATATCGAAACGGCCAAGAAGCGGACGATCGAAGAACTGTTCGTGGAGCCTCCGTCCGTCGAAATACTGAACAATGAAAAAGCCGAAACCGGGATCGTGTCGGCTCCGCAGCAACTCGAACTTGTGAGTGCAACAGGACGGTGTATCGCCGTTGAAATTCTCTCCAGATCCGTTCCGTATGTCGACGGACAGGCGTCTGTTCTCGCCGTGCGTGACATTACGGAACGAAAAGCTGCAGAGGAGCATATTCGATTTCTGGCGTTGCATGATTCCTTGACGTCCCTGCCGAATAGACGAGGCCTTGAACTCGTCTTGACGCAAGTTTTGAACCAGACCCGCCTTGCAGGAGGACAATCAGCAGTTCTGTGCCTTGATTTGGATGGTTTTAAGGCTGTCAACGATACGCTTGGTCATCACGCGGGCGACATGCTTTTGAAACAGGTTGCGCATCGGTTTCAGGCTGAGTTGAGGGACGGCGATTACATCGCTCGGTTGGGTGGAGACGAATTCGTCATCGTTCTGCGAGCGGTCGACGAAATTTCGGATGCTGTCGCACTCGCGCGCAGGATCATCGCGTGCTTGTGGCGACCTTTTGAACTGAGTGGGCACGACGCCTACGTGGGGGTCAGTATCGGCGTTGCCGTGAGTCCGCGTGACGGCGATAATGCTGTGTCAATACTGAAATCAGCAGATATAGCTATGTATCAGGCGAAACAGGGGGGGAAGGGGCAGGCTTGCGAGTTCGCTTCGGGTATGGACGCCGCCCTGCGTGAGCGCCACGATATCGAACTGGACCTGCGAGCGGCCTTAAGTCGAGAAGAACTGGCCATTCATTATCAACCCTTATTCGATATTGCCGGTTCTATCACCGGATTTGAAGCGCTGGCGCGTTGGCCACACCCCACCCGAGGAATGATACCTCCTGATCGTTTCATCCCTCTGGCGGAGGAAACAGGGTTGATTGTCCCGCTAGGCGAGTGGGTGCTTAGAACGGCATGCAGCACGGCTGCGAAGTGGCGTTCCGACATCAGTATTGCGGTCAACCTCTCGCCGATTCAATTTCAGCGGGTCGATCTGGTGGAAATGGTTACCCGAATCCTCTCGGAAACGGGGCTCGACCCCGTGCGACTGGAGCTGGAGATTACAGAAAGCCTGTTAATGGAAGATACGGCTAAAGCACTTGAGCTGGTTAGGGACTTGCGGAATCACGGCGTTCGGGTGGCGTTGGACGATTTTGGCACCGGCTATTCAAGTTTGGCTTATTTACATAATTTTCCGTTCGACAAGGTCAAGGTGGATAGAAGTTTTATCGGAAAAATCAGCAACGATCCGAACGCCTGGACTATTGTAGAGGCAATCATTCTTATGAGCCATAAGCTCAACTTGCGCGTGACGGCGGAAGGGATCGAAACAGGAGCGCAGCTCTCTCTCCTTACGGAGCGTGGCTGCGACGAAATGCAGGGCTTTCTGCTCGGGCGGCCGATGCCGGAGGAAGAAGCTTCAGCTATAGCGAGAGATCATCGTATCGTGGCGCCTGCTTAACCGGCCGACTGGATACGGGTGCCCATGCGAGGCATGTGTCGCTATTCAAGAGACGATGTTCATTGAGTCGTCAGTGATGAGTATCAGTTGGCGGTTGGCTCAATGGTGGCTGAATAAATTTTGAATTTCCGGAGGCTGAAAAAGAGTTCCGTCGTTGTGAGAGATTTCTTGGCTGCATGGGAACTCCGCTAGAAGACGATGCGCTTTCGCCGTAGCCTGCAGTGTTGGGCATGATGATGACCTGTGTGGGGGGCGGCGGAGCGCCTTCGTATGAAGGTGGAGAGACCCGACGGCTACCTGCTGTATAATCCCACTGAGATTTGTTTAATGCGGGATCGGTCGAGTAATCCTGGGCCAACGCGTGACCCAGTGAATACACCGTTAAAAATGCGCCAAAAATAAATTTTCGCATGCTCTGCATCTCATTCATGTGGTTCGATGCAAAGTGCCCCGTATTCGTTAAGAAATGACGTTTCTTGCGTAGATCATGAATCGTAAGGAATCGCACTGGGCCTACGCGTGAAGTTGGCGGTGCATGTGTTTAGATCATCCTGATTTTTACGCGACGTCTGTGACCATCCACGCACGTGAGTAGTAAACGAATGATGCTAATCAAATGCTGATGCAGGTGGCGCAGTCCCCGAGAGACTGCGCCACTCTATCTTGTTTACTCGGCAGGCACGTAGACCGTATTGCCCGCCTCACGAAACTCGCGGCTCTTCTGCTCCATACCGGCCAGACGCTGCGCGTCGTCACGAATGTCCTGGCTGATACGCATGGAACAGAATTTTGGCCCGCACATGGAGCAGAAATGGGCCGTCTTGTGCGCCTCTTTCGGCAACGTCTCGTCATGATACGCACGCGCCGTATCGGGATCGAGCGATAGCTTGAACTGGTCTTCCCATCGGAAAGAGAAACGTGCGCGGCTCAGAGCGTCGTCGCGCAGCTTCGCCGCCGGGTGGCCTTTTGCGAGGTCGGCGGCGTGTGCGGCGATGCGATAGGTGATGACGCCGACTTTGACGTCGTCGCGGTTCGGCAAACCAAGGTGCTCTTTTGGGGTGACGTAGCAGAGCATCGACGTGCCGAACCAGCCGATCATCGCGGCGCCGATGGCGGAGGTGATGTGGTCATAGCCCGGCGCGATGTCCGTCGTTAGCGGGCCAAGCGTGTAGAACGGCGCTTCTTCACACTCGCGTAGCTGCTTGTCCATGTTCTCCTTAATCTTGTGCATCGGCACATGGCCAGGGCCTTCGATCATTACCTGACAGCCCTTCGCCCAGGCGATCTTCGTCAGTTCGCCCAACGTCTCCAGTTCGGCGAACTGGGCTGCGTCATTGGCGTCGGCGATGGAGCCCGGACGCAAGCCATCCCCAAGGGAGAACGAGACATCATACTTACGCATAATGTCGCAAATTTCCTCGAAATGCTCGTAAAGGAAGCTCTCACGGTGCTCCATCAGGCACCAACTGGCCATGATCGATCCGCCGCGCGACACGATGCCCGTCACGCGCTCGGCGGTCAGCGGGACATGGGCGAGTCTGACGCCCGCATGGATGGTGAAGTAATCGACGCCTTGCTCGGCCTGCTCGATCAGCGTGTCGCGGAAAACCTCCCAGTTGAGAGCGGACACGTCGCCGCCGACCTTTTCCAGAGCCTGATACAGCGGAACTGTGCCGATCGGGGTCGGGGAGTTGCGCAGAATCCAGTCGCGGATGTTGTGGATATTACGGCCGGTCGACAGGTCCATGACGGTGTCGGCGCCCCAGCGGATCGACCAGACAAGTTTTTCGACTTCTTCCGCTGCCGATGAAGTGACGGCTGAATTGCCGATATTCGCGTTCACTTTCACCAGGAAGTTGCGGCCAATGATGACTGGCTCCAGCTCCGGGTGATTGATGTTCGCCGGGATGATGGCGCGGCCACGTGCGATCTCGTCACGGACGAATTCGGGCGTTACGAATTCGGGAATGACTGCGCCGAAATCTTCGCCGTCGCGACGGCGGGCCGTGGCGCCTTCAGCTGCTTTGGAGCGTCCGAGATTCTCGCGGTGCGCCACGTAGATCATCTCTTCCGTAACGACGCCTGCGCGCGCAAACTCGTACTGCGTCACCAGCTTCGCGTGACCGGCCTCGAGCACGGTGTGTGGGGCCGGGCAAGGGGCGACAAGGCGATCGCCTGTGGCGCCGCCATTATCTTCGGGTTTGACCGCGCGAGGCACGGAGGCGGCAAATCCACGCCTGGTCAGCCACTCCGACCGAACCTTTGGCAGCCCCTGACGCACGTCGATCGCCACGTCCAGATCGGTGTAAGGCCCAGACGTATCGTAGATGCGTAGTGGAGCCTCGTTAGCGGACGGGTCAAGCGCGATCTCGCGAAACGGAACGCGGATGCCCGGGTGACCTTCAGGGCTGGAGTAGACCTTGCGTGAACCCCAGATGGGGCCTGTGGTGACTTCACCGGGGGCAGGCGCGTTCGAATGTGGGGCAGGGGGGGCGATATGGTTCATGAGAAACGTCCTCGATTCTAACGAGGAACGGGCGCCGGTCGTAGTTTTCGTGAGTTCGAACGTGTCGAAGCCACGCGACCAGACCAGTCCCTCCGCCGGTATTAACCGGATCAGGTTCCCCGGGCGGCCTCCTTATTGGCGCGTCCGGCAGGGTCGTCACGCGGCAACGTGTCAGACACGCGCCCAATGACCTCTCAGTTCCTTGCCGGAACCCCCCTTGGTGCGCGCGATCACACTCTCTAAGACCGGTGCTTGTCAACATCAGCTTATATTGGGTCGCGATATGCGGCGTGTTGTCACGCGAAATTGCACTCAATCGGGAAGTGACTTTCGGGGCGGCCTGGTGAGGCGTTGTCGGGCTGCGCGATGGAGAGGGCGGAGACGGAGCGGCCTTAATATGTCCAGATCAAAAATCTTCCCTCTACCCCTACAGTTGCATTTTGTGTTGTGAGTGAACGCTGATAGCACTGGCTTGATGTGTTCGTCGAAAGACAGACCATCTGAGGATGTGGGCGACGGGCAGCCTGCGTTGTGCGAGTTTTACGACGAGACGCCTGATTTCCGGTATGGACCAGCGGACAAGGAATATCGTGTCCGGTGCAGTTTTTTTTCGGTTTCAGTGAGTTTGCCTGGTAACGGACACTTGCCATGACGGCATAGGCAAGCATGACCAGAGAGACATGCCGATGCCAACCATGCCAGGAGCGGGTCTCGTTATGATCGAGACCGAATTCGTTTTGGCCGTCTCGAAACACTCTTCGATTCTTCAACGCGTCCCTTCGACGTTCACGAGTTCCTGCATGGTTGTTCCTTTTGGACACCATGTCGTAAAACAGGCAAGGTCGCCGTTAGCGATGTTTCGGCGGATCGGTAGCCCTGCACAATGCCGGTAACAAGCAGTCGCATTCAGCCGGAGACAGCGCGGATTGAACACTGCGAATGGCTACTTCCGACTATCTCTTCCCAATACCCGACATTCCGCTCCCCCCCTTGCGCCGGTAGGTGGCCATATACCGTGCTCAAAAAACGGCCACTTAGCGTGAATATCTACAGGTTTCCGTCATTTTCGGACGGATCGAATATACGTAGTTGAAATTCTTACTGAGCAGATAGGTGAACCTCGTTACCGACCACTTCAACGATGGGACGCGGAACGCATAACTGAACTCGAAGATTTTCAGATTGACACTGCTTGATCGATATCAGGAATGAATCGGATTAATATTTTTATATTGATTGATATGTATTCTGGAATAAAAATATTATATTTCCTTTATTAATTTTAAAATTTTCAAATATTTATATTTTGCAAGATAAAATTTATTAGTCATGAGATCGTAGATGATCAATAAGCGCGCGCAACGCTTTAGGTACATGACGTCGGCTGGGATAGTAGATGTGGAATGCTGGTCCGAATGATGACCTCTCTGGCAGAACTTCACACAACTCGCCCGCTTCAATCTGATGGGCGACACGATGTTCCTGGCAATACGTAATGCCTGCGCCTCGTTCAGCTAACTCAATCGCGAGTGCGGTTTCGTTAACGATGACTGCCCAATCGACATGAACAGCCCTCATCTCTTCACCATGCTCTAGCTCCCAACGTTCAAGAGCACCGGTACCCGTACGTAGACCGATACAACGATGAAACGCGAGATCAGTTGGATGCGTCAGGGGAGGAGATGCCGCAAGATAGGCCGGGGACGCGATCATGATCCACCGCAGATCCTGACCAATCGCTTGTGCGACCATCTCCTCTGGCACTCGACCACCAAAACGAATGCCTGCGTCATAACCTGCGCTGACAATGTCAATAAATTCGTCCTGTACGGTAATATCGAGCTTAACATCAGGATATCGAACAATGAAACTCGCGAGCGCCGGCGCCAAGAGTAGCCGTGCTGCATCAGTCAGCACATTCAGGCGCAGGCGTCCGGTAGGACGGTCCCGATACCGGTTAATTCCCTCCAGTCCCTCTTCGATGACGCTGAACCCGGAGACGAGAGAGGCGATGAGCTCATGTCCAGCATCAGTCGGCGTTACGCTCCGGTTTGTACGATTGAAAAGCCTTACACCAAGTCGTGCTTCCAGATTTCGCACGGCATGACTCAAAGCAGAGGGGGAGATATCCAACTCGAGCGCTGCACGCCGGAAGCCACCAGCGCGCGCGATCACCCGGACCAAATTGAGGTCACCGAGATCCGTACGGGTAAGATGAGTCATGCCTTCCTCTAAAACTGACGCTGGTGTTGAGCTCAGATGAACACGTCATTGACGGTAGAGGATAGAGCCTCAATCGAAGAAACCCCTTAGATTGGCTCAATTCTGACAACGCGCCCATCATAAGAACGGGATTTTTTATGGCTGAAAAAGGCGGCAACGTGGTGTAAGCGCCCCGCGGGTTGGCGTTCGCGCAATTCGTGCTCGGCCTCGGCGGCCTGTTCATCGGCACGGGTGAATTTGCGTCAATGGGGTTGCTGCCCGATATGGCTGCCTCGACACATGTCTCTGTGCCGCAAGCCGGAAATCTCATCAGCGCTTATGCACTCGGGGTTGTGTTGGGCTCTCCACTCCTTGCTGCTCTGCTCCCTTCCCATGATTGAAGCGGAAGCCAATGCATCCCCAATGAAAGAATTGTCGGCTTTCCGTCGTCCGCAAATCTGGCTGACCCTCGCTGCGGCAACAGTTGGCTTCGGGGGCATGTTTGCGGTCTACAGTTATATCACGCCAACACTCACCCAAGCTGCGCACATTTCGGTCCATCACGTTCCGCTTTATCTTGCTTTGTGGGGCCTCGGAATGATCGTTGGGAATATCGTCGGTGGCTGGGCTGCCGACCGCGCACTGATCCCCGCAATTTTTGGTATTCTTGTTTGGAATGTCGTGTTTCTCAGTGTTTTCTATTTCGCGGCAACAGGTCCTTTATCAGCTGCTGTAACGCTATTTTTGATCGGTATAGGGTTTGCACTCGTACCCGCCTTACAGGCTCGTCTTATGGACGTAGCTCAGGACGCACAGGCTCTCGCAGCTGCAATGAACCACTCGGCTTTTAATCTGTCGAATGCGATTGGTGCATGGACCGGTGGTATGGCCATCAATGCTGGCCTGGGCTGGCCCTCGACAGGTCTGGTGGCCGGTGGGCTCGCGATTGGCGGTCTTGCGATGATGGGCCTGTCGTGCGCCGTTGCCCGCGTGGGCAATACTTTCAGCAATAAAACAGTGGGCTTTCCAAAATGACGGACCTCTCCTCTCTTCTGGCTCCCGGCCGCGTGGCGGTGATCACCGGAGCCGCTGTCGGAATTGGCGCTGCTGCGGCACGTCATTTCTCAGCGTGCGGAATGCGATTGTGTCTCTTCGATCGCGATCAGAAGGCGCTGAATACCTTGTCGGCCGAACTGAGCATGGTAGGCCCAGTGGAAGTGGTTGTTGGCGATGTCACATCGTATGAAGATCTTTGTCGGCTCAGGGACACGGTGTATGGTGCCTTTGGGGACGTCGCCATACTGATGGATAACGCAGGCATCTCGGCGGGCGCCGGTCCCTGGAGCGATATACCGGCATGGCGACATCAGCTCGAGGTTAATTTCTTCTCGGTTCTGATGGCTCAAACAATTTTCGTGCCCCGTATGATCGCACAAGACAGTCACGCGGCGATTATCAATCTCGGCTCGAAGGAAGGCATTACGACCCCGCCAGGTAATGCAGCATATTCTGTTGCCAAGGCCGGCGTTAAAGTTCTGACCGAGAAACTTGCTCATGAATTACGCCAAATTCCACAGAACAAGGTTACAGCGCACCTCTTGGTCCCGGGCTATACGTGGACACCAATGAATGAGGCTTTCAAACCCGCGGGAACCCCAAAACCCGATGGGGCATGGACAGCCGATGAATTGATCAAGTACTTCGTCGATCGCCTAAAACGGGATGATTTTTATATTCTGTGCCCCGATAATGAAGTTGCGCTTAAAATAGATGCAAAGAAAATTCTCTGGGCTGCAAATGACATGGTCCTGAACCGGCCAGCCCTGTCGCGCTGGCACCCAGAGTGGAAAGAAAAGTTCCTTGCTTTTATGGATGCGTGAATATGCATATTGTTTCCGGTTGAGTTTATCGCTCTATGATCAGGAAAGAATAGTTTGAAGGCTGTGCGGGCACGATGAACGACTATTTTTCTGCTTTTCTATCCAAAAGTAGACCGACCGCTTACCTCTCCCAAAACATCCGGTGAGTTCAATGGATACAGAGAAGACAGCCGACAGTGCCGTTCTCCTGCCAGTCATTTTCGTTGTCCAATAAGCGTCTACAAAGCGAACATGACGCTTGACCGCCGCTTCCGCTGCTAGCAAGGTCGTTTTTGCCTAAAAAGACAGCGATGCAGGTATGGTGACAACCTGCGGTCTCTCTGGAGACAGTCACGCTTGAGCGAATAAGCCCGCTCTTGGCCATGGCCGGACACAACGAGGATTGGCCTCGTCGGTGGCCGGTCGTCGTTGTCCATGTTGCGACCGGTTCGTGTCCGTCTCACCAACGGAAAGGCACAGCCATGAAGCTCAACCATATCAACCTTTACAGTCACGACACGGACGCCGATCGCGCAATGTTCGAGCAGTATTTCGGCCTGCGTACTCTTGTGGTGCGTGGAACGAAGATGGTCATCATGCAGGACGACGACGGGCTGGTGCTGATCGTCAACCACTTCGAAAACAAACTCGAAGGCTTCGGTTATCCCCAGCAGCTCGACATCCTGCATATTGGTTTCATCCAGAAGTCTCGCGATGCCGTTGATGCTTTGTATAAGCGCCTGAGCGGAGATGGCTGGGAGGCTCAGGCGCCGCGCAACGCACATGGTGCATGGTCTTTCTATTTTCGAGCGAAGGGCGGCTACTTCATCGAAGTGACGACTTTAACGCCGGTTCGCTCCGAAGAAGCGTATCAGAAAAACCAAAGATAATGCCCGACATGAGCGGCTGAGTGGTCGGCCGAGCTTCGTTACCCATGGGACCACGCGCGCCGCTAGGGGGCCAATGTCAGTGAGCTAGGGCCTGTTAGGTCTTGAAAGACGGAGCGCACTGCATAGCTCTTTGTCATGAGCATGATACAGTCTGTATTTTCCGATGATGCATGGTCGATCTGGGAACCTCTGATCGAGACGGTTCGTCCGAAAGGCAAAACCCCGCCTCGCGATCTGCGACGGACCATGTCAGCGATTTTCTGGCGCCATCAGAACGGCGCGAAATGGCGCTCCATTCCTGCTGAACTCGGCCCCTGGTGGACGGCAGCCCAACTCTTCATCCGCTGGGCAAAGCTCGGCGTCTGGCAGGCTCTGTTTGAACAGGCGAAGGGTCAGGATTCGGCT
>NZ_AUBI01000004.1 GCF_000429165.1 Acetobacter nitrogenifigens DSM 23921 = NBRC 105050 | reverse complement strand
TGCGGAGCAACGCCGACCGAATGCGTGCCCTTCTTGGGCAAGGCGGTGTCGTCGACGATCAGCCACGATCGTGGGCCACCCACCAGGCGATCGGCATGGTCCCACAGGGCCGCCTCGAGCGGCGCGCTATCCCACACGCCGGCACTGACGAAGTGATGCAGCCGATCATACGGAACCTCGCCCGTCCGGGCCGCGATCGGCTGGATGCTCTTGCGATCGCCCGGACCGATCAGCCCAGCAATATAGGCCGGGCACATGCTGCGCTGCGCCTTATGCCAAACCCCGCCATAAACGGCTCAAGCCATGCGTCCAGATCCGCTCGCCAATCCCCGTCCATCGCCAGCCCTCATCATAGCCGGTCTCCTATGAATCAGCGATCGGGCGTCAAGGGAATCCCTTCCCAATGTTTTCTGCCAACGTAGTGCTAGGAACGCGAGACTTAACTGCGGAGTAGGTCGTTCAGAACTCTGTCGTACTCCGTGAAGTCTTCGAAGAAGAGTTTTTCTGGATGCTTGGTTTCGTTCTCGTACTCGTCAAAGAAATAACGAGGATACCAATCGTCCGCAAGGAAAGTCAAAGGCCGACTTTCCAAATGTGTACGCAATAAGGGGAAGCGCTGGTCAAAGTATTCCTTGTGGGTCGTAGTTACCATATCGTACGCCGTAATAAGACAGTCTCGGTAGCCATTCAGCATCTCGTTGAACATGGCCCACACGGTATGGAAGTAGAAGTTATAGGACTCTGTAAGCCTCTCCGCTTTGGCATAGCGAGCGTTCTCCTCATACCAATGTGAAAGGTCGGTTGGTGACCCGCCCTCCAGATACATGGAAAGAGTCCGAAAAGTCTCCCAATGGCTGTTAATGAGGTATTGCAGCGTGGTCGAGCAATGCTGTTTCGGGTGGTTGCGCTTACACATAAGCACCAACGGGCCAAGCGAAGTGTAACTCGTCAGGCCCCTTTCGATAGCTACCTCGATCTCCGGCCACTTTCGCTCAATCTCATAAGACCTCAGGAAGCGATTTAGGTGGGATAGACTGAAGTTGTCGACCATTTCGATTCGAATAGCCGGATTAGGCGCCGCAGCTTGTTTCTGTTTTAATTGGGTACGCGTTGTTCTGGAATAGGCGCCCTCACGGTATCGCCGCTTGATATTCACCCAATAGCAGCGCTCTGTGGACAGACATACTAGGCAGACGAACACTGGTACTGGCATACCCAACCAGTAGTTAAGCGTGGCGCGCTTGATCGTATAGAGCGTTGTATACTTTCTGGTCGACGACTTGGAGAATTCCACTTTGGCCTGGCTTTTGAGCTGGATGGCGACAAGGTCGCCACGCAGGCGCTTATCAACTCCTACAATTTCCACGTATATGTCCAAGCCATAGTCGCGTTCGCCTACCTCGCGTATTATCCAATGGCTCGGCAGGGACTGCCGTAGCAGCGCGAGGGATTTTGACTCGGAGATGTGCGTGTCGGCACGGACGGGGTATTCGCTGGACACTTGTTCCTTGTTCCTTGTTTCTCGCTCTAACGGCCATTCGGGGCTGGACGCCCGCTCATTGTAAGCGCCGAACGTCCGCGTTGCCATCTTCGGTGTATGTGTTCCAGCCTCCTTGATCTAACGACGCAGCACATTGGGCTCCATGTCGTAGAAGATCACAAGGACGGAACACGCTATGCCGTGTTGCTGACTTTGTGCAACCAAATCGGCGCGAGGGGAGTAGGTACAATGGGTTCATTCCTAACGAGACGGCTCTTGAAAGCGGAATTCGGCCAGAGTGGATCTTCGGGGGTACCCAGGCGGACAAATTTGTGATTCATCATGATGGCCGGACGGGAGGCAGGCGGTCATGTGGAAAGCTCTGTCCGTGGATCTTTGCGTCCGTGTTCGGGCTGCGGTTTCGGGAGGCGCTGGCGTAAGCTTGAATGGGAGAAGGGCGAGGTCACGCCCGGCCCTCTGGGCGCAGATAGACGTTCGGGTCGCATCAAGGAACAGCATGACCTGATCCATCATCTGTCGGCGGAGAAGCCCGACATCAGCGCGAGCGAACTGCAAGCGGTCTTGCAGGACTTGGGTCATGACTTAGGCGACCTGAACTTGATGAAATGTCCGTTGTCAATAACACTGAACGATTTTGGTCGAGCTCGCTTTACCTTTTCGTTTGGAAGGAGCCGGTGTACGCTACCTTTTTCGTCAGGCTACCATACAGAAACACGCTTTGGCCACCAACGGTGTCGCTCCAACTTTGTTTTTTCATCAATTATATATAAATCCTATCGTATAAAGCACCATAAACGCCAGGTTCCATTTCTGGATGAGCAACTTTGCATGTCTACAAGAAGAGTGGGCATGTTTGTCGATTTGAACGCCTCTATTCTGCAATTACACAGAAAGGGCTAGTTTCAGCCAAGCTAAATAGCTTTGCATAATCATGTCCGTTATGCGGGAAAAGCCTCGGCAGTACAAACGGCCGACATGAAGGCGATTGTGTTGAAAAACCCTCGCCGCAGTTTGCGGTGAGGATGGCCCTGAAGCCAGCTTGACGAGGTCCTTCATCTCATCCGGCGGCCATCGCCACCCGAGGTGGGACGAGCTTGGCCATCTTGCGGAGGTTCTGGGCGGTGGCGGCGAGGAGGAACTCGTCATGAGCGCCGTTTGGACCACGTAATCGCAGGCGACCCAGTTTCAGGATCCGTTTGAGGTGGGCGAACAGCATCTCGACCTTCTTTCGCTGTCGCCGTGCTGTGGCATAGGTATCGGTCAACGCGAGGTCGCGCGCCAGGTCCCGTGCGCCTTCATGGACCGAGCGCATGATCTTGCGGGCCGGTGTATTCGGCGTGCAGCGCTGTCGGAAGTCGCAGACGTCACAATCGTGCTTGCTGGCGCGGTAGCGGATGAACCCGTCCTGATCGACCTGTCCACGCGGCGCCTCGGAATGACGCTGCGACGGCCGCAGTTCCTTGCCGGCCGGGCAGATGTAAAGGTCGTGCGCGTGGTCGAACCTGAAATCCGATCGGGCGAACGTTCCGTCGCTGCGGGCTGATTTATCGAACACCGGGATATGTGGCTCAATGCCGCGCTCATCGACCAGCCAGGCCAGGTTCGGGGCGTCGCCATAGGCAGTGTCGGCTGCCAGACGTGCTGGCCAAAGGTCGAACCGGTCCTGCACCCGCTCGATCATGCGGCGTTGCGCCGTGATCTCGGCCTGCCGCACCGCGGTCGTGGCCTCAACGTCCATGATGACCGCATGATCCAGGTCGATCAGGTAATTCGTGCTGTAAGCGAAGAAGGCACGCTCCGGCGTGGCGGCCGTGAAGCGTGCGGCCGGGTCGGTCGGTGCCAGCTTTTTCGGCACGACGGGCGTCGAGGCACCGAACGCGGCATCGTCCAGCGTTTCCAGGTATTCCCGTACCGCACGGCCAGCAGCATCAGGCGGCAGGCCCTCCTCACCGGGCACGGCCCGCTGACGGTCGACATCAGCGCGGATCAGGCTGGCGTCGACACCGAAACTCTCGCCGCCTACCAATTTCTCGGCGATGCAGCGCCGAACGGTGGTTTCAAAGACCTGCCGCAGCAAATCACTCTCGCGGAAGCGGCCGTGCCTGTTCTTGGAAAACGTCGAGTGATCCGGCACGGCGCCGTCCAACCCGAGGCGGCAGAACCAGCGATAGGCGAGGTTCAGGTGAACCTCCTCGCACAAGCGGCGTTCGGAGCGGATGCCCATGCAATAGCCAACGATCAGCATCCGGATCAGAAGTTCCGGGTCAATCGAAGGCCGCCCAGTGTCGCTGTAGAATGGCTGCAGGTGTTTGCGAACTGCCGCCAGATCCACAAAGCGGTCAATCAGCCGGAGCATGTGGCGCTCGGGAACATGCTGCTCGAGACTGAACTCGTAAAACAGCGCCTCCTGCATCCCCGTCCGCTCGCCCATCATCCGCATCGCCCTCCAACCTGTTGCGATACTGAATCAGCAGGCAACAATTACCGCAAGACGGTGTTTTTCAACACAATCAAGGCGGAAGCCGTCATGCCGCTCGGCCATAGCGGCAACTAGCGATCATCCATCGGTGACAACCACCAATAGATGCAACTTTTGGTCGCCTAAGCAGGCCCACAATCCAAACACTCATTGCCCGTTCCCAGTCCCCGAAGGCAATTCAATGAAAGTCACGTGACCGCATGACAATGGGCTCACCGGCGGGCTCGCTTGCACGGCAGCAGCTGTCAGCCCTCGCTGTCCCCTGAGCGGAGCGATTACTAACATCCGCCAGCAGCGCCGACCAGTCGGCAATCTCCAGGGCGATCAGATGGATCACCTCCCCCTCTTTCTGAAGCCGCCCCTTCACAGCCACCATGCTGGCGGACAGGACCACCGGCCGGAACTTCTCGAACACGTCCGCCCACACGATGACATTCAGCGTCGCCGTCTCGTCCTCCAGCGTCATGAAGACTACGCCCCTGGATGAGCCCGGCCGTTGGCGCACCAGGACAATTCCCGCCGCCGTCATCCGCTTGCCGTCCCTGGACCCGATTGCGTCCCGGCATGACAGGATGCCTTCCCGGCGCAGATCATCCCGCAGGAAGGCAACCGGATGGTCCCGCAGGGTCAGGCCGACACGGTTATAGTCCCGCGCAACCTCGGCGCCGGCCCGCATGGGCTGAAGCAGGACATCGGGTTCCTCTGCTTCCCGGACGATCTCCGCAGCCGCGAACAGGGGCAACGGTTCATCCCGTAGCGCCTTGATGGCCCACAATGCCTCGCGCCGGGCCAGCCCGAACCCCGGACGGAACGCATCGGCCTCGGCCAGATGGGTCAGGGCAGCGGCCTTCACGCCGGATCGTCGCCACAGATCATCGACCGATGCAAAGGGCCGGTTCCCACGGGCCGCCACGATCCGCGCGGCATCCTCATTGGCCAGTCCCTTCACCAGGTTCATCCCGAGCCGCACCGCAAACAGGCCGTTCGCCCGTTCCGGCCCTTCCAGCGTGGCATCCCACCGGGACCGGTTCACGCAGATCGGCCGGACTTCCACCCCATGAGCCTGGGCGTCGCGGACAAGCTGGGACGGCGCGTAGAAGCCCATCGGCTGGCTGTTCAGCAATGAGGCCAGGAACACGTCCGGATGGCGGCATTTCATCCACGATGACGAATAGGCCAGGATGGCGAACGACGCGGCATGGCTTTCCGGGAAGCCGTAGGAGCCGAAGCCCTCAAGCTGCTGGTAGATGCGCTCGGCGAATTCCTCCGGATATCCGTTCTCCCTCATGCCTTCGAGCAGGCGGGTCTGGAATTTCGATACCGTGCCGGTGTTCTTGAAGGTTGCCATGGCCCGGCGCAGGCCGTCCGCCTCGGCCGCCGTAAACCCGGCGCAGACCATCGCCACCTGCATCACCTGTTCCTGGAACAGCGGCACCCCAAGGGTCCGCTTCAGCACCTCTTCCAGTTCCGGCGTCGGATAGTCCGGATGCTCCAGTCCCTCCCGCCGGCGCAGATATGGATGAACCATATCACCCTGGATCGGGCCGGGCCTGACAATGGCGACCTCGATCACCAGGTCATAATAGGTCCGGGGCTTCAGGCGCGGCAGCATCGACATCTGGGCGCGGGATTCGATCTGGAACACGCCGATCGTGTCTGCCTTGCGGATCATGGCGTAGGTTCGCGGGTCTTCGGCCGGGATGGTGGCCAGGGTCAGCGCCTGCCCCTTATGCTCGGCCAGCAGATCGAGGCTTTTTTTCATGCAGGTCAGCATGCCGAGCGCCAGCACATCCACCTTCATGAATTTCAGCGCGTCGATATCGTCCTTGTCCCATTCGATGGTCTGACGGTTATACATCGCCGCCGGTTCGATCGGCACCAGTTCGTCCAGCCGGTCGTGGGTCAGCACGAAGCCACCCGGATGCTGGGACAGATGACGCGGCACGCCGATCAGGGCACGCGCCAGATCGAGCGTCAGGCGGATACGCCGGTCGGTCAGGTCGATTCCGGTCTCGGCGAATTTCTCCGCATCGACCTCGCGCGACCAGCCCCATATCTGTTTGCTCAACAGGGTGATCAGGTCTTCCGGCAGCCCCATCACCTTGCCCACATCACGGAGCGCCCCCTTTGCCCGATACCGGGTGACCACGGCGGTCAGTGCCGCGCGGGTGCGACCGTAATGGTCATAAATCCACTGGATGATTTCCTCGCGACGGGCATGCTCGAAATCCACGTCGATGTCCGGCGGCTCGCCCCGCTCTTCGGAGATGAACCGCTCGAACAGCAATGTCGTCCGCGACGGATCGATCGCCGTGATCCCCAGCACGAAACAGACGGCGCTATTGGCCGCCGATCCGCGCCCCTGGCACAGGATACCCCGCCGTTGCGCCTCGCGGACGATGCTGTTCACCGTCAGGAAGTAGGGCGCGTATGACATCCGCCCGATCAGCGCCAGTTCATGACGGAGGATTTCGGCCACGTCCTCGGGGATGCCATCCGTATAGAAGGCTCGGGCACCTTCCCATGTCAGGGCTTCCAGTGCTTCCTGGGGTGTCTGGCCCGGCGTCGTGATTTCGTCCGGATATTGATAGGCCAGGTCGTCGAGGCTGAACCGACAGCGCTCGACAATCTCCATGCTCCGGTCGATCGCTTCGGGATATCGTGAGAACAAGCGCACGATTTCCTGGGGCGGCTTGAGATAGCGATCGGCATGACGCTCGCGGACGAAGCCGGCCCGGTCGATGGTCGTATTATGCCGGACACAGGTGACGACATCCTGGAGGATGCGACGGTCATGGATATCGAACAGCACGTCATTGGTGACGACGGTCTTCACCCGGCGCGCATGGGCCAGGTTCGCCAATTCATAGAGCCGCATCTGATCATTCGGCCGGCGGCGCAGGGTCAGGGCCATATAGGCCCGATCTCCGAAGGCATCCCGCAGCTTCCGCAGATGCAGGGCGCAGTCATCATCGGCGACATCCGGCACCAGCACGGCCAGCAGCCCGTCGCCCCACTCGGCCAGGTCTGCCCAGTTCAGCAGGCATTTCCCCTTGCCGGCGCGCGCCTTGCCGATCGACAGCAGCCGACATAACCGGCCGTACGCCGAACGATCCATCGGATAGACCAGGACCGGCGGAAAGTCGGCGAGGTCGAGCCGGCATCCGACCACCAGCCGCATACCGGTATCTTTCGCCGCGATATGGGCCTGGACGATGCCGGCCAGCGTATTGCGATCCGTGATCCCGATGGCGCAGAGTCCGAGGCGCTTGGCCTGGGCAAACAGTTCGGCAGGCGAAGACACCCCGCGCAGGAATGAGAAATAACTGGTGACCTGAAGCTCGGCATAGCGGGTCATGCGAACAGCCCGTGCATGAACCATCTCTGCGAGCCGGTTTCTCCATGCTCGCCGTCGCCCTCGCGGAAGACCCAGAATCGGTCGCCGGCCGTGTCCTCGATCCGGAAATAATCCCGCGCGATCGTCAGTTCCGCATCGCCCTGCCACCATTCGCCGAAGACGCGCTCAGGTCCGTCGGCGCAGCGCACGCGATGCCGGATACCGCGCCAGATAAAGAAGATCGGCGGCTGGTCCGGCAGTTCGGCCATGGCCTGGACAGGTTCCGGCCGGGGAAGCAGCCGGGTCGGTCGTGGCCATCCGGCCGGCCAGGTGGTGCCGTCATCCGGAGCCAGTGCCGGCACCCGGCAGACTGACCGCTCGGGGATGTCGCTCTCCACAGGGGCAAACCGATAAAGCGATTCCCCGCCGACGCGATTGGCCAGCGTGTCGATCAGGCCGGAGATATCGGCCTCTTCCTCTTCGATCAGCGAGGAAACCCGCTGCCTGACCTCCATCGGCTCGGCCAGGACGGCGACCAGTTCCATGCGCTCGATGCCATAGCCCGGATCGATCGTCTCGATCTTCTCGCACAGCAGGCGTGTCAGATGCTTCGCGTCCCTTGCCGGCCGGGCCGTGGCGATCCGGATCGTCTGGGTCTGGCTGTCCACCCGGTGCAACAGGAGATCGAGCAGGCGGATGCCGTCACCCCTCGCATCCAGCCCCTCGCACAGGACGGGAACCAGCTTGCCGATATAGCGGGCAATGGTCTCGGCCGCGCCGATGGGTTCGGCGAAGTTGCGCGCGACAGAGACCGGATCGACCGGACGTACGGCCAGGATCGGTTCGGCGATGCGCCCATAAGCCTGGTCCAGACGGCGTTCCAGTTCCGGGCCGAACCGCAAGGTCAGCGGCGCGCGCGGCATGGCGGCCAGCTTGCCGATCCGGGAGATACCCAGCGTCCGCAACCCTTCGATGACGGCAGCCGGAAGCCGCAATGCCTCGATCGGCAGGCCGGACAGCGCGTCGGGGTTGCCGCCGTCGGGCACGATGACGATCCGGCCGCGCCCATATCTGGCCAGGGCATGAGCGGCACCCCAGGTTCCGGCGATCGTGACCTTGGCGGTAAAGCCTGAGTCAGCCAGGCGCCGGACCACGGTTTCCAGCATTGCCGGCTCGCCACCATGGAGATGATCCGTGCCGGTCGTATCCATTACGATGCCATCAGGCAGGCCGCCGGATATGTCCACGGCCACGATCGGCGCGATCCGCCGCTGGAACCATAGAGCCAGAGCCTCCAGCCCGGCGCGGTCGCCCTCGGGGTCGGCGTCCATGATGGTCAGATCGGGATAGAGTGCCTGGGCCTTGGCAACCGGAATGCCGGGCGTCACCCCGATCTTACGGGCGGCAAGGTCGGCGGACATGACGACGCGACGGCTGCCTTCCCGGCCGGCCAGGGCCAGCGGTGTCTCAGGCGCGACGTTGCCCAGCTTCTTCCTGATGCGCTCCGTCGGCCAGAGCGGCAGATACAGCGACACCACACGATTCGATCCTCCCGTTGGCATCGCATCCCTCCACCTCGAAATCCGCGCATTCCCCCGATCGCGCGCGCAGCAATTCCAGCATCCACCGGGGCCGCTCCACGCCGGGCACGGGAAGCGGCGCGGATGGCAGGACAGAGACCCGCCAGCGTGTGGTGCTGGCCGTCGGCTGTCCGAAATCGGCGGCTTCCGTCTGGCGGCGCCATCTCCGGACAGCCAGGCCGATCGTTCCGGTCCCTTCGGCGGCGATCTGCAAGCGCCGCGAGGCCGTCATCGTCAGCCGCCCGACCTCGGCGACCACAGACCCCAGCCCGCCATGACGCAGACCTTCCTCGAAGCAGGCCAGGGCGTCATTGTCCGAGGATGCTTCGACATGGATGACCCGGCGGGCGGCCAGTCCGGCCTGATCGAGAGCCGGCGCGAAGATGTCCTGGCGGGTGACGATCCACAGCACCTTGCCCTTGGTCCGGGCGGCAATCCCTGCGGCGAACAGGGCCGCCGCCGTCGCGCTCAGGGCGTCATTCCCGCCCCCGGCCACTTCGTGGAGCGCACCCAATGCCAGGCCGCCACCCGGCAGTCTCGTATCGATTGCCTTCACCCCGAACGGCAGGACAGCGCGCTTGCGGTTCTTGTGTCCCTCGATCCGGGCAATGGCCGCCTGGAGCGCTTCCAGGGCAGGCTTCTTCTGGGCTGGGCTCCCCTTCGTGGTCATCTCGATCCGTCCGATGCTGGCGGGCGTCAGTGATAAGAGTTCATGCTTTGTTCCTTAAATGCGATCAGAGTCAAGGCACGATCTCCGGAGATGTGGCACAGTGCCGGGAATGGCTGAGGCCCGGCTATGTCTCTGATATCTGCAAGGCTTTGACTCACGGTCGTTTTCTCTGGCCGACGGCGGAAGGCAGGCAGCGATGTGCAACCTCTACTCCGTAATGACGAACCAGGAGGCGATCCGGACGATCGCCAGGGTCATGATCGACCACATCGGCAACCTGCAACCGTTGCCCGAGGTGTGGCCGAACACGATGGCCCCGATTGTCCGCAATGCCGAGGGTGGCCGGGAACTGGTCATGGCGCGCTGGGGGATGCCGACGCCGCCTGGCATGCTCAAGGGCAAGAAGGTGGACCGGGGCATTACCAACGTCCGGCACACGGATTCGTCCTGGTGGCGGCGCTGGCTGGGCGTGGAACACCGCTGCCTGGTCCCGCTGACCGCCTTCGCCGAGCCCGAACATCTGCCGGAAGGAGGAAGCCGCCAGGTCTGGTTCGCCAGGGCCGATGGTGAGCCGCTGGCCTTCTTCGCCGATCTGTGGTGCCGGTGGACGTCAAAACCCCGGCACTAAACATCTAGAGGCGTCGGGTATCATGCGCAGCGATGGAGAAATCGACGGGTCGACTGCCCGTAAGCGGGAGCTCCGACTATGACCGGGATAACAGAGGATCCTAAAAAATCGAGCAACGGTGACATATAAGAAAGAGAAGGCGTCCGCTTGTTACTCGACGATTGGGGTATTCCTCGGTCTCGTTATTGACGTTCAATATAAGTGAACATTTGCGGCAGGATTTTCGATTGCAGGCGCCTCCCCCTATGTTGCCTGACAAACTCCGCTCAGAGCGCCGAGCGCTCCCGTAATCGGAAGACGCGCTTTCATTTCATTCTGCCATCCGAGCCAAAACTCAGATTGCAATGAGTGGGACAGGATACTCCGTCTGATAAGGCTCGAGAACTCGTCCTGCTATTCATTCTTGAATGGTGGTCATTTTCATTCGGTGCTGGCTTATAGAAGTGCGGCCATGTCACCGTTGATCCATCAAAGGCGGTTTTCAGACGTTTAATCTGGGACCAGTATTAGGAGCGACAAGGCTGTGGACAGAATCAAATCAGGAAAATTTGACGTCACGAAAATCGCCGCAAGTTTTCCTGAATCGGCGGACACACTGCTGCTAGACCATTATATGACCGATGAGGAGGCTGCTAGTTCACGTGTTTTTCGCGTCTACCGTGGCACACCGCCTCATTATCATGAGAAGAGCGACGAGTATCTATATATTCTTTCTGGCCGCGGAACATTCTGGATGGAGACGGAGGACACGAAGGGAGAATTTGGTCCAGGCCAACTAATTTTTTTCAAGAAAGGGACAGTACATGCATTGCCGGACATTCTCGAAGGCCCAGTCATTTTTCTTTCAATCGACACACCGCGCCGGGACCCAACCGACATTATCTTCGTAAACCCGGAAGATGGGTCGCCCGAAACCTTTATCGCGGGCCGGTAAAGCTATAGGTATTGTCCACCTGATTTGCTGCTCACCCAAACTGCAGCTCCCAATGAGCCTCATCTTTCTGGCGGTAGGAATGGACAGGTGAAAATCTATCCGGACTTCTCGCATCGTATGCTGACTGTTAACGCCGCAACCCTTAATGCCGACATGTTCGAATTCATTCGTTCCTGCAAGCGTCAGTACGCGGCCGGTGAGGTCATTGCCCGGTTGTAACCGTAAAGCGACAGTTCCAGGGCCTTCGTGTCACATCTGTCGCGGTACAGTTGTATCGAGGAAGCCCAAAAGCGCTCTTAGCCGCTTCAGTCGTTTCAGATCGGCATGATAGCCTAATCTTATTACCCGCCTAGGTGGGCCGTCCCCTGCCGTCAAGGCAACCAGCCCGAGCGTTGTTCCAAGCACGGTAGGGAGTACCGCGAGACCAACACCTGCCGAACAGGCTTCGGCTTGCAGATCGCGTCCGTTGCTGCAGAATGCATACGCTGCATTGGGATAGAGGTTGCGGAGCCAGATCGCATCCGGCAAAGACGCAAGCTGCGCATCCATACCTATGAGACGATGAAGGGTGCTGTCGCAGGTCAGTCCAGCCGTCCGATCGATGTAGTCCTGAGAGGCAAAAAGATCGTATGTCACCTCGGTAAACTGCTTCTGAATAATGGCCGGTGACTCAAATTTCGGAAAGCGGAACACTAGGTCTGCTTCCTGCCGCTCCAGATCCACCACCCTCGATTCAATCAATAACTCAACCGATACATTCGGGTTCTCGCGGCAGAACGCCGCAATCGCTGGGGTGAGCACCAATCGGCTGAACCATTCGGATGCCGAGAGGCGTAGTTTGCCCTCGACGGTGCCTCCTGCGCCGAGAAGGCGACGCTCGAGCGACGTGGCCTCTTCCTCCATGCGCTCTGCGTGAAGGCGTATGAGTTTACCCTCGTCGGTCAGATAAAATCCGTGTGAGGTTCGTTGAAACAGGACAAAGCCGCAGGCTTCTTCCAAAGTGCGCAGCCGCCGACCGGTGGTAGGTTGACTGATCTTGAGTGCCTCAGCGGCGGCCGTCAGAGTACCCGTTCGCGCGATTGCGAGGAAGATACGCAAGTCTTCCCAATCAAGTTGACCTAATTTTCTCACACTGTGCCAACCAGTTTTTGCTGCTCTTGACCGGGCGCAACCTATTCAAAAACGCATAATACGCGGTCGATCTTATTTGTCGACGTTTTTCCTGTGTCAGGGTCTTCTATCGACAACAAAATGAGAAAAAGGAGGTGACGATGAACAATAACGAGGAATTCGATGCCGTTGTGCTAGGCAGCGGCGAAGGCGGCAAGTTCATGGCATGGCATCTCGCGCAGCATGGAGCGAGAGTGGCTGTGATCGAAGAACGATATGTCGGAGGATCATGTCCGAATATTGCATGTCTGCCGAGCAAGAACATACTACACAGTGCCGCAGTCGCGCATACCGTTGCTGGTGCCGTCGCGTTCGGTTCGCAGGTATCCCAGTATACGGTTTCGATGCAGGCGATACAGGCACGCAAGCGTGAGATGGTGGATGGCCTGATCGCGATGCATCAGACGCGTTTTGCGAAGACCGGAGCGGAACTGATTCTCGGACGCGGCCGATTCGTCGGTCCTCGCGTCATCGAGGTAACGTCAGCCGAGAAGCCGATGCGCCGCGTGACCGCCAAGCATATTTTCCTCGATCTCGGGGCGTTCGCGGCAATGCCAGAGCTTCCCGGTCTCGTGGATGCCGCACCGATGACGCATGTTGAATTGCTGGATCTCAAAACCACTCCGAACCATCTAGTGATCCTCGGCGGCGGGTATATTGCGCTCGAGCTGGCTCAGGCCATGCGTCGTCTGGGCAGCGATGTCACCATTGTGGAGCGTACAGAGCGGCTTCTAACGCGTGAGGACCCGGATATCGCTTCGATCCTCACGCAGGTTCTCGTTGATGAGGGCATTGAAATTATTACCGGTGCGGAGATTGCTTCGGTCAGTGGGCGATCCGGAGCAAGGGTGACGCTCCACGGTAAGAAAAATGGACACGACCTGGCCGTCACCGGAAGCGATCTGCTGGTTGCGCTCGGCAAGTCCCCGAATACGAAGGGTGTCGGTCTGGATATTGCAGGTGTCGCGCTCACAGGCACGGGATATGTGGAGGTCAACGACCGGCTCGAGACAACGGCACCCGGCATCTGGGCATTGGGCGATTGTGCGGGTACCCCGGCCTTCACCCATATGTCTTTCGACGATTTTCGTATCGTCCGTGACAATCTGGCAGGCGAAAGCCGGGTTACGACGGGCCGTCAGGTGCCGTTCTGCCTGTTTACCGAACCCGAACTCGCACGCGTCGGTCTCAACGAAGTCGAAGCCGCTCGTAATGGTATCGCCTACCGTCTTGCCGAGATTCCGGCTGCGGCGATCTTGCGGACGAGGAGCACAGGCGAGACGACAGGAAAACTGAAGCTTCTTGTCGGCGAGGACGATCGAATACTTGGCTTCACAGCTCTCTGCGCGCGTGCGGGTGAGTTCCTACCGGTCGTTCAACTCGCAATGGCGAATGGTTTGCCTTACCAGGCGGTCGAGAAGCTGGTGATCGCTCATCCGACTTACAGTGAAGGACTCAACGGGCTCTTCGCGTCGGCTATGGCTCAGGCCCGACAGCAGCCACCGGGCACGTCCGGGACGTAATATGCATGTCCATTCAAATATGAATGGAACGAAGAAACAAATATTGGTCGTTCGTCAAAGACGAATGGACGATACGTATGTAGGCACTCAAAGCTGGAGGCACAAGACGATGAAGGCAGTTGGTTTTCGCACCGGGGCGGACGGTGCTGCGCACACGAATCTGGTGGATTTTGAGGCGGAGACGCCTTCGCCGGGTCCGCATGATCTGATTGTGCGGGTCAAGGCAGTTTCGGTGAACCCGGCAGACGTGAAAGTGCGTCAGCGCGGCCAGGTCGAAGAAGGGCAGACGCGCATTCTCGGCTACGACGCATCTGGGATCGTCGAGGCAGTCGGCGCTGAGGTGACGCTTTTCGCGGTGGGCGACGAGGTTTTCTATGCCGGAGATATCACACGTCCCGGCACGAATGCTGAACTGCATGCGGTGGACGAGCGCATCGTCGGACACAAGCCCAAATCGCTGGATTGGGCGCAGGCGGCCGCGCTCCCGCTGACGGCCATCACCGCATGGGAATTGCTTTTCACACGTCTCGGCGTTCCATACGGCCGCAAGACGGGCGGTGGATCGCTGCTGGTGATCAACGGTGCCGGCGGTGTGGGTTCTATCCTGATTCAGATTGCGCGCCGTCTGACGGGCCTTACGGTCATTGCCACGGCGTCTCGGCCGGAGACGATCAAATGGGTGCGCGACATGGGCGCGCATCATGTGATCGATCATCACGAACCCCTTGATGAGGAATTGTCCAGGATTGGCATCCCCGAAGTGGAGTATGTCGCCTCGCTGACAGGCAGTGACCGACAATTGCCATTTTTCCCCAAGATCGTAGCGCCGCAGGGGCACATCGCGATGATCGACGATCCTGAGCATTTCGATATCGTGGCACTCAAGCGCAAATCGATTGCCGTGAGTTGGGAACTGATGTTCACCCGGCCGATGTTTGCGACGGCCGATATGATTGAACAACACCGGCTTCTGCAGGAAGTGTCGCGTCTTGTCGATGAGGGGCTCCTGCGTTCCACGTTGACCGATATGGTCTCACCGATCAATGCGGCCAATCTCCGTGCGGTGCATGCGGCGGTCGAGAGTGGGCGCGGAATCGGCAAGACCGTGTTGGCCGGATTTTGAGCGCCCGGAACGGGAGAAATTTCTCATGAAATACGCTTTGCGGTTGCTGACCTCTCTGGTCAGCATAGCGTCCATTCCTGCCGCCGCAGCACCGCATTCTGGTATGAACCCAATGGTCGAGCAGGTTGCGGCGCTCTCGGGCGCCATGCCGACAGGTGTTACGGTGGCGCCGAATGGCCGCATTTTTCTCAATTACCCTCAATGGGGCGACCATCCTCGCTTTGCCGTCGGTGAATTGAAGGACGGACATGTCGTTCCCTATCCAGACGAAATTCTGAACATTCCTGATACACTCACACCTGATGGACATTTCCTGAGTGTTCAGAGTGTGGTGGCAGACGGTGCGAATCGTCTGTGGGTTCTCGACACCGGAGCGCCCGGATTTTCTTCTCCAGTTGCCGGAGGCACCAAGCTTGTGGCGATCGATATGGGAACTAACAAAGTCGTTCAGACGATTGTACTCGGCCCGGATGTCGTTCTGCCCACGACCTATCTCAACGACGTCCGTTTCGATCTCCGTCAGGGAAAGTCGGGCGTTGCCTATATCACTGATAGCTCGATCAAGGGACCGGGTGGTCTAATCGTCGTCGATCTTGCCTCCGGCCATTCCCTCCGTCGTTTGTCCGGTCATTCTTCAACCATGCCCGACCGAGGTTTCGTGCCGCGTATCGACGGTCAACCGCTCATGCTTCGGCCGCGCGGCGCGGCCCCGGGACTCTGGCGTGTCGCCAGTGACGGGATCGCTCTCTCCCCCGATGGAGCGACCCTGTATTACTGCGCGCTGTCGAGCCGTCATTTCTATGCGGTGCCTACCGCGCTGCTCCGTGACCCTCACGCCACGGACGAGATGATTGCCGCAGAAGTCCGGGACCTTGGACCCAAAGCTCCCTCTGACGGTCTGGCCGAGGATGACCGGGGCGCGATTTATGCGGGGGATTACGAGCACGGATCGATCCGAAAATTTGTCGATGGGCGCTGGACCACGATTGCGCACGATCCACGTATTCTCTGGCCGGACACATTGTCGATCGGTCCCGACGGCTATTTATATTTCACGGCCAACCAACTTTATCGGCAGCCTGTCTTTCATGAGGGGAAAGATCTGCGCCGCCAGCCATATACCCTGCTCCGGATCAAAATCGATGCCGGCCCGGTAGTTCTCCACTGAAAAAGCGTTAGGGATTTCTCTTATGAAAGCAATCGTCATTAATGCTCATGGTCCAAGTTCCGTGTTCGAGACCATGGATGTCCCTACGCCCGAACCTCGTACCGGGCATGTACTCATTCGGGTGATGGCAACCAGCGTCAATCCGGTGGACACGAAAATTCGAGAAGGCTCCGAAGGTACGGCCGGCCTGACATTTCCCGCCATCCTGCACTTCGATGTTGCCGGCGAGATCGTTGCCCTCGGCGAGGGAGTGACACGATTTGCCGTCGGAGATCATGTCTATGGCTGCGCCGGGGGCGTTACGGGAATCCCAGGATCTCTTGCAGATTACATGGAGGCAGATGCAGCGCTCCTCGCACGTATGCCGCGTAATCTCACGTTCGGCGAGGCAGCCGCGATCCCGCTCGTGGGGATCACGGCCTGGGAGGCTCTCGTGGACCGTGCCCGCATCAAACCGCGCGACAGGCTGTTGATCCAGGGCGGAACAGGTGGTGTCGGACATATGGCGGTTCAGATCGGCCGTATTCTGGGTGCGCGCGTAACAGCGGCGGTTTCAACACCTGACAAGGCGGAGATTGCGCGCTCCCTTGGTGCGGAAGATATTATCCTCTACCGTGATGAAACACCCGAGGATGCGGTTTCCAGATTGACAGCAGGAAACGGCTTCGACGTTGTATTTGACACGGTGGGCGGTCCCTCCTTCCAGACGTCGCTTAAACTGGCGAAGCTGAAGGGCCATGTTGTGTCGATCATAGGGTACGACCGCTATGATCTGACCGATATGCATTTCAAGGCGCTGCGGCTGGATCTGGTCTTTATGCCGATCCAGCTGATTCATAATATTGATCGTCATGAGCATGGAGTCATTCTGGAGCGCATCGCGGAACTCGTCGAGAACGGTGCCTTCAGGCCCATGATTGACCGCAGATATGCTTTTACTCCCGATGGTGTACGGGACGCGCACGACAGACTTGAGAGCGGCCGTGCCGTCGGAAAAATTATTATCGAGCGGGTGTGACCGGTTCGCTCGGTCACCTCCCGACCGACAGGCAACTGTCATTATGCGGAAAGTATGCCTCGGTTCTTCTTTTCGAGGCATTCACCTACGATCACGGTGCCCGTGAAGACAATCAGTCCAGCGCCAACGGTGAGAATGGATGCTTCCGGTCCAAATGCCCCGCCGGTTAACCATACCGGCGCGGTTGGATCGAATCTGGTGAGGAGCAAACTTCCCTGGCTCGGCATTCCGGAAACAGGTGCTCCGAATATCGCCCCCAGTGTAAAGTTCCACCCAGCATGGGCTCCCACGCTCACCCATATTCGGCCCGTTGCGATATAAAACCCTGAAAGAAGCAGTCCTGCTTCGATCGCAATCGCGGCGGCCGACAGGATCGTGGCGCTAGGGTTGTGGAGATGAGCAGCTCCAAAAAGGAGCGCCGAGATCGCAACGCCAGCTGAAAGGCCGAAGGCGCATGACAGAAGTCGAAAGATAATGAGCCGCGCCAGAAGTTCTTCCAGAAATCCGGTGCCGAGGGCTTCGCGTATATCGTGAGACCAGTCCGACCAGTTGCTCGGATGGATCGATGCAATACCCATACAGTAAAGACCGATTACCACTACGCTCATGATGCCGCAGCCAATCGTGATGCCGCCGGTGAGTTCTCTGAGTGCAGGACGAAGCGCCAGCTCCCGCAGGGGCCGCCGTTCCCCGTAACGCACGAGGGCGACGTATGTGGCATAGGCAAGAGCGAGGGTTACGAAGGCTGCCGTCAGAACGATCATCGGGTTGGTGCTGACGAACGAACGGATAGCAGACTGTAAGCCCAGTTCGATCATAATAGAAACCAGCAGCGCCAGCATCCATCCGAGGATGCGGAGCTTCTGCCAGTGCCCCGGACCGATGACGCCACTCGCGTCGGTGATGTGAGTTTTTTGATACACGATCAGTTTCCGATTCTGGGAAATTGGGCGGAAAATAGCTTGGAAATCCCGCAGCATTGCGCCGACGGCCCGAGTTCGACCGGCGCGGCGCCGGTCGTGCGAAGTCGCCGCTGAGACGCGTACCCACCGCTGTGTCCGACACGGGAGCAATCCTCAGTTCGAGGCAAAAAGTGCGGGGCTCTACCTACCAATCTCGGTGACGAACAACACCCTGCGTTCCCTTTCGTCGATCCGCGGCTCCAGGAGGCTGGCGGTCGCAACATCTCCAGCTCGTTGAGCATTTTGGCGGGCGGCACCTCACCGGCGCCGCCTTCTTCCGAGCGTTGGAGCTGCGCGACATGCCCGCTGGACCGAAGCGTCGTTCCGCTGATGCGCGGTCAGCGACCGCACTCTATTCAGCGGCCTGAGACGTGCGTGGTGCGGTCTTGACGCGATCGAGCGCCGCAGCCACGCCGGCTCCGTAGGCAGGATCGCATTTGGTGAAGTGCGCGAGCTGGCGTTCGACGATCGACTGCGGAACACCCTGCATGGCGGCGGCGACATTCGAAAAAAGCCGTTCTCGCTGGCCCTCGTCGAACAGCGCGAACAGTGCGGCCGGTTGGCGGTAGTCGTCGTTGCCGTCGCGATGATCGTACCGCGCCGCAGCGCCCTCCAGGTCAAGCGGCGGCTCTTGGTAGCGTCTGACCTCAACGGGCCCGGCGTAGCTGTTGGGCTCGTAGTACGCGTCGGAGTTGCCTGTGTCGTTGTGGAAGAAGCGCATCGCGCCGTCCTTGTGATAGTGACGCACCGGACATTTCGGCGCATTCACCGGCAGTGCCTCGTAATGTGTCCCGATACGGTGACGGTGCGCGTCGCCATAGGCGAAAATCCTCGCCTGCAGGACTTTGTCAGGCGAGAAGCTGATGCCCCGCACGATATTGGACGGGCTAAAGGCCGCCTGCTCGACCTCTGCAAAATAGTTGTCCGGGTTGCGGTTCAGCTCGACTTCGCCGACCTCGATCAGCGGGAAGTCGGCGTGCGGCCAAACCTTCGTGAGGTCGAATGGATTGAACCAGGTATTCTTGGCCCGCTCTTGCGTCATGACCTGGACGAACATCGTCCACTTCGGGAAGCAGCCGTCCTCAATCGCCCCAAACAGCGCCTCCTGATAGCTCTCTCGGCTGCGGCCGACGACCTCCGAGGCCTCTGCATTGGTGAGGTGTCGATGGCCTTGCAGGGTCTTGAAGTGGAACTTCACCCAGACGCGCTCGCCGGCGTCGTTCCAGAGGGAATAGGTATGGCTACCGTAGCCGTTCATATACATCGGCGCCACCGGCAACCCGCGATCGGACATCAGGATCGTCACCTGATGCAATGATTCCGGCGACAGTGACCAGAAGTCCCACATAGCAGTGTTCGAACGCAGGTTAGAGCGCGGGTGGCGCTTTTGGGTCCGGATGAAGTCAGGGAACTTATAGGGATCGCGGATGAAGAAGACCGGTGTGTTGTTACCGACGAGGTCCCAGTTGCCATCCTCGGTATAGAATTTCATGGCGAAGCCGCGCACGTCGCGCTCCGCATCCGCCGCGCCCTGTTCTCCGGCGACGGTGGAGAAACGGACCAAGAGGTCCGTCTTCTTGCCGATCGCGTCGAATAACTTGGCGTTTGTATATCCCCTCACGACATCGGACGTGATGGTCAGCGTGCCGAACGCGCCCCATCCTTTGGCGTGAACCACCCGCTCGGGAATACGTTCGCGGTTCTGGTGCGCGAGCTTCTCGATGAGCTGATAATCCTGCAGGAGGATCGGCCCTCGGGCGCCGGCTGTGACGCTGTTCTGATTGTCGGACACCGGCGCGCCCGCGGTAGTCGTAAGAACGGGGCCATGAGTAGAATTCGTCATAACAAACCTCGTAGCGGGTGATTGGGGTGACGGCAGATCGATCGTGTGGGCCGAGCGTCCAGGCGATCGCCGCAGGTCACTTCAACAGGACTGCGTACAAATGCCGGCTCGACAGCGGGCGATAGTGGAGCGTCGCGCCATCAGCCGAGAGAGCGATGCCATCGGAACCCACCGCGAAAGGCTGGGGCGCCGTGCCGGTCTCTCGCACGGCCTGCCGCTCCCCCGCGACGACCGGCACAAACTTTAGATCGGGCATTGTGGAGGGACGGCCGCTCAATCGCCGCCTGCCTTCGCCGGTCGCGAGGTCGACCACGATGATCCCACCAGGACCGGTGATCAAGGAGTCGGTGATGTGGACGGCGCCTTCCTTGCCCTGGCGTAGGTCGAACCGCACCTCGTTGGCATGGGTCGACCTGAGCACGACGCCGCCGGACAGAAGGATTGTCTTCACCACCATATCGGTCGTGAGATCGACGACCACGAGCTTGGCGCCCCCGGCCCCGGGCTCTGCGAAGCCTGGCGCGGCTGTGTCGAGGACCCACGACCGATCCTTCGGATCGACGACAACGCTTTGGACGCTGATTAGGGTCGTGCCGGAATGCTTGGGCTCGCAAGCATTGATCGCCGCGTCGGGAAACGACAGCGCCTTGCCGTCACGGATCTCCGCAACGGTGAAGGGCACATCGTCGCCCCAGCGCGCATAGTTGATGAAGATGCGCCCCGTCGCAGACACGGTGGCGCCCGTGGGCACCGCATCGAAGAAGTGCGCGACGCGTTCGATCATGCCGACTGTTTGCTCGGCGGGGAGTGCCTTATCGCTCATGGAGCCTCCGGGTATCTGAGCGGAGGCGCTGACGCAGACCAGGGCTATGAGAGCGAATGCGGGGACGAATATCTTCACGGGTGCTGACGCCAGCGCTTACTTGGAGCCGAGCGCCCGCAGCAGCGCCGCGCGGCCAGCCTCGGCCACCTCGACGTCCTGCTCGGTCGTGCCGGAGCCCACGCCGATCGCGCCGAGCACCACGCCGTCGACGATAATCGGCAGCCCGCCGCCGAGATTGGTGATGCCGCCCTTGCTCGCGATGGCGAGGTCGACGCCGAACTCGAACGGGAATGGGCCGGTGGCGATGCCGAGCGAGGCTGCGGTCTGGGCCTTGGCGATCGATGGCTTCAGCGCCAGCACCGCAGCGCCCTCGACCCGGCCATAGGCCAGAAGGTTGCCGCCGGCATCGACCACGGCGATGCACTCGGGCGCGTTGATCTCGCGGGACCGCGCGACGGCGGCTTCCAGAGCAATGGCGGCGCCGGCATAGGTGATCTGGCAGCGATCTTGGATAAGGGCATGTTGGTTCATGAGCTCAAATCCTTACGATGGCGGGTTACAGTAGGGACGGAACCGTCGGGTCCACATGGACCTCGATCAGGTGCGGACCCGGGGTCGCGATCCCGCGTTGAAGAGCGGTGTCCAGTGTGGACAGCTCCGTGACGCGCTCGGCCTGGCAACCGTAGCCGGCCGCCAGGGAGAGAAAATCTAGCCCCGGCAAGTCCAGTCCAGGGACGCCCGGAGTATGGAGTTGGTTCGCGAACGCCTTCAGGATGTTGTAGGCGCCGTTGCGCGGAATCACGAACAGGATGTCCAGCGTGTGCTGGACTGCCGTCCAGAGGGCCTGGATGACATAATTGGCAGCTCCGTCCCCGACGATGTCGATGACCTTGCGGTCCGTGCCTTCATCGCGCTCGGCAAGCGCCACGCCGATCGCGGCCGGCAAGCCGTAGCCCAGCACGCCGCTCGACATGGAGAAGAACGAGCGTGCCCGGCTTGTCGGTAGCCGCTGGCGCAGCGCCTTTAGAGACGACATCGACTCCTGGACGATTACGCTATCGTCCGGTCGAGCCTGGTCGATCGCGAAGTAGAGCCGTTCAGGCGTGATGCACTGATGGTCGGACGGTGCCGCGAGACGTGGGCGGGGCGCCGGCGCCGGTCGCTGCGGCTCTTTGATGAGGTCGGCGAGAACCGCGCAAGCGCGGGCCGGATCCGCGAGGATGCTCTCGCCCACCGGGGCACGGCCCGCTTCGTTTGGGTCGTCGGTGATGTGGAAGAGCCGCGAGCCGTGCGGGATATAGTTGCCCTCGACATAGGGGTAGTAGCGGAAGACCGGGGCACCGATCACGACAATGACGTCATGCCCGCCGAGAAGATCGCACAGCGGTCTGATCGCACCGGGCAGGCTGCCCTGGAAGGCGGCATGAGTTTCGGGGAAGCCCGGTCGTCCTTCGCCGGGCGCCGCCCAGACCTTGCACCGCAGGCGCTCGGCCAATCGCACGCCATCGTCCCAGCCGTCGCTTTGGTCAACGGCTCCGCCAATGATCAGAACGGGAGACTTGGCAGCGTTGAGCGCGTCGACCACGTTTGCGAGATAGCGAGGATCGGCGCCGAGGCGACGGCTGACCAAGCGGATCTCGGGTACCCTCGCCGGCTTATCGAGGTCGTCCATCGGGATCGACAGGAAGACCGGGCCGGCCGGCGGTTGCACCGCCATCGCGTATGCTCGCATGAGGGCGCCGGGCACGTCCTCGGGGCGGGATGGCTCATAGGCCCATTTGACGAATGGCTTCGGCAGATCGGTCGGCTGCGTGTTCGTCAGATAGGGCTCGAGCAGCAACATCTGGCGGGTCTGCTGGCCTGCCGTGATGATGAGCGGCGCCCGGTTGTACCAGGCGCTCTCGATGTTCCCCATGGCGTTGCCCATGCCCGCCGCCGTGTGCAGGTTCACGAGGGCTGCGCGGCCCGTGCGCTGGGCGTACCCGTCCGCCATGGCGACAGCCGGCGCCTCCTGTAGCGCCAGCACGTAGCGAAAGTCCGGCGGGAAATCCTTCAACAGGGTTTCTTCTGTCGAGCCGGGGTTGCCGAAGATCGTCGTCAGCCCGAGCTTGCGGGCAACTTCGTAGAATGCTTCGCGTACCGTCGTCATTTTCCTCTCCACTCTCTTGACGAAGCCCGGATCAATCCGCTGCCGCGCCCCCGGGAAGGGGCGCACAGACGGGCGAGACGGCTGTCAGCTTTCGGATTACGAATTCTTCAAAGCCGAGCTCGGACAGTTCGTGCCCGTAGCCCGAATTCTTGATGCCGCCGAAGGGCAGCTCCGGAGCAGTCCAGGTCGGACGGTTGACGAAGGCCACGCCGCTTTCGATCTGGTCGATGGAGCGGCGATCACGGTCGAGGTCGGCGGTGAAGACCGAACCGCCGACGCCGAACGGGGTAGCGTTAGCGGCTTCGATCGCCTCGTCTTCATCCGAGATCTGTGGGAAGGTCTTCACCACCTCGCCGGTCCCTGGGTTGATCGTTTCGTAGGCCATCGCTTCATGCCTCCTAGGCTCGAATGGGTGGCGCTCGCTGCTCGCCCGCTCAGGCCTCGACGAGGTATTTCGCGACTGCGGCCTCGTTCCAGGCGACGCCGGTACCCGGCGCAGTCGAGGGATGGATCTGGCCAGCGACCGGCACAGTGGGCTCGGCGAGGATCGGGCTCGCCCAGTCGACCCACTCCAGCCAGTGCGCAGTAGGCGTTACGCGCATCAGGTGAGCGGAGATTTCTGGGTAGAGGTGATTGGAGAACTGCACACCGGCTGCGCTCGCGATGCTCGCAGCGCGCAGCCAGCCCGAGACGCCGCCGATCCGCATGAGGTCGCCCATAGCGTAGTGGACTGCGCCAGCCTCCAGGAACGTGAAAAAGTCGCGTGGCCCCCAAAAATTCTCGCCCATTTGCAGAGGGGTACGGACACTTCGGGCGAGTTGCGCATACCCCCGGACGTTGCCGTAGGCGATGGGTTCCTCGAACCAATAGAGCCCCATCTCATCCAGTTCGTGGCAACGCCGAATCGCGTCACCGAGGCCCAGCGCTTGGTTGAAGTCAACCATCAAGTCGATCTTATCGCCCACGCCTTCGCGCACAGCTTCGATCGCGGCGATGTCGTCGGCAGCATGCTCATTGCCGAGCCGCAGCTTCATGGCGCGGAAGCCGCCTTCCTCGACAAGTTCTCGGGCCTCGGCCGCGATGGTGGAGACTTCGTGACGCCACAGGCCGTTGCTGTTGTAGCCACGCACAGGACCAAGCGTGCCACCCAGCAAAACGGCGAGCGGCTGGCCCGCTTCCTTGGCGAGCACATCCCAGGCCGCCATGTCGATCGCCGCTATGGCGGCCAACGATATCCCGGTCACGCCAACGACGTTAAGCGCCCTGAGACCACCTTCGAACATATCGAACGCCGCGATCGGTCGGCCGCTGAAGAGCGCGCCCAGCTCCCGCAGCTCCTGCACGATCGCTGAAACAGCGGCGGCGCGGTACGGCGCCAGATAGCTGTGCCCAATGGTGCCGGAGCTGGCCTCGAGATCTATCAGGATCATGGGCCATTGGTCGAAGCGACCGATCCCGGCGATGACAGGGCGCCGCAGCGGGACATGTACAGTACGGATACGGATCGATTTTAGAGTGGTGGAACTGGCCATGATTGCTTGCCCGGCTCGGTGCTTCGGTCCGGAGGAAGGTTAGCCAAGCGCAGTCCAGAGTCCCGTGGCGAGTTGTGAATTCCTGTGACCCTCCCGGAGTGCCGGGAAGTCGCAAACAAGTCCTTCAGATGGCAAGAAAGTTGATGCAGGCGCCTAGGCGCTATCGCGCAATCACCGCAGCGAGGTCGGGAAGCAAGTGAACCCCGAATCCAGACGGCGCCTAGGCTTTTCACGAGAATTCACGGGGCATCGGGCGAAAGCTCGGGCAGGTTCGTTGCCACGGACCGCTGGAGCCGGCGTTCCGGCAGCGCCAGGCCGTCGAGAGAGACACCAAAGGAGCGTGAAAGATGAAAGCCATTGCCTGCCGCAAGCCGGGAAAGATCGAAAACGCACGGTCGATCGGCATGCTGTCCGGCTTCTAGGGCGAGGAGGGCCCCACCATGCACGCTGCCGGGATCGCCATGCTGTTCGCAGTCATCGTCGCGCCGTCCGCGAGCTTCGCCGTTCCACCGAGGTTAACCGTCGCGGCAGAGAGCCGGACCATGATCTGGAATGCCGTCGCGGTGGACGGTGGACGAATCTTCGTTGCCGGCCCGCGATGGAGCGGCTCGACGGGCCCCGCATTGGCGTTGCTCGACAGACACGGCGATCCCCAGCCGTATCCCGATGCCCACTGGAATGGCTGGCGATCCGGCGACGACCCGCGCAACGTCTTCGTCAATGTCAACTCGCTCCATCGTGACGACAGCGGCGGGCTATGGGTTATCGATACCGGCTCGCCTGAATTCGGCGGCGACCCGCTGCCGGGCGCTGCCAAGGCGGTTCGCATTGATCTCAAGTCGGGCGGGGTGACGCGCATCGTCAGCTTCGGCCCGACGGCGATCGTCAAGGGAAGCTATGTCGATGACATACGCTTTCACGGCGACCATGCCTACCTGACTGACGCCGGCCGGTCGGGGCTGATCATCCTCAACCTCAAGACCGGTCAAACGCGGCGCGTCCTCGACGGTCACCCGTCCACGACCGCGGGTAGGCGCAACATCGTTCTTGACGGTGAAATCCTCAGGGGACCGGACGGCCAGCCCCTGAAGGTCAATTGCGACCCGATGGAGGTATCGCCTGACGGACGTTGGCTCTACTTCGGTCCGCTCGAAGGGCCATGGTCGCGCATCGAGACGCGGTATCTCGACGATCCCGCTATGTCACCGGACGAGATTGCTGAGAAGGTCGACCCATGGGCCGACCTGCCGGCGATGGGCGGCTCAGCGATGGATGCGAGCGGTAACCTCTATTTCAGCGATCTCGCCCGCAACGCGCTGAAGCGACGCGCCACCGACGGGACCATCACCACGATCATTCAAGACCCGGCACTCCACTGGGTCGATGCTCCGTTCATCGATGAGCATCGGATCATCTGGTTGCCCGTGCCGCAGATCGACAGGGCGGCGATGTTTCATGGCGGCGAATCTCGCATCGTTCAGCCCGTCCAACTTCTGAAAATGCCGCTCGACGCCCCGAAGTAGACGTCGAAGGTGGCAACAAACCCAAGGCCGCCCAGCGCCGACGAGTGCGGGGGCCCAAGACGAAGAAAGTGATTGTCATGGCTGCCCATTCTCTGGCCTCACGCCGCTGGCTCGCGATCGCAAGTGCGGTTGCCATCACCGGAACTGCCCTCAGCACTGATGCCGCGCTCGCCGACGCCGTCGTCGCACCGACGAAGGTACCTGAGGACGCGCCCCGCATGGGCATCCAGCCCCAGGTCAGCCTGCACACGGGGCAAGCGCCGGTGCTCTACGGTCTTGCCGATCAGCCGGTTGAACACGTCTCTGCGCTTATCGACCGCCAGGTCATCTATGGCGCCCAAAGCACGTTCGTTGTGTGGACCTTGAAGAAGGGTGCCGTCGTCCCGCTTCATCATCATCCGAACGAGCAGATTACCTGGATCACCAAGGGGCGCGCCGAAGTTTATTCCGGTGGAAAGAAGTTCGTCATGGTCTCCGGCGACCTGATGGTGATCCCACCCAATGTCCCGCATGAGTTCGTCATCACCGAGGACACCATCGACATCGACATCTTCGCGCCACAGCGCCAGGACTGGATCGACGGGACTGCGAATTATCTGAAGAAGTGAGTCACAGTCGATGAAGACCTCAATTCGTCTGTCCCTCGCGGCACTTGCTACTTGCGCGATGCCTAGCATTGCCGCTGCGGCCGAGGTCTCCGATACCGACGCGCTCGCCATGACCCGCCCGCAGGCCATCCTGGTCGCAGGCGACATCCCCAAGGCGCGCCTGCGCGAGATCCTCAAGCCGATCGACGCCTTCTATGGCTTTTGGGTCAATGGCAGCCTGCGTCTCCTCGACGCCGCAATAAGTTCGAATTTCATCGACCACACCTTACCACCGGGCCGACCGCAGGGACCGACGGGGCCGGCGACAGCTTCCAAGGGCTTTCTAGCGGCCGTACCCGGACTCAAGGTGACGGTTGTCCAGCGCCTCGTGGTCGCCGATCGCGTGGTCTCGCAACTCCGCTTTACTGGACAGTTCACCGGCCGCTTCGGCGATCACGTTGGCCATGGCCAGACGGTCGATTTCATCGCTACCGACATCGTCGAGGTCGCCCACGGTCGGATCACCGACAACTGGCACCTCGAAGACAACCTCACGTTCCTGCAACAGATCGGCGTGGTGCCCCGTTAGGGCATATCGATCGGCTTGCGGCTTTGTGGCTATCCACTTGACCAAGATCAAAGGAGAGAATCATGAGCAGAGCCATTCGTGTTGGTCACATCGATCTGAGCTTTCACGATGCCAGTGCGCGCGAAGTTGAGTCCGTGCTCGAACGGCATGGTCATCGGATAGAGCGCCTAGCCGCACCTCATGAGGAAATGTTCAAGATATTCGGACGCGGTGAGATCGACATGTTGGTCTCGGCCTGGCTGCCGGCGAGTCACGGCGCCTACTTCGCCCCGTTTGAGGACGACGCAATCAAGGTAACGATCCTGTACACACCTTACTGCATCTGGGGTGTACCCGATTACGTCCCTGAAAATGCTGTGGGCAGTATTCATGATCTCCTCGGACCGCTAGCAATGGGTCGCATGGAGAAGCTGATCCAGGGTATCAATCCCGGCGCAGGGATCAGTCGCTTTTCGCACAGGATAGTTGAAGAGTATGGGCTTGGCGCAGCCGGCTATCACTTCGAGACTGGCACCGAAGACCAATGCTTCGGCCGGTTCGAGGCGGCCGTGGCCGAGAAGAGGTGGGTTGTCATTCCGCTCTGGCATCCCCAATGGCTCCACCATCGTCACGTGATCAGAGCACTTGCCGAGCCGAAGGGGCTGCTGGGCGGAACCGATCGTGCGACCCTCTTAGTGAGAAAAAATGCGCGCGCATTGGTCGGTGAACCCGCATTGGACGAACTCGCCCGCCTAACTCTGGGCAACGCCCGGGTGAGCGCACTTGACGATGCGCTCCGCAACATGGCCAGCGGCAAGGTCACCCGATCGGCTGACGCGGGTGTCTGAGGCCCTTGATGATGGGGGGGGCCATGTGACGGCGCCCAGACCTCGTTCAGCGCTGAAACGGCTGCGCGCTATGCCAAAGACAAACACGGCTGTGCGCCTCACCGTTTCAGTCAAAAGCTGCCCCAAAGAACGGATTGATTCAATACCAAAGGAGAGATCAACATGCCGATAGTCACAACCAAGGACAGCGTCGAGATTTTCTATAAGGATTGGGGACCGAAAGAAGCGCCACCGATCGTGTTCCATCACGGCTGGCCCCTGTCATCCGACGACTGGGACACGCAGATGCTTTTCTTCCTGAAGAACGGCTATCGGGTGGTGGCCCATGACCGGCGGGGCCACGGCCGTTCATCGCAGGTCAGCGAAGGTCACGACATGGACCACTACGCGGCCGATGCCTTTGCCGTAGCGGAGCATCTCGACCTCAGAAATGCTGTGCATATAGGCCACTCGACCGGCGGCGGTGAGGTTGCCCGCTATATCGCGAAATACGGCGAGCCGACCGGCCGCGTTGCCAAGGCGGTGCTAGTCAGCGCCGTCCCGCCGCTCATGCTCAAGACCGAGACGAACCCTGGCGGGCTGCCGCTCGACCTGTTCGACGGGTTGCGCGACGGGCTTGCGGCAAACCGCTCGCAATTTTTTCTCGATGTCGCTTCTGGGCCTTTTTACGGCTTCAACCGACCCGGCGCGAAGATCTTGGAGGGTGCGATTCGGAACTGGTGGCGCCAAGGCATGAACGGCAGTGCCAAGGCGCATTACGACGGCATCAAGGCCTTCTCCGAAACCGATCAGACCGCTGATCTCGAAGCTATCAGCGTGCCGACGCTCGTCCTGCACGGCGATGACGACCAGATCGTGCCCTATCAGGATGCCGCCGTGCTCTCGGCTACGATCCTCAGGAACGGTGAGCTGAAGATCTATCCGGGCTTCCCCCACGGCATGCTCACGACCCATGCCGATATCATCAACCCGGATCTCCTCGCATTCGTGAAGAGGTGAAACTGATCACTGTTGCGGGATCCGAAAGGGTCCCCTGCAGTTGCTATTTTAGAGGTTGGAAAGGTTTCTCCGCCCCCCTGCGGGCCCGTCCCGGCTCCGGTTGCCTCTAAAGGCCTACTTCTTGAAATCACATTCGGCGGCGCCGGGCAGACGGCGAGTAGCGCCGATCAGCGATGAGGATTTATTCATGAAGCCGAATTACTCGCCTCGCTCCGCAGAGCTCTATGCCGACACGTTAACCCCCGCATTGCCGAAATCGACGATGGTTCTTGATCGCGAGCGCTCGGCGCTCGTCGTCATCGATCCGCAGGTTGACGTGATGAGCCCGAGGGGACGTGCCTGGCCCGCCGTCGGCGAGAGCGTGACGGAAAACAACTTGGTGCCCAACCTGATCGCGCTGTTCGAGGCAGCGCGGAAGGCGGAAATCGCGGTCGCTGTGTCTCCCCATTATTATTACTGCTGGGATCATCACTGGCGCTGGCAGGCTCCGCTGGAGAAATTCCAGCACGATGCCGGTGTATTCGATCGAAAGGGTCCCTATACCGTCGATGGTTTTCGTGCGTCAGGCGCTGACTTCTTGGAGGAGTTCAAGCCATATATCGAGGACGGCAGAACCATCATCTGCTCACCACATAAGCTCTATGGCCCCCAAGCGAACGACCTGAAATTTCAGCTCGGCAAGAGGGGAGTCAACCAGGTGATCCTCGCAGGCATGCTCGCCAACATGTGCGTGGAATCGCATATGCGAGATCTGCTGGAGGCGGGCTTCGAAGTCGCCGTGGTCCGCGACGCCGTTGCCGCACCCAAATTGCCGGACGGTGACGGTTATCTCGCCGCGCTGATCAACTATCGATTCATGGCGAATGCCGTCTGGACCACGGACGAAACGGTTAATCGTCTGGCCGGTATTCCCTGACGCCCCTGTTCCCATAGACGACCGTTCGGCGGGTCACCGTCGGCGGTTGTCCGTGGCAGAGCTGAACATTCGAGGTTCAACTATGCTCCTACAAGATATGGGAGTGAGGATGACAATCCGCCTGCCTGTTGTTCCCACCTCCTTCTTCGGAACGTTGCTAGGACTGTGCGGTCTCGGCGGAAGCGGGCGGGCGGCTCACAGAGTCTGGGGCGTGGCCGAACAACCGGGCGGGCATTTCGTGCAGGCGGATAGCGGCGCAGACCAGCGGATCGTCCTGATTCCGCCAAGCTGCCACCGCGTTCATGATGCGGCTGGCCGGGGCGGAGAAATTAGCACCGTGTCGTTCGCTGAAATCGAAGCGCGGGATGAAATCGTCCAGTGGGTTCATCATGCTTACATTTTTCTCTAGCAAAATGGTAGATTAGCGCACTTTGCCACAAGAGCATTTCGCATCGCAGCGCGAATATTGCGATGACTTCATAGCGAAGTCAGAGAGTAACGCTATAATATATTGCGAACGAAATATAATTGTAGACTTGAAAGCACGATGACTGTATTTTTGGCACGTCATGCCGAAGGTCTTCAAATAATCGGGATAGACAGAAAATGTCGGTTCGGCGACCACCTCTCGATCTGCGGGAATTGCTGTTCGTGCGTGTCATCGCGAGGGAGGGAAGTATCCACGGAGCCGCACGTGCGCTGGGAGGCAAACAATCTGCCGTAAGCCGATCTTTACGATTACTGGAAGAGCGACTTAGCGTTTCCCTCTTTCGACGCACGTCGAGCGGTGCCCAGTTGACCCCGGCGGGAGTTGCCTTTCTGCGAGAGGCTGAGAAGTTGCTCGATGGCACAGTCGGACTGTACGAGCGCACGCGGCGTTGGAGCCGGGGCGAGACCGGCGTCATCTCCGTGGGCGTCCAGGGCAGCATCCCACCCGGCCGGATCTCGGCGATACTGGAGTCGTACAGCCTTGCGCAACCCGGTATCTCCTTCACTTATCGGGATAATGCAAAAAAAGAACTGCTCCAGGCCCTGAAACAGGAGGAGATTGACCTCGCGATAATGACGCTGCCCCTGCCCGGCAGCATGGTGGCCACGACGCCGCTCTGGAGCGATCGTGTCGTTGCGATCATGCCGGTCGGACATCCGATCGCACAGGTCGGGACCGCGTCATGGGCCGAGTTGCATGACAGAACCTTTCTGATCGGCAAGGATGATACTGGCGAGGAACTGCTCGCGCTGCTGATGCGCAAGATGCGGCAGGCGGGATTCGTGCCTATGACGCGTCAGGAGGCGGTCAGAAGCCTGCGGGTCGTCGCATTGGCAGCGAATGGCAGCGGCATCGCTTTGTTGCCGGATGCCTGGCTGGGTTTTCTGCCCGGAGCTATCCGGGAGCGGATCGCGATAGTGGAAGTAATCGACGGCGATGGATTTCCGCACTTCGCGTATGGCGCGGCCTGGCACCGCGAGCGTTGCCCACCAGCCGCGAGGACAGTCATCCGTGTTCTGGAGCGGCAGGCGACAGCGTTTTAATAGCAGCCCGCCGTGCCCCCTGCCGGAGCTTTCGGAACGCACGGTCGGACGCGATGAAGCCCCGGATCATGTGCGGCACGAGACGGGCCGGATCGACGTGCTGACCGTTCTGGCTGACCAGCGCCGCATAGGCAACGAGATCGCGATGGAGGTCCGCCGGCAGATCGAGGGTGACGCGGACCGGCTTCTCGTCGGGAATTTCGGTGATGCGTAGCTTCGTCATGGAGCGGGTTCCTTTGCGTGCCAGGGTTTCAGGATCAGGTCGCGATTCAAAATGAGGGTGAACGGCAGGCCCGGTCGGTCGGTCAGCGTCGGCTGGACGTTCAGGCTTCGATCAATCAGCCGGTTGCCGACCATCGAGAAGCCGTTGCTTGCCCCGCTGCGGATAGCCTGCATGAGGTTGTTTTCGTTCCACGACGTGCCTGCTTCAGACCCAACACTGAGCAGCGTGGTGACCAGAGCCGCCCTGAAGAGCTGGCCCCAGTGGTTGTTCACCTCGTCTGACAGGCCGGACTGGCCGATGGCGTCGCCGCCGGGCAGCTTTTCCAGAACGAGGCTCTCGCCGTTCGGATAGATCAGCCGGGTCCAGATGATCTGTGTCCGCTGCTGCCCGAAGGAAATGCCGCTGTTATAGGCTCCGAACAGGGCGCTGCCCTGCGGGACAAGCAAGAACCGGCCGGTCGGACTGTCATAGACGTTCTGGGTCACATGCCCGACGATCTGGCCAGGCAGATCGGAACTGATCTTCGTATTCAGCGCCCCGGCGATGACGGTCCCGGCTTGAAGAACGTAGGCAGAAGCAAGGGGCACGATCCGGTCCGGGCTGACGGTCATGCGATCCGGCTGACCTGCCAGAAAAGCGCGATTGGCGGCCTGCGGGTCCGTTGCAGCCGGTGATGCCTGTGCTCCGGGCGCGGCTTGTGGCGGCATTGTCTGGACGGTCGGGCCGTCATGCACCTCGATCTGCGCGAAGAGCCTGCTGGTGCGTGCCGCCTCGACTTCCTGATCGCCACGCCGGTCTCCGATGCCGGAAACCGGTCCCGCGCGACCGTTCCGCTGTGCGTTAAGGATCGGCCTGCCGAGATCGCCGGGCAAAGGCGGCCCGAGTTTCGGGGTGGCGGTATAGTCACTGGGGAGTGCGGCCAGCCCGTCAGCTGAGGGGCGGGTGTCGGTGTCCTGTGCCCCCTGGACCGGCCCCTTGTGCGTACCATTTTGCAGCGCGTAGCCCAGCGCGAGGCCGATCGCGAGCATCCCCGCGCCACCCAGCGTCCAGATAACGGGACGCGAGAGCCGTACCACGGGTGGACGCTGCGCGCGCAGCCGCAGATCGGGAGAAGGCTGCGGGGAAGACGGTCCCGTTTCGCTCATGACTTCCTGCCGTCGGTGCGGACGATGCGCACCCGTTGCTCGCTGTGGTTTTCGCCAAGCCGCAGTTCGGCGGCGGCAAACAGGCGATCGACGATCATCCAGTTCTGCCGCACCCGGTAATTGACCAGTTCCGGGCCGCCATCGGCCCCCAGCACGAAGAACGGCGGCAATTCCCCCTGTCCAATCCCGGCCGGAAAGGCGATGAACACCTTCCGCCCGTCATCGAAGGCTCGGAGCGGCATCCAGGGCGGTGTCCCACCTTTCACACTCTCGATCGCGTAGCGGAAGTTGAGCGCGTCGAGATTCAGCCCCGCTTCGACTGGTGCCGCTTCGTCGGCGTCGTCGTCCTGCCGATGCAGGGCAATCAGATCATCCTCGGGGTAGTCCCAGGACACGGACGCCATGTAGGTCGCGGGCGTCGCCCGCAATTCGGCGAAATAGGTCCGCCGGTCGGTATTGACGATCAGGTTGGTAGTCAGGTCCGGGCGCGTCGGCTTGACCAGGATATGCACGCGCTTTGTCGTACTCGCGCCGCTGGTGGTATCGCCGACAATCCAGCGCACGGTGTCACCCACCGCGACCGGGCCGGTACCGACCAGCTTCTCGCCCGCCTGGAGCATGATGTCGGTAATTTCGCCGGGCGAGGCATAGACCTGATAGAGCGCGCCAGCGCTGTAGGGGTAAACCTGCACCGCGTTCACATAGCCGGCCCGTGTCGGCTGGATGCGTGCCGCCAGATTGGCCTGCGTCACCCGAACGGTGGGATCGGCCGCCTCGGGCACGGCATGGGCACGCCGCAACGGTAGAAGCGGCTTGAGCTGACCCGGCAGGGGAAGCGGTCTAGGGACTTCCACGACCTGCACCGGTTTCGGCCGATCGGGCAGGCGCGTGGCCTGGGCCGCGTCGTCATAGCGAATCACAGGTGGATGATAGCGGTCCGCGCAACCGGCGAGCGGGAGCAGCGCCACAGGAAGGGCCGCGAAAATGAAGCGCCTCATTGTCCGAGTTCCTTCGACCAGTTAATGGCAGAGACGAAAATCCCGAGCGGATTGCGGCGAAGATGATCCGCATCGCGAGGCGTGCGCAGAACGACCGAGACGATGGCGGTCCAGCGTTCGGTGCCGGTGAACGCCCCGTCGCGGTAATGGCGTTCGGTCCACGCGACGCGAAAACTGCTGGGCGAGGCCCGGATCACCGAGGCGATGTCCACCTCGACCTGCTCATGCCCGATGCGCGAGAACGGATCGTTCAGGCGGGCATAATCGTTCAGCGCCACGGCACCGGACGTGGTGGTGAAGTCATAGGCGCGCAGCCAGTTTTGCCGGACCACCACGGCGTCCGATGACAGGGCGCGCACGTCGTGGACGAACTGCGCCAGATACCAGGCGATCTGCGGATCGGCGGGCATATAGCTCGTTGTCGCCGGGGCCACGACCTGTGCCTCGCCCAGACGGTCGACCTGTACCACCCAGGGTGTGATCGTCCCGCGCGCAGACTGCCAGACCAGCGCGCCTCCGAGACCGGCGGACAGGCACAGGCTGCCGAACGCCATCAGCCGCCAGTTGCTGGCCTGGACGCGGGCGGAACCGATGCGCTCATCCCAGATCTGAGCGGCTTTCTGGTATGGGGTCACGGGCTCGGGCGTGGTCCCGTAGCGTGTGGTGGAGCGACGGAACATCGTCCTCATTCCTTTTCCGAAAGATCGATGGAGGCGGACCCGCCGCCGCCATCGGCGGAGCGGATGATGTGGGCGGCCTCGATTGCATGGGCGGCGGCGTTACGACGCTTCATTTTCCGTGCCCAGCGCGGCGGCTTGCCGTCCCCTGAGGCCTCTGGCCCACCATCGTTACCACCGTCATCCGGACCATTTCCCTGCGGTCCACTCCCCGCAGGATCGCCGTCGCCGGATGGCTCTGACGGACCACCACCCTGACCGCCGCCATCGGAGCTTGAACCGCCAGCGTCTTCTCCACCGCCCATCCCGCGCGCGGCCCACTGGCCGCCCGCGGCATAGCTCTCCCTGAGTGAATTGACGCCAGCTTCGGCCTTGCTCCTGACGGCACCAGCGGCCGCGCGACCGACATTCCCGGCAGCGGATGCCACACCCGCCGCTCCGGTCTGTCCGGCCGCTCCCATGGAGTAGGCTGTGGTGGCTGCGCCCGCGATTGCGGCCCCGCCGCGCGCGGCGGCAGTCGTCGCGCCCAGCGCGGCAGCACTCCCGGAGATCGCAGCGGCAGGTGCGGCGATAGCAGCCGCCCCCATGGCACCGACCGCCATGCCAGTGCTGACGGCCGCGCCTGCGCCAAGCTGGGGCGCACCGGAAATCAGGCCATTGGCAAGGCTGCCGCCATAAATGGCGAGCCCGACGATCGAAAGTGACGCCAGCACAACGGAGACCGCCTCGCCGATGGTCGGCACATTGCTGCCGTAGGAAATCGTGAACTGTCTGAAGAGGACCGAGGCGATGGCGCTGATCACCGCCAGAACCATGATCTTGACGCCGGACGACACGACATTGCCCAGTACCTTCTCGGCAAGGAAGGCGGTGCGGTTGAACAGGGCGAACGGGATCAGGATGAATCCTGCCAGGCTGGTCAGCTTGAACTCGATCAGGGCGACGAAAAGCTGCACGGCCAGAATAAAGAACGCCGCCAGCACGATCAGCCATGACAGGCACAGCACGAAAATCTGGATGAAATTCGTGAAGAATGTGACAGGACCGAGGAGATCGTGGACCGAATCCAGCAATGGCTGTGCCGCCGTAAAGCCGGTCGAGGCCAGCCTGCCGGGTCGCAGGAAGTCTCCGAGCGCCAGACTGCCGCCTCCGACTTTCAGCCCGAGGGCCGCGAAGCTGTCAAAGACGATCTTCGACAGTGCATCGAAATCATTGATGACCCAGGCGAAGAACCCGATATAGAGCGTCTTCTTCACCAGACGCTGGGTGATGTCCTCATCCGCTGCCCAGGCCCAGAACAAGCCGGCGAGTGCCACATCCAGCACCGAGAGCGATCCGGCCAGTGAGATCACGCTTCCCTTGACCAGACCGAAGCCAGTGTCGATCGTGGTGGTGAAGGTATTGAGGAAAATGTCGATTACACCGACATCGTTGATGGCCATGGCCGTCAGTTCCCGCTGCTGCCGAACATGGAAACGGCGGTCGGACTGTAAGCGTCATACTGGGAAAAATGCTGGTATAACGCGTCGCTCTCCGCCTCGGCCGCCGCCTCACGCGCCCGCTCCAGATCGGCGGCCCTGCCATTGGCGGACAGGACCGCGACCACGTCGGAGAGCTGGCGGGATTGCAGGGCGAGAAGCTGGTTGCCGGCCTGGGCGGCCTGTAGCGCGCCCGTGGAACTCTGGCTGGCCGAGACCAGTTGCGTCATGGCGCCGCTGTCGGACGGGATGTTGCCGACGGCGCGGGCCTGCATCTTCAGCGCATCTTCGAATCCGCCAACGGCGTTCTGCCAGCGCGTCTGCGCCTGGCTGAACAGGGCGCTGTCCGACATGGAGGAGGAGATCGAGGTGTACGCCTGCTGGTATTGCTGCTCGACCGAGGTGACGCTGTAGGCAATGTTCTGCGCCTGCGCGAGCAAGGCTGTTGTCTGGGAAATCGTCGATTGCAGCGTCGACAAGGTGGAGAGCGGCAACAAGGCGAGGTTCTTCGCCTGATTGACCAGCATCTGGGCCTGATTGGCGAGCGACGTGATCTGGTTGTCGATCTGCTGAAGCGCACGGGCGGCCTGCAACACGTTCTGGCCAAAATTCGCGCTGTCGAACACCTCCCATTGCGCCATGGCGGGCCAGGGGGAAAGCATCGTGCCGAACACACCGGCCGCGACAGCCATAATCAGGGACCGGCGCCGGGCGATCATGGCACGCCCTCCCGCACGAGATCAGCCGCCCAGGGCAACCCTTTGGCCATGAACCAGGCTGGAAGAAAGGCTTCGCGTCCGTGCCCGGCCAGCACCTGGTCGATCAGCCTGTGATCGTCCTTGCCGGACACGGCGCAGAGCGCCAGTGCCACCGGGCCGAGGCCCAGTTCGAACAGGCGGTTGCCGCGCTGAGTCTGGCAGTAATATTCCCGCTTCGATGCCGCGCGGGCGATGATGGCGATCTGCCGCTCATTCAGGCCGAAATCGCGATAAATGGCCGCAATCTGCGGTTCGATCGCCCGCTCATTGGGTAGGAAGATCCGCGTCGGGCAGCTTTCCACCACAGCGGGCGCAATGGTGCTGTTCGCGATGTCGGACAGGGATTGGGTGGCGAAGATGACGCTGGCGTTCTTCTTGCGCAGGGTCTTGAGCCATTGGCGGAGCTGGCCGGCAAAATCCCCGTCATCCAGGACCAGCCAGCCCTCGTCGATGACCAGCAGCGTCGGCCTCCCGTCCAGTCGCCCTGCGATGCGGTGAAACAGGTAGGCGAGTGCGGACGACGCCGCGCCGGAGCCGATCAGCCCTTCGGTTTCGAACACCACGACATCGGCGTCTCCCAAACGCTCGGCGTCCGCGTCGAGCAGGCGGCCATACGGGCCGCCAAGGCAGTACGGCGCCAGCGCCTGTTTCAGCGCGTTGGACTGGAGGAGTGCCACCAGGCCGGACAGCGTGCGCTCATGGGCGGGCGATGACGCGAGCGAGTTCAAGGCCGACCAAAGATGGGACTTCACCTCCGGCGTCGGCGCCGTTCCCTCGCGCGCAAGAATCTGCCCGAGCCATTCCGCTGCCCAGGCGCGCTCGGTCGGATCATTGATCCGCGCCAGCGGCTGAAGGGAGACGGCGGGATGCTCATCTCCCTGATCTGTCAGCCCGCCACCCAGATCGTGCCAGTCACCGCCCATCGCCAGCGTCGCCGCTCGCATGGAGCCACCGAAATCGAAGGCGAAAATCTGCGATCCCGCATAGCGACGAAACTGGAGCGCCATCAGCGCCAGCAGGACGGATTTTCCTGCCCCCGTCGGCCCGGCGATCAGCGTGTGGCCGACGTCACCAACATGGAGCGAGAACCGGAAGGGCGTGGCCCCAGCCGTCTTGCCATAGAACAGTGGCGGCGCCTTGAAATGCCCGTCCTGCTCCGGCCCAGCCCAGACCGCCGACAGCGGGATCATGTGGGCCAGATTCAAGGTCGAGACCGGCGGTTGTCGGACGTTGGCATAGACATGACCGGGCAGAGATCCCAGCCACGCCTCAACGGCATTCAGGCTTTCGGTCATGCAGGTGAAGTCGCGGCCCTGGATGATCTTTTCGACTAGCCGGAGCTTCTCGGCGGCGATGGAGGCGGAACCGTCCCAGACTGTGATGGTCGCGGTGAGATACGCCTGCCCGACATCATCGGCGCCCAGCGATTGCAAGGCCAGATCGGCATCCGCCGCCTTGTTGGCGGCATCGTTATCCACGAGCACCGACGCCTCGTTGGTCATCACTTCCCGGACGATCGCCGCGATCGATTTCCGCTTGGCGAACCACTGGCGACGGATCTTCGTCAGCACCTTCGTCGCATCGGTCTTGTCGAGCAGGATGGCGCGGGTGGACCAGCGATAAGGCATGGCCAGCCGGTTCAGGTCGTCGAGGATTCCGGGGAAGGTCCGCGACGGGAAACCGGTAATCGTCAGGGTTTTCAGATACGCATCACCGAGTTTGGGTTCCAGACCACCCGCCAGCGACTGATCCACCAGCAGGGCATCGAGGTGCATCGGGATTTCCGGCATCCGCACGCGCTGGCTGCGGTTCGAAATCGTGGAATGCAGGTAGGTGAGCGTCTCGCCGTCATTCAGCCAGGTGACTTCGGGCATGAACCCGTCGAGCAGGGCCAGCATCCGGTCCGTGCGATTGACGAATGCATGCAGCATGCCGTGCGGGTCCGGCCCCTCGCGCTCCCGCCCCTCAAAGAGGAACCGCGCCGCCCGATCGGACGATTCAGCCGGTGGTAGCCAGACCAGGGTGAGAAAATACCGGCTCTCGAAATGTGCCCCCTCGTCCTCGAACGCCTCGCGTCGTTCCAGATCGACCATCTGACTGGCGGCATCGGGGAAATCGCTCTCGGGGTACACTGTTGCCGGGACGCGCTGTGCCTCGACGAACACGGCCCAGCCTGAGCCCAGACGCCGCAGGGCATTGTTCAGGCGCGCGGTGACCCCAACCAGTTCAGCGGGCGTGGCGCTGTCCAGATCGGGGCCACGGATGCGCGCCGTGCGCTGGAAACTGCCGTCCTTATTGAGGACGACACCTGTTTCGACCAGCGCGGCCCAGGGCAGGAAATCCGACAGGAGGGCAGCACGACTGCGATATTCGCCAAGGGACATCATGGCCGATCCTCCCCTATGCGCGCAGCCAGGCGGGGTAACGGAGATGCCGCCGTCCCACCTCGATGAACAGCGGATCGCGCTTGGCACCCCAGACCGCCAGAGTGTGACCGACGATCCAGAAGGCGGCCCCGATCAGCCAGAGGCGCAGGCCGAGTGCTACGGCCGCCGCCAGCGTGCCGTTGGCGATAGCCACCGCCCGCGGCGCTCCGCCCAGCAGGATCGGGTCGGTCAGCGAGCGATGCACCGGGACATGAAAGCCCGGCATGGCATCGTCGTCATATCCGACGGTCATCAGATCAGCGCTCCACCAGAGAAGGAGAAGAACGACAGGAAGAAGCTGGACGCCGCAAAAGCGATGGACAGACCAAAGACGATCTGGATCAGGCGGCGGAATCCGCCTGATGTTTCCCCGAAGGCCAGGGTCAGGCCGGTTACGGTGATGATGATCACCGAGATGATCTTGGCGACCGGCCCCTGCACGGATTCCAGGATCTCGTTCAAGGGCGTTTCCCACGGCATGTCCGAGCCGGAAGCCAGTGCCGAGGAGCACAACACAATCGAGAGCAGGAAAATGGCGGAAGCGGCCGGCGTATGTCGGCGCATACGGGACAGGGCGTGGTTCATTTGGATTCTCCCTCGGTATGGAAAGGACGAATGCGATACTCTCCGGAAACGGGATCGAGCCCCTCGACTACGGCGAGTTCGGAAAGCCGCCGCGCGGTTCCCCGACCCGACAGGACCGAAATCACGTCGATGGTTTCGGCGATCAGGGCACGGGGAACGGTGACGACAATCTCCTGGATCAACTGCTCCATGCGGTGCAGCGCACCGATGGCGGTACCGGCGTGCAGCGTGCCGATTCCACCGGGGTGGCCGGTGCCCCAGGCTTTGAGGAGATCCAGCGCCTCGGGGCCGCGCACCTCGCCGATCGGGATCCGATCTGGCCGAAGACGCAGGGCGGAGCGGACCAGATCGGACAGCGAGACTACCCCGTCGCGGGTGCGCAGGGACACGAGATTGGGCGCGGCACATTGTAGTTCGCGTGTGTCTTCGATCAGCACGATACGATCATCGGTGCTTGCGACCTCTGCCAGCAGGGCATTGACCAGGGTGGTCTTGCCCGTCGATGTGCCGCCCGCGACCAGGATGTTCCTCCGTTCCGTGACAGCGCGGCGCAGGAATGCCGCCTGCTCCGTTGTCATGATCCCGGCGGCGACATAGTCGTTGAGCGTGAACACCGCGACCGCGGGCTTGCGGATCGCGAAACTCGGGGCAGACACCACCGGCGGCAGCAACCCTTCGAACCGCTCTCCGGTAGGAAGCTCGGCCGAGACCCGCGGTGCTGCCTCATGCACCTCTGCCCCGACATGGTGGGCGACCAGACGCACGATCCGTTCGGCATCGGCCGGTGTGATCGTCTCGCCCGTGTCGGCCATGCCCTCTGACAGCCGATCGATCCAGAGCCGACCGTCGGGATTGAGCATGACCTCAACCACGGCTGGGTCCGCCAGATGCGTTGCAATCGCCGGCCCCATCGCTGTGCGCAGCATGGAAATGCCGCGCACCCTGGCCCCGTCATGGATGATGGAAACCGACATGATCTTCCCCGGCATGGGCCGAACGCGATGAGCGCACGGTGACGGGGATCATTAGGAAAGGCAGGAAACAGGCCGGTTCAACAAGAATTCAGGCGCCGTAGGACGACGGCGAAACGCAGGGTAAAAATACTTGCGGGGTGCGGGATTTACGACTCCGGTTCATCCCGTGTGCCGGGGTCCAAAACATCCTCCGGGATTTCCTGCTGGAGTCTCGGTCCCTGGGCCAGTCTTCGGCCAAGGGCGGCGACAAAATTATCGTAACGCGCCCCGGCCTGCGCCCGCGCCGCCTTCGCCGCCGGTTCGGGAAGCGGCGGGGTTGTGGTCAGCCAGAAGCGGATGAACAGCGCCAGGGTCTCCACCGTGATGCCGATATCGCGCTCCAGCCGCGCAAGACGCCGGTCCTGCCGGTCGAGGCGCTTCGACGTGGCAGCCTCGCGGCGCTCCTCGCCATCGGGCGAAAGGAAGGAGGCGACAGCGGCCTCGACGATCAGCGACATCGGCTGTGCGCGTCGCGCCGCATAGGCGGACAGGGTCTTCATCACCTCGGGGTCGAGATAGACGGAGATCTGGGCCTTCTTTTTCGTCATCGCCATTGCTACCTCACAGTCCAAGCTCATCGCCACGGTCGAGCGACGCCTGCCGGGCGACGCCGCACATGAGATCATTCATCCGGTTGTTGCGGGGCGCGATGTCGTCGAATTCATCGACCGGATCGGGTGTGAACTCGTTCTCCATCGGCTCCTTTTTCTCGACAGTGCCTTCACCCAGTTCCGGCTGACGGCGTCGGGCGGACTGGTTCGGATCTTCTTCCTCATCATCCATCACCGGCGTCTCAGTCGTCGCATCTGGCGCAGGCGGTCTGGGTGGAAGGGGACGGCTGCTCCAGTCGTCCGGGCGTCCCTCCGTGGGACGCATGGGCTTCGGCGGCGGCAGAATACGCTCCTGGAAGCGCACATCCTCGAAATAGCGGGCCTTCTTCGCGCGGATCGGATAAAGGCCGGAGACCATGACGATCTCGTCCGCCGGCGGGAGTTGCATGATCTCACCAGCCGTCAGGAGCGGGCGTGCCGTCTCCGAGCGCGAGACCATCAGATGGCCGAGCCACGGCGAAAGCCGATGGCCGGCGTAGTTCTTCATCGCCTTCATCTCAGTGGCGGTTCCGAGCGCATCAGAGACACGTTTCGCGGTCCGCTCGTCATTGGTGGCGAAGCTCACCCGGACATGGCAGTTGTCGAGGATCGAATTGTTCGGCCCATAGGCCCGCTCGATCTGGTTGAGGGACTGGGCGATCAGGAAGCCTTTGATCCGGTAGCCCGCCATGAAGGCCAGCGCTGATTCAAAGAAGTCCAGCCGCCCGAGGGCTGGGAATTCGTCGAGCATCAGCAGGAGCCGCTGTCGCTGTGCCGCAGCCTCCAGATCTTCCGTCAATCGACGGCCAATCTGGTTCAGCACCAGCCGGATCAGCGGCTTGGTCCGGCTGATGTCCGATGGCGGCACGGTCAGATAGAGCGTCACCGGGCGATCACCATCGACGATGTCAGATATCCGCCATTCGCAGCGCCGCGTCACCTCTGCAACCACTGGATCGCGATAGAGGCCGAGGAAGGACATTGCGGTGGACAGCACACCCGACCGCTCGTTGGGAGACTTGTTCAGCAGTTCGCGCGCGGCCGAGGCCACGACGGGATGCGCACCGGAATCGCCAAGATGCTTCGTCCGCATCATTGCCGACAGCGTGGTGGCGATGGGGCGCTTCGGGTCCGACAGGAAATTGGCGACACCGGCCAGGGTCTTGTCGGGCTCGGCGTAGAGCACGTGCAGGATAGCCCCGACCAGCAGGGAGTGCGAGGTCTTCTCCCAATGATTGCGCTTCTCTAGACTGCCTTCCGGGTCCACGAGGATGTCGGCGACGTTCTGGGCGTCCCGGACCTCCCACTCCCCGCGCCGGATCTCCAGCAGCGGGTTATAGGCAGTGGAGGTCGTATTGGTGGGATCGAACAGCACGACGCGCCCGAAGCAGGCGCGGAATCCCGCCGTCAGTTCCCAGTTTTCGCCCTTGATGTCGTGGACGATAGCCGAACCCGGCCAGGTCAGGAGCGTCGGAATGACCATGCCGACACCCTTGCCGCTGCGCGTCGGCGCGAAGGTCAGGACGTGCTCCGGCCCGTCATGCCGCAGGTAGGCTTTGCCATACCGGCCCAGCACCACACCGTCCGGATCGAGTAACCCGGCCTGGGCGATTTCAGCCGGTCCTGCCCAGCGAGCCGATCCGTAGGTCTCGATTTTCTTGGCCTCGCGGGCGCGGCGGACAGACAATGAAACGGCAGCGACAAAGGCCAGCACGCCACCTGAGCCTGCGATCCAGGCGCCGCGCGCGAATACAGCCGGGGCATAGGCATCGAAGACATACCACCACCAGAAGAACAGCGGTGGTGCATAGACAGGCCAGCGATGGAATAGCACGAACCAGGGCCGCCCGAGTTCAGGTTGAAAGGCCAGTTCCCATGCTGCCCATTCGGTTGCCGTCCACCAGGACAAGACGATCATGGACAGGACCAGCGCGACCTGTCCCCATTGAATACGTGTTCCGGGCTGTTCCATCAGCGATCTCCGATCCTTTGGGGAAGCAGCGGACAGCCAGCATTTCAGCGGAAGCAAGCGCCTTGTCGCCTCCATCGTACTCAGTCGGTCAGGAGCGAAAAAATACTTGTATGGTGCGGTGAAACGGTCACACGATCCGATCGTACACATGCAATGCATATCAGGAGTCGAGAGATGGTCAGGAGTTTCAGCCGCGTGGCCTGACGACATCAAGATGAGGAAGCGCAGAAGGTCAATGGCGCGACTATCTGTAAGGTCAGTTATGCACTCACCTATGACATACTGGGTACCAAACTTCTTTCCGTATAGTGATCGGATAGCTGGACCTTAAATACCCGGAATACTTTTTCTAACACAGAAAACGGCAATATAATACAGATATGGGCGTGTGTTTCTCTATTATTTATGAATATTTATGTCACTCACTATCTCGGCGGCATAAATTCCAACGTAAGAAGCTGATGCAGAAGACGACCTTCTTTTCCACTCTGTTATCACCACCGAACTCAGCACAGTAAACACCGACCAATTGTCAGCATCGTCATCTATAACCGAGCCCAAGATATTGAAAGCTGCTTTGGCCAGGCATGCCGCAGCAACAGCCGCCAGACGGGCAAATATAACATTTTCGTGAAATTGCGTATCGAAGATCCGGAGGAAGCTCTCTTGCCAGGAAATCTGAAATCATGCTTAAATAGAATTAAATAAGTATATGATTAAAACAAGTATATATAGGTGTTTGCGTTGTCTATACCAGAATGGAACATGGCCGGTGTTGTGCCACCAATTAGACCTGGTGCAGATCCAAGGGGAAAAGACCGCTCACCCTATAGAGTTTCATTAATTGATTTCGTGGATCGGTTTTGTTTGAGCGCCGATCGCTCGGTGATCCTTCGAGGATTAATCGACTTGCGCGCTGGCCTACATTCAATTGGAGTAACCCAAGGCTTCCAGTGGATCGACGGGAGTTTTCTTGAGCACATAGAGGATGTAGAAGCTCGGTCTCCAAATGACGTGGACGTTGTGACTTACGCCTTTTTGCCTGCGGGTCAGACTCAGGTGTCGTTCTTACCAACCCTGCAACCATATCTTGATCGTAAGCGGGTGAAGACTACCTACAAGGTTGATCACATCGTAAGGATTCTCCCTCACGTTGATATCCGTGATGTGTGCTATTGGTACAGTCTATGGTCCCATCGTCGTGATGGAATGTGGAAAGGTTATGTAGAGGTTGATTTAGCACCCACTGACGACACACATGCTGCAGGTCTCTTAGCGGCCAAGATAGGCGCGGGGTTTCAGTCATGATTATCAGGAGAAAGGATTCTCTTTTATCTGAGATAGGGGAAGTCGAGGAAATTCTCGGAAGAATTCCTAGTGAGAATGTAATTGACCGCTTCGGCTTAGAGGCGCGACTGAAAGAACTTAATCTCGAATTGGAGAGACTTCCGGATCATATCCAGGAGGCCGAGAAGCTCTCGCTAACTTTTCGAGGAGAGCCAGTACGGGGAAGTAGTGCCATCTCTGCTGATTTTGCTGGTAACGCGTCCTCAGCTTTTGTAGATGCATTTTCCGCAGTCGTCGCAGGACTTAAAGGAGCTTTAAAATATTCCGGTCCCATACCCGACAAAGAAAGTTCACCTTTAATGATAACTGGTATGGCTACCGGTTCTTATGGTTTTGAGATGGAGCTACCACCCTCGCAAGGTGAATTGTTTAGAGAGGACGCCAATGTTGGGAAAGCCGTTGAAATTATAAAAGATTTACTGCGGGTTTCAGCAAAAGGCAGTGATGACGATATTTTAGACATTGTAGAGGAAATTCACCCAAGAGCGGTACGTAAGGTCGCGGATTTTCTTTCTATAGTTTCCAAAAAAGGAGCATGGTGCGGGCTCGAATTTCGAGGTAGCTACTTTAAGTTTAGTAGTCTTGATGAAATCAGAATTTCTGAAGAGAGGCTGCGTCAAGAGAATATCTCAGAAAATGAAGAAGTTTATTTCGGAGAATTCCAAGGATTTCTGCCTCAAGGACGAAATTTTGAATTTGTCGTATCGGATGGTTCTGAAATTATACGTGGTCGACTAGGCCCGGATATCGAGGACCCAGATGTCTTGAACCGAGAATGGCTGCATCAACCAACAAGGGTAAAATTCAACGTAATTCAAGTTGGACAAAGTCGTCCGCGCTTTATGCTTCTGTCTCTTAATGACCTCGGCTCACGATAAACGTCATATTTAGGCTTGGTCTGGGTCTATAATTAGATCGGACCAAGCCGATAGAAATGGCGACGTCCTGAATCTTCATAAATGCGCTTCAACCGGATTCTTTACCGCCAGATTTTCTGCGGGTGCGGAACTGGCCTCAACAGCCTGCCCAAGAGAAGGCGAGGGCTGCAACGACGAAGGTGGCTCCGCCCAGGGATCGGGCAAATCGAAGTCATCCGCCCCGATTTCGCCGGCCCGCTCCATGAGCGCGTTGTATTTGTCTTCACGAAGACCCGCGGTCCCCTGTTCATGCAATTTACGAATAACAAGATAAGGATTTAAGATCAGCGCGTAGCTCATCGCACCGGATGGCCCGCCAGCCACCTCTATGAAACCCAGGTCATCCAGTGCTTTCATCTTCGAACGCCAGGTTCGTTCGCCCCTCTGGCCGTCAAAGCCGGCATGGAATGCTATCTCTTTTGGCTTCGATAAAGTGACAAATCCTTCGTCGAAAGCACGCCCCCACAATTCAAGATATGCCATGGCAACCGGGGTTCCGGCGAGGTCGTCCATAATCGAGAGGATTAGCGGCATCGTTCGTGGAATTGTAGTGAAGCCATTATGGTGCTGGCGACGCCAGATGTAGCTCTCAGTGATGTTGGGCCACAACCGCTGGCGTAGTTCCATTTGCCGTTGTGCAATCTTCTTACGAGGCTTCTTCACCGCGGGCATCGCTGCCAAATTGATCTCAACCATGAGGTCCTCCAGAATTCAGGGGTGACCGGGTGTGGACGCCGGCCTAGTCAATCGCCGTTTGGCTGTCTGCTGAGCGTCGGGGATGGAAGCCGCACCGCAGATTTATTTGACTTCATGAAGTATGGATCATTAATCCATATTTTTCAATGACTTAGATGGCGCCACTCAATCGTCAGAGTGCCACTACACGACAACTCGTATATTGAGATACCCGATATGTTGTCAACTCGCTCTTCAAATCGGCGTTGGAGATTTTTATTTAATAAGTTAACACAGATGGATAGATGGAAATTGCGGTGATCGCGGTGCTCTGTGATCGCGATGCTCGTGGGTGTTCGTTGGTGCTCGGCCCACACCACCCCTACCCCGGCATTTTTTTCCTGCCCGCGAATAGGCGATTTTAGAGCGTGGGCGTGGGCGAGCGCGGACGAGACCAATCCTTACGCTGCAAAGGGAACGTCGATGGGTCTGGCTCCCGGAGAACTGTCATCAGCCAGCACCCCTCGATTATCATTGAGCATCCAATACAGGGGATCACACCGCGATCAGAGGTCGATGCATCCTGAAGACGGGTAACGTAAAAAGACCGCGCGATGACTAAATTCCGATCCCCCGGTTGCGGGTAAAGCTCCAGTCAATCCCGCCATCGCCACGCGCAACCCCGGACACATGCCGTTCACGCTGCTTCTCCAGCGAGGGTGTCCAGGGCACAAGCTGGAACTGGAGCCCGTCATCGATCATCGCATAGCGGCCGGAGGCCAACGTCATGCGTTGACGATACGTGCCGGAGACATACTCGCCCGAAGCAGACTGGCTGAACGTCCGGCCTGTCTCGCCGGCGAGCCGCTCTCCGACGTCCCGGACCTCGCGGTCCCTGAGTGTCCCGATCAGGTTGCGCGCAAGGACCACCCCCTGCGTCCGGCGCTCGGCAAGACCCTGCTCAATCAGTTGCTCGGCCCGCCGCTCCATCGCCTCGCGCACCTCGGCGCCGAAGCCACTCTGGCCTAGGATCGCCGGATCCCGCGCCACTGCCTGCCGGTCGAGCCAGGTAGCCCCGCGCGCCGCCACCTGATCCTCAATCGACAGGTCGGAGCGGACAGCCAGTGCGACGCGACGCTGCCCCTTCCTGTCGTCGAAGACGCGAAGCTCCACGACCGATCCCATGCCGCCATCACCGGTCGCGTCGAGATCGGGAAAACGGATATGATGCGTGCGACCGTCCACACCGTCGATGACGGCATAGGCCGTGCCTTTCAGCTCGTCGTCCAGCCCCCGATCGACCAGCCTACCGACGACAGGGACGTCGAGGCTTTCACCCGCCAGCACATAGTTCGACGTGCTTCGCTCGATGCCGCGCTCGGTCAGGGAGCGGTGGATACGCTTGATGATGTCGCCGCGTTCGCCCAGTTCGCGCAGCGTCGCTTCGGCGGACTCATCCAGCATCCATTGTCCCTGTCCGACCTGATGGGCGAGACCGAGCCCCTCCAGGTGGCGCAGGCGCCCGACCTTCAGAGCCTCAAACGGGTCAGGTTGCCGATCCGGCGCTGGCGCCATGTCGATGATGCCGTTGCGGCCCCCGTCGCGGACGAGTTGCCGGTCAAGCTGGGTCCAGTGCTCGGCGTCGACCTGACGTTCGAGGGCACGATGGATTTCGACGTCATTACGCAGCCCAAGTTCCTGCGTCACGAGATCCTGGGCGCGGGCGCGCAGGCCCTCGCGGATGTAATCGCGGGAGATGACGAGATCGCTGCCATCCTCGGCCACGCCCCGCACAAGGATATGGACATGGGGATGCTGGGTGTTCCAGTGATCCAGCCCCACCCAGTCCAGTTTCGTGCCGAGGTCTTTTTCCATCTGCCCGACCAGTTCGCGGGCATAGCCCTTGAGGTCGGCCATGTCGGGCGCGTCTTCGGGCGAGACGATGAAACGGAAATGGTGGCGGTCGTCCTCGCAGCGCTCGGCGAACGCCTTCGGGTCAGCATCGTCGATGCAGGGACCGAAAAGCCGCGCCTTCTCGCCGTCCTTCGTCACACCCTCCCGGCGGAGGTAACGCAAATGGGCGGCAAGTGGCGCCTTGCGCCCGCTGTGGCGCACGACACGAGCCTTGACGGTCACGCGGCGGGCACGGCTGGTCAGCAGGCGATTGGCCCTGGCTGCCGCGACACGGCCACGCCCAAAGGGCGAGCGGGAACCGCCGCCGCTGCGGCCCGATCGGAACCCACCGCCTCCGCCGCGCTGGGCCGAGGCGAGGGCCTGGGCGACGAAGGGCTTGAGCCGCTGGGCGCGCGGCGAGCGGATGCGGCCCAGACGGGGCTGAAAATCATCCTCGCGCGCCATTGGTGCCCCCAATGTGCGAAAAAGGCAGGTGCAACAAGGAAAAGCAGGGTCGGCGAACATTGCTAGATAGGGAGAAACGTTGTGTAGGAAAGGAAAAAGCGCAGGAAAACCAACACCCCAACCGAGGCGCAATGTGCGCCCTTTTATCTCGCCTCTCCTTTGCCCAGACCCGGTGCGCCCCCTGATCCCTGCTACGATCTCTCATGAGAAACGCTGGACCACGCCGGACCACGATGATGCGCTGATCTGCGACCGGCTGCGAATGGGCGGCAAGGAGAGGCGGATTCGGCATGGTCATGGTGCCGGCTCCCTGTCAGAAACCGTCACGAACAGGCCAGCGGAGTGCGGCGCGACGGACGACAGATCGCGTGCGGTGATGTTGGCAGACGCATCGTTCACGAGTGCGATAAAGATCGGCGCGCGCCTCCATGCCAGGGGATCGGGACGCGCCGCCGGAAGGGGTATTGCGTCACCGTTCTGGCCGAGAAGAGGCAGAAGACCGGCGACATAGGCGAGCGTTTCGGGCGGCAGCGGACGATGCCGATCGCGGAAGTCCTCGTAGCGTCCCGGTCCGGCATTATAGGCTGCGAGAAACCCCGGTGAGCCGTAGCGATCGTGCATCTCGCGCAGGTACGCAGCACCCGCGAGAATGTTGTCATGCACATCGAACGGATCGCTGCCCAATCCATAGCGGACACGCAGGTCGGCCCAGGTCGCGGGCATAATCTGCATGAGTCCGAGCGCGCTTTTCGACGAAATCGCGCCGGTGTCGCCACCGCTCTCGGCGCTCAGCACCGCCCGTATCCAGGCGGTTGGAACGTCGAAACGGCGGACCGCCTCAGCGATCTGGGCAGCAAAAGGATCGGTGCCCGCGAGAGTCGAAACCGATGCCGCTCGTGTCTGGCGAGCGGCAGCCGATACGCCGATCGCAATGATACCGACGGCGAGGAAGAACGCACGTCGCATCGTCTCAATCCCCCCGGCCCACACGCTTTGACGGGCGCGTCCAGTTCAGCACCCAGACCGCGCGATCATCGCCGGCACGGAAGAGATTCGCCCGGATCGGCTGCGCAAAGGCGGGATCGTCGAGTGCTATGGCGACGTATTCACCGGCCCTCTCGCCGGTCCGTTTCCAGCCTGCGCCGACCTCCGGGCCATCGGCATCGGTGAGATGGACGCGATAATCCGGCGCATGTTCAGCGTCGGAATAATCGGCCGGAACGAGGATAAGATCCTGCGCCACAGTGAGGGTGCGAATGCGCCCGGCAAAGCCGGCTTTGGTGCGGGTGAAAAGACCGATCTGTGCCATCTCATTGCTCTTTCGCGGATGGATTGGAGGACGACGGGACGGCCCGTCCGCTCTGTGCTGGAAGCCAGAGAGGGGTCGCGCGGCCGATGACGGTTGAGAACGGCAGCGCGCCGAAATATCGACCATCGAGACTGTGTGGCTCGACCGGGTTCATGACGAAGACCTGGCCGGAATCGAGACGGCGGCAGCCCTGCCAGATCGGCAGCGGACGGCCACGGTGATCGACGGATTGCGCGTCGCCAGCGAATTTTCCGTCGATGGTGATGTGCGCGCCGGTACGGCAAACGGACTGTCCCGTGAGAGCTGCTATAGGCTTGAGCAGCGGCACGCCGAGAGGGAGGTAGCCGCGCGTCGCCAGCAGCATCGCCGCGCGACCGGGCAGACGGAGAGCGACCAGATCGCCGACATGCGGCGAAAGGTCCGTGTGCAGCCGATAAAGCCCGATGGGCACGCTCGCCGTTTCGTTCCAGATCAGCCGGGGCATAGGATGCACGGCCAGTGAAATGCCCACGCCGAGCACCGCGAAATAGGTGGCGAAGAACCAGCCACGCCGGGTCATGACGTCACCTGTCGCCGCTTGAGCCAGGCCGTGTGCTGCTCGCGCGTGTAATTGCGGGGCTCATGTCCGGCAGTGATGCGATGGTGCAGATGCCGCCAGTATTCGGGCGCCGCATCCGCCGGGTCGATACCCAGCGCCTCAATGGCGTTGATCGCCCGGAGCACACGCTCGACCCTCGGCCAGCTATCGACACGCAGCAGGATTTCGCCGCCCGGACGCACGAAGGGCAGGGTCTGGAACGGGCTTCCAGCCTCCACCGCCCGCACGATGTCCACGCGCGAGACCGTGGTTCCCAGATCGTCCGACGCCCAGCGGACGAAGGCAAAGATGCTGCCCGGCGCGAAGCTGGAAATGCGCCGACCACCATCAAGGATCTGCTCGTCGGCGCGGTGGCCGAAGCGCAGCCAGTGCTCGATACGCTTCTCGATCCAGGTCAATTCGACATGGGTGAGCGACGCCGCACGCCGGTGCGGCGGCGCAGGAAGTCGTCCGTTCATGGCACGTCTCCAGGGTTATCGGGGAACTCACGAGCCAGCAGCGCGCGCAGCATGTCGGCGACCGTCATGCCGCGTTGGAATGCCGCGACCTTGAGCCGCGCGCGCAGCGCCGGCGTGACGTCGATGGTCAGCCGGGCGGTGAAGCGGTTGGCAGCCGGAGGCTTGTCCGGCGCCCTGACCCAGCGCTCCGGGTCGGCGGGGCGCGACGCGAAGCCGGGCAGTGTACGCCGCCCTGTCATGGCGAAACTCCTTCGCCGAGCGGCAGCACGGAGGCGATGCGGTCGCGCGCCTTCTGCGCCATGACAGGATCGATCTCGCAGCCGACATAGCGCCGGCCGTTCAGCCGGCAGGCGACGCCAGCAGCCCCCGAGCCGGCGAACCAGTCGCCCACCAGGCCACCCGGCGGGCAGCTCGTGCGGATCAGGATCTCCAGCAATGCCACCGGCTTCTCGGTCGGATGGATGGCCCGGCCATGCGCATTGCGGACCGGAATCACGGACCGCATCACGCGCGGGCCGCCATCCTCGCTGACATAATGACCGGCATCGATCTGTCCCATATGCGGCGGTTGGTGTTTCCGCCGTACCGTGCGCGCCCGCGCGTCGAGAGTGGTGGGAACCACGTTGTAGACGGCACGCCAGGGCGTATCGTCGCGATAGAACTGGACGATCAGTTCATGCACGCGGCGGAACCGATCAGCATGGAAGCTGGAGCCGTTCTGCTTCTCCCAGACCAGTTCCTGGGCATATTTCCAGCCCGCATTCCGAAATGCCGCGTTGGATGCAAGGAAACTCCGCAGGGAGCCGAAAACCCAGAGCGAGCCGCTGGGTTTCAGGGCAGCGAGCGCCTTGCCGGGCCAGTCCGCTATGTGCCGGTCCCAGGCGAGCGACGTATCGCCATAGGGCGGGTCGACCAGGATCATGTCGTAAGGGCCGTGCCAGGGCATCAGGAGGGCGCTGTCGCCGGTCAGCACGGTCATGGCACCAGCCCCCCGATCTCGGCCGTCAAAGCGGCGATTTCACGGGCGGCGATCCCCTGCGGGCGCAGGTCGCAGACCAGACGGCCGGTGCGCGCAGCGTCGGCGAAAGCGACCCGCTGGCCGATCCGTGCTGACAGCGCCCCCGGCTCATGCCCCACCAGCGCCAGCCCGGTCTCGCGGGCGATGACCGTGCGCGCGGCGCAACGGTTGAGCACGAAGCGGGCCAGCAGGCCGGGACGGAAAAGGCGTGCTTCCGCCAGCAGCCGCAGCATCTCGGCCGAGGCCCAGCCGTCGAACGGCGAAGGCTGGGCCGGGATGATTACGAGATCGGCGGCCAGCAGGGCCGAGCGCAACAAGGACGCCACGCGCGGAGGACCGTCGATGACGACGTGATCCACCCCCTGAGCCAGTTGCGGCGCCTCGTGGTGCAGCGTGTCGCGTGCCAACCCGATCACGCCGAACAGCCGGGGTAGTCCCTCCCGCACCCGCTGTGCTGACCAGTCCAGCGCCGAGCCCTGCGGGTCGGCGTCGATGACCGTCACGCGCCGGCCTTCCCGAGCCCATTGACCCGCGAGATGCAGCGCCAGCGTCGTCTTGCCGACGCCGCCCTTCTGGTTGAGGAAGGCCACGATCATGGCCCGTCTCTGCGTGCTTTTGGGCCGGAAGCGGAGGGGGCAAAGCCGTTATCCGCAAGGCGGCCCGCCCCATCAAGATAAGAGTTAGATTCTAAGTTAGATAAGTTAAGGGCCGGAATCGCCGTTTCGGGCCAGAGACTTAGCTGCGATTCGTGCGTGCGAAGTCCCGATAGTCCTGCGTGTGATGTCCCGATAGGGGTTGCGTGTGAAGTCCCGATACCATCCACATGGTTATCCACAGATCCTGTGGATAAGTTGGCCGGCAGGATGCGGAGCAGTTCGTGGGTGCCGTCACGCTCGATGCCCAGGCGATAGCCGGGCAATGACTGGCGCGCGGCGACACGCCGGACCTGGATGGCGAAATCCGAGACACGCACGAGACTGCCGGATTTCTCATGCAGATGGGCGATCTCGAAGGTCCAGCCCGCACGCTGCCGCCCGGCATGTTTGCGGGCGACGCGATAGAGCCAGCGTTCGATGCCGCCGGTCAGGCGGAAATAGGCCGGGTCGATGGCCAGCACGAGCGAGCGGTCGATCACGCCGCGATAGAACCATTCGGGAATGACGATCTCGACACCGGCGGCGCGGCCCGTCTGGCTGGCACAGATCTCCCATTCGGTGATCCAGGAGAACTGCTGACGGCGCCAGTTCTGGCCGTTGCGGATCGTGGTGGCGACCACGGTGGACTGGAGCCGGGCCAGTGCTGCCTTGAGCAGCCCGTAATCCCGCGCCCCGGTCTGACGCCCGATACCGCTCAGGAGCTGATAGGGCGTGAAACGCAGGAAGCGCGACGTCGTAAGACCAAGATTTTCCGCCTCGACGATCTGGCTGGCCGCCCAGATCAGCACGTCGGCATCCCAGATCGTTGCCATGCCGTGCTCGGGCATGCCGAGGACTTCGACACGGACGTCGCCGGCCTCGTACAGGATCGGCACCGTGCGCTTTGTCTTGGCGAGCGAGAAGAACGGCCGTTCCATCAGGTCGCGCTGATCGCGCGGGCTGGCATCCCCGCCGGAGACCACGAACGGGTGAAGCCTGCTGCGTTCGCTGGCAGGCCGGGAACGCCGCATGTCCGGCGCGGTATTCATCGTGGGTCGTGGCCGACGGCACGCGCCGCATCGTAATTGGGATCGGAGGTGGATTTGCACGCACCGGCGGTGGCCCAGACGTCGAGATCGTCGATCCGATAGACAACGCGACCACCGAGCTTGCGGAATGTCGGTCCTGTGCCGTGGCAACGATATTTTTCCAGCGTTCGCGGGGAAAGTCCGAGAATCTGCGCGGCTTCATGAGTGCGCAGGTAGCGCGCCGGCGACGGCGCGGGTCTGTCGAGCATGGTACGCCTCCATCTGGTTTCGAAGCGCCGCAGGGATGGTGCGGCGGATCAGGAAGACGGTGGCGGAGAAAGCGGGGGCTGGGGGTGGACGAAGATTTTTCGGACTCAGTGTCCACCTTCGGCAGACCATGACGCGCGCGGGCGTTACCGTGCGCAGCCGGACGTGGAACAGTGTTGGGAACATGGGGAGGAGGAGCGCAGAAGAGCGAAAAGCGAGCGACACTATCTGCCGCGTAGAAAATCCAGGTAACCACCGCTCACCCGGTTCTCGGCGTCATGAATCAGCCGATCCGCAAAGCGACGCGCCGCAGTGTTCTTCCACTCGACGGACGGGAACGTGGCCTGCCACGAACGGCCTGTCGCGATGGCGATGTCACGCTGGCTGCCGCCGGCTTCCTGGATGTCGAAGGCGAGCAGAAGCTGGATCTGCCGCGCACGCTGGAGCGGCGTGAGTTGGAGAGCGCGCGGAAGCAGGGCGACGCGGTGACTGCGCAGCCGACGGAGAAAGCGCAGCGCCACGTCGAGGCGCAATTCGGCGGCGGCGTCCATCGGTAGCAGCACAGCGGGTCGGCTTGCGGCCGAGGGGTCCAGAAGCCGAAGAAAGAGGTCGCCGACCGCATCGCTGATTGTCAGCCACCCGCCCTCCGCGTCGTCGTGACGGGCGAGGATTGTCCCCAGCGTGGCGGGTTCGATCGGGGTCACCGTCGCGAAGCCCGAAGAGGCCGGCGTGAGAATCAGCGTGGCCGGCGAAACCTCGGGCCTCCAGACCATCCGGCCGCGTCGGGCGGGTTCATCCGGAGCATGGACAAAAACACAACCCCCAGCGTTCGGCGAACGCCGCGCGCTCGGCGGCCGCGTCCGTCGCCCGGCGGGCGATGCGTCGTTGCAGGCGGGCATAGTCGCGACGATAGGCTGCGTTACGGCGCAGGAATTCGACGGCGAAACCGGAGCGGTCCAGACCATTGATATGTTCGCGTAGCTCCGGTGAACGCCAGAAGGATGTCGGCATGGAAGCCTCCCTGTCTGGCCCCTCATGCGGCAAAGGGGGAGTTTCCATCAGCCAGATCACGGGCGGGAGTGGCTAGACCCTGATTTTTTATCGGGGAGAGTATCGTGGAGGGCTGGCGCGTGGGCCGGCGAAGCCCGCCTATTGGAGGCGGGGCTCCAGCAAATGCTGATAGCCAGCCTCGGTCATCCAGCGCGCCCGTGCCAGATGACTGTCGTGGACGGCTCTGGCGCGCTCCGGTTCGCGCGCAGGATCGAGCCCGAACAACACCTCGACCACTTCGCGCCAGTCAGCACCTTCCTCTTCGGCGATCAGCAAACGCAGATAGAGTTCGAGATGCTGCTCATCATAGGGATTCACACGCGCTGTCACGGGCGGATGATCCTGGAAGGGCAGGTCGGTCATGGCGGTCCTTCGTGATACCGCTGCTGGATCGGTTCGATAACAAATTCACGACATGACGGCCGCTCGACGGTTCCACGCTGACATGAAAAACAGCGCAGGAACGAACGTAACGGTTGCACGGGTTTCGCCGATCAGGACGGAGCGCGCCCACGATGGCCCGCATTCTGTCGCGTCTGGGACTCGGAAGTCTCGTGAAGAAACATGACGCCGCGCCCTTGTCCGGACTCGATGAACAGGATGCCCGCCGCTTCCAGCGCGCGGTGGACCTGGTCGATCGTGCCCTCATGGACACCGAGCCCGCGCTCGGATTCGAGACGCTTCAGCGCGGTCAATGCTACAAGGGCCTTTTCAGCGAGCCGTTCCTGCGTCCAGTTCAGGAGTGCCCGTGCTGCCCGTACCTGTCGGCCAGTGATCATCCACGATCACATCCGACACGCAGGGCATACACACCAGAAATACGACTATAATAGTCGCATTTGAGAGATTCAACATCGTTCTTTCAGGGTGATGGCGAAGAGAATTCGGCGTCCGGCATCTGACGGGACAGCCGGCGAGCCATCAGTACGGGTGACCAGACGAAAAGACCCCCGCTCTATGCGGGAGCCTCATCATCCTGGCACTTCGCTGCGAATTTCGCACGTGCCAGCGTCAGTTCGCGCTCGATCTGAGCACGCTCACGGCGGCTGAGTGTGTAGTTGGTGAGTTCGGCGTGCAGCATCTGAATCTGGTCGTGCAACGTGGTCATCGTCCTGCTCCTTTCGTTTGTCGAAGACAGGCCGTCGCCTCATGCGCGCGTGAATCGGGTCAAGGATCGCCGCAGGCGACCGCCCCGGCGGCGCGCGGGGGAGCCGATTTTGTCTGGTGTGCCCGTAGGGTGCGCCGGACAAAATTGGGGGGACCGCGCGTCCTTGAGACGGTTCACGCCGGGCATGGTACAATGGGAAGGCTGAGGGAAGCCCTGTTCCCTTCCTTGCCCACACATCGGCAGATCGGGGGTAGCGCGACTGCTGCGTCCGCCGGCTCGCGATCGGTCATGCGAAGGCCCCGCCCGGACCGGCCGGGCGGGGGGTCGCAGGCACCTCAGTCGCCGTTTCGGCGACCATTGGGGCGGGACCAGATCAGGCTGTAGCCCTCGCCGTCCTCGTCATCGAAAAGGTTGGCGAAGATTGGGGCGTTGAAGCTCGGATCGTCGAGCTTGAGGCTCAGATAGTCGCGTCCCTCGTTGGAGCGCCGGGACCAGGCCGCTCCGATCTCCACCCTGCCGACGAAGACGCGGTGGCTGGGGGCGTTCTCGTTCAGGCGCGCGGTCTCGGGGGCGATGCGGACGTTGGGGGTCTGGAGCGAGAGGGTGACGATCTCGCCGTTATACCCGTTGCCGACTTTCTTGAAGGTGCCGATGGTGGCCATGATACTGCTCCGTGATCTCTGTTATCGAGCCCGCACCATTGCGGCCTCGATGGCGATCGGACAGACGGAGGCGAGCGGCGGCGCATCCCGCAGGGACCGAAGCGCAGCGGAGGACGGCGGGACGGAATTTTCTTGCTTCGCGAGGAATGACGGCGCAGCCGGCAGGGGAAGAAAATTATGGACCGCTGTTGCGCCCTGGCCGATCGAGGCGTAGCCGGCCTTCGGCTAGATCAGCCATCTTGAGAGGCGGCATGCGTGCGGGGCCTGACAGAACACTCATCACGGAGACTATGGCAACCCGCGCCTCACGCAAGTGTCGGCCAGGAAGGGGAAGGCATCGTCCTGCCCTGCTTCCGACCCTGCACACGCGCCGTTCCGGGGCTGCGTTTCGCGCGGACACGCCCTTGCTTCCGGGATTCCACCGGCTGGTGCTGACAGGAAGCGCCGGACTTCCATGCTCCGCGAAAGAGCGCCTTCAGCCAACAGCGCTGCAACCAGGGCCTCATCGCCCGCTCCTGCCTTACCCTCCTGACAGCGAGGCGGCCAGACGCGGAGGAGCCCGATCCGGTGCCGCCTCGACGGTTGCCAGAGCGGTGTCAGACCCGCGCGATATTGCCGCCGGACGGTCCGGGTGGGGCCACGGTTGTAAAGCGGATGAAAGCGGTGACGCCCACCGCGATCGCGCCGATGACAGAGAAAAAGAGCTGCCACGCTGGAGACGGCATCAGCATCTGGGCGATCCCATGTGTCGTGCTGTAGCCCATGATGACGGCGGGCACCGTATAGAGCAGAACGATCAGCAGCTTGAGCCACATCCACGGCACCAAGGCGAAGGCGACCTGGCCAATAACGAAGGTTGCAGCGGCCGCGACGAAACCGACGATGATCCCGCCGACAACACCAGCACCGGCACCATACGCCCAGAACCCGGCCATCAGACCCATGGCGCAGGGTAGGGCGAAGACTGCCACAGTGAAGAACAACCAGCACAGGAAGCCAATGCCGACGACGAGCAGGAAGGGAGCAAGGATGAACATGGCGGTGGTTTCCGTGCAATCGACGATGTCGGACGGTTGCGCCTGCCACCACCACCACGGCGCACGCCGCATCATAGCGAAAAGGATGTGTCGACGGAACGAAAATCCGCGCGGCTCACGTCCCGCCGATGACGCCATCATCGAACCTATAACGGTGGTACGCGGACGTTGCGGTCAATCAGGTCGAGCGTTATTGCCCTCCCTCGGTATCCGGCGGCGCTGCGAAGAATCTTGCGATCCATAGCACCTGGTGCTACATAGCAGGCCATGACCAATGCCGAGCCATCCCAGCGGGCATTCAAGACCGCCTGGTTCGCCAGGGCGGCCCGGAAAGCTCGCATCAAAGACGATGAACTCTGCGAAGCGATCCATGAGGTCATGAAGGGTCAGGCCGTCGATCTCGGTGGTGGCGTCTTCAAGAAACGCCTGAACAAGAACCTGCATCGCAGCATCATTCTTGCGAAAGGCGGCCAATACTGGATCTACGCCTATCTGTTCGCGAAGAAGGACCGGGCCAATATCGATAGCGATGAACTGGAAGATTTCCGGACCCTCGCCAAAGCATACGCCGTGCTGACCGGGGACCAGGTCGAACGGCTTTTGAAGGATCGGGACCTGACGGAGATATGCCATGGCGATGAAGAGAAAAAATAGCTTCCGGAGCGACATTTCCGAGGCCATTCATTCCGGGGCGGTGATGCTGCACAAGGTCGGGGCGCTCGATAAGGCAACGATGCGCGATTTTGATGCGCGCCATCTGGTGGTACCCCCTGCGATCGAGCCGATCGAGATCAAGCGTCTCCGCGAGGCGAACAATGTCAGCCAGCCGGTCTTCGCGCGGTATCTGAACACGAGCGAAAGCACGGTCGAGAAGTGGGAGAGCGGCGCCAAACGGCCGAGCGGGATGGCGCTCAAGCTGTTGAGCGTCATCCAGAAGCACGGTCTTGAGGTTCTTGCTTGAGACGCCGTCTGGTGGGGAAGGAGAGAGCGCTTACGCGCCGCCTCCGAACCGCAGGACCGGGATACCGAGACGCTTCGCCTTGTCGGCCAGATTCTCCTGAATGCCCGTGCCGGGAAAGACGATGACGCCGATCGGCATGGTGTCGAGCATGGCATCGTTACGACGGAAGGGCGCTGCCTTGGCATGCTTCGTCCAGTCCGGCTTGAAGGCGATCTGCACGATCTCGCGGTGATCGGCCCAGCGAGACGCGACGAACTCCGCGCCCCTGGGCGAGCCGCCGTGGAGCAGCACCATGTCGGGATGCTTGGCACGGACCTTGTCCAGCCGGTCCCAGATCAGGATATGGTCCTCGAAGTCCAGGCCACCGGTCACGACCACCTTGGGGCCGGGCGGGACCAGCAATTCGCCCTCGGCGCGGCGCCGGGCGTTGAGGAAGTCCCGGCTGTCGATCATGGAGGCCGTCATGGTGCGGCGTGACACCAGCGAGCCGGTCTTCGGACGCCACGCGCTCAGGGTCAGGCGCTCGAACTGCTCGTGCGCCTCGTCGCGGAAGATCTCGTAGGCGTTGCGGCGCTCGATCAGGGTCAGCCCTTCGGCGATCAGCCGCTCCAGTTCCACCGAGCGGATCTCGCTGCCGTCCTGTTCCTGCTGACTGCGCTTCTGCACCTGCTCGTTGCGGTCCAGCTCACGTTCGACCTGGCCAACCATGCGGTGGAAGATGTTGACAGCGGACCAAAGCAGCGCCTCGAGGTCGGGTTCCAGCCGCGTGTCGGTCAGCGTCGCAGCGATGGCGTCGAAGATATCGGCCACCGCGCCCCCGATGCGTTGAGCGTCCGGCAGCGGCCTTGGATCGGGCTCGTCCGCGAAGGGACGGTAGCCATACATCTGGAGTTCGGCCAGCACGTGGGCGGTGGATGAAGCGGCGTGCGGCGGTTCGAAATCGTCGGTGCGGGTCATGTTTTTGCCCTCCCAGGTCTCCGGCCGCGCCCTTCGCGGCCTTTCCGGGGGCGGGTAGCGGCAGACCAGGGCCGGGCCGGAACCGCGCGCTCGTGCGCGGCCGCAGCGCAGCGAAGGATGGCAGGGGGCCGGCTATTTTGCTTCGCGATGTAAAGCGCCCCCAAAGGGGCGCGACGGAAAATAGCCGGTCCCCGCCATTGAAGGCCCGGCCCGGCTGACGCCCGCTCCCCTCTCGAAAGGCCGGGGCACGGCCTCGCAGGACGGGGGAACGACAGGCCCGCCGACAGAAGACGCGAACCGCCCGCCCCTCTTTCCGGCCCGCTCAGGTGCCGGCGGCCTCCAGAAACCGTGCCACGTCCGATGGGGCGAGTTGCGGATGCAGGATCGCCCGCAGCGCCCCGCGTCCGAGAGCACGGAGATCATCGTTGAAATCGCCAAGCCGCGGCGACAGGCCGACCAGCTCAATTCCGGCGTCCTCCGCGCGGGCATGCAGCGTCGCCAGCGCCTGATCCCCGGCCGGGTCGTCATCTCGCAGGACGTAGAGACGGCGCAGCAGTGGCGGAAAGATCAGGGCGGCGAGATGCGCCGAGGACAGGCAGGCGGCCAGCGGCAGATCGGGCAGCACCTGCCGCAGCGACAGGACGGTCTCGATGCCTTCCCCGGCAGCGAGCACGTCGGCTGTTACCCCGAAGCGCACGGCATGGCCGAGCAGACCGCCCAGGGCACGGCGCGGGTGATCAACCGGCGCCTTCCCGCGCCCGTCCGCCGCCAGCCAGGTGCGATGCACGCCGGTCAGAATGCCGTCGAGGTCGGTGACTGCGGCGATCATCGCGGGCCAGGTCTGGGTGGGGCTGTCCTCGTCCGGGCGATAGTAGCAATGCGGATGGAAGCGCAGCGCGCCGGCTCCGTGCAAAATCGTAATGTCGCGTCTACGGAGATACGCTTCTACGGACGTGCCCGCGATCGGCCCGGACATGGCCCAGAGCCGACGCGCCGCTTCGGAAGAACTGGCGGGGCCGCGTTCCTGCGCGGGACGATCCCTTGAAGAAGGTGCCGGATCGGGATGCGGCAGGCTGAGGAAGGCGCGCGCCTCGTCGGCCACGTCACGGAAATCCACCAGACCGAGGGTTTCGCGGATCACGTCGAGCAGGTCGCCATGCTCGCCCGCCTGCGCGTCCGTCCATTTTCCCGCCCTGCCGTTGGCGGTGTCGTGGAGCCGGACGAACAGCGACCGGCCGGGCGCATTACGCACGTCACCGACCAGCCAGTAATTGCCGTGGCGGCGACCGGCGGACAGATACCGCCGGCACACGGCCTCCGCGTTTTCCGCCAGACGGCGGGCGAGATCGCCGGCATCATGCGAGGCCATTACCCCTGCCCTCCTGTTTCGGGATCGCCTCCGTCGAGGACGATCGCCAGCCAGCGATCGGTGGTCATCCACGAAATCGTCTTGCGCCGGCCAAGGTCAAGCAGATGCGCGCCACCGCTGAAGGCACCGATCCTGGGAAGTGAGGCTGTATTGGCCCACTGGAACCCCCATCGGCCCCGCAACCGAAATGTTCGCGCACAGCGTAGCACGAATTCCACCACCTGCTGCGGATCGCCGGTCGTCTCATCGTGCATCCAGAGTTTCGTGCCGCCGTATTCAGGCACGATCGACAGGACAAAACCGTCAGAGGGCGGATCTTCTGCCGCCAGTTCGTCCATGAATTCATTGTAGAGATCGAGTGCCTTTGCGGCATTGTCCACCGTGCCCACATCGAGCACGCAGGAAAAATGCGTGAAGAAATCAGCCATCGGAAGAACTCCCGAAACGAAAAAGCCCGGCACAGTGGCCGGGCTCGTAAAAACGTATTGGCGGAAAGACAGAAAAGCGGCTTTCAGGAAGCACGCTCCATCAGCCTGCTGGCCTTCTCCTCCAGATCGAGCCGCGTATCCTGGTTGGCCCTGGTGCGCGCCAGCGCCGTGATCCCCTGCACGAAATCGAACACGCTCTCGGGCTTGCGCCCTTCCTCGTTCAAAACCGTTTCGATGATCTTCGCGGTTTCCGGTTTCGAGAACCCACGCCGACGCAGGAAGGCTTCACGATCCTCATCGCTCCTGGCCACCAGCGCCCGACGCGAGGCCTGAATACCGGAGACGAACGAGGCCGGGCTGGCCGAGGCGAAGTTGCGCAGCGCTGGTGTCGCCTGATGCACGAAACGGGATGCTGCGAACTTGCTATGCCGGATCGTGATCTGTTCGAAATTTTCCACGCCCCACAAAAGGCGGTTTTGACACACCCCGCGCAGGTAGAAGGAGGCAATGCCGAGGCTCTTGCTGCCGACCTCGCTGTTCCAGGCATAGAAGCCCCGGAAATAGAGATCGGGGTCGCCATTGGGCAGGCGTCCGGCCTCAATGGGATGCGTATCGTCGACCAGAAACAGGAAGACATCGCGATCTGACGCATACAGCGTGGTCGTTTCCTTGGTGATATCGACATAGGGATTATGGGTCATGGTGGCCCAGTCGATCACACCCGGCACCTTCCAGTTGGTATCGCCCGTGCCGTCACCGGCGATCTTCCGCACCGCTCCGACCAGTTCATGATCCCAGATACGGCCGTAATCGGGACCGGTCACGGCGCGCAGTTCCACCCGCCGGTCCTCGGTCTCCAGCGTCTTGACCAGTTCGGCGCGGTGCGACAGCAGCCCGTGCTGGAGATTGATCGCCGCCAGCGGTGCCGGCAGGTCGCGCAGATAGGAAGACGGGGCACCGACCAGGCTGCAAAGCTGTCCGAAGGACCAGTGCGTCGGCGCGACCAGTTCGGCCTGGCCCGGCACAGCCAGCGTCAGGCGCTCGGCATTGTCGCGACTCGCCTCCACGCGAATGGCGCGGCTCTCGACAGTGCGGGCCGTGGCCCGATCCGCCCGCGCCAGCGTCGCGGCATGCAGCTCGAACAGGGATAGGTAACGCTCATCATCGGGGCGCGAGAACCATTCGGACGATACGCGGGCGCTGCGTTCGCCGCGCGACGGATCGATGCGGAATCCGGTACGGGCAGAAGACATAATCGAAGCGGACATGGGAACTCTCCTCTCTTGCCGGACATTCGGCATCAGAGGCGAAGCCTCCCTCTCACTCTCTTTCCCGGCGGATCGACATAAAAAAAGGCGGCCCCCGTTCCCCATGAGCCGCCCGATGTCATGGTCAGATATGGCAATCGACAACAGCGATACGCGTGTCGCCGGGCAGACCAAGGATCAGATCACGGATTCTGCTCGCCCATGTTGCGTTATCGAGCTCGTCGACCGCTATGCCGAACCAGCTCATCCTGCCCTTCTCGATCCATTCGCCCTCATGCAGCAAGGCGAACGGCAGCCAGCTCTGGCGAGCCCGATCGGCAGCATACTCTTCCGGCTTGCGGGAAAGCATCGCGGCGATACCTTCCGGTGAAGTATCCCAGCCCCATAATTGCGCGTCAAAAAGCCCCTGACGCAGTTCTGAGAGGCCTTTCTGTTCCCAATATCGCGTCCGGGCCTCGTCGATATTTCCCGCCTTGCGCTGCATCTCTATCCGGATATCCTCCCAACTCCGTATGGCGTGGAGGTCGTCGAAGGACATGGTCTTCTGGACGATCTCGCGCGTCTGCTGCCATCGGCTCATCGCCGCATCACATGCCTGGCGCTCCATCGCCCCGAAGTCGATATCTCCTCGACGGGCTTCATCGACCAGGATCCGCCCCTCTGGCGACCGATGGATGGCCTGATAGTCAGGCGCCGCCTCCTGCCGGATCATCAGTTCGCCGGACCACCGACCACCGATCTCGTACCAGTCCCATTTGGCATCGGGATTTTCGAAATAGCCGTAGTGACCGGTATCACGATGGCGCCGATAGCCGAAGAACTCCCTGACGAAGCGATCGAACGTCCTGAAGCGTTCCTTGTGCGGCACACCGTTCTGGTCGACCTCTTCCCAGCGGGCCACGCATTCGTCGTGGCAATCACAAAATGTCAGATATTCGGGCGGACAATCGCCCATATTGTTTTCCTGGAACGGCGCGAGTTGCTCTTCAATATCCTCACCCGTCACGAACACATTGAAATGCGACATCGGATTTCTCCATTGTTGGAGACGCGCGAGACCGCGACCCGCGCAGAGTGTGCGAGCCGGGTCATTCGGCGATCAGGAATGTGAAATGTTATTCGGCGGCGATGTCGGCGGCAGGAACGTCCGTCGGCTTGTCGGCCGAAATCGGTGTCCGCAGTGCCTCCGGTAGCCAGCCGGTGCCTTCAAGCAGCCGCTCGGCAGCCTGCGCCATCTCGGTCTTTTTCAGATGCGCGATGCGGTTAGCAGTCTCGTCACCCCGCGCCTCCCGCACGGCTTCAAGGATGCGCGCCTTGGTGACGCGGCCGAGATAGTTCTCCACCGTCGCCTGCCAGCCCGCTTCGGCCAAGTCGAGCCTGAGCGCGGTGGCAAGACGGTCGGCTCGGGCCACCCGCTCGGAGACGCTGCGCTGCGACACCGCACCATAGGGCGGCATCCGCTCGTAAAGCGCGTTGACGCCGAAAGACAGGCAATGGGCCAACAACGCCAGGCGGCTGGTGTCGTCCAGCCGGTCGAGCCACAGCCAGAGCGCCTCCTCGTCCTCCGGCAGATCATGCTTCCAGCCCTCGTCGCGCTGGCGTAGGGCGAGCGCCGGAATGCTGCCCGGCATATCCGGCGCATGCACCCGCAGCGGGATGTCCCGGACATACGCTTCCAGGCAGTCGGCACCCGAGACCCGCCAGTAGAGATCGCGCACCAGCGTATGGAGCAATTCCGTCAGCGCGACATGCGGATTGCCGGCGAACGCGTCCCGCAGCGCCAGCGTGCGCCAGGCCGTCAATTCCATCAGCAGGCTGTCAGACAATGGCTTCAGCCCGTCTTCCTCCTCGGGCTCGTTCTCGAATCCCTCTTCGCCTTCCACGGTTCTGGAGGCCAGGTCGCTCTCTTCCCCGCCGTCATGGGCGATCGGCTCGTCGCCGCCGTTGAACGTGGCATTCTCGTCCTCGGGCGTTGCCGGCATGTCTTCCGACCGGACGAAGCCGCGTTCCACCAGAAGAGTGCCGTCGCTGTCGAGGCTGATGAAGGCCCCGGCATGGGCCATCTCGGCCGGATCGAAAGTGACGGGGCGCGTTTCCAGGGTCTCTAGATCCTGTTCGATCTCACCCAGCCGGGCATCGATCTTATCGGGGTACTCGTCGGCCTGAGCGTACTCCGCCTGGATTTCCTCCTGCTCCACGCGCAGGGCCTCGAGCCGGGCCAGTTCGTCCTCAGCAATGGCGACCGGACGACCTTCGATTTCGCCGAACGCGCGCGTATGACCCCAGGGGAAGGTCAGCGCCGTTTCGACCCACTTCCAGCCTTCGGCGCGAATTTCGGCGGCCGCGGCTCCCAACCTGTCCATGACTAGCCGGTCGAGCAGGGCGGGATCGTTCAGCCAGCCGCCATCATCGGCCTCGAACAGATCACGCATGACATGACCGCCGGCGGCGACATAGGCATCGAGCCCGACAAAGCGGGCGCGGACATCGGACGCGCGCACCGTCTTTTCGGTCAGCATCCGGCGGATCAGATAGGGCTCGCGGTTGTGGCTACCCGACAGAATCTCCCAGATTTGCTCCTGACGCGCAGGGTCGTCGCTGATCGAAAACGCGATCACCTGGTCGAGCCGCATGCCGTCTTCCCCGTAGACGGCGAGCAACTTTTCCGAGACGGTCATCAGGCGCAGGCGCTGCCTGACGACGGTGACCGGGACCAAGAACGCGGCGGCGATTTCCTCCTCCGATAGGCCCTTTTCCAACAGGGTCCGGAAGGCGCGGAACTGGTCAAGCGGATGCAGGGAGACCCGCTGGACGTTCTCGGCCAGGGAATCGTCCTCGGCCAGGATAGGCGATCCGGCCTCGCGCACGACACAGGGGATCGGCGCCGTCTTGTTCAGCCTCTTCTGCTTGACCAGCAGTTCCAGGGCGCGGAAACGACGCCCGCCTGCCGGCACCTCGAACGTGCCGGTTTCCGCGCCGTCCGCGTCGAGAACCGGCCGCACATTGAGGCTCTGCAACAGCCCGCGCCGCGCGATGTCGGCGGCCAGTTCGTCGATCGACTGCCCGGCCTTCACCCGGCGGACATTGGACTGCGACAGCACCAACCTGTTGAAGGGAATGTCACGGGACGGACTGAGGGTGATTTTCTGGATGGCGCTTGCCATGGCGCGAAACTCCGCGACGGCCGGCCGGAAGACCCTCTCCCAGCCTCGAAATCCGTCGCGAAACCTTCTCCTGCCCTCTTCCTCTGCCCCGGGGTCACATCCCATCACACGCGTCGAGGAACAGGTCCATCTGCCCTATCCTGTGTGGGTCAATCAGAGTCGTTAGGCTGGGCGATAGGGCAATACGATACGGGAAGCATCGTTTCTGATACCTCCACGGGCGGCGGCGAAACACAGGTCCGCAATGGATCCTACCTAGTGATTAGCCTCGCTTTTCTGTTGCGGCTGTGACGGGACGAAAGTGCGCTACTACCCTTTTCGGAATCGGCCATGACACTGACCCGCGCCGGCATGAGCAAAGCCTTCGTCGCCGCGGTTCTCCAGGATTCTCTCGACTGCACCGGCGTTGCCGCGACCTAAGCCGCCGAGGATCTGGTTGGAGCCATTGTCGCCGGACTGGAGCAGGAGGGCGGGTTCAATTTGCCGTCCTTTGGGACGTTCACCGCCCACAACATTCAGGCCCGCAAGACTTCCAATGCGAATAAGTATGCTGAGAGCCGATCACCCCTAAATTTTGCGGGCCGGCCAGGATGATCGTCCACCGTCACCCACGGGTCCCGGACCGTCCTGAGAACGACCTGCGAGGCAAGAAACGGACCGCGAGGGCTTGGTTGGCCGATCAAGCGGCAGAGTGTGATCGATGAAACCTGGTGCGATGGTACGGTCGAGGGTTTCCTGGTCTCCGGTGCTCCAGAAATCATCGAACCTCTTAGCCGCGTCGATCATCCCAGCCCGTGGCGATTGCAATGGCTGGATACGCACGATGGCCTGCTCGAAACGTGACGGATTACCGGCGTGGTGGCAAGCGCGATCGCCATGGTGAGTAGAAAAGGCATACGCATGGCTCAGCCGATTGCGCCGCCCCCGTCGACGCGCACCGTGGAGCCTGTCGCAAACGGGGTTGTCAAAAGGAACATGACCGCATTGGCGATATCCTCCGGCTGGCCTACGCGCTTGGCCGGTAAGCGCCCGGCGGCGCCTTCGAACATTGCACGTCTCTTTTCGGCATCCATACCCGACCAAAGAGGCGTCTCGATCAGCCCAGGTGACACGGCATTGACCCGAACTGGTGACAGTTCCAGCGCAAGGCCGCGAGCGAGCCCCTCAAGAGCGGCGTTGATCGCGCCCTGAAGCACCGACGTGGCCGACGGCCGCACGCTGAGGAAGCCGGATACGAAAGTCAGGCTACCAGCGGGGACGATCTGCGCCGCTCGTGCCACCTGATACGCACCCCAGAACTTGCTCTCCATGGCCGCACGGGCATCATTGAGCGAAAGCCCTCGAACCGGGCCACTCGGCGTCTTCGCTGCGGAGATCACTACATGATCCCAAGGTTCCGGTCCTTGAAAGAAGGCTTCAACGTCGATCTGGTTCTGTGTATCCAACACAGCAGTTCCAACGCCGACGCCGATCTGTGCCGCTGCGGCAGCAAGCTTTTCCGCTGATCTGGAGGCGATCGTGACCCGTCCGCCGACAGCGGAAACCACTTTGGCGGTCGCCAGGCCAATACCGGAGCTGCCGCCCACAACCAGAACGCGCTTGTTCTTCAGAATATCGGACAATCTGTAACTCCTCAGTCGTGTTATCGGCACTTCCGCCATCAGGCCGAACCGGCAGGGAACCCAACATCAAACTCAAATGATCAAGGGCCGATGCGCGCGCTTTTCGAGCACATGGCGGGCGATCTATCCCGTTCGGGCAAGCCACACGTCATCCCTGCTTCTTACAAAGATCAGGAAGCGACTCAGTGCTCGGACGCCCCCGCCCAACCATTCGATGCGATCATTGTGCCTGATCACGTTCCTGCGTCGCTGTGTATAGCGCGGAAAGGCCTGGAACCATGTCCGTCAACCCTCTCAAGTAAACCACGCTGAACCCTATACTGTTCTCCATTCCGTGGACTAGGATGCAAAAACGTGAATGACTCTCTCCGCTCAGGAGATAATAAGGCCATGCTGAACGATCTCGTCGATCTACGGATTTTCGCGCGCGTGGCGCTGCATGGCAGCCTGACGGCGGCCGCACGGGACTTGGGACTCGCGTTAAACGTGGTTAGCAAGCGACTTGCAGCACTTGAACAACGGACAAGTACAGTTTTGATTGTCCGCAGTACCCGCAAGTCCCATCTTACCATGGAGGGGAAGGCGCTTCTTGAGCGCGTACAACGCATTCTCGTCGAAGTCGACGAGGCGGAGACACTTTTGGCGGAGGGAAGAGCGGAGCCGCATGGCTTGCTGCGTATCGGTGCTCCTGCTGCGCTGGGGCGCAGGATTGTCCGTCCGCTTTGCGGCGAATTGACCCGCCAATGGCCAAATTTGGCCATCGACCTGTCTTTGAGTGATCGGGTCAGCAGTCTGATCGACGAGTCGCTTGATGTGGTTATTCGCATTGGGTCCGTCACGGATTCTTCAATGATCGCGCGCAAACTCGTTGATAGCCATAGGATCATCGTGGCGTCGCCTGATTATATCTCGCGTCGAGGGATGCCTAAGACGCCGTATGAGCTTTCGGGGCATGATCTGCTTCTCTATGGACGCACCGCACGGTGGGCGTTACATGGCCCCCGGCAAGAACTGGCGGATATCTCAGTAACATCCCGTCTTCACACGAATAGCGGTGACGTCGCACATGAATGGGCGCGCGATGGGCTGGGCATTACACTGAAATCTGAAATCGACGTCGCCGGCGACCTCTTCTCCGGGCGACTGGTTCATGTTTTGCCTGACTGGAAAAGCGACGCAGCTCCTGTCTGCGCGCTTTATCCGGCCGGACGTCATGTATCACTGCGCCTACGTGTCTTTCTGGACGCAGTCACGGGACGACTTCGTCTAGCGCAAGGCGCTTTAGAAATTTAAAGCGCAATGATGACCAGGGCCGCGAAACTGCAATTTGACTATTCGATATCTCAGCCGATGCAGCATTGCCCGCACGCGCGCATGTCGCCCCCCGACTTCTTGTTCTGGGAGCGATCGGTGACGGCGCCCGCGTGCCTGCCGGTTGAATAAAGCATAACACGCTGAGCTGAAGGCTCCAGTTCGGGCCGCAGCGGATCAGCAGCATGACGGTTCGGTACGCTGGGGCCGAATACCTGTGTATAACTGTCGAGCCATTCAGATTGCACTTCCCGTATTGACAATGACACGCCCGCGAATTCTTCCGTCCATTAGGTCGCAAGCTGCGTCGGGAACATCGGCGAGCGCGATTTCAGTTGTCATTGTGTCCAGAAGATGCGGGTCGAGCAGTTCAGCCAGTCGATTCCACGCTGTTATTCGGCGTTCGCGCTGACAGTAGACGCTGTCGATCCCTATCAGCGACACTCCGCGCAGGATAAAGGGCGCCACCGTCACCGGGAAATCCATACCAGCGGCGAGACCGCACGCCGTTACCACGCCCCCTGTTGCCATGCCTGCGCATATATTGGCCAGCACTCGTCCGCCCGCGACATCAACCGCCCCCGCCCAGCGCGCCTGCGCCAGAGGCTTGCCCGGTTGCGTGAATTCGTCGCGCGGCAGGATCGCAGCCGCCCCCAGCGCGGTGAGATAAGCGCCTTCTTCGGACCGACCGGTGATTGCCTCGACGGTGTAGCCGAGCCGGGAGAGCAACATCACTGCAATGCTGCCCACACCGCCGGAAGCACCCGAAACTGCGATCGGTCCCCTGTTTGGCCGGATGCCCCCACGTTCCAACGCCATGACAGAGAGCATGGCGGTGTAACCCGCCGTCCCAATTGCCATCGCCTGCCGGGTCGAAAGACCGTCCGGCAGAGGGACAAGCCAGTCCGCGCGCACACGTGCGCGACCGGCCAGCCCCCCCCAATGCTTCTCGCCTACGCCCCAACCGTTCAGCACCACCTGGTCACCCGGCGATAGGGCGGGATCGGTGGACCGCACGACGGTCCCAGCAAAATCGATCCCTGGAACCATCGGGAACTTCCGGACGATCGGTCCTCGACCTGTGATCGCCAGCGCGTCTTTGTAGTTCAAGGTGGACCATTCGATTTGCACCGTCACATCACCATCCGGCAATGCGTCCTCGTCCAGCCGGCGAATATCGACCCGCTGTTTTCCTGCCTCGTCCTTTTCGATCAGCAGAGTCTGAAATTGTGATGTCATAAACATTCTCCCCATTAGACCGATTGTCTATAAAATGACGTTCATCTTCCGGCGCCGGTAACGACGATGCCTACGGGGCCAAGATCAGCCTGATGAATCCGTCCTCAAAGTCCCGAAGCGGCGCGGCACTGCGTTCCAGTCGTGCGCGCAGGACGGCTCCTTCCCATCCAGTCCAGAAGAACCGTGCCCAGTCGCACGCGCGGATGGGATCGACCAGCAGCAGGCACGCCGTCAGCCGCTCTTCCCATCCTCTCATTACGTCACGGAGCGCCGTCCGATACTCATCCGGCAAGGCCACCAGTTCCTGCCCGAGATTGCCGACAAGGCACCCACGTCGGAACCCATGTCGCTCCATGCCCTGGCACGCATCCCCGATAAAGTTCTGAAGCCGTTCGACCGGTTCGGTCTTCTCCTCCTTCAACCAGCGATCGAGTTTCGCATTGAAGTAGGCGGCATAAGCGTCGATCAGAACCAGACCGAACGCCTCCTTGCTAGAAAAATAGTAGTAGAATGACCCCTTCGGCACCTGCGCCCGTGTCAACAGCTCCTCAAGACCGGAGGCCACAAAGCCCTTTTCGGTCAGGGCCGCGACGCCCTCCCGGATCAGTCTCTGCCGGGTCAGAGAATAGCCGTCGTTCGATTTCGGAGGGCGGCCACGGCGCCGTTGCTGAACCATTGAGGTCATGGCGCATTTTATAGACCGATCGTCTTTTAAATGAAGTGGCCTTCTCCACCGGGACCTTCACATCGTCGTCAACGACCGTCCATAACGACGGAGATCGGCCGTTGCTCACCGTGACATGAGACATCCGGTTTCGACATAGGACCCTGACCCCTTCCGAAACCGGTGTGCGCGTCTCCCCAGTGCTTCAGCGCCATGATGACCGGCTCCAGACTCCGGCCACGCTCGGTCAGACTATATTCCACCTTCGGCGGCACTTCGGCATAGACCGTGCGCAGAACGAACCCATCGTGCTCCAGTTCACGCAACTGCGCCGTCAACATGCGCTGTGTGACGTTTGGAAAACGCTTTCGGAGCGCGTTGAAGCGCATCGTTCCTTGCAGAAGATGGAAGAGAATCACCCCTTTCCACTTCCCATCGATGAGTTCGAGCGTCGCTTCCACGGCGCAGCCGGGGCTGCAATCAAGTTGCTTGTGACGAATGCGGGGCATAGCGGTATCATTTCCGATACTATGGGCGTTATATGTGCGTTCTTGCGAATACTTAGCATAGCGCTTCACCCTTGCTCCATTCAACGATGGAGCGGACATCATGCGCGCTGTTGGCTATCAAGCTCCCCTGCCGATCAACAACCCTAACTCATTGCAAGATATCGAACTCACGAAACCCGTACCGACCGCAAAAGACCTGCTGGTCGAAGTCCGGGCTGTTTCGGTCAATCCTGTCGATACGAAAGTCCGGGCGAGCGCCACACTTGCCCCCGGCCAATGGCGTGTTCTCGGCTGGGACGCCGCGGGCATCGTGACGGCGACGGGGCCGGAGGTCCGTAATTTCGCGGTTGGCGATAAAGTTTTCTATGCCGGCTCTCTCCATCGCCCAGGAACGAACTCACAGTTCCATTTGGTCGATGAACGGATCGTTGGCCACATGCCGAAATCGCTAGACTGGGCGCAGGCTGCTGCGCTCCCGCTGACCGCGATCACGGCATGGGAGATGCTGTTCGACCGGCTTGATATCCGGCGACCTGTTCCCGGCAACGCCGCATCCGTGCTGATCGTCGGAGGTGCAGGAGGCGTCGGCTCAATCGCGATCCAGTTGGTCCGTGCGTTGACCGACCTCACAATCATCGCCACCGCATCGCGCCCTGAGACACAGGAATGGGTCCGCATCCTGGGCGCGCATCACGTGATCGACCATCGGAGTTCCCTGGCCGGACAGGTGGCGCGCCTTCCGACCGAAGCTCCCGGCTTCGTCTTCTGCACTACGCATACGGACCAGCACTTCGCCGACACCGTGGAGTTGCTCGCGCCCCAGGGCCGCTTGGGACTGATCGACGACCCGCAGGAGCTCGACGCGCTGCCGCTCAAGCACAAGAGCCTATCGCTGCATTGGGAAGTGATGTTCACACGCCCCATGTTCGAAACGTCCGACATGGCCGAACAAGGCAAATTGCTGAACGAGATCGCGGCACTCGTGGACAGTGGGCGCATCCGCACGACGCTGGGCGAGAACTTCGGTCCGATCAACGCGGACAATTTGCGCTGCGCGCACGCCCTGATCGAAAGCGGGCGGGCGAAGGGAAAAATCGTTCTCACAGGTTTCGGTGAGTAAGTAGGATCTACATGATACTGTTTCCAGGGCGCCATGATCTAGGGCACTCCCCTCAGGCCGGTCCCGACGTCCGTTTATGAGGACGATAATCGGCGCCCGATCGGCCCCTACTTTTATGCGAGCAGAGAGGACGAGTTGCGACGCTGTTCGAATGCAGGCGAGCAGTACCGGACAATTCTCCGACCAGGCGCGGCGCTCGGCGACACGGTGCGCAACGCGATGAACATCGCATCCGTGCCCGGTGCCTACGCTGCGCGTGTGAATGCGTCGCTACCGGATAGGCTCTCCGTCAAAAAGGTTACGAGGGGCTGAATGAGATTGACCGCGGCACCGTCTTCGCCAAGCACGACGATCTCCGTCATTGGTAAAGCAGGCCAGTGTTCGGGTGCCTGAAGGATTTGCATGCCGGGCTGAACAAAAGATCGGCCCAGCAAGGTGACCCCCAATCCGCCTGAGACAGCAGCCTGTACTCCCATCAGGCTACTCGCAGTGGCCACGATCATCCACTCGCGACGAACCGCGTCGAGGGAGGACACCATGAGTTCGCGATAGCTGCAGGGCCGAGGCAACATCACGAGTCGCGCGGGCTTTGAGAAGTCTAGTTCGTAGTCGGCCGCAGCCATCCAGACGAGCGGCTCTCGCCAGATGATCCGACCACGCTGCGCAGGGCCGTCACGCTTCGCAATGACCGCGTCGAGTTTTCCCGCGTCATAAGCATCGAGGAGATCGCGGCTCAGGGCCGTGGCCAGATCGATCACGACGCCGGGGTAAAGGCGCGAGAACCGCGCCAAAAGTCTCGGGAGTTGCCCGGGGATGAAGTCCTCTGAGATGCCGAGCCTCAGCGTCCCGATAGCGGTCGGTTCACGGAATTCGCGCATTGCGCGGTCGTTGGACTCCAACATCTGCCGGGCCACCACGAGCAACCGCTCGCCAGCGGGCGTGAGGCTCAACGACCGGCTCGTTCGATTGAAGACCTTTCGATCAACGAGTTGCTCAAGGCGCAGGACTTTCTGGCTTACGGCCGACTGTGATCGGCCGACAACATCGGCAGCCGCTGTGTAGCTTCCTGTCTCAGCCACGGCGACAAACGCGCGCAGCAGATCGATCTCCAAATCCGGATAGGACATGATCAAGTCGCTTTTCTACTAGCTTCGATAAATAGTATGCGTTTCCCTTCTTAAAAGCAACGTGAAACAGTCACAGAGCTCGGTCCGAAGCAAGTAGGCAAGGAGGCCATCGTGCAAAATATGAATATCGTGCGCGTCCAAGGGGGACGCGACCATTTCCTTCGGGGGAACCTCGCCCTCGTAGGCACCGTTGCCGTACGAGCGGCACTTTACCGGCGCTACCGCAGGGCGGTCGACGCATCCACCCGGAAAATTCCCAACAGTCATATGCGCCAACGCGATCAGCGAGCGCCGAGGTTTCATCATGCGCGCTTCTATATTCCCCAGTCCAGCCACAGCCCCGCTGATAATTGAAGGCGGCCGTGCCTCGTCGGGACCTCGCTTAAAAGCCATTCTGGCACTCATTGCCGCTATCCTGATCTGGGGCGCCAACTGGCCGGTCATGAAGGCCGGTCTCAACCACGTCTCCCCACTCTGGTTCTCAGCCCTTCGCTTTTCTACCGGCGCTCTCTGCCTATTTTCCGTTCAAGCCGTTCAAGGGCGCTTGCGAATTCCGCGCCGTGGCGATTGGCCCTTCATCGCTTCGATCGGCTTGCTGCAAATGATGAGCTTCACAGCGCTCGGCGCGATCGCGATGACTCATCTGCCGGCGGGCCGATCCGCCATTTTGAGTTACACCACACCGATCTGGGTCGCTCCGGCCGCGATCGCCTTCTTCGCCGAGCGCGCAACGCGGTGGCGCATCTTGGGGATCTGCTTGGGCCTGATCGGCGTGCTTGCGCTCATCAACCCGTTCACAATCGATTGGACGAACAAGGCGATCCTGGGCGCCAACGCAATGTTGCTCATCGCGGCGGGATGCTGGGCGTTCTGCATCCTGCACTTGCGCCACTTCAAGGCGAGTTCGTCTGCATTTGATTTGGCGCCCTGGCAGATGACGCTGGCCGCGGCCGTTCTCGTTTCAGGGGCCAGCTTCTCAGAGGGCCGGTTCACCGGAGACGGCTCGGTTACCTTCTGGGCATCGGCCTTGTTCGTTGGCCCCCTGGCTACGGCATTCTGCTTCTGTGCCGTGAACGCGGCCAGCACCTGGCTACCGGCGACGACGATGTCGATGGCAATGCTGGGAGTGCCGCTGACGGGCGCGGCGCTGTCGGTCGCTATGCTCGGCGAAGCGCTGACGCCATCCTTGCTAGGCGGTACGTTGGCCATTGCAGCGGGTATCGCCGTAAGCGCAATCCCAACAAGAAGTAGGGGCGATCGACTCTCCGAAGGGAGCAATCAGGTACTGGATGCGGTCGCGCTAGCGCCCGCCTCCGCTAGCTCGTTACGGCGGGAGGCGGCCGAATCATGACCGACAAGGCAGAGCATCCGCGCCGTGCCCTGCTGCCTGGCTGGCAGGCGACATTCGGTCCGTTTCGGATCGTACCCGCCCGCAAGCAACTCCTGCTCGGCGAACGCGTGGTCCAGTTGGGCGGTCGCGCCTACGACCTCCTACAGCTTCTGGTTGAGAACGCCGGAGAGTTCGTTGACAAGCAGGCTCTGTTCGACCGAGCCTGGCCAAACTTCGCCATCGAAGAGACGAGTCTCCGCACGGCAATGACCGCCGTGCGCAAGGTACTGCGTGAGGACGGCTCCGGTCGGAACTACATTGAGACGGATCCCGGTCGAGGTTACCGTCTAGCGGTCGACGTCGCGCTCGACACTGGAACGTCACCGCTGAGGGGCTTACCACGCCCCCCTGCACGAGTTATCGGGCGAGACGCCGTTGTTGCTGCCTTGGTAGCCGAATATCTGCAGCGAAGGCTGGTCACCATTGTTGGCCCAGGAGGTATCGGCAAAACGACTGTCGCTCTGTTGACAGCGAGTCAAATCGCCAATGCACAGCGATTCGATGCGGTGACATTCGTCGACTTTTCGATGCTGCATGATCCGATGTTGGTACCTCACGTTATACGTTCGGCTCTTGATCATACCGGTAAATGTGACGACGGCTGGGACGCTCTTCGGGCGGCAGTCGCGCATCAAAGTCGATTGCTGCTGCTCGACGGTTGCGAGACAGTGCTTCCGGTAATCAGGGCTGAATTGCCGCGCCTTCTCGACAGCGCACCGGGGCTCGCGGTCTTGGCGACCAGCAGAGAACCACTCAGCGCTCCAGGCGAGCGGGTATGGCGACTCGCTCCCCTTTCGACGCCAGCGCCCTATGCTCCACTCACCGTCGACGAGGCACTCCACTATTCAGCGGTGGAGCTGTTTGTAGACCGAGCGCGAAGAGCGTCCAGCCGCTTCGAATTGACCGATACGAACGTCGTCCAGGTGGCGAGTATCTGCCGTCGGCTCGACGGCCTTCCGCTGGCGATAGAGCTAGCGGCGGGGCGCCTTGATGGATTCGATGTGACGGAGTTCGCATCCGAACTGACCGACTATTTTCGCTTGCATATGCCTGGACGTAGCGCTGCGCCGCTTCGGCATCGCACGCTTCGGGCGACGCTTGATTGGAGCCATGACGCGCTCTCTTCGCGCCAGCGGATACTCCTTCGCCGTCTCTCGATTTTTTGTGGAATCATTACCGCTGAAAAGGTGCGAGATGTCGTTTCCGACGGCCAACTTCCGGAATCGGAAGTGAGCACTCTCGTGGAGAGCCTCGGCGCGAAGTCACTGCTGAGTGCCGGCCCTGATGAAGCCCGCGGTCAGTATATTTTTCTTGGGACTACAAGGGCCTACGCGCTGGAGAAGCTGGAAGAGGCTGGCGAAACTAACACCTTCGCTCTCCGCCACGCCCGGTATGTCGCGGACACTCTCCGGAAGATGGCTGCTTCGCCGGAGCAAAAAGGGTCGAAGTGGCTGAATTTCTGTGTGCAAATGATCGACGAGATTGGCTGCGCGCTCGATTGGTTAGCGAGTCGAGCGCACCTGTCGAAACTCACCCTGGAGCTGACATTGGCGTCGCTTCCGGTGTGGACCCGTCTCGGGCATTATACAGAGGCGATAAATCGTCTGCGGAATACTAATCGCTTTACAACGACGCTGCAGGATCTGGGAACCTCAGCGGCAATCCGGCGCGAATTCTCCACTCATCGTAGAGCAGTTTCCATGATTCCGCACGAGAGTCAGGCGCAGGCTGCGGGTACTGCCGGGCAGCTTGATGGTCAACGAATGACGGACGTCACCTTCGGCCCATTCCGCTTGAACCGCTCGCACCGACAACTCTATTGCTCTGACAAGCCGGTCCGGCTTGGTGATCCGTCCTATAAGGTCCTCGAAATCTTGGTCGACCGCCCCGGCGAGACAATCGACAATTTAACGCTGATCGAAAGCGTATGGGGCTCGCTTAACGTCGACGACTCAAATCTCCGACATGCAGTTGCGGCGCTTCGGCGGGCGCTGGCCAAGGCAGGCTGTGAACGGACGTACGTGACAACTGTACCGCGTCGTGGGTATCGTTTTTGTGAACCCGTTTCGCCCAGTCCTCCTACGGCGGTCCGGCGATGGACGCCGGCTCCAACCCCGGATGTCGTCGGCCGGACAGATTTGGTCGCAGATCTGGTCGAGGATCTCCGGACCAACCGTCTCATCAGCGTGGTTGGCGCCGGCGGAATGGGCAAGACGACAGTAGCGCAATGCGTCGCCCGTAAAACATTAGAGCGCGGATATGTTGACTACGTCGCCTTCGTGGACCTAGCTCCCGTCAGGACGCGCGATGACCTTCTGGGCGCAGTCCTCCGGGACCTGGGTGTCAGCGCGTCGGGGGACGACCCATGGATGAATTTGGAGCGCTTCCTCGACTCTCGGCGGATGCTGGTCGTAGTGGATGGCTGCGATCATGTAATCGAACGTGTCGCGCCCATCGTCGAAAATATCCTGTTGATCAGTTCCAACATCCGTCTCCTCTGCACGAGCCGGGAGCCGCTGCGCGCCGCGGATGAGCATCGGTGGCGCCTGAAGGGCCTTCCCGTCGCATCGGAAATGGACGGTCTGACCGCTATCCGCGCAATAGAGTTCGCCGCAGTGGAACTCTTTGTCGAACGTGCCAAGATCAGCAATCCCAACTTCCAGTTCACGAACGGCTCTGCACCCTACGTCGCATTTATTTGTCGGCGCCTCGACGGTTGTCCGCTGGCGATCGAGTTGGCGGCGGCCCGTATGGACGTGTTCGAACTGCCCGCGCTTGCACAACTCGTGGATAGTCCGTTCCTGCTCCAAATGCAGAAATGTAATGGCGCTTCGTCGAGGCATGTCTCGTTGGCAGCGACTTTAGATTGGAGCTTTAAGGCGCTTAGCCTCAAGGAGCGAATCGTGCTACGGCGCTTAGCTGTGTTCAACGGGCCTTTTACCTTCGACGCGGCACGTCAGGTCGCTGGCTTCGGCGAGGTCAGGATGATCGAGGTGAGCGACATCGTGGCACAGCTTGCTGCGAAGTCGCTCGTCGACTCGGACGCCGATGGCGTCCACGGACGCCGGCGGCTTTGCCATACGGTTCGAATTTATGCTGGTGAAAAACTCGACCAGAGCGGCGAGCGGGAAGTAGTGGCGCGTCGTTATGAACAATGCGATGGAACGAACATGGTGGCCTCGTGGAGCGCAACGGCTCTCGCGGGAGTGTCTCCTTAGCTATTTTGATAACGGAACGACGATGGGCGGCAGGAGCCGGCCCTGCAATGCCCGACTCACCGTGATATGGCACACTGGGACCACAACGACGTTGGCGAGTCAAAATAGGATCGGCGCCACCTAGACGACGCTTCCGTTGTCGCCGAGCGCGATGAGGCGGAGCGGTGCCGGTGCCGGTGCCGGTGCCGGTGCCGGTGCCGGTGCCGCAGCGCCGAAGGTGAACGCCCAGTAGGACTGGCGCAAGCGGCTCGTCAAGAATCCACGGAAGTAATCGCAATAGCACCAGCACCTGCAGGATGCCGTAGCCGATCATCGCATGAGCGAAGAGCGGCGAAGCTGCTGGTGCGACCGCGATCAGGGCGAGAACCCCGACGACGGGGGTCTTCCCGCCACGGTCGGCAAGTAGAGCAGCAGCCAGGCGACGTGCGAGTAAGTTGCTACCCTACCCGTCACCAGCATGCTCGCAACACCGATAAGGCCGGTGAAGCAACATTGGACGGGATGCATGATCTCCGCCCGCGCCGCCTCACGAGCGACGATCTATTTGCTGACATAGCGGACCGCAAGAACCAGCCAGACAAGGCTCGAGAGCAACATGAGCGTCTCGCTTGGCCATAAGAGCACGCGCGGCAATGGAATCTGGACCTCACCGATTTCACGCTGCTGGAACGGCGGGGCGATGCAGCCCTGGTCTATGGCCTCATCTGTGCGTTCTGGCGGGCGGATTACGGATTGTGCGACATTCCCACGACGGACGCTTTTCTCATCCCTCGCCATGAAGACGTCTGCCAGCTCGCTCTGGGATTCTCCATCCAGGGGGGCCCACACGGCACCCGGCGGCTGGTGACGGAAACGCGTGTGTTCTGCGTCACGAACCGGGTCAAGCGCCGCTTCACGCCCTATTGGTTTCTGATGTGTCCGGTCAGCGGCCTAATTCGCCGTCGCATGTTCACGGCCATCCGGGAGCAGCCAGAGTCTCCGCCCTCGCGTCACCCGCGCTCAGCACTGCCATGAAGCTTTATCATTACCCCGCCGCGCAGGATCCATGGCGTGTAAGCTTCTTCATCACCGAGAAAGGGCTGACGATCCCGAGCGTTATGGTCGATCTGGCCAAGCCCGGGCGGTTCGCGCCCACGTTCCGCGTTCTCAATCTCTTCTGCGCTATTCCCGTTCTGGAAACTGGACGACGGCACCACGATCAGCGAGGTATCTGTCATCTCCCGTTATCTGGTGGCACTGCTGCGGCGCAATCGATCGCTCGATGGTGCCTTTGACAATCTCGATGCGACGAGCTCACAAGCCGAAACCATGCCAGAGGGCTAACATCAATGAAGTTGGACGTGCAGAGCGGCGTGGCCAATATTCTTACCGAGCTGGCCAAACTGGGCCACCCCTTCGTCGCATATCACGCGGTGGTCGAAAGAACTGAACTAGCTTGTCCAGGTGCGCCGCCGCGAATCGCCGTTCGCGCAGAACTAGGATGCTCAATCCGAGGTCCAGCGCCCTGAATCGGTGGTTGCCCGGTGGTAGCCACAGCCAAAAACGACGAAAGCCGCCTTGCGGCGGCTTCCTCGTATCCGACTGATTTTCCTTGGAAAATCTGGAGCGGGCGATGGGATTCGAACCCACGACCCCAACCTTGGCAAGGTTGTGCTCTACCCCTGAGCTACGCCCGCATCCTTGGGTGAGCGGTCGTTTAGAATAGTCTCGAGAGGGACGCAAGAGGCGGCGGCGCAGTTTCTTTCAAAAATATCGCCGCCCCCGATTTTTTTGAGGCTTTTCCTAGATTCCCGGCAGTTCATTTGCGGTGACGACGCGCCATGTCGCGTCGTGTCGCTCAAGAATCGTGAGGGACAGATTCTGGATGGAGAAGTGGAGGGCTGTGTCGGCGTGGACGCGCAGCGCGTGCGAGAGCGCCGCTCGGATCGCGCCGCCGTGACTGACCAGCACCATGTCGCGTCTGGCGTTGCGGTCGGCGAGTCTGTCCAGCGTCGCGCCGACGCGCGCGCAGACATCAACCATGCTTTCGCCGCCCGGCGGTCGTTCGACGGCCGACGTGGACCAGAACCTGTGCGCGGGCAGCGTCAGTCGCTCCGGCAGGTCCTGGTGCGGCAGGCCCTGCCATTCGCCCAGTTCCTGTTCCAGAATGCCGGGTTCGATCGTGATGGCGCGTTCGCCGTAACCCGCGGTCTGCACGGTTTCAGCGGTCTGGAGCGCTCTCGACAGTGGAGAAGAATACCACAGCGCGTCCTGCGGCAGTCGCCGTGCGAGAGCCTCGTACATCGGTTGCTGCGCCACCAGGCTGTCCGGGCAGAGTGGCACGTCCATCGCGCCGTAGAGCAGCGCTCGGGCGTTTTGCTCCACCAGCGCGTGGCGGATCAGCCAGAAGCGGGTGACGCCCGGCTCCAGCTTTGGCGCGTCCAGAAAATGGCCGTGGTTTTTCTGTCCCTCCGGCAGGGAAGCGCCCGTCTGTCCGGTCATCAGGTCTCTCTCCGTAATCCTCAGCGTATCAGGGGAAGGTAACGGCGCGTTGCGCCGGAGCATAGCCGGGGGAGGGGTTCGCGGCGGCGATACGTGACCAGTGTCGACGGATAAGCCCGATTTTGGCGATGACGGTCCGGGCGTCCGCGATCTCCCGCGCCATGCGTCGATCAACCCCGAGTCCTTCGTGGGACGGTTCGCCCGATACGAGTCTTGCGCCCGCTGAAAGCCTGAGCGCCCCTGCGGGCGCGCCTCCGAGGGCTGCGTCCGGCGTGGCGACGGGTTGTCCGATGTGGCATTGCCGTGCGGCGAGGCCGGACCGGCGTTCGGCCTCGTCCGGGGCGAACGCCGGGCTGAGATCGGCGTTCAGCCAGTGGTACACGCGCCGGGCGTCCGCGACGTCGAGCGGTCTAAACGACGTGCTCGCGTCCCCGGCGTCTGGTTGATCCGGCGCCTTGACCTGAAAACACAGGATGGTCGCCAGATCGTCCCACTGGTCAGGAATGCGCGGACGCTCAAGCGCAGGGGGAGGAACGAGGCGCACGTCCTCGGATTCCTCGATGGCGGCGTGCGCGGCGTCGAGGAACAGCGCCAGACGACGGCGCGCTTCGGCGGCCGGGACCGCTTTGAAAGCGGCCATCTCGGCTATGGCCGCGCTCCAGCGTAGAAGCAGGCCGTGATTCGCATGCTTCGACAAGGATGAAGCTGCGGCGCAATCTGGCCATTCGATATGACTGGCGTAGGACCCCAGTCCTTCTGGCAGCGGCAGTCCTTCGAGCCGCGCCCGCCATTGCTTCGGCAGTAGCAGAGCGCCGCAGAAAGGCGGTCCGGTCATGAATTTCGACCCGGTGATCATGACTGCCCGACCTGCCGCGACCCAGCTTCCGATGCGTTCTGGCATCAGGCGGGCCTGACAGGCGTCGACGACGACGTCGAACAGATCACCGAACGTCCGTGACAGTCGGTCCAGCGTCGCCTCGTCGGGCGCTTTCAAGCCGGTCTTTGACAGGTCGAGCTGGTGCAGCAGAACCCTGCGCCCTCTGGCGACTGCTTCGCGGGTCAGTCGTTCGCAGCGTTCGGCGACCTGTTCCGTGGGGATGCACGCGCCGTCCGCGTCGCGTAGGGCGATCGTAAGGACTTCGACGGCGGGTTCTTCGGGGGGCGTGATCGTGGAGGCGAAGCCGGGGACAGGCTCGCCTTTTTCGACGGCGACGCCCTGCGCCGTGTCGAGAGCGAAATGACGTCCTGCGGCGGCGAGCGGCACGCCGCTTCCGGTCTCCTCCGGGGCGATCAGGATGTTGGTCACCGGCTTGTGGTCGCTCGCGCGCATTGCGATCGCCAGCGCGGCCAGTTCGCAGTCTGTGCCCGAAGGCGACAGGATGACGTCGGCGCCGTCGGGCAGGTCGTAATATGACGCCAGATAAGCGCGCGTCCAAATGGCGAGATCCGATAGGGCCGCGTCCGCGCGGTCGTGGAGGAGCGCCCGTTGCAGGTTCAGACGCGCAGTCTCGGCGCCAGCGAAGCCGCGCTCCGAGACCGAGGAGGCTGTGGATGACGCGAAGGTGACAGCCCAGGGGCGGGGGCGATGCGAACACCCGTAATGGTTGAGGCCGGTCTGCGGGTCGAGTTGAAGGCGTGCGTCGCCGCCGGCGGCCATCAGGGTTTCAGCGGGACCGATCAATGGCCACGACCGTTGCAGCCACAAATGCAGGTCGGTCACGGCGGCCGCAGTCAGGTGGCCCGGCGCCTGCGAAGTGGTTGTCAAATCGTGCGAGAGAAAGCTGCGCAGGCTGCGCCAGATGGACGCCAGAACCGGCTCGTCCGGGGGGGTGTCCTCGACAAGGGGCGCGAGCCAGCCTGACCAGGCGTCGCTTGCGTGCGATCGGGGGCGCTCTCCTGCTTCAGAAGCGTCAAGGCGGAGAAAAAGCGCTGCGACGCGCGCGGCGGCGAAGCTGGCGCGAATCATGGTGCGCTGTGTCAACCGCTCGTCTGCATCCGACAGCAGCGCCGCGAGTTCGAGGGCATGGCGGAGTGTGAATGCTTGACGGCGAGCGCTCGCGGCGCCGACGGCTCCGCCGATCGCGATGTTCAGCGCGCTGTCGAGCCGAAAAGGGAGGTCGAGCGCGGGCTCGAGGCTGACCTGCCGGTTTCGGGCGATAACCGCGAGATCGGGGCGTTCAAGCGCTGCCAGCAGCGCGCTGGTTTGATGGTCCGCAAGCATAGTGGAGTTCATCTACCATTAAGCGACGTTCAACCCTGACATATATTTGGTTAATGAAACAGGAGCGTGTCCGTCGCACTTGCTGCATGGCTGGAATGGCCGTAACTTTGATGATGCAACAAGGCGGCTTTTCAGACGCCGGGTATGACTGCGGAGACTGAATGCGTATTCTGTTGACTGGCGGCTGCGGATTCATCGGATCGGCCGTCGTGCGCCACCTGATTGGCGCTACAGCGCATCAGGTTCTTAACGTCGACGCCATGACCTATGCGGCGTCGTCAGAGACGGTCGAAGCTGTTTCCGGATCGGACCGGTACCGCTTCGCCCATGTCGATATTGCCGACGGCGCCGCGCTTGATGGTCTGTTCACGTCGTTCGAGCCGGACGCGGTGATGCATTTGGCCGCGGAGAGCCATGTGGACAGGTCGATCGACGGTCCCGGCGTGTTCATCCAGACCAATGTCGTTGGCACATACACGCTGCTTGAATCTGCTCGGAAATACTGGATGAAGCTTTCCGGCGAGGCGCGGAAGACGTTCCGCTTCCATCATATCTCCACGGACGAAGTGTTTGGCGCTCTGGAACACGGAGATCCGCCATTTACGGAAACCACTCCTTACGATCCGCGCAGTCCGTACTCCGCATCGAAGGCGGCGTCCGATCATCTGGTGCGCGCCTGGTTCCACACTTACGGGCTGCCGACTTTCGTGACCAACACGACGAATAACTACGGCGTCTGGCATTTTCCCGAGAAGCTCATTCCGCTGGTGACCATTAACGCCATCGAGGGGAAGGAACTGCCGGTCTACGGCAAGGGCGACAACATCCGCGACTGGCTGTTCGTCGAGGACCACGCAGAAGCGCTGGTCAAGGCTGTGGAGCGCGGCGAACCGGGCGAAACCTACGCGATCGGCGCACGGCAACCGCGCACCAATCTGGACGTGGTCAAGACGATCTGCTCAGTCCTTGACGAGCTTGCGCCGGATGCGGCGGGACCCCGCGAGCGCCTGATCCGTTACGTTGCGGATCGCCCAGGTCACGATTTCAAATACGAAATCGATCCTACGCACGCGGAAACGGCTCTGGGCTGGAAAGCGAAGCACGATTTCGAGTCTGGCATTCGCCGCACGGTCCAGTGGTATCTGGATAATCGTGGGTGGTGGGAGGCTATTCGCGCCCGGCGCTACACTGGCCAACGCCTGGGCCAGGGTTAACGAACCAACTCCTCACAAGGTAAATCAGGCATGACCATTCACCAGCAACCCACTGTAAAGACTAACATGAAGGGCATCCTGTTGGCGGGTGGCTCCGGAACGCGCCTGTATCCGATGACGCTGGCTGCGAGCAAACAGCTCCTCCCGGTTTATGACAAGCCAATGGTTTACTACCCTCTGACCACGCTCATGCTCGCGGGCATTCGCGATATCATGATCATTTCGACGCCCGCGGACCTGCCGCAGTTCAGGCGTCTTCTTGGCGATGGTTCGCAGTTTGGCGTCACCTTCGAGTATCGCGAACAGCCCAGCCCCGACGGAATCGCGCAGGCGTTTCTGATCGCGGGAGACTGGCTGGACGGCTGCCCGTGCGGCCTTGCGCTTGGCGATAATCTTATTTTCGCCGATCACCTGTCGGTTTCATTGCGCGCCGCCGCCACCCGACCTGAAGGCGCGACGGTGTTCGCGTATCAGGTGCGCGATCCGGAGCGTTACGGAGTCGTATCGTTCGACGAGACAGGGCGCGCGCTGTCGGTCGAAGAGAAGCCGGCCAATCCGCAGTCGAACTGGGCCATCACTGGTCTTTATTTCTACGACCACCGAGTGCTCGATTTCGCAAAGGCGGTGAAGCCTTCTGCGCGCGGCGAACTGGAAATCACGGACCTGAATCGTTTCTATCTGGAAGAGGGGTCGCTGCGCGTAGATCGTCTGGGGCGTGGGTGTGCGTGGCTGGACGCCGGATTGCCGGAAAGCCTTATGCAGGCAGGTCAGTTTGTGCACACCATTCAGGCGCGTCAGGGCATGCTGGTCGGATCGCCGGAAGAAGTCGCGTTCCGGATGGGATATATCTCGGTGGATCAACTGCGAACGCAGGCGGGGCGCATGGGAAAAACGGAACTCGGACGCCTTCTGCTTGAGTTGGCGAATCACGCCTGACCGGTTGATGTCGTAACGAATATTGCGGTCGTCAGTGCAAAATGAGGCGCCGCTCAGGGCGCCTTTTATTGGAGTGAGGTCATGAAAGTCGAACGTCTGGCGATTCCGGAAGTCATTCTGGTGACCCCGCCCCGGTTTTCGGACAGCCGCGGCTTTTTCTCGGAAACCTACAACGCTCAACGCATGGGCGATGCTGGAATCGACCTGCCGTTTGTGCAGGACAACCAGAGCCTGTCCCGCCAGAAAGGCGTCGTGCGCGGGCTTCATTGTCAGCTCGCCCCGCATGCGCAAGGAAAGCTCGTTCGCTGCACGAAGGGCGCGATATGGGATGTCGCGGTCGATGCGCGCACCGGATCGCCGACTTACGGCAAGTGGGTGGCGGCGGAGTTGTCGGCAGAGAACTGGTCCCAGCTCTGGATTCCGCCGGGTTTTCTGCATGGCTTCTGCACGCTCGTCGAGGATAGCGAGGTTCAGTACAAATGCACGGCGCTCTACGCCAAGGATTGCGAGCGGGCCGTGATCTGGAACAGTGCGGAGCTGGGCATAGAGTGGCCGATCAGGGCCGAAGACGCCGTGCTGTCTGACAAGGATGTCGTCGCGCCTGAATTCTCAGCGGCGAAGGGATGGTTCCACTACTCATGAGTATCGTCATGGATCCTTCGCGTCCCATTCTCGTCACAGGCGGCGGCGGTCAGCTCGCGACCTCGCTCTCGAATCTCGGTGGCCAGCGCGTCCACAGGGTCGGGCGCCCCGATTTTGATTTTGAGCGCCCGGAGACGATCGAGGGCCTCCTCGATGCGGTCAAGCCTGCCGCGGTGGTGAATGCGGCGGCCTGGACGGCGGTGGATCTTGCGGAGACGGAGGTCTCGGGGGCGGAAGCCGCCAATCGTGACGGCCCGGCCCTGCTGGCTGCGGCCTGCGCCGCGCGTGGCCTGCCTTTCATTCACGTTTCCACGGACTACGTGTTTTCGGGAGATAAGGGCTCGCCCTATCTGGAAACGGATCCTGTCAGCCCTGCTACCGTTTACGGCCGGACGAAGGCCGAAGGCGAGGAGCTGGTGATGCAGGCGGATCCGCAGGCCATCATCCTGCGGACTTCATGGGTTTACTCCGCGCACGGCAAGAACTTCGTTCGCACTATGATCAACGCCGGAGCAAAAAACCCCGCTCTGAAAGTGGTGGGTGACCAGCGTGGCAATCCCACGAGTTCAGATGATCTCGCTGCGGCGATTCTGACCATTCTGGCGCTGATCGAGCGTGATGGATGGAAAGACGACTATGCGGGCGTGTACCACGCCTGCGGCACGGGCGAGGCGACATGGCACCAGTTGGCTGTGTTCGCGCTTCAGGAAGCGTCCTCGCACGGGCAGGCCATGCCGGAGGTGGCCGCGATCTCGACAAGCGACTGGCCCACCCCGGCAAAACGCCCAGCCGATTCGCGTATGGATAACGGCAAGCTGGCCAGCGTTTTCGGCGTTTCGATGCCGGAATGGCGCGCGAGCGTATCCGCGGTCGTCGCAACGCTTTTCGCCCGGCCCACAGGCTGAAGGCCGACGTGGGGGACGATATGGGAGAGGCCGTATCGTCCGTTAATAAAGCGGCGTGGAAACCCAGGGTAATCCAGGCGACACGTGATCCCCGGAGCGTACATGTCGCCATCCTCCTGTCGCTCTATAACGGCGAAGCTTTTCTGAACCGGCAACTGGATTCGTTCATCGAGCAGACGCACGGCGACTGGACGCTGTACTGGCGCGACGATGGGTCTACCGATTCATCGCGCGCGATCATGCTGTCTTTTCAAGCGAACCGCGGCGCGGGTCGTTGCGTGGAGATCGATGTCGGCTCAGGCGAGCGGGTGGGCGTTATGGACTCATACGTGCGTCTGCTCGAGGCGGCTCCCGCTGGAGGCGTCATTGCGTTTGCAGATCAGGACGACGTCTGGTTGCCGGAAAAGGTGGCGCGCGGGGTGGACGGGCTCTCGCGAGCGTCGGACGATGCCCCAAGGCTTTATTGCGCGCGTCAGATACTCACGGATCGGGCTTTGAAAGAGATCGCATTGTCCCCCGTCATTCCACAGCCGTTCGGCGTGTTGACTGCGCTGGCGCAGAACATCGCAACCGGATGCACGGTGATGATGAATGATCGGGCTCGTCGGTTGCTTACGGAAATGCAGCCTGCGCCGCCGTTCATTATGCATGACTGGTGGGCGTATCTGGTGGTCACAGCCGCAGGCGGCACGGTCGAGATTGATCAGAGTCCGGTCATTTTATACCGCCAGCACGGTCAGAATGCCGTAGGCGCGCCGTCCTCCTGGCGCCGCCGCGCTTGTGCGGCTATCCGGCGGGGTCCCGGGGCGTTCATGGACATCTTTCGCTCCAACCTTTCGTATCTGCTGGAGCATCGGAAGTTTCTGGACCCCCATGTTGTGGCGATTCTGGCTGCCGTGCAGAACGGGCTGGGCAGCGGGAAACTGACGCGCTGGCGTTTACTCCGTCGGTTTCCGCATCTCACAAGGGCGTCGCTCAGCGAGCGGGTGTTGTTTCGCCTCTGGTTCGTCATAGGGTAGTCGAGGCTGGAACATTCGGTTTTGTATGGCGGCAAGGGTTGCGAACGCGTGCGGCTATGATGCTTTGTACGCTGGCGAGGTTGGTTTGGAAAGGAAGAGGAGCGCCGCGCGGTTCCTTCTGCGTTTATCTCGATTTGGAGCTTTGTCACCGCGCGTCGACTCAATGAAAAAGCTCTGGCTGGTTAATTTTTTGGGCATCGTCATTCGTTCAAACAATCCCGTCTGAAGGGGGTACGCTCTCACCAGCGCGGTGCCGCCATTTTTTTGACGCGTGACTGACGATCGCGCGTCATCACTGGAGATTGAGCATGTTTTTGGCTCACAAGGCGGGACAGCCCGCGCGAACAGTCGCGAACGAGGAAGATGCGCGGGACGCCGATTGGCTCGATCTCGTGGACCCTACCCCAGCCGAACACGCTCTGGCGTCCCGCATCGCCGGCGTCGCCATCCCGGAGAGAAGCAATCTGGAAGAAATCGAGAGCTCATCGCGGTTATTCACCCGCGATGAAGCGGTTTACATGTCGACGCCACTTGTGCGGCGAACCGACACCGAATTCTATTCGTCGCCCATAGGATTTGTTCTTCTTAAAAATATACTGGTTACAATAAGATTTCTAGATTACGCCTCGTTCGACGTCGTCGCCCGCCAGGTGTCGGGCTCGTCCAGAAAGCCTGCCGGGGACGAATTGATGGTGATGCTCATGGAGGCGATCGTTGATCGACTCGCTGACGCTCTGGAGCATGTGACGCAGTCGCTCAGCCGCTTATCACGCGACGTTTTTACCGGAAAACGTCCGCGAGCCGGGCGGATGGCGGCATGGCAGCGGGAAATTCTGCGGCGCGTCGGTCATTCCGAGGATCTGTCATCACTTATCCGTGACAGTTTAATGGGCCTGGATCGTATAGCGATCTTTATCAGTGAAAGCGCCAAGGATGTGTTGTCCGACCCGCTGAAAACGCGGATGGCCACGGTGAATCGTGATATCAGCTCGTTGAATGACTTCGTCGCCCAGTTGGCGAACAAGGTGCAGTTTCTTCTCGATGCGGCTTTGGGATTCATCAGCATCGAACAGAATGATGGCATGAAAATTCTTACAGTCGTAAGCTTTATCGGCGTCGCTCCGACGCTTGTCGCTGGCGTGTACGGTATGAATTTCAAGGATATCCCAGAGCTTCAGTGGAGCTTCGGGTATTGGTACGCGTTGGGGCTGATGGCGGCGTCGATCGTTGTTCCCTTGTTGTGGTTCTGGCGACGTGGATGGCTGGGAGGAGTCAGGTGATGGCGTTTGGTCGTCTTGCGGGAAGATGGCGCCAGGTAACGGCTTTAATTTTTTCCGCATGCGCGTTTGGCGCTCTTGCCCCGGCTGCGAGTGCGGCGGAGAGCGCCTCGGACGCGCAGCGCGTCGTTGACCGGATGGGAGCTGAGCCCTGGCGTTATGGCGGCGCCTCGCCGGATGGACGGGCGCGGGTCGTCGTGGGATTGCGGCGTGACGGGGAGGACGGCGTCGTGGGCGAGTACGCGGTGCTGGATCGCAGGCTGCGTCCTCTAGCCTATGGAAGCGTTACGGGATCGTTTGAGATGCCGTCAGCTGCGGGACTGTCCGTCAGTTGCCGCATGGTTGTGACGTTGCCTGATCGTGTGCTGACGCTTTCGGGAACCTGCGCTCCACGGAGTCTTTCCGGGTCAATCGAAGTGAGGCGAACGCCAAAACTTCTTACGCAGCAGGTGCAAAATTTTGTCTCTCCTGATATGTCGGTGGCGCAGTACTGGTTAACCGCTCGTGGGTTTCAGGAGGCGTTTTCTTTGTCACGAGGCCTTTAATTTTCTATAAGATACTCGTTATCGTCGCCGACGTGAGGATTTCGTCGCTCTCGCTGCAAATTCGAGCCTGACAAATTCGAATTTCGAGCGACAATTTTTTCTTGACATGATGGCGATGCGCGACTACCGACAGCGCCACCGCTGACGGGGCCTCCGTCAAGCGCGTTCCTCCATCAAGACCCCGCTTCCAAGGGGGCGCGCCGAATGCGCGCCGTCCAGCCTGTATCGCATTGATATTGGGCAATGGGCGCCTTGATCCTCCCAAGTTTCTGCTTGCCACATCAAGGCGCGGCGCAAATGCATCTTTCTGAACTCAAGGCCAAGACACCGGCTGACCTGCTCTCTTATGCCGAGAGCCAGAACATCGAGAACGCGTCCTCGCTGCGTAAGCAGGAGTTGATGTTCGCGATTCTCAAGGCTCTGGCCGACAACGATCAAGCGATCTACGGCGAAGGCACGCTCGAAATCCTCCCCGACGGTTTCGGCTACCTGCGTTCGCCCGAGGCGAACTACCTGCCAGGGCCTGATGATATCTACATATCCCCTGTACAGGTGCGGCGCTTCGGCCTGCGAACCGGCGACACGGTTGAGGGGCAGATCCGCGCCCCGCGTGACGGAGAGCGCTATTTCTCGTTGCTCAAGGTCAACACGATCAATTTTGAGGCCCCCGATGCGATTCGCCATCGCATCAATTTCGACAACCTGACGCCGCTCTATCCTGAGCGTCGCCTGCAGATGGAGATCGAGGGGCAGACACCTCCCGAGCCTGAAACCGGCGGAAAGGGCAAGAAAGGCCAGACGCGCGACTTCACGCCGCGCGTGATCGACCTCGTCTCCCCGATCGGCATGGGGCAGCGTGCGCTCATCGTGGCGCCGCCGCGCACAGGCAAGACGGTGATGCTCCAAAGCATCGCAGCGTCGATCTCGGCCAATCATCCTGAAGTCTTCCTGATCGTTCTTCTGATCGACGAGCGTCCGGAAGAAGTCACCGATATGGCCCGCTCGGTTCGTGGCGAAGTCGTCGCCTCCACCTTCGATGAGCCCGCGACGCGCCACGTGCAGGTCACGGAGATGGTTCTTGAGAAGGCCAAGCGTCTCGTCGAGCACAAGCGCGATGTTGTGATCCTTCTCGACTCGATTACGCGCCTCGCCCGCGCCTACAACACCGTCGTTCCTTCATCGGGCAAGGTGCTGACCGGCGGTGTGGACGCCAACGCGCTGCAGCGCCCGAAGCGCTTCTTCGGCGCCGCGCGCAACATCGAAGAAGGCGGATCGCTGACAATCATCGCCACTGCGCTGATCGACACGGGTTCGCGCATGGACGAGGTGATTTTCGAAGAGTTCAAAGGCACCGGCAACTCGGAGCTCATTCTCGATCGCAAGCTCGCCGACAAACGCACCTTCCCGGCGATCGACATCACCAAGAGTGGCACGCGTAAGGAGGAGCTCCTTGTTGATCGCGCCACCTTGTCGAAGATGTGGGTCCTGCGCCGTATCCTCGCTCCGATGGGCACGATGGACGCGATGGACTTCCTGCTCGACAAGCTCAAATACAGCAAGTCGAACAATGATTTCTTCGAGGCGATGAACAACTGATCGGTATGATCGGTTGTTTTCTAAAGCCGGGCTTCGCCCGGCTTTTTTTATGCTTGATAGCGTCGGCGTGCGTGGAACTGGTTACATGCCAGTCGAAGCTCTGCTTTTTATCTTCGATGGCGAGATGCTGACGCCAAAGGAGTTGCTCAACTCAAGGTGCAGAGATTGATAAAAAAGATCAATCGGAGGCCTTGAGTTCATCACGAATGGGAGCGTGATTGAGCAATGCCGCCAGGACCGTGCCGCCGGCAGTGTTGCCGAGTAATGTCGGAATCATAAAACGGAAGAAATAATCAGTAATACTCGCGTGGCCAGACGCGACGCCGAAGAATGCTTCGGCGGAGCCAGCGATGATGTGTGGCGTCCCAAGGAGAGCCACCAGCGTCGTCAACAAGACAATAATAAAAGGCTTGGTTACGCCCGCTGCGGGCAACAGCCAGACCATAAGCCCGATAATCCACCCTGCGATCAAGGCTAGTCCGAAGGTGTGACCGAAACTGTGCGCCATGGTTGATTGTGAGAGTTCTAACATGGCGGCGCGCGTCGCGTCAGGAAACAGATTTGTGCGGGCGGACACCCAGCCCCACAGCAGTGTAGGCACAAGATTGGCTACGAGCACTGCTGCCCACACACGCAAAGTCTGCTGCGCCAGGGCTAGGCTGCGCTGGCCAAGCAACGGGATCAACGCAGTCAGAGTGGTTTCCGTAAAAAGTTGCTGCTGGCCTAAAATGACGATCAAAAATCCGATACTATAACCAAAGCTTGCGAGAAGGGGCGACCAGGAAGCCTGCGGGAGATGGCTTGATATTGTCGCCTCGGTGAGGAACGAAAAGCCGACGGAAAGCCCCGCAGCAAGGCCGGACCATACGAGTCCTGGTAATGTGCGTTCGAGTTCTTCCATGCCCTGGGCATGGATAATCTCATGTATGACCAGAGGGCCAATTGGCGCACGCTGTTCGGCTTGCTTTTTCTCTCGCTCGTCGAGGTGAGGGGAATCGTACCCCCCGCCTTTCTGACCGTGTGCAGGTGCTTCGTTGTTGCCCATCGTCTCGCCTCAACGTCGTATTCGGTGTCTCGTTCCCTGGCGTGTGAGGCCGATGCATAATTCAATTTTTGCGCGAAGAGTTCATTCGAAGGAATTCAAGGCGACTGAGCGGTCTATCAATACCGTTCGTTGAACGCGCTCTTGGAAACGTCTGATCCTTGGCAGTCCAGGGCGTTGAAGAGTTCGATCGGACGGTAGGATACGTATCTTGTATTGCTGAGGCGGTTCTGTTGAGCGGCTGTAGGAGGGAGAAGCGTTAATTTTGGAATGGGACATGCTCAAGTAAATGATATTTTTATACTTATGTCTGGAAAAGAGAAGCGCTTGTTCTATTTTTAAAAAATCATGAGGAGATTCGTATCTTCGCGCAAAAAACCGACGCTTTCCTTGAAATCAAAACCCTTGGCGGGGCGTGACCGGCCCTTGAGAGTTCCATGATTTTACTCGGATCCCAGATGGACCACGCCGCGCGCCGCCGCCAGACGGGTCTGGCGCTCGCGTTCGGCATAGCGTCGACGTTGGGCCTCGCTGCGTTCGTTATGGCAGGATGGGCAACTGACGCCGTCCTGAAACAGTGGCGACTCCCTGTCGGCTACGCTGATTGGCGCGCGGCAGGCGTGGCAGACGTCATAGCGGCCGGGAGCCAGGCCGTGAGTGACGGTCACGCGCTGATCGAAGACGAAACATTCGCCGCGCCACAGACTGTCTTCCTCAGGAACGGTTTCCAGATATTTCAGGATGCCGCCCTTGAGGTGATAGACTGCATCAATTCCTTCAGATTTTACGAACGCCGTCGCCTTTTCGCACCTGATCCCGCCGGTACAGAACATGGCGATTTTAGGGGTGCGACCCTCCGCTAGTAAAGATTCACGCTTTTCCTGAAACCATGCAGGAAAATCGCGGAACGTTTGGATATTTGGATCTATCGCGCCTTCGAACGTGCCGACCGCGACCTCGTAGTCGTTGCGCGTGTCGATCAGGATCGTGTCAGGATCGCGGATCAGGGCGTTCCAGCCTGCAGGTTCTATGTAATCGCCAGCGTCGGTCCGTGGGTCGAGGTCCGGCACGCCCATCGTTACGATTTCACGCTTGATCCGCACTTTCATGCGGAGAAACGGCATCGTGGCGGCGCGCGACTCTTTTACGTCGAGTTCGGCGCAGCCGGGCAGGGAACGGATATAGGCCAGCACCCTCTCAATGCCGTCGTCCGTGCCTGCGATGGTGCCATTCACACCCTCGTGCGCCAACAGCAAAATGCCTTTTACGCCCTGCGAGCAACAGAGTGTAGCAAGAGGCGCTTTCAGGGCTTCGCAATTCTCGAATGGCGTGAAGCGGTACAGCGCCGCCACGCGCACGGGCAGAGGCGACGATGCGTCGGTGGGGGGATGCCGGGCGGTCATGACGTCTCCATCTCGGCGCGGTAGGCGTCCAGCACAGCGGTGGTGGGGCCGTCCATGCGAATGCGCCCGCTCTCCAGCCAGATAATACGCGTGCACCATGTCTCCAGCACGTTCAGCGCGTGGGAGGTGATGACGAGAATGTCAGCGCCCTCCACCACGGCGGAGAGACGGTCTTTCGCCTTGTCCTGAAACTTTGCGTCTCCGGCCATGAACCATTCGTCCATCAGCAGGATGTTCGGCGCGATCGCCGTCGCCAGCGCAAAGCCCAGCCGGATCGCCATGCCGGAGGAATACAGCCTGACGGGAAGGTCGAGGAACTCGCCAAGCTGGGCGAACGCCTCGACGTCCTTTTCGAGTTGACGCAACTGCGCGGTGCGAAGGCCCTTGTGTCTGGCCTGCAACTGAATGTTCTCGCGGCCTGTCAGTTCGCGGTTCATGCCGGAATTCGTGTCGATCAGAGTTTCGACTGAGCCTTTGACCGTCACCATGCCCGGCACGGCTTCGTAGATGCCGCCTAACGCACGCAGCAGCGTGGACTTGCCCGCGCCATTATGGCCGATCAATCCGACACGTTCGCCGGGACGAATGGTGAAGGAGACGTCCACCAGCGCACGCACGCGCACGACGCCCGTGTCATTGGGGTCGATCTCGACCTCGCCGCCGGTACGGGCCGCGCGGGTTTTGGCGATTGGCGCGCGTGCGCGGCGAAACAGCGTTTTCTTCAGTGATCGGGCGCCGCCGTGAAAGATCGGAAAATCGAGGGTCAGGTGGTTCACCCGGATCAGGGCTTCCCCCTTGCGGCTAACGGCGTTCCCGGTGCGCCCCGGCTTCGAACCGTCCTCTGCGGGTGTGTGCGTCAGAGAGTCTGCTCGCGTTGCGTCTGGCTTCGTTGCGTCCGTCCCTGCTGGTTTCGGGCTGATGAGATCGGATGTCATGGCTCAGATCCAGAACGCAAGGCGTGCGCGCGAACGGGAAAACACCAGCAGTCCAGCGGCCCACATCGTCATGCTGACGCCCAGAGCCACAGCCCAGATCGTCAGAGACGGCGCCGAGCCGGTCAACGGCGCGCGCACGATTTCCAGCAACGAATAGAACGGGTTGAAAATCAGCCAGCGGCCACGCGCGCCAAGCTGCTGGACGTTCCAGATGATTGGCGTGACGTAGAAGGCGATCTGAATGGCGCTGCTGATGATTTGCGGCACATCGCGAAAGCGGGCGCAGAGCGAGCCAAGCAGTAAAGCGAAGGCGAAGGCGTTGAGCGCCCAGATCACAAGAGCTGGAAGGGCCAGCAAGCCGACGAAGCCGGGGAGCAGGCCGAAAATGGCGTAGACGCCGATCGGCACGACGATGTTGTAGCTGAACGTCAATCCGCTGCGCACCAGCATGCGTAGCGCCTGAAGCGAGAACGGCAGGCGCATCGAACGAATCGAATCAGCCGCGCGGGTGAAGCAGCCGCATGCGTCCTGCGTCACGCCAGCCACGCCGACCTGCCAGAGGATCATCGAGATCGACAGGTAAGGGAGATAGTCGCGCAGGACGAGATGAAACAGGCGGCTGTATATGCCGCCCATCGCGCCCACCATGATCGCGCTAGACAACGTGAGCCAGAGCGGGCCAACGGATGAACCGCGAAACTGTAACTTGATGTCGAGCCAGCCCAGTGCGACGGCCAGACGCCAAAGGCGCAGGCCCCGGCCGATGTCCTCCAACGCGATCAGGATGCGGGAGCGCCAGATCACGGGCTCCGCGTCTTCGTCATGGTCCGCTGCCGCCGTGAGGAGATCGCTGACGACGAAATCCGCACGATCCGCGAGGGCCTGCGTCGCGTCATGCTCGTGCGTCAGGACGTCGGTGTGACCGTTGGGGACGTTCATGATCCGACCGCGTAGCCCATAAGCCACGACCCGGGCAACCGTGAGCGCGTCTGGAGGGCCTGGTGCCGTCGCCATGCTCGCCGTGTCGCCATCATGGCGACACAATGCCTCGCCAACCTCCACAATGTCCGCTTCAGAAATACTTTTGCAGACAAAATGCGTGCATTCGAAAGATTTGGACGATATTGCTCTGACTCGAAGTGAACTGAATCAGGCGACGACCGAATTGTTGACGGAACGAGCATATTCATGACCGACTTGCGTAAGGCGACCATGATCGCGTCGTTCTCTTCTGGTTCATCGCCATCGCCTCAATCCGACGCCCCTCCGCTGAATCGACGTGGTTTCGTCGGAGCGGCGCGCGTGGCGGCAGCTACGGGGCTGCTCGCTCTTCTCTCCGCTTGCGCCGGGCAGGCGCCGTCAAACGAGATGACCGTCTCCGTAGCGCAGGAAGAAGCGCATTACCGCGCGCACGCCAAATCCTACTACGCGCCTCCCGGACCGCCGGAAGATCCGTGGGGGCCGTATATCGTCGAGGCCGCCAAGCGCTTCGACGTGCCGGAGCAATGGATTCGTGCCGTGATGGATCGGGAGTCAGGCGGGCGACTCTATCACAACGGATCGCTTGTCACGTCCGCTCCGGGCGCCATGGGGCTGATGCAGCTCATGCCGCCGACCTATGACGAGATGAAAGAGGCCTACAATCTCGGGGACGACCCCTACGATCCGCATGACAGCATTCAGGCTGGCGCGGCCTATATCCGGGAAATGTATGACATCTACGGGTCGCCGGGGTTTCTGGCTGCGTACAACGCCGGGCCCGGGCGGCTCGAAGATTTCCTGTCACGCAATCGTACGCTGCCGCGCGAGACACGTAATTACGTGTCGGCGATCGGCCGCCAGATCGCGGGCATAACGCCCAATAACCGCTCGCAGGCCGATCTTCTGGTCGCGAGCCACGAATCGTCGGCGAACGTAGCCTACGCTTCGGCTGCCATGCCGTCCGGCGAGGCGCAGGCCGTGCGTTCCGCTTGGGCGCATCGCGAAGAGAATCAGAACGACGGCGGCGACAACGCCGATCAGCCCGTGCAGGTGGCGGAGGCCCCGGCCGACAACGCACCCGCAGCGGCTGCGCCAGCTTACACTCATGCGTGGACGCCGGTTTCGCGAAACCCGGATTCGCCGCAGGCGGTGAACGCAGTGTGGGCGGCTCGATTGAAAAATCAGGGGGCGTCCCCTGCCGCCGCCAGCGTGCAGGTTGCGTCCGCTGACGCGGCTTCGCCAGCCGCTGCGCCCGCCAGTGATACGCCCGCCACGCCTGAACCTGCACCGCAGGCGGCCCCGGTCGTCGAACGGCCCGGCCGCCGTTTCCAGCTTGTCAGTCCGGCTATGGCCGAGCCCGCCCCCCTGCTGTCCCGTTCCGCACGTTCGGTGGGGTCGCGTGGGGCCGGAGTCGTGGTGGACGCCGATCGTAGCTGGGCCGTTCAGGTCGGGGCGTTCACGACCTCGGCGATGGCGGAGCAAGCCGCGAGCCATGCCCGCAGCCACGCCAGCACCCTGTCCGGCGCTCGCTCACAGGTGGCGAGCGTCAAGGCGCCGCGCGGGCAGCTCTACCGCGCTCGCCTTGTCGGGCTGACGCGGGCTGACGCGCTCGCCGCCTGCCGTCGATTGGACGCCAGTTCTGGAAATTGCGTGGTGGTTTCCCCAGATTCCGCTCGGTAAGTGGAGCCGCGTTGAACAAGACCGCTCGCAAGAGGGCAGGTGTCAGCGTATCAGCGTCTTGAAGCGTTTCCATACGCGGCTCTCAGAGAAAACCTTCTGGAAGCACGACGGGTCGAGACTCGTCATGGGTTTGGCGAAAAGCTGACGCAGCCTTTGCCAAACATTGGTTATCAGGCGCTTGAGCCAGTTAAAGCGGGGCGCGAGTTCCGGGCAGTTCTTGTTTCGCTCTGATGCTGAACACGGAAGACGTGATCTGCACCATCGCTCTCGCCTCCCCGAGTTCTACTCCGAAAACCGGAGCGAGTCGCCTCCGCCGCTGACGCCTTGACGGGATCTCTCCCATAGCGAAGCGCGATGCAGGCGTATTTCACTATGCTCAAGGCGCCGCTTGTCGTTCACGCCTCGCGGGAGCAAGCTTCACTGATCCGGATCGGTCAGGGCTTCACAGCCGGTCTCTCCAACAACGAAAGCGTCTCCATGCTCCGTCGCGCAGCTTCCGTCCTGCTCCCGCTGGCGCTCGCCGCCGGTTTCGCGCCCACGGCGCACGCCGCGTTGCCCGTCGGCCACGCAGCGCCGCCCATATCCCTGCAAGCCAGCATGGGGGGGAAGGAATTCAGCTTCTCTCTGGCCGACGCGCTGAAAAAAGGGCCGGTGGTCGTGTATTTCTATCCGGCCGCATTTACGCCAGGCTGCACCATCGAGGCGCACGACTTCGCGGACGCGATGGACGATTTCCACGCGCTTGGCGCGACTGTCATAGGCGTTTCGATGGACCCCATCGACAAGCTCGACAAATTCTCGGTCAGCGAGTGCCGAAGCCGCTTCGCGGTTGCCGCTGATACGGACGGCGCGGTGGCGAGCGCATATGACGCGAAGATGGCGCTGAAGGCTCACGCGACGCGCACGTCGTACGTTATCGCGCCAGACGGGCGTATCGTGATGAGCTACAGCGACAAGGCGCCAGACGAACACGTGACGCGCAGCCTCGCGGCGGTGCGGGCCCTGAAAGACGGTAAAAGCGGCTAGGAACCCGCTTCAGCCTGACGTCGATCCAGATGGATCAGCGTCAGCGCTGCGGCGCAGTCCCCAGTTGGTCTTGGTCCGCAGCCAGTCCAGCTCAACGACGAGGGCGAGGCGCCGCCCGGCGGGCGTATCCGAAGGCGGCTCCGCTTCGTCGCCTTCGATGAAGCCCCATTTGACCAGATCATCTCGAATCTTGGACGTGTCATAGACGTAGCCGTTGGTGACGATCGCCTTCAGCCGATGGACGATCTGCGCGAGCAAAAGCAGGTCGACGGCGTGTTTGTCGACGCAGATCTGGTGCTCGCGCAGCACGGCGGCTTCGGCGGCGAGGCGCGCTTCACGCTCGGTGACCAGAGGCTGGATGTCGTAGTCGAACATTCTGTAGCGTTCGGGGTCGCCGGTCTCGACCCAGCGTCGAGGGCCGGGGGCTTCGACGAGCCACGCCATAGCTTGAAATCTGACAGTGAGGTCTGGTGCGGCGAAAAGTGCTGTGGACGGGGCGTTCTGGTTCCGGTCGGTCATCTTGCCTTGCGAATCCTCCCTCACGCGTCAGTTACGCTGACACTCTCATGCCGTATCTTCACGATAGCGCCGTTAGTCTCATTTCGTAGACGAATTTTTGACTGCGGCAATGCGTTAACGCGACCTTTTCACCAAAGACATCATCGTTTCTTCATAACACTAGGCGCGGCAGGATGGCTTCGAGCCGTAAACGTCCGGCTGGCGTCGCGCATAACCGCCGGGCGTCGCCCGCGCCGATCATCTGCAGATAGCCTTCTTCCTCGCAGAACTTCAGGGTGTTCGCGTCGATGCAATCGCCAAGGATGAGGCCGGTGCGGCGCGCGAACCGTGTGGCGTTCACCCCTTCGGTCAGGCGCAGCCCCATCAGCAGCATCTCGCGCGCCCGGTCCTCGCGCGCGAGCAGGACTTCTTCCGTCTGTCCATCGCCGTCGCGCTCGACGCGCTCGGCCCATGGTTCCGGTGCGCGGTGGCGGCGTGTCGCCGCAAGACCTTTGGCGCGCGGCATCCGGCCATGTGCGCCGGGGCCAATGCCGATATAGTCGCCATAGCGCCAGTACGTCAGGTTGTGGCGGCTTTCCGCGCCCTGCGCCGCGTAGTTCGACACTTCGTAAGGGGCGAGGCCATGGCGTGCGGCGACGTTGGCGGTTTCCTCATAGAGCGCGGCCGCGAGGTCTTCGTCCGGCAGCGTCAGCGCGCCTTGCCTGTGCAGGACTTCGAAGCGGGTCCCGGTCTCGATGGTGAGTTGGTAGAGCGAGACGTGATCCGCGACCAGCGTCAGGGCGGTTTCCAGCTCTTCCCGCCATTGCGGCAGGGTCTGGCCGGATCGGGCGTAAATCAGGTCGAAGCTGACGCGCGGGAAGAGAGCACGTGCAAGCTCGAGCGCCTTGATTGCGTCCGACGCCGAATGTTCGCGCCCGAGCGCCGCCAGAGCGTCGTCGCACAGGGCCTGCACGCCGAGAGAGACGCGGTTGACGCCGGCGTCGCGAAACGCGCGCAGACGCGCGGCTTCGACGCTGGTCGGGTTGGCCTCAAGGGTAATTTCGATATCCGGCGTCGCGTCGAACAGGCGAAGCGCGTCCTCGATCAGGGCCGCGACGCCATCCGGCGGCATCAGAGACGGCGTGCCGCCGCCGAAAAAGATCGAACCAAGCCGTCGCCGCCCGGCCAGCGCGGCTTCACGAGCCAGCTCACGCCGCAGGGCGGCGACGAAACGCTCCGAGGGAATACGCTCTCGAACGTGGCTGTTGAAGTCGCAATAAGGGCATTTCGCGAGACAGAACGGCCAGTGGATATAGAGCGCGATCGGCTCGTCCGCTGCGTCGGTCGCTCCGGCGAACTGCGCGTTGGTCGGTAGGGTAGAGGTCGCGCTCAGATCGCCACCTTCACGCCGAGTTCGACGACGCGATCGGTCGGAATACGGAAGAATTCCGTGGCGGGAGTCGCGTTGCGCGCCATGAACAGGAACAGCGACATCCGCCAGCGCGAAATCTTGGTGACGGACGAACGGGCCAGCAACTCGCGCGAGATGAAATACGACGACTGCATGGGGTCGAAATCGATCCCGTTGGCCTTCAGTTCTTCAAGGGCGCGCGGGATGTTCGGCGTCTCCATGAAGCCGTAGCGGAGGATCACGCGGTACATGTCGTGCGCCAGTTCCTCGACGGCGACGCGATGGCCGCGATCGGCTTCCGGCTGTTCGAGGTTCTGCACCGTCACGAACAGGACGTGATCGTGCAGCACCTTGTTGTGCTTCAGGTTGTGCAGCAGGCAGGGGGGGACGAACTCCGGTGTGGCGGTCAGAAACACCGCCATTCCGGGCACGCGGATCGTGCGGGATTGCGGCAGCCGGGCGAGGAAGGAGCCCATCGGCAGGCTGTCCTGTCGCTGGCGCGCGACGATGAGGCTGCGCCCGCGCTTCCATGTGGTCATCATCAGCGTGAGCACGCCGCCCAGCATCAGCGGCACCCAGCCGCCGTCCGGGACCTTCAGCACGTTCGAGCTGAAAAACACGGCGTCGATGACAAGCAGCGGGACGAAGGTGGCGTACACCGCAGGCCGCGACCATTTGAACTGTCGGTGAAAGACCACGAAGCACAGCATGGTCGTGCAGATGAACGTGCCGGTCACCGCGATGCCGTAGGCGGCGGCCAGTCGGTCCGAACTGCGGAAGGCGAGCACCAGCAGCGTGGCGCCGATTGCGAGGAAGCGGTTGAAGTCGGGCAGGTAGATCTGCCCTTCCTCCTCGGCGTTCGTGTGGGTGATGCGCATGCGCGGCAGGTAGCCAAGCTGGATAAGCTGGCGGCAGACCTGAAAGCCGCCGGAGATGCCAGCCTGGCTGGCGATGACGGTCGCAAATGTGGAGAGTATGACGAGCGGCAGCCGAAGGGCGCTCGGAGCCATCATGAAGAACGGATTCGAAAGGGAGCCCGGATCGGCCATGATCAGCGCGCCCTGTCCCAGATAGTTCAGGGCCAGCATGGGCAGCACGAAGAAGTTCCAGGCGTACTGGATCGGCGCGCGGCCGAAATGCCCCATGTCGGCGTAGAGCGCCTCCGCGCCGGTCACACACAGCACGACCGAGCCGAGCGCCACGAATGATAGCGCGCCGTGATGGATAATGAACATTACCGCGTAATAAGGTGACATTGCGAACAGCACGCCAGGGTGATGCAGGATCTGCGACACCCCGAGCAGCCCGAGGGTCGCGAACCACAGGAGCATCACCGGCCCGAAGATGGTTCCCACCTTGCCTGTGCCAAGCCACTGCACGCTGAACAGCGCGATCAGGATGATCACTGAAGCGGGAAGAATGAATTCCTGTGCGGCGGGCAGGCTGACCTCGACGCCCTCAATCGCGGAGAGCACCGATATGGCGGGCGTTATGATGCCGTCGCCGAAAAACAGGCAGGCGCCGACGATGCCTGTCATCCCGAGCGCAAGACGCAGCTTCGGGCTGGTGGTGACGCGCTGAGCCAGCGAGCTGAGGGCCAGAATGCCGCCTTCGCCGTTATGGTCCGCGCGCATGACGAGAAGGACGTATTTGAGCGTAACGACGATCAGGAGTGTCCAGAAAATAAGACTTTCGACGCCCAGGACTTCAAAATCGCGGATCGGGTGGTGGCCGTTGACTGCTTCGATCGTCGACCGCAGGGCGTAAAGAGGACTCGTGCCGATGTCGCCGTAGACGACGCCGAGAACGCCCAGAAGCGCGGCGAAGCCGACCGGAGCCGCCGTGTGTTCGGGCTGGTCGGCGCCAAATTCGGTGATGCGCGCTGCTGTCTGAGCAGCCTTGGCCGTCGCCGTCTGGGACTCCGGGCCAGCGGCAGACCTGGAGTCCTGCTGGCCCGGTGTGTTGGTAGCGTCGGTCATGCGTAGTCAGACTCCTGAAGGACGGCTGAAGCCGCCCGGTCGGGGATGCGCAGAAAATGGGATGCGGTCGAACATGGAGAGTTCGCCTGATCGCGTTTCGGTGACTTAGGGCCTGTCGTCACGGTCTTGCAAGCATGGCGGGGCGTCCGCCGAAAATCGCCGTGCCGACGCGCACCAGTGTTGCGCCTTCAGCGATGGCTTCCGGGAAGTCAGCTGACATGCCCATGGACCGCGTCGGGAGACCGTGTGCGTCGGCGAGGGAGCCCAGGAAGCGGAAATGGGGCGCTGGGTTCGTTCCTTCTGGCGGGATGCACATCAACCCGCGCACCCGGTCGCCGAAGCGCTCCCGGCAGGTTCGGATGAACGCGTCCGCTTTTTCTCTGGGCACGCCGAACTTTTGGGGCTCGTCGCCGGTGTTGACCTCGATCAGCAATTCCGGGAGCCGCCCTTCCCGGTCCGCGGCGCGCGCCAGAGCGTCGGCAAGGGCCGGGCGGTCGAGGCTTTCGATCATGTCGGCGAGGCGCACGGCGTCGCGCGCCTTGTTGGTCTGCAAGCCGCCGATCAGGTGCAGTTTCAGATCCGGGTAACGGGCGCGCAAGGCGGGAAATTTTTCCGCCGCTTCCTGCACGCGGTTTTCGCCGAAGACGCGTTGCCCGGCTCGTAGCGCGGCCTCCACGCTCGCCGCCGGATGAAATTTGGAGACGGCGACAAGGCCGACCGAGGCGGGGTCTCGACCGGCGTCGCGCGCGGCGGCTTCGATCCGGGAGCGGACGGCGCGCAGGCCTTCGGCGATCGGATCGTTCACGCCTGTGGCCGGGTCAGATGACGGATCGTTCATAGACGGCAAAATGCCGCTCCTGAGCGTCAGGTCAAGCAGATGGTCGGAAGAAGGGTGCTTACTTCGCCGGGGTCGACGCGTTGGCCGGATTGTCGGCGGGGTTCACATAGGTCATGCCGAACGGGCCGACGCCGCTGACCTGCACAACCGTCGGAGAGGCGCCTGTGCGAAGCGCGTGAGGAACGCCTTGCGGCAGGTGCAGGAACGAGCCGGCTGCAAGCTCCTCTTTCTCACTGCTGTCCAGCGTTTTGCCGACGAAGTGCGTGAAGTGACCGGAGATGACAGTCAGCATCTCGTCCATGTTGTGAACATGGGGCGCGATGGTGGTGTGCGGAGGCATTTCGACGCGGATTACAAACGGGCCGGCGGCCGACACATCGCCGAAGACGTAGGAAATCTTCACGCCTTTGGGGAAGTCGACAGGCGCGGCGGCCCATGTGATCTGCCTCGGGGTAAGGACGACCGCCTTATCCTCGGCTGATGCGCAGAAAGGGGTGAGTGTCATTCCAATCAGGGAGACGGTCAGAAACGCTTTTTTCGACATTTGATCCTCTACGCGATGCGTGACGTTGCCGTTCCACGCACCCCAATACGGGTGCGTGGAACGGCCGGACTCAGTTCACGATATGCAGGCGGATGGACGGCGACCGCTCCACCACATTGATGGCGACTTCGTCTCCAACGCGGACGACGCGCGCCGTCAGATGCTCGCCGCCGACGGCGAGATTGAACAGGGTCAGGGATTCTATCGATTCAGGCAGGCAGGGCCGCGTGAACTCAACCGAGACTGATCCAGGATCGTAGCGCAGGCCGAGAATTGCCTGCAGCACGGCGGGCAGGGCGGCGGCGGCCCACGCCTGGGGTGAGCAGGCGACCGGATAGCGCACCGGCCCTTCCGACCTGTCGCGGGTGAAACCGCAATACAGCTCCGGAAGGCGCCGCAGGTCGGTGTAGAATGCAGCTGTGAACAGCGCCTCGAATATCTGGACAGCTTCGTCGCGATAACCGTGGCGGGCGAACCCCATGGCGATCAGCGAGTTGTCGTGAGGCCAGACGGTGCCGTTGTGGTAGGACATGGGATTATAACGCGCCTCGCCCTCCGGAATGGTGCGTATGCCCCAGCCACAGAATGAATTGCGGTGCATCAGCGTGCGGACCACCTGTTCCCGCCGTTCGGCGGGGGCGATGTCTGTCAGCAAGACGTGCCCGGCGTTCGACGATCGGACGGCGCATTGCTCCTTCTTGCCGTCCAGAGCGATGACATAGGTGCCTATGTCTTCGTTCCAGAATTTCAGGTTGAAGGTAACGCGCAGGGTCTCGGCGCGCTCGTCCTGATGAGCTGCGTAGGCTGTCTGGCCCAGTCGGCGACCAATCCGCGCAGCGGCGCGGCGCGCGGCATATACGTAGGCCTGCACTTCGCACAGGGCGATCGGGCCTTCCGCCAATGCACCGTCGGCGTGGAAAATGCTGTCAAAGCTGTCTTTCCAGCCCTGATTGACTAACCCGTCCTTGTTACGTCGGCCGTATTCGACAAAGCCGTCGCCGTCACGGTCGCCGAACCGCTCGATCCAGTCGACCGCGCGCGTGACGTGCGGCCAAAGATGGCTCAGCGTTCCGACGTCCCCCGTGCGATCGAGATATTCGCCAGCGAGCATCACGAAGAGCGGGGTTGAGTCGATCGAACCATAGTAACGGCGGAATGGCACCTCGCCGAGCTCGGCCATCTCGCCGAGCCGGACTTCATGCAGGATTTTTCCCGGCTCCGCGTCAGCTATGGGGTCTTCCTCATCGGCCTGATTGGCGGCGAGGTAAAGGAGGACGCCTTTGGCGATGGACGGATCGATCCAGAGCGTCTGAAGCGCCGTGATCAGTCCGTCGCGTCCGAAGACCGTGCTGTACCATGGCACGCCAGCGTAGGGGTAGTGGCCGGTCTTCTTCTCGGTCAGCAACATGTAGATGTCGCAGATGCAGCGGCGGATCGCTTCGTTGAATATCTCATTCGAGGTCGCGATGGCGGTGGCTTGAGACGAGGTCCGCCGCAGCGCGCGCCGCGCCGCGACGGCGCCGTTCAGAAACGCGCGATTGGGAGGAACGGTGCTGCGCTCCGACGGGTCGCACTGGATTTCCACATGGATCAGCGCGCGTTCGCCGGGAGCGATGGAGAACTCGAACGCCGCGTAATCCGCTGACAGCTTCTGCGGAGTTGGAGAAAATAGAAGACGCGTGGAGCGTTTCTTCTTATCGAGCCCCATATAGGAGAGCGTGACTTCATTCTCTCCGATCGCCGGGTCCAGGAACTGGCCACGCTTGGCGCGCCGTGCGCCACGAGCTTCGAACAGGTCGGCGTAGTCCGCGAAGAAACGCATGTCGCATGAGACGTTATGCGGTAAAACGTCGAAATTGCGGATTTCGATGCGTTCGAAGCAGCGGCCCTTCCAGAGAAAGCGGGACCGGCGGACATGCAGAAGGTCATGAGCCAGTCGTTCGCCGTCACTCAGGGGGAGTGATTCGTTGGTCATGTTGACCGACAGCATCACATTGTTTTCGCGGACAACCGACGACAGAAGCACCGGTCTCTGGCCGCCGAGCCGGAACGTCAATCCGGAAAGGTAGCGCGTGTCGTGGTAATATAGCCCGTCCGCGATGTCCTTGCCCCAGAGGATGTCGCCTGTCTGGTCGAAAACGCCAAACATATCACCCTGTTTCAGGGTATGCAGCTTGCGGCCAGACAGAAGTGCCGTGCCTGACAGGCTGAATTCGTCCGACTTGGGGGGGGCGGGCCGCTCCCCGACGGCGGGTTGCTTCTTGACGTCGCCGACCGTCGCTTCTGGCTGCATGTCCATGAGATCAGGTCCTCGCTTGCGAGAGCCGTCTTCCGCCCGGTGGTGGGCCGGAAGCGGCGTGGATGCACTGTGCGCCCGGCGCCAACAGGGGGCGTGACGGCGACTTTGTCAGGCACGATAGAACTGGCGGCGGATATGGGGAAGGTGGTTCGGCTCTAAAGTGGTCGGTTTCCGATTGACGTGGACTTCCCACCCTACGCGCGGTCCGGGGGGTGAGCCATAAATTTTTATCAACTCGATCTGACGCTTCGAAGGCGCGAAAAGTTCCCGCGACGTTGCCGGATTCTCCCTGCCGCGGTCGGCCTGATCGATTGCATTCCGCATGGCATCTATTCGTTTTTCAGGTAAATTTTTCTTTACCTAAGCGAGAGTTCGCGGCGGAATGCCGAGAAAAATCACCATGTCTGCACATTGCGTGAGGGATTGGTGAATTTTTAATACATCGCAGGCGTTGGCACCTTTGGTCGTGTCATGCGTTACAGGAGCCGAACCTCCTGGAGATTGTTGATGGCTACGTTTCACAAGCCGACAAGCGGGACGGAGTGGGCGACGCTCGTGCTCGCTGTCGTCGTCGTTCTGCTCGGCCTCCCTCTTCTGATCATGGGAGCGGAACTCGTCGCTCTCGGCGGCTCTTGGTACTATGTGCTGTTCGGCGCGGCGATTATCGCCGGCGGAGTGCTGATGTTGCTGGGGCGGACGCTCGGCGCTTTTGTATATCTTGCGGCATGGCTTGTGACCTGGCCCTGGGCCTTCTGGGAAGCCGGACTGGATGGATGGGCTCTTCTGCCACGACTTTTCGGACCGACACTGGTCGCCATCGCGGTCGCTCTGACAATTCCGGTGTTGCAGCGCATCGAACGCTCGACCGTAACGCGGGGAGGCGTCGCATGAAGAACCGTGCGCTACTTCTGACGGCCACTGTAATTGGTGGACTGTCTCTCGTTTACTCTACAGGACCGGGCGCGCTGGCGCAGGTGCCTGAACATGATGCGCCTCCGGGTCCAGGCGCCGGTAGTGACGGCGCTGGTGGGCGTCCGCCCTCCTATTTCGCAGGACCGTCGCCAAGCGCGCCCCAGGCGCCGGGCGTGAACGCGGCGAATATTCCGGATGGTCCGCCAGCGGAACCCAGTGAAGCGACCGAGGCCGTGGCGCAACAGGGCTCCGCTCCGGCGCACGACGACTGGCCTGCATACGGACGCGACAATGACGCGACCCGTTCGTCGCCGCTGGACCAGATCACGCCGGAGAATGTCGGCAAGCTTCAGCGTGCGTTCGTCTATCACACAGGCAGCAAGCCGGGACCGGGCCAAGCCAATAAATGGGCGGCTGAGACGACGCCGATCAAGGTCGGCGACGGCCTGTACACGTGTTCGGCCCTCGACGACATTATCAAGCTCGACCCGGCGACCGGCAAGGAAGTGTGGCGGCATGACGCGGGGGTCAAATACGCGAGTATTCCATATACGGCGGCATGTAAGGGCGTCGTTTACTACACGTCTTCGACCGTTCCTGAAGGCGAGCCGTGCCATAACCGCATCCTGGAAAGTACGCTCGATATGCGTCTGATCGAGGTTGACGCGGCGGACGGCAAGCTTTGTGAGGGCTTTGGGTATCACGGTCAGGTCAACCTCATGAAAGGCATGGGCGAGTCCGTTCCCGGGTTCGTGTCGATGACCTCACCGCCTCCGGTCGTGAACGGCGCCATCATCACCAACCAGGAAGTTCTCGATGGTCAGCGCCGCTGGGCGCCATCTGGCGTGATCCGTGGCTACGACGCCGAGACAGGGCGTTTCCTGTGGGCGTGGGACGTCAATCGTCCTGACGAGCATGGCGAACCGAAAGAAGGCGAGCACTACAGTCGCGGCACGCCGAATTCCTGGGCGACCATGACGGGCGACAATGAGCAGGGTCTTGTCTACGTTCCGACCGGCAACTCCGCCGCCGATTACTACAGCGCGATGCGGACGGACAAAGAGAACGCGGTATCGTCGTCAATCGTCGCGATCGACGTGAAGACCGGTTCCCCGCGTTGGGTGTTCCAGACCGCGCACAAGGACGTCTGGGACTACGACATCGGCTCTCAGCCGACGATGATCGACTTCCCCGGCCCGAACGGGGCTGTTCCCGCTCTGATCGTTCCGACGAAACGTGGGCAGACGTTCGTTCTCGATCGTCGTGACGGCAAGCCGATTCTTCCGGTGGAAGAGCGCCCTGCGCCGACGAACACCGATGTGCCCGGCGATCCTCGCTCGCCCACGCAGCCCTGGTCGGTCGCGATGCCGCGCCTTGGTTTCCCTGATCTCAAAGAATCTGACATGTGGGGCATGTCTCCGATCGATCAGCTTTACTGCCGTTTGAAGTATCGTCGGGCAAAGTATGACGGCGAATTCACTGCGCCGCAGATCGACAAGCCCTGGATTGAATATCCCGGTTACAACGGCGGCAGCGACTGGGGCAGCATGGCGTATGACGCCAAGTCAGGCATCCTGATCGCGAACTGGAACAACACGCCGATGTATGACCAGCTTGTGACTCGTCCGGTCGCAGACAAACTGGGCCTGATGCCGATCGACGATCCGCATTTCGACCCGAAGGGCGGCGGCGCAGAAGGCAACGGCGCGATGGCCGACACGCCATATGGCATCGTCGTGACGCCGTTCTGGGATCAGTACACCAGCATGATGTGCAACAAGCCGCCCTATGGCGCCATCACTGCGATCGATATGAAGACGCAGAAAGTGCTGTGGCAGCATCCGTTCGGCAGCGCTCGCGCGAACGGTCCGTGGGGTCTTCCCACCTATCTGCCGTTGACCATCGGCACGCCCAACAACGGCGGTCCGGTCATTACTGCGGGCGGCGTCGTGTTCGTGGGGGCGACCACGGACAACCTGATTCACGCCTTCGACGCGAAGACGGGCAAGGAGTTGTGGAGCGACGTGCTGCCGGGCGGCGGTCAGGCGACGCCCATGACCTACGAGTACAAGGGCAAGCAGTACGTCGCCATCATGGCTGGCGGACATCACTTCATGCAGACGCCGGTCAGTGACGCGCTGGTGGTTTACGCACTCCCTGACGCGCATTGATCACCAGATAACAAGGTCTGGCGCGTCAAAAGCCCCCGGTCGTTTCGGCCGGGGGCTTTTTTGTTTCGGCAACGCACTTGCCGCTGATTTGAACCGGTTTCGAGGCGCGTCGGGGCGAGGCGAAAGAGCAAAGCGCGTAAATGTGATTCTCGTAATTTTTTTTTGAGTATAAAAACCAATCTCCGTTGTTTTTGTTCTAATAACCAACAACACATGCTTTCGCGCGTCTCCCAAAAATATCTAAAATAACAAGGGAGGGATAATATCATTGGTGGATGTTCTGATTGGCGTCGACGTGGGCACAGGCAGCGCCCGCGCTGGTGTTTTCTCGCTTGATGGCGAAAAACTGGCTTCCGCGACCCAGTCGATCACGACATGGCGTCCACGGTCGGATTTCGCGCAGCAATCCTCCTCTGAAATATGGGCTGCGGTTTGCACTTGCGTCCGTCAGGCCCTGTCCCGGCTGTCGGACGTTCAGGTCGTAGGCGTCGGTTTCGACGCCACGTGTTCGCTGGTCGTTATCGGCGCGGATGGGCAGGGTCTGTCTGTCGACCCCGAGGGCGCGCCCGGTCAGGACGTTATTTTGTGGTCCGATCATCGAGCGCTCTCGGAGGCGGATGAAATAAACGTCGGTCGTTACGATGTGCTTCGATATGTAGGCGGAACCATCTCCCCGGAGATGGAGACGCCGAAGCTGTTATGGCTGAAGAGAAGACTGCCGGAGACCTATACGCGCGCGACGCTGTTTTTCGATCTCCCCGATTTTCTGACCTGGCGTGCGACCGGATCGGAATCCCGTTCCGCCTGTTCGACGGCCTGCAAATGGACTTACCTCGCGCATGAAGGGCAATGGGACGTCGATTACTTTCGCGGGATCGGCCTGGATGATCTTGTGGATGACGGGTTTGCGCGTATCGGTCGAGATATCCGGCCTCTGGGAGGCGTAGTTGGCCAAGGGCTGACCGAGGCCGCAGCGCGCGAACTCGGGTTGGAGCCCGGAACGCCGGTCGGGGTGTCAGCAATAGACGCCCACGCGGGAGGGATTGGAGTTCTGGGTGCGGCGGAGGCTTCGCAGTTCGATGCCGTGCTGGCGCTGATCTGCGGCACGTCGAGCTGCCATATGGCGGTCTCTTCCAGAGCGCGCTTTGTGGCGGGCGTATGGGGACCTTACGCGGACGCCATGTTGCCGGGCATGTGGCTGAATGAGGCCGGTCAATCCGCCGTTGGCTCGCTGGTCGATTTTATTGTCGAAACCCATGCGGCCGGGCCAGCGCTCATTGAGCAGGCAGGGCTTGAGAAACGTAGCGTGTTTGCTCTGCTCAACGAGCGTCTTGCGGCGCTGGAAAATGGCAGAGCGTCGGGAGAAATTGCGTCCTCCTTGCATGTTCTCGCCGATTTTCACGGAAACAGGTCTCCTTACGCGGATCCGGCTTTGCGTGGTGGAATCGACGGCCTGACGCTGTCGGCTGCGCAGGACGATCTGGTCCGCCTGTACCTCGCGTCCCTGCAGGGGCTCGCCTACGGAACACGCGACATTATCGACGCCCTCAATGCGGAAGGGTATCGGATCGACACTTTGCTTGCGACCGGAGGGTGGACGAAAAATCCTGTTTTTCTGAGGGAACATGCGAACGCGACAGGATGCAGGATACTTCTGCCGAAGGAGCCGGATTCGGTTCTTCTGGGCGCTGCGATTCTGGGAGCGATGGCCTCCGGCGTATTTCCAGACCTCGCTGCGGCGATGACGGCGATGAGTCGCTCTGGCGACGAGATATTGCCGGATTCAAGAACTTACGAATTCCATAAGGCAAAGCATGAGATTTCTCAGGATATGCGGCGCCGCCAACTGCAATATCGCGCGAGGATGGAGACGTGGGCGCGGGCGTGATTGAACGACGCCTTCGTCCGGAATCTTGAAGCTAAGAGATAATAAAATCAACAAAAGGCTTTTGGGGAGTTCAGAGAAAATGAATACAATCAGGGCGGTATTCAGCAAAACAGCGGCGGCCTTCTTAATCGCGGGCACGATCCTCGGCGGTGGGGCTGAAATTGCTCACGCAGACAGCACTTTGACGATCGCGACAGTGAACAATGGTGACATGATCGTCATGCGTGAATTGTCCAGCGAATTCGAAAAAGCGCATCCCGGCGTGCATCTGAACTGGGTCACACTGGAGGAGAACATCCTGCGCCAGCGCGTCACCACTGACATTGCGACCGGCGCCGGACAGTTCGACGTCATGACCATAGGAAATTATGAAGTTCCTATATGGGCGAAACAAAAATGGCTGGTCGAATTAAAGCCAGACGCGAATTATGATCTCGACGACCTGATCCCCACGGTGCGCAGCGGCCTGACTGTGGACGGCAAACTCTACGCCATGCCGTTCTACGCCGAGAGCGTCATGACCTATTATCGGAAGGACCTGTTCCAGAAAGCAGGTCTGACGATGCCGGAGGCTCCGACATACGACCAGATCAGGCAATATGCTGATAAATTAACGGATAAGTCCAACCAGATTTACGGCGTGTGCCTTCGTGGCAAGCCGGGCTGGGGAGAGAACATGGCGTTCGTGACCTCGCTGGCCAACACATACGGTGGACAATGGTTCGGCATGGGATGGAAGCCGATGCTGGACACGCCTGCCTGGAAAGGCGCGATAAACTGGTACGTTTCGGCTCTGAACGCCGACGGGCCACCGGGCGCGACATCGAACGGTTTCAACGAAAATCTGGCGCTTTTCTCCACCGGCCACTGCGCGATGTGGATCGATTCGACCGTGGCGGGCGGTTTGCTTTTTGATCCGAAGCAGTCGCAGGTCGCGGACAAGGTCGGGTTCACCGCATCCCCGAAGGGGCCTTACGGCAAGGGGCCGACCTGGCTTTGGACCTGGAACCTCGCTGTTCCTGCGAGCTCGAAGCATATTCAGGACGCGGAGGCCTTCGTCACATGGGCGACATCGAAAGATTATGTGAATCTTGTCGCACAGAAGAAGGGATGGGTGGCAGCGCCCGCCGGAACGCGCAAGTCGACCTATGAAAACGCCGAGTATCAGAAAGCGGCGCCGTTTGCGAAATTCGTGGAGAACGCCATCAACGAAGCCGGACCGGATGCGCCGACGGCGGAGCCGCGCCCGTATACTGGCGCGCAGTTTGTCATCATTCCGCAGTTTCAGGCGATCGGCACGCAGGTCGGGCAGACGATCGCGGCCGCGCTGTCAGGTCAGATGACGGTGGATCAGGCTCTGGCCGCGTCTCAAGCGTCTACAACGCGTACGATGCGCCAAACCGGCTATCTGCATTGAGGACATCAGCATGAGCGCCGTAACGACTGCATCGCAACATCACCGAAAGGCAGCGATAGGGGCGGGAGCAAGCGGGGCTCTGATGCTTGCGCCTGCGGTCTTTGTCCTTCTGGTCTGGTCCGTCGTTCCGCTTGTGTTGACGCTTTGGTACTCGTTCCAGAATTATAATCTGGTCGATCCGACTCTTCATGGGTTTGCCGGCGTCAATAACTACTGGTACCTGCTCTCCGACCCGGATTTTCTGCAGTCGCTGCTCAATACAGCTATTCTCGTCATTGGCGTTTTGGTGATTTCCGTCGGCGGAGGAACGCTGCTCGCGGTCCTGTACGACCAGGAGTTTGTTGGGCGCGGCGTAGCGCGTGTCCTTGTGATTTCTCCGTTTTTCGTCATGCCGACGGTGTCCGCCCTGTTGTGGAAAAATCTCATGCTGCACCCGATTTACGGTGTGTATTCATGGATGATGCGCGCCGTAGGTCTGACGCCGATAGACTGGCTGCAGCGATTTCCGATGCTGACGGTGATGATGATTGTGGCGTGGGAGTGGCTTCCTTTCGCCGTGCTGATCCTTCTGACCGCCGTGCAGTCGCTCGATGCGGAGCAAAAGGAGGCGGCGCTTCTGGATGGAGCGGGTCCTGTCGCACGGTTCTTCCACATCGTCCTGCCGCATCTCAGTCGGGCGATCGCGGTCGTCGTCATGATAGAGACCATCTACCTTCTCACAATTTTTGCCGAAATCATGGTCACGACGGCGGGTGGGCCGGGGGTCGCATCGACGAATCTCGCTTACCTTATCTATTCCCGCGCCCTGTTGCAGTTCGATGTCGGAGGCGCGTCAGCGGGCGGGGTGATCGCCATTGTGATCGCCAACATCGCAGCGGCGTTTCTCGTTCGGGCGGTCGCCCGCCATCTGGAGGTCTGAGGATATGGCGGGGCAACGTGCACGAGGGAAAAGTCTCGTGATCGCGGCGGTCGGTTGGGTCGTCGCTATCTGGATTTTCTTCCCGATATTCTGGATGTTCCTGACAAGCTTTAAGGGAGAAGCGGGGGCGATCGCTACGCCGCCGCGGCTGTTCTTCGTCCCCACCCTGGAGAGTTATCACGAGGTGTTTCAGCGGGGGAATTATTGGCGCGTCACTTTCAATACGCTGGGCGTCTCCATCGGCGCGACGGTTGTGGCGCTTCTGTTTTCCATTCCAGCAGCCTATGCGATGGCGTTTCTTCCCGGAAAGCGCACACGTGGAACTCTTCTGTGGATGCTTTCAACGCGTATGTTGCCGCCGGTCGGGGTGCTGGTGCCGATTTACCTGATCGCGAGGAACACGCATCTGCTGGATACGGTCACGGGTCTCGCTCTTGTGGACATGTTCACGAACCTGCCGATCACGGTGTGGATGCTTTACACGTTCTTTCGTGAAATCCCGGTTCCCATTCTGGAGGCCGGACGGATGGACGGGGCCAGCCGCTGGCAGGAAATCACGCGCGTCCTGCTGCCGCTTGCGACGCCCGGCATTGCGTCAACGGCGCTGCTGTCGATGATTTTATGCTGGAACGAGGCGTTCTGGTCGTTGAATCTCACGTCGTCGAACGCTGCTCCCCTTGCTGCGTTTATTGCGTCGTTCTCGTCGCCTGAGGGGCTGTTCTTTGGCAAGCTGTCGGCGGCGTCCACGCTTGCTGTGGCGCCGATCCTTGTCTTTGGCTGGATCAGCCAGAAGCAACTGGTGCGTGGCCTTACATTCGGCGCCGTCAAATGACCAGCATGAGCAGCGGTGAAGGAAACATCTGATGGCTACTGTCGAATTGAAAAATATTCGCAAGACGTATACGTCCGAAGAAATCATAAAAGGCGTTGATCTGTCGATCGAGAGTAAGGAGTTTGTCGTTTTTGTAGGGCCTTCGGGCTGTGGAAAGTCGACATTGCTGCGAATGATCGCGGGTTTGGAGGACATAAGCAGCGGGGATCTCCTGATTGACGGGCGACGGGTGAACGATCTGGCTCCGGCCGAACGTGGCCTCGCCATGGTGTTTCAGTCATATGCGTTATATCCGCACATGAATGTCTATCAGAACATGGAGTTCGGTCTGAAGCTGGCGAAGACGCCGGAAGCGGAGCGCCGCGAGAAGATCCTGGCTGTCGCACAAACGTTGCAGCTTGAGAACTACCTGAAGCACAAACCGGGGCAATTGTCCGGCGGGCAGCGGCAACGCGTCGCTATCGGCCGCGCGATCGTGCGGAATCCGAAAGTGTTTCTCTTCGACGAGCCATTGTCCAATCTCGACGCATCCCTGCGTGGTCAGATGCGCGTGGAACTGGCGACCCTGCATCGGAGGCTTGGGGCTACGACAATTTATGTGACGCATGATCAGATCGAAGCCATGACCATGGCGGACAAGATCGTGGTCCTGCAAAAAGGGATCGTCGAGCAGGTGGGGTCGCCTCTTGAGCTTTACGACCATCCTCGCAATCTGTTCGTCGCGAAATTCATCGGCTCTCCACCCATGAATTTTCTTCCGGGCACAGTGATCGCGGCATCCGAAGAGCAGGTCAGGGTTCGCCTTGCGTCGGGGCAGGAGATCGCCGTTGCGGCCGGGAGCGCTCAGGACTTGGTTGGCGCAGGGGTGACTTTGGGCGTCAGGCCCGAACATATCCGGCTGGGGGATTCCGTGGAGAACCGCGGAAGCGGTCAGGTGGAGCTTGTGGAATATCTCGGTTCCGCCGCACATCTTCATGTTCGTATGCAGGATGGCGCTCTTCTCGTGATCCAGACGGAAGGCGGCGTCGGCGTTCATGCGGACGATGCAGTCACATTCTCTTTCCCCGCAGAGCGATGCCATCTCTTCAATTCGGAAGGCGTGGCGCTCCATCGTCGTTCATCAGGTCGCATGGCCGCATAGGATCACAAAATCAATGTACGCCGAAAAATTCAATCTTGATCAACGCGTGGCGATCGTGACTGGAGGCGCCCAGAACATAGGTCTGTGTTGCGCGGGGGCGCTGGCGGAATTTGGCGCGCATGTCGTGCTGGCGGATCTGGATGAGGCGCGTGCGTCTCTTTCCGCTGACGAATTGCGTGCGAAGGGGCGCAAGGCGAGTCACGTGCGCATGGACGTGACCTCGATGGAAAGTGTCGATGCGGCGATCAAAGCCGTTGAAGACGAGTTCGGCCAGATCGATATCCTTGTCGCCAGTGCGGGACTCTGCATCTCCGAGGTCAAGGCCGAGGACATGTCGGAGGCTCAATGGCTGCGGCAGATCGACATCAACCTGAACGGCATGTTCCGCTGCTGTCAGGCTGTGGGGCGGGTGATGCTGCGGCAGAATCGCGGGAGCATCGTCGCGATCGGGTCCATGTCGGGCCTGATCGTGAACCGCCCCCAGCAGCAGGCGGCCTATAACGCCTCGAAGGCGGGCGTGCACCAGTATATCCGGTCCCTTGCGGCGGAATGGGCTCCCAATAACATTCGCGTAAACGCGGTGGCGCCGACATATGTCGAAACCACCCTGACGCGCTTCGGCATGGAAAAGCCTGAGTTGTATGAACGGTGGATTGACGGAACGCCAATGGGGCGGGTGGGTCAGCCAGACGAAGTGGCGTCCGTGGTGCAGTTTCTGGCCTCTGACGCCTCGAGCCTCATGACGGGGGCGATCGTCAATGTCGATGCCGGGTTTACCGTCTGGTGAAGGCCGCTCAGCGGCGTCTTTCGCGAGGCAGGGCGCCCCGGTCTGGCGTCCGGATGCAGCGTTCCAGTCATGCGTGTTTGACAAGGGCGGGCACGCGATCGTCACGATGACGGGAGCGGTGAACTGCGCTATTGTCGGGCGTGGTGAGACGATTGACGGCTGTCGAAGCTCGCCTTCCGACACATGCAGGGCGTGAGCGCTCGTCGCCATGCTACAGGATCAACCATGATCGACCTTCGTCTCGACACGCTTAAAGAAATTCCCGAACGTACGTCCTGTTTTTCCTATGACCGTTCGGTCGTAACACCGGGGATCGTTCACCTCAGCGTCGGGAATTTTCACCGGGCGCATCAGGCCTGGTATATGGATCAGGTTCTGGAGGCTGCGGGCTTGCAGGATTGGGGAATCGTTGGCGTCGGGTTGATCGACGACGCGACGGAACGCCTGAAACTGGAGGCGTTTCCCGCTCAGGACGATCTCTACACGTTGACCCGGTATGCGGCGGACGGATCCGTCAGGCACCAGATTATCGGCAGTATAATTGAATATATCTTTGCTCCGGGCGACCCGGAAGCTGTGTTGCGGCGGATGGCTTCGCCTGAAATTCGCATTGTCACCATGACGATCACGGAAGGTGGTTACAATCAGGACCCGGAAAGCGGGACGTATCATCTCGGAGCACGGGCGACGCAGGCGGAACTCGCCGCCCCGGCTACGCCGTCGTCTGCGTTTGGATACATAGTGGAGGCGCTGCGTCGGCGGCGGGAGGCAGGAACGCAACCGTTCACGGTCTTGTCCTGCGACAACCTTCGGAACAACGGCGCGATTACGCGTCGGGCTGTGATCGCGCACGCTACGGCCCTGGATTCCTCGTTGGGAGAATGGGTAGAGAAAAACGTGATGTTTCCGAATTCCATGGTCGATAGAATTACCCCTGCGGTGCTGAAAGAGGACGCTGACCGGGTAAACGCGGAATGCGGCGTCCATGATCGCCTGCCGATCATTTCAGAAGATTATGTGCAGTGGGTGATAGAGGATAATTTCTGTAACGCCCGCCCGCCGTTTGAGCAGTTTGGCGTGCGGATGACGGATGATGTGCATCCGTATGAACTGGCGAAGGTGCGGATGCTCAACGCGTCGCACTCGATGCTCGCTTATCCCGGTCAACTGGCGGGGTTGGAGTCGGTCAAGGACGCTGTGGATAACCCGTTGATTCACCACTTGGTGCTCGACTTCATGACGCAGGACGTCATGCCGCTTCTGACTGCGCCGGAAGGAATGGATCTGGAGCAATACAGGGACAAGATTCTCGCCCGCTTTGGTAATCCGCATGTGGGAGACCGCCTGGCGCGCATCACGGGGGACGGGCGTAGCAAGCTGCCGACCTTCCTGCTTCCGACGCTGGCGGCGCTGCGCGAACGTGGCGCGCCGACCGATCGCATCGCGTTCGTGCTCGCCTGTTTTCTGGGGTACCTGGCGGGGAAGACCGATGGCGGAGACAGTTTCGAGCCGTTTGAGCCACATTTGTCGGCGACTGAGCGCGCGGTGGCGGCGGACCCGATCAAGGCGTTGACCAGTTTGCCGATGTTTTCAGAACTTGCCCTGAACGAGAATGATCCGCTCGCGATCAGGGTTGCGCAATACGTACACGCCCTGCGCGAAATGGGCGTGATGAAGACGCTGGCGACGCTTATAGAGTGAACCCCGCCTCGGGAGGCGTTGGCGCCGTGGCGGCCTCCGGCTGTTTCTGGCAGGATACGCGACTTCTCCGATAGTCTGGACCGCCGATGACTGTGCCTTCGATTGACCCGTTTCACGCCATAACGCTCAGCGCGCTCGCGCACAGGCTTGCGGCGGAGGGACGCAGCATCATTCACATGGAGTTTGGGCAGCCGTCGACGAGCGCGCCGCGCGGAGCGATAGAGCGCGCGCACCATGTGCTGGACACTGACCCGATGGGATATTGGGAGAGCGAGCCTCTGCGGGTGCGGATCGCACGCCACTACGCGGAGAGTTACGGCGTTGAAGTCTCGCCCGACCGAATCCTTCTGACGTCCGGCGCGTCTCCTGCTCTTGTTCTTGCCCTGACCAGCTGTTTCGCGCCGGGCGCGCGGGTGGCGCTGGCGCGGCCGGGGTATGTGGCCTATCGGAACACGTTGCGTGCGCTGCATATAGAACCAGTGGAAATTCCGTGCGGTGAGAAAGAGAGATTTCAGCTGACTGCGGAGCTTCTTGCCGCCGTCGAGCCCCCGCCGGAGGGCGTGATCGTCGCAAGTCCAGCGAACCCTACGGGCGCCATTCTCTCGGGGTCGGAGCTTGAGGCCATTGCGGCGGTGTGTCGGAAGCAGGGAATTCGGATCGTTTCGGACGAGATTTATCACGGCTTGAGTTTCGGAGATCCGGCGCACAGCGCTCTGGAGTATGAGCCGGACGCCCTGATCGTGAACAGCTTCTCAAAATATTTCAGTATGGCGCCGTGGCGGCTTGGCTGGCTTGTGGTTCCGGAGGACAAGATCGCCGCCGCGCGGGCGCGCATGGGGAATCTATTCCTGACGCCGTCATCGTTGAGTCAGCATGCGGGGTTGGCCGCGTTTGATTGCCGTGACGAACTTGACCGCCATGTCAGGACGTATCGTCGCAATCGCGACCTTCTTCTGGCCGCGTTGCCGGCCTGGGGGTTGCAGCGGATCGCGCCGCCGGACGGCGCATTCTACATCTACGCCGACGTCGGGCATCTCACACAGGATAGTCTGGCCTTTTGCGAACAACTCTTGCGGGACACCGGAGTCGCCATAGCGCCGGGCGTCGACTTCGATCCAGTCGAGGGCAAGCGTTTCATCCGCTTCAGCTTCGCGGTGTCGACCGATTGCATCGAAGAGGCCATCGCCCGGATGACCCCATGGTTTGCGGCGCGTGAGGCGGAGACGCGCCCCATCGGACAGTAATTTGCGCATTTTCGCCAGAGCCGAGCGCGCGAAGATGTCAGAGCGAAAGGGAAGATCGTTGACGGACGTTCACGCCGCCGCGCGCCGTAGCGGCGTCAGCATAGAGAATGAAAAAGACGTTTATCGTCAGATATTTCTAGGGTTTTTTTGCCTATAGATCGCATGGCGCCAAATGGATGCTATTTTCGAGGGGCGGCGTTGTTACAGTCGCCTAGGGGGATAGGGGGCGCATGCAAATGCTGCGCCTTCTTATTCTTTATGTGAATGTATGTTATGCTGAGGTGTGCTGTCCAGGCAAGAAATATCGAGGCCTCTCACAGAGATGTGTATCGCCCGTTTCCGCTACGTAGACAGGCGCGACGTCAGAAATCGTACGACAGGGTTACGAAGGCCGCTCGCCCCGGAGCCCAGGAGCAGGCGACGGAGCGCGTGCAGATAGAGACGTATTTACGGTTTGTGATATTCGTTCCGTTAAATTGAATCTTGAACTGTCGGTAGTCGATATGGGCCTCCAGATCCCAGACGAGCTGACTCGGCACAAGAAACGTCGCAGGCAGCGCGCCGGCGGTGTTCCCCGTGTATCGCACCCCGCCACCGATTCCTCCGCGCCAGTCCGGCGTCAGCCGCACGTCCCGTTTGAGAAACAGGGACGCCATATGGGATGGAACTGTCGTCGGCCGCTGTCCGACCTCGCTTGCGTCGGTTGATTTGGTGATGCGGGGGTCCTGCCAGGTGAAGGACGCGAGAAAGTCGATATTCCAGGGCAGGCGACCCAGTCCTTCGACTTCGAACCCACGCGTGCGTTGCCGTCCGGTCTGGATATCGTATGTGGAGTCCACGGGATCGGTCGTCAGAACGTTTGTCTCGACGAGGCTGAAAACATCCGCCGTCAACATGAAATTGCCTAAAAAACTCTTTTCCGGCGGGCGATATTTCACGCCTGCCTCGATCTGTCTCCCTTTGGTCGGCACATAAGGGGTATTGAGGCGGGTGACGCCGACCTGCGGCTGGAAGGATGTTGAATACGCGACATAGGGAGAAAGGCCGAACGAGGACTGATAGAGCAGCCCGACGCGCCCGGTGAAGGCGTTGTTGCGTTGAGGCGTGCGCGCGGAGGTCAGGTTGTCGACTGTCAGGCTCTGCGTGAAATCGCCGCGTCCGGACAGCGTCAGATGAAAGCCGCGCCAGTCGGCCTGCTCCTGCGCATAGACGCCAAGTTGCGTCTCGGTCTCGTTGGTGTTGGTTTTGCTTCCATAGGTCGGCCACGAAATCGTCGTGTAGACAGGGTTGTATAAGTCTAGTGATGAAGCAGTCTTTTGTCCGCGCCGCGTGGCGATGAAATCGCTTCTGAAGTCAGTGCCGAACAGCAGGTCGTGATGCACGCCCGCCGTATTGAGTTTCAGTTCGGAGCGTGTATCGAGCGTGACGTTGTTGTAATTGGCGGACTGGAGCAACGCCTGGCGCGTCAGGGTGCGTTCGTCGGATTTCAGGGCGACGGCGGTGACGAAGCGATAAAGAAGATCGAGATGCGCGTAACGCATGTTCTGTGAAATCGTCCAGTTCGGCGTGATTTCGCGCTTGAAGGCATAGCCGACGGCGACCTGCCGTTTTGAATAGACGTCATAATTGAGATCGCTCATCAGGATATTACGTGGGAGCTGACCGTTCGGATTGTACAGCACGGTGCCTTGCGCTGGCAGAAACTGCGCCGTCGATCCGGCGTCGAGCTGCTCGAAGCTGCTGAGGAACGTAAAGTCTGTTTTCTGATCGGGAATCCACCGCAGGGAGGGCGCTACGTAAATCTCGTTGTTGAGGATATTTTTTGCGTACGTATCAGATTTTCTGATCAGACCGTTGAAGCGCCACAGGAGGGTGTGCTGCTTGTTCAGCGCTCCGCCTACGTCTGCTGCGCCCTGAACGCGGCTGTACGATCCTGTCTGGAACGAGATTTCGTTTTTCTGATCGGGCCGCGGGCGCTTGCTGACAGCGTTGATGATGCCGCCCAGTTGCCCCGAACCGTAAAGCGAGGAAGACGCGCCGCGAAGGACGTCGATCTCCTCCAGCCCCCATGGTTCGATGCTGAAGGATTGCGAGCTTGCGGCGTCCGGCGTCCGCGTGCCGTCGAGGTAGATGTCCGGCGTGAAGCCCCGGATGGTGCCGAAGTAGCCGCGTGGATCGTCTTTGGAGCCGTAGTCTGAAACGCCTGCGGAGTAGCGCACCGCTTCAGAAACGCTGCGTGAATTCAGAAGCTGCATTCGGTCCTGAGTGATGACAGTGACATTCTGCGGCGTCTGCTCGATGGGCGTTGCGGTCTTGGTCGCGGCGGCGACCGTATCGACGAGCAGCTTTTTTCTTGTGGCGCGTACGGTGACGGTTTCGGCTTCGGAGGAAAGAAACGGTCCGGAATCCGGGGGCGTCGTCTGTTTTGTGGATTGTGCGGCGTCTGCGTGAGAGGGCGCAAGCATGGGCGCTGCTGCGCAGAGAAGGGCAGGCAGCAGGGGGGATTGGCGACGCATTCGAGGGGGGAACCGTAAATATTGGGGGGCGTGGCAAGTCTACATGATATTAAGAACCATTATCAATGACTGTCGCCAAATTTCTCGCTAGAGCCTTTGGCTGGGCGTTTTAGCGTGCAGTCCAACGTGTCGGGCAATGGCCTTATTCGGCGTGCGCCAACGTCCGGGGTGCGACTGCGCTCCGGGCGCAATCGTCTCCACGTGGCGCTGAAGATGTTTCAATGGTCTATCCTGAATCTGGGGCGGACTTGCCCTTTTCCGCTCGCGGGGCCTACCCTTCGAAGGTGTCGCTCGGGCGGCCTTTCACGGCCGATCGCGTGTTCTCGCCTGCATACGGAGCCTTGACTATATGGCCACATCTCAATCCACCGACGCCGAAATCGCGGCGGGCGTCGACCGTCTGGCCCGCGCCGCTGTCAGTGTCGGGCTCAACATCGCGCATGGACAACAGGTGATCGTCACAGCGCCGCTTGAGGCGGTTCCTTTGGTCAGGCGCATCACCGAGCATGCCTACAAGGCCGGGGCGTCGCTGGTGACCACAATGTATTCGGACGACGAGGCGACGCTCGCGCGTTACGCCAACGCGGCTGACGACACGTTTGACGTCGCCGCGACCTGGCTCGCGGAGGGGATGGCCAACGGCTTTCGTTCCGGCGCCGCGCGGCTTGCGATTACGGGAGGCAACCCGAGTCTGTTGAGCGGGCAGGAGCCGGACCGGATAGCGCGCGCGAGCCGTGCGGCGTCGGTGGCCAATCGTCCGGCACTGGAGATCATCACAAGCTTTGCCGTGAACTGGAACATCGTGGCGGCGGCGACGCCCGCCTGGGCGGCGCTCGTCTTCCCCGGAGAGCCGGAGGATGAGGCAGTTCTGAAGTTATGGCGCGCCATTTTCGCGGCGTCTCGCGTCAACGGCGCCGACCCGGTCGCGGATTGGGCAGCGCATAACGCGCAGCTTCACCGGCGCGCCGCCGCTCTTAATGATCGTCGTTTCTCCGCGCTCCGTTTTACGGGGCCGGGTACGGACCTCACTGTGGGTCTCGCAGACGGCCATCTGTGGGCCGGGGGCTCGAACGCCGCCAAAAATGGCGTGGTCTGCAATCCGAACATTCCGACCGAGGAGGTGTTCACGACGCCGCACCGCATGCGCGTCGACGGATATGTGCGCAGCACCAAGCCGCTATCGTATCAGGGCTCGCTGATCGAGGGTATCGAAGTGACGTTCGAGGCGGGGCGTATCGTCTCGGCGCGAGCGTCGAAGGGCGAGAGCGTGCTGAGTCGGGTCCTTGATACGGACGAGGGCGCACGACGTCTGGGCGAAGTCGCTCTGGTGCCGCACTCCTCACCGATTTCCCAGAGCGGTTTGCTGTTCCAGAACACGCTGTTCGACGAAAATGCGTCCAGCCATATCGCGCTGGGGCAGGCCTATACCGAATGTCTTGTCGACGGACACGGGCAAAGCCCGGAGCAACTTGCCGAGCGTGGGGCGAACGGCAGCCTGATCCACATCGACTGGATGATCGGCTCTGGCGAAATCGACGTGGATGGACTGGACGATGCAGGCGGCGCGGCGCCGTTGATGCGACATGGAGAGTGGGTGGCTGCAGCATGAGTGACTGGACTTATCTTCGTGCGTCTTCGAGCAAGCGAACCGGAACGAGGCTGCGGCTGACGGGATCGTTGCTGGTTGCAGTGGGTTTATGCGCTGGGGCGCTTGCTCTACGCACTACACCAGCGCTGGCGCAGGAGACGCAGTCTCAGGCGGCCACGCCTCCGGCTCAGCCTTCCGCCGCCGAGATGGCGGCGATGCGTCGCGATGTCGAGACAGCGGCGCGGTATCCGCTGCCAAAGGATTTTATTCCCCGGATGTACGCCACTGTGCAGTCCCTGCGCGCCAACGGCTTGCAACCACCGCCGCCGGATCGGCTCTCCCTGGACGCGACGATCGCTCGTGTCTCCGCCGTTCCGGGGATCCAACCGGTGTTGAGTGCGCACGGGTTCACGCCGCGCGATTTTGTACTCGGATTGACGGCGTTCGGCATGACTGTCGCGATCATGTCGAATCAGGAGGCGCAGGCGTCCGGGCAGGCGCCAAAGCTCAATCCCGCGAACGTTGCGATGATTCGCGCCAATCCGGAGGGGACGCAGGCGTTGATGCAGGAGATGAACAGCCAGCCGCAGTGACGCCTCGGCGAGAGCGTGGGGGGGGGGCGGAAGCCTCAAGAAATCGACGATGAGATTTTGTAGGGGGGCTTCCCGCTGGCCGGCGGGCAAAGCGTCGAGTTTGCGAGCGACAGGCGCAGTCAAGATTTGGCTGCGCGAGTTGTGTTTGTGCGTGTGCGTTCCGCCTTGCGATCGAATGGGTTGAGGTGATTGCCTCCGACAATTTATGTCACAGCGTGCTCGTGGCGCAGTCTGACGACATTCGGGATGTCTGTTCAGCGTGACGGATATGCGACCGCGCTTTTCGTGTTGGCGCGGCATAAAGGCCGATTTTAAAGTCCATTGATGGTTAATTTATTTGGAAAATACTTTTTTGTCAGTAACGAATAGAGTTTACCTGCAAGGGTGTCGATGCTCTTCAATAAGCGATAATCTGATTTCGACGGTGTGTGTTAACTATTGAAGGCAGGAAAACGGTGATCCCCGTATGCTGCCGTAGAGGATGGGTGGACCCGTGAGATGCGCCGGGCCCAAGTCAGGACAACATTTGAACATTCGTCCTGAAGCCCGGCTATATGTTGTTCGTGCTTTTGTTTTCAGTTTTGCGACGCCGCTTCTTCCTGCTGCTCAAGATCAGAGCATGGGTAAGGCGGTCGTTTGATCGCCTGTTGAAGAGAGACGATGCCTCTCTCCGCGTGGGCGTTACGGCTTTCGCGGTCGATGCGTCTTACTGATGGAACCCTTCCGGCAGACGGTTTGTCTCCGAAATTAGGGATGCCTTAACAGGATACCGATTACCATCTGATGCAGATATTCCGGGGGACTGTAGTCGATGCGTCTCTCGTAGCGCGTCTCGTCGGGTAGGGGTCATAGTGTGCCGTGGCGTGAAATCTCTTGTCGAGAGGAACGCGCTCGGCGTGGTTCGGGGATCGAATGGCGGACAAAGCTGAAACGGACGGCGTGGACGCGCCTGCGCCCGAGAAAAAGAGCAAAAAAATTCTGCTTTTGGCAGGCGCGGCGGTTCTGCTGGCCGCACTCGGGGGCGGATTCTACTATTACAAATCGCGCGGCGCCGCTCATCCCAGACAGGCGGCCCAAAAGGTTCAGGACGAGCCATTTATTGTCGATATTCCCACGATGATGTCCAATCTCGATACGGGCGGCGGGCGTCCGGTGTTCGTAAAAATTTCGGCCAAGTTGCAAGTGCGGGGCGGAACGTACGAGGCAGTCGACGCCCAGATGCCGCAGATACAAAACATTTTTCAGTCCTACCTGCATGAGTGCACCCAGGCGGAGTTGAGCGGAAACGGTGTTTATCGCCTGCGGGAGGCGCTGCTCGGGCGTATCGCAGTTCAACTTGCGCCCATCGAAGTCAGAGACCTGCTCTTCACGGAATTTCTCGTGCAATGACCGACTCTGGCGAAGAACCTGGCGGCGGAATCCCGCGCCCCGGTCCGACCGCGTCCCTGCGAGATCTGACCGCCGGTGGCGCTGCTTATGGAGGGGCGGCGTTTGAAGACGCAAGCGCTTCCGATGACGATCATATTCTCGATCAGTCGGAAATCGACAGCATTCTGGGAAATGCTTTCGGTTCTGAGGATAGCGGTAGTGTTGGCGGGTTGGAGCGCGTCATAGGCTCTGGTTTGGTGACCTACGAACGCCTGCCCATGCTTGAGGTCGTATTTGATCGTCTGATGCGCATCGTGTCGACGAGTTTGAGAAATTTTACAAATGACAATGTCGAGGTTTCCATAGACGGCATCAACTCGATGCGGTTCGGCGATTATCTCAATGGCATACCGGCGTCTTGCGTCTTCGCGGTTTTCAAGGCGGAGGAATGGGAAAATTACGGATTGATGGTCGTCGATTCGTCTCTGACCTATTCGATGGTCGACGTGCTTCTCGGCGGGGGCGGCAATGCGCGTCCCCTCAACGTGGAAGGGCGCGTGCATACTACGATCGAGCGTGCGCTCATCGAGAAGATGGTCAGGCTTATTCTGTCCGACCTTTCGTCTGGTTTTAACCCGATATGCGCGATAAATTTCAAATTTGAAAGACTTGAGGTCAATTCGCGTTTCGCGGCTATTTCCCGGTCGTCGAACGCCGTGTTCGTAGCGCGCATGCGCGTCGAAATGGACGACAGGGGCGGCAATATCGACGTTTTATTGCCGTATGCGACTCTGGAGCCAGTCCGCGATCTTCTGTTGCAGCAGTTCATGGGTGAGAAATTCGGTCGGGACTCCATATGGGAGACCCATCTGGGCGCGGAACTGCGAGGCACCGATGTCGAATTGGAGGCGGTTCTGTCAGAACAGACGATGAAATTGTCCGAAGTCATAGCCTTGCGGGAGGGGGCGCTCATCGTTCTTGATCAGCGACCCGGCCAACCGGTCAAACTGCGGTGCGGCGAGATACCCATGTTCACCGGCCGTCTGGGCAGGAAGAAAGAGAGCATCGCGGTCAAGATCGAGGAAGATCTTCTCGGCGCGCGTACGCTTATCGAAAACTCCGATAATTTGTATTCCTGAGGGGGAGAATGAGATGACGGCGATCCAATACGCTATCGAAATTTTTCTCTCGATCCTGCTGGCGCTGGGAATATTTTACAGTATCCATCTCGGTCGAGCGCTTGCGGTTTTGAGACGCGACCGGCAGGAACTGGTTGATCTCGTCGCCCGCCTGGATGCAAGCGGTCATCGGGCTGAAGACGGGGTCGAGAAGTTGAAGCGTGCGAGCGACGTCAGTGGTCGCGCCCTCAGCCGTATGATTGATCAATCCAAGCTGTTGCAGGCTGAGCTTGAGGCGTTGGCGGAGAAAGGCGACGCCATAGCGGGGCGTCTCGATGGTCTGATCCGGCAAGGAGAGCGCTCGGAGGCGCGTCCGACCTCAGGTGAAACCCGGCAGCTTCCGGCGGCCGGGAAAGCGGACGTCGATGGATATTCCGTAAGCGTTGAGCCAAGGGCGGCCCCGCCGCGTCCCTATGAGCAGAGGTCACGTGTTCGGACTGCAGCGGAGCAGGATTTGCTTCGTGTGCTGCGAATGGGATGAGCCGCTCTATGCCGCCAAGGCTATCCTTTCAACGTCTGTTTCAACTGTCGTCCGGGCTCATGGGTGGGTTGCTGGCGATGAAGCTGTATGTGTTGGCTTCGTCGCTCCTGACGCCGGGCGTCGAGGACGCCAGCGTCAGCCTTGTCAGCGATGCTCTGGCGCTTCCGGCGTCGGCGACGCCAAAGAACGCGCAATCCGGTTCGGCGCCGCCCGCTAACGCAGTTCCGGAGCAGGGGGCGGCGAGCGCCGCAGCGAACGATGTCTGTTCTAAAGACACTCCCTGCGTCGGGCAGACGAGCGATCCTTCTCTGGACATTGACCACAGGGCCGAGGATCGCAGGCAGACGCTCATTGCGGACGTCGCGCAACGTGATCAGGAGCTTAAGGAAGAAGCCAGAAGTCTTGATGAAATGAAGCAGGCGCTTGAAACTTCGCGGGAGGCGCTCGAGTCAAGGCTTAAGCGATATGATCAGGAACAATCGACGCTGCAGAAGAAGGGGCAAGATGAAAAACGCCTGAGCGACGGCGATATCGATAGGTTGGTTAAAATATATGAGGCGATGGCTCCTCGCGACGCGGCGTCGATTTTCAATGTTCTTGACCTGCAGGTGCTCGTCCCGGTGATGGGCAAGATGAATCCCAGGAAAGCGTCGGCTATTCTCGCCGGGATGTCTCCAGAGCGCGCCACGACGACGACGCAGGCCCTTGCGGGGCTGTTTCCTCGCCGTGTGATGGTCAGGTCCGGAGAGAGTGGCTAGCGAAAATTCTCAATTCGGTTTGTAAATTATTTTATTGGTTCATTTGCGCCGAGCTGGTTCGAGCGACTGTTTGGCCGCAATTCAGGAATTTGGTGTGCGGATAAGATTATCTTTGGCGCTTTCGATCGCGACGGCTTGCGGGTGGAGCTTGACGGCGGACGCCGCAAGCGGCTCCGGCGCCGCGTCTGCCGGAGAGCACAAGAAGGTTCATCCTGCCGCCGCGCCTGCATCGACTTCGCCAACTCACGTGGAAGCGGGAGGGCTGCCGGCCGGCTGGAGACAAAATCTCGTCACGCCAGCGGCCGATGGGGCGGCGGCTCCGGCGACTGTCCAAGCTCCCGCAACACTTCCGGATAATGCCTCGCGTCCCGGCGCGCCTTCTCCAGCAAACCCGGATGCAGGGGCGGCGTCTGGCGCGACGACCGAAAAAACGTCGCCCGCCGTAACCAAAATATTTCTGCCTTTGGGCGACAAGACGGGCGTCGCCGGATTTTGGTCGCGGAAAACCTTCGTGATCGTCGCGGATCATGCGGTAGCGATGGATGCGGCCGCTTTGCGCGACTCAGGGCCGTTTTCGGCTCTCAGCGTGCATCTTCTGGGCGATAGCGCCATTATCACCGTACCAGCCAGCGTGCAGGGTTCGTTGAGTTTAAGCAAAGCGCCCGGCGGGTGGGTCCTCGCGGCTGAGGACGTGAGCGGACGCCCGCGTCAGGCGCCATCGATTACGCCGGAGCAGAAAGACGGTGGCGTCCTGTATCCAATGCCGAAGGCGGGGCGGGTAATCGCGCTCGCAGACCCGTCTTCCGGTGCGCGATTGCAAATCGGGACATCGGCGGAGGAGGTGTCTGGCGGGACGACATTCCGGCGCCACGTCGGTTACGAAATCTGGCCCGCCGCTCAAGGCGTGGTGTTTGCTGTCGAGTCAGACAGGATCAACGTGCGCAGTGGAGCGGGCGGTCCATTTGTCGATGCCGTGGGGCAAAATTCGGCGCCTGTCGTCAATGCGAGTTCATCCTCTCTTGCCGATGACGACGTCGATTGGTCATGGCTGGGGCTACGGCCCCTGACGCCGGCCGCTTTGCGCGAGGATTTTCGGCGACGTTGGACGCAGGCAGCGCTTGCTTCGCCTGAGGGGCGTGGCGAACCGAGGCTTGCAGCAGCGCGGGCGGCCTTCGCCATGGGGGATGCGAAGACCGCGCGTTCCATCGTGGACACCGCAGTCAAGGACGAACCGGCGCTCGCAGGTCGTCCTGGCGTGATGCTGCTTGCAGCCGCAGCGGCGCTGCTGAGCGGCGATACGCAGGCGGCGGGCGCACTGGAGCAGCCTGATCCTCGCGAAAGCGGAAGTTTCTGGCGTGGCCTCTATCTTGCTCGTGCTGGTGGAGATCGCGCCAGAGCGGCGGCGCTGCTTGCTGTCGGATACCCGCGCCTTAAGACGTATCCACAGCCTCTGCGGGAGCAACTGCAACCTGAAGCGGCGACATTCATCGCTCAGAACGGCTCGGACGGCGATCTTGGGGCTCTTGGCGAATTGCCTTCGGATCCGGCGTTCGATCCGGCTCGCGCATTTCTGTTGTTGAGGCGCGGAGACAGGCAGGGAGCGCTTGCGGCGTTCGAACGTCTGGCTGCTCGTCGTGACGACAGGCAGGCGGAATTGGGACGCGAGCAGTCGATCGGACTCAAGCTGCAGTTGCAGCGTATCTCTCCTGCCGAGGCGGCGAAAGCGTATAGTGGCCTTCTCCTACAGGCCCGTCTGGTCGGACGGGAGCTCGATGTTCGCAAAGCTCAGATCGCCGCACTCATGCAGGCTGGCTCGTGGCGCGAGGCGTTGCACGCGATCGATGACATGGAGAGTGTTTTCCCCGACCAGCGTTCGCCGGATTCGTCGCAGGTCGAGGCGATACTGGATAACCTGACCAGAGCTTCAGATCATGGAGCGAATACCGGAACGAATGACGTTATAGATTCGGTCGCACTTGTCGAAAGCCACATCGATCAGATTCCCGACACCGTTGTGAAGGGGCGTATTCTGGCTGGTCTGGCGACGCAACTGCAGACGATCGGCCTTCCGGGGCAGGCGGCCTCGGCACTTGAGAAAGCCTTGCCGCTCGCCGCTGACGACGCCTTGCGTGCAGAGTGGGGCGCGCGGCTGGCGGAGGCCGACGTCGCGGCGAAGCGTCTGGGGCAGGCGCGCCGTGCACTGGACGAAACGGCGGACACCGGCGCTCCGGCGGATGTCGTCTCCCGTCGGCGTGTGATCGCCGCAGGACTGCTTGCGCAGGAAGGCGGCAAGGACGAGGCGTTGCAGATGCTTGCGCAGGATGAGAGCGACGCTGCGCTCGATCTGCGCGGGCGACTTCTGGAGGAGCAGCGAAAATGGGCCGATGCGACGCTGGTGGTCGGGCGTCTGGCCACCCGAAGGCTTCCCGAAAAAGGCGACCTGTCCAACGTGCAGCAGGATCTTGCGATCAGGCTGGCGAGTGACGCCGCCCGGGTCAATGATTGGGCGACGTTGGATCGTCTCCGGGACTGGGTCGGCGGCCGCCGCATGACGGCGGAGCGGCAACGTGTCTTCACATTGCTGGTGACGTCGCCGGAGGAAGATTTGCGGCTGCGATCCGGCCAACGCTGAAGGGCTTCTGTCGCCTTGATGCGGTCTTGCGTCATGCGGATGAACTGTCCAGCCAACGCCGTTTGTAAGAAGTTTTTGTGTCGCGTTCGGCAGGATTGGCCTCGTAGCCGCCAAACATCGTTTCAATTGTAACTGAAAGGCGATATCGCCGCGGTTCTCTTCTCTGAGAGTGGTGCTCCGTCATCGGTCTGCAGGGCGCATGGCCGCGGCGCTCAGTCGTCGATGGTCAGCTATGTTTGGCCTGAGGCGAAATCTTCACAAACGAGACCTCAAAAACAGCTTGCGTCCAGGGGGATCACGCCCTATCAACCCCCTTCTTGGCCCAAGGGGGCAATTTTGCCCAACAGGCTGTCTACTGGTTTGGGGGTACGTGATGAACGCACTTGCTCAACTGGGGATGGTCTCGGAACTCCCGAGCAATAACCAGGTTTCTGTTTCCGTCGCCTCTCACGAAGAGGAGCGGAAGGATTACTTTGTCGAACGTGACGGCGAGAAGTTCGCTGGCACTCATCTGCTGATTGATCTGTGGGATGCGTCGAATCTCGACGATCCGGAGCGGATTGACGCCGTTCTCTGTGAAGCGGCGGTGACAGCAGGCGCCACGATTCTGCATAGTCATTTCCATCACTTTTCTCCGAACGGCGGTGTTTCGGGCGTGGTGGTGCTCGCGGAGAGTCATATCTCGATCCACACATGGCCGGAGCGTGACTTCGCCGCCGTCGACATTTTCATGTGCGGCGCGTGCGATCCGCATCTTGCGATTCCGGTGATGCAGCGTCTGTTCAACGCAGGCCGCATCGTCGTTGACGAGCAGAGGCGCGGCAAGGTCGCCTGATTCTAGGACAATCTGAAGTGTCGTGAACGAGGCCGGGCAAGTCCCGGCCTCTTTTATATGGGGATACGCGATGTCGATCGAATGGCTGAACGAAGAGCTGTACTCGGCGTGGGGACAAAGATTCCGGGTCGATAAGGAACTGGTCCGCAAGAAAAGCGACTTTCAGGATATAGTGATTTTTGAAAGTGAGTCGCACGGCAGGGTTCTGGTGCTGGACGGCGCCATCCAGATCACGGAACGGGACGAGTTCGTTTATCAGGAGATGCTGACGCATGTGCCGCTGCTGACGCACGGCGCTGCGAAGCGCGTGCTGATCATCGGCGCCGGTGATGGCGGCGTGTTGCGTCGGGTGCTGGAACATCCGGGCGTCGAGAAGGCTGTCATGGTCGAGATCGACGGAGACGTCATCGAACTTTCCAAAACATATCTTCCGAAGATCGCGGGCGATGCGTGGAATGATCCGCGCGCCGATGTCATCGTTGGCGACGGAATCGAGTATGTGGCGAAAGCGGTGGATGAGTCGTTCGATGTGATCATCGTCGACAGCACCGATCCCATCGGCGTTGGCGAAGTACTGTTCACCGATGCGTTCTATCAGCATTGCGCGCGAATCCTCGGACCGCAGGGTTTGATCGTCAACCAGTGCGGCGTGCCGTTCATGCAGGCGGACGAACTGCGCGAGACCAGCCTGCGCCGCGCGCGTTTCTTTCCGACCGTGTCGGCGTATGTCGCGGCGGTTCCGACCTATGTCGGCGGGTTCATGACGCTTGGCGTCGCGTCGAAGGGCGGCAACCCTGCGAAGCAGGATGTCGCGGCCGTTCGCGAGCGTGCGCGTGAGGCCGGGCTTCTGGGGAAGACGCAGTACTGGACGCCCGAGATTCATGTCGGGTCGTTCAATCTGCCGCCGTATATCGCGGCGAATCTGCCCGCTTCGCAAGACTGATTGCGGCCCTGCGCGATGTGTGTCGCGCAGGGCGTGCGGGTGCGTCGATTTCGTTTGACTTCGCAATGGTCGAATGCGACATCTGCGGCGTCATAGAGGGAGAGTTCGGGCTGCAAGGCCCGACGCCGAAGGAGCAACCGCCCCGGAATCTCTCAGGCTAACGGACCCTATGACACTGACTTCTGGAGAGTGACGCGGCATGCGTCCGCCGACGGGATAGCGATCTCAGGCAAACGGACAGAAGGGGCGCATAACTGACCCGGCTCAGGCCGGGTTCGGGAGGTGTGCCGATGCTTTCTTTTATGCCTGCGTTCCCGTCCCTCGTTCTCCGTCGGTTCTCGTTGTGAGCGAGGCGATTCTGGAGACTCCGCTCCTCGCGCTGCACAAGGAGCTTGGCGCGCGAATCGTGCCCTTCGCCGGTTACGCCATGCCGCTGCAATATCCTGCCGGCATCATGGCCGAGCATCTGCACACCCGCGCCAAAGCCGGTTTGTTCGATGTGTCTCATATGGGGCAGGTCTCGGTTCGCCCGCTTGACGGCGACATGGCGTCGGCCGCCCGTGCGATCGAGACGATCGTGCCGGTCGACGTTGTCGGTCTGAAGCCGGGACGGCAGCGCTACGGGTTCCTGACCAACGACAAGGGCGGAATTCTCGACGACCTGATGATCGCCAACCTTGGCGACCGGTTTCTGATCGTGGTGAACGCCGCCTGCAAGGCGGCGGACACGGCGCTGTTCCAGTCCGTCCTGTCGCCGATCTGCGAAATCGAGCCGATGGATCGTCGCGCGCTGATCGCCCTGCAGGGGCCGGAAGCGGAGCAGGCTCTGGCCCGTTTCGCACCCGCTGTTGCGAGCATGAAATTCATGGACGTGATCCAGGCGGATTTCGACGGGCTGGACGTGATTGTCTCACGCTCGGGTTACACCGGCGAAGACGGTTTCGAGATCAGCGTCAATGATGTGGATGTAGAGCCCGTGGCTCGCGCGCTGCTGAAGCAGCCTGAGGTCGCGCCGATTGGTCTTGGCGCGCGCGACAGCCTGCGTCTGGAGTCGGGTTTGTGCCTGTACGGATCGGACCTCGACGAAACGACGACGCCCGTTGAAGGCGCTCTTGAGTGGGCGATCCAGAAAATTCGTCGTGCGGACGGCGCCCGCGCGGGCGGTTTTCCTGGCAGCGACGTCGTCCAGCGACAATTCGCCGAAGGCGCGTTGCGTCGCAGGGTCGGGCTGCTGGTCGAAGGCCGGGCTCCGATCAGAGGCGGCGCGCTGTTGTTCGCCGGGGCCGAGGGCGGAGAACCGATCGGCGTTGTGACGTCAGGCGCGTTTGGCCCGACTCTTCAGGCTCCGGTCGCGATGGGTTACGTCGCCACGCCTTACGCCCAGACAGGTTCGGCGATCTTTGCCGAACTGCGTGGGCGTCGGACGCCTGTGACTGTCGCGGCCATGCCGTTCGTTCCGGCTGGTTTCAAGCGTTGAAGATCACGCGCCCGTCGGGCACGGTGGTAAAAGTTTCAAAATCGTAATGAAGAGGCGTGCATGACCACGTACTACACGAAGGAACACGAATGGCTCCGCGTCGACGGCGACGTTGCGACCGTCGGGATCACGGCTCATGCGGCGGAAGAGCTGGGTGAAATCGTCTTCTTCGAAGTGACCGCGCAAGGCGCGATCAAGCAGGGTGATTCGGCTGCGGTCGTTGAATCGGTGAAGGCGGCGTCGGACATCTACGCACCGGTGAACGGAGAGGTCGTGGAAGCGAATCCCGCTCTCGCGGACGACCCGTCGCTGATCAACTCGGCGCCGGAGGCGGACGGCTGGATGTTCACGATGCGTCTGGCGGACGCAGCGCAGCTCGACGATCTGCTCGACGCGGAAGCCTACAAGGCGCTGATCGGCTGATCGGCTGGCGGTCCCTCGTTTCGGACCGCCTTCGTCTTCGTAGTTCAGGGATGACGCGTCCGGCCGTTGTGCGGGCGCGCCTGTCTCCCACCTGTTCACGGCGCGAATTCCTGCCTCGCCGCCACATTGTTTCTTCGCACAAGGATTGTCATCGTGACCGCCCAGAGCCCCTGGTCCAGCCTTCGTCCGTCAGCCGACGCCTTCGCTTCCCGGCACATCGGCCCGAGAGAGGCGGAAATCACGTCCATGCTCGAGGCTTTGGGTCTCGGCAGCGAAGCAGCGCTTCTTGACGAGACGATCCCGGCGTCCATCCGCGCCAGCGCGCCGATGGGTATTGGTGCTGGCTGGTCGGAAGTCGCGGTTCTGAAGCGTCTGCGGGAGATCGCGGACGACAACGTCGTGATGACCTCCCTGATCGGGCAGGGCTACTACGGAACAGTTCTGCCTGGGGTGATCCAGCGCAATATTCTGGAAAACCCTGCCTGGTACACGGCGTATACGCCGTATCAGCCGGAGATCAGCCAGGGCCGTCTGGAGGCCCTGCTGAACTACCAGACGCTGGTTACGGAACTGACCGGGCTGGACGTCGCGAACGCCTCGCTCCTCGATGAAGCGACGGCGGCGGCGGAAGCCATGACGCTGGCGCGGCGTGTAGCGAAGAGCAAGAGCGCGGCGTTCTTCGTCGACGCCGACACGCATCCCCAGACCATCGCCGTTCTGCGCACGCGCGCCGAGCCGATCGGGATCGAGCTGGTTTACGGCGACCCTGCTGCTGACCTGCGGGCGGACGCCGTTTTCGGCGCGTTGTTCTCCTATCCGGGCAGCTCGGGCGCGGTTCGCGACCCGCGCGCCGCGATCGTGGCTCTGCACAACGCAGGCGCGATTGCGGTCATGGCGGCTGACCCGCTGGCTCTGACCGTTCTGGCGTCGCCGGGCGCGCTCGACGCAGACATCGCGATTGGATCGATGCAGCGTTTCGGCGTGCCGATGGGCTTCGGCGGCCCGCACGCGGCCTATATGGCGGTCCGCGACGAATACAAGCGTAACATGCCGGGGCGTCTGGTCGGCGTTTCCGTCGACAGCGCTGGCCGGCAGGCATATCGCCTCGCGCTGCAGACGCGTGAGCAGCATATCCGCCGCGAGAAGGCGACGTCCAACATCTGCACGGCGCAAGTTCTGCTCGCCGTGCTCGCCAGCATGTATGCGGTGTATCACGGCGCGGAAGGGCTGATCGCCATCGCCCGTCGCGTCGCCGGGCTGACGGCGGCTTTGGCCGACGGTCTGCGCGCGCTGCCGCTGACGGTGGAAACGGACAGCGTCTTCGACACGATCACGGTGACGCTTGCCGCCGACGAGGCTGAGCGCGTTCACGCGCGAGCCGTCGCCGCAGGCATGAATTTCCGCCGCGCGGGTGCCGGGCGCATCGGCCTGAGCCTCGACGAGACTTCTACTCCTGAGACTGTCGAGGCTGTCTGGGCGTGCTTCGGCGGCGCCGACGATCTGCTGTCGAAAATTTCAGTCGAGTCAGGCCTGTCGAAAGGCGTGCCCGAAGCGCTGCGTCGCGAGACGCCGTTCATGGCGCAGGACGTGTTCAACACGCATCGCTCCGAGACGGAGATGCTGCGCTATATCCGCCGTCTGGCGGACAAGGATCTGGCGCTCGACCGCACGATGATCCCGCTCGGCTCCTGCACCATGAAGTTGAACGCGACCGTGGAGATGACGCCGATCACATGGCCGGGCTTCTCGGACATCCACCCCTTCGCACCCGCCGAGCAGACGAAGGGCTACACGGCCCTGTTCGCAGATCTGGAGAAATGGCTCTGTGCGATCAGCGGCTATGACGCGGTGTCGCTGCAGCCGAATTCGGGCGCGCAGGGAGAATACGCCGGGCTTCTGGCGATTCGCGGCTGGCACCGTTCACGCGGCCAGACGCAGCGCGACGTCTGCCTGATCCCGGCGTCGGCGCACGGGACCAACCCGGCTTCGGCGCAGATGGTCGGCATGAAGGTTGTCGTCGTGAAATGCGATGAGAATGGCAACGTCGACATCGACGACCTGAAGGCGCGCATCGCGCAGCATGCGAACGAGCTTGCGGCGATCATGATCACCTATCCCTCGACTCATGGCGTGTTCGAGGAGGCGGTGCGCGAGATCTGCGCGCTCGTGCATGACGCGGGGGGGCAGGTCTATCTCGACGGCGCGAACATGAACGCCCAGGTCGGTCTGGCGCAGCCGGGCCGTTACGGCGCGGACGTCAGCCACTTTAACCTGCACAAGACGTTCTGCATTCCCCATGGCGGCGGCGGTCCCGGCATGGGACCGATCGGCGTGGGCGCGCATCTCGCGCCGTTCCTGCCGGGCCGTCCGGAGGCGCTGGGCGAGGCTGCGGTTTCTGCGGCGCCGTTCGGCTCCGCATCCATCCTGCCGATTTCCTGGGCCTATATCCGCCTGATGGGCGATGACGGGCTTGCGCGTGCAACGACGCTTGCGATCCTGAATTCAAATTACATCGTCTCGCGGCTGGAGGGCGCGTACCCGATTCTCTACCGCGGGTCGAAGGGGCGTGTGGCGCATGAGTGCATCGTCGATCTGCGGCCGCTGAAGGATGCGACGGGCGTGACGGTGGACGATATCGCCAAGCGTCTGATCGATTTCGGCTTTCATGCGCCGACGGTCAGCTTTCCGGTGGCCGGCACGTTCATGATCGAACCGACGGAATCCGAAGGCCGTCGGGAACTCGATCGCTTCTGCGACGCTATGTTGGCGATCCGCGCCGAGATCGCGCTCATCGAGGCCGGGCGGATGGACGTTGCAGCTTCACCTCTGCGCCATGCGCCTCATACGGCGGCCGATCTTGGCGCGGCCGAATGGGATCGTCTCTACGCACGCGCCGAGGGGTGCTTCCCACCGGGAGTTTCGCCGGAGGTGAAGTACTGGCCTCCGATAGGCCGTATCGATAACGTGTATGGTGATCGGAACCTTGTCTGCACATGTCCCGATATGACGGCGTACCGGTGAACGAACTTCCCGTTTGACGCCGCCTGCCACAGGAGGCGTTGAGCTATGGATTCATCTGGACCTGACATTCCCGCCCAGTTGGGCAGTCAGGAGACGCTTGGACAGCGTATCCGCTCCCTGCGGCTCTACGCCGGGCTGACGCAGGCTGATCTGGCCGATGCGCTTGGCATGTCGCGCAGCGCTGTTGCGCATTGGGAAACTGATCGCGACGGTCGTGTGCGCGAGCATTTGCCACGGGTGGCAGAGATTCTTGGCGTTCCGCTGGAGGTGTTCCTGAACGGCATGGCCACGCAGGACGTGGCGGTCGAATTGACAATCGACGAGGTCGACCTCCTGCGACTTTACCGGCGTCTTGATGTTGGCGAGCGTCTTGCTATCCAACGTTCTATTGCAAGGCTGCTACGGCGGCGGGGACCCGGCGAAGAGGTTGCGTAGACGCTCCTCGTCGCGAGCCGATCCAAGTCCATTATGCGCGGGAGATGGCCTCATGGTGAACGTCCACCCACGGATGCCGGGCCTTGATATGCGCGACGACGCGCGCCTTATGTGCGCCCCGTTCGGTTACGGAGGTGGTCATGGAGGCGTCATGCATCCTGTATTCCGCGACGACATGCGCCAGACGCGTGCCCCGGAGTCCCATTTCCGCCAGTGAGCACCAGAGGTCGAAATCCTCCCACCCCATGGCCTCCCGACTCACGTAATAACCGCCTGCGGCGGCCCAGGCCCATTTTGCGACCATGGCCATCGCGTCGATGTAGTTCTCTCCGGCCAGTCTAAGCGGCCGTGACGCCAGGTCGCCCATGATTTTTGGCGAATGCCCCTCGCCGAAAGTTCGGATCGACGGGTAGGCGTAAGCGGCGTCGGCGCAGGCTTCGAGCAGAGCCGCGCATGCGTTCGGCAGAAGGCGGTTATCCGCGTCCAGCGACAGAAAGAACGGCGTTTCGGAAGCGGATACGCCGATATTGCGCGCTCCGCCGAGGCCGACATTGCGATGCGGCGCGAGCACAAGCAGGCGGTTGAATCTGTCTGCGTGCCTGCGCGCCCATTGCAGGACGACAGCGGCGGAATCATCGTCGGACGCGTCATCGACCACGATAAGGTCGAGCGTTCGCATCGTTTGCGCCCGTACTGATTCGAGGGCTTCAACGATGAGATCGCCATAGTTGTGGGATGTGATCAGAACCGTCACCTGTGCTTCACCCAGAGCGTCATGGATGAACAGCGTCTGGCTTTCGGGAATTTCCGGCAGGTTGCGGCTCCGGTATGAGCCGCGCGCCAGTATCGTTTCGGTGGCGCGAGCCGCTTCGACTTCGTCTCCGAGTGACATGATGAGCGTTTCGAAGAGGAGGGCCTGACGCTCTGGGCCGAAATTCCACAGCAGATGGTTGAACGCATCGCGCGCCATCCGCGAACGAAGAGACGCATCGTCGAGCAGGCGCCGCAGGGCGCGGTCCCATTCGTCGGGCGTGTCGGCCGTCAACCCGGTGACGCCTTCGATGATAGCTGCACGATACGGCGCGGTTGGCGAGACGACCGATGGAACTCCGGCTAGGGCCGCTTCGAGAAATTTGATCTCGCTTTTCGCCTCGCAAAACACATTGCCTGTCTCAAGGGGGGCTATCGAAATATCGAAACGTGCGAATTCTTTCGGAAGATCCACGAGCGGTACTGTGTCGCGCCATTCAATTTGAGCCGCGACTGGCGCGAGCGCGGGGAACTCGTCCATGAGCAGAATCGGTTTGTGGTTGCCGGGCTCGCGGAACAACACAAGCCGCAGTTCGGGACGTTGGTACAGCAGGCGCGCCAGCACGTCGGCCACTAGCGCGAAGTCGCGTTGATGTGTGCGGGTGCCCGACGCGTAGCCGATGCGAATCAGTCCGTCCGTTCCTTCCCAGGCGCGCTGGCGGACGGCGAGGCGGCTTTTCGCCAGGCAGGCGTGATCGAATATGTTGGGAAGCGTATAAGTCAGAGGTTTCAGCCGCCGCATATGATGGGCGAGTGTGTCGGTCGTGCCGATGCAGGCGTCAGATCGGCTGAGAGTGACCCCGAACCCGGCGAACAGACTGTTGGTTTCAGACTCAGTGACGCCGATCGTTCGAATTCCGTCGATCACCGAAATATTGGCCAGCGCCGGAATGAAGACGAGGTCATCGACGTCGAACACCACTATCGCGCCACGTTCGTGTGCGAGACGGATAAGGATATTGACGTGTTCGCTGTAAACGACGCGCCATAGAATCAGCACATCCGCCCACGCCACCTCGTCCGGGCCGACAGCGGCGCAATCGCAGACTCGCGTGACGTGCCCGGTAGTAGCGCAGGCGGCAGCGTTACGTTGGCATCTGTAGATTGTGCCGGGCGTCGTCGGTTCGCCCGAGACGAACAGAATGTTACGCCGACGGGCGCTCGCCGGAACAAGGCGCTGCGCCGAAGATGGGGCTTCGATCAGGATGCCGGTGTCGAGCGTTTCCGGGGCAGGGGACGCGGGCGTGATTTCTGGCGGAAGTGGCTCGTCGCGCCAGACGGGTAAGACGGGCGGCGGCGCGCACGAAGTGAGGCGTGGCGCTTCGGGCGTCGTCGGTACGAAAGGCGAGAAGTTGGGGCGCAGGACGGCGCGGGCGAATCGGCGCACCACTCCAGCCGGAGCCTCAAGAAATGACCGGAGCGTCGTAAGTGCTTCTTCATGCGAGGATAGTCGTTGAGAGAATGCAGCCGTCGCGGTGCTCTGGGAAGTAAGGAGAGAAAACGCCTGCTCCATCCAGATTCTTACCGGCCCTAGCAACTCCTGTTGCTCGGCGGCCTGACGTCTGGTTCGTTCCAGCGCGTCTGTATTGCGTGCCAGCCGCGCCTCGACGTCAGCAAGCTTCGCATCGAGGCGGCTGGCTGCTGTCTGCGTCTCTCTTAATTGAGCGAGTAATGAGGCGTTGGCCTCGTTGGCGACATCTTCTCGTTTTTGGCTTGCGCGCAGGGCTGCCGTCATTTCACTCAATCGTATGCGGGCGTCGCGCGCAGCGTTTTCCCGGGCTTGCGCCACAGCTATTGCGCTGTCGCGCCCTGCCCGGTCGGCGGCCGTCTCGCCGAGAGTCGAAAAGTGATATTTGAGGCGGGCGAGCGCGCCATCGCCCAGACGTTGGCCCGGCGCTCCGAGCAGGCAGGTGAGCGTGGCCGGTATCGAGCGCGGCGCGAGCAGCCCGAGCCCTGGGCCGCCTGTCAGCAGAAAGGAGGCGCTTTCGGCTGACAGGCGGCGCCATAATGCGGCGTCGCGCGGGGTTTCGACGCCATAGATCAGAAGCGTTCCGTCTTCACGGAGGCGAGGCGTCCAGCGGTCAAGTCGCTCTTCAATAAGACTGGCTGGCGTCGTTGCGTCGATGTGGAGAAGGGCGATTTTATCCCAGCTTGGGGGTGTTTCCCCTTCGGCGTCGGTCGCGTGAACTGAGGTGGGTAGACTCTCGGAGGCGACGAGTTCGGCCGCCCACTCAGACAAAGATCGGGACGAATTGAGGAAAACCGCCTCCGTTGGACTCTGGGTATGAAGCAGGCAGGCCAGAAATGGCAGGTGAGCGTATGGGGAGAGGTCACTATCTCGTTTGAAGGCGTGCGTGAAAGCGGGCGCAAGGCTTTTGCTGGCGAAAGCAAAAAAAGAAGCGTCGCGCATTGTGGCGGTCCTATCGAGAGAATCTTTCAATTGATCGCGCTGACAGTGACGCTGTTTTGTATGCATTTTATGACAAATTCACCATTAGATCAGGGCAGATTCTATTTGCTACCTCGATACGGTGGCGCGCTCCAAGTGCCATAGCCCTTCCTGTGTGGATGCCGGCGAGATTTAAGCGCTGTGTAATACTATTACATAAAAAAGCGATACAGTGTTGCGGATAAATATAGTTTTGCGCCGATAGCACGGTAGAGGTAGATTACTTTTGCAATGTTTGTTTAAAACAAACTTATCGATGTGAGGAAAAATCGATATGGAGTATGTTTTTTCCCGAAAACCTGTTTGACGGCTTTAGTGCGGAGCGCTGAGGGGTTGTTGTCGAGAATTGAGGGGGCGGCGTAGTTTTTCTTTAGATAGAATCAGTAAAATTTCGGAGATGGGAGTTCTGAATTTAACGATTTTTTGATATAAATTTAATGAAAAATTAACCATAAAATTCCCACCAAGTTGTATTTGTTGCTTTGCGTGGCGAAGTGCTCAAAATAGAGACTAAAAAGTAAACGTTATAATGTTTTTTTTCTATTCTGGCGGTCAGATTCTGGTTGCGACGATTGCGAAACTTCATCTACAAACCAGACCGAGTGGCGATCCGCAAAAGGTGCGTCTGTCGCTGTGGGTAGCGTAGAGGGATGTGACTAATGGCAATTGTTACCGTTCAGGGCGCATCTTCCGGATCCGCCATCAACGTTACGGTCGATGGGGCTGCGACCGGGTCGCTTGGAGCGTTGGTAACGAGCTTCAGTAATGAGCTGACGAGCGTTATAGACACTCTGAACGGCGAAGCTCTATCGAGCGGCGGAACGTACGATTTTACGGGTAATGCGGCTGGTCTGGCTGTGCTCACAGGGACCGGCACTTACACGCTGGCGGGTAATCTCGAATACATCGTGTTCGGCGACACTCTGGGAGCTACGCCGACCGGGGCGTTCCACGTTGACGCCAGCGACGTCTCGTCCGGCACGCTCAGTGTCGTCGGCGGCACTCAATTCGGGATCGAATTTCAGGCTGGAGCATCGAACGGTACGTTTATCGCTGGAGCGGGCAATAACCTGTTCACGGGCGATCAGTCGTCTGGCGCTGGCAACTGGGCTGTCACGACTGGCGACGGAAACGACACTGTTATCGCCGGAACCGGCAGCAACACAATAAACGCCGGCGCGGGTGATAACCTGATCCTGATCTATCAGGGTTCGAATGTTGTCGCGTCCTACGGCCAGGACACTATTCTTGGTGGCAACAACAGCGGTCAGACCGTTTCGGTCTACGGCGGCAGTTCTGTTATCAACGTTGGCGCTGACGCTTACATCAATGACGCCAGCAGTGGTGGCAACTCCATCACGGTTGGCGGCACGTCGACGATTGTCGCTGGTACCGGCGACACCATTTCTCTTGCTGGCGCTGGGTCCTCCGTGTATGCGGGCGTGTCCGACACGATTTCTGCGTCTGGCGACGCTACTGTTTACGGTGCGCACAACGCAAGCATTGACGCTGGCGGGTCCCTGGCCTTCCTCGGGACCGGCACGACGACGATTACAGCGTCGTCTGCGACGATCTTTGGTGGCGCCGGGCTCGACGTCACGCTCGATACGACGGGTAGCAAAGGGTCTCTGTTTGTCGCTAACAGCGGTAATGAGACACTGAATGCGGCGAACTCGGAGTATGGCGTGCAAGCGTTTGGTAACGTTGCCGGCTACAGTGGCACGCAGGTGTTCATCGGCGGAACGGCGTCCGATACGTTGGTCGCGGGTGTGGGTGATGCAACCATGACTGGTGGCTCGGGCGCCGCCAACGAGTTCGCGTTCCGTAACGGGATCGCAGGCGCTTCGTATGAAATTACGGATTTTGGTTCTGCCGCAGGGAACTTCGTATTCTTGTATCAGTACACCGAAGCCGAACTGACGACCGCTCTTGCCAATCAGGTAAACAGCAACGGTAGCACGACGATCACGCTGTCTGACGGCAGTACGATCAAATTTGACAATGTTGCCAGCCTCACCAGTTCGCAATTTGCTATTGGTTCGTAAGGGTTGCCAAGGTAAGCTTTTAACGGAGTTTTTACTGCTTGTGAAAAGCCGGGCATTGTGCTCGGCTTTTCTTTTTTTTACCACATAATCACCCTTGTATTTGATTGTAATTCTCGACACAGAGAGATGGACGTTTCGTTAATGGCTCGTCTCGAATAGTCTCAGTCAGATGATTCCGCGTCTTCAATCTCGCGGCGTTATTCTAAATGGGACTTTCGTTGCGGGTGTCATGCGAAAATCTCCAGGTCATGTGTGGGTATTGTGAACGAACCTTTGGTCATTAAGGCGCTCGAACAGAAATTGCGCGACGCCGAAGCTTTGGTCGACAGCTATCGATGCGCCGCCTCTGTTCACAGTATGCGCGCAGATGGTTTGGCGGCGGAGGGCCACGCGCTTCGCGAGACCTTGAATATCTGGTCTGGCTCCAAAGTCGTGCGTGTCGGACGCGCAGTTCGTCTGTTGTGGTTCGTTCTCCACGGAAAATTGCCGTCTGGTAGTCGTTTTTCGCTTCTGGTCCGACGCGCCCGCGAAATTGGGCGTGACGAGGGTCTGTCTGCGTTGGCGCGACGCGCATATGCACGGATCCATGTACGCCGTCAGCAAATAACAAAACTGCGCAATGGGCCCGCAACGTCCGGTCGTAATGGTCATCTCGCTGAAAATGTCGACAACAGGAGCGTCGCTGCGTCTCGTCTGACAGAATTAACACCCAAAATTTCTATCATTGCTGAATTGACCCTACGGCAATGTGCGAAATACCGCGTCTGGCAAAAGCAGGAGCAACTGGAGAGCTTGGGGTGGCAGGTAGAGGTCGTTGACTGGCGTGACTGTGAGGCCGCGATAACGGCATTGCAGACATCTACTGAGGTGATCTTCTACCGTGTGCCGGCGTTTGATCCGGTTAAAGAAGTAATTCAGGAGGCCCGGCGATTGTCGCTTTCTCCGTGGTGGGAAGTCGACGATTTGATCTTCGAGCATGCTGAATATATCAAAAACAGCAACATCTCTGGTTTGTCGAATGCGGAGAAATCGGAACTTCTCAATGGAGTCAGGCTTTTCCGTGAATGCTTGCTGAGCTGCGATCGTGCGATCGCCTCCACACGGGCGCTTGGGGACGCCATGCGTCGTGCGGGGATCGCCGACGTTCATGTGATTGAAAACGCGCTGGATCAGCAGACTCTCGAAATTGCCGCACGGTTACGCGACGTGCGCGGTAAGGCGTTGGTGACGCCTTTGCAGGACATTTTGATCGTCTACGGATCAGGAACCAAAACACACGACGCAGACTTCAGGGAGTGCGCCGACGGCTTGCTGGCGGCGATGGAGAGCGAGCAGCGCTTACGCCTTCGCATTGTGGGCGATCTTACCCTTCCAGAAGGATTTGCACGGGTTTCTGAGCGTGTCGAACATATCGGGGGCAGAGATTACGCGAACTATATGGCGCTCCTTGCCGAAGCGGATATAGCGGTCGCTCCTCTTGAGGCGACGTTATTCAACGACGCCAAGAGCAACATAAAGTTTATCGAGGCCAGTATTCTTGGGGTGCCTTCGATATGTTCTCCGCGGGATACGTTCAGGCAGGTGATCCAGCCCGGGAACAATGGACTTCTTGCGGAGGGCGTGGAGGAGTGGCGGGACGCGTTTTTAATGCTCGCCAGGAATCCTGAACTCCGGCAGCAACTTGCAGAGCGCGCTTACGGCGACGTCATGGCTCGCTATCGACCTGACGCAATCGCTGCGACTCAGGTTGCGGCCTGCTTCCCGCCGTCAGTCGTAAAGCCATCGGGCAGGCTGCGCATAATGGCTGCAAACATCTATTTCGCACCGAGGACATTCGGCGGAGCCACGCTGATCGCGGAGGAGATGGTCAAGCGGCTGTCTGAACGTGACGTGGATGTCGCCGTCTTTACGGCCGCGGCCCCCAACCCGACACGGTACGTATCGTCAGTGAGGTACGAGGCTCTGGGCGTTTCAGTTCTGGGGTCTCCCTTGCCGCTTCACGTCGATTCGGCGGCCTCCCTCGATAATCCGAGGGTCACGCGGCAATTCGTCGCGTGGCTTGAGGCCTATCGCCCCGACATCGTTCATTTCCATTCGATGCAGGGCCTTGGGCTGGGGGTTCTCCATGCGTGCTCCGAGCGCGGCGTGCCTTATATCATCACCGTGCATGACGCATGGTGGCTGTGTGAGCGGCAATTCATGGTTCGCAAGGATGGTACGTATTGCGCGCAGCGCCGTATTGATCCGCACGTCTGTCAGCTTTGTGTGCCAGAGGCCCGGCATTTGGGCCTCCGAGCGGATCTGATGAAGCAAACGCTTGCCGGTGCGGCGCTCCTGTTGTCGCCGAGTGAAGCGCATCGCCGCCTCTACATTGAAAATGGCGTACCGTCGGACGCCATCAGAGTGAATCGCAACGGGTTTTTTTGGCCGAAGGCGCCCCGTAATCCTCGTCCTCACGGCGCTCCGTTGCGGTTCGGATATGTCGGCGGCGTCGAAGCTGTAAAGGGTTATCCGCTCGTCCGTGAGGCGTTCGAACGGCTGGATTCAAGCGACTGGCGACTGGTGGTGATCGATAACAAACTGAAACTGGGTTTTCAGTCGATCATTACTCACGATTGGAAGGTGAAAGGAGCAGTCATCGTTCGAGACGCCTATTCGCCAGATACTATGGACGATTTCTTCAATGAGATTGACGTGCTGTTGTTTCCGTCTCAGTGGATGGAGAGCTACGGCCTGACAGTGCGCGAAGCTCTTGCCAGGGATGTATGGGTAATCGCGACGAGTCCGGGTGGGCAGTCTGAAGATATCGTCGACGGGGTCAACGGAACTTTGATGCCGCTCAACAGCGGCTCCGGCGCTCTGCAGAATGCGATAGAAAAAGTGCTCGGCGAGGCAGGTCGATTTAATGGCTATGCGAATCCTCTAAAGCATACGCTTGCGACGTTCGAAGATCAGGCTGATGAACTCCTGACGATATTGAAGGAGCAAGTGGAAACGCGCGCTAATCAAGGCTAAAGGTATTTCGACGCTCCTGCGTCTGATATCGTTCTTGTGGCAAGAGGGAGTATTTACGACAAATTAGCGGTTTCGACCTTCTAATAAGCCGTATGCTCGATTTTTCCGAATTTTCGAACGACCCACGGGTGGCGCGGACCCATCTAGAGGAATGTCTGAAAGAGGGCGCTCCTCCAGCGCGTCAGGCGACTTTGCATTATGCGCTGTGGGAAGCGTGTCTGGTGTGCGGGGACGAAAATGCGGCTCTGGCTCATTTGAATATGGCCATAGCCATAGACCCGTTTGAGAGGTCTCGCGAAGGTAGGGCGGACCCACTCCGATGTCTGCTGGTTCTTGCTGCGCCAGGGAATTTTCAGGCTAACGCGCCGATAGGTATGCTCCTGGATCAGTCGACGACGGTCCATACTTTATGGATGACGGGCGATTTGTCGGCGAACGCCTCTTTGGTCAAGGCTTTGACTTCTTTGGAGCCAGCGCCCGACTGTCTTCTGGTTGGAATAGCTGAAGACATCCGCTCCCAACAGTATTTGTCACAAGCGGAAGATTTTGGGCGTCGCAGCAATTTGCCGGCAATCAACCGGCCGAAGCAAATAGAAGCGGCGTCCCGTTCCGAAGTTTCGCGGCTTTTGTCTGGTTTGAGAGATGTTGTGGTTCCTGCCTGTTGTACTGTGAAGGAACCGTTTGATAATATTGTAAAATATCCGGTGCTTATCCGGCCGATATCGTCCCATGCAGGGTTGAATTTGCGCAAGTTGGATAGCCGCTCGGAGCTGAATGCTTATTGTCGCCATGCAAGCATATCGGACACGTTCTTCGTAACGGATTTTTTCGACTTCAAGAATGAGGACGGATTATACAGAAAATTTAGAGTCGTGTTTATCGACGGTGAGCCATTTCCTGTTCATCTAGCTGTGCATAACGATTGGGCTGTCTGGTACTACAATGCTCACATGGAGCATTACCCGGAACGTCGTGCGGAAGAGGCGCGGTTTATGGGCGATATGGCATCGTATTTTTCTGTTTCGATCATCGATGCATTACGTGAGATTGCAACGCGCGTGGGGCTGGATTATTTCGGGCTGGATTTCGGTGTGTCCTCCGCGGGACAGGTCGTGATTTTTGAAGTAGAAACAGGAATGATCGTCCACGATCGCGACTCTCCGGAAATTTTTCCTTATAAATCGGAGGCTATAGCACGTATAAGGCAAGCATTTGAGGCGATGATTGATCGTCGAAAGCGTATCGGCAATAATTATGTATTCGGTAATAATGTGAATAATGATTGAATATCGATGTGATATAAAATAATTATTTTTATATTATTGGAATTTTCTATTATTATTTTCTTTAACGAAATTCGTTCGTAGTATGCGTTAAGCGATGATATTTTTTTACCCGTTTATCCCCTTGACGCATGTGCGTGAGTGTGTTACTCAATAAAGCATGAGCAAGAGTCCGTCCGCATCGCCTGAATTTTCAGTTCGGGAATTCTTTCGGCGCTTTCCCGATGATGACGCCTGCCTCGCTCATATCATGCGGGTTCGCTTCGGTGGCACGCGATTTGAATGTAATGTATGTCACAAAGAGACAACACACCACAAACTCAAAGAACGCCGCACTTACGTTTGTTCATCATGCGGCCATCATGTGAATCCTACAGCAAACACGATTCTACATGACACGCGGACGCCTCTCGTATCATGGTTTTATGCGATGTACCTGTTTTGCACGACACGTCACGGCGTTAGCGGCAAGGAGCTACAGCGCCAACTGGGCGTTACTTATAAAACCGCCTACCGCATGGGACAGCAAATTCGTGATCTCATGGCAAAAGCTCAAAATTTCGACGCCCTGCTTGCTGGACATGTAGAACTGGACGAAGCCTATGTTGGCGGACGGCGATCCGGTGGAAAGCGGGGGCGTGGCGCACCGGGCAAGACCATTGTCATGGGGCTCGCCGAACGTGGCGGCAACATGAAGGCAGTTGTTATCCCGGATGTCACAAAAGATACGCTGAGAGACGTTGTCCTGAAAAATGTCAAACCGGGTTCAACTGTCTCGACAGATGAACTTGTGTCGTATGGCTTACTAACGAACGATGGTTATCAGCATGGTGTCGTCAAGCACGCCGCGAAAGAATATGCTTACTATGATTACAGAGCGAAGGCGACCTTCCATGTAAATACTGTCGAGGGTTTTTGGAGGCTGTTCAAGGCGTCAGTGCGGTCAACTCATATCCAGATAAGTTCAAAGCATATGCAGCGCTATCTGGCAGAATTTACTTTTCGTGTGAGTTATCGCGCCCGTGTAAACGGCATGTTCGATCTTCTTGTCGGGGCGCTGTAATGCATCCCAGCAGTTTTTCAAAGATCTCCAGATTTGCTGGGCCGATGCCTTCCGCCTCGGCCTGGGCAGCAAAAGCATCGACTTCGCCGTTCCGCAGTGCTTCAGCTAAGGTTAATCGTCTCACTCGTCGCACGTCTTTCTGTTCTCCAATGCCTCGGACCATCCTTGACACACACCATGCGCGTCCTGCCCAAAAAGAACAACAAGGATTGGGACAGGTTGACGGAACAAACCAGTGTATCCTTTGCATTCGGCCGACCAGAAGCGGGCGGATTCAGGCAGATCCAAACCGCAAACCACACCTCAAAAAGCTGCCAGTGAAAGTTGTTTCTCACGCAGTAATCGAGACACCGGTTACGCGACGCGTGGCCTCCGATAGAATCGCTTTTATCAATCAGGAGCGAATCACTTGATCGGATGCGATATTCCGGAACGCCACAGGGTGCCGATATCTGGTGCAGGTGTAACGGTCTGGTTATTAGAGAGCCAATTCTATTCGGGACGTGATATTTGACGATGAAAAAGAGCGGCAATTCGATCATCGGAATATTTGCTGAAGCTATTCAGACAATCCGAGATGTAAAACGTGGTCAGGAAGCGGCTATGTATGGCCCTCTTCGTGATATTTTTTGTGATATTCTTGGGTATCCACGCAGTTCGGTTCACATAGACATCGCGGGAGAAGATGGGAGACCGGACGTCACCTGCCGCGCACCATCGGGAATCACCGATCGCAATGGCAAATCGATTGAGATTGACTGGTTGGTGGTTGAGGCCAAGGACGAGCACAACGCATTTTCCACCCTTAGCAAACGGGAGACAATTTTCGCTCAAAAAGCAAAATACATCCGTCCCGATACCGCATGGTTTGTCATGGTTGATCCAACGGTCATTATTGCCCGGCCAGTGATGGATTCAACCCATGATGCTTCCAAAGATATTACCTTTATCCTTGATCAATCGTCTGACGAAATCAGTTTCCGAAACATCTTTTCGCGTTTGTCGTATGAGATCGCAGGCGTCCCCAAGAGATTGGAAGCGTTTCGAGGAGGAGACGTCGCACTGATTGGGACTGAGAAGCTCACGATGCCGGACGAAGGAACCAAAAGACAAAACAACCAGGCACTCATCGCTCGTAGAAACTTCTATGAGACTCTACGCAACACGACGAGTTATTTGCAGGAGTCTACTCTCGGAACGCTGCAATCCGTTCTTGATAAAGCAACCAAGATTTCCGAATTTTGGAACAAGTTCAAGGAAAAATATCGAGACGCTGTTTTCGACCCATACACACTGACGGCCACGGCCCACCCAGGATCGTATGAAGCGGCGATGACTTATGGCGGTGATGTCGTGCGCCTTAATCGCGAGTTAAAAAAGGCTGGCAGTATCGCCCGCCTGGCGCTCGACGGCTTACCTGAATTCAGGGCACGGGTGAACGCCAAAGAAAATGATGCCAAGGAAGAAAAGAAGATTCTGGAGATGTTTGCGACCGAAACCGCAAACCTTATCCTTGCCCGTATCCTGCTGATACGCTTTTTCGAGGATCATGAATTCTTTGGCAAGAACCGCTACATTTGCAATGGCGGCGTGGAAGCATTTCAGAAGCTGCGAGAAAAGTTCTCCTTCGGATACACGCGCCTGCTGAGAATGGCGTATGAAAAGGCCCAGGCGCTCTACGCGGCGGCATTTGACGAAACTGAGTTGGATTGGGTCTTTGCCACCAATGATGGCAATCTGTCCAACGCGATCGAATGGGCCATGTACCAGCTATCTCGATATGACTTCACCACAGTCAAGGGCGATATTCTTACAGGCGTTTACGATCGTTTTCTCAACCGGGAACAACGTAAAAAATTTGGCGAATATTACACCCCGCCCTCGATCGCCCGCTATATCGTCGATCGGCTGGAATTAAAGCCAGAAGATCGTTTCATGGACCCCGCTTGCGGGAGCGGTACCTTTTTGATTGAGCGCTACCAGCAAGTGGTCGGAGAAGATGCCGATCGAGGGTTAGCCACCTTTGATGAAGTTACTGCCGCTCTCGACCGACTGGCAGGCAACGACCTTAATACGTTCTCAGCGGTCCTCGCACAAATTCAGATTCTCTGGCATGTCCTTGTCTTTAAGGATGAGTTGCTCGCCGCTCCCGAGTTTCCGGATATTGCGATCAGTGACAAGGCAAACAGCATCATTCGCCCAGGAGTAGAGTTGGCCCAGCATGGGCGCTTCGTCGAGCTTGATGACCGCAATTACGGTGGAATCGCAGGTAATCCACCCTACGTTCGTCCTGAACGCTCCGGCGCGCTAGACGAGGTAACGACCGAATATTTTGAAAGTGGTTATGATGGCTGGAAAGGCATTTCCGCCAAAGCCAATCTCTATGCCTTATTTATCTATCGCGCGCTTGATGGCTGGTGCCGACGTTCCAACCCGTGGGGCGAAGGAGCGGGGCGGCTTGGTTTCGTTGTCCCTCTTGCCCTTTGTGGCACGCAGGAAAATGCTGAATTGCGTCGCCTGTTTGGTCCGGACGGACGATGGACGATCAAGGAAATTGTTGATCTGGAAGTAATTTGGCGCGATTTATTTGATGCCAAAGTTCTGCCTATCGTCTTTATCGCCGAAGCGCGTCCACCCAGGCTGCCGCTTGATCCGAAGTGGTTAAATAAAACCACCCCTCTGCCAGTTGAGGAACATGAGCGTTATCGCGTCCGCGCAGCCCGCTTGCAGCCATGGATTGATGAGCGTCTGGCAAAGGCTAGGCCGGAAAGTCTTGCAGCATGGCAAAATATCGCGGATCGAAATCGAAAGCGATGGGAGGCGGACCAGGTTGTCATCAAACTGGCAGACAAGACCTGCATAGATTTTGGTGATGGAACGAAACGCCCTGCTTTTGATCTCGCGGGCATTCCTGGCTCACATCTCGATTATGCGGACTTGTTCACGCCCGATGGTCGAATTGTCACCCGTGTCACTCCGGAACGACGGACAATCATCAATAAGCTACTCACCAATCCGCAAATGTCATCTGCCTTTCAGGAATATTGGCATAAGACGAAAGGAGACAAACGCGGAACAGTCAGCCTCAATCCACCCAAAGGCAATGCAAAAATGTGGGAGCTACGTTCGATGTCAGGAGGTGGCCTCGCCTTTCGCGGAAAAAAGGCTTCTGCCCGATCCGGCGATGGCGTAGATGTCTATAAGGCCGAAAATATCATCGCTACCGCGCTGACGGGTTTACCATTAGATAAAAATATTGATATTGCGAGAGCCAGTGATATGGGGATTTTCCGCTTGGGAGAAATACTCCCCAAGCGATGCTACGCAGTGGCACAGATAGCAACCTGTCCGAACGCCGTTCCCTTTGACCCGTCGAAGATTGTTTTTACCAACACCGCCACAATTTTCGGACCACGCGAGGATTGTGTAGATGTGCCGTTTGACCTGATGTTTGTCTCACGTATCTACCGCTATTTTTATGCGTTGCACTGCCGTATGTCGTACCTAGACATGAACCGGAGTCATATTTATCCCACGAACCTGCGGATGCTTCCGTGGAACGATGCCATGATAGATAAATCAGCGGCGCTAGAAGCATTGCGAGACGATCTCGTGAATGCCTGCCAAAACCACTTCCGGACCGAGGCGTCCTTGTTCGCGGCGATTGATCGACTGTCGCTTCGACCTTTTCGCGACGTTGTTAAAGACGCCGTGAAAAAGACGGGTAAAAAGGTTGAATGGTCGGAAAGTCTCAACAAGGCACATGAACCCGTTGAGCTTACTCGCGATTGCACACCAGTTGTTGAAGGGGAAACCTGGCATCTCCAGATTTCCGAATATCTGCTGGATTGGGTCAAAGTACCGGATGAAGCTGCCGCCAAAGGCTTGGCGGCCGCCCTTTCTGCTCGGGCAGGAACTTCAAAAAACACGGTGGACAGAACGAGCATACTTGAGACGCCAATTCCGCCCGACGCGGAGACGCTTCAGAAGTTCCATGCCCTCGTGAAGCAGTTTAGAGAATCTGATCATGCCAGCGCGATTGATACTGTGGTGGACAAGATCGACACTATCGTCGGAGATGCCCTTGGGCTGGACGATAACGACATCGCCTCCATCAAAGCCGATATGACAAACGATCCGTTTTTGAAAAATATCACGCCGCGTTGGCCCGCCACCGAAACACGAATTCATGGCTACCGAACTGGGTTAGATAGCTCTAGTCGTTACAGTTGACTGGCGTGGCAACAAGAACACGAGATTAAGAATGCACATTTCGCATCGCTGGCCATCTATGAGTAGACAAGCGAGGAGAAAATAGCTATCGTAAAGCCATGACACGCTCGAAGTGTGTCATGGCTCCTTTAGGTTTGGGTTAGATTGCTACCCCAAATTTAACAAGAGTAGAGGCTTCAGGGATGGCAGCGCATACTGTCCAGGTCCCTTCCGCCTCAGCAGATGATTGCTACTCATCTGAATCTCCTAATTACGAGAGTGATACGGTCGCCGCCCTCCTGGCCGGGAGGGTGGCAACACCGTGCGGCGAATCCGTCATGGCCCTGAATTCATAGCGCAGCGCGCTGTGGTCGACAACTTAAATTGTGTTCCGAGCGCAGAATCTGCTATGTCGTTGTGTCGGTGTTGTCGAGTGGGGCGAGGAATACAATGGCAGATAATGAAGCGGTAAACCAAATTCAAACGCGGCTTGCCGCATGCGAGGCGGAGATCGCTGAACTCGCTCAGAAGCTAGAGAGTGCCAACGGAAAACGATCACAACTCATAAGTCTTCTGGAGATGTGGCGTAAGGTTATGGATCGTTCAGATCTTATGGAGACAACGCACCATAATACAAAAAAAGTGGATACCGTGGTGACTTCCTCGTCACGGAAACTCGCACGATCTAAGAATCCTAGCCGTAGTGCTGTGGAAAAAGCTGTTTCTGAAATTCTGCGCATACGCAATAAACCGGCTTCACGTCGGGATCTCTTTGATGCTCTGGCTGAGCGAGAAATCCATATTTATGGAAAACAGCCTGAAACAGTCCTCGGGACAATGATGTGGCGCTCACGGGAAAAAATCGTGTTTATTCAGGAGCATGGGTATTGGCTCAAAGACGTTGATTGTCCGTCTATCGGGTACCGTGCCGAAATCGACGAAAAATATGTGGAAGAGCAAGAAAATATCACTGGAGGGAATAATACAAATGAATAAGAATGATATAAACTAGGTTTATAAATAAATAGAGAATAAATATTTTTATTTGTCTTGATAATGTCTTCGGTGTGATTCCCTGAAAACCATTGTGATAACTCGAATTCGCGCTTGCTACAGGTTTTGAGGCCAACATGCGTCAAGGGGATAAACGGGTTTTTTTATAATTTATAAATGCATAACGTAAAGTATTTTGTAGAGAATTTTTCCCATCATATTAGGGTTTTTTGCGTGCTGATTGAGTTGTTGTGCGTGCGTCATCAGGTATGCCTCGATCCAGAGAGGGTCAAAACCATATTGGCCCTGCACAATGCTGCGCCATTTCTGCGCGACTCCAAGATTGAACGGGTCATCACGAATTAATTCGACTTTAATAAACGGAATATCGCGACCAGCCGCAAAGCGACGCCACCGCGTGTGCATTGGGTTGGCCGGGAAGAAGCGGCTTGAAACACTGTTCCAGTCTTTCCAGGCGGCGTCAAAAACCAACTCTGCCGCATTGCATGCCACTGCCAACCCCAGTTCTCCGTGCCAGATCACCTCTTCGCGGGACATGCTTGCAAAGTCCTGTTCAAAAAATCTGGCTATGACGGGGTGCTCAAAACTTTTTTTCTCAAAGCAAACGAACCATGATTGAAGATGGCGCGTAATAGCTCTGGAGCCCACGAGGCCCCACACGGGAGCGTCATTATGCATCATTTTGGCAAAGATTGGGGTTAGGGGCGTCATTGGGCCAAATACACTGTCATTGGCGAGGAGCACCTGGGTCGCGCCATCGGCGCAGCCTATGCGTTTCAGGTATTGCCAACTGCCGAAATCGAGGCCTGCGTTGGGCCTCGGCCAGATTTTTATCCCGTGCGCTTCGCAAAAAGTCAGTGAATCGGGGGAGGCACGCAGCGCTCCTGCAAGAGCGATATGGATGATAAATCCTTCTTTCGAGATCTGGGATAAATAATAAATCGTGTGGGGCGGCAATATGCCGTCAGGCGCATATGCAGCGAAAAGGCAAACGGAGGTGGCGCAGGGAGGCATTGATTTTCCGCTTGAGAGTTGAAACGTCGTCCTCGATGGATAACGTGTTTTCGGTGTGATCTGAATGAAGTTTGTTTATTTTTCTCGGAAAATTTTGTTTTGATCGCGCCTTTTTTTGTGGTTTCATTATTTACACTGCGTTAACCGGCAACGCCGCTTGCGATCGTCTTGTCGATAGAACTTTTCCTGAACGGTTTAAGGCTGCGTGCAAACAGGAGGTATATCCGGCCAATGAGTAAAGCTTTTATAGCCGCCGTTATTCAGGATTCCATCAACTGCACTGGTGTCGCGGCGAACCAGGCGGCGGCGGATCTGATGGAAGCGATCGTCAAGGAGTTGAAGAAGGAAGGTGGATTTACCTTGCCTTCGTTCGGCACGTTCACAGTGAAAAAGACCAAGGCTCGCAAGGCCCTTAATCCGCGTACGGGAGAACCCGTCAAGGTGAAGGCGGGCAAGACCGTGCGCTTCAAGGCCAGTCCCAACCTGAAGAAGGCTGTTTGATCGCCACGTCACGCCGTTTTTCCGAACGCCTTCGGGCGGCGGTCTCCTTCGTCGCGACGCTGGCGAAGGAGACTTTCTTCTGGATCCGTGGAAAAGACTCGCGAGTAATCTAACGGTCTCCGTCTGATCTGAAGAGCGTCGGATGCGCTCGTCCGACACATAATTCGGCGGCGCTTCGATATTTGCTGGATGATCGTGGCTGGGGCGGGAGGGATCGAACCTCCGAATGGCGGAATCAAAATCCGCTGCCTTACCGCTTGGCTACGCCCCACCGGCGGCACTCTCGCTGGCGGCTCTTTTAGAGCGGCTTAAGCCGCTCGTAAAGCCACTCCGCTAGTCAGTGTTCGTCGTCGGCCCATCCGCCGGGTTCAGTGTGGCCAGAGGCGTCGGAAGTCAGATCTGCCTCAGTCGGCTGGACGTCCTTCCCTGTGGCGCCGCGAAACAGCCCCAGACGTTCAGCGCGGTCCAATGCCAATTCAAGCGCAGCCATGGTTCCGCCAAGGTCTTCGCTGTCGTCTTTTTCCCAAGCGCGCAGGGTGTAGGCCCATACCGCCGTCACGCCGTGAATACGGACCAGACCTTCCAGACCCCGTGTGTTCACGCCCGATGCGTCGGAGATCCAGCGCATGCTGTTAAGCGTAGCGCCGCCGAGTAATGTGGCAAGCGCGGGATCGTAGGGCAGTGCGTGAAGCACGGCGAGAACGCCCTCCCGGTACTGCTGAAATACGTCGAAGCGGCGCATCAGCCGATCAAAAAGCGCCTCACGCGGTGAAGCGACGCTTCCGTCATCGACCAGCGACGAACGATCAGCCAACGTGCCGAGAAGCAGGAGCATCGAGCTTTTGAAGGGGAAACGCGCGCGGACGTCGCCCATATCGAAATCGGCATGTCGCGCGACGTCCGTCAGGGTGAAGTTGCGCCACCCCTGGCTCGCGGCCAGCGACATTGCGGCAGCGAGAAGGGCGGAGTCGAAATGGTCGTTTTCCATCGGCGGCGTACTCATGTTTCCGAATAACAATAAAGGCCGCTCTAGACGGCGAGTTCCCGTGCTCGCCGGGTTGCGGCCGCCACGGCTTCCGAGATTGCGGTCGGCCATGCATCTTTCGCCGCAAGAACTGCGATCGCCTGCGCGGTCGTTCCGCCGGGGCTGGTCACTTTGTGGCGCAGTTGCGTAGCGTCATCTGGCGAGCGGTCCATAAGTTCGCCCGCGCCGGAAATCGTCTTGCGGGCGAGAAGGCGCGCGACGTCGGCGGGAAGGCCTTGTTCAACGCCAGCGCGCTCGAGCAGTTCAGCCAAGAGAAACACATAAGCGGGCCCGCTCCCGGAGACAGCCGTGACTGCGTCTATCTGCTCTTCATGCTCCACCCAGACGGTGGCTCCCACGGCCGCAAGCAAAGACTCGGACAACGCGCGGATGGCCTGAGGCGCCTCGGGAGCGGCGAACAGGCCGGTCATGCCCCGGCCAATGGCGCTGGGCGTGTTGGGCATCGCGCGCACCACGACTGGACGCGCTACGGAGCCGGCGCCGAACAGGGCGGCCCCGATGGCCGCCGTCGTGGCGCCGGCCATGACGGACAGGACCGTTGCGTTGGCGGCGATATCGGGCCGTGCAGCAAGGAGATCCGCGATAGCCTGCGCCGCCGTCTGTGGTTTGACCGCAAGCACGATGACCGATGGGGTGAAATCGGCGGGAATTTCCGCCGCCGACCGGACAAGTCGGTGCGGGGCGGGAATGGCTTCCTTTTTGCGGTCGAGAACGACGGAGGGCGCCAGTCCCGCCGCGACCCACGCCTCGAACAGTGCGCCCCCCATGTTGCCGCAGCCGATCAGCAGAAGAGGGGGCGTATGTTCGGCCATCAGGCCTCGCCCACGCAATCCAGCATGGCGGCGTCGAGCGCGTCCGCGGGGCTTTTCCCACCCCAGAGTACGAACTGGAACGCCGGATAAAAACGCTCGCATTCGCTGATGGCGATATCGACCATGTCCTCAAGGCTCTCCATCGATGCGCCCGGCGCGCCGCGAAGGAGGACGGCATGGCGAAACATCGGCATGCCGTCTTCCAGATCGAGTCCGAAATGACCGATCCAGAGACGTTCGTTGGCCAGCGCGATCAGTTCGAACAGGGCTTTGCGCTGCTGTTCAGGCACTTTGAGATCAAAGGTGCAGGTGAAGTGCATCGCGCTCAATTCGGTCGACCAGGAAAAGTACAGACCGTAATCGCACCATTTGCCCGGGGCCTCTGCGGCCATTTCCGAAGAGTTGCGGCGGTCGAAGGCCCATTCGTAGCCTCCGACAATTTGTTCCATGAGGTCGAGAGGGTTGGAGTTGGGAGAGGAGGTGGTCATCGTCAGAGCAGGCATGCTGGACTCCCAAGCCATGAAGCCATCCCATGTTCGAAGACATGGTCGGCGTCGTCTGCGAATCATGCGACAGGCGCTGGCGACTCGTCGCATTTTTTCGAGCCTATGGACCCGCGAACTCCCCTGCAAGGAGGTAGGGCGGACTTTTTGTAACGGTAGTTAGCCGACGAATCCTGAGCCGACGTCGTTGCTTCCGGACGTAAATGTGGATTGTGAGGGGGCGTAACCGTCCGAGCGGCCGGAAAGCCGGTTTTCCAGTTCAGACACGCGCTGCTCCAGCGCGGCGATGCGCCGTTCGGCGTCTTCGTTGGCGAGTCTGGCGCTAGCGGCCATTTCGCGCACGACTTCGAATTCTTCGCGGCGGACGACCTGAAGGTGGGCAAGCGCCTCGTCCACGCGCGAGCGCACCAGAGCATTGGCTTCCTCCCTGACTCCCGCGATGGCGGAAATCGCGCCGCCGGCAACACCGGCAAGGTCGTCGAACAGACGCGGTCGGTCGGACATTCCGATCCTCCTGGCAGCAGCAACCGCGAGAGGCGCGGTTCTTCACAGAATCTGGCTTATAAGCATTGCCGGGCGATTAATCCAATTGGCGCGCCCCCGCCGCGTCAAGAGTTTGGCAGTGAGCGGATGCTCTTTATAAGGTGGTTCGCATGATCATCGTCACCGGCGGCGCCGGCTTCATTGGCTCCTGTCTTGTCGCCGCGCTGGCGCAGCGCGGTCTGGACGTCGTCGTCGTCGATCGCCTGCGCGACGGCGGCAAATGGCGCAACCTGCGACGTCATCCGCCGGCGAAACTCGTGGCGCCCGAAGATCTGGACGGTTTCCTCTCTGGCGCTCGTGGCGTCGAGGCGGTGTTTCACCTCGGAGCCATCAGCGCCACGACCGCACGTGATGGCGATCTGGTCTGGCGCACCAACGTCGCGCTGTCGGAACGTCTCTGGACATGGTGCGCGCAGAACCGGGCGCGCTTTATATACGCGTCCTCTGCAGCCACGTACGGGGCGGCGGACCGGCCAGAGCAGTTTTCGGACGCGCCGGAGACGCTGCCGGGGCTGGAGCCTCTGAACCTTTACGGATGGTCCAAGCACGTCTTCGATCAACATACGCTCAAGCGGATGAAGGGCAGTGACGCGGTTCCCCCCCAGTCGGTCGGGCTCAAGTTCTTCAATGTCTACGGTCCCAATGAATATCACAAGGGATCGATGATTTCCGTTGTAAAGGTCAAATATGACGATGTGCGCGCGGGCGGTCCGGCGCGCCTGTTTCGGTCAGATCGCCCGGATATCGCCGACGGAGAGCAGAAGCGCGATTTCATCTGGGTGGGCGACGTCGTTGACGTCATGCTCTGGCTCTACGACAATCCGCAGGTCAGCGGCCTGTTCAACTGCGGAACAGGGATTCCGCGCACATACCTGGATCTCGCGTACGCCGTCTGCGACGCGGCGCGCGCGCCGCGGGACGTTACATTCGTCGACATGCCCGAGTCCTTGCGCGGCCAATATCAATCCTTTACCTGCGCTGACTTGTCGCGTTTGCGCGCCGCAGGATACGACCGCCCCTTCACCTCTCTCGAAGATGGCGTCACCCGGTATGTCCGCGATTATCTCGCGGGAAGCGACCCCTACATCTAACGCCTCTCGCTTCAGGAATCCGCTCGATGCTTCCCGTTCTGATGTTCCCGCAGTTCGACCCGGTGCTGATTCATTTCGGTCCGCTGGCGATACGTTGGTACGCGCTGGCGTATATTGTCGGGCTCGTTCTTGGCGTGATCCTGCTGAAGAGGCTGGTCGCGTGGGCGCCGCGCGCCGCCAGTACGCGGCAGGCTGACGATTTCCTGACCTGGGCGACTCTCGGCGTCGTGTTCGGCGGGCGGCTCGGTTACGTGCTGTTCTATCAGCCCGGTTTCTATCTCACGCACCCGCTGGCGATCGTCGAGGTTTGGCGCGGGGGCATGTCTTTCCATGGCGGCGCCAGCGGCGTCATCATCGCGCTGGCGCTGTTTTCCTGGCGAGAAAAGCTGAATTTCCTTGCATTCTCCGATCGGGTGACGGTCTGCGTGCCGATCGGTCTCGGGCTGGGGCGCGTTGCCAACTTCATCAACGGCGAGTTGTGGGGGCGGCAGGCAAGCGACTCCCTTCCCTGGGCGATGATTTTCCCGAATGGCGGGCCGGTCCCGCGCCATCCTTCCGAACTGTACGAGGCGCTGACGGAAGGCGCGCTGTTATTCACCGTGATGATCCTTGCTGCACGGCGCACCGCACTTCGAGAGCGTCCGGGATTTCTGGCGGGCCTGTTCCTGTGCGGGTACGGATGCGCGCGGATTTTTTGTGAATTTTTCCGCGAACCGGACGCGTTCCTTGGTTTCCTCGCGTTTGGCGTCACGATGGGACAGATTCTGAGCCTGCCGATGATCGTCGCCGGCGTGGGGCTGATGATCCACGCATTCCGGACGCCGCGATACGCAGGAGCGCCCCTCGCCGCGGACCACGCCCACGACCCGGCGTGATGTTCGCTCGGCACGTGGAGCTTGCCCCGTGACTGCGGCAAGAGCGGCGGGCGCTGAGCGGCTGGACGCCTTCATGGCGCGCGCCAACGCTGCGTATTACGCCGGGCGCGACCCGTTTTCCGACTTCATCACGGCGCCGGAAATATCGCAGATTTTCGGAGAAATTCTCGGGGCGTGGTGCGTCGTCGCAGGGACGCGGCTGGGCGGTCCGGCACATCTGGTTGAGGCCGGTCCGGGACGGGGCACGCTCATGGCCGACGCCCTGCGCGTCATCACGCGGGCGGCTCCGGACTTTCTTCAAGGTGGGGCGGTGCATCTGATCGAGACCTCGCCGCGCCTGCGCGCCTGTCAGGCGGACGCGCTGCGCCCGTTTCCCGTGTCGCCGGTCTGGCACGAGACGCTGGAGACCGTGCCGCGTGGGCGCATGGTGCTTTTGGCTAACGAGTTTCTCGATGCGCTGCCGATCCGTCAGTTCATCAGAACGTCTGATGGGTGGGGCGAACGCTATGTTGAAGGCGGCGACTGGCGCGTCGAAAGCCTTCACGACGCGCCCCCGGAACTTGCCGTGCGTGATGCGGATCTGGACGACGTCGTGGAAATCTGCCCGGCGGCGCTGGCGTTCGCCGAAGCCGTGGGCGAGAGGCTCGTCGCCGATCCGGGCGTCGCGTTGTTCATCGATTACGGGACGGCGCGTTCGCTGCCTGGCGACTCCCTGCAGGCGCTGCGCGACGGCCGTCCAGCATCGCCGCTCGTCGATCCCGGTTCCGCTGACCTGACGGCGCATGTCGATTTCGAGGCGTTCGGCGCTGCCGCGCAACTGCGAGGGGTGCGAAATTTCGACGTCGTGGAGCAGGGGCGTTTGCTTGCGTCGCTTGGCGCCGTCGAACGCGCCGCAGCGTTGTGCAAGAACGCGCCGGAGCAGGCGGGGGCGATTCGTTCCGGGTTGGACCGGTTGATGGCGCCCGAGCGTATGGGGCGTCTTTTCAAGGCGATCGCGCTTGCATCGCCGGGGCAGGTCGCTCCGCCGGGTTTCGAGCCTGATGGGGCGCCATTTTCCGTGACGGGACAAAGGAGTTCGCGCAATGACGACTGACGGCGGTTTTTCCGCGCCAGAAGGCTGGGTGCTGCGCGCTCCCGCTCTGCCCGGAACGCGGCACGGGTTTTTCACAAGGTTGGGCGGCGTCTCGGCAGCGCCTTACGCCAGCCTGAACTGTTCGGCGCGTTCGGGCGACGACCCGGACGCCATCCGTGAAAATCGTCGGCGGGTGGCGGTCGAGATCGGCGTCGCGCCGGAGATGCTGCTCGGGGTGTCGCAGGTTCACAGCGCCGACGCGATCATCGTTGACGAACCATGGGCGTTTGGCGAAGGCGCGAAGGCCGACGCCATGGTGACGACGCGACCTGACGTTGCGCTGGGCGTGATCACGGCGGATTGCGCGCCGGTGCTGTTCGCGTCGCGCGACGGTCGTGTGGTCGGCGCGGCGCATGCGGGATGGCGCGGCGCGGTCGGTGGCGTGCTGGAGGCGACGCTGCGCGCGATGGAAGCATGCGGCGCGCGAGCGTCGGACGTCGTGGCGGTGGTCGGTCCCTGCATCGCCAGTCGGAGTTATGAGGTCGGCGAGGACATGCGCGCCGCCGTGTTGCAGGACGGGGACGACGCAGAAGCGGCGCAATGGTTCGCTCCCGGCGTCCGCGATGGGCATTATCAGTTCGACCTTGCCGGTTATTGCCAATGGCGTCTGCGTGCGGCCGGCGTTGGCGAAGCTCTCGCGCTCGGTGTGGACACACTGAGCGACGAGCGCCGCTTTTACAGCCACAGGCGGCGAACTCTGGCGGGCGGCGGTCATATCGGCCATCAGATCTCCGTCATAGCGCCAACACAACACGGAGGCGCCGTATGACCGTGCGTCATATAGCTTCACTGGCGGCGGCGGTTTCGGTCATCAGCCTGACTGGATGTCTCGACGTGCCGCACCCGTTCAGAAATCCCGGCGGCGTGGCGAGCGAGCTGGCCCATAATCCGCCGCCGTCGCGCCTCGACGTGCCGACGCCGACGGACGTGCAGATGAAGCCCGAACTCGCGGCAATCTGGGCGAAGGATATAGCCGCGATTCTGCTGCAGCAGTCCGTGCCCGCGATCGCGCAGCCGACGCGTCCCGGCGACTGGTGGCTGAAGCTCCGTACCGAGCGGCGCGGAGGGCAGATCGTGCCGCTTTACAGCATTATGACGCCCGCAGGGGCTGTGCGTGCGACACAAGAGGGAACCGGCGTGCCGGTCGATGCGTGGTCGGCTGTCGATTCTGGCGCCGTCGCGCAGATCGCGCATGAGGGCGCGGATCAGGTCGTCTCTGCTTTGAGTGGCATTCAGGCCGATCAGATGGATCAGGACCCGCACAGCCTGAAGCATCGTCGGGCGCGGGTATGGTTCAAGGGAGTGACCGGCGCTCCGGGCGACGGCGACGTCTCTCTGGCGCGGGCCTTCGCCGCGTCGTTCCGGGGATCGGAGCAGACCATCCAGACATCGCCTCAGGACGCCGATTTTACGGTGGCGACCACAGTCAAGCTGACGGCGGGTCCGCCGGGATCGCGCAACAATCCGCAGCAGGGCATCGAGATCGCGTGGCGCGTCACGGACAGTCACGACAAGGAAGTGGGTATCGCGACGCAGTTGCACGACATTCAGGCCCATTCGCTGGACGGGATGTGGGGGGACGTAGCTGTAGCGGCGGCGCAGCAGGCGGCGGAGGCCGTCGGAGAGATGATCACGCGCTACACCGGACGCGACGTCGCGCCTATCAAGCCTCCGGGGCAGGCGGGCGCGCCAGGAACTGCCGCAGCAGGTCAGACGAAGGCTCCGCCGCCAGGAGGTTGACGGCGCAAGAGCGGCTTTGCGCCACATTGTGTCGTGTCGGCAACAGAGTGAGGAAAGCGCGTCGCCCCCGCTTGTCAGAGGCGGCTTCTGCCTGATCTATATCTGCATGACTATAGACAATGCAAAATGAGTCTTGGCAACGTCGTGCGATCTTCCACATTCACGCCACGAAAAAGCCTGCGCGTGTACAGCGTTGGCGCAGGTATTTTACTCGCGTTGATTGGCGCGGGGCTGAAGCAGGGGGTGTGTGCGCCCTCGTCACACGGCGCGATCTTGGTGTCCGATATGCAGGGGGAAAAGGTTTCGACACCGGCGCATCCGGTTCGGATAGCCGATCTCTGGTTTGCGCATAACGAAGTTGTCGCGATGCTGGGGGCGGCGGACCGTGTCGCTGTCACGGTCGACAAGCCAGCCAATCAGCCATGGTTGTTTCAGGTCAGTCCGGCGTTGAAAGCTGCGCGCTTTGTGACGCCGGGTTCGGCTGACGTAGAGGGATTGCTGGCGGACAAGGTCGATCTTGTGTTCGTGTCCACCGGGCTGACCGACGTGAGCAAGCTGCGTGAAGCCGGACTGCCGACCCTCGATATGAGCTTTCGGGACATGGCGGGGCTGCGCCGTTCCGTCGAACTGACCGCAGCCGCGTTGAATGACGTCACGGCGCGCGAGAAGGCGGCGCGTTACAACGCGGCTCTCGACACTCAGCTCGTCGAACTGGATACAGCCCTTGCCGCCGCGCCCGCTGCGACCCGCCCGAAAGTACTTCATCTTAAAAGCCTGTTTCCACTTATGGCCGACGGACGCGACACGATCATCGATCAATGGATCACGCGTGCTGGTGGAAGAAACGCCGCCGGGGAGGTGTCCGGAAATATGCGCCCGGTCGATATGGAGCAAATTCAGGTCTGGGACCCGGATGTGATCATCGTTCAGGGGGGCGTGCCGCTTCCAGCCGCCGGGACTCCCGCCCCGGCGGGATGGGACGTGTTGAGGGCTGTTCGAAACGGCAAGGTGTTCATGAATCCCACCGGAGTCTTCCCCTGGGATCGTTATGGGTCGGAGGTGCTGTTGCAACTGCGCTGGGTAGCGAAGTTGCTGCATCCGGATCTGTTCGGGAAGTATGATCTTCCTGCAGACAGCAAGAAATTTTATCAGGATTACTTTGGTGTTTCGATGACGCCGGGGCAAATAGACCGGATTTTGACGAGCCGACCGCCAGCGGATTGAGCCGGCGGCATGTGGCGACCGCGACGTTCGGGCCGGTGTCGCTATGATGTGTGCGGTGGGTCATGGCGGCGCATCGTCGTATCGGACGATGCACGCTCAAGCGCCGTTCAGTCCGATGCTGTGTCTGGCGTTTCGCACACAAATTCCATGTCGATAATCAGTAACAGTGTTTGGTTATATTTTCGATAACGGTATCCTGTGTAGCATATTTTCGAACGTCCGTTTGAAGCGATACGCCCGCTCACACCGTGACTGTCGATACAGATATTGCGCGTGGTCTGGAAAGCGGCCTTCGTCAATCATGTGTAGTAGGTTACATAACCAATCAATGTTCGCGCTGTATTAACGATTTTTTGAAACACTACAACTGATGTGTAAAATTGAATACAAATATTGTATATTTTCATAAATAAAGAAAATAAAAATATCTTATAATATGGGGTAATTTAGTCGAGAATGCGTATGTCCCCGCCGCCAACGTTCATCCCGATTGCGTGTTTTTTTCTCTGGATTCGATTGTTGAGATTGCCTCGATGCAGATGGCGGGAAAAAGAAGTAACGCAATAGGTGAAAAAATCAGAAAAGCGGCGGCGGTATGCAAACCGGGAGCAATGAATCGAGTGGCCACGTTGCGGCTACCTTCGTTGAAAAAATAGACCATAAGGCCAATAATGATCATGACTGTAGGAAAATATGCGTGAAGCGCCCTTACATGTGTGGCGTCAGCGCGAGCGTTGTCCACGCTGGAGACGGCGCTTTGTACTGAAGATCCTCCCGACAGCCATGATGCAAGGTCAAAGAGAAGCTTACAGGGTAGAAAAAGCGACTCCAGAACACTTCTGAGCAATGTCAGAAAACCAAAGATGAGGTCGGGTACGATCAACGCTGCGGCGGCTGTCGCGCAGGAGGCGATGACGATTACGTTTCCAACCCCCTCCTGAATGATCGAGGTTGCGTCGGACGAAATGGAAAGACGTTTCAGTCTTTCCACCATTTTACAGGCTCGGGCTCATCCGCCAGAGTCAGTTCCTGTTGCCGTGCTACGCGCTCCCGCTTTTTGGGCGCGGCTGCGATTTGCGCCCGCAGATCCTTGACCTCTGCGAGGGCAGCCTGGCGCCCGGCACGTTCGGCGGAGAGTTCGGCAGTCCGATCCGCCAGTTCCATGTTCCGCGTCGCCAGAGACTGCTTCAGCTCATTGAGAAGCATCTCCGCATGTCCCAGCCGGGTTTTCATGGTCCGGTGTGACGTCTCGAGTTCGTTCAACTGACGTTCGGCCTGCTCGCGCAAACGTCGTTCATCGTCGAGAAGGCGTTTGTGACGATCGAGATCGACGCTTTCCGTTTCAGAAAAATGCGCGGTGCGGCCGGTCGGGCGCGTCAGCGCCTGTCGCTCGACCTGCACGTCTCCGTCCCGTACGAAACGGCGCTTGCGCTGCTGGTTCTGATCCATTGTGGGACGAAGCGAGAGGCGCGCGGGCGCGTCGTTGACCGGACGGGGCGTGTTTCCCGTGCGGGGGGGGCTTGGCGCGCGCTGGGAGCCGAGGCGATTGAGGGCGGCGCGAAGAGCAGCCTCCTCGGCGCTGCTGTCAACATTGGAGTCTTCGGACAGATCTTCGTCCAATTTGGAATTTTTTAGAAATCCGGAGTTCACTACCGTTCTTTCAGAAATCGTTGTATTGCTCGGGCCTGATCGCAGGCGTGTCGCACGCTGTTTGGCGGGACGGAATTATTTGAAAAAATTATCGCAACGTTACCGCCCGCCGCCAGAGGCTCGTTCAGGCTGTTTATACGGTAAAGTTGGCCCCCTCTAGCATGACGTTATCCACGTTTCAAGAAGGAAGATAACGAAGCCCGAGGGAGTATGGCGTGTCGGCGTCCGGCGTCACGTGTCGGGGATAGACGCTTCTCGCAAAGAGCGTCCTGGCGTCCACACCGTGTCGTTTCTGCCGTCGTCGTTCAAATGTCTGGCGAGAACGAAGAAGTAATCGGACAATCTGTTAAGAATAGAAACAAGAGCGCTGTTGATCTCGACGCTCCGGGACAGCGCGACCACATCACGTTCGGCGCGGCGGATGGAGGCGCGGGCCATATGCGCCCATGCTGCGGGCAGCGAACCGCCCGGAAGGATGAAGCTTCGCAGCGGCTCCTGCTTCTCTCGCAGACGTTCTATTTCGTGATCGATATCATCGGTCAGCGAGATGGAGACGCGTTGAGCCTTGGCGTTGTCCTGAGGCTGGCAAAGATCCGAGCCGAGATCGAAGAGCATGTTCTGCAAGGCGCTGAGGCGTTCTCTAAGCGCGCCGTCATGCATGACATGTGCTCGAAGCACGCCGATGACCGTGTTCGCCTCGTCGAGCGAACCGAGCGCCGCGATATGGGCGGAGGCCTTGCTGATCCGCGAACCATCGCCGAGAGAGGTTTCGCCTCGATCGCCGCCTCTGGTGGTCACCCGATCTATTCTCACGACCATGAGGCTGAGCCTTTCAAGACTGCAGGCGAAAAAGCGTCGGGAGCACGAAAAAATAGCGTCAACGTTTCCCTGCGGATAGTGCGCCCGGCTCCGGCGACATGCGCCCGGATAACCGAGTGTCGTCAGGCAGTCACGGGGACGTTTCGCACGCGTCCCCGTGGCGTCTGACTTAAAAGCCCGCCGGTTCGCTCGGAGTCGAGGCCTGCGTATGCGCTGTGCGCCGGCGTGCGGAGCGGCGACCGCCGGAGAGTTTTTCTGCGCTCTGAAGGTGGGCTTTCTCGCTGACCTGCATGTCCGCCACGTAAGACTTCAGATCAGGATCGGCGACCGTCGTCGCCTCCTGCTTCATCAGAGCTTCCGCGCTTTTATGCTGCTTGACGATCTCGGCAAGATACGCGTGATCGAGGCGAGAGCCCTTCTGGCTGGTCAGGCGCTCGATCAGCTTCTGGTCGTCGGGCGTGGGTTCGCTTGGCAGGGTGAAGCCGTGGGCCTTGGCGATTCCACTCAGGCGATCCTGATCCGCAGTGTGGTCTGTCACTACCGATCCTGCATAGGTCTTGATATTTGCGGAGTGACCTTCACTGGACTCGGCGTTGCTGATCGCAATTTCGACGAGATTGCTTTCGGCGGCCTGATGAACGAACGCTTCGTCCATGGCGGGCAAAAGCGGTCCGGTAAACTGCTTGGGGTGGTCGGCGCAAGCGGCTAGGGGAAGCATGGCGGCGATCGCCAGCCAGTTTTTTTTCTGTTTCATTGGTAACATACTCCACTGCCGATAGCTTCGACGAGAACCCGAGGCCTGCGACCGAAGAAACCCACAGGCTGATTAGCTGAAATGGCGTTAACACGCTCTATATAGATTGCACAAACCTGGCGCCCACACCGTCTTATGTTACAGATGTAATAGTTGTAAGTGATGTGTTCGACTGCTGATGACTTCTTAAGAAGGTTCGGCGAATTTCAAGGATGTCTTTATGTTGGTTCTGATGGCGCGTTTCTGGCGCTCGGCGGGCGCGCTGCTCGCTTGTGCGGCGGTGGCCATGGGGGCGGTCACGGCCCACCTTCCTGCAGAGCGGTTTGGACTCGGAGCGGGGCGGGAGATCGCGCATAGCGCTGTGGAAATGCATATGTGGCATGCTCTGGCGCTTGTGGGGTTGGGTCTCGGCGCCAGAAAGCCGACGCGCCTGATGGCTCTTGGCGGCAACGGTCTCGTGCTCGGGACGCTGATTTTCTGTGGCGCGCTCTATTTCACCGCATTCACGGGTCACCATCTGGGGGCGGTCGCGCCGACCGGCGGGTCGATCCTGATCCTGTCCTGGTTCGTGCTGGCCGTCGCGTTCGCAATCCATGAGTGAAGCTGAGCGGAGCCGTTGCGGCAGCGTCTATCAGGCGCCGCCCGGGCTGGAGAGCGTTCTCGCCGCCGAACTGGACCGGCTGGGTGCGGGCGACCTGATCTGGGTCGGGCCGTTGGCGATTTCGGAGCAGCCTCCGGCGTCGAGCGTTTGGGCGCTCGACATCTGGGCAGCGCCAGAGCGACGAAAAATCGCCTCGATCGGAGACGCGGCAAGCGTTCTGCGCGGCGTGCAGCGCAACTGGGCTCTGGTTCCCACGGGTCATTTCCGTCGGGCGAACCTTATCTCGGAGCGCTTGCCGCCGGTGAAGGCCGCTCCGCTCGTCTTTCCGCAGCCGGCGCCAGCGAGCCATCTGGGCGCGTGGACGCTGCTGGAGACGGACGAGCTTCTGTATTCCCCCACCAAGACGAGTCCGTTCCCCTCGGGCGTTCCCCGCTTCGTCGAGGACAGGGAAGGGCCGCCCTCACGCGCCTATCTCAAGCTGTGGGAGGCGTGCACGCGGCTCGGCCGCTGGCCTCAACCCGGTGAAACATGCGTCGATCTCGGCTCGACGCCGGGCGGCTGGACATGGGCGATCGCGCAACTCGGCGCGTCGGTCACGGCTGTCGATCGTGCGCCGCTCGCGCCGCAGGTCGCGGCCATGCCGGGCGTTACGTTCCGACAGGAAAGCGCTTTTGGGATCGACCCTGTCTCGGTCGAACGCGTCGACTGGCTGTTCTCGGACGTCATCGCCTACCCAGAGCGCCTTCTGGCGCTTGTGCGACGGTGGATCGAGGCAGGCCGTGCGGCGCGCATCGTCATGAGCGTCAAGTTTCAGGGTGAGACGGATTTTGCGACCATGGACGCCTTCGCCGCCATCCCCGGGGCGACGCTCGCGCATTTGTGGCATAACAAGCACGAGGTCACATTTTTCTGGGCCGATCCCGTTGCGTCGTGATCGTGCGCCGCTCATGTGAACAGGCACACGGCGCAATCCTCTTGCGTCGGACGGGAGCAGGCGTGGCCGGACGGAATCATCCGTCTGAGCAGGCAGGCTCCCATAAGAACACACAGAAGCGCGCGGCAGCCGACCATTCGTCCGTAACGCGCTGATACCGAAGGATATGTCATGGCTGGTCGTCTGACCACGGCGGCGGCTCTGCTCGCCACGCTCCCGTTCCTGTCTCCGCTCGCGGCGTCCGCCCGCGACTTTACGCCAGCGCCGCAGGTCGGCGCCGCCGCGATCAGCCCGGTGGCGGCGCCCTACGCCCCGGCTGAAGACGGCCCGACGGCGGTCAAGGCGGCGTTCGCACGCGCCAAGGCCAGCGGGAAATCGGTCCTTATCGATTTCGGCGGCAACTGGTGCCCCGACTGCCGGATGCTTGCGGGCGTTTTCGCGATTCCCGAAGTGAATACGTGGCTTGGGCAGAACTTTGAAACGGTCAGCGTGAATGTGAACCGTTTCAACGCCAACATGGACATCGCGCAGGGTTATGGCGTGACCATTAAATCGGTTCCGACCGTGCTGATCGTGACGCCGGACGGCAAGCTGCTCGATCCGGACGGCGCGACGGCCCTTGGAAATGCACGTCGCATGTCGGCGCAGGCCGTGGTCGATCTGATCGCGCAATGGGCGGCGCGGACCTGAGCGTCGGATTCCGATCAGGCGACTGAAGGTAAGGCGAGACGGTGAGGCGCGTAGGTTGATCGCAGCTCGCCTCACACGGTTGTTACAGAAAAGGGGGGCGATCCATCGGATCGTCCCCCTTTTTCGTCGCAGGCCGGTTATTCCCGATAAAGCGGGACGCAGACGCGCTCCGCTTTATCGATCCGGAATCAGGCAGCCTTCAGCTGAGCCTCGGCGAACTCATAGTTGGCGAGCTTGTCGAGGTAGTTGGTGATGTAGTCGGGACGACGATTGCGGAAGTCGAGGTAGTAGGCGTGCTCCCACACGTCGAGGCCTAGTAGCGCCTTGCCCTGGCCTTCGGCGAGGGGGTTGGAGCCATTGGCGGTCTTGGTCACGGCAAGCTTGCCTGCCGGGGTCAGAACCAGCCATGCCCAGCCGGAACCGAACTGCGTCGTCGCGGCCTTCTTGAACTCTTCCTTGAACGTCTCGACGCTGCCGAGGTCGCTCTTGATCTTCTCTTCAAGCGCGCCCGGAATGCCGCCGCCGTTCGCGGACAGGTTGTTCCAGAACAGGATGTGGTTCCAGTGTTGTCCGGCGTTGTTGAACACCGGCGCGGACGCGGCGTCGCCCTTGACGGCGAGAATGATCTCGTCGAGCGACTTGCCCTGCAGTTCCGGCTTGGCTTCAACGAAGCCGTTCAGAGCCGTGACATAGGCCTGATGGTGCTTGTCGTGGTGAAGCTCCAGGGTTTCCTGGCACATGCCTTTGGCGGCAAGCGCGTTGTAGGAGTAGGGGAGGGCTGGCAGTTCGAAGGCCATGACATGCTCCTTGGTGATTTATCCTGAGTTCAGGGCGGAGTGGCGCCGCCCGCAACAGCTATGTGCCGACCGGGGGACCGTCAAGAGACGGAGGCCCCGCGCGGCGCCATTCATCTCCATAAGGACCGTAACGCGATGAACGCGGAAGAAGATGCGGCGACCCGCGCAGCGCGGGCCTGCGCCGAGATTGCGCGCAAACGCGATCCCGACAGGTTTCTGTGCGCGATGTTCCTGCCGCCTGCCGTGCGAAGCGTCGCGTTCCCGGTGATCGCGTTCAACTGCGAGATCGTGCGCGCGCTCCACCAGCCCGTGTCGTCGGCGTTCGCGGGGCCGATGGCGGGGCTTATCAGGCTGCAGTGGTGGCGCGACATCGTGCAGGCGCCGGAACGTCGTTTTCAGGCCCGTCACGATGTCGCGATGACTCTGGGCGAGCTGCTTGAAGAGGGGCGGATTCAGCCGCAACCTTTGCTGACCATGCTCGAAGCGCGCGAAAACGAACTCTACGGTCTGCCGGACTGGGAGGGATGGCGTCAGGCGATGCGCGACGGTTCCGGACAGATGCAACGCATCGTCGGGTCGTTGCTCGGGCTGAAGGACACGGCGTTGCTGGAGCGTATTGAGGAGGCGGGCGCAGCCTACGCCGCAGGCGCGCTGTTACGCCATTTGCCTGCGGTGCTGGCGGGCGGACGGCCCGCGCTTCCGTCGGAGGCGTTGGTCGCCGCTGGCCTCGATCCTGAAGATCGCGCCGGGCTCGCGAAAATCGAGCCGGAGCAGCTGGCGCTTCTCGCCGCCTCCTTGCGTCAGGAAGGGACGGCGTTGTTGCCGTCAGGGCGTGACGCTGCGCCCCGGCGCAACGCAGGGTCGCAGCGTCACGCCCTGCGGCTGGCGTCCCTGCCTGCGACGCTGGCCGTGCGCGATCTGCGGCGCGAGCCGGTCCAAATGGGACAGGAGCGGGGACTTGGGGACCGGCTGCGCGTCGTTGTCAGGGGATTGTTGCGATAGGGGGCAGGGCGGCGGACCTTCGGAGGTTTCGCCGAACAGGGCCTGGGCGCCTTGTCCGTGTCGTTCTGGCGCTTAGCTCTTGCGTGATCCACGTTCGAGCGGCGGCGGTCTCGGTGACGGGGTGATCTCGCCTGGTTGGAGCGTTGCTTCTGTGGCGGGCGTCGAAGAGCGGGCGCCTGATATGGTCGAGCGCGGCCTGCGACAGCCGGGCTGGCGAGAGAGCGCAGGAAAAACGGCAAGAACGCAATTATATGGGCGCATTCATACGGGTGACGGCGCATGCGCGACGTCACACAGGCAGGTCTCGGCTGTCTGCGATCGTCTCCATCGAGATGTAGGATGTGACCGTGTCCAGATCGATCTTCTCGATCAACTGTCGGTAGACCGTGTCAAAGGCGTTCATGTCCTTCGATACGATTTTGAGCATGTAATCGTAATCTCCGGCGATCCGGTGGAAATCGGTCACGTTTGGAAGAGCGAGCACGAGCGCCCGAAATCGTTGCAGCCAGTGCTGGTCGTGGTGGCGCGTGCGCACCATGACGAACACGACCAGCCCCAGCCCGAGCGCCGCCGGGTCGATCCGCAGGGTTTGCCTGTCGAGAAACCCTTTTTCGCGCAACGCCGAAAGACGTCGCCAGCAGGCGTTTTGCGACAGCCCGACAACGTCCGCGAGGGCGCGTTGAGAGAGGGAGGAGTCCTTCTGCAATGCGCGGAGCAATGCACGATCGATATGATCCAGATTTTCGGCCATTGTCAGATCATATGACAACAAAATTCGTGATTCAAAGCAGAATATGAGTTGGAACTCGCGCCTCCAGTCGTGGTCGAATCACCATGACATCATTCAGGTGAGCCAAAACCATGATTGCCGATCGTGCGCCGTTCGACCGCTTCGAAGCCTCTCTCGCCACAGGCGACGTTTTGTCTGCATTGCGTGAAGGACTGATCGGCGAGGGCGCTCCGGTCCCGGGACCTTTCGGCGTCCATCCTCTTGTGTACGCGGATTATATCGCCTCCGGCCGCTCCCTGCGGCAGGTCGAGGATTTCATTCTCGAGCATGTCCTGCCCTACTACGCGAACAGCCATACCGAAGCGTCGTTCTGCGGCATGTACATGACGCGCACCCGCGAAGCGGCGCGCAGAATTATTGCCGATCAATGTAGGGCGACGGACGACTACGCGACGATTTTTGTGGGCTCCGGCGCCACCGCAGGGATCAACCGACTGGTGGAACTGCTGGGCGTGGGGTCGGCCGCGCGCGAGGGGACATCTCGCCCGGTCGTTTTTATTGGTCCTTACGAGCACCACTCGAACATCCTGCCCTGGCGCGAGTCCGGGGCGGAGATCGTGGCCATCGCCGAAGCCGCTCAGGGAGGGCCGGATCTTGACGTCCTTGAGGCGGCGCTCAGGGCGGCCGGACCGGAGCGGTTGAAGGTCGGCGCGTTCTCGGCGGCGTCGAACGTCACCGGCGTCATGACCGACGTGGACGCTGTCAGCGCCGTGCTGCGTCGCCACGGAGCGGCCGTGGTGTGGGACTACGCGGGCGGCGGCCCTTACCTTTCCGTGGACATGCGCGCAGGAACGGAATTCCAGAAAGACGCGATCGTTATTTCACCGCACAAATTTCTCGGCGGACCTGGCGCTTCCGGCGTGCTGATCGTGCGCAGGCAGGCAGTGACGCTTGACCGCCCGGTCTGCCCCGGCGGCGGGACCGTGCGCTTCGTCTCGCCATGGGGACATGACTATTCGGTGAATGTCGTCAGCCGAGAGGAATCCGGCACGCCGAACGTGATCGGCGATATCCGCGCCGCGCTGGCCTTTCTGGTCAAGGACGCCATCGGTCAGTCCAGAATGGACTCTCGCCATGCGCAGTTACGCGAACGCGCGCTGCAGTATTGGCGACGTAACGACCGGATCGAAATTCTGGGTAACAGCGCGGCGGCGCATTCGTTGCCGATATTTTCCATCAGGGTGCGCGGTGAGCGGGGAGAAGGATTTGTCCATCAGCAGCTTTTCACGCGCATGCTGTCCGATCGCTACGGCGTGCAGGCGCGCGGCGGTTGCGCTTGCGCAGGGCCGTATGCGCACGATTTGCTCGGGATAGGGCGCGAACATTCGGTCGTTTTGAGAAATTCAATTCTAAGTGGTGACGAGATTGAAAAACCTGGCTGGACGCGCCTGAACCTGAGCGTGCTTCTCACCGACCAGAAGGCGCAGTTCATCATCGGCGCCGTGGACGAACTCGCGCGGGACGCTACGGAAATCGCAGCCCTGTATCACTGCGACAAGAGCACGGCTCGCTTTACGCCATTGGCCGGCTGAGGCGGTCGGGCGGCTCGGAGGATTCTGCGTTTGATCTCGCAGGAAGGGAAAGCAACTACGGTTGCAGAAGGGGTTGTGCAAAGCGGGAGAGGCGGAGACCGTCTCGAAAATTTCGCTTTGTCTGTTATGACGCCAGAAAGACCCAGATCGCGCTGCAGAGGGCCAGCCCTGTCAGGGATACGATCGTCTGGAGGACCGACCAGACCATCAAGGTCTGCTTCAGCGTCAGTCCGAACAGTTCGTGCACCATCCAGAAACCTGCGTCGTTGACGTGACAGAAGAAAACGGAACCCGCCCCGATTGAAAGCGCGACAAGCGATGTTTGTGGAGACGAAAGGCCCATCGTCGCGAGAAGCGGGGCCATGAGTCCCGCAGTCGTTGAAGTCGCGACTGTCGCAGATCCCGTCGCCTGACGAAGGCAAACCGCGATCAGCCACGCCAGGACGACGAGAGGTAGAGACGAAGATTCCGCGATCTTGCTGATCGTCCCGGCGATCCCTCCGCTGAGCAGAACCTGCTTTAAACCGCCCCCGGCGCCTATGGTCAGCAAAAGCACGGCGAGCGGCGGCAGGCTGTCATGCAACGTGCGGCCTGTTTCACGACGCGGCTGGCGGCTCAGCCAGCCGAGAACGATCACAGCAAAGAACACTGAAAGCAGGAGCGCCATAAAGGGCTCGCCAACAGTGTTAAGAATGTGCGCAGCCATACCATTCCGGGGCAGGCACAACTCCGACGCCGTGCGTGCGAGCATCAGCGCGACAGGTAGCAGGATCGTCATCGCGGCGGCGGCAAGAGAGGGCTGTCGCTCCTGCCGCACGTTGCCGGGAGACGAGAAATTCGCCGACGCCGCCGTGGAGATCGTTCGGTATTCCGGTCGGGTGGAAAGAAAATTTCCATACACAGGCCCTGCGAGGACGACGGCTGGCACAGCTATCGCCAGTCCGAGCAGTAATGTCGTTCCCAAAGAGGCGTGCAGGGCGGATATGGCGATGAGAGGCCCCGGATGCGGCGGGACCAGCGCGTGCAGCACGGTCATGCCCGCAAGGGCGGGAATAGCGATACGCAGCACTGGCTGACGCGCGGTTCGGGCGACGCCGAGGACGAGCGGAAGCATGATTACCAGCCCGACTTCGAAAAACAGCGGCAACCCCACCAGCATGGCGGCGACGGCCACGCACCACGGAAGCGCGCGCGCCGAAAGAGGCCTGCCGCCCGGACTCAGGAGCGCCGTCACCAGTCGATCAGCGGCGCCGCTGCCGGCCACCATGCCGCCGAGCAACGCGCCCAGCGCGATGATGAGGCCACTGTCCCCCAGCAAATGACCTGCTCCTGCCTGAAAGGATGCGATGGCCTTCGCCATGTCCAGACCCGTGGTGGCGCTGAAAACGATGGCGCCGAGCAGGATCGCAAGAAATGGAGGCAATTTCGCCAGACTGATCGCCACAACGATGACCAGCAGGGCGAGCGCGCAGGAAATGATGACGCCGGTGTCGTGGGCGCTCCACGCCGTCAGATGATGCAAGGGTTTTGGCCTCGTCTGTTTCTTTGGCCAGTCATGAAGCACGCCGTGGCAGGAGGGAGGGATCATCATCTCGTGAGAACTGGCGTTTCTTCACGGTTGAGGTTCGCTCGTTCTCGTTGCGCGGGACTTCTTATGGCGACTCCCACACTTGCAGATGCGACTGTTCGTCAGGGAGCGTGGTCATGCGCCTGCTGACATATCCGCGCAGGGTGGTCCGAAAGGACGGAGCGTGTCATGAGAGGCGTGGACTGGCCGGGTGAATGTTGACCTGACGCTTGAGCGCGTCATGGAGATGATGAACGTTCACGCGGCGCCTGACCGGGGGGGGGGGGTGCCAAGAGCGGGCAGCGACTCAACAATCTTACGAACGAAGACGCGCACGGGACCTTGCGGCGGACCAGTTTTCCACATTGTCAAAAGGGATATCATGATGACGGGACCATCGGACTACGTGCCTCCTAAAGTCTGGACGTGGACAGCGCCTGGCGACGGAAAATTTTCCAGCACAAACCGTCCGACAGCAGGAGCTACCCATGACAAGAAGCTTCCTGTGGGCGAACACCCCCTTCAACTCTACTCTCTCGGCACGCCCAACGGTGTGAAGGTAACAATCCTGCTCGAAGAGCTGCTGGCCACGGGTCACACGCAGGCGGAATATGACGCCTGGCTCATCCGTATTGGCGATGGCGAGCAGTTCGGCTCAGGTTTCACGGAAATCAATCCGAATTCCAAAATTCCGGCGCTTGTCGATCTTAGTCATGAACAGCCGATAGCCGTTTTTGAATCTGGCTCCATCTTGCTGTATCTCGCGGAAAAATTTGGGGCGTTCATCCCGAAAGATATTGCTCACCGGACAGCATGCCTCAACTGGCTTTTCTGGCAGGTGGGAAGCGCGCCCTATATCGGCGGCGGTTTCGGTCACTTCTATGCGTACGCGCCAAAAAAAATAGAATACGCGATCAATCGTTTTTCTATGGAGGCCAAACGCCAGCTGGACGTTCTGGATCGACGCCTTGCGGAAAGTCCCTTCGTCGCGGGTGTTGAGTATACCATTGCCGATATGGCGATCTTTCCGTGGTATGGCGGTCTGGTGGAAGGTTGGCTTTATAATGACGCCGCCACATTCCTGAGCGTACAGGACTATCCCCACCTCAAGGCTTGGGCGGATCGACTGCTGGAGCGGCCTGCAGTACAGCGTGGACGTATGGTCAACCGGGTATTTGGAGACCCGTCCAGTCAGCTCCATGAACGACATGACGCTTCGGATTTCGAGACCAAAACTCAGGATCGATTGGTCAAGAAATCTTGAAGTTTTATATTTGAAGAAATTTTGGATTTTCGATTGCACCTGTGGTCGGGAATCCGAATGTTGAGAAATTCTCATATGGCAATGTGAATACTGTTTACGGATACTCTCTGGCATTCATGTTGATGCTCATTTTTTGAGGCGTCGAGAGAAACAGGCGTCTCACCTGCTTTCAATATCCACCATATTTACAAAAGCCATAACCGGCTTACCCATATGATTCATCCGAACCATCGCCCGGATGAATCATATGGGGTAAGGTATCGTCTTGCTGAGCATCACGTTCATAATTACGATACAGAAATGTGTATCTCACGCCGCATCACGCTGTTCCTGCCTGTTATACTCCTCGCCGTATGTGGCGTCGCTTCGGGAAATATTCCGGGAGATCCGGCCTATGCGGAGAGCCTCAAGCCAACATCTCCGAAGCAGCCTGGCGCGATTGACGAGGCGCGCATGGCGCAGGCGGATGCCGAACCGCAAAACTGGTACGCGACGAACCGGACGTTTGCGGCCGATCATTACTCCCCGCTTAGCCAGATCAATGATTCCAATGCCGAGAGGCTTGGCTTTGCCTGGCAATACAATACCGGAACCACGCGTGGTCTGGAGGCGTCGCCCGTTGTGATCGACGGGGTCATGTATGCGACCGGAAACTGGGGAGTGGTCTATGCGCTCGATGCGGCGACGGGGCGCGAGCTATGGACATTCAATCCACATGTCGACGGACGATGGGCCAGGCGGGCGTGTTGCGACATTGTCAATCGTGGCGTGGCCGTATGGAAAGGCAGGGTCTATGTCGCAGCGCTCGACGGACGGCTCTTTGCGCTGGACGCCGGGACCGGGCGACAAATATGGGTTCGCGATACGATCATCGACCATGATCGTTTTTTGACCAGTACCGGCGCGCCGCAGATCGCCGGAGGCAACGTCGTCATCGGCAATGGCGGCGCCGAGATGGGGGTGCGCGGTTACCTCACTGCTTTCGACGCCGAGACCGGCGCTTTTGCATGGCGCTTCTTCATTGTTCCGGCCGACCCGTCCAAACCGCAGGAGAATCCTGAACTGGCGATAGCGGCGCCGACCTGGGGCCCGAAGAGTCGTTGGGACGTGGGGGGAGGCGGGGCTGCCTGGGACGCGATGGCGTATGATCCGGAGCTGAATCTCCTGTATGTCGGGACAGGCAACGGGTCTCCGCATCCGGCGTTCGTTCGCAGCCCGGGGGGAGGCGACACTTTGTTCGTGTCTTCAATTCTCGCGCTTAATCCAAAAACCGGTCGCATGAAATGGTATTATCAAACGACGCCCCGAGATAGCTGGGATTTTACCGCGACGCAGCAGATGACGCTGCTCGATCTGAGGATAGGCGGAACGTTGCGGAAAGTTCTGGTTCAGGCGCCGAAGAACGGATTTTTTTATGTGCTCGACAGAGCGACTGGAGAATTGATCTCGGCGGAAAAATATACCGACGTAAACTGGGCTGATCATATCGACATGAAAACCGGACGGCCCGTGTTTACGGCTCAGGGGGATTACTCGCGCGAGCCGAAGCTGGTTTATCCCGGGGAGGCGGGCGGCCATAACTGGCGGCCGATGTCATATAGTCGCAGGACGGGATATGTTTATATCCCAACGCTGGATTTCCCGATGGTGTTTTCACTGTCGCGCGATCTTGCCTACCATCGCGGCACGGACAATTCGATGGATGTCACGGACCGCGCCGCGATATCCCGTGCACAGAAAGGCGAAGCTGATATCCCGGTCATTCGCCACGATACGTTGCAGGCCTATGACCCGGTTCATCAGCGGGCGGCATGGTCTGTGGTTACAAGCACGGATCCCGAGCAAAGCGGAGGCGTGCTTTCGACAGGCGGCGATATCGTGGCGCAGGGGGATGCGACCGGATTTCTGAACATATACGACGCCAGAACCGGAGCGCCGCTCAGCCATATTCGCGTCGGCACAGGAATCATGGCCGCGCCTGTCAGTTACGCCGTCGCCGGGCGTCAGTACATTGCAGTTATGGCTGGCCTCGGTGGAGCATCCGCCTGGGAGTTTCCAGAAAATTCGGCGGGGTATCGCTATGGCAACGCAGGGCGCATTGTGGTTTTCGCGCTGGACGGCGGCGCTGTGCCGACCCCGGCGTTGGTGAATCGCTCGGTGGTCGCGATATCGCCGCCCTCTGGAATCAGGACTTCGCCTGAGATGATTACGCGCGGCGCCCGTCTTTTCGACTCCGCGCGTTGTTCGGGATGTCACGTTCCTGGAAAGGCCGGCATCGCCCCAAATCTTTTGACTATGCAGGAGTCGACGCATCGCGCGTTTGACCAGATCGTTCTCGGCGGCGCGCTTTCGGCGGCCGGAATGGCGAGCTTTTCCGATATCCTGACACAATCGGATGCGGACGACATCCACGCTTATCTGGCGAGCGAAGCGAAAAACACCGCGACACTGCACACTGCGGTGCGCCATTAGAGCGCCGCGCGGGCGGACGTAAACATGCAGGCCAGTTGGCCGCGTCTGCGAAACGGCGTAAGCGCATACGCTTTCAGGTCACGGCGACGACCAGATCCGGCGTTCAGAGAGGCAAGCCGAAGGCCAGGGAAGAAGAGCAACTCGCTCGAGTCTGTCGTCCGTAAGGTGGTTGCTCCACATCCGTAACAGTCTTGCGCGCCCGGGCGGGGCGTCCTTAACTCCCGGCACACGCCCACTGTCCGGATTTTGTGATGTCCAGCCGCCCACGCGCCAGAGAACTCGCCTTGCCTCTTCCCGGCGTGCCGGGTCCGTGGAATGCGATTACAGACGTCCCGGGCGTGCGGGTCGGCTACAGGACGCTTATCTCGGGTGAGGACGAGCATGCGATCCGGACAGGCGTGACGGCGATCCTGCCACGCGCGGAAGGCGATCTGCTGCACCCCGTTCTTGCGGGCAGTTTCTCAATGAATGGTAACGGCGAGCTGACTGGTTGTCACTGGATCGACGAGGCCGGATGGTTCATGGGCCCGATCACGCTGACCAACACCTGCTCGCTGGGCATCGCGCATCACGCGACGGCGCGATGGATGTTGAAGACGTTCCCCGACGTGATGGGAGAGACCCTCTGGCCCCTCCCTGTGGTGGGGGAAACGTTCGACGGGTGGCTGAACGACATCGCCGGGCAGCATGTGACGGAGGTCGACGTGCTGGCTGCGATCGAGGCGGCCGCAGCCACCCCGGCCTTCAAGCCAGTGGCGGAAGGGAATGTCGGCGGTGGGACGGGGATGATCGCCTATGAGTTCAAGGGCGGCACGGGCACGTCGTCGCGGATCGTGCGGACAAAGGCTGGCGAATATACGCTCGGCGCGCTGGTCCAGGCCAATCACGGGCGGCGGTCGTGGCTGACGGTTTGCGGCGCGGCGGCAGGGCGCGCCATGCCGGAAGATACGCTGTGGCCGTCGGAACGCGGGTCGATCATCGTGATCCTTGCGACCGACGCGCCGCTGGAACCGACGCAGCTGCGGCGCGTGGCGAAGAGGATCGGCATCGGCATCGGACGCGGAGGCACCCCCTCGGGAAATAATTCCGGCGACATTTTTCTGGCGTTCAGCACGGCTAACGACTCAGGCGCCTTTCCGGGCGCGCCGTTGAGGCGAATAGAGGCGTTGAGTGACGAAGCGATGGACGACGTGTTCATGGCTGCGGTCGAGGCGGTGGAGGAAGCGGTGCTGAACGCGATGCTTGGCGCGGAGACAATGGTTGGACGGCGCGGGCGGCTGGTGCGGGCGATCGACCCGGAGCGGTTGAAGTCACTGGTCTGCGTTCCTTCGGGAGGCGCCGCATGACGGATCTTGCAACGCCGGACGCCGCCATTTCGGGAAAAGGCGACGCGGTCGCGCCGATCGAAGGCGCGGGCGGCCAACCGTCCGGGCTGAAGCGCAGTATGGGATTGCTCGGCGTGTTGATGATTACGCTGTCGGCGATCTCTCCGGCGTCGTCCGTGTTCATCATTGTGCCGGGTATTTTCGCGACGGGCGGCTCTGGCGCGCTGATCGCCATGGCCGTGGGCGCGCTGGTCGGGCTGTGTATGTCCTTCGTATACGCCGAACTGGCCTCGGCTTTTCCGCTTTCGGGTGGTGAATATGCGATCGTCGGCCGTATCCTCGGCCCATTCGCGGGATTTGTCGTGCTGGGCGTGGGGGTGATGCAGCTGATCGCTATCCCGGCGGTCATGGCGGTGGGGATCGGCGTCTATCTCGACGTGCTGGTCCCCGGAGCGCCGCCGATCGCCGCCGCCGTGTTGACGGTGGCGCTGGCGGCGGGCGTATGCGTGCTGCATCTGCGGGCCAGCGCGGTGGTGACAGGGGCGTTTCTGGCTGTCGAGTTGCTGGCGCTGGCGGCGCTGGCGGCGCTCGGGCTCTTTCATGCCGCGCGGCCGCTGAGCGAAGTGGTGCTGCATCCTGTGTTTCTCGACACAATCGGAACACTGTCCGCAGTGTCTCCGACGTTGATCGCCATGGCGGTGTCGCTGTCGATCTTCTCCTACAACGGTTACGGCTCAGCCGTGTATTTCGGCGAAGAGACGCATGACGCGTCCCGCCACATCGGTCGGACAGTGTTGCTCGCGCTTCTGGTGACGGTCATTTGCGAAATCGTGCCGGTCGTTGCGGTCCTGCTGGGCGCGCCGGATTTGCGAACGTTCTTTTCATCGCATGACATGATGGGCGTGATCTTTCTGTCCTACGCAGGACCGGTCGCGAACGTTCTGGTCAGCTTCTGTCTTGTTCTGGCGATTCTGAACGCCGTGATCGCCAATCTGCTGATGTGCTCCCGCCAGTTGTACAGCATCGGACGCGACCGCATTCTCCCTGCGCGGTTGAGCGACGGTCTGACAGTTATTCATCCGCGCTTTCACTCCCCCTGGGGCGCGACGTTCGCGGCGGGAGCATTCTCCGGCGCTGCGTGTCTGATCAGCGAGCAGATGCTGCTGATTATCACCGGCAGCGGAATTCTGGTGATGTATATGGCGCTTTGTCTGGCGGTGATCGTCGGGCGGCGTAACGGGCTGACCGCAGGGGGACATTACCGTATGCCACTGTTTCCGCTGCCGCCCCTGCTGGCGTTTCTGGCGATGGTCGGCGTGACGGGAATGAACTGGATGGACGCGCAGACCGGACGCCCAAGTCTGGTGCTGACTCTGTTCGTGGCGCTGGGAGCCGGAGCCTATTACCTGCTGGTGCTGAGCCGTCGCGGATGGCGGATGCAGGGGCCGCAAAGTTGAGCGCGTCGGAGATCAGGGCGGCGACGCAGGACGATTTGACGGCGATCGCCACGTTATGGCGGGAAAGCACGATCAGCATGGACGGCGGCGCGCCGAGGGTCCACGATGTGAAGGCGCTGCGCGCCAGGCTTCAGTCGGAAGGATGGTGGATCGAGGTTGTGGAAAACGACGACAGGATCACAGGATTTCTTGCAGTTCGTGAAAGAGAACGCGTGGTGGATCAGTTGTTCGTGGCGCCGTCGGCGCAGGGCGCGGGCCTTGGCGCAAGGTTATTGCGACGCGCGCAGGCGCTGATGCCGGAGGGCTTCACGTTGCGCACGCCGTTAAGCAATCTCGCGGGCCAGAGGTTTTACGAACGCCATGGCCTGATCATGCTGCGCGACGAACCCCATCCACAGGCCGGGTTTCTTGTCCGGTATTACGGATGGTCTCCCTGAACGTCGCGTGCTGGCGTGAGCGGTCAAGCGCCGAGCCTTCGTTATGTGACAACGCGTCTTGGATGCGCCATGCCTCCAAACTGGAAAAAGTCTTTTTGCTTCTTTTTCTTCAGAAAAAGAAGAAGCGCCCAAACTCCCCGCCACACACCCGCTCAGGCGTAACGCCGCGCGCCCGCCACACAGGCGACAACGACCATCGTGACGCCGCACATCGCCCACGACACGGCCTCCCCCAACACGGCATGGGCAAGGATCAGGCCGAAAAACGGTTGCAGCAACTGCAACTGTCCGACGCTTGCGATGCCGCCGAGCGCGAGGCCGCGATACCAGAAGATAAACCCGACAAGCATACTGAACACCGAGACGTAGGCGAGGCCCATCCACGCCGACGACCCGATGGCGGCCCAGCCTCCGGGCTCGGTGGCGAGGGCGAGCGCCGCCATCGCCGGAGACGCCAGAACGAGCGCCCAGGAAATCACCTGCCAGCCGCCGAGACGACGCGAAAGTGCTGCTCCCTCGGCATACCCCAGCCCGCATAACGCCACGGCCGCGAGCATCAGCGTATCGCCCGCGACAGACCCTCCGCCGCCATGCGTCAGCGCAAAGCCCGCAACACTCGCAGCCCCAGCAAGGGAGAACGCCCAGAAGACCGCGCCGGGGCGCTCCCCGCCGCGAAGAACGCCAAACAGCGCCGTCGCAAGCGGCAGCAGACCGATAAAGACCAGCGAATGGGCGGAGGTGATATGGCGCAGGGCCAACGCGGTCAGCAGCGGAAAACCGATGACCACACCCAGCGCCACGACGCCCAGCGACGGCAAATCTGGCCGCGCAGGGCGTCGCTCCCGCAACGCCGCAAGCAGCAGAGCGCCGAGAGCCGCCGCAATCAGCGCGCGCGCCGCCGTCAGGAACAGGGGCGAGAATCCGGAGACCGCAAGGCGCGTCGCAGGCAGCGACCCGCTGAAAATCAGGACGCCCAGCAGCCCGCTGCCGAATCCTTTTGTCGATGTTTTCATGAAGTCCCCCACGATTTTCGGGAACGGTAGGCGATCCGGCGCTGGCGGCGACAGGAACAGTTCAGTACAATATCGAAAAACTGTACCGATACTTTTTACCATACGGACTGGAAGCGATGACGACGCGAGGCTCCCGCACGGCGGATGTGGTGACGGCGATACGCGCGCGCATAAGCGGCGGCGCGTTGGGCGTGGGAGACCGCCTGCCGTCGGTCAGGCGTTGCGCTGACGCGATGGGCGTGTCCCCCTCGACCGTGGTCGAAGCCTATGACCGGCTGGTCGCGGAGGGAGCCATTCGCGCCCGCGCAGGCTCCGGGTTCTACGTCGCAGGTGCGGCCCCCGCTCTCATGCTGACGGAGGCGGGGCCACAGTTCAACCGGGAGATCGACCCGCTCTGGGTGTCCCGGCAATCGCTGGACGCAGCGCCAGATACGCCACGCCCTGGCTGCGGCTGGCTCCCGGCGGAGTGGATGCCAGGTGATGCGATCCGGCGCGCCATGCGGGCGGCGGCGCGCGGCGACGACGCGCTGCTGGCCGGATACAGCCCCGCGCGGGGCTCCCTGCCGCTGCGGCGGCTGCTGGCGCGGCAATTTGCAGCAGAAAATCTGCCCGTCGCGTCGGACCAGATCCTTCTGACCGGCTCCGGGTCGCAGGCGCTGGATCTTGTGTGCCGCCTGCTGCTGCGTCCGGGCGATACGGTGCTGGTCGATGACCCGTGTTACTTCAATTTCCGCGCGCTTTTGCGGGCGCATCGCGCGAACGTGGTCGGCGTCCCTTATGAGGCGGACGGACCGAACGTCGAACAGTTCGCGCAGATCGTGGCGGCGGCGCGGCCCCGGCTCTACGTCACCAACTCGGCGTTGCATAACCCGACGGGGGCCACGATCTCGCCGCGCGTGGCGCATCGCGTCCTGAACATCGCGGCGGAACACGACATGATCGTCGTGGAGGACGATATCTTCGCCGATTTCGAGCCCGAACCGTCGCCGCGTCTGGCGACGCTGGACGGACTGCGGCGCGTCATCCGCATCGGCAGCTTTTCCAAGACATTGTCTGCTTCTTTACGTTGCGGCTATATCGTGTCGACGCCGGAGTGGATCGAGGCGCTGACGGATCTGCAGGTCGCGACCTGCTTCAGCGCCGTGTGTCCCGTCGCCGCCGAGGTGACTTTGTCGATCCTGAGCGACGGCGGATACCGCAAGCATATGGAGGCGCTGCGGCGCCGGCTGGCCACGGCCAGACGCGAGACGACGAAACATCTCGGTCAAATCGGAATTTTTCCACATCTGACGCCGCGCGGCGGGTTCTATCTTTGGTGCGCGCTGCCGGATGGCGTGGACGCCGCGACGCTCGCCCGCATCGCCCTGCGGGATGGGCTGGTGCTGGCGCCGGGCGACGTGTTCAGTGTCTCGCGCACGCTGTCGGGCTCCATGCGGTTCAATGTGGGGCAGATGGGGGGACGGGGGGTGTATGCGGCGTTGCGGAGGGCGGTTGGGGCGAGGGTGGGTGGTGGTGGCGGCGTCTGAGTAAAGAAAGTCGGGCCATTTCCACAACGGGTGTGGAATCTCCGCTGACGCCTGCAAGCAGGGATGACCGGGCAGAAGTGGGTCCGCTGGCGGAAGCTATACCAGCAGGCAATAGATGGCAGCAGTTGAACTGCCATGGGCGATCAGTGCCATATTGGGTCAAAACCGGAGAAATCTGTCGAAGGCCATGATACAAATCTCGAAATCGTCATCCTGCCGCTGGTAATATGGGTTTTGTGTTATTACCCAGCGATGGCTCGTAGAGAGAGCGTTCGCGTGGTCGACACGGTGCGGGAGGCTGTGAAAGACTACGAGCGCTGCGCTTCAACACTTGCTGAAATGCACACCATCGCTTTCGCATCCCTCTTGCTCAGAAACGTTGCTAACCTGGTCATGCAAAGTGAATAATGTCGTCTGTGGAGCCCGATAGGCTCCACAGCATAGATTTCAAGAAGATGTCCCAGGATCTCTCATCTGCTGATGACCCGTGCGTAAATCGAGATGATTCGGTCCTTAAAGCCCGAATTCCATAAACCGTTAAAGACGTTGCCTTCTTCTTTCCATCATCAGCCACCCTGCGCATCCTGCCAGCCCCAAACCGAACAGCGTGCACAGCAGTCGATATCCCGGGGGCCTGTAATCAAATGTAATCGCTGATTTTCCCGGTGGGAGCGTCACCGTCTGATGTAGCCCGTCCTCCGTCATCCCGACAGGAACCGAGGCTCCGTTTAATGTCGCGTGCCAATGCTCTGCATACAATTCATGCCGGACCAGCGTCGTTCCCACCGGGCAGTCGGCGCTCAACGCATTACGATCTGTCGGCTTCACTATACAGCCGGGAGCCGAAAAATAGGGTGCTGCACCAGGGATGGTTTGAATAAATACATAAGGATCGCTGTAGATCGTTTCCAGTCCCGGCTGGTTAAAATTGTAGTCCACGGCAAAGAAAGGAATGTGCTCGGCCTGCCTCTGTCGTGCGGGCCACATCCAGAGCGCCGCCGGGCGATCCGTTTGACTGCCCCTGATCGTTACATCCAACGTTCGTTCCCCAGTCTGAGAAACTGTCAGAGGATGCGAAAGATCTAGCCATGTCAGCCTATTGTCGTTAGCGCGATCCAGTTCGCCAGTCGCCGTGACGCAGTCATCGGACGCACACAGCGACATCTCTATACGCCCACGAGACGCGCCCTGATAGGTTCCCAAAGACACACCGATTTTTCGGATCGTCGCGGTTGTCTCTTTACCGTCTTTTCCTGGTGCGGGGAGCGTGATCTGTCCACGGACGGTACCCGTGCCTAGAGGTACGGGCACAGCGCTCCCGGGTCCAATGGAGGATGCAGCACGGTCTCTCCATACGTCCGTACCATTGCGGGCCACGATGAAGCCTACGGATTGTTTGCGCAACCACTCCAACGTTTGTCCAGAGCCAAGCTGTGGGATGGTCTGAATGTTCTGCCAATACTCGGGAGTATCGGACATAGACCGACTAAGTCCCGCCGGAATATACTGTGTCGGGTCACCGTCACTGATCGCATGCGCCGCGATTTCGTTCGCAAAATTCCGTGGCACTGGCAGATAGGTGTAATTGATCGAAGCGATCCCGTAATAGGCGCCATAATTGGGAGCTAGAGCATTAAGACTCAGCACCCGCTGCAGTCGGGTCAGATGCCGCAAGGCAGATAGAGCGCTCTCATCGGATCTTACTGGTTTCACACCACAGAGCAAGGGGACCGAAAACAGGACAACGGAATTGACCGACAGCGTCATTCCAACCAACACTCTTCCGCTCTTTCCGGATTTCCAGAATCCCCAGAGAAGAAGCGTCGCTGTAGTTACGGCCCACATGAAAGACCATGCGACAAGAGCGTGGTAATGGTGGCCGTGCGTCCACAACTCGGCAATAGCGCTGCGTGCGCCGCTCACCACCAGAACGCTTGTCACTGCAAGCGGAACAAACGTCAGCACGCATGCGTGCCGCACAGCCGCTTTTGCGGCTGTGCGCGTATCATCGAATGCCAGTCCGGCGAGCAGGCTGAGAGCGAACCACCAGCTCGGCCCGATATAAATATGCGTCATGGTCTGACGGATGCCTGGAATCATATCCATCAGGTATTGTCCAGGCTGGATGCCAAAAACCTTCATCCCCGTCATTAACAGATAGAGGCCAAGGACCACTCGCAAACCACGCCATGCAACACTCCCGGTCCGACGAGAGGAAAAAACTGCGCCTGCCAACCCGACAAGAGCTGCCAGGATCAAAGTGAAATCGCAATAGGCGCTAGTGTGCCACCACAAAGCTCTAGCGGCTTCGTTAGCCTGAACGAAAAACGCGAATTGCGGTGGCCCAAGAAGATAAGGAAACAACAGCATGGCCGCATTCGCAACATCCGCGTGGGCTGTCCCTATATCGGAATTCTGGCCAAGATAGGCATTGCGAATCAGAAGAATGAACGGAACCCATGCGGGGGCGGAAAGAAGCACTCCCAAAAATCCACCACCGATAATATGGAGAGCCGTGGGCAGGCCGTGGCGGGAGATACCGATCCGCCATATAGCAATCACAAGCGCAAGAAGTCCATCAAGAAACGCTGTCTCCGGAAACCCTGCGATAATTGAACCACCGATGCCCAATGCAACGAGAAGCCATCCCCAGCGACGCCCCGCGTCCCGATTCCCGCCGCATCTCATGATTCCCCATACCAGCATCGGCAAAAACGGCACAGGCATGATCGGTCCATGCGAAAACCACGCAAAAGTTCCTGAGCACTCCATAAGAGTGCTGACGACGATACGCGCGCCGAAAGAAATCCGCATCTCTCGCGCTAGACCATACATTGCGAACCCTGCGAGACACTGCATGGCGATTTTCAATAAAACCAGACCGTTCGGTAGGGCGAGAAGAAGGACAAACGGGAAAAATAGCGCGGAACTTTGCATTTCCGCAGCCATTGGCATTCCGATGCCGGAATAGGAATCCCACCACGGTACGTGTCCCGAAAGCCACTGCCGAGCCGCCGACGCGCCCAATGCCTGCGTAGTGGCCCCGGAGTTGGGGTCAAGCCATCCGGGAAAGCCGGGAAGAACCGGATCCTCCGGGAGCGGGCCGAATTTCAGAAAGCTGTAAATTGGATCTTCCGACAGAAAACCCAGAAGACCCGGCGCATGGATCAAGAAAGGAAGCGCCAGCAAAAAGATTAAAGCCAGCCATTCTCGAGTAATCGGGTTTGTTATGGTTCGGGGCACTACGCGGTCCGCTCCTTAGTCTTTATTCTATGTATCCCCGCTATCGTGGCTCGCGGTATAGATTACGATAGCATGACAGCTCCCCAGTCTTTATATCCGAGGTTGGCAATTATAGGCCAGTCCCCTTCAGTTCGTGACAAGAAAGCGCGGTCGGGCGGAGGTTGGCCAAGTTTGCGGGGAGTTGTGGCTGAAACTGCGTGATGGTGATCTGAGGAGGCGGCGTATTGTGGCGGGTGAGAGCCTGCCTGAATCCGCAGCATGGAGCGATACGCTATGAAAGACGATGGCATTCCAACCGGCATGGAAAATTGACCCTGATTGAGAGGGTATAGGAGCCAAAAACTGACCCCTTTGGTGCGGAGGCGTAGTGCGCGCGGACGAGGCTCAGGGCTCATTCTTTGAGCCAGAAGATGAAGCTTGCTGCGATATGGATTGCGAACATGCAAGTATGAGCGCAGCAGTCGTATCTGGTTGCAACACGCCGCCAGTCTTTCAGCTTTGCGAACATGTTTTCGATCAGATGGCGTTTTTTATACAGACGCCGTTTGTAAGGCGGCTTTGATTTCCGGTTCATTTTCGGGGGAATACAGGCAGTGATGTTGCGTTCTGCGAGGGATAACCTGATCCGGTTGCTGTCATAGCCTCTGTCCCCGATGACTTCCTCTGTCTCGTCGGGGAGATCTGCCAGAAGCACGCCTGCGCCTTTGGAATCACTGACCTGTCCCGCAGTCAGATGAAGCCAGACAGGCCGACCCTGACCATCGCACACGGCATGGAGTTCTGAGTTCAGCCCGCCTTTTGTCCGTCCGATATGGCGGGGAAAAGCCCCTTTTTGAGCAGGGAGGCCGCTGTCCGGTGCGCTTTGAGATGTATCGCATCGATCATCAGGCGCGTCGAACGGCCTGCCTGTTCCGTCAGGGCGACGAAGATTCGGTCGAAGACGCCCAGGCGGCTCCACCGAATGAAGCGATTATATAAAGTTTTGTGCGGGCCATACGCTTTCGGGGCGTCTTTCCGCTGAAGACTGTTCCGGATCACGTAAACAATTCCGCTCAGAACACGCCGGTTATCCACGCGTGGCGCTCCGTGAGCCAGCGGAAAATGCGGCCTGATCTTCTCCATCTGGCTCTCAGACAGCAAAAACATGTTACTCACAGGCTCAATCTCCTTCGATAAGCCTGTGAATCACAACGCCGCGCTCAGTTCACCGAATTAACAGGTCCTGAGCCTAACTCCCAAACTGGACAGCCCCTTCCAGTTCAATGCCCTGTGCCACCCCACACAGAACTGTGCCATCCTGCCATTCCGACCACCACACGGAAAGCCTTGATGCTCCACCCAGTCGCCCCGCCCGCCGCCCGCAAGGACCCTCGCACCATCGAGCAACTCGGGCGCACGCGCACCGACGACTACGCATGGATGAAGGATGACAACTGGCAGGCCGTTCTGCGCGACCCGACATTGCTGCGCGCTGATATTGCGGAGCATCTACGCGCGGAGAACGCCTATAGCGATTCCGTTCTGGCCTCGACGCAGGCTTTGCAGGCGGAGATCGTGGCCGAGATGAAGGGGCGTTTGCGGGAGGACGAGTCCTATCCCGCGCTGCCGCATGGCGTCTGGCGCTATGGCGTTCGGTATGAGGCGGGGGCGCAGCAGCCGCGCCATGTGCGGCATTACGAGGATCGCGTCGATCAGGAAGAGGTGCTGCTCGACGCCGACGCCCGCGCCAAGGATCACAGCTACTACGTGGCGCGTTCGGCGACACACAGCCCTGATCACGCGCTGTTCGCCTGGGCGGAGGACACGCAGGGCTCGGAGATCTACACCGTCCGGGTGAAAGATTTGGCGAGCGGCGCGCTGCTGCCGGTCGAGATCGGGGACTGCTCGGGAAATTTCGTATTCTCGCCCGATTCGCAATACATTTTCTGGACATGGCGTGACGAGAACGGGCGCCCGGTGAAAGTGTTCCGCCGCGCTGTCGCAGGCGGCGCCGATGAACTGGTTTACGAGGAAAAGGACCCCGGCTTCTTCGCGGGCGTCGCCTCCACCCGCTCGGGGCGCTGGATCGTCATCAGCTCCAACGATCACGACACGGCGGAAAGCTGGGTCGTGCCGGGCGATGACCCCACGGCGGCGGCGCGGTGCGTTGCGGCGCGCGAGAAGGGCGTGACCTATGATCTGGCGCACTGGGGCGACCGCTTTGTAGTCCGCACGAATCTTGGCGATGCGACAGATTTCCGCCTGATGACGGTTCTGGACACGCAGATCGGCGAGCGTGCGGCGTGGCGCGAACTGGTTCCGCATCGTCCGGGCCGTTACATCACCGACTGCACTGCGTTCGCTGATCATGTCGTGTGGGTGGAGCGTGTGGACGCGAACACGGCGATCCAGATCCTGCCACGAGAGGGGGAGGCCCATCATCTGGCGACGGATGAGGACGCCTACACGCTGTCCCTCGACGGCTCCTATGAATTTGCTACGAACGAGTTGCGCTACTCCTATCAATCGCCAACGACGCCGCGCCAGTGGCTGTCCTACGACCTGGCGACGCGCGAACGGTGGCTGCTGAAAGCGCAGGACATTCCCTCCGGCCACGATCCGGTCGATTACGTCTGCCAGCGGCTGTTCGCGAAGGCGCCGGACGGAGAGAGCGTGCCGATCACGCTGCTGCGCCGCCGCGACGCGCCGGAGGGCGTTCCTGCGCCGACGCTGCTTTACGGATATGGGTCCTACGGCATCTCCATCGACCCGACGTTTTCCACCCGCAATCTCAGCCTGGTCGATCGCGGCTGGGTCTACGCCATCGCGCATGTGCGCGGCGGGGCGGAGAAGGGATGGAACTGGTTCCTCGGCGGGCGGGGAGAGACCAAGACCAACACGTTCACCGACTTTATCGCCTGCGCCGAGCATCTGATTGCTCAGGGCGTGACGGAGGCCGGGCGCATCGTCGCGGACGGTCGCTCTGCGGGCGGGATGCTGATGGGCGCGATCGCGAACATGCGGCCGGAGCTGTTCGCGGGAATCGTCGCCGTGGTGCCGTTCGTCGACGTTCTGAACACCATGTCGGACGACACCCTGCCGCTGACGCCGCCGGAGTGGCCGGAGTGGGGCAATCCGCTGACCGACGCCGCTGCCTATGACCGCATCGCCGGGTATTCGCCTTATGACCGGATCGAGGCGAAGCCCTATCCCACGGTGTTCGCCATCGGCGGTCTGACCGATCCGCGCGTGACCTATTGGGAGCCCGCGAAGTGGATCGCGAAGCTGCGCGAACATTCGACCTCCGGGCGGCCGCAGTTGCTGCGCATCAACATGGAGGCCGGGCATGGCGGCGCGTCCGGGCGGTTCAAGTCGCTGGACGAGGCGGCGCTGATCCATGCTTTCGCCATCTGGGCGGAAGGGGCCGCGCGTCGGGGCTGACGCAGCGCCGTAGCGGCCGGTTCGCCCCGCCCGTTCGCTCCTTCGCGCGAAGTGGGGTATGCTCGGCGTCCTGCGCCGTGTGTGGATGTACTCCATTCGAAACGAATCGGAGGCGCAGCACAGGGTGAAGCCCACCTGCGCGTCATTCCCTGATCCGCCGCGCGAGTGGTCGGACGGCGCAAGGCGGGCCATATTTTACGCCGCCCCAGGGAGGAAGCAGGTTCGGATGTCCAAGACCGGTCAGACATTGATCGAGCCGCCGCCTGGCGCGCATGCCGCAGGCCGCACGCCGGCTGCGGATCTTCTGACCCCGTCGCCCGCGGAGGCCGAGGCTTCTACCCCGGCCCAGCGCTCGGTCATCATGCGGTCGCAGTGGCGTGCGAGGGAGTTCCTGGGCATCGCCATCGCGGCGGTCGCCCTCTACACCATCGCAGGGTTTCTGACCGCGCTGGTCTGGGGCGGCGTTTTCGCGATCGCGACATGGCCGCTCTATCAGCGAACGCGCGAACGCTGGCCGCGCCTCGCCAACGGCGTCACGTTGCCGCTGCTCTTCACGGCGGCGCTGGCGCTCATCTTCCTGATCCCGCTGATCATGGTGGGGCTGGAGGCGGCCAAAGAAGCGCAGGGCGTGCTGGAGCTCATGAAGAACGCCCGCAGCTCGGGCATCCCGGTCCCCAGATGGGCGCATCATCTGCCGCTCGCCGCAGAGAGCGTGGTTGCGTGGTGGGAGAACAATCTGAGCAGCCCGGAAGATGCGCACGAATTCTTCAGTTCGCTCGACAGTCGCAGCATGGCGGTGACGAAAGCAGTGGGCTCGCAGGTCGCGCACAGGACCACCCTGTTCTGCTTCTCGTTGCTGACCCTTTTCTTTCTCTACAAGGATGGCGCCGCCGCTGCGCGCCAATGCACGCTTGCGTCGCGTCGCCTGTTTGGTCGCCGGGGAGAGGTGATCGCCCGTCAGATCGTCGCGTCAATCCACGGCACCGTCGCCGGTCTGGTGCTGGTGGGCGTGGGCGAGGGTTTGCTGATGGGCGTGGTCTATCTGCTGGCGGGCGCCCCCCACCCAGCGCTGTTTGGCGTGGTCACCGCCATCGCGGCGATGATCCCGTTCTGCGCGATGATCGCCATCGGCCTGGTGTCCGTCCTGATTTTTGTGCAGGGCGCGACGGTGGCCGCGATCAGCGTGTTCGCCATCGGCGCAATCGTTATCTTCGTCGCCGACCACTTCGTCCGCCCCACCCTGATCGGCGGCAGCACTCAGTTGCCGTTCCTGTGGGTGCTGCTCGGCATTCTCGGCGGGGCGGAAACGTGGGGGATGCTGGGCCTGTTCGTGGGGCCGGCCGCCATGGCGGCGCTGCATCTGGTGTGGCGTAGCTGGACCCGCGAGCGCGGAGGCGACAAACTGGCCTGATTCTGCGTGACTCGGCTCCGGCCGCTTTGCGCGCAACCCTGCGTCGGCGCAGTCATGGCGATCTTCATGTCAGCCGCCCGTCTTCGCGCGCAGCTTTTCCGAGGACGCCCATGACCGCGCTTACCCCCCAAAACACTCCGCTGCTCGGCTTTATCGGTTTTGGCGCGATGGCGACCCGGATGGGCGTCCATCTGCGCAACGCCGGTTACGGCGTGATCGCCTACACCCCGTCCGGCAAGAGCGGCGACCCTGCGGTCGAGATTCTTCCGACCGCTCGCGCGGTCGCGGAGAAGGCGGACGTCGTCATCGCCTGCGTGCCGGATGATGAGGCGCTGGAAGCCTCGATGTACGGTGAAAACGGCGCATTGGTGGGCATGAAGGCGGGGGGCGTGTTGCTCAACACCTCGTCCGTCTCGCCCGAGGCGACGGACGCGCTGCTCGCGGCCGGGCGCGCGAAAGGCGTCACGGTGCTCGACGCCCCGGTCTCCGGCAGCACGCCAGAGGCGGAGGCGCACGCTCTTGTCATTCTGGTCGGCGGCTCTGTGGAAGACGTCGCAAATGCCGCGCCAATCTTCGACACCATTGGCAAGCTGACCATCCATGCAGGTCCCTCTGGCAGCGGAGCGAAGCTGAAACTGGTGGTGAACGGCATCATGGGCGCGGGCCTGACCGCGTTGGCGGAGACCGTGTCTTACGGGTTGGCCTCGGGCCTTGATCGCTCGATGCTGTTTGATGCGCTGGATCAGGTCGCCGTGATTTCCCCGCATCACAAGCGGAAACTGAGGGCGGCGAAAACTGGCGATTTTACCTCGCAGTTTCCTTCCCGGTTGATGCAAAAGGATATGCGCCTTCTGGTCGACGCCATAGCCCGACAGGCGATACCGGCGCCCACTCTGGCGGGCGCCCTGCAGGTGTTGTCGCTGGGTCGCCATGCTCATCCCAATGACGATTATTCGGCAGCCATCGCGATCATGGAGCGGTTCGCGGCCAACGACGCGTAACGGGCGCTGCGAGATCGGCGTCATTGAAGAACTCGGTACACTCGGGGGGGAATGCGGCGTTAAGCGTCCGACCCGGTTTGCCGGAAGCCATGCGCCCGTTCCTTTTCTGAAGCCCTGCGGGGCTGTGAAGGTCCAGATCGATCGCCGATGACGCCTGAGACTGCCTCAGGGTTCCTGGATCACGAGGAAGGATTACGCTTGCCTCGGTGAATTTTTCTTTGGTGTGCATTGCAAGTTGCATTTTGATGCGTGGGAGTGTCGAATTTTGAAACGTATCAAGCAAGCTTATATTCTGGCTGGCGTCCTCTTTTTTGGGAGTGGTTGTGCAGATAAGCAACTTTCAAATTATAACGGTAATTATATTACTCCGCAGCAAGCGGTAATGGCTGCGGCAGAAACGGAGAGCGGAATTTCCGGAAAATTTGTCATGACGGTGCAGGCGACGGGCTATGATGCAGGTAATTTATACCTTAATTCAGAAAAAGATTATAGAGATCAGAGAAACCTTAGTATTAAAATCGAACCTGAATTAATAAAAAAACTTCAATCGCGTTTGAATGAAAATCCGTCCACCTACTACATTAATAAGCGCATAGAAATTTCTGGAACCGCGCTGAAAATAAGGATAGCGTTCGTAGTTGATGGAGAGATAACTGATAAATACTATTTTCAAACTCATGTAAATCTGGAAAGCGAAAATAACATACGGGTAATAAACTGAGTTAAAGCGGTGTGCGCCGATCGTTTCCTCTAATGTGGCGAGGGGTGGCCGTTAACCAAACGTTGTAGGTGTAAGCGTCCGTGGCGACTCCTTGGGAATAGCATGTCGCCAGCGCTCCGGATGAACGCATCTGGCTTTGGAGACTGAACCGTGTCTTCGTGAGGCGCCTGGGCACCCATGGACCACCAATCTCGCCGCCTTACCGAGAGCGTGCTCCAGTCTGACGTTACAAGTGTGTGGATGTTCAGCGGCGCTTTGGATGACAGGCGCCTGCAAGGTCCTTCGGCTCTCAGACTGCGCGCTGGATGCAACCGGCTGAGGCCTCCCCGGTCCCCCTTCCCGCTACGGCAATGCATGAATGCCGCATTGGTGGATTTTTTTCCGACAGCGCGATTCACAGGCCCGTTGTGGATTCGTTTGGAACAAAGAGGGAAAAATAAGCGCAGGTGGCCGCTCGCCTGTCGCTGCACACTTTATCCACAGAGTTATTCCAACACCTGTCCACGGAATCTGTGGGTAATATGACGTTAATGTGTCAGGCGAATTGCGCCAGAAATTGGCGGATGTCCGCCATTCATGGAGAATCTGGCTGTCAAGGCCCAGAATCAGCTTGCGTTTCTCATTGGCTGGGGAAGGCGCGAGTCCTGCGTTTCATTCACAGGTCGCTTCGCGGGCATGATCCCGATTAAGGGAGGGGCGTGCGGTGTAGCCATGCCCATCCTCCGAAGAGCGTCATGTCAATCGGACGCCCGTATGATTATTCGGGTCATTTGAATGCCGTTGCGCGATGCCATTGTCCCTCCTAGAGGATTCCGCAACGTGACAAGCGGGTCATCAGGTGGCTGTGGCGGTTTTTTGGAGGCTTTTCAGTGTAGGGTATAATTGAAATTGATGATTACAAGTGCGAGCACGATGAGCAACGTTAAGGAGGTCTCGTTAGAAACGGCGAGAGAATTATTTGATGCGATCTCTCCTTTGCAGGATTTATTGAACGGTCGACCTGTCGTGTTTCGGGGGCAAGCAAATGCAGATTGGGGATTAGTGCCGAGTGTATTGCGCAACGTGAAAAAAGATCGCGTCCTGAAAATCGATAAAGGCAGTTATACTTATTTCTTATCTCTAATAGGGAGGGAGATTTTTTATTTAAATAGTTTCTATAAAGCGGCTGATTCGATTGCTTTAGGTGTGCCTTACGGCACGGAGAACATATTCAAGCGGCTCAGCTTGGCAAAATTGATTCCTTTGCCCAACCGCAGAATTGGCCGCCGGAAGACATGTTGCCACTTTTGGCACTGGCGCAGCATCATGGGGTTCCAACTCGGCTGCTGGATTGGACGAGGCAGCCATATGTTGCGGCGTATTTTGCTGCATCAAGCGCGTTGGCAAGCGCCAACAAAGACGAAACCGGCAAACGCCGCCTGGCGGTGTGGGCGCTTGAAGAAACTCCGTTTCGGGGTAAAGGTAGATCAAACCGCGTCGACGGTCATATTTCAATTTTCGATGCCCCGGGAGCAGGGAATAAGAACGCTGCTGCGCAACGGGGTCTGTTTACGGTTGCACGATATAAGCACCACACAACAGGAGACCACGATGATGTAGATAGTTATGTTGACTTAATTCCAGCTATCGAGAGCCTTGAGAAACCAATCGCGTTGATAAAATTTTCCGTTCCAGCCACCGAAGCCGGAGCGCTGCTCGGCTTGTGTGCGAAGTTTGGCATTACGGCCGCAACGTTGTTTCCAGATTACTACGGCTGCGCCCGGCATGCAGTTGACGTCATGAATACGGGCTGGTTGGGCAAAGACTTGTTGCAAGATTAATGCGTAGCCAAGCTCCCAAAAGCTGCGTTGCACGTCCTCCTGTGCCTTGCTTTCGAAAATACTGAGGCGTGCGCGTTAGCAGCGTTGTCTTGTTTCGGGACGGATGCCAACAGCCTTCCGAAGACTCAATTTGGACGTCTCGCAGTTCAGCGTGCATGCCTGCACTCGCACGGATTGCCGCAAAAGCTGGCGAACGACGCCGAATGGCTTCTCGGTGGTCTCGGGTTCGGAGGGAACGGACGATCTCTCTACGGACGCCATTTGCGGCCTCCGTTGCTGCTCCAACATCCCGCCAACGGTCTCTGGGAATGGTCAGGCGCACGGAGTAGCCGCGCCGTCTGAAGACCAGTTGATGCGTCTTTCCGTCCCGCAAAATGTGTGACGGTGGACGTGTAACGCAGCATCGCAGGCCCCGATACGGAGCCCCGATTAACCCATCGATTTTTCTGGAGAAATTTTGCTGGGGCGAACGACGGGGATCGAACCCGCGACAACCGGTACCACAAACCGGCGCTCTACCAACTGAGCTACGTCCGCCACACAGCGCATTTTCCAAGAGAGTAACGCCTTGTTTGTAACGCCCACCGTGTTGAATCTCCCGACAATATGAAGTGGTGAGCTAGGGGCATGCAAGTTCTTTTGGGCGCTCAATGCTCATGGTCCAGATTTAGGAGAGTTGGATATGATCCTTCGGGTGAGCGGCGTCGCTCTGAGGCGCATTCGTCACACCCACTAAATTTCCTCTGATGCAGCCATCAACAGGGCCGTTGTGGATTCGCGAGGAACAAAGAGGGAAACGCGAACGCGCTCCGCCGTCCGCCTGATGCTGCACACTTTATCCACAGAGTTATTCCAGCACCTGTCCACGGAATCTGTGGGTAATGTTACGTTCGTGTGTCATGCGGACGGCGTTCGAAAATGGCGGTAAACTGCCATTCACGAAGAATCTAGCTGTCAAGGTCAAGAATCAGCTTGCGTTTCTAACTCTCTGAGGACAACGCGAGTCCAGCATTTCATTCACAGCCGTGCAGGGCTGCCATGTCCGGTCTGGGTGCGCTTCGAACCAGACGAGTAGCGGCTCTATTTCTGGTGCAATCTCAGCCATGCGCCTGAAGAACGCCGAGACTGTCGAGTAGCATAGACCTGTGATGTCGGTGATTTTCTGGTAGGACGCTCCGCCAGCTCGAAGGCGCTGCATGGAAGCTGCGAGGATTGGAGTGATCCTCCTGCCTCTGCTCCCTGATCGGTGACGCTCCACTTTGTCCTTGATATTGTCTTGATTGGTTCCAACACGCAGATGTGCAGGATTAACGCAAGCCGGTCGGTCGCAACTGTGCAGGACGGATAGCCCCTCTGGAATGACTTCGACGAAATGCTCATAGGACACGCGGTGGGCAGAGAGCGTGACGAATCGTCCATCGCCATCCTTTGCTTTCACCTGAGCATGGCCTGTGTGCTTCTTTTTCAGCCCGCAAACCCAGCATGGGCCGAGTTCTGGCTTGTAGGGATGTTCTGGGCCGTTCTTGTCGGTCTTGGCCATCACGCGGTCGATGGCTGGGCGCGAATTGGTCTTGCGCTTTTGGAGTGTAGACGCAGCAAAGCCGCCACGTCCATTGGATGTGGAAATGGTTGGGGTATCCTTGTGATTTATGGAGATAGTGATTTAGAGAGCTGACCCGGCCCCTCCCGGCATAGGGGTGTCAGAAGCCGGATTTTGACGGGGGTGGGGTCAGCGGATTGCCCATGCGCTCCCATTCAGGGACGTAGGGAACCTAGTTTTCCAGAGCGGATATTGAGAGTTATTTAGGGATTTACTAGCTCTTTAAGGAACTATTACTGTGGGTGGTTTCCCACCACACTCATTGGCTATCAGCCGCTTTACAAGCACCTTATAAGGCTTCTCTCTACTATCCTCTTCCTGCTTCTCTTATGACGCCGAGCTTGCTCCCAAAAAAGCCCGAAAAACCGCTATTTACCCCGGTAGCAATTATCCCCCCAGGACTTGCAGTTACCCTTGATCGAAATTCGATGGGGTGGGGGTCTGGGCTTGCAAGGTGCTGTCCGGGTCATTTTCCAGAGGCTCCACCCTGCTCAACGATGTCGAACAAGAACAAGGCGGCGCTCTAAAGCCCCGAATTTGAAGCCGGGTTCTGAGAGAAATGGCCGTTTAGTGGACCGTTTTATGAGGCTCCATGGAACCTGCGGGCACGGCTGGGCCGGGTGTGGCTCAGTGGGTCCGGTCGAGACCCGATTGATTCAAGTTCCGAATCAGAGGGATTCAGCTTTCGGGGATTCTGCCTGCCCGTCTCCGACTGTATCACGAATGTCAACGCTCGATGACTCTCGCGATACAGGCCAAACCATGACCGCTTTCGTCACCTACTTCCGTGTCAGCACGGCCCGTCAGGGAGCTTCAGGACTTGGCATAGAAGCCCAGCAGGCGAGCGTTAGCGCCTATGTGGACCAAACAGGCGGTAAGGTGCTGGCGACGTTCACTGAGATAGAGAGCGGCAAGAAGAATGATCGCCCGAAGCTCATGGAGGCGATGGAGCGTTGCCGTCTGACCGGAGCGACATTGCTGATCGCCAAGCTCGACCGCCTGAGCCGCGACGCCCATTTCCTGCTCGGGCTTGAAAAGGCCGGTGTGGAGTTCGTTGCGGCTGACATGCCCAACGCGAACCGTCTCACGGTCGGCATCATGGCTCTGGTGGCGCAGCAGGAACGTGAGGCGATCTCAGCCCGCACCAAGGCGGCGTTAGGCGCTGCAAAAGCCCGTGGTCAGAAGCTGGGCGGATATCGTGAGGGAGCACGCAAGGTCGATTATCGGCTGTCCGTAGAATCCCGTCAGAAGGCCGCTGAGGCGTTCAGGGCCAGTGTCGGCCCGATGGCGTCAGGTCTGCACTCCGAGGGCCTGAGCCTGCGCCAGATCGCCGCACGGTTGACAGATCAGGGCATCAGGACATCGAAGGGCGGACAATGGACGGCGGCGGCTGTCTCTCGGCTCTTGGTGGGGGCGATTGCGGGCTAATTAGCAAAGGGCAGTTCAGCCCCCTTGAGGAACACAGACACGTTCTTGTTGAGCACGATCCGGCCTCGACCGCTCTGATCCAGTTCCCAGCTATAGGACCGCCCGTCGCCCGTCTGGAGCGTCCCGTCAGCCGAACACTGCGTCCAGTCGAGTTCTTCGAGCCACGTATGCTGATCGACCTCTGACGACGCCTGAAACCACTTCAACGCTTCCGGATCATGCAGGACGAACGCCTTGCAGTCCGTGGCCGTCTGACGTCCGTTCGGATCGGCCCGCCAGAGCCCGCTATGATCGACATGGACCGATGTGACCACGAAGGATTGCGGCTGGGCCGATGCAAGGGAACTTGCGGCGACCACAGACAGCCCGCCTACGGCCAGCCAACCCGCTAGCCTCTGCATTACCATTTCGCCGTCTCCGCCTCGTGTGGGTCTTTGTATGACACTTGAGGATGCCGGAAGACCTCCGTCAGCGGAACCTTGAACGTGGTCTGCAATTCAGACACCAGCCAACTGAGCGACGCATTTTGCTGCTTGGTGACGGCTTCATAGAGTGGATCGTTGCCGCTGCCGATTGTCCCGCCAACCAGTTCGATACCGATGGAATCTTGATTTGAGGGGTAACGATCCGGAACGCTTTTGGTCATTTCGGATTTGTTGATCGCGGAGACGCCCATTTTTTTGAGCTTGGCGACCTCTACGGGCGTGCATCGCAACTCGGCTAGGCATCGCGCTCTGATCTTCCCGACGTGCCACTGAATCCAATAGACGGAGCCGGTTTGATAGATCGTGCCATCCTTGTCGATCAGGAAGTGCGCCCCGTTTGCGCCTGCATTAAGGTAGCTGTTGAGGGATGACTGAGCCGTCTTCGCGCCTGTCTGGTGCACGACGATGCCCCGGATGACGGTCATGGCTCCGTGACGCAGATTAGGACGGCGAGTCAGCGTTACCCGCTTGTCAGTGCACCACCCGTCCGCGTCAAACGTGAGCATCAATCACCTGTCACTTAGCCAATCAGAGTCTGTAGGTTAGTCCGGGTCAGTATTCCCCTTCAAGGATTGATGTATTTCATATGAAACACGTCAAAACATTTCAAAGATTGGATGGCGTCTGACGCGAGTATTTGTTTGCGATTGACGTCGATATCGAGACGAACGGTGATGACTTGCCGGAGGGAGCGTTAAACACTGTTGGGCCGTGATCAAGTCTCGCATTGCACAAAAAATAGGCAAAAAAACCGTATTGGGTTAAGGCGGCTGTCCGATGACGAAAAATAACCGTTGATCGCCCATCAGGAGCCCGCAACTCCCCCGTGTGTCCTCTTTCGCCAGCTTCGCTCTATGACGCTTCACGGTCGCCTCACCAGCCCCAGAGAGGTCCGCGAGGGTCTGGTTTGGCAGATAGCCGTGGTTCGTCAGGAGCCAGTGCAGCCGGTCTCGCTGCTTGCCGGGAAGCGAACAGGCCGCAACGATGCTCTGCCAGCCCACGGATGCGACGATCTCGGTTAGGCGGTCCTCATAGAAAACTGGAAAAGGGAAGCTGCGGCTTGCCCCGCTCAGACGGATACTGTGCTTCGATGACGGGTCAACGTTATGACCGTATCCACCCTGTATCGTCTTCTCCGTAGCCAGTGTGCGGGGCTGGTTGCGCCCGTGCGGACGCGTTGCCAGCCATCCTGCATGGATGAGCAAGCGCCGGAGGTCTTCGTCGGATGGCGGCTGGTCTACCCATAGATCAGGACGGGCGGCTATTTCGGAAACTGTGAGGCCGATACGTGTCTTCCCGGGCTTGAGGATACCCTTGCGGGAGACGTTGAGGGCTTTTGGCGTTCCGGATGGCTGGGCCGCATGATCCAGCCTCCCCAATAGTATCCGTTCGCGGGCTTCAACGGCCTCAGAATAGAACTCCGCAACGATGGCGGGATCATCCCGGTAAAGCCGGTCCTGAACGTCAGAGAGCGTGACGGACGAATCCAAAAGCATGTCGCGAATGCTGAACAAGATGCGTGTGCGATCACGGGTAGAGAGCGAGGCAGGCTCATGGGGCGGCCCCGGTATTTGGTTAACAGATGTGGCAGTGATGCTTGTTTCCTTCGAAAATGATGGTTGTCAGTTCTATAGAAAAGGTGCCTTTCGGGCGTCGTCAGGCCCAGAGCGGATACGGTGAAGGCCCTGAAAATGATCCTCGTGAGTTATATATAGAGTTCCTTGTCAGGCTTCCTTTTCAGTTCCCTCAAGATCGCTTTTTCCGAGCGGATCGGAGTGGTGATCAACCACCCAATTTCAGAGCGCATTGTCAGGGACCAGATACGGACTTGTAAGGAGACCTGATCGGAGATGATTTGCATCATCGTCCTCAGTAACTTCTCCGGGCTTCGCAATGGCCGTTAAATGACACGAGGTCATTAGGTGGATGACCACCATACTCATCGTCTTGTAAGGACCTTTTAAAGTGTCGGAAGGGAAGCCGTTGGCGTGGTGGTGATCACCACACACCCGCTCTCCTTCCAAGCCTCTTTACGGAACCAATATGCTGCGCTCTAGGGCAGTCCTTCGCTCTGAATGCTATTGAAGTGCAGCCAGCACACCACCACCCATCCGGGTAATGAAAGCCCGATACACGCGCTCATCAAAAGCCATAGCCGCCTCAAGACCGTCATCCGTGACTGTCCATGCTCCAGAAGCGCCTTCACGAGTCAGGAGAGGGCCATAGCGCCCGTCATGCTCACCACTAGCCAGTCTGGCGATGATCGGCTCCACGGCTCTGTAATCGGCGCTTTCAGGGTCATAAGGAATAGCTCCTTGGTCCTGCTCAGCCGTCACGAGGCGCAGCATCAGAGAAGCGGCTTTTGGGCAGTTCATAACGTCGTCTTCCCGGTCTGCCTTCAAGGCGTCAGGCATAGCCGGAAGAGCCGCCAGAGCGTCAGGAAGAGCTTCACGGATAGGCGGCCAGTCGAGCGCCTCCGCCAGTTTCTCGGACAGGATGCCGGTGAAGGCTGTGGAAAGCTGCTCTTCAGGCGTTGCTACGGCAGGATGAATCGAAATCATGGGCTCTTCCTCGTTTGTCGATGATGACGGAGGTCAACGAATCACATGCGGCCAGAAAGTACAAGTGGCTCCGGTAAAGTTATTTCTCGGGATAATCCGTGATCCCGGAACATGATTCAGAGATTTGACCGCTCATCGTCACCGCTTTGAGAGCAGTCTGGCCAGAGCTGATGAAGGCGACACGTCAGGCAACCCAAAGATCGGTGCTCCGGTGGCTTTGTGGGCTTTCAGCAGGGCGAGAAGGTGAGGCGGAATCGCTGTCTGTCCTTGCTGGGTCAGCGATGAAACCGGTAATGCCTTGCGTGGCTGGCTGAGAGCCGGAGGGAGTAGGTCAGGCGCAGGCAAGAAGGGATGCGAGAGAACGGGGCGCGGCTGGGATACTGGCAAAGGATCGGGGGCTGCGTCTTGGGGAGTTAATTGCGGGTTGTTCCTGAGAAATACCCGGTCCATCGCCTGCTTCATCTCTGCAAACGTGGCGTCGCTGTGCGGGTCCATCGCCCAATCTGCGGCCCGATCTTCCAATTCGCCCGGATAGGTTTGAACGAATGGCAGGGCTGGCCGAGCAGCGTCCGGGGCTATGAAAGATGCCGAAGTGTCGTCGTCATCGTCATCATCCGGGGCTTGAGCAGGGGAGTTCTGCCATCTGGCTTGATTGGCCTGCATGGCCGCGAGGGTCTTCCTCAGAGCCTCGATAGAGTCATCCAGCCCTGCAAACGGGCTTGCAGGGGTCTTGTCGTCAGCCATGAGCCTTGGCCAGCGCATGTTCGACCAGTCCGGCCCTGCGCTGCTCCGCCTTGCTCCAGTCGATATCGTGATGCGTGCCCGTGGCGTTCACTTCCAGATAGAGATTGTCGCGACGCATATTGAACGGGTTACGGTCGCGGAACCGGACACGTCTGCCCTTGTGTGTTTCGCCAAGTAGAAGGCGAGCGACGGTGATATTGTGTTGCGGGTTCGTGCTGCCAGCGAAAGCCTGAGCGCAAGGACCGCCGATGGTCACCGCTGTGCTGGTCTTGTCGCCGTTCTGGATCACATAGAGCTTTCGACCTTCCTCCGACATGGCAAGGGTTATCTCGGCGTCGTCCGTGTCCAGTTCCAGCCGATGCCCGTGGCCGTGAGCGCCTGTCAGCGGAATAGAGACGTGATCGACATGGCGTGTCGGGTAGCACGCTTGCCGGGGCTGTGCAGGCCCGCGCAGGATGCCCTTGTCAGAGCGTGTCTTGCGTCTGACGGGCGGCTGGATAGTCGTGGCCACTCTATCGAGTAGGCGTGCGTTATCGCTCCGACCGGGGGCCGAAGTGTCCTGAAGTGGCATTGTGTGTGATCCTGAAATGGTTTGGGGGTGTTCGCTATGACCAGCGAAAAAGGGATGAGCAGAGGGCGGCTTCTATTGTCCTTCTCTCGGGTGACGCCACGTTTGTCCTCAAAAACGCTCAAAAACCCGCAGAAGACCGTCATGTTTTCCATGATTTGAAATGACCGCCAGAGGGCGGCCTATTGGCCTTCTTCTCATTTGACTGCACATTTGCCCTCAAAAATGCTCAAAAAACCGCAGTCGCCCGCCACGTTTTCCATGATTTGAAATGACCGCCAGACGCGGCCCTCAATCTTCAGCTTCGAAGGGGCTTCTGTCCGCGTTCTGGAGCGGGGTGGGGAGCCGTGGTGGGTGCTTGCGGATGTTTGCGCTGTTCTGGAGCACCGCAATCCGACTATGGTGGCCAGTCGCCTCGACGATGACGAAAGGATTACCCTAAACATTAGTGAGGGTAATCGCGGCAACCCGCACGCGATAGCAATCAACGAGTCCGGCCTTTGGTCCCTCGTTCTCACGTCACGCAAGCCACAAGCAAAGCGGTTCAAGAAGTGGATCACGTCCGAGGTCATTCCGTCCATTCGCAAGACTGGCGGCTACATCGCGGCGAATAGCGGATTGAGACGTTTAACCGATGCTCATCCACCCATATTTAGAGAACATCTCTTCGAACCCTTGGCGTGTGGACAGCAAATTAGTCGTCTCAAGCCGTTTTTTGAATGACTCGAATCCTACTTCGCAGGCTTTATGGAGTGCGGGAAAGTTAATGAGAATTTTTGATCCTAGATCAGTGCTGACCTTATGGTTATCGACCTCATAGATCAAAGAGAAAAATCTTTGCATCCCCTTTCCGTTCGATTTCGGAACAGGCATTTGGTATGAATGATGTAAAGCGTTGCGAAATTCGTATATCGTTGCGCCAATATCCTCTCCGTATATTTCGGTCGGAAGCGCAAATTTAATAAAATCCTTAAATCTATCGCCTGCTCGCTTGTCTTCATCTTTCCCGTCATACATTTTCGCGAGAAGATCGACGGCCGTCATTAGGCACATCGCTCTAGGAAATATGAGTGCTCTTCCTTTTGCGTTCGGGTAGGCGTCCGCCATATTTTGGATGTCGTTACGGATGAGACGGAGCGTGCTCCATTGATTTCCGCGCGGCGTGTCTCCAAAGAAGAACAATACTTTCTGATCATAGGGCAGTATTTTCACGTCCCGGACGAAGGTTTGTGTTTGCACGGATTTCCCTCGATTGGCTGCGTGTCTGAATACTAGCGGGAGCGCCAAATTTACAAAAATCAAAAATATGCGGATAAATTATATGCACTCACGAATCTAGTGCCGCCCTGACGCCCTCCGGCATCCCCTTTTTGACCATGCCGAGGATAGCACGTTCATATATGCCCCAATCGAGCGCCTTGGCTGCATACGTGTTCGAGCCAAGCGCCATAGGCTTGTGGCCGATCAAGTGATCCCGCACCAGTTCGGAGCACTCTGACACGCCATTCGCCAAAGCTGTGGCCATGAAGGTAGCGAAACATCGTCGCGTGCTGTGAAAGTCGGTTGGACTCTTCATGCCGACGATTGACTGTCTGAAGGATGCAAATCGCTTCGAGAAATAGTGTCCGTGCTTGTCGTCGCGGCCTCCCGGTGTGCATTCGGGAAACAGCAGGGCCTTTTCATCTGCTCCGAGTGGCAAAGCACGACAGCGGCGTTCCACTATAGCTTGAGCGAGCGGGTGAAGCGGTATCTCGCGAATTGCGCTCTTCGTCTTTCCAACTTCAGCCGTGATGCGGATATCCCATAGCCTGCTTTGCCCGTGTGGACGCACCACGCGCCCCAGAGTCAAACTTGCCAATTCGTTCTGGCGTGCTCCGGTTAATAGGCCGAGGCGCAGAAGATCGCGGATAGCAGGCCCCCAGCGACCATTCCTGTTTGTCTGAGGATCAGCAGTCAGCAACGCTATGAGTTCGTCTTCTGTGAAGGGGCGCTTGTCGCCGTTAGGTTTAACTGTCCGCTCTGCTCGTCTTTTGAGCCCCCGATGAACGCCTTCCCACGGGTTTGCTGCGTCCCGAAGTCCGACGTCAGACGCCCAATCCCAAAAGGATTTCAGACATGACAAGCGGGCTCCTACCGTCTCTGGATGAAGAGCTTTCGTCTGCAGCAGCCAGTCCTTGAAGATTGCAGTGTCTCTTTTGGTCACATCAGAGAACGATAGCGACCTTATATATAGCGTTGGCGCGACAGCGGAGCTCGGCGGAGGCTTTCGGCAGGCTGCCAAGCATTCTCCGAACAGCCGAAACGATAGCCGCTGACGATCCAAGAGCTCGTTCGTGACGATACCAGTCTGTTCAGTTTGCCACCTGTCTATGAGCGGACCGATAGGCTCCTGAACCGCGTCCGGCTGGGGCGTTCTGGGCTCGGGTAGGGTCTCGGAGGCCTTGGAAACGGGTGGCTCCGCACGGCTCTGAGCGGGTGCTGGCGCGGTGGCGGGAGAGGGCGTTTCCTTGCTCCAGACCGGAACCCAGACGCCCTCCAAGGGCTGCATCATGGCGTCTTGCAGCGCCTCGTTCACGCTTGCACGGATTGCTGCGATTGCTGCGTCTCGACGCCGAATGGCTTCTCGGTGGTCTCGGGTTCGGAGGGAACGGACGATCTCTCTACGGACGCCGTTTGCGGCCCCCGTTGCTGCTCCAACATCCCGCCAACGGTCTCTGGGAATGGTCAGGCGCACGGAGTAGCAGCGTCGTCTGAGGACCAGTTGATGCATCTTTCCGCCCCACAAAACGTGTGACGGTGGACGTGTAACGCAGCATCGCAGGGCCCGATACGGAGGTCCTCCTAACTCGTTGATTTTCTTGGAGAAATTTTGCTGGGGCGAACGACGGGGATCGAACCCGCGACAACCGGTACCACAAACCGGCGCTCTACCAACTGAGCTACGTCCGCCACACAGCGGCCCCGTCATTAGACAAGACGTGCGCGCCAGTCAACGGCGTTGTGCGCGCGTCCCCGGCGGATTACGCCTTGGCGATCCAGTTCCGCAGCCGGATGATGGCTTCTTCCAGAACGGTTGGCTGCTTGCAGAACGCGAAACGCACGAAGTGGCTCGGGGCCGGACCGCCCGCCGGGTCATAGAACGCAGAAACCGGGATCAGCGTGACGCCTGCTTCGACCGTCGCCCGTTTGCACCACGCGACGTCATCCTCTCCGGGACGAGTCGCGGCGCCCAGAGGGCGGATATCGGCGGTCAGGAAGTAAGTCCCGTCGGAGGGCAGAACGCCGAATCCCAGATCGGACAGGCCAGCGGCGAGGAGGTCGCGGCGGACCCGCATGCCCTGCGACAGTTCCGTGAAATACCCCGTGTCCTGATCCAGACCGATTGCGACTGCGCGTTGAAGGTTCGGCGCCGTGGCGAAGGTCAGGTTCTGGTGCGTTTTGGCGATCACGGACGCCAGCGCCTTTGGCGCGGTGATGTAGCCGACCTTCCAGCCGGTGAAGGAGAAGCTCTTGCCCGCGCTGCCGATCCGCACGCAGCGTTCGCGCATGCCGGGAAGCGTCATCAGCGGCGTGTGGCGGGCGTCGAAGACGAGATGCTCGTAGACCTCGTCGCAAATGGCGTAGGTGTCGTGCTCCTGCACCAGTCCGGCGATGAACGACAGCTCTTCCTGCGTGAAGACCTTGCCCGTCGGGTTCATGGGCGAATTCAGCAGGATCGCCTTCGTCTTCGGTCCGAACGCGGCGGCGAGTTCGTCGCGCGGGAGAGACCAGTCGTGCAGGTTCAGACGAACGAGGCGCGGCGTTGCGCCGAGCAGGCGGATGACCGGCAGATAGGTGTCGAACGCCGGTTCTATGACGATGACCTCGTCTCCGGGATTCAGCAGGGCGGCGAAGGACGCGGCAAGGGCTTCCGTCGCACCGGACGTCACCACCACTTCGGTCGCCGGATCGATGTCGAGCCCGTAAAAACGTGCGTTCGAACGCGCCACCGCTTCGCGAAGCTCGGGCAGGCCGGTCAGCGGGGCGTACTGGTTGCGCCCGTCGCGCAATGCCGCGGCTGCGGCCTCGACAAGATGCGCGGGTCCTTCAGTGTCCGGAAAACCCTGACCGAGGTTGATGGCGCCGTGTTGCTGCGCCAGCGCCGACATCACGGTGAAGATGGTTGTCGGAAGCGCGGCGGTCTGGCCGTTAAGCGGTTTCACGATCTCTCCCTCGGGTTCTGAGATAATAAACGATATCGTAGGTTAGATTTTCTGTCGCCCGATTTTTGCAAGTAGATCTTGCTTGGGCAAGCCGTTTACTGCGCGTGTCGCTTGCGACTGAGCCGCACGGCTGACGTCGTCGTGGCCGGGATTGCGTGGATGCGGCCTCGGATATTATTTCGCAGTCAACCCGATTGCTCCGCCCGGCGTCCCGTGCGAACTTTACGCCTGACGGGCGCGGCGCCCGGGCGCAGGGACGCGCCATCGCCGCCAACCAATAGCGGAGCGTGCGGGCCAGTTCGCCCCTATACAGATGAAGTGTGACGACGCGGCATGAAGAAGATCGAAGCCATCATCAAGCCATTCAAGCTCGACGAGGTGAAGGACGCCCTTCACGAACTCGGCTTGCAAGGCATCACGGTGATTGAGGCGAAGGGATTCGGTCGACAGAAAGGGCACACCGAGCTGTATCGCGGCGCGGAATATATCGTCGATTTTCTACCCAAGATGAAGATCGAGATTGTGTGCCCCGACGACCTTGCAGAGCGGGCTGTCGAGGCGATTACGGCGGCCGCCCGCACCGGTCGAATCGGCGACGGGAAGATTTTCGTGCTCCCGGTCGACGACGCCATTCGAATCCGCACCGGCGAGCGGGGAGGCGACGCGATCTGATCCGTCCGGCCCGCGCGCTTTGGCTTTCTCCGCGAGCGGCGGAGAGGCTTGCGGCTCCGGACGACATGGGACAAACAGTTTCGGTATGACACCGGAGTGGGCGCCGATCTCGGGCAGCCCCTGGCGGCGTCGACAACAGCACGCCGCCAAACGGCGTTTAACAGGCAGGTAAGGGCTATTATGGCGAAGAAAGAGTCCGGTTCGACCAGCGCGGCTGCAGCTGCGGTTGCCAAGGTCTTCGACCTCATCAAGGAACACTCGGTCGATCTGGTGGACTTGCGCTTCACCGATCCCCGCGGAACCTGGCACCACACGACGCAGCACGTGTCGACGATCGAGGAAGACACCTTCACCGAAGGTTTCATGTTCGACGGTTCGTCGATCGCAGGCTGGAAAGCGATCAACGAGAGCGACATGGTTCTGCTCCCGGACGCCACCACCGCCGTCATGGACCCGTTCTCGGCCAAGCCGCAGCTCATCCTGATCTGCGACATCATCGATCCCGCCACCGGGCAGTTCTACAACCGCGACCCGCGCTCCACCGCGAAGCTGGCTGAGAAGTATCTGCAGTCCACCGGTCTGGGCGATACGGCGTTCTTCGGCCCCGAAGCTGAATTCTTCATCTTCGACAACGTCCTGTTCGGCACCGGCCCGAACTACGGCAAGTTCCAGCTGGACAGCATCGAAGGACCCGGCGCGTCTTTGAAGGAATACCCCGAGGGCAACCTGGGCCACCGTCCGGGCGTCAAGGGTGGTTACTTCCCAGTCGCTCCGGTCGATAGCGAATCTGACCTGCGCGCCGAAATGCTGACGACGATGGGCGAGATGGGCCTGCCGATCGAGAAGCACCACCATGAAGTCGCGCAGTCGCAGCATGAGCTGGGAACGAAGTTCGACACGCTGGTCCGCTCCGCCGACTTCATGCAGATCTACAAGTACTGCGTGCACAACGTGGCCGTGTCCTACGGCAAGTCCGCGACGTTCATGCCGAAGCCGATCTATGGCGACAACGGCTCGGGCATGCATGTCCATCAGTCGATCTGGAAAGCGGGCAAGCCGACTTTCGCTGGTAACGGCTACGCCGACCTGTCCGACACGGCGCTGTATTACATCGGCGGCATCATCAAGCACGCGAAGGCTCTGAACGCTTTCACGAACCCGTCGACCAACTCCTACAAGCGTCTGATCCCCGGCTTCGAGGCTCCCGTGCTGCTGGCCTATTCGGCCCGCAATCGCTCGGCGTCGTGCCGTATCCCCTACGCGACCAACCCGAAGGCGAAGCGCGTCGAGGTTCGTTTCCCGGATCCGACCGCCAATCCGTACCTGGCGTTCGCCGCCATGTTGATGGCCGGTCTGGATGGCATCAAGAACAAGATCCACCCGGGCGACGCCATGGACAAGGATCTTTACGACCTGCCGCCGGAAGAGCTGAAGCAGATCCCGACCGTTGCGGGCTCGCTGCGTGAGGCGCTTGAGGCTCTCGCCGCCGATCACGAGTTCCTGCTGGCAGGCAACGTGTTCACGAAGGACCAGATCGAGAGCTACATCGAGATCAAGTGGCAGGACGTGTATCGCTTCGAACACACGCCGCATCCGGTCGAGTTCGAGATGTATTACTCGGTCTGATCGTCTTTCGATTTCGGATCAGTGGAAACGCGGCCCTCGGGCTGCGTTTTTGCGTTTTGGCGGCCAGAGACGACCTTGTTCATGGTCAGGGAAAGATGTTCGTTGAAACCATGAGGCTGGGGGTTCGCACTGAATCACAGTTCGACGCGAATGCCCCGGCTCTACGGGGCGCTCTTTGTCGAGACCGCTCGAAATCCGGATTCGAATACAGACAGTCTTATCCGGTGGATGCACGTGAATGGGCTGGATCGTGCAAGAAGAATAACTGCGTGACGCATCGTGATCGAAGCGACGTTTCGGAAAGTGAAATCGGGTGGAGCCGAGGCTCGATGAGCGAATTCTCCCGTCACGCGACCTGTTCGGCTGGCGTGTGGTCAAGCCGTTTCCAGTACAGGACCGTGCCGGTCATGCCTCCGTGTGGCTTGTAGGCATAGCCTGGGATCAGCCCCGCCCGGACATAGCCGAGGCGTTCGTACAACCTGCCGGCTCCGCCGTCTTCGGCAGTGTCCAGCGTTAGCAGGGTTTTTTCGTGGTCTCGCGCGATCTGTTCGGCGGCGATCAGGAGGGTGGTCGCGGCGCCCTGTCGTGCAAAGGCGCGCGCCGTCATCATCTTCATGATTTCCGCTCGATGGGGCTGGTTTTGCGGCGCGCTCACTGAGATGCTGACCGTGCCGATCAACGTCTGCCTCTGTTGCGTCCCGTCGTCCATCCTATCCGGCGTCGTTGCGCCGAGAATGACTCTGTGCCCGCGATCCGATTCCTCCAGCGCGGCCGCCCAGAAATTTCTGGCGATGTCGTGAGGCAGGGGGTGCATGAAGCCGACCGAACCGCCTCCGGCCACTGTATCGACCAGTAGCGTCGCCAACTCGTCGATCTCGGCGTTTCGCTGTGTCGGGGAGGCTCCAAGGCGCTCAATCGTCCATCCGGGGGTGGTCATGCAGTTTCCTTATGTTGGTTGACGACCTCGAGCGGTCTGCCGCAGGCTTGTTGGCATAGCGATTCCGGTTGACCGGACGCTCGGCGAACTATGCCGGGCCGCCCGGACGCTGACGAGTTTTTGAAGCGCGCGCATTCGCCCGGTTTAACCGCGCAGTGCATGACCGCTATCGTTATTGTGAACAGGCGGGAGCGCGGGCTGGCATAGGGGCCACGCCGTCAGCGTGCTACTGCCGAACACCTTTCCGCTGGCGTCTCCGGGCGTCGGCACGACACCCATCGAAAGGGGCCGCTAAGTCTCATGGCGAAAATCAAAGTCAAAAATCCGGTTGTCGAACTCGACGGCGACGAGATGACGCGGATTATCTGGCATTTCATCAAAGACCGGCTGATCGTCCCTTACCTCGACATCGATCTGAAATACTACGATCTCGGTATCGAGCACCGTGACGCGACCGACGACAAGGTGACGGTCGAGGCCGCCGAGGCGATCAAGAAGTACCGCGTCGGCGTCAAATGTGCGACGATCACGCCGGACGAGGCGCGCGTCGAGGAATTCGGCCTGAAGAAGATGTGGCGGTCGCCCAACGGCACGATCCGCAACATCCTCGACGGCACGATCTTCCGTGAGCCGATCATCTGCTCCAACGTGCCGCGCCTCGTGCCGCACTGGGGCAAGCCGATCGTCATCGGCCGCCATGCGTATGGCGACATCTATCGCGCCGCCGAGACCAAGATCCCCGGTCCGGGCAAGGTCACGCTGAACTTCGTGCCGGAAGGTGGCGGCGAGCCGATCACGCTCGACGTGCATGACTTCAAGGGCCCGGGCGTCGCGCTCGGTATGCACAACACCCGCGCCTCCATTGAAGGCTTCGCCCGCGCGTCGCTCAGCTATGGCCGTGATCGCAAGCTGCCAGTCTACCTCTCGACAAAGAACACGATCCTCAAGGCCTATGACGGCATGTTCAAGGATGTGTTCCAGGAGATCTACGAGAAGGAGTTCAAGGCCGACTTCGACAAGCTCGGCCTGACCTACGAGCACCGTCTGATCGACGACATGGTCGCAAGCGCCCTGAAGTGGGAAGGCGGCTATGTTTGGGCCTGTAAGAACTACGACGGCGACGTCGAGAGCGACATCGTGGCGCAGGGCTTCGGCAGCCTTGGCTTGATGACGTCCGTTCTGCTCGACCCGACCGGCACGATCGTCGAGTCCGAGGCGGCGCACGGCACGGTGACGCGTCACTATCGTGAGCATCAGAAGGGCCGTCCGACCTCCACGAATCCGATCGCGTCGATCTATGCGTGGACGCGGGGCCTGATCTATCGCGGTCGTTTCGATGACACCCCTGATGTGGTGAACTTCGCCGAGACGCTGGAACGCGTCTGCGTCGAGGCCGTCGAGGCGGGTGAGATGACCAAGGATCTCGCCCTGCTGGTTGGCAAGGACGTGAAGTGGCTGGACACGCAGCCCTTCCTCGATGCCATTGACGTGCGCCTGCAGAAGGCGCTCAAGGCCTGAGGCTCTGGCGGACTGCGCGCTGGCGTGGGCTGCGCGCATTTCCCTCTGACTAGCGTCTTCGGACGGCTCGTCGTGCGCTAGCCCCGTTTGACGGTGAAAGTGTCGAACGGTTTTAGGACGAAGATCCGTCTGTAGACAAAGAAGTGCAGGGCTCTGGAGGTTAGGTCTCCAGAGCCTTTCCTTTTGATGACTATATCGCTTGCGAAGACGGCGGTTTTGGAAGAGGCGGGCGGTTCAACGCCAAGCCGAGGGCGCCGACGTATATATGTCGCTTCGATTGACGGTGTGCCTGATTGCAGACCTTCATGTGTGCAGCTGGCAGTCCTTGTCTGGAGACGTTTTGGCGCCAGAAAAGCCGCCAAAATTATCTTGTCCTCTCAATTGGCGGTATCAGGACAAGTTGCTGCAATGCCGCCAGCGCGCATTCTTGTCCCGGTTCATTGACGATCTTTCCATCCCTGACCTCGAGCCAGCTAGTGCCGGTAAAACGCATGGTTTTCCCGGTATTTGCACGCGGTAAAGCGCCTACGGGCAAATCATCGAAAGCTGGACCGGTGTTCGTCCCGCCACCGTCCCAGCGCGCGACGACGATATCGCCTTCGGCAACCATCTCTTCGACGCCCCAGAAATTGAGGTCTGGAAAGGCCTCCCGGAACTCGACCATAAACTTCTTCACTTCCGCTTTGCCCTTGCGCGGACCGTGCATGGGGTAGAAGACAGTCAGATCGTCGGCGCCCAGTTCGTCGATAACGGCCTCATCGTACGGATTGCCCCAGAACCGTTTGAACCATTCTGCGACAATCGCTTTGTTTTGTGTTTCTTTCGACATGCGTCACTCCTGTTGTTCAGCGCGATGCGCGTTTGCATCAACACCCAACGCTAGCGGAGAACGCTTCGCAAAAACGTTCCGGTTCATGACTTGAAATTGTTTGCGCGCCATCAAGACTACGCATTGGTGAGGCGTAGGCGTCGCCGCGTATGGGCCGGGCGACCCCTTTCATCTCGACGCGTTTGTCTTTGCGATGGACGCATCAGCGTCGTATTTCGAATTTGAAAGCAAGAAACAGAGCGTGCCTTAAAGCGTCGGCGGACAGAATGGCCACATGATGAAAACTGATAAATATCCTCAGGATACTGCAAGAGATTCTCGTTGGACGAGAATTCTTGCCCGCGACAGGAACTCGGACGGGACGTTGTGGTATTCCGTCTCCACGACCGGCGTATATTGCCGTCCGTCCTGTCCTTCCCGCACGCCGAACCCCAAAAACGTCACCTTGCATGACACGCTGGAAAGCGCGAGGGCGACGGGCTGCCGCCCTTGCAAGCGATGCAATCCTGAGGGGTGTTCAACCGATGCGGCAAATGCCGCATTGGTCGAGCGGGCCTGCCGCTTGATAGAAACCGCAGAAGAGGCTCCTTCGTTAGAGACTCTGGCGACCGCTGTCGAACTGAGTCCGGGTTATTTTCAACGCATTTTCAAAGCGCAGACAGGTCTTACACCCAAGGCGTACGCCAGCGCCAGCCGCGCTCGAAAAGTGCGTGAGGGGCTGGAGCAAGGTGCGAAGGTCACAGACGCACTTTATGATGCGGGTTTCAACTCCAACGGTCGTTTCTATGCGCAGTCGTCCGCCATGCTGGGCATGACGCCAAAACATTATAAGAATGGCGGCGCGCACGAAGTTCTTCATTTCGCGGTGGCTCAATGCTCCCTGGGGGCTATCCTCGTCGCATCAAGTGAAAAAGGCGTTGCGTCGATCTTGATCGGTGATGATCCGGAGGCGTTGGTGCTGGATCTGCAGGATCGGTTTCCCAGGGCGAAGCTCATTGGAGCAGACCCCGACTATGAAAAGAATATCGCCAAGGTTATCGGTTTTGTTGAAACTCCGAATCAGGGGCTTGATTTACCGCTTGACGTGCGCGGGACGGTATTTCAGCAACGTGTATGGCAGGCGTTGCGTCAGATCCCGGCAGGCGAAACCGTCACTTATGCGGAAGTCGCCCGAAGGATTGGCCAGCCAACAGCGACACGTGCGGTTGCCGGGGCCTGCGCGTCCAACCACATCGCCGTTGCGATCCCCTGTCATCGCGTTATTCGCAATGACGGGTCTCTTTCAGGATATCGATGGGGCGTCGAGCGCAAACGTCACCTGCTTCGACGTGAGGCTGAAGCAAAGTGACCGACGATTCTTTATCGGAGCGATCTGTTTTTTGACAGGGTGAGTATTGCTATTTTGCACGTTCTTTTGTCGCGAAAGCGAACGCCTTGTTGATCTCTGTATCCGCGCCTGATTTGTCATTACGAACTGTTTGAGGAAAAATATCTGGTTTAGAATACAGTTTTTCGATCGAATACTCTATATTTCATACGCCATGTCATGTGGGTCGCCGCCTCCAGCACCGCTGACGCACGGTTGTGGATAGGGGAGCTGGTCTCTTTTCACCTGGTTTCCCTTGGCGAATAAATTCGTTGTATCGGACCATCGTGGCGCTATTCGGCATGCTTGTCGGCAGTGAAATTGTTCTGGCCCCGCGGAAAAAATGAAGGCGGGTATAAGATTCCGTCAGCGGGGGATTGCGCCACAAACTGGTGTCCTGTGCGTAAATAACGTGGATACTCTCGTGTAAAGATGCGCCGTGAGGCCCGAAAATGCGAGCGGGTTACTGTCGGGCGCGTGGCGTCACTGTTTCTGATGCGCGATAGTATTCATATATTGCCGAAAACGAGAACAATACTCTCAAGAAAATCTTGAGATTCTTCAGTCGCAGGAGGAAGCGACCCTATGGTCGATACAACAAACTTTCAGGCTGATGCTTTGCGGGCACGTATTGACGCTTATGACTGGGGAAAAATCTCTCAACAGATCGATCGGGAAGGGTGGTGCATATTGAGCGATCTGTTTGAAATTCCCGAATGCGATTTGATATCACGCCTGTACGGACCGACAGACGCGTTTCGCAGCCATGTCCGTATGGTTCGGCACGGCTTTGGGCGCGGTGAATACCGTTATTTTTCCTATCCATTACCGTCCCTGATAGGAAGCGCACGAACGGCGCTGTACCCACGTCTCGTCCCGATTGCCAATGGCTGGTATGAACGCATAGGCAATGCCGTGCGCTTTCCCAAAAGCCATGCAGATTTTCTTGAGCGGTGCCATGCCGCCGGTCAGACGAAACCTACGCCCCTTCTTCTGGAATATCGGCAGGGAGATTACAATTGCCTGCATCAGGATCTCTATGGCGATCATGTTTTTCCGCTTCAGGTTGCGGTCCTTCTTTCTGAACCTGGTGCGGATTTCACCGGTGGCGAGCTCGTCTTGACCGAACAGAGGCCCCGTATGCAATCTCGGGCGACGGTCGTTCCGCTTGGAAAAGGCGATGGTGTTCTGTTCGCGGTTAACGCCCGTCCTCAACGGGGCGCCAAAGGAGATTATCGCATTACGATGCGTCATGGCGTCAGCGCCATTCGATCCGGGTTGCGGCATACGCTGGGGTTGATTTTCCATGATGCTGCCTGATCTGCTTGCTGGCGGGGTGCGTCGCATGCCCGACGTCTCTTTTGCGCCGCTTACCCCGTGTGACTAGATGAGCCGGTTCGATATGCCTTCGACAACAGCAACGGCGTTCCCCGCCGGTTTATCGCAACCACCTTTTCCTGCCGGCAAATGGATCGAAACTGAGGGGCGTCTCAGCGATTTCTAACTCGTTGTTAACTGGTGCGCAGTCATCATGCCCGCGTTATGCATCGTTTTTTGTTGTTTCTGCTGCTGATCGTGGGAAGTATGCCGCTTGATTCGGCGGTGGCGGCGGTTCCTGGTGCGCCGGAAGGGGCAAGGCCAGAGTCGAAGTCGAGCGCGAACGAATATTTGTCACGCCGGAGCGCAGGCGATGACAACGCGGGAGAGATTCTGACGAATGGTGGTTTAGTGATCGGGGCTGCGAACGCACGGGAAGGCGTCGTCGAAATTCCGGCGATCAACTCCGACAGCCCGGAATTTGAGTCTCAGGCTGCTCCTTCCATGGCTTACGCTGCGTTGGATGCTGGCTTGTGCACTCGTGCGGCCCTTTCTGCCGAACGCATCTACCGGATTCCCGATCAGTTCCTTGTAGCAATGGGGCGTGTGGAAAGCGGGCGGCGCATTTCGGGCGGCGGCGTGGTTGCGTGGCCGTGGACGGTCAACGCGCAAGGGCGAGGTTATGTCTATCACTCGAAGCAGCAGGCGATCGAAGCCGTGCGGGCGTTTCAGGCGCAGGGCGTGACGTCGATCGACGTTGGATGCATGCAGGTCAATCTTCAACAGCACCCAAATGCGTTTCCATCGCTGGAGGCCGCTTTCGATCCGGTGGCAAACGCCAATTACGCCGCCCGCTTCCTGACGGATCTGTTCGGCCGCACAGGAAGCTGGCCCGGCGCCGCGGCCGCCTATCACTCTTTCACGCCGGATATCGGCAACACGTATCAGTGGAAAGTCCTTGAATCATGGGCGGCGCCCTTGGGTGGCGCGGGGCGCGGGCCAACGCCCGGTTCGCCGCACGTCGCCATGACGGTCAGCCACGCGCCGCCATTTCCGGCGGGAGGAGCGGACGTGCCTTCATCGATTCCCGCCTCGCAGGCACGTTCAACGACGCCGTTCAGCCCGACGATCCGCGGTTTCACGCCGCCGCCTTCACGGCCTTCGATGGCCTCTGGAAACGGTCGAACGCTGGCGTTCTATCGTGCGAACGCAATCCATGTCGCCCGACAGCCGTCATTGATCCCTGCGCGTTTCTGACAGGCACGGAGGAGCGCGGGCCGAGGGCAAGCTGAATCGTTCGTCCTGCATGAACGATTCAATCGATATAATCTTCTGGATCGCGTAATTGCTTCGGACCATTCTGCACGCAACAGCGTTGCAGGAGCATGAGCGATATGACCGAAACAGACATACGCGATATTGTCGTCATCGGTGGGGGAGCAAGCGGCACGTTAACGGCGTGGAATCTGGCCGTACGTCATGGCGTAACCTGCACCGTGATCGATCCGTCTGAACGGCCGGGCTTCGGGCTGGCCTATTCTACGCCGTCGCTCAAGAATCTGTTGAACGTGGCTGCAAGGGGCATGAGCGCCGACCCGGACGATCCAGACCACTTCCTGAAGTGGCTGCGCGACAACGTGCCGGGCTCCGTTGCTCCAGGGGAGTTCGTCCCGCGTGCTATCTATGGCCTCTATTTGCGCAACCTTTATTCCATAGCTGGGCCAGAGCACGAGCGGCAGGCGGCCGTCGCATGTCGCAGACTGGAGCGCGGTTTCGAGATAACCCTTGCCGATGGGCGGAAGATTCGAGCGGGTAAGGTCGTGCTTGGTTGCGGGCACTTCGATCCCGCTCGCTTGCCGGGGATTCCGCCTGAACTCGATGCGACGGGGCGCTACCATCATAACGCCTGGGCTGAGCGGGTTTTCGCCGGGATTGCCGTCTATGACGAGGTGACGGTTATCGGGACAGGACTGACGACGGTCGACGTGTTGCTGCGCCTTCGGGAAAACGGCCATCGTGGCCGGGTGACGGCGTTGTCGAGGCGCGGTCTGTTTCCTGAACGCCATGCTGATTACACGCCTTTGCCCGCGCCGGTCGTTACGCCTTGCGGCGTACCGCCTACGGCGCGCGCTTATCTACGGGCGTTCCATGCGGCGCTAAAGCGCGGCACGAACTGGCGTGCGGCGGTGGACAGCATGCGCTCTGTGACAAACGTGCTCTGGCTCGCGCTGCCGGATACGGAGAAAATTCGTTTTCAGCGGCACTTGTTACGGCGTTGGGAAGTCGTGCGGCACCGCATGGCGCCGCATATCGCCGACATTCTTGATCAGGAGCGTCGCGCCGGATCGCTGCGTGTGCTGGACGGCCGGGTCACCGCGATTGCGGCCGATAACGACCACCTGACGATCACGGCCGTGGCCGCCGGGAAGGCGCTCAGCCTTCGCGCCGCGCATGTGATCAATTGCACCGGTCCCAGCTTGAACTACAAACGTGTCGCGGCGCCTCTCCTGCATGATCTGTTCGATAAAGGCGAGATCGTGCCGGGTTTTGGGGGCGCAGGCCTGTCCTGTACTCCAGACGGCGCACTGATCGACCGAGCAGGCAAAATCGCCGATGATCTGTTCGTCGTGGGGCCGGCACGGCAGGGCGTCCTGCTGGAATCTATCGCTATTCCTGAAATTCGTTGTCAGGCAAAAAAAGTAGCAGACATTATCGTCAATGCAGGTGCGACATGATTCCTCGCTATACCGATCACGCAGCCAACGAACGCACGTTTCTGGCGTGGGTGCGCACTGCGCTGGCCATCCTCGCTTTTGGCGGAGTTCTGACGAAGTTTGATCTGTTTCTCAGGCTCGTGGCGGCCCAGCATGACGCGGGAGCTCCCCGCCCCTATGGCGCGACAGCCGAGCTCGGGGTGACGTTCGTCGCGTTGGGAATCGTCCTGTTTGTGGCGGCCTATCGTCGGTTTCGCGTTACGCGCGACGCGATCTCGGCGGAAACTGAATTGCGGAGCGCTGGTCCCGCGATGGAGCGCGCTCTGACAATAGTGCTTGCCGCGCTTGGCTGCGGCGTACTGGCTGCGCTGGTGCGGGCGATCGTGTCATGACGCTCGAACAGCTCAGGATTTTTGTCGCCGTCGCCGAGCGGGAGCATGTTACGCGTGCGGCCGAATTCCTGAACCTGACCCAGTCTGCGGTCAGTCACGCCGTAACTCAGCTCGAGGGGGAGTTTCAGCTGTCGTTCTTCAGCCGCGTCGGCCGCCGGATCGAACTGACGGAGGCCGGGAGGCGCTTTCTCGACGAGGCGCGTACGGTGCTCAACCGCGCCGAGGTTGCACGTGAACGGATGCTTGACCTCAGCGGGCTGCGGGACGGCGTTCTGCGCATTCACGCCAGCCATACGATCGCGAGCTACTGGCTTCCGGCGCGGTTGAACGCGTTTCGGGCGGCGCACCCCGGCATCCGTCTGCATGTCGCCATCGCCAACACGCGCGACATCGGTCGTCTGGTGCAGTCGGGCGAAGCGTCCATCGGTCTTGTCGAAGGTGAGCTGCCGACGCTCGATCTTTGTTCCGATATCGTAGCCCATGACCGGCTTCTTCTGGTCGTGGCTCCCGATCATCCGTGGGCGACCACGCCTCCGGACGTGGGAAGTCTGCTCGATACGCCCTGGGTGCTGCGTGAGGCGGGATCAGGCACCCGCATGGAGTTTGAGCAGGGTCTGCGCGTGCTTGGCGTTGACCCTGACAAGCTCGATATCGTGCTGGAGGTCGCGTCCAACGAGGCCGTGGCCGGCATGGTGGAAACCGGGGACGCTGCGGCCGTATTGTCGGCCAGCGTGGTTGCCGGGCGCGTAGAGGCTGGACTGCTGTGCGTGGCTCCCCTGCCTTTGCCGGATCGGCAATTTCGTGTGTTGCGTCACCCTCAACAGCGGTTGTCACCTGCTGAACATGCGTTTTTGACGTTATTGGGGCTCACAATAACGCCGAACAAACCTATGTGACATTGCCATAGCGCAACGCGTGTGAGGCCTGACATGGCGTAGGTCATGATAAGCTGAAATATTTTATGTGATTATACCGTTCGTAGCTGCTTTGGTTCTATGCGGAATTTCTCATTTAATTATTGCTTAATTCGCAAACCTTCCGACAAGACGGTAGGTTTGCGCAGGAGTTCGAACTTCCAGATTGACGTCGATGTCAAAGGACGCCGCTTTTATACGCTGAGTGTAGGCCAAACGGTCAAGTTGGCGCTGGAAGTATGTTTTCAAAAAATCCAATTCAAGATCGTGTGGTTTTCATAAAAAAATCGAATAATATGTTCTGTAATTTTATATGGCTTAATATGAACAATAAACGAAATTAAGGAGTGCGGAAAGCGCAAATGTAGGAAATTAATTATGATACAAAAGAGAAAAACTCATTTGGACGGGTGCTTGTCGCATCTGTCTTGGTGACGATAGCTGGCTGCGCAGGGCCCGACGGCGCGCAGATAGTTGAAAATCCTTGCGGCACTTGCGTCTCTGACGCAAACCCGATCGGAAATGAAAATTTCCCTTAGAGTATGTCGTCAGTTAGGGCGCAATGCTTTGAGGCTTGTACTTCCACTTGGTCTGTGATGTTTTCTCTCTGTTTTTGGAGCGGGGGGCTGCGAATGCGCCGGTATGGTCTGAACATCATCTATTGTTTGCGTTGAAAACGCCGAAAGCGACGACAATAAGCCTCGAAGAGCAGTAACGGAAATTGAATTCATGGTGACGTCTCCGACATGGAAATGCAGAATATAAATGGAATTTCGCGTCTTTTTGTCATTGTAATTTCTATTTTATTTGAAAAATTCAAAGAATTAAGCTTGAGTGTAACAATCGGACGAAATGGATTCGCTGACTTTCGCGCCCACGTGGTATCGAATAATTGCGCAACGTCGTCACATGTTACATTTGCGTAATGCATATCTAAATCTACGCTTAATTCGTTGGTGGTAATTAAACCGTCTCGCAGGATCACGTAATTTATTTTGACAAAATCTGTTGTCAAAGATTTCACCCGCCCCCTATATTCAGAAAAAAACTCAGGCTGCGATGCTTTGCTCCGAGTAGATATATGTGCAAATTCAATGCCGAGCATCTCCGAGAAATTGTCTGTTAACTTGATGTTTTTTATATCTTTAAATTTTGATAGGAATGACATGAATTCACTTTTATTCCGCCTCTCTTCATCAGGGCCAACTGCATTCACCAGTTTATAATCTGCTCTCAACCGACCCCGCATATTACCCTTCCTTACCATTGCGCCGCCTCTAAAATCCGCTACAGGTGACGAACCAGCCATTGGTCTGAACTAATGGCTATCATCTATTATATATCAAAACGAAACAATAGGTAATAAAAACGTTCAGCAACATATTCCGCAATTTCTTAAAATACAACCGCTATTGTGTGACATGTGGCTGATTCGAAACGGTCCCCGCTTTTGAGGTGATCCTTATGATTCCATTCCCCTGTGGTGTTTGGGTGGATCATGACGCATTCCAGTCCCTTTGATGTTGAAAATGGACTTGCGCCGCTGGTGCGAAAGCGGGGTGATCAAACGGATTTCCGGCATTTGGGGGCCGATCGCGACAATGAATACATGATGATCGACAGCACGATCGTCAGAGCACATCAGCATAGTGCACGCGCTCTTAAAAGGGGTGCGGATCAGGCCATCGGACGGCCCCGGGGCGGACTGATCACGAAGATCCAAACCACTGTCGATGCTGCGAGGAAGGTCGTGGCTCTTTCCCTGACGTGAGGGCAAAGGGCCGACATCGCCGAAGCAGACACCCTTCTGGATGAAGTCGATCCGGCAGCCGTTATTGCCGACAAGGCTTATGACGCTGATCCATTCATCGGAAAGCTCGAAGACGGGCATATAGCATCGGTTATTCCGTCAAAGAAAAACCGACGCAATGCACGGGAAATCTCCCGCTCGTTATATAAAAACAAAACATCATCGAGCGCGATTCGCCAGATTGAAGCAGTTCAGAGGCATTGTAACACGACACGACAAGCTGAAACCAACATTCCACTCAGTAGCAGAACTCGTCTCTGCCGCCATCGGAATCAACTGACGATACGCCCTAGAGTGAGTGTTTGGATTTGTGCAGAGATGCAATCGAATTCGTCGAGATCGATCGACTGCAAGGAGGAGCGCCAAGACGCGATACCTGTCTTGTCTGATTTTCGCGGGCGTTACGCCCACCAAAATTATAGCGCGAGCCATTGAATTGTATAAAATATATATTTTTTATCAATCATTCGTATACGACGCACCATGCGGCTTGTTGGCGGCGCGTAAGCTGTCATCGGCTGCCTCCAGTCTCCGGAACTCTCGTCCAATCTGACGCAGCACCATGGTCGCTGCACTAGGCAGTTGCCGACCCAGACGCGACATTACATGCATGCTGGCGTCCAGCACGTTATGCCTGAGCGGAACCGCGACGAACTTACCGCTTTGAATTTCATTCGCCGCTACGAAAGACGGCGCGAGCGTAATGCCGCCGCCATGCTCCACGAAGTTTTTGAGCATGGAGATGGAGCTTGTCGTCACTGCTGCGGGAATACGTAGTCCTGAAATGTGTGTTGCATTGTCTATAATCTGACGAATTCCGTAAGAATGCTGGAGTTGAGCGATCCGTTGGTCGAGCAGTTCTGTTATGTCCAGAGGCCGTCCAAGCGCCGCAAACGGATGGTCGGCGCGCGCAATGACACGAACCGGTTGGAGCGCCACCGAATGCGTCCTCAATCGGGGTTCCTTAGGCGGGTTGTAGATAAGCCCTATATGAACAGCATCTTCCAATAGCAGCCGCGCCACGTCATTCGTGCTTGTTACTTCAACGTTCAGCGAAATTTCCGGATATCGCTTCCAGAAGCGGGCCAGGGGGCCAGCGGCGATCGTATCGATGAATCCCTCGCCAAGCGCCAGACTGATGTGGCCACGCCTCAGGCCCTTGATATCTTCGATGCGGCTCAGCGTGTCGTCGTGGTCGGCGCGCCGTCGGCGATAATAATCGAGGACGAGTTCCCCGGCCTCGGTCGCGCGGACTCCCTTGCTGTGGCGCTCCATCAGGCTGGCGCCAACGGCTTGTTCAAGGTGAACAATCTGTCTGCTGATAGCTGAAGGATTCACATTCAGCTTGTCGGCGGCGGCTCTTACGCTGCCGCCGACGATTGATTCATGCAGATAGAATATCCAGCGCTCGTCCAGTTCCACGAAACGACCCTCCGGCGTTGCTTTCAGGGCAACAGTTATGACGGTGTACATGCCTTTCGCCAATCGCAGAACCGTTTTCACTAGGCACGGCGTGGTGCGGATTTGCGACGAAGGAGAATGGCAGGGTGTCCAAAATCGGTGTGGTCGGGCTTGGAAACATGGGGCGTGGGATGGCTGCGTCCCTGATGCGAAAGGGTTTTGACGTTCTGGGGCATGATCCGTTCCTCGACGGGCCACTCATACTCGAAGGACGAGATGTTTCGCTTGCGACGTCGTTGTCCGACGTGACGCACGCCTGCGATGTCATCGTCCTTTCCCTTCCGACCGCTGCTGTCGTCGAGCAGGTTATTGCGGGCGAAGGCGGTGTGCTGGCTTCTGGCCGCGCAGGAGTCACGGTCATTGACACGTCGACGTCGCACCCCGACGTGACACGCCGTCTGGCGAAGCTGATCGACGAGGCTGGAATGCATCTCGTTGACGCCCCGGTCAGCGGCGGTCCTTCTGGCGCCATGGCGGGTGCGCTTGGCATGGTGCTCGGTGGAGACGCGGCCGATATCGCCCGCATTGAACCGGTTCTGGAAGCCATGAGCCGCGTGCGTACTCATGTTGGCGCAGTGGGGGATGGTCACGCGCTCAAAATCATCAACAACGTCATGTGTGGCGCAAACCTTATCCTCGCCGCCGAAGCGCTCGCGCTTGGTCGAAGCCTCGGCATGCAGGACGACAAGCTGGTTGCGGGCCTCAATTCCGGTTCGGGCCGCAATGCTGCGACGGAAGTCAACATGCCGCGCTGGATTCTGAATCAGGCGTTCGATTCAGGTTTCACGATGAAGCTGATGCGTAAGGACATCCGTCTTGGCGACGATCTGGCTCGGCGTTCCGAGCTGACGTTGCCCTTGATGGAACAGACGATCGCCGCATGGGCGGATAGCGCCCCCACATTGGCCGATCAGGCGGACTTCAACCGTATCGTCGAAATGACGCTTGACCAGACTTCGGTCACGGAGGCTCAATAATGACCGATCAAGCGCGTCGCGTTGAAGCCCTGTTCGCACATTTCTTTCCGGAAGCGACGGCTATCGGCTCCTATATTGGGGGCGTCATTGTAGAGGGACACGGCGAACCGATTGAGATCATAAGCCCCGTCACGACGGAAGCGCTTTGCGCGTTCTCGGACGCAGGGGCTGAAGTCGCGCATCGCGCGGCCATCGAGGCGGAGCAGGGGCTGTTGCGCTGGAGGTCCTTCACCCACGCTGCGCGAGGGCGCGTGATGCAGGCGATCGCGCAGGCGGTGCGGGCTGAATCCGAAAGCCTTGCTGAACTGGAAATGCTTGTCTCGGGAAAGCCAATTCGCGACTGCAGGGGAGAGGCGATCAAGGTCGCCGAGATGTTCGAATATTATGCAGGTTGGACAGACAAGCTTTTCGGCGAAGTCATTCCGACGCCGACGTCGCATCTGAACTATACCTTGCGTGAGCCGGTTGGCGTCATTCTTCAGATCACGCCGTGGAATGCGCCAATCTTTACCGCCGGCTGGCAGGTGGCCCCGGCGATTGCGATGGGCAACGCTGTCGTCCTCAAGCCCTCGGAGCGGACGCCTCTTACATCCCTCGCACTGGCGAGACTGGCGGAGAAAGCCGGGTTGCCAACCGGGGTCATCAACGTGCTGAACGGCTACGGACACACCGCCGCGCAGGCCGCCATTGCCGAACCTGCCGTCAAGAAGGTGGTTTTCGTCGGATCGCCAGCAGTGGGCGCGCAGATCGCCGCCGCCGCCGCGCGCTTGCTGAAACCGAGCGTGCTCGAACTGGGCGGTAAATCCGCCAACATCGTGTTCGAGGACGCCGATCTGGCGCTTGCCGCCAAGGGGGCGCAAGCCGCGATTTTCGCAGGCGCAGGGCAAAGCTGCGTCGCAGGCTCACGCCTGCTGGTGCAGCGTTCCATCTATGATCGGTTTGTCCGCATCGTCGCCGAAGGCGCTGCGCAGATCAGGGTTGGAGATCCGGCCAGCCCGGACACGGAGGTCGGGCCGATCAACAACATTCGGCAGTTCGAGCATGTGCGCACCATGATCGACAAGGGCGTTGAGGCTGGCGCCGTGGCGACGCCGCCGCTCGGCGACGTCGATCCGGCGAAGGGTTATTTCGTGCCTCCCACGATCCTGACGGGCGTCGATAACGACATGTCCGTGGCCCAGACTGAAATTTTTGGTCCGGTGGTCGTCGCGATCCCGTTTGAGGATGAGGCTGAGGCGGTGGCCCTTGCGAACGCAAGCCCGTTCGGTCTGGCGGGAGCGGTCTGGACGCGCGACGTCGGTCGGGCGCATCGCGTCGCTTCAGGCGTGCGTGCTGGCACCTTCTGGATCAATTCCTACAAGACGATCAACGTGGCTTCGCCATTTGGCGGATCAGGGCAGAGCGGGTACGGTCGATCGAGCGGCGTAGACGTGCTCAGGGAGTACACGCACATGAAAAGCGTCTGGGTCGAAACGGCAAGGGAGCCAACGGCCGCCTTCGGTTATGCTCCCGGTCTCGGCTGAGTGATGAGCGCCGGGTCTGTCTCCCCGACCGCGACGCCAACGCCAGCCGCCGCACGCTTTGTTCCGAAGCGTCCGGACATGCTGCGCATCCTGCTTGCGACTACGTTCATCGTGATCGCCGCCGAGGCCATCGGCCCTGTCACTGTTCCGATTGGCCCCGGCGGCGTCACCCTTCAGCCGCTTGTCTGGGCGCTCATTGCGGGGGCGTTATACGGTGTCTGCGGACTGGTTTCTCCTGGAAACATGACGTTGTCCGTGCAAGCGCAGGTGACGGCGGCGAAACTTCTGCAACCTGTATTGCTGCTCTTCATCACGCGATTGGGCCTGCTTGTTGGAGGCTCGATTCCGAAAGTGCTGCAGGCCGGCTGGGCGCTCGTGTTTCAGGAGTTCGGGCATTTTCTGGGAACCATGGTTTTCGGCCTGCCGCTCGCCCTGCTGTTGGGAATAAAACGTGAAGCGATAGGCGCGACATTTTCCATCGGTCGTGAGCCAAGCCTTGCAATCATCGGGGAACGGTTTGGCATGAACTCCCCTGAAGGGCGCGGCGTTCTTGCCGAGTATCTGACCGGCGCCATTTTCGGCGCTATTTTCATTGCGCTGTTTGCGGGTTTGCTTACGGATACGGGCTGGTTCAGTCCTTATGCCCTGGCGATGGGCTCTGGCGTCGGCTCAGGGAGTATGATGGCGGCCGCGTCCGGGGCGATCGTAGCCCGCATGCCGCCGTCCATGGCTGACGACATCGCCGTTTTCGCCGCTGCAAGCAATCTTATCACGACCACGATCGGCACGTATTTCACAGTGCTGATCTCTCTGCCTTGCACGATATGGGCGTACCGTGTTTTGGAACCTCTCCTGGGACGCAGGGCGGCGCGCCGGACGTCGAAAGTTCGTGACGCCGACGTCGTGCATGACGACGGGCGGCAGTTATCCTTTCTCTGGGTGCTGGTCTGCTGGATTTTCATTGGCTGTCTCGCGCTGATCGGTAACAGGATCGGCCACGGCGCGGCCGTTACAGCATCTACCATGCTGGGCATGGCGATCATCGTTGCAATCAGCGCAGCAGGACTTGGGCTTTACCGCCTGGCAGGCGGACGTATACCAGCCGTCCTGTGGTGCTCCATCGTCGCCATGCTGGTGACGATGCCCGGCTCGCCCGGCGCCGCCACGGTGGCGGCGATGACCGCACCGATCAATTTCCTGTCGCTTGTCACCCCGATCCTGGCTTTAGCCGGACTATCCGTGGCGAAGGACATTCCGGCTTTCCGCCGGTTGGGGTGGAGGATTGTGATCGTGTCCTTCTGCGCGAACGCAGGAACCTTTCTGGGTGCGACGCTGATTGCCCAGCTTCTCATGCATAAACCGGCCTGAAGCGGCTATCGCCTTCGGCCGCCGCACCTTTCGCAAGGAGGCGGCGTGCGCCTCATCTGGCCGAGCCGACGCCCATAGCTGGGTCCGTAATGCTTGCCCGACCAGTTTCAACGTGACCGGCGACGCGAATTTCGTTGCCCGTTTCATCCGAGACAGTGACGGCCAGATCGTACCAATGGTGGCTATCTTCAAGATCGAGCGTCTGCGTCATTTTTCCCATTGCTGGAACGGCGAGGTTACGGTCGACCGCGCCATAGGCATTGTCGCGGAGCGTCAATTGTTTGGGCGTGCTGGCGCTGTTCGCGATTTCAAGGACGAGCGCGCCTTTTGCTGCGTCGTGCCGCGTGGAGAGCGAAATTGTGCTCGGTCCGGCGAGCCGCAGGTAGCGCGCGAAACCGTTGGGGCCAAATACTGTGAAGTGGCGCTCGGTCGCTTGGTCGGGCGCCCATTCGTCCTGAAGCGATTTTCCAGCTTCAATTGTATATCGCCGTGGTGTTTCCTGAGTGAGGTCCCGATAGACGAGAAGGCAGGCCGCGCGCGCGCCGTCATTGCGCATGGCGATCGTCACGGCGCCGGAGGATGAGGCGGTAAAGTCGGCGGCAAGCGCATAAGGTAGAGCGCGAGCAGGCCGCGCTCCCGGCTCCACGGAACCAATATCCTCGATCCGGCTTTGCTGCGGAATGACTGGATTCGGCAGCTTGCACTGAGCGTCTGCAATTTTCTTGTAAACATTGGTGTCCGGGAGAGGCGTCTTGACATGCCGCTTGCGTGAGAAATCGAATGCGCCGGTCAGATCGCCGCAGATTGCGCGCCGCCATGGCGTGATGTTGGGTTCGCTCACGCCGAATCGCGCTTCGATGAAGCGAATGACGGACGTGTGGTCGAAGACCTCGGAGCAGACGAAACCGCCCGTGCTCCACGGTGAAATGGCAAAGGCCGGCACGCGTGGGCCCAGCCCGTAAGGCAGCAGGTCGGCCGTATAGCGTTCCGGTTCATAGCTGCTGATCCTGTCGTGAATCTCGCCGGTCGTCGCAATCGTGCTCTTGCCCGGAAGAACCGGCGTGGGCGGTTGCGGTGGAGGAAGATGGTCGAAATAACCATCGTTCTCGTCATACATGATGAGGAAGGCAGTGCGCGCCCATACTTCCGGATTAGCGGTCAGCGCATCGAGCGCATGGGCGATGAACGTTGCGCCGTAGCCCGGCGTCCAGCGCGGATGCTCCGAATATGCGGCGGGGGGAAGGATCCACGACACCTGCGGCAAGCGGTCCGCCAGAACGTCGGCGCGGAGTTGGTCGAGGGGACGGGCGACCATGGCGCGTTCGTAGAGCGGCGAACCGGGCTGCGCCTTCACGTAGTTCTCGAAGCACATCAGGACATTGGTGCCGAAGTTGCCGTTTTCGACATCCGAGACGGAGGTGCCTTGCTGATAGATCCGCCAGTCTATCCCTGCCTCCTGCAGGCGCTCGGGGTAGGTCGTCCAGGAGAAGGGTGGCGCGACATGAGGATAAAAGGGCCGGTCCACCCAATCGACGTTGTCGAGGACCGGGCCACCGCCTGCGCCTGTCGGATCCACCATGCCCGTCATCAGATAATAACGGTTCGGATGGGTCTGCGTCGGCGTCGAGCAGAACCAGTTGTCACAGGTCGTAAATGCGTCGGCGAGCGCATAATGAAACGGAATATCCTCGCGCGTGTAGTAGCCCATCGTCATGTCTTTCTTGTGACGGGGCCACTGATCGTTCCATCCCTTGTTGATCGCGGCGTGCGTGGGCGCCCAGTTATGGTCGAGGTCGATCATGCATTGGGCGCTTGTCGTCTGGGTTGGAAGGTGGAAGGGCGTGATCCAGCCGTCTTCCGCCTTGTGCCGCTGTTGCCACCAGATCGGCAGGCCTTTCGGCCCGCGCACGACATGCCGGTCGCCATAGCCGCGCACGCCGTTGAGGTGGCCGAGGTAATGGTCGAAAGAACGATTTTCCTGCATCAGCACGACAATGTGCTGAACGTCCTCGATCGTTCCGCTATCCCGTCGGGCCGGAATCGCCTGTGCGCGACGAATGGAAGGCAACAGGGAAGTCAGGGAGAAACCGGCTCCCATTCCGAGAAGCGCACGGCGCTCGAGTTGTGACGCCACGGCAAGCGCTCCATATGTTTGGTTGGTTATACTATAACATTGTCGCTGAAGGATGGAAGGCAGTGTATGGCTGGTCTTCGTGTCAGTTCCATGAACCCATGCGCCAGCAGAGGGGTGGTCGTTTTCATGCTGTGGTTCTTGGAGGTGCGCGTCGGACATCCGCTGACGCCAATATCCAAATCGATTTGGATATTGGCGCCTTCCTAGTGGAAGCCTGACGAGAAATTTCGGTCCGCTCAAATGTGAATGATTCCAAATTTTATAAATATGCTAAGAAATTCAATATTTTTGACGGTAAACGGGCGAGCGTCAGTTATGAGCGAAATATCGCTGAGCAGGATATGTCCACAGGATGCGGGCGATTTGATTAAAGCCAATCTCGAGAACCGCTCTTATCATGCTCCATGGGCTCAGCCGTTCATAACGAAAGAAGGTTTCGACGCCTGGTTCGCCGACCAGATGTCTGACGCCAATATCGGATTTATTGCACGAGATCGGCATACTGAAGGCGTTGTTGGCGTCACGCATCTCAGTCAAATTGTTATGCGCGGGTTTCAGAACGCCTATCTGGGCTATTATGGCATGGCGCAGTTTTCTGGACGTGGATTGATGGCTGAAGCCGTGCGCCTGACAGTGCGGGCCGCCTTCAATGACGTGGGCCTGCACCGTCTGGAAGCGAACATTCAGCCCGGAAACGCCAGATCCATAGCGCTTGTTCGAAAACTGGGTTTCCGTCATGAAGGATTTTCACCACGATATCTTCGTATAGACGGGGAGTGGCGTGATCATGAACGTTGGGCGCTGTTGAGAGATGAGGTCTGAGTTGCGAACGCAGGTCTGCGCCCGTTTCGGGCAGTCGAGCGCCCGCGTTATCAATCCGCGTCGCCCGCTTTCCTGAAACGAGAGGGCCGGGGGTCATTGTTCGGATACACGGAGCCTAAGAGTAAGAATTTTATATATAGGAAAACAGATTTCCGGAAGTTCGTTGCGTAATGTCATTGCGCCCGATGTTCGCGGAACTCAACCATCCTCGATGGCGTCATCCGTACGGTTTTCGATCCCGCGCTGAATCCCGACAGCACGCAGTTGTGGTGATCGATGATTTGTTCGGCGGTCAGCGCTCCGAAATCTGCGGTCGTGTGACCATCGCCGATCAACAGAACATCGAAGCCCAGAGAAACTGCACGTCGGGTAGCGGTGTCGATGCAGAACTGGGTCATGCAACCGCCGATCGCCAGACGATCTACGCCAAGTTCGACCAGACGTTCCTTCAAGCCGGTATCGTGGAAAGAGTCGCATGACCGTTTGTGGACGATGACCGTATCGTCGCGGGGAGCAACCTCGTCGCGGAACAGCCAGCCGGGCGTTCCGACTTCCAGACGATGTCAGGCGTCCCCGTCGTGCTGAACGAGGATGACGGGCGCTCCTGCGGTTTCGGCCGCGCGCTTCAATCCGCCCAATCGTTTGGCGACCGCGTCAAGCTGCCCGTCAAGCAACTTTTGTCGATCGGCAGACGCGAGGCCCGTCAGAATTCCTTGCTGAAGGTCGATGACAAGAAGGGCGGTTTTCATTGTGCGCTGATCCACGTCGCCATTCCTCTTGCATCGGGAAAAACATTTTCGAAGCCGAATCGCTCGTACAGCCGCCATGCCCCGCCGTTCGCCATCAGGCTTACATAAGTTTCGGCAGGGATGACGGCGCGTATATGGCGCATGATGGCGCCCACGATTGCGGAGCCGATTCCTTGTCCATGATGCGCAGGCTCAACAGCGATGTCGACAATATGGATAAAGAGCGCGCCGTCGCCAATCATGCGCCCCATGCCGACGATGTCGGAACCATGCGCAACATGCACGCCATAGAGCGTATTCGGAAGACCCGTGCGGGCGGCCTGTAAACTTCTTGGCGTCAGGCCGCTTGTTGTGCGCAGACGGCAATAGGCGGCAACGTCGGGGACGCCAACGTGCAAGGCGTATCCATCAGGCAAGGGATGGTCGTCCGTCACATTGAAAGACATGGTAGCCGTTTCCTTTGCGGAAGCCGCCATTGTCAGCCTGACTGGTCGTTTCTGGTGAAATGACGCAAAGCAAGCCGACTGATGCGGCCTGGTTCACGAAAAGAGACCTACGCCGCTCCAGAAACGGAGCGCCGCCAGAAACTGAAAATTGCACGGGGTGCGAGAGTCATGCCCTCACCGTTGCATACCCGAATCCTCTTTGCAACGTAAGGCGATGTCAGCGCGTCGGGAAAAATCGACGCAGTCCTCGCCCTGTCCGCCAACTTTCCGCGCGGCTGCGACCGAACATGTTACAACCCGTCAGGTCGCTGCGAGCGTCCCCAGCCCGTTTTCAAGATCCGCGATAAGATCTTCCGCGGCCTCCAGGCCGATATTGAGGCGAAACGACGGCCCTTCGTCGTTTTGCTCCGGAGCGGACACGGACCGCACGATCCCGCCCGTCGTCGGTAGCACGAGACTCTCGAACCCGCCCCATGAAGCCCCGATGCCGAACAGGGCCAGAGAGTCGACCATAGCCTCCATGGCTGCGCGCGTATAGGCGGGCGTCAGGGACACGCCGAACACCGTGCCGGCGCCCGAGAAATCGCGTTTCCACAACGCGTGACCAGGACAATCGGGAAGAGCCGGGTGCAGAACGCGGAAAACTTCCGGCCGCGCGTCCAGCCACCGCGCGACCTGCAGCGCCGTTCGCGACTGATGCGCAAGACGGACGCCCATGGTGCGCAACCCGCGCAGGGTCAGCCAGCATTCGTCCGGCCCGGCGAGCTGCCCGAGCTGGATCGCCGCATCGCGCAAGGCGCGCCACAAGCCGTCGTCCGCGACAGTGATCGCGCCCAGCACCGCATCCGAATGTCCGGCGGCGTATTTCGTCAGAGCCTGTATCGATACATCAACGCCATGTTCGAACGGCGAAAAAACGCCAAACCCCCAGGTGTTGTCGAGCAACAGTCGGGCGCCGCCGTCATGTGCGACGCGGGCCAGCATCTTCACGTCTTGTATTTCGAAGGTATGGCTGCCCGGGCTCTCCGCGAACACGACCTGCGTGTTGGATCGCATCAGCGCGCGCAACGCACCCTCGCCGGCGCACGGATCGTAATACTCAGTCTCGACGCCGAAGCGTCGCAACATGGTGTCGGCGAAGCGCCGCGTCGGCCCGTAGCACGAGTCGGGGATCAGGCAGTGACCGCCCGCGCTGGTCCAGACCAGCAGCGCCGTGGTGCAGGCCGCAAGCCCGGACGACACGACCTGCGTGTTGGCGCCGCCTTCTATTGCTGCGACCGCCCGTTCGAGCTGATGCTGGACCGTCGATCCCATCGCCCCGTAGATCGCGACGTGTTCGTAGCGCTCGCGCCCCACGCTCTGCATCGTGGCGATGTCGGGAAACAGGACCGTCGACCCGCGCGTCACGCTCGGGTTGACCAGCCGCCCGCCCTGCGGCGCCTCGTCGATCTCCGGGCGACCGACGCGAACGAGCAGGGAGTTCAGCCGCTCCCACCCAGCGGAGACTGCGTTCTCGTCGCTCATGCCGCGCTCTCGCCGGCTGGAGCGCCAGCCCCGGTTTCGATCGGCGCTCCGGGCGTCGACGCCCACTCGGCCCACGATCCGTCATAGATCGCCGCAGGCGGAAGTCCCGCAGCCTCGATGGCTACGGCGATTACGGATGCGGTCATGCCCGAGCCGCAGGTCGCGATGACGGGCGCAGCGCCGGTTGCTCCTGCACGGGCGAGGCGTTCGTTCAGTTCGATTGGCGGCAGGAACCGTTTGTCAGCGCCCAGTAACTCGCCAAAGGGGAGGCTGGCTGCGCCAGGTATGTGACCGGAAGACAGTCCCGGCCTTGGCTCGGGCGCGGTTCCCTCGAAGCGTCCTCGCGCCCGAGCGTCGAGGATGATCACTTCGCCCGGGTGTGACGCATGGGCGAGCATGTCTCCCAGACCGGAGAGGCGCTGAACGGTCAGCCGGGATTCGTAGGCAGCGCTCGTTGGCGGGATCGGGGGGGCGCTTTCCACATGGCCGCCAGCGGCGATCCAGGCGGGAAGCCCGCCGTCAAGCACATAGGCGCGTTCATGGCCGAAAAGGCGGGCCAGCCACCAGGCGCGGCAAGAGGAAGCGATATTGCCCTGATCGTAGAAAACGATCGTGCTTTCGCGCGTCAGCCCAAGCTCTCCGGCCAGCCGAGCGAAGCGCGAGGCCGTCGGCGCCATGTGGGGCAGGGAGGCTTCAGGGTCGGAAAAGACCTCAATGTCGAATCGTCTGGCGCCGGGTATGCGGTGTGCGAGGAATTCCGAATCGGGGTCCCGCGTCTCGCCGGGAAGCAGGGCCGTGGCGTCGAGGACGACAACCCCCGATCCAGGCACGCTGGAAAGAAGGGTTTCGGCCGATATCAGCGGCGTCTGGCGCGACGGCGACGCGGGAAGGGCGGACATGCGATCAATTGCTCCTCTTCACGCCTTCAGGCGCTGAGAGAGCATTGGATCATCGGATCGCATACTCGGCAAGCAGCAGGCGGAGACGGTCCGCAGCCTCCTTGCCCTTCAGCGAATCCTTCCACAACGCCTCGATGACGCGCTGGTGGGCGTTTACTGCTTCAGGCGCGCTGGTGATCAGCGAAACGCCGGTGGACGCGGCCGGGGAGGTGTCGGCCCTGAACGGGTTGATCGCCAAAACCATGCGCTCACGCCCGCGCATGAGCATGCAATTGGCGGTATTGTCGACCTCGGATACGACGCTGAACTGCAAGCCGATCGGCTCCGCTTCGATCATCTCCACGATGCGCGATATTTCCGCCGCAGCGACACGTCGGGCGGCATCCCGCAGTTCCGGCGACGGGGACGCAGCCTCGCAAACGCCCCTCAGGAGGAAGCGCTCCACCGCCTGCTCGGGCAGCATGGTGATCATCGTAGGACGACGCGTCTCATAGGCGGATTTTCGCGCCGCCATGATCGATGCGTATTGCTCCCCGGACGCTGCATCCTGCGTTTCGGCGATCGCCTGAAAGAGGACCCTGTCGTAGTCCGGGGAGGTCACAAGATAAGCCACCGGATCGGCGATCTGCAGAATCTGGTCGGTTTCTTCCTCGATCTGGCGGATACGTTCGAAAAAACCGATGGGACGGCTGTAGTATTCGACGCCGATTCCGAGCAACGTCAGGGGAGAAACCTTGAGAAGCTCGGCGAGGCGCTGGACGGTGTCCAGCTTGATCACCTCGCCCTTTTCATAACGGTACAGCGCGGCGCGGGAGACGCCCAGTCGAGCCGCTATTTCGTCCGCTCGCATTCCGGATTCCAGGCGGAATGCGCGGAGCTGCTGACCGATCTCGCTAAGACGCATAGTGACAGCAGCCATCGTTTAGATTTCCTTGCGACTTTTTTAGGGATGGATGTTCGTCAATATTGCGTTAATCCATTTTTTTGTAAAGTGTTTCGGTACCGCGACTCTGATGTTGCTGGCTGCAAAGTTCCGACCGCGGCCTTACAGGCGTCGTGTCGGGGCTGTTCATTGGCCGTCGCGTGGTTCAAAATATTGAACAACGAAATACCGCCCGGAATATCGGGGGGGTGCGTCGGCACGGAGGCTATGGCGACCGAACGGATCATTGCAGGATTGTTGCTCGCGGGCGTGGCCTATGGCTGCGTCGAGGTGATGGCCCCGTTTTCTTCCGCTTTGCTTTGGGCGGCCATTCTCGCATTTGTTACCTGGCCGGTGTATGCACGTCTGCGCAAGCGAATCCGTCCGACTCTCGCCGCTCTCGCCATGGCGGGGCTGTGCGCCATATGTCTCCTGCTTCCTATTGCATTGCTCGCCACAAAAGGGGTCGCCGACGGGCCGGGCGCCGTTACGGCGCTGACGGATTTTCTGGTTCCAAGGCTGAAAGTGCCCCAACCTCCGGCTTGGGTCGCTGCGACGCCTCTCATTGGCGCCGAAGCTGTCCACGCATGGACGGAAGCGGCGAAAGACATCGGCAATCTTGGCCAAAGTCTCCGTCCATACGCTGGCGACATCGCCCAGTCCGCTATTTCCCTGCTTGTACAGATCGCAAGCGGCGGCCTGCATATCGCGATGGCGCTGTTCATCGCTTTCTTTTTCTGGCTCAGCGGCGACTCGCTCGGACGGACCCTTCGCGCCCTGCTGGCGCGGGTGGCCGGACGGCAGGCCGACCGTCTTTTGCGGATCATCGGCGGCACGGTGCGTGGTACGGTCTATGGCGTGCTGGGCACCGCAATCCTGCAGGGCGTGCTGACAGGCGTCGGTTTCTGGATCGCCCGACTACCCGAGCCGGTCCTGTTCGGCACGGTGGCGGCCTTGCTCTCGGTATTGCCGATCGGCGCGCCTCTGGTCTGGATTCCCGCAGCAATATGGCTGGTCGCATCCCACCATTTGTGGCGAGGGCTGGGTCTGGCGGTTTATGGAGTCGTCGCGATCTCAGGCGCGGATCATTTCATCCGGCCCATCTTCATATCGCGGGGCGCGGAACTACCTTATCTGCTGACCTTGATTGGCGTCATCGGTGGCGTTCTGGAGTTTGGCGGCCTGGGCATCTTCCTCGGCCCGGTCCTTCTTGCGATCGGATACGCCCTGACTGTTGAATTCGCGGCCGGTCACGTCCCGACAAAACTCTCTAAGATTGGAGAATCTGAATCGTGACGGTCAAATCCGTCCTGACCCCCGCAGTTGTGTCGGGGCTAGCCCCCGTGACCGGCCTCCGTTTCAAGCGAAACAGGTCGCGACCACTCACCTCAGGCACTTCGGGCGGCGCAGCGGTTACGATCATCAGCTGGAACTTGCTTCACAGCGTTGGCGCCGCCCTGAGCGACGTCGTCGCGTTGATCGAGCGTGAACGCCCCGATCTTTTACTGATGCAGGAAGCGACTGCGGACATCGACCTCCTGCCGGAAAGGATCGGCGGTTATTACGCGCGCGCGCCGTTGCCGGGTCGCATCCACGGTCCGGCGTGCTGGAGCCGCCGGCCATTCGCGCGCGCGCCGCGCGCCTGCGCCATTCCTTCAGGAGCGCTGGTTCGACGCGTAGCGCAGGTGATCGCCCTTGGGGACTTCACAGTCGCCAACGTTCACCTGTCGCACGGACAGATCATGAACCGCCGCCAGTTGAGGCGCCTCGCCGCCATCCTGCCTGCTCCGGCAGCCATTCTTGGCGACTTCAACCTTGTCGGCCCTGCTCTGGTGCCGGGATTTCAGGATGTCGGCCCGCGCGAACCAACCCACCGTATGGCGGATCTCCTGCCGATCCGTATCGATCGCTGCCTCGTGCGCGGCATGAACTGTGAAGGGGCGGCGGTGCTGCCCGTTTACGCTTCCGATCACCAGCCAATCATGGTGCGCGTCAGCCCCTCCCTTGTTCGGTCGGCAGGGTAGCAATGGCGGTCGTGTTCGCGGCCTCGTTTTTGCAGCGGTCTGTCGTCGGACCCGTCTTCGCTCGTCGTCGGTAGAAAGACGGGAGCGGCGCCGTCGGTCTCTGCAAGATGGCGCACGGGCTGATGACATGGGAACACGCCTTGCGAATGCGGCAGCTATGACGGCAAGGGATGATACCTGCTGTCCGAATTAAGGTCGGCGCGATTATCGCCATGACATACTCCCGCCGTGCTTCCTAGTGCATAAGCAGCGGGGCGCGTCGCGCTATCAGATCCCGGAACTAAAAATCTGTAACGTGGTTCGCACACTGATCACCAAATATGCACGATAAACACTGTGACGGTGGAGAGGGGAGGTCGTATGGCGAACCAAAAAATAGCGGCGTGTCTCTGTGTCGCGAGAAAATTTCTCATAAACATTGTTAAAATATTGTGCGTTTCCCTTTTTGTATTTACGGCGCATGCGCTTCACGCTCGAACTGTCTACGCAACCAGCGGGTCGTGCGATGGTTTTCCAGGTGTCAATCTTCAGACGCCCAAGGGCGCATGTCTGGGCCTCGTCGCATCGGGAATGCGTTTTACCCGGGGTATGGCGGTCAAAGGCGGCACGATTTATGTTGTTGATATGGGGAGTTGGCAGCCTCATCGTGGCCGTTTGCTAGCCATTGAACAGAATGGGCACGGACCGGAAAAAGTCCTTCTCACCGGCCTGGATCGTCCCAGCGGCCTCACGTTTGCATCTGATGGACAACTTTACATTGGATTGCCAGACCGCGTTCTGCGCGTAAACCTGCACGGCGATGGAACGGCGGATACCCAGGATGCGTTGACGGGATTGCCTTCAACGGGTCGTCATCCCCTCAAGGGACTGGCGGCTGACCACGATGGCGGCCTATACGTCAGCGAAGGGTCCGCCACGAATAATTGCGAAACAGCATCTGGTGGTCTTCCTGTTGCGTCACAGGCCTGCCCCGAATTGCGGGGAGCTGTCCCGCGAGCATCGATTCTTTATTTCAGACCTCAAAGCATCCCCCAAATCGCCTCGGCTGAAAATGTTGTAGCGACTGGCATGAGAAATCCTGCTGCGCTGGCGGTCACCCCGGAAGGCGTATTGCTGGCTGCGGTCAATGGCCGTGACAATATCAACGTGGTTGACCCAAAATTGTCAGATGACGCGCTGCCGCATGAACCGTTCCTTGTTGTGCGGAAAGGTCATAATTATGGGTGGCCTTATTGCTTCGATGACGGGAAGCCTGCTCCGGAGTATCCGCAGCACGATTGTTCCACGGTCACTGCGCCGAATCTGCTGTTGCCAGCTCATTCAGCGCCTTTGGGGATGCTTGTTTATACCGGCGCAGCTTTTCCTGAATTGCAGGGGCGGGTCATCATGGCCTATCACGGCTACCGCAATGCGGGGCATCGCGTGGCGAGTCTGGCCATTGATGCAGACGGCAACCCCAGGGGTTCACCGCAGCCTCTTGTCCAGGGCTGGCGTAATCTCTCACAATCAGGAAGCGAGCCGACCGGCTCACCAATCGGCCTCGCAGTGATGGCTGATGGAACCTTGCTGATTTCGGAAGATCATAACGGTACGATTTTACGTCTTGCTCCGGAGAAAGCCGGTGATTGATTCTGAACCTTGCCGCATGGCGTTAAAGTGAGCGTCGACGCCGTTTCGTATTAATTTCCGAGGTTAAAATCGCGGATCGTTTTGGTAAAGCAAACTGGGTGTAAATGATGTATCGGTGGCCGCCGCGATAGATGCGGCTGCCGCGTCGCCGCCCGCCAGATTATGTCCATATCGGCGGATTGCCGATGATTTCCTTGATAGCCGCAGTCGCGGCCCGCAGGCGTGCGGATGGCTGGGCCAGAGCCCGCAATAGCCATACGCCGGTCGGCGTCGCATTCCACGCTTCTTCCTCGAGAGGTATGCGTATCAAAGACCCGTCGTTGACGTCGGAACCCACCACCCAGTCTGGCAGCAGGGCGACGCCCATCCCGCCAACGGCTGCGAGGCGCATCGCTTCGAAATCATCGCACCGAAAAACAGAGTGAGTGCTTGAACCATCGCCAATCCGACGTCCGAGAATGTCGGCCCAACCCAGAAGATCAGCTCCGTGCAGCTTTTCGATGAGACGATGCTGGGTGAGCGCCTCGACGCTATCCGGCATGCCCATATCCGTTAAATAATCCTGGCTCGCGACCAGTAATCGTCGCTGATCTGCGAGGCGGGTGGCAAAGAGGCCGCTATCGGCGAGCTGACCGATGCGGATCACTGCATCGAGCCGATCCAGCACGGGGTCGGCCAGCCGTTCGGTCAGATCGAGTTCAATCCGCAAATGTGGGTGCGCGCGCATCATCTTCGTCAACGCTGGGATCACGTAGCGCTTGCCGAAGGTTGGAAAACAGGCAAGGCGCAGAGTTCCCGCCACCGCTCCGTCGAAGGCCGCTACCTCTGCATGGGCGTCCGCCAGTTGATCCAGCAATGGTTGAGCGCGCTCCATCAGGCGCTCGCCAGCATCGGTCAATCCAAGCGCGCGTGTGGAGCGAACCAGCAGGGTGACGCCCAAAGACTGCTCCAACGTGTCGATCTGCCGTACAACCGCAGAGGGAGTTTGTCCCCGTCTGCGGGCTGCCGCCGAGAAGCTGCCATGGCGCACGACATCGACGAAGACCGCCAGATGTTCGGCAAAACGTGGATCTTTCATCATAAACCGCCTGACCTTTGCGGAAACGGCAAAAGCGTTTCGGCGCAATTCCGGCTTATCCCGCGCCTCCGCGCGGCGCAAACCTTCGTTCATCGAACAGGGCGCGTCCCCTGTCGAATTGAAGGAGCAAAACAAATGAAAATCCTCGAACAGATCCTCTCTCAGTCCGCTTACTCTCACGAAATCGACGTGCCTTTCGCCGAAGTCGATATCGCCGAGTGGCTCTTCACGTTGCCTGAAGCTGAATATCTCCGTTGCTGCGCGCCCGACCACATTGCTGCAGGCATTACGACGACGGACGACGGACGCCGCATGTCCATCAATGTCGAAATGATAGGCACGGGTCTGGTGGTGCAGCATTACGTCGCCGAGGAAGCGACGCCGAGTTATTGCCGGATGAATTCAATTTCCGATGTTTTCACCCCTAATGGCCGGACACAGGTGAATGTCGTCTGGGAGCTGATCGCCGAGGAACTGGGGGGCGGGCGTACTCTCTACACAAACCGTGTGACCGCCCACCCGACGGACGCCTTCATGGCGTTTCTTGGCGAGCATGGCGTCGCGTTTGAGCAGGCCGCCGCAGCCCGGCAGGAGGCGGGCGGCGATCACAACCGCCGGGAGACGCCGTTCTTCGCGGAAAGCATCGCCCGGCGCGCCCTGGCTCGCCGAGTCTCTGGGAACGCATGATCCAAAGAAGGCTTCTACGGTAAATCAGAGACAGTTGCTGACGCTATCTGTCGTGGCGTCCCGCAACTGTCGCAACTGAGGGAATTTCCGGACTTGTCGACCGACGGCGTGGAAGCGCGCGTCAGTGATCGCAACGCTTGCGTCTCTCAGCGTCGCAAACGGTGCGGCTTTCGGGAAAACCGGCACACCGTCTCGATTTCCGGCGACCAGAGAAACTGATCGACGACGGTGACAGCATCCAGAGAGTAACCAGCTGCGAAAAGGCTTTTCGCGTCCTTCAGAAGAACCTGTGGGTTGCAGCTTACGTAGATCAGCGCTTTGGGCGTGGCGCGAAGAATGGCCTCCATCTGTGCGCCCGCGCCCGTGTAAGGGGGGTCAAGCACGACGGCCAGAGCGCCGCCGAGATCCTTCGCGTCGACTGGTTGTCGGTTCAGATCCCGTACAGCAGCGTCGACGCGACGCCCGGCCGCAGCCTTGCGTAACGTCTGCAGGGCTGCCGGATGGCCCTCGTAAGCCTCGACCCGCGCGCGTTCGGCAAGGGGGAAGGTCAAGGTGCCGCAGCCTGCGTAAAGTTCGATGATCTTCGCTTTGCGTCCGGGCGTTGCAGGCGTGGCGTCCAACACGGCGTCGCGGATCGCGGCTTCGCCCGTTGCGGTCGCCTGCAGGAACGCGCCCAGTGGCGGCTCGACGGACGCATCTCCGAAGACCTGCCTTACCGGGCCAAGCTGCGAGACTGTTTCCGGCTCGTCCCGCAAGCCCGGTCGCCAGCCTATGCGCGGGATCGCATGTTCGCGTGCGAAAGCGGCGAGCTTTCCCCGGTCGGCGGAGGAAGGCGGCGCGTCCGTTGTGAAAAGTAGATCCGGTCCTGAATCCAGAAGATTGATCAGAAGGTCGCCAGAGCCGCGCAGCAGGTCGAGACGCGGCAGCAACGCCCGCAACGGCGGCAAAAGCGCCATGATGCCCGGATGCAGCACATGGCACTCGGTCAGGTCGAGCACATCTCCGCCGCGCCGGTGCAGGCCGATGACGACGACGCCCGCATTTCGCTTCAACGCAAATTCGGCGCGACGCCGTGTGGAAGGAGGCGACTGTACAGCGCGTGGTTCAGGAACCTCCGCAAAGCCTGAGTGGCGTAAGCCGGTCACGATCTGCTCGACTTTCCACGAAAGCGTCCAGTCCATCGGCAGGTGCTGCAAAGCGCATCCGCCGCACTGTCCGAACAACGCGCAGGGCGGCGTCACCCGAACAGGGGAGGGCGCGACAATCCTTTCGCAGGACGCGCGCCCACGGGCCACAGGCTGGGCCATGACCGTATCGCCCGGCGCGGTGAAGGGAATGAACGTCGTCTGGGTCTGCGCGTCATCGCCCTGCTCCGCTCGTGCGACGCCATCGCCCCCGGCGCCGAGGCGATCGACAACGTAGAGACGGGCGGGACCGAAGGATTCAGGCGGCGGAGGCGTTCGTGGCCTGCGCGGATCAGCTTTCCGCGCCATCCTGACTCAGATCGACGGGCGCGGGACGGCGCAGGCGCCGAGGAGCAGACATGAAGGCCGGTGCGTCCGCGCCAAAGCCTGGCACGCCGTCCGCCGTCGTGTCGGCAGGGATTTCGTCACGTCTGCGGTGGTCCTTGTGGCGCTGGTTCCGTTCGCCGTCGCGGGCTTCACGCCCCCGGTCGCGATTGCGGTCGCGGCGATCATCGTCGCGACGGAATCCGTCGCGCGCTCCGGCGTCGGCGCGGCCCTGCTCGTTCCGGGACGGCTCATGACGGGACGATTCGCCGCGCGTGTGATGAGGCTTCGCCGTCTCGCCCTGCCCGCCGTCCTGTCGCTTCGCGTCGTTGCGGTGCGGTTCGGCCTGACGCGCCCGGTTATCGGACTCACCGCCGTGTTTCTTGCCACGATCGTCACGACGCTTCTTGCCGCGGTCATGACGCGGACGCGCTTCCTCCGACCATTCGAGCTGGGCGACGCCGCCCAGTTCAAGGCGCGGGATCGATTTGCCCGTCAGTTTTTCAATGGCTTCGGCAAATGTGCGATCGTACGGGGTCGCAATGCTGTAGGCGCGCCCCTCACGACCGGCGCGGCCCGTACGGCCAATGCGATGGACGTAATCCTCCGCGTGAAACGGCAGGTCGAAGTTGAACACATGCGACAGGCCGCCAATGTCGATGCCGCGTGCCGCGACGTCCGAGCAGACGAGAATTTTCAGCTCGCCTGCCTTGAACTTCTCAAGCGTGGAAAAACGTACCGATTGAGGAAGATCGCCATGCAGCGCGCCGACGGAGAAGCCATGCTTCTGCAACGACTTCAGGAGCATATCCACGTCGCGCTTGCGGTTGCAGAACACGATGGCGTTCTGAAGATCCGCAGACCGCAGCAGTTTGCGGAGAACCTTACGCTTGTCGTCCTCGTCCACGACGACCAGTCCGGTTTCGATCGTCGTCGCCACCGACGAAGGGCGACTGACGGTGATTTCGACTGGATTTTGCAGGAACGCGTCGGCAAGGCGTCTGATCTCCGGCGCCATCGTGGCGGAGAAGAACAGCGTCTGGCGCATACGTGGCAGCAGGCCGACGATTCGCTCGATATCCGGAATGAATCCCATGTCGAGCATGCGGTCGGCTTCGTCGATCACCAGCGTGCGCGTCTGGTTCATCAGCAGGCCGCCGCGCTCGAATAGATCGATCAGACGCCCGGGCGTCGCGATCAGCACGTCGACGCCGCGATTGAGCGCCTCCTTCTGATCGGCCATGCTTTCGCCGCCGATCAGAAGGGCATGGGTCAGTTTGAGATACTTGCCGTAGTTTACGAAATTTTCCGCAACCTGAAGCGCCAGTTCGCGCGTCGGCTCGAGAATCAGCGAACGGGGCATGCGGGCGCGGGCGCGCGAGCCGGACAAGGTCTCCAGCATAGGCAGCGTGAAAGAGGCCGTCTTGCCGGTGCCTGTCTGAGCGACGCCAAGAACGTCACGCCCGTTCAACACTGCGGGGATCGCCTGGGCCTGAATGGGCGTCGGATGTACGTAGCCCATTTCCGCCACGGCGCGGAGGATTGGCTCCGAGAGCCCAAGCCCGGTGAAAGTCGGCTTGTCTTCCGTTGGCGGTTCAGCCACCGGCGGCTCTGCGGCGGCGGCAGGCGTGACATCCGGCTCAACCGTTGCGCTTACATCAAGCCCGCCGGCGACATGCAGCGGCAGGGAGACCTCATCGACGTTCGTGATCTCGATGTCGGCGGCGGTTGAGACCGGCGTTTCGTCAGCGGCAGGTTTCGTCGCGTTCCGACGCCCGGCGCCACGCGTCGTTTTGGGCGCGGGTTTTTCAGCGGCTTCGACTGCAGCGGAAGCCCAGCGCGACGCAGCGCTCTTCCGCGCTGTGACTTTTTCGGCCTTCGGCTTTTCGGTGGATTTCGGGGAAGACGCCGTTGCGGACTTCGTTTTTGCCGCCGTGGCTGGCTTGCGCGCCGTTTTGGTCGCCTTCACGCTCGGCGTCTCGACGGTTTCGTCGGACACGGTCGCAGCGGATTTTCTGGTGGCTTTTTTCGTAGCAGAAGCGATTTTTGGCGTTTTCGTTGCGACTTCAGACGACCTGGCGGTCACGTTCCCGCGTTTCGCCGGGGCTTTCGCTGTCGCTGCAGGCTTTGCTTTCGCAGGCGTCGACGCCGCGCTTGCGGCAACCTTACGGCCTCTGGCGCGCGGCGCAGCGATCTCCGCAGCGTCGCTCTCAGGGGCTTCGCCGGAAAGAACCACAGTTTCAGCCGCCCTGGCGGTCTTTCGAACGCGCGGCGTCGCGACTGTCTTGCGGGTCTTTTTTACTGACGTATCAGTGGTTTTGGCGTTCAAATCGCTCTCGAAGCTGTCAGCCGCGCTTGGCGCGCGGCGGTCGGGCCACGCTGCACGGGCGCCTGACCGGGTAATTAAGGCGTGGGGAACTTAAGGAGAAGTCCGCGGCTGTCGGTAGAGTGTCCGGCGTGAAAAATCAAGCGTTCATCGGTGAATGAGCGCGATCAGACCGCAGATTTTGGCGCTGCCGCCTGATTGGCGCCTCGTGACGTCACAGCCGTGATGCGAAACATGACGTGTGCCCCCCGGGGCGATCAGGCGAGCATGTTGATCAGAAACCGTGTCCCATCGACGCACAGAGGATGGTGAGCAGGCCCAGCGCTGCGACGCCGAGTACGAGAGTGCGGATCGAGTCGAATGTTTTCTGCTGTGGACGAAGGGCCCTGCGGGCCGTCTGGTAGGGGCCGAAGACGATCCGCAAAAACAGGGCGGCCATGAGCAGGCCGAGAAGCTGCATTGCATTGGTCGTCCACGGGACGACGGCGAACCCGCCTTCGTGCAGGATCATCAGCCAGCCGGTGACCAGAACGATCGGCATGACATGCCATACGACGCGCAGGAATTTCTTGAGCGTCAGCAGATGAACGGCGTTACGTTGCGCGCCGTCCAACAGCGTCAGGCTGGGCCGCAGGATCAGGGCCGCGTAAGTCGCGCCGCCCACCCACACGGTCATTCCCGCGATATGGAGGGTCAGGATGAGGCTCCAGAGAATATGGGGCATGCGAACTCCGTTTCTCGCTCTGGCAAAGGAATCAAGCGGCTTGATCGCGAATTCGGCGCGCGAACGCAAGCGTCTCGACCGGGTTCGCCGCTTCGGGAGCGTCGCAGAAACGCCCGACGCAGCGGGCGGACGCTTTGAGGAGATTTTTTCGTGACGCTTTCGATTCCATCCCTTGCTCTTCCGTCGCCCCGCGAAATGGGAGAAATTGATCGTATCGCCTCCGATACGACGCCAATCGCGGCGCTGATGGAGAATGCAGGACGCGCGGTGGCGCGGGCGGTCCGCGGATGGACCCGGCCGTGTCGTGTGCTCGTCCTTTGCGGACCGGGCAATAATGGCGGCGATGGCTATGTGGCCGCGCGCCGCCTCGCGGAATGCGGCTGGCCGGTCGCCGTCGCCGCGACCGCCGAGCCGTCCCCGGGCGGCGATGCGGCTCGCGCCAGCGCTCTCTACCGCGGTCCGCGTGTTCCCTTTTCCGTCGCCGAAGCTGCGCGCGCCGATCTCGTGCTGGACGCTGTTTTCGGGGCGGGGTTGAGCCGCCATCTTGCTGAACCGGCCGTGGCCGTCCTGTCCGCCGCGCGGCGACTGGTCGCGGTCGACATGCCAAGCGGCGTTGACGGCGCGACGGGCTCGCCGCTGGGTTACGCTCCGAAGGCGGAACTTACGGTGACGTTCTTTCGTGCAAAGCCGGGACATCTGCTGCATCCGGGGCGGGAGTTCGTCGGGGCGTTGCAGGTTCACGACATCGGCGTCAGCGCGTCGATCCTCGATCAGGTGGGCGTCAGAACGTGGCGCAATGAGCCGGGCCTGTGGCGGCTGCCTGTGCTGACGCCCGCCAGTCACAAATATACGAGGGGCGTGGTCAGCCTTTGCGCGGGCGAGTCGATGCCGGGCGCGGCGCGCCTCGCCGCTGCTGGCGCGCGCGCGGCGGGGGCCGGCGTCGTTCGCATCGCGGCGGGCGTGATGGCGGACGCGCTCCGTCTGGGGCCGCCGGGCTTGATTGTCGATTCCGCCCCTCTTCCCGAATTGTTGAAGGATACGCGGCGGCGCGTGTGGATTTGCGGTCCGGGACTCACGCCCGAAGAGGCGGGGCTAATTCTGCCTCAACTTCTCGCCGCCTCGCGCTGTGTGCTTGCGGATGCGGGGGCGCTGACGTGGGCGACTTCAATGCCCGAGCGCCTGCGCGGCGCCGCCGTGATCACGCCGCACGAAGGAGAGTTCACGCGCTTGTTCGGGCCTCCGGGCGCCGATCCGCTGGGCGCGGTGCGGCAGGCGGCGCGACGGATCAACGCCGTTGTGGTGTTGAAGGGGGCGACCACCATCGTGGCGTCGCCGGACGGCCGTGCGGCGCTCAACATTCACGCCACGCCGGCGCTTGGCACGGCCGGGTCCGGCGACACGTTGACCGGCGTGATCGGCGCGTTGCTTGCGGCGGGGATGGCGCCATGGGACGCGGCCTGCGCTGGAGTCTGGCTGCATGGGGAAGCGGGATTGCGCGCCGGGCCGTGGCCGCTGGCGGAGGATCTGGATCGGCATCTGGGCGCGGCGCGAGAGCAGGCTGCCGGACTTCAGGGATAATCACGAGCAGGAAAAACGGCGGAGATCGGGGCGGCGCCTTGCCGAGCGTGGAGGTCTGGGGTAAGTCGGCGCCCTCGGCGACGTGGGTGCGCTGAAACGCCGTGCGGGCGTGGTGGAATTGGTAGACACGCCAGATTTAGGTTCTGGTGGCGCAAGTCGTGGGGGTTCAAGTCCCTCCGCCCGTACCAGGCTCTGCCCCCAAGGGGGCGGTGGCGCTCCCTTCATTGCCCAACCGTTGCTACGCGGTCTCCGACATTCCGGGGACCGCTTTCGTCTGTTTGACCGAGTTCGTACGAGAGGATGGCCTGGCATATGCAGGTTACTGAGACGCTTTCCGAGGGCCTGAAGCGTGCCTTCACCGTGGTCGTTCCGTCGACCGAGCTTGAGAGCAAGCAGGCGGCCCGCCTGAAAGAGGTCGGCTCGACTCTTCGCCTTCCTGGTTTCCGCCCCGGCAAGGTGCCGCTCGCGATCGTGCGTCAGCGTTACGGCGCCGCCGTGAAGGGCGAAGTGCTTGAGCAGGCTGTCTCCGACGGCGTGCGCGACCTGCTCGAAGAGCGTGGCCTGCGTCCGGCCCTGCAGCCGAAAGTCGATCTGGTCGGCGGTGCCGACGCCTCCGCGACCGCCGACCTCGAATTCAAGGTCGAGATGGAGGTCCTGCCGGAGATCGCCGAGCCCGATCTGTCCGACCTGTCCCTGACGCGCCTGAAAGCGACTCCGGACGCAGCGACGGTCGACAAGGCCCTGAATGACATCGCCAAGCGCCAGCGCCAGTTCGAGACGATCGAGGAAGAGCGTCCGGCGACGACGGGCGACGTCCTGACGGTCGATTTCGTGGGCAAGCGCGACGGCGTGGCTTTCGACGGCGGCACGGCTCAGGACGTGAATGTCGAGCTGGGCGCCGAAGGCTTCATCCCCGGCTTCGCCGAGCAGATGGAAGGCATGAAGGTTGGCGAAGATCGCCAGATCACCGTGACCTTCCCGGAAGATTACAGCGCGACGGAGCTCGCCGGTAAGGAAGCGACCTTCGATATCACGGCGAAGGCCCTGAAGCGTCCCGTTGACGCCGCGGTTGATGACGAACTGGCGAAGAAGATCGGCTTCGAAGGCCTCGATCAGGTTCGTGAGCTGATCACGAAGCAGGTCGCCGAGGAATACGACCAGCTTTCGCGTCTGCGCATCAAGCGCGACCTGCTGGACGAACTTGCGAAGAAGACCGATTTCCCGGCTCCCGAGAGCATGGTCGAAGCCGAGTTCGCCCAGATCTGGGCGCGCGTCGAGGCCGACCGCACTGCGGGCGAACTGGACGATGAGGACAAGGACAAGGACGAGGACACGCTGAAGGCGGACTATCGCAAGATCGCGGAGCGCCGCGTGAAGCTGGGTCTGCTGCTCGCGGAAATAGGCCGCAGCAAGAACATCGTCGTGACTCAGGACGAACTGGCCCGCGCGATTCGCGCCGAAGCGCTGCGCTATCGCGGTCAGGAGCAGGCCGTGTTCGACTTCTTCACGAAGAACCCGCAGGCGGCGGAGTCGCTGCGTGGGCCGATCTTCGAGAACAAGGTCGTCGACTACCTGATCGAGCTGGCGAAGGTCGAGGACAAGGAAGTCACGCCGGAAGAGCTGTCGGACATGCCTCCCGCCGACATCTGAGACTTGATCGACTGAAGCGGCGACGCGCCTTTCGCGACCAGATGTCCGAAGCGCGTAGTCGTCCCGCTCGGCAAGAGCGCGAATGGCGAGTCGCCTGCCGCCGTGAACCGCTCTGACTGCCGTCAGGGCGGTAAATTTGTCCCGTGGACTGGCGTAGCCGCCTTTTCTCTCTATTTTAGGAAGACCGGCGTATGTGTCGGGACGGTTTTGGGCGTCGATTCCCGGTTTCGCGACTGGTGGATTTGTCGCTGCCGACCGTCCGGATCGGGCCACCTGGATCGGGAATGATGTGATGAGGGATTCAAACCCTGTCGAAGTTTACAACAACGCGCTCGTCCCGATGGTGGTCGAGCAGACGTCGCGCGGCGAGCGGGCGTTCGACATCTTCTCTCGCCTGCTTCAGGAACGCATCATTTTCCTGACGGGGCCTGTCTACGATCAGGTGGGTTCGCTGATCTCGGCGCAGCTTCTCTATCTTGAGAGCGTGAACCCGACGAAGGAAATTTCCTTCTATATCAACAGCCCCGGCGGCGTCGTGTCGGCTGGTCTCGCGATCTACGACACCATGCAATACATCCGCAGCCCGGTCAGCACGGTGTGCATCGGGCAGGCCGCCTCGATGGGTTCGCTGCTGCTCGCCGGCGGCGCGCCGGGTCGCCGGTTCGCCCTGCCGAACGCACGCGTCATGGTGCATCAGCCGTCTGGCGGCGCGCAGGGGCAGGCAAGCGACATCGAAATTCAGGCGCGCGAAATCCTGACGATTCGTCAGCGTCTGAACGAAATCTACCGCGAACACACCGGCCAGACGCTTGAGGATATCGAGCAGAAGCTGGAGCGCGATTCTTACATGTCGGCGGACGAGGCGAAGAGCTTCGGCATCGTCGATGAAGTGATCAAAAGCCACGCGCCGCAGGCGGCTGCTGAAAAGTCCTGACGACGCAGTTTCGTCGCCGGGGTTGCGTTCGACGTCCCCGCTTGATGGGGGACGTAGGCGCGGCTAGGCTTTTCGTCTTGCCCGGAAGTGTGGCGGGTGCTCCGTAGGGGGCGAGGTTAGGAGGACCGATGAACGCGAAGTCCGGCGATTCCAAGAATACGCTTTACTGCTCATTCTGTGGGAAGTCGCAGCATGAGGTCCGCAAGCTGATTGCCGGGCCGACGGTCTTCATTTGCGACGAGTGCGTCGAACTCTGCATGGATATCATCCGTGAGGAGCACAAGACGACTTTCGTGAAGTCTCGTGACGGCGTGCCGACGCCCAAGGAGATCTGCAAGGTCCTCGACGACTACGTGATCGGACAGTTCGACGCCAAGAAGGTGCTGTCGGTCGCCGTTCACAACCATTACAAGCGTCTCGCGTACTCCCAGAAGAGCAACGACATCGAGATCGCGAAGTCGAACATCATGCTGCTCGGCCCGACCGGGTCCGGCAAGACGCTGCTCGCGCAGACGCTGGCCCGAATCATCGACGTGCCGTTCACCATGGCTGACGCGACGACGCTGACCGAAGCCGGTTACGTGGGCGAGGATGTCGAAAACATTATCCTGAAGCTGCTTCAGGCCGCCGACTATAACGTTGAGCGGGCGCAGCGCGGCATCGTCTACATCGACGAAATCGACAAGATTTCGCGCAAGTCCGACAACCCGTCGATCACCCGCGACGTCAGCGGCGAAGGCGTGCAGCAGGCCCTGCTGAAGCTGATGGAAGGCACGGTCGCCTCCGTCCCGCCGCAGGGCGGACGCAAGCATCCGCAGCAGGAGTTCCTGCAGGTGGATACGACCAACATGCTGTTCATCTGCGGCGGCGCGTTCGCGGGCCTCGAGAAGATCATCTCCGCGCGCGGCAAGGGGTCGGGCATTGGCTTCGGCGCAGACGTTCAATCGCCTGAAGACCGCCGCACCGGCGCCGTGCTGCGTGAGGTGGAGCCCGAGGATCTGCAGAAGTTCGGTCTGATTCCGGAATTTATCGGACGTCTGCCAGTCGTGGCGACGCTTGAAGATCTGGATGAAGCGGCGCTGGTGCAGATTCTGGCGGAACCGAAGAACGCGTTGGTCAAGCAGTACGCACGCCTGTTCCAGATGGAAGGCGTCAAGCTGACCTTCACGGACGACGCGTTGAAGGCCATCGCGCACCGCGCCATCCAGCGCAAAACCGGCGCTCGCGGCCTGCGTTCGATCATGGAGAACATCCTGTTGTCCACGATGTTCGATCTGCCGGGGCTGGAGAACATCGAGGAAGTGGTCGTCAACCGCGACGTCGCCGAGGGCAAGGCCCAGCCGGTCTATGTTTACGGCAAAGGCGCCGACAAGCAGCCAGCGGAGCAATCCGCCTGAGCGCGGCTTGCGTTAAGTCAGGATACGGCGGAGCGAGGCAATCCGTCGGCTCCGCCCCGCTGACAAAGGCCTTTCGGGCCTGATGCGCGACCGATCCTTGTTACAAGCCCGTCGGGCGCCGATATATGTCTACAGCCGGGTGAGGGGGGCGGATGGTTTTCCGTTTCTTCCGGCAAGCATTCGCCGCAAGGCAGATTGAGGAACGCGCGCCGAAGACGGGCGCGATCCGCAGGATCGTCCAGTAAGGAGATCGACTCCATTATGACTGAAAAACCTAAAACTCCCGCACCCCGTCGCCGCCGCGTGAAGGACGAGGCGTCCGCGCCCAAATCCGCTGCGAAGTCGGCTGCCACGCCCGCGCCCGCCATGGAGCGCGTCGCGGTTCTGCCGCTGCGCGACATCGTCGTGTTCCCGCACATGATCGTGCCGCTCTTCGTCGGGCGGGAAAAATCGGTGCGCGCACTGGAGTCGGTGACCAAGGACGACAAGCAGATCCTGCTGGTCGCCCAGAAGGACGCGGCGCAGGACGATCCGGGAACGGATGACGTCTACCGCTTCGGCACGATGTCGACGATCCTGCAGTTGCTCAAGTTGCCCGACGGTACGGTCAAGGTGCTGGTTGAAGGCAGCCGCCGTGCTCGCGTCGTGGCGTTGCACGATGTCGATGGCCACTTCGAAGCTGATATTGAGCCGGTGATCGAGGAGCCGGCAGTGGGTGGGGAGGCCGAGGCTCTTGGTCGTACGGTGGTCTCCCAGTTCGAGCAGTATGTGAAGCTCAACAAGAAGATTGCGGCCGAAGTCATCGTCTCGCTGAACCAGATCTCGGATCTGTCGAAGCTGGCGGATACGGTGGCGAGCCACCTCAATCTCAAGATCGCCGAGAAGCAGGAAATTCTCGAGCTGCCGTCCACGACGAAGCAGCTCGAGCGGATTTTCGCCCATATGGAGGCGGAAATCGGCGTGATGCAGGTGGAGAAGCGCATCCGTAACCGCGTCAAGCGGCAGATGGAGAAGACGCAGCGCGAGTACTACCTGAACGAGCAGCTCAAGGCGATCCAGAAGGAGCTCGGCGAGGGCGAGGACGGCAAGGACGAAACCGCCGAGATCGAAGAAAAGATCGCCAAGACGCGCCTGAGCAAGGAAGCCCGGGAAAAGGCCATAGGCGAGCTGAAAAAGCTGCGGACGATGAGCCCGATGTCGGCCGAGTCGACCGTGGTCCGCAACTACCTCGACTGGCTGTTGGGTGTGCCGTGGAAGAAACGCTCCAAGGTCAAGAACGACCTGGCCGAAGCCGAGCGGGTTCTCGACGAGGACCACTATGCGCTGGAGAAGGTCAAGGAGCGTATCCTTGAATATCTGGCGGTGCAGAGCCGTTCGCAGAAGCTGAAGGGGCCGATCCTCTGCCTCGTCGGACCTCCGGGCGTAGGCAAGACGACTCTGGCGCGCTCCATCGCGAAGGCGACTGGCCGTCAATACGTCCGCATGTCGCTGGGCGGCGTGCGTGACGAGTCGGAAATCCGCGGCCACAGGCGCACCTATATCGGCTCAATGCCCGGAAAGATCGTGCAGGGCATGAAGAAGGCGAAGGTCTCGAACCCGCTCTTCCTGCTGGACGAGGTGGAGAAGATGGGCTCCGACTGGCGCGGCGATCCGTCGTCCGCGCTGCTGGAGGTGCTGGACCCAGAACAGAACGCGACTTTCGCGGACCACTATCTGGAGGTCGATTACGATCTGTCGGACGTGATGTTCGTGATGACGGCGAACAGCCTCAACATGCCGCAGCCGCTGCTCGACCGCATGGAGATCATTCGGTTGTCGGGTTACACCGAGGACGAGAAGGTCGCGATCGCCCGGCGTCATCTGATCGCCAAACAGGGTGAGGCTCACAACCTCAAGCCCGAGGAATGGTCGATCTCCGACGACGCGCTGCTGGAGTTGATCCGCTCCTACACGCGCGAAGCCGGCGTTCGTAATCTTGAGCGGGAGATCGCCAACGTCGCCCGTAAGGTCGTCAAGGAGATCGTGACAGGCAAGGCGAAGAAGATAGCAGTGACCGTCAAGAATCTGGGCAAGTATGCGGGCGTGAAGCGTTTCTCGCATGGCGAGACCGAGACCGAGGACATGGTCGGCGTCGTGACTGGCCTGGCCTGGACCGAGGTGGGGGGAGAGATCCTGACCATCGAGAGCGTGGTCGTGCCCGGCAAGGGCGCGATCAAGCAGACAGGCAAGCTTGGCGACGTGATGCAGGAAAGCGTCGCGGCGGCGCTGTCCTACGTGCGCAGCCGTTCTACGAATTTCGGCGTGAAGCCGACTTTGTTCGAGCGGCGCGATATTCACGTCCATGTGCCCGAAGGCGCTACCCCGAAGGACGGTCCGTCGGCGGGCATCGCCATGGCCACGTCGCTGGTCAGCATCCTGACCGGCATCCCGGTGCGTCGGGACGTGGCGATGACGGGCGAGATCACGCTGCGCGGGCGCGTTCTGCCGATCGGAGGCCTCAAGGAGAAGCTGCTTGCGGCGGTGCGCGCGGGCATAAAGACGGTCTTTATTCCGAAGGACAATGAAAAGGATCTCGCGGAGATCCCTGATACTGTGCGGAAGAGTCTCGAAATCATCCCTGTTTCGCACGTCGATGAAGTTATCGGCCGCGCGCTTGTGCGCGCTCCGCAGCCCATCGAATGGGAGGAACCGGCGGAACCTCTTGCGGCTCTTCCGACGCCAGCAGCGGGAACGCCGCTTCCTCACTGAGGAAGGCCGACAACGGGGTCGCACTGATGAAAACGGCGGGGGACGCAACCCCCGCCGTTGTTTTTTTTGGCGTGTTTCGGCGCTTCGTTAGTGTTGACGTAAGAAAAAACGGCTTCATAGTGCCCGCCGGAACGCTCGCTCGCCGCCTGGTGCGGCAGGCGAGCCGGAACAAAGAAAGGCGTATTAATGGACAAGCCGCTCAACAAGCAGGAACTCGTGGCCCTCGTTGCTGACGATGTCGACCTGCCCAAGGCGAAAGCTGGCGAAGTGGTCGACGCAGTCTTCACCGCTATCGAGAACGCCCTGAAGAAGAATCAGGAAGTCCGTCTCGTCGGGTTCGGTTCGTTTGTCACGGCGCACCGCAAGGCCACCAAGGGCCGCAACCCCCGCACCGGCGAAGAGATCGACATTCCGGAGTCCACCTCCGTTCGCTTCAAGCCGGGCAAGACCCTGAAGGACGCCGTCAGCTAAGGCTGACTGACGTCTGAAGCGTTGTGCGCGCTCCGCAAAGGCGCGCACGCGGCCCGGTTGACCGGGCCGCAAACGCCGAGGTCCTGAAGGCCGAGGCGTACTGCGATTGATCGATTGCAGTATTTTGTTTATGCACTGGCCTCCCTGAGGGCGATTAGCTCAGCGGTAGAGCGTCTCGTTTACACCGAGAGGGTCGGCGGTTCGATCCCGTCATCGCCCACCATGGCGCCGTGATGATTCATAACCGGTCTCACCGGATGAGGAATCGAACACGGCGCGTAATCCCTAACAATCTGATTTTGCATGTCTGGCGCGCGTCGGCGCGATACAGCGCTTGATGCATGTCATTTTGTGTCTTTTCCGCAGCAGCGAACAGTAGAACCGGGTGGCGGAGAACGGCGTTGTCGTACGTCGTCGCAGCGCCTTCACGGGAAAGTGCCTCACGCTTGGCTTGGGCAGGTCTGGCCACACCGGGACTGCGGGCATAGGTTGGGCCTCACGGACCGGCGTGTCGCGCAAGCGGCGCGTGGTCGGCTGAGTTGCTGGTAGCGGAGGGCGGTTTTGCATTCGGTGATAAACGATTACCTGCCCGTTCTCATTTTCGGCGTTCTGGCGGTCGTCATCTCGGGCGGCATGCTGGGCGGGTCGCTGCTTGCGGGGCACCAGAAGCCGTACGCCGAGAAACTGTCGGCCTACGAGTGCGGTTTCGCCGCCTTCGACAACGTCCGCCGCCGCTTCGACGTGCGATTTTATCTGGTCTCAATCCTCTTCATCATTTTCGACCTTGAGGTCGCGTTCCTGTTCCCGTGGGCGATCAGTTTGTCTCGTATCGGGGCGTTCGGGTTCTTCTCGATGCTCGCGTTCCTCGGCGTTCTCGGGATTGGTTTTCTTTACGAATGGCGCAAGGGCGCGCTCGACTGGGATTGACGGGCTGCTGTCGATTATTTTGACGTCGAGACAAGGCGGAGGCGCGAGATGAGCATGAACGACGGTAAGGCGGTCGGCGGATCGGAGACGATCGTCTGGAATCGCGATATGGTTCCCCCCGGTCCGGAGCAGGACGCCATCGTGCGTGGCGTCACCGGGGAGATCAGCGAGAAGGGGTTCGTCGTCGCGAATCTCGACAAGCTGGTCAACTGGGGCCGCACCGGCAGTCTCTGGCCGATGTCGTTCGGTCTCGCCTGTTGTGCGGTCGAGATGATTCACGCCTATATGCCGCGTTACGATCTCGATCGTATGGGGGTGATTCCCCGCGGTTCGCCGCGTCAATCCGACGTGATGATCGTCGCAGGCACGCTGACGAACAAGATGGCCCCGGCGCTGCGCCGGGTGTACGACCAGATGGCTGAACCGCGCTGGGTGATCTCGATGGGTTCCTGCGCCAATGGCGGCGGATACTACCATTACTCCTATTCCGTCGTGCGTGGCTGTGACCGTGTCGTGCCGGTGGATGTCTATGTCCCGGGCTGCCCGCCGACCGCCGAGGCGCTGATTTACGGCATCATGCTTCTCCAGAAAAAAATCCGTCGCACGGGGACCATTCTGCGTGGCTGAGGAAACTGCACGTCTCGCCGGAGCCGCGTCCGCCGACAGGCTCGGAGCGCTGGCTTTCACCCTGTCCTCGTCCTTTCCGGGCGTTTCGTCCGCCGCTGTCGAACGTGGCGAACTGGTCGTGCGCGCCGACAGGGATGTCCTGATCCCGCTGATGACGCTGCTGCGCGACGATCCGCAGTTCCGGTTCGAGCAGATGATGGATCTGTGCGGCGTCGATTTTCCGGCGCGCAAGAACCGGTTCGACGTCGTGTATAATCTGCTGTCGGTCAGCCTGAACCAGCGCGCGCGCGTGATCGTAACAACCGACGAACTGACGCCCGTTCCCTCCGTGCACGGCCTGTGGCCCTGTGCGACGTGGTGGGAGCGCGAGTGCTACGACCTGTTCGGCGTGCTGTTTTCTGGCCAGCCGGATCTGCGCCGCATCCTCACCGATATCGGGTTCGAGGGGCATCCGCTGCGCAAGGATTTCCCGCTGACGGGCTACACCGAGGTTCGGTACGATCCCGAGCGGCGGCAGGTGGTGCGGGAGCCGGTGTCGTTGACGCAGGATTTCCGCGACTTCGATTTCGTATCGCCGTGGGAGGGCGTCCTGACGCTCCCCGGCGACGAAAAGGCGCATGAGCTGCGCCAGATCATGAAAAAGCTGAGCTGACGGGGCCGTCATGACGAATGCGATCGAGCAGGCAGCGTTGGACCACGCCCTTGGCGAAGCGGCCGTGCCGGAGTCTCTCCTTCCCGAACAGGCAGTCGAGCAGGCTGAACGGCGCACGGTCGAGATCGACAGCCACGCGCTGAATTTCGGACCGCAGCACCCGTCTGCGCACGGCGTTTTGCGTCTGGTGCTGGAGATGGAGGGCGAGGTCGTCGCCCGCGCTGTGCCGCATATTGGCCTGCTGCACCGCGGCACGGAAAAGCTGATCGAATACAAGACGTATCAGAAGGCGCTGCCGTATTTCGATCGCCTCGACTACGTCTCCCCGATGTGCGAGGAGCATGCGTTCGCGCTGGCCACCGAGAAGCTGTTGGGGATCGAGGCGCCAGATCGCGCCAAGTGGATTCGTGTGATCTTCGCGGAAATTACGCGCATCCTGAACCACATTCTCAACCTGACCGCGATGGGGCTGGACTGCGGCGCGGTGACGCCTGCCCTGTGGGGGTATGAGGAGCGCGAGAAGCTTCTGGAGTTTCACGAAGCTGCCTCCGGCGCCCGGTTCCACGCCAATTACTTCCGCCCCGGCGGCGTCGCTCGAGACCTCCCGGCCGGTCTGGAGGAGCGTATCGCCAACTGGGCCAGGGAATTCCCGGCGTGGATTGATGATCTTGAAAGCCTGCTGACGGAAAACCGCATCTGGAAGCAGCGTACCGTCGGCATCGGCGTGTTTACGACGGAGCAGGCGCTGGCCTGGGGCTTCAGCGGCCCGTGTCTACGCGGGTCCGGCGTGCCGTGGGATCTGCGCCGTTCGCAGCCCTACGACAATTACGACAAGGTCTCGTTCGAGATTCCTGTGGCGCGTCACGGCGACTGCTACGATCGGTATCTGGTCCGCGTGGCCGAGATGCGTGAGAGCGTGAAGATCATCGAGCAGGGGCTGGCGCAGATCAAACCCGGCCCCATCAAGGTGCAGGATCCGAAATTCTCCCCGCCGAAGCGCGCCGAGATGAAGCAGTCGATGGAAGCGCTGATCCATCACTTCAAGCTCTTCACGGAAGGGTACCATGTTCCCCCCGGCGCTACTTACACGGCGGTCGAAACGCCGAAGGGCGAGTTCGGCGTGTATCTGGTGGCGGACGGCAGCAACCGCCCATACCGCTGCAAGATCCGTCCGACCGGGTTCTCCCATCTGCAGGCGATAGATGAATTGTCACGGCGTTCCATGCTGGCCGATACGGTGGCCATCATCGGTTCGCTCGATCTCGTGTTCGGTGAGGTGGATCGATGAGCGCTCAGACGCCGGAACAGCCGGCCCATTTCGCGTTCGACGAGGCCAGCGAAGCGGAAATCGCGACGATTCTGGCGAAGTATCCGCCGGAGCGTAAGGCCAGCGGTGTGATTCCGCTGCTCTACGTCGCCCAGCGGCAGATGGGTCGTCTGACAGGCAGCGCCTGGGTTCCGGTCGCGGCCATGGACGTGATCGCCGCCCGTCTGGAGGTCGCGCCGATCCGCGTCTACGAAGTCGCGACCTTTTATCTGATGTTTAACACGAAGCCGATCGGCCGTTACCACCTGCAGGCGTGCACGACGACGTCCTGCTGGCTGCGCGGATCGGATGATGTGGTCGCCGCCTGCAAGAAGGCCACCGGCATCCAGCATTTCGGCGAAACCAGCGAAGACGGGATGTTCACGCTGACGGAAGTCGAATGCCTTGGCGCCTGCGCGAACGCGCCGATTCTTCAGGTCGACGACGATTATTATGAGGATCTCGACGGCCCCCGTACGGAGCAGTTGATCGAGGCGCTCCGTAAGGGCGAGCGCCCGGCCTATGGGCCTACGATCGATCGCTTTAACTCCGCGCCTGAAGGCGGCCGCAAGGTGCTGCTCGACGTCGGCGACTCGGGTCAGGGATAGGGAGAAGACACGATGCTCAGCGACAAGGATCGGATCTTCACCAACCTCTACGGCCAGAACGACTGGCGGTTGGCTGGCGCGCGCGCACGCGGAGACTGGAGCGACACGGCGGAGCTGATCGCCCGTGGCCGCGACGCCATCGTCAACGAGATGAAGGCGTCGAACCTGCGCGGCCGGGGCGGCGCGGGGTTCCCGACGGGCCTCAAATGGTCGTTCATGCCGAAGGGCGACGGGCCTGTGCCGCGTTACCTCGTCATCAACGGTGACGAGTCCGAGCCCGGCACCTGCAAGGATCGCGAAATTCTGCGGCATGAACCGCATAAGTTGATCGAGAGCGCCCTGCTCGCGTCGTTCGCGATGGGAGCGCACGCGGCGTATATCTATATCCGTGGCGAATTCTTCAACGAAGCCAGGCATCTCCAGATCGCGATCGACGAGGCGTATGATGCGGGGCTGCTCGGCCCGAACGCCGCCGGGTCCGGCTGGGATTTCGACTTCTACATCCATCGAGGCGCGGGCGCTTATATCTGCGGCGAAGAGACGGCGCTGCTGGAGAGCCTTGAAGGCAAGAAGGGCCAGCCGCGCATGAAGCCGCCGTTCCCGGCGGGAGCAGGTCTGTACGGCTGCCCGACCACAGTGAACAATGTCGAGAGCATCTCGGTCGCGTCCACCATCCTGCGGCGCGGGGCTGCATGGTTCGCAGGACTGGGACGCCCGAACAATTGCGGCACCAAACTGATGGCGATTTCCGGCCACGTGAACACGCCCTGTGTGTTCGAAGAGGAACTGGGCGTTCCGCTGCGCGAGATCATCGAGAAGCATGGCGGCGGCGTTCGCGGCGGGTGGGACAACCTGCTGGCCGTCATTCCGGGCGGATGTTCGGTGCCGCTGCTGCCGAAATCGGTCTGCGAGACAGTGCTGATGGATTTCGACAGCCTGCGCGCCGAACGCTCTGGCCTCGGTACCGCGTGCATGATCGTGATGGACAAGTCCACGGACATCATCAAGGCGATCGCGCGCTTCTCGCAGTTCTTCAAGCATGAAAGTTGCGGCCAGTGCACGCCGTGCCGCGAAGGCACCGGCTGGATGATGCGCGTGATGAACCGCATGGTCGAAGGCCGCGCGGAGATCGAAGAAATCGACATGCTGGAGCAGGTTACGCGTCAGGTCGAGGGACACACGATCTGCGCGCTGGGCGATGCGGCCGCGTGGCCGATTCAGGGGTTGATCCGGCATTTCCGGCCGCTGATGGAAGAGCGGATTCACAACTACAAGCGGCTGCATGGCGGCGCGGGACGGATTGATGCGCCGTCGCCCGCGACCCTCGCGACCCTCGCGGCGGAGTAAGGCGAATGGTGAGGGTTATCGTCGACGGAACGCCGGTCGATGTGCCTGCGGGCTCATCCGCGCTGCAGGCCTGCGAGGCCGCGGGGAAGGAAATTCCGCGCTTCTGCTATCACGAACGACTGTCGGTCGCGGGCAACTGCCGCATGTGTCTTGTCGAGGTCGTGCGCGCGCCCAAGCCGGTGGCGTCGTGCGGTTTTCCCGTTGCGGAAGGCATGGAAATCAAGACGGACACCGAAGTCGTCCGCAAGGCGCGGCGCTCCGTCATGGAGTTCCTGCTGATCAACCATCCTCTGGACTGCCCGATCTGCGATCAGGGCGGCGAGTGTGATCTGCAGGATCAGGCTTACGGTTACGGCAGCGGCGTGTCGCGGTATGACGAGCCGAAGAGGGCCGTGACGGACAAGAATCTCGGGCCGCTGGTCAAGACCGTCATGACGCGCTGCATCCAGTGCACGCGCTGCGTCCGGTTCTGCGCCGAAGTGGCCGGAACCCCGGAGCTTGGCGCCGTGTCGCGTGGCGAGAACATGGAGATCACGACCTATGTCGAGAAGGCTCTGACGTCGGAGCTTTCTGGCAACCTGATCGACATCTGCCCGGTCGGCGCCCTGACCTCCAAGCCCGGCGCGTTCCAGCAACGCCCGTGGGAGTTGAAGAAGACCGACGCCATCGACGTGATGGACGCGCTCGGGACCAACATCCAGATTCAGGCGCGTGGCGGCGAGGTGAAGCGCATCGTTCCGCGCGTCAACGACGAGGTGAACGAGGAATGGCTGTCCGATAAAGGCCGCTTCGCCATAGATGGTCTGCTGCGTCGCCGTCTGGATCGCCCCTGGTTGAAGGTCCACGGCAAGCTTCAGGCCGTATCGTGGCAGGACGCGTTCGTCGCCATCGCCCGTCGCCTCGAGGGCGTTCCCGGTTCGCGCATCGGCGCCATTGTCGGCGATCTGTGCGACGCCGAGAGCATGATGGCGTTGCGCGACCTCATGATCTCTATGGGGTCGCCCAATCTCGATTGCCGTCAGGACGGCGCGCATTACGACGTGTCCGACCGCGCGAACTACACATTCTCATCTGGTATCGCCGGAATCGATGAGGCCGACGCGTTGCTGGTGATCGGGGCGAACCCTCGTCACGATGCGCCGGTCCTGAACGCGCGCATCCGTAAAAGATATCTCGAAGCGGGCCGTGGCGGTCTTCCGATTGGCGTGATCGGCGACATGGGCTCCGACCCGACATGGGCATACGAATCCCTGGGTGCGGGCGCTTCGGCGCTGGCCGATCTGATGGCGGACGGAAACCCGTTCCTCGAAAAGCTGAAGGCGGCGAAGCGCCCGATGATCATCGTCGGGCAGGGCGCGCTGACGCGTGACGACAGCCCGGTGGTGCTCGAGGCCTGCGCGCTACTGGCGGAAACTGTGGGCGCGGTGACGGATGAGTGGTCCGGCCTGAACGTCCTGCACACGGCTGCTTCACGTGTGGCGGCTCTGGATCTCGACTTCCTTCCGGCCGAGGGCGGACGCAGCGTGCGCGGCATGCTCAGCGGCGGTGTCGACGTGCTGTGGCTGCTCGGCGCGGATGAATTTCCGGTGCACGGGATCGGGCCGGACACCTTCGTGATCTATCAGGGGCATCATGGCGACGCGGGCGCAGCCCGCGCGGATGTGATCCTTCCGGGGGCTGCGTACACCGAAAAGCAGGGAACCTGGGTGAACACGGAAGGCCGCGTGCAGCGCGGGTTTCAGGCCGTGTTCCCGCCGGGCGAGGCGCGCGAGGACTGGCGCATCCTGCGCGCGGTGTCCGACGTGCTGGGGCATACGCTGCCCTACGACACGATCGAGGCGCTGCGCGAGCGGCTTCAGGTCGGGGCGCGGCATGTGACCGCGCGCCGTTCGGCGGCGGAAGCGCTATCCGATAGCGTGCTTTCGAAGCCGTTCGCGTCTTCCGGCGCCAGCTATTACCTGACGAACCCGATTTGCCGGGCGAGCGCGACGATGCAGGAATGCGCCAGCGTTCATGCTCCGCACGCGGCTGTGGCGGCGGAGTAGCGACGTGGAACAGTTCTTTTTCCATACGACGACCGGCCACGTCATCCTGCTGGTGCTCGAGGCTCTGGCGATTCTGGTGCCGCTTCTGATCGCCGTCGCCTATCTGACGCTCATGGAGCGCAAGGTCATGGCCGCGATGCAGATGCGGCGCGGACCGAACGTGAACGGTCTTTTCGGCGTGTTGCAGGCCTTCGCCGACGCCATCAAGATGATGACCAAGGAGACGATCATCCCAAGCGGGGCGAACCGTTTCCTGTTCCTTCTGGCCCCGTTCCTGACGTTCTCCCTCGCTATGCTGGCATGGGCGGTAATCCCGACGGGAGATGGTCTGGCGGTCGCCAACATCAATGTCGGCATCCTGTATCTGCTCGCGATTTCGTCGCTGGGCGTTTACGGCATCCTGATCGCGGGCTGGGCGTCGAACTCGAAATACGCATTCCTCGGTGGACTTCGCTCTGCGGCGCAGATGGTTTCGTATGAGGTGTCGATCGGTCTGGTGATCGTGTCGGTGCTTCTGGCCGTGGGTAGTCTGAACCTGAACGACATCATCCTGGCGCAACGACACGTATGGTTCTGCGTGCCGATGTTCCCGATGTTCATCATCTTTTTCATCTCGGCCCTCGCCGAGACTAACCGCGCGCCGTTCGATCTTCCGGAAGGCGAGTCCGAACTGGTGGCCGGGTTCTTCGTCGAATACTCGTCGCTGTCCTTCGGCCTGTTCTTTCTCGGCGAATACGCGAACATGATCCTGATGTCGGGGATGGTGAGCATTCTCTTCCTCGGTGGCTGGCTGCCGCCGCTGGGGATCGCGCCGCTGACCTGGATTCCGGGTCCGATCTGGCTGATCGCCAAGATCCTGTTCTGCCTCTTCGTGTTCATCTGGGTGCGCGCGACGTTCCCCCGCTATCGTTACGATCAACTCATGCGGCTGGGCTGGAAGGTGTTCCTGCCGTTCTCGCTGCTGTGGATGATCGCCACCGCCGGGTTCCTGCTCGCAACGGGCAATCTGCCTCAGGGAGTAAGCTGATGGCCGGCCTCGACCGCAGCCTCAAGGCGTTTCTGCTGACCGAGATCGTCGCCGGCATGACCGCGACGTTCAAGACGATGTTCAAGCCGAAGGCCACGATCAACTACCCCTATGAAAAGGGGCCGCTGTCGCCGCGCTTCCGGGGCGAGCATGCGTTGCGTCGCTATCCGAACGGCGAGGAACGCTGCATCGCGTGCAAGCTGTGCGAAGCTGCGTGTCCGGCGGAGGCGATTACGATCGAGTCTGAAGCGCGCGACGACGGTTCGCGCCGGACGACGCGCTACGACATCGACATGACGAAGTGCATCTATTGTGGTCTGTGCGAGGAAGCCTGCCCGGTGGACGCGATCGTCGAGGGCCCGAACTACGAGTTCGCGACCGAGACCCGTGAAGAACTGATGTACGACAAGAACAAGCTGCTCGCCAACGGCGACAGATGGGAGAGCGTTCTGGCGCGGAGGCTCGAACTCGATGCGCCGTATCGCTGAACCCCGGCTGGTGGAGAGTCCGACATGATGATCCAGCTTGTCTTCTACGTCTTCGCTGCGGTGCTGATCGCATCGTCCGCGATGGTGATCTTCGCGAAGAACCCGGTCCATTCCGTGCTGTTCCTCATCCTCGGCTTCTTCAATGCGGCGGGGCTGTTCCTGCTGGCGGGGGCCGAGTTCCTGGCGATGATTCTGGTCATCGTCTATGTCGGCGCGGTCGCGGTTCTGTTCCTGTTCGTCGTCATGATGCTCGACATCGACTTTGCGAGAATGCGCGAGGGGCTGCAGCGCTACGCGCCGCTGGGCGCAGCCGTTGGCGGCGTCCTGTTCGCCGAGTTGGCGATGGCGGCGGCGCACTGGGCCAGTTCGCCGGTCATGCCGGAGCCGATTACGGGCGGCCTTGGCCAGCCGGGTGGTCCGATGACCAACACGGCGGCGCTCGGGACGCTGCTCTACACTCATTACATTCTGCTGTTTCAGGCCTGCGGCCTCGTGCTGCTGGTCGCGATGATCGGCGCGATCACGCTGACGCTGCGTGAAAAGCCGACGGGTCGCCGTCAGGTGATCGGCAAGCAGCACGAGCGCATGCGCGCGGACACGCTGGAGATGCTGACCCTGCCGCTGGGCTTCGGGATCGACGCCAATGGCGGGTTCCTGCGTCCGGCGAAGGGGTATTACGACACGGCGGTTCCGGGTTCCTACGGCGTGCCCGCCGCGCCGGAACCTCCCCGCGAAGAGGTCCGCAAGGTCGACGGAGACGCGCCATGAACGACGCTTTCGCTCAGATCGGTCTGGGGCCTTTTCTTACGGTCGGAGCGGCGCTCCTGGTTCTCGGCGTGTTCGGAATTTTCCTGAACCGGAAGAACATCATCATCATCATGATGTCGATGGAACTGATCCTGCTGGCTGCGAACATCAACCTCGTCGCATTTTCTGCGGCGTTGGGCGATCTGTCCGGGCAGGTGCTGACGGTCTTTGTGCTGACCATCGCTGCGGCGGAGGCGGCCATCGGCCTTGCCATCCTCACCGTCTATTTCCGCAACCGCGGCTCGATCCAGGTCGAGGACGTGGCGTTGATGAAGGGCTGACCGGCGATGCAGGCGGCATTGATCCTTTTCGCGATTGCTGTGCTTGCCCCGCTGGGCGGCGCCGCGATCTCCGGGCTCTTCGGACGGCGTCTTGGCGACGGCGTGGCGCAGTTCGTCTCGATCCTGTTCATGGTCGTGGCGGCGCTGTGCAGCTATGGCGCGCTGATCGGCGGCATGACGTCCGGCGCGATGCCGGGCGTCGCGCTGCTGGCGCACTGGGTCGACGCCGGGTCGTTCCATGCCGCGTGGGCGCTGCGTTTCGATACGCTGTCGGCGACGATGACGGCGATGGTGCTGACGGTCTCCCTGCTCGTCCACATCTACAGCGTCGGGTACATGTCTCATGACTCGATGCCGCGCTATCGTTTCTTCGCGTATCTGTCGCTGTTCACGTTCGCCATGCTCATGCTGGTGTCGTCCAATGACCTGATCCAGCTCTTCTTTGGCTGGGAAGGCGTCGGCCTCGCGAGCTACCTGCTGATTGGGTACTGGTTCCAGAAGCCGAGCGCGAATGCTGCAGCGATAAAAGCCTTCGTGGTGAATCGCATCGCTGACCTGTTCTTCATCGTCGGCATCGGTCTGCTGTTCGTCACCTTCGGGACCGTTCAGTACGACAACATCTTCTCGCTGGTCCCGGATCAGGCGCGCAATGCCTACATGCTGTTCGGCAGTCCGCATTCGCTGCTTGAGGTGATTGCGACGCTGCTGTTCGTCGGCGCGATGGGCAAGTCGGCGCAGTTGTTCCTGCACACATGGCTGCCGGATGCGATGGAAGGTCCGACGCCGGTTTCCGCGCTCATTCACGCGGCCACCATGGTCACGGCGGGCGTGTTCCTGATGGCGCGCATGTCGCCGCTGATCGAGTTCACGCCGTACACGCGGGAGTTCATTGTCCTGATCGGCGGGACGACGTGTTTCTTCGCCGCGACGGTCGGCATGGTGCAGCCGGACATCAAGCGAACCATCGCCTATTCGACATGTTCGCAGCTTGGCTACATGTTCGTAGCCATCGGCGTCGGCGCGTATCAGGCGGGTGTGTTTCACCTGACGACGCACGCCTTCTTCAAGGCGCTGCTGTTCCTTGGCGCTGGTTCGGTCATTCACGCCGTTCACGACGAGCAGGACATGTTCCGCATGGGTGGCCTGTGGCGGAAAATTCCCGTCACCTATGTGGTGATGTGGATCGGTAGCCTCGCACTCGCCGGCGTGTTTCCCTTTGCGGGCTACTGGTCCAAGGACGCGATCCTGAACGCGGCCTGGGCGTCGGGCAGCAGCGTCGGCATGTATGGCTGGGTTCTGGGTACGGTCACGGCCTTCATCACGGCGTTCTATAGCTGGCGGCTGCTTTTCCTGGTGTTCCACGGGAAACCACGCGACCAGCATCTGCATGACGGCGCGCATGAAAGCCCGCCGGTCATGGTCGCGCCGCTCGTGCTGCTATCCATTGGCGCGCTCGCGGCTGGCGCGGTGCTGGCGCCGCTTTATGTCGGTTCGAAGCAGGCGATGTTCTGGGCCGGGGCGATCGTCAACGCTCCGGGCAACACGATCATGAGCATGATCGAAGAGGTCCCCACGTTCATCGCACTGCTGCCGAGCGTCGCTGGTCTTCTGGGCATCGCTGCGGCCTATGTTTTCTACATCGTCAAACCTGAACTGCCTGCGTCTGTGGCCTCGTCGTTCCGACCGCTGTACCTGTTCCTGTTGAACAAGTGGTATTTCGACGAGCTGTATGACCGCATCTTCGTGGGGCCGTATCGTGCGATCGCCCGCCTGCTGCGTCGCAACGACGAGGGCGTAATCGAGAAAGCGCCGGTCGGGCTGGCGCGCCTGACGCTGGGCGGTGCGGTGCTGGCGACGCGTTCGCAGACAGGCTCCATCGCGATCTACGCGCTGTCGATGCTGATTGGTCTGGTGGCGCTCGTAACGACGGTGGTGTTCTTCCAGTGACGGACGCGATGCCTGTGGCCCTGTCGCGCCGTAAGCCGGGCGACGAGAGCGGCGGTCGTCCCGTCGGGTGTTTTTTGCGTGCTTTTCCGGCGCGTGAGGGGATGGGGCGCGCGCCTCTCCCGCACGTCCGTTCGATGGAGTTGAGACGATGAACTGGACACTTGCCCTGCCGGAGATCGTGCTGGCGGTCAGTGGTCTCGTGATCCTCGCCGCGGGCGTCCTGATGCGCAAGGATGAGGCGTTCCTCCCCAGCGCCACGTTGAGCGTTGCGGCGATGATCGTCTCCGGGTTTCTGGTGGCGACGTCTTCCAGCGGCGTCGGCTACGGCGATGTTTTCGTCGTGGACGCCTTTGCGCGCTTCATCAAGCTGCTGGTGATTGCGGGCGGCGTCGCCTCGATCACGTTGTCGATCGGGTATTCTGACGGCAAGAACGCCCTGCCGTTCGAAACGCCGATCCTGATGCTGTTTTCCACGCTTGGCGCGATGATCATGGCGTCGTCGGCGAACCTGATGACGCTGTTCGTCGGGCTCGAACTGTCTTCGCTGTCGATCTACATCCTCTGCGCCATTGAACGGGATCGGGTAGAGGCGGCGGAGGCCGGGCTGAAATACTTCATCCTCGGGTCTCTGGCGTCCGGGCTTCTGCTGTACGGCGCGTCGCTCGCCTACGGCTTCGCGGGGACGATGGAGTTTGCGCCGATCGCCGTTGAAATTAACGGCGCTGGCGCCCTGCCGGTGGGGCTGGTCATCGGCGTCGTGTTCATCGTCGTCGGTCTGGCGTTCAAACTGTCGGCCGTGCCGTTCCATATGTGGACGCCCGACGTCTATCAGGGTTCGCCGACTCCTGTGACGGCGTTCATGGCGGGCGCGCCGAAATTCGCCGCGTTCGCACTGATCCTGCGGGTGATGATGGGGCCGTTTGGCGCGATGTCGCCGCGCTGGCAGCTTCTGATCGAGGCGATTTCGGCGCTATCGATGCTGTTTGGCGCGCTGGCGGCGATCCCGCAGCGCGATATCAAGCGTCTGATGGCGTATTCGTCGATCGGTCATATGGGATACGCGATGATGGGCCTTGCGGCGGCGACCCCGGTGGGGACGCGCGGGACGCTGGTCTATCTGACGACGTATCTGGTGATGAATGTCGGCGTGTTCGGCGTCATCTCGGCCATGCGCCGTCGTGGGCGTGAGGTGACGACGATCGCCGATCTTGCCGGGCTCGGCCGTACCAACCCGGCGATGGCCATGGTGATGGCGATCTGCATGTTCAGCATGATCGGCGTGCCGCCGCTGGCCGGGTTCTTCGGCAAGTTCATGGTGTTTGGCGCAGCCTGGAACGCGGGCCTTTACGGGCTGGTCGCTGTCGGCGCGCTGTCTGCGGTGATCGGCGCTTTCTATTACCTGCGCGTGGTGAAGGTGGTCTATTTTGATGCATCGGCTGCGCCGTTCGACAAGCCTGCGCCGTCCATCGCGTTCGTGTCCGCCGCCATGGGGCTCGCGACGGTGCTTTTCCTTCTGGCGCTCGGTCCGGTGAGTGAAGCGGCCGGAGCAGCGGCGAAAGCTCTTGTCGGCTGAGTTCGTCCGGGAGGACGTCTCCGGTTGGCGGCTCGAGTTGCATGACGAGTTGTCCTCGACGTCCGACGTCTGCATAGAGCGCGCGGATCTCGGAGAGGCGGAGGGGCTCGCGCTACTGGCGCGCCGCCAGACCAAAGGCCGTGGCACGCGGGGGCGCGCGTGGGCCGATCCCGGCGACAGCCTTGCGCTCTCCGTGTTGATGAGGCCTGAAAAGAATGACCCTTCGGTCAGCGCGCCATGGTCGTTCATCAGCGCGCTGGCGTATTACGACGCGCTGGCCGATGGCGTGCTGACGCCGCGTCTGCGCGTCAAATGGCCGAACGACATCCTGCTGGATGGACACAAGCTGGCAGGCATTCTGGTCGAAGCCAGCGGCGGCGAAGGCGGATGGGTCGTGATCGGTTTCGGCGCCAATATCCGGCGCGCGCCGGAGGTGGAAGGCCGCACGCTGGCGTGCCTCGCGCAATACGATCCTGCGGCGGAGGCGACGACCGTGGCGCGACGGGTGCTGTCTGCCCTGACGCGTTGGCGCGCGGTGTGGGAACGCGACGGTTTCGCCCCGATCAGGCAGGCCTGGCTGGAGCGAGGGCCGCCTCGGGGCGCGCCCCTTGTGGTCAGCGGGGGAAAAACCTATGTTGAAGGCGAATTCGAGGGGATCGACGAAGGCGGAGAGCTTCTTCTGCGCTGTGGTCCGGAGTTGAAGCGCATAGTCACCGGCGAAATTTTGTACGGCGATGCGGCGTTAATAAAAATGGAAGCGCAAAATGCTTCTGGTCGTTGACGCTGGCAACACCAACGTCGTCTTCGCGGTGCATGACAGCGCCACATGGCGCGGAAGCTGGCGCATTTCGATGCAGCCGCAACGCACGTCGGACGAATACGCCGTTTGGCTGATGACCCTGCTGCAGGCCGCCGGACTGTCAGTACATGACGTCAGTCAGGCGGTGATTGGCACCGTCGTTCCGGCGGCGCTCTATCACCTGCGTCTGTTGTGCAGGCAGTATTTCCAGACCGAGCCGCTGATCGCGTCTTCTCGTCTGGATTGGGGGTTTCGTATTGCGCTCGATAATCCGGGGGAAGTCGGCGTCGACCGACTCCTCAACGGATTGGCGGCGCACAGGATTTACGGCGGTCCGTTGATCGTCATCGATTTCGGCACGGCGACGACATTCGACGTGGTGGATGTGGACGGGGCGTATTGCGGCGGGGTGATCGCGCCGGGGATTAATCTGTCGGTCGAAGCGCTGCACAAGGCGGCGGCCCGTCTGCCGCGCATCGGCGTCGGGCGTCCGGCGGGCGGGCTTGTCATAGGACGTGATACGAACTCGGCCATGCGGTCGGGCGTTTTCTGGGGGTATATCGGGCTGGTCGAGGGGATCGTCGAGAGGATCAGGCAGGAATTCGGGGCGCCGATGAAGGTGCTCGCGACCGGCGGTCTGGCTCCGCTCTTCTCGGAGGGAACGAGTGTGTTTGAACACATCGATCCTGAACTCACCATTAACGGTCTTCGGTTTCTGGCCGGGAGGAATCCCGCGCCACATCTTACAAACGACAAAGATTTGATTACGGAAGGATAATATCTAAAAATGAACGAAAATAAGGACGGTCTGGCCTTTCTGCCTCTCGGCGGAACGGGTGAGATCGGCATGAATCTCAACCTGTACAGGTTGGGCGACAAGTGGCTTGCGGTTGACTGCGGCATTGGCTTCTCCGGCAACGACACGCCGGAAGCAGAAATTCTCACGCCCGACCCGACCTACATCATGGAGCGCCGGGACAAGCTCGTCGGTCTGGTGATCACCCACGCGCATGAAGACCATCTCGGCGCGGTCGCGCATCTGTGGACGCGTCTCGGGTGCCCGATCTATGCGACGCCGTTCGCGACCGCCGTGCTTCGTCGCAAGCTCGGTGAGGCGCGCCTGCTGCAGCAGGTGAAAATCCACACGATCAAATGCGCAGGCCGCTTCAATGTCGGGCCGTTCGACATTGAGTTCGTTCCGGTCGCCCACTCGGTGCCGGAAGCGCAGGCGCTGGCGCTGCGCACACCGCATGGCCTGATCGTTCACACCGGCGACTGGAAGATTGATCCGACGCCGCTGGTGGGGCCGCCGACGGATCTGAAGCGTCTGAAGGAAATTGGCGACGAAGGCGTCCTCGCGCTGGTCTGCGACAGCACCAATGTGATGACGGACGGCGCGTCGCGCTCGGAAGCCGAAGTGCGTGAAGGCATGACGGCGCTGATCCAGTCGCTCAAGGGCCGCGTCGCGGTGACGTGCTTCGCCTCCAACGTCGCGCGTGTCGAGACCATCGCCATGGCGGCGCAGGCTGCGGGCCGCAACGTCGTGCTGGTCGGGCGGTCGCTGCGCAATCTCGACGTTGCGGCGCGTGAGTGCGGCTACCTCTCGGGCGTGCTGCCGTTCTTCTCGGAGCAGGAGGTCAATGACCTCGCCGACGACAACGTGGTCATGATCATCACGGGCAGCCAGGGCGAGCCGCGCTCGGCGCTGTCGCGAATCGCTTCGGACGTGCATCCGAACGTCTCGCTCGGCGAGGGCGATACGGTCGTCTATTCCAGCCGCATGATCCCGGGCAACGAGCGCGCCATCATGCAGGTGCAGGACAACCTGACCCGCCGTGGCGTGACGGTCCTGACTGATCGCGACGCGATGGTGCACTGCTCGGGTCATGCGACTGGCGACGATGTGCGGACGATGTACGATCTGATCCGTCCGCAATACGCCGTGCCGACGCATGGTGAATGGCGTCATCTGACCGCTCATGCGGCACTTGCACAAGAAAAAGGCATTTCGGCGATCCTGCTTGAGGACGGCGATATCCTGAATCTGTCGCCCGGCAAGGTCGAGGTCGTGGACACGGCGCCGACCGGTCGTCTGGCGGTGGACGGCAATCGCCTGCTGGCGATGGATGGCGATGTGCTTTCCGCGCGTCGCAAGATGCTCTTCAACGGCATCGTTCTGGGCAGCTTCGCGGTTGACGACGAAGGCTACGTGATCGGCGAGCCGAAGGTCAGCGCGCCCGGACTGCTCGACGCCGACGAACCGGAGAGCGTTCGCGTCAAGGAAGAGTTTGCAAGCGCCATCGACGAAATTCCGGACGAACTTCGGATGGACGACAACTCCTTCCGGGAGGCTGCGAAGACCGCGCTGCGCCGTGCGCTCGGGCGCAAGATTCAGAAGCGTCCGCTGGTCGACGTCCATGTGCTGAGGGTCTGAAGACCCTTGGCTCCGGCTACCCGCCCCGCATAGAAAAAGCGGCGGTCGGGTCGCCCCGGCCGCCGCTCATTCTTCAGCTTTAGTTATTTTTCTTATTCTTGTTAGGTATATATATCCGGCAATTTAGGTATGGGCAAGCGTTCGCGCGTTCACAAAAACGTTGCCGACGCTCCGTCATCCTGAATCCCGTTGCCCGGATTGCTTGCATCCCCTGCACGAGTAGGAGATAGGCGTCGGTCAGACTGACAACGAGCCGGTTTGACGCACCCGCGTCGGTTCTGTTCCACCGGCTTTCGGTTCCGCCCTTCCATCATCGAGAAAAGCCCCAATGCGCCTGTCACGCAGCTTTCTTCCCACACTCAAGGAAACGCCGTCCGACGCGCAGATCCCGTCGCACCGGCTGATGCTGCGGGCGGGTCTGATTCGTCAGACGGCTTCGGGCATATACGCCTGGTTGCCCGCCGGCCTGCGCGTGCTGCGCAACATCAGTCAGATCGTGCGGGAAGAACAGGACCGGATCGGCGCGCAGGAAGTGCTGATGCCGACGTTGCAATCCGCCGAGTTGTGGAAGCGTTCCGGCCGTTACGACGCCTACGGCCCCGAAATGCTGCGGATTCAGGATCGTCATGAGCGCGATCTGCTTTACGGACCGACGAATGAGGAGATGATCACGGACCTGCTGGGGCAGTCGGTGAAGTCGTACCGCGAACTGCCGCAGATGCTCTATCACATCCAGTGGAAGTTCCGTGACGAGGTCCGCCCGCGCTTCGGCGTGATGCGCGGGCGCGAGTTCCTGATGAAGGACGCCTACAGCTTCGACGCGTCGTATGACGCGGCCGTGGACACGTATCGCCGGATGATGCTGGCTTATCTGCGCACGTTCCAGCGTCTGGGCGTGCGCGCGGTGCCGATGGTGGCGGACACGGGACCGATCGGCGGCGATCTGAGTCACGAATTCCTCATCCTCGCGCCGACGGGCGAGAGCGGCGTGTTCTACGACGGCGCGCTGGAGAGCAAGGACTGGCTGAGCGACCCGATCGACGTTGACGACAGCGCGTCTCTGGCCGGCTTCTTCAACACCCTGACATCGTATTACGCCGCGACTGACGAGAAGCACGACGAGACCGCATGGGCCGCCGTGCCGGAAGAAAAGCGTCGTGAAGGCCGTGGAATCGAAGTTGGCCATATTTTCTACTTCGGGACGAAATATACCAAGTCCATGGATATTTCGGTCACTGGTCCCGACGGCGCGTTGCTGTACCCGGAAATGGGTTCATACGGCATCGGCGTGTCGCGTCTGGTCGGCGCGATCATCGAGGCGAGCCACGACGACGGCGGTATCGTGTGGCCCGAGAGCGTGGCGCCGTTCCGCGCTGCGATCCTGAACCTGAAAGTTGGGGACGCGGAATGCGACGCTCTGTGTGAGCGCCTGTATGACGCGGGCGACGAGCAGTTCCTGTATGACGACCGGACGGATCGTGCGGGCGCGAAGTTCGCCGACGCCGATCTGATGGGGCATCCGTGGCAGATGATCGTCGGCCCCCGCGGCGCCAAGACCGGCACGGTTGAATTGAAGCGCCGGGCCACCGGTGAGCGTTTTGAACTGCCAGCCGAAGAGGCGCTGGCGAAAGTTCTCGGGCGCTGATGTTCGGGCCCTTCGAGCGCGCGGTCGCCGGACGATATCTGCGCGCCCGCAAGGGTGAGCGCTTTGTGTCGGTGATCGCGATCTTCTCGCTGGTCGGCATTGGGCTTGGCGTGGCGACGCTGATCATCGTCATGGCGGTGATGAACGGATTCCGCGCCGATCTGATGGGCCGAATTCTCGGCCTGAATGGCGATCTCAGCCTGTATGGCGTGACGCGCTCGATCACCGATTACGATGACATCGCAGCCGAAGTCCGCAAGGTTCCGGGTGTGACCCAGGCGACGCCTTTGTTGGAAGGGCAAGTGCTGCTGAGTGCCGGTCCATATAGCTCCGGCGGCGTCGTACATGGCATGACGAAGCAGGGGCTGAACGACCTCAAGGCGATCAGTTCAAACATTATCGCCGGATCTCTTGATCAATTCGAAGGTGACGACGCGATAGCGGTGGGCGAGACGCTGGCCGAACGTGCGGGACTCGGGGTCGGATCGCAGCTGACGCTGGTGTCGCCCAATGGCGCTGCGACGGCGTTCGGCACTGTGCCGCGTGTGCGGGCCTATCATGTCGTCGCGATCTTTGACGCGGGCGTGAACGATTATAACGCCGGTTACGTGTTCATGCCGATGTCAGCGGCGCAGATCTATTTCCAAAAACCGAAGGCTGTCACCCAGATTCAGGTGATGGTGCAGGACGCCGACAACGTGCGTCCGGTGACGCGTGCGATACAGCAGGCTTTGGCAGATCCGCGCATCCGCGTGATGGACTGGACCAATAGCAACAATGCGTTCTTCGGCGCCGTGCAGGTCGAACAGAACGTGATGTTCCTGATTCTGACGCTGATTATCCTGGTCGCGGCGTTCAATGTGATTTCTTCACTGATCATGATGGTCAAGGACAAGACGGTGGACATCGCGGTCCTGCGCACGATGGGCGCGACGCGCGGGGCGATCATGCGCATCTTTCTGATGTGCGGCGCCTCGGTCGGCGTGACGGGAACGGCGTTCGGAACGCTGCTCGGCGTCGTGTTCTGCGAAAATATCGAGCGTATCCGGCAGGTTATGCAGCGTATTACCGGAACCAACCTGTTTAATCCGGAAGTTTATTATCTGGAGCACCTTCCGGCGAAGCTGGTCTGGGGGCAGGTGATCGAAGTGATCGTGATGGCTCTCGCGCTGTCGTTGCTGGCCACGCTGTATCCGTCATGGCGTGCGGCTAAAACCGACCCGGTGGAGGCGCTGCGTCATGGCTAAGTCTCCCGGTGATGTTGTGCTGCGCCTTCAGGGCGTGCAGCGATCCTATGTCAGTGGCGACGGGGAGCGTCTGAGCGTTCTCCGTGGCGTGGACTTCACTTTGCATGCGGGCGAGATCGTGGCGCTGGTCGCGCCGTCCGGCACGGGCAAGTCGACGTTGCTGCATGTCGCGGGCCTGCTCGATTCACCCGACGGGGGATCGGTCGAGATAGGGGGGCGGGACGCCACGCGCCTTTCGGATGGAGAGAGAACGGTCATCCGTTCGCACGAAGTGGGCTTCGTCTATCAGTTTCATCATTTGCTCGGCGAATTTACGGCGCGTGAGAACGTGATGTTGCCGCAGATGATCGCCTGGCGTGCGCGCGGCGCGGCGCGCCTGCGCGCCGACGCGTTGCTGGGCTCATTCGGGCTGGCGCATCGTCTGGATCACCTTCCGGGTAAATTGTCCGGCGGCGAGCAGCAGAGAGTGGCGATCGCCCGCTCTCTGGCCAATGAGCCCTCGTTGCTTCTGGCGGACGAACCGACGGGAAATCTCGATGTGCGCACGGCGGATGTGGTGTTCGAGGAGTTGCTGGGCGCCGTTCGACGGTCCGGGCTTGGCGCGCTGATCGCAACGCATAATGACGCTCTGGCCGCACGGATGGATCGCGTCGTGACGTTGCGTGACGGGGCTCTGGTCGCGCTTTAGAACCTTATCCGGTCAGACGGAATGGGCTGATCGGCTCAAGATGTTCGTCAAAACAGCAAGTCGAAGCCTTATCCGTGAACCTGTGTAACCGGATAAGGCCCCGGCCTGATCATTGAGCGGATTGTTCCGACGCTGCGCGGGAAAAAGTCAGCTCTTGTGCCTATGTCTGTGTGCATGGGCACGGGTTGTGCGGCGTATCCCGTTTTGGACGAAAGCGTTTGGACAGGGGGCGTCGCGCGGTAAATAACGACCCTGGGGCGCGTCTGCTGATCGAATGTTCAGCGGCGATGCGCCCGGGGGCGGCCTTATGCGGGCGCATGTCTTCGTTGGAGCAATCAGCTATGCCTTTCATGCGAACCGATCTTTGGCGTTGTGCGGTTGTTCATGCACCGATGACCGATCTGGTTGCGGCAGGATCACTGGCTGGCCGGAAAATCACCTGGCTCAACGAAACGCGGTCATTTCGCTTTCTCGCGGACCCTTTTGGTTACTGGCGTGACGGCGTGCTCCATGTTTTTGCCGAGGCGCTGGATTATCGTGACAAGCGCGGGCGTATCGACTGCCTGCGGTTTGACGTCGATTTTCGCCTTCTCGACCGTCAGAGCGTGCTCAACGAACCGTGGCATCTGTCTTATCCAGTCGTTTTCGAAGCCGACGGCGAGATCTGGATGCTGCCGGAAGCCTATCGCTCTGGCGCGTTGCGCCTGTATCGCGCGGCTCGGTTTCCGGACAAATGGGAGGTTGTCCCCGACTGGTCGTTTCCTGTGGCTGCGATCGACGCGTCCCCGGTCTGGCATGGCGGACTCTGGTGGATGTTCTTCTCTCCGCCCGGTTCGTCGGTTGAAAAACAGTCTTTGCTATGCGCTGCGTATGCCGAAAGCTTTTCTGGACCGTGGCGGCTTCATCCCAGAAATCCATTGCGTCGCGACCTGATGTCGGCGCGTCCCGGAGGCACGCCATTGGTCACGCCACAGGGCATCGTGCTGCCGACGCAGGACTGCACGCGAACATATGGCGGCGCCGTGTCACTGCTCGCTATCGACGAACTGTCGCCTGAGCTTTTTTCGGCGTCCGTGACGGGACATTTGATAATGCCGGATGCGTTCGCGCCGTGGGTGGATGGGCTGCACACGCTGTCGTCGGCGGGGCCGGTCACCCTGATCGACGCCAAAAGGGTCAGTCGCTTGCCCACGCGCCTCGCCTTTGACGCGCGCCGGTGGGCGGCTGGTCGCATTGGACGTGTGAGTCGGTGAACTGAGCAAACCTTTCGGCAGGTTCCCTGTTCCGGACATTGCTCTGGAGACGTCCATAATTCCCTCGTTTGGTCGATCATTTATTGGTGCGAGGAGAGGGTGGCGTGGATTTTTTTGTTGGTTATCTGGGATTGATCGTGAGCGGGCCGCCGAAGACAGGCCTTGAGGCGAGCGGCGCGGGATATGCCCGGCGTCCGGTGACCTTTGGCGCTTTGGGTGACGGTTCGCGAAGCGTTGCGACGTCCCTTTCGTACAGTTTCGGGGTCGCTGAAGCGGATTGGGGCGTTGTAACGGGCCTTGCGTTGTACCCTGACGCTCTTGCGTCATCGTCGCCTGTTGCCGTCTGGGAAACACCACCGCGCCATGTGCCGACGGGAACGACATTTCTCGTTCCGTCGGCGTCGCTGTCTTTGCTGATTCATGCGCGCGGCATATGCCCGGCGGGAGAAACATTGGGACAGGCGTCCGACGGAGGGGCTATCATCGCCGGGCAAACGGTGTCTATTCTCGATGGCGTTTTGGCCGCTGCGTCTACGGCTGCGACGATGAGCATGTCGCAACTGAGTAGTTTGCTCTCGCAACTTATGCGCGCTTTGCCGACGAGTGATCCTGAGGATGGCGTCTCGCTGTGGAGTAACGCCAATCTTCTGGCTATATCAGCAAAAGATTAAAATTTCTCAATAATGCTCTTGTTTCCCGTCGAGGTGGATGTGCGTGATAAAATTTTCTAAATGTAAAAATGTATTTTGATATCAATGTTTATGACGTCGATTTCGTTTCCTGGTTGCGATATTTTAGGGTGTTTCAAGGTGTATCCGTTTTATGAAAATGATGGATTCTCTGGAAACTATTTGAGAACGTCTGAATGTGGCGTTCTTCTATACGGCGGCAGCAATGTGTGTAGCATTTTTGTATAATTTACTGAAAATTCCTTATGGTGGGAAATTTCAGTAAATATCATCCTCATATTGAAAAATATAATAACCGCGCGCTACACGCCCATTGCGTGTCGCACGAATGCGCGTCGCAGGCGTGGCATTCTGTGCACTGCAGCGATCCCGAGGTCGCGGCCCAGACGCAAAACCGGGTTATTGTTGCTGAACAGGCGATCGAGTGCGTCCGTCGCGGCGAGCATCAGCATGTTCGCGGGCCGGCAACGTTTCTGGTAACGGGCCAGCAGCGCCGGGGAGCCCGGATCTTCGCCCTTCCGATGCGCTTCGATCAACAGTTCGGAAAGTGCGATCACGTCTCGGAAGCCGAGATTGAGGCCTTGTCCGGCGATCGGGTGAATGCCGTGCGCGGCGTCTCCTGCGAGCACAAGGCGCGTTGCGGTATAGCGCTGCGCATATTGCGCTGCGAGCGGATACACCCAGCGTCGTCCGACCGGGGTCACGTCGCCCAGACGGTCGCCGAGCCGACGTTTGAGTTCGCGGGTGAAGCTGGCTTCGGGAAGGGCGGAGAGACGACGGGCGGTCTCATCCTTTTCACTCCAGACCACCGCAGAGAGATTCGGGTGTTCCGCCGTGCCGCTCATAGGCAGCTGCGCGAAGGGACCGCCGGGAAGAAAATGCTCCAGCGCGCTGTTGTCGTGGGGAAGCTCGTGGGCGATGGCGCAGACGATGCCGCTCTGGCCGTAGGGCAGGCGGGTGATCGGGATGCCAGCCTGTGACCGGGTGCGGCTGCCACGTCCGTCGGCCGCGACGATCAGGCGAGCGTGGAGCACGCGTCCGTCTTTCGTTGTGACGATCGCGCCTTCCGTCGTCCGCGTGATCGACACGTCGGCGGGGGCGAGAAGCGTGACATTGGCGGATTCATTGAGCGTTGCGTTGAGAGCCACGCGCAGGGCGCGCGCTTCGGCCATCCAGCCAAAAGGCTGCGTTGCGTCCTCGCGCGAGAATTCGAGCGACAGCGGCGACGGCGGTTCGCCGGGGCGGCCATCGGTCACCAAAATCGATTCTATCGGGTTTGGCGTCTGCGGCAGGCGTTCCCACACTCCGGCTTCTTCCAGAAGGCGTTTCGGCCCGGCGGCGATGGCGTAAGCCCGGCCGTCGAAGTCGGGGTGCTCCATCGGCGGCAGAGGGGCGCGATCGACGATGCCAACGCTGATTCCTTCGCGGGCAAGGCGGCATGCGAGGGTCGCCCCGACCGGTCCTGCGCCGATGACGCATACGTCCACATGCGCCGGACTTGTTGCGCAGGCGTAAACAGGAGAAGCTGTATCCGGGCTCGTCATGATCTTTCCTTTCCGGCGCGCGGCGTCAGGGCGTCGCGGAGGGGGGAATTATGGAGCCCGTGCTGGAAATCGGGCCTGCCATGCGCGCGGAACTCATGGCATGCTTCACGCCTTGATACTATCCCGTCGCCGGTCCCGGTTGCGGGGCGCGTCAGGTCCCTTGGTTTGAAGGCCTGGACGCGCGGGGTGGAACATGAGGAGGAATCGGGGATGAAGCTCGTCACGGCTATTATCAAGCCATTCAAGCTCGACGACGTTCGCGACGCGCTTGCGCCACTGGGAATTCAGGGCCTGACCGTCTCCGAGGTGAAGGGTTTCGGCCGTCAGAAAGGCCAGACGGAGATTTACCGCGGCGCGGAATATCACGTCAGCTTTCTGCCGAAGATCAAGGTCGAAGTTGCGGTCTCTGACGCGCTGGTCGATCAGGTGGTGGAGGCGCTTTTGCAGTCCGCGCATACCGGCAAGATTGGCGACGGCAAGATTTTCGTCAGCGATCTGGCTCGGGTGATCCGTATCCGTACGCGGGAGAGCGGCGAAGACGCGCTGTAACACTCCACTCTCTGCTGCGGGCTACGAATGCGGCCCCTGATGGCCGGTTCGGCGGCGCGCAGTCGTTGCTCCTTCCCATTCGTATGAATTCGTGACGACGGGGCGTTTCTGATCAAGACGATGAAAAAGGGTCCCTGCGCGGTTCCGCAGACGCCTTGGCGGCGTTTTTTTGCAAAATTCGAAATCGGCACGTCTCTCGAACGGACGGCTTGCGCACGCCCGCAACTGGCGGGGCGGGTTGCGGCTGCGGCCCGTCGGAGACGGCGATGACGTCCGGCGCGGCGCTTCCGGTCTCTGGACGTCCATGGCGCGCGCTGTTTCCCGTTCTGACGTTCGAAGCCACCGAACGCTTCGGCTTTTATGGTTTGCAGGGCCTGCTGCTGCTGTATCTGACGCGCTCGCTGAACATGCCGGAGAGCGACGCCAATCTGATCGCGGCGAGCTTCAGCGGGGTTGCTTACGCCAGCACGCTGCTGGGTGGCGCGATTGGGGGGCAGCTGTTTGGCGCGCGTGCCGCGGCGATGGTCGGCGCGGCTCTGCAGGGTTGTGCGCTGGCAGCGGCTTGCGTGGCGACTGACGTCTGTCGTTTTCTTGGCGTCCTCGCGGCTGCGGCGATGGCGAACGGACTGACCCGGCCCAATGTGGCGACGCTGGTTCGCGATCTGAAGCAGCCCGGCGAACGCGCGGATGGCCTCTTCACGCTGTATGCTCTGGCGGTCAATCTGGGCGCCGCTCTGGCGTTTCTTGTCGCGCCGTGGCTGGCGCGCACGATGGGCTGGGCGCCAGCCTTCGGTTTGTGCGCGTTATGCGTGATCGTCGGAATGATCGTGCTGGGGGCCTCCGCTTCCCGAAGCGTGGCTGACCGTGCGCCTGAGAATGGTCAGCGCTGGAGGGGCGTTGCGGGACTGGCCGTCGTCGCGGGCGCCGTGTTGTGCGTATTTGGGGTGCTGAATGACCCGCGACTGGGGCGGTATGTCTTTCAAGTCACGGCGTGTGCGGTTCCGGCGTTCTGGGTGGCCATCTGGACGCGTTGTGGCGCGCGGGAGCGGCGGGGCGTTTTGATTGCGCTGTTGCTGATCGCGCAGGCCATGTTCTACGCCCTGTTCGACCAACAGACGACGTCGACCTTCATTCTCTTCGCGCTGCATGACGTCGGGAGTGATTTCCGGGTCGGAGGCGTTACGATCGCGCATTTGTCGGGCGCGCAGTTCGTGGCGGTGAACGCCGGGCTGACTATGGCGTTGGCGCCGCTGTTTGCACGTCTCTACCGGCGGCTTGGCAAGGTTGGGCGGGAGCCGCCGCTTCATACGAAATATCTGATCGGCTCTGCGTTCATTATCCTGTCGTTCGGGCTGCTCTGGCTGCTGATTCGACGTCAGGACGGGGGGATGCTGTCTCCCTGGGGGTTGACTGCCGGTTACGCGTTGATCTCGGTCGCAGGTCTGCTGATGAACAGTCTTGGGCTTGCTGTCGTCTCTGAATATGTGCCCCTGCGTTTCAACGGAGTAGCGACGGCGTTGTTTTACATTACGCTCGGAACGGCGATGTACGCGGGCGGCGTGCTGTCCAATGCGTTCGCGTTGCACGATCTGGCCGCGGCCGCGTCGCCGGAGGCCGTAAGGGGCGTGTTCGAACGGTTGTTCCGTGATTTCGCCCTGCTGGCAATCGCCGGATTCTGCATTGTTCTAGTCCTTCAACCTGTGCTCAGGCGGATGCAAGGCAGTTACATGCGCCGCTGAGTGCGGCGGCGTTTCGTCTGTGGTCTGGTGATTTTGTCGATCTGACGTTTGCCATTTCCGTAAGGGATAAACTTGCAGTTTGTAGTATTTTATAATATTACTTCTTGCGGACCACAAGTTAACATTACGATATCGGAATATTAACTTGTGATCTGCAAATATTTCTATATAGAAATAAACGCCGATCAATGTCAGTGATGGGCGGTGGACGATTCTGTTGTTTGTAAGCAACAGTTCGAGTTCAGAATGACACGATATCGATATCTTCTCTTTTGTCGGGTGCGCTGTGTACCGTAAGCCTCAATCATAACGACGCAGCGCCTAAGCCGCGCGATACTGGAGCCTTCGCCGAACATGACCTCTCGACGCAGACTTTTCGCAGCCACTATTCTGGCCGTGCCGATGCTGGGAAGCAGTGCGGCGGCCGTCGCCGACACACGTCCCGTCTCGACGACCCACGCGAAAACCCACAGCAAGACGTCTGCGCACGGCGCCAGGGCGAAGGCCGCTTCGACGACAGCGGCGAGTACGACGGCTCAGACGCATGGCGTAACGCCGGCTGCGGCTCCGGCGAAACGGGCGCATTTCACGAATGACGCCAACGAAGCCGTCATCGTCACCGGCACGCACAGCGCCAACCGACACGCGCGTCAGAGCGTGAGCCCTGTCACCGTCCTGACTTCCGCTGTTCTGCAGCGCTCTGGTCAGATCAATCTTGGTGACGCCCTGACGCGCACTTATCCTCAGATCAACGTGCAGCCCATGGGCAGCGATGCCGCGGCTCTGGTGTCGTCCATTCACATGCGCGGCCTCAGCTCCAATCAGGTGCTGGTGTTGCTCGACGGTAAACGCCGCCACACAACCGCTAATATCACAGCCGATTCTGGGCCGAACTTCGGCGCCACCGGCGTCGATCTCAGCATGATCCCCGCCAACATGATCGACCACATCGAAGTGCTGGAAGACGGCGCGGCGGCGATGTACGGCTCCGACGCGATCGCGGGCGTGATCAACATCATCACCAAGAAGACCGATCACGGCATCAACATGAGCGCGCAGACCGGCGCGAACGCCTACGCAGGGTCGGGCTGGCAGTATCAGCTCAACCTCGACGGCGGCATGAAGTTGGGCAAGGACGGCTATATCCACCTGTTCGGGCAGATGTCGCATTCGGACCATTTCTATGTGAATGGCGTGCATGATCATCGCCTGATCAACCAGCCCTCCTACGCAGGCGCGTCGAGCTATACGGGCCAGTCGATCCCAAGCGATTCCAACCACATCAGCAGCACGCCGGAAGAAACGCGTGAGAATTTCGGTCTGGACTGGGGCAAGCCGCTGAACGACGACGTCGAATTCTACGGCAGCATCACCTACGCTCACCGCCACTCGGAAGCGTATGAGAACTATCGCGTGCCGAACGTGGGCGGCGGCGTCGCCGAGTCAGTCTATCCATACGGCTTCTCGCCTCTGGAGACGATCGAGGAGAACGACTACGCCGCGACGGTCGGGGCCAAGGGCGACAATTTCCTTGGCTTCGAATGGGACGTTTCTTCGACGTACGGCGCCGATTACGACAAGGTCGGCAACAAGAACACGATCAATACCGGCGTTCTGGCCTCGACCTGTTCGACCGACGCGTCGAGTTCGTACTATTCCAGTGTTGGTTGCGGCACCAGCCCCACCACCGCGCGGGCTGAGAGCTACTCCATGGCGCAGTGGACAAACAACCTCGATTTCCGCCGCCACTTCAACATCGGCCATGTCGTGCCCATGACGCTCGCTTTCGGCATGGAGCAGCGCATGGAATCCTACCAGATCTGGGCAGGTAACCCGTACTCTTACGTGCTTGGCGGCACGCAGGGTTATGCAGGCCTTGCGCCGCAGAACGCTGGTAAGTGGTATCGCGACATCTGGGCGTGGTACATGGACGGCGACTTCCACTTCACCAAGAAGTGGGAGATGGATTTCGCGGGCCGCTTCGAACACTACACCGACGTCGGCGACACCGAGAACGGCAAGATCTCGACGCGTTACGACTTCACCAAGCGCATCGGCGTCCGTGCGACGATCAGCACCGGCTTCCGCGCCCCGACCCTGGCCGAAGAGCATTTCAGCGCCATGAACGTGTCGCCCACAGGCGCCTCCGGCCTTCTGGCCGCCAATTCCAGCGCTGCAAGAACGCTGGGTTCGCCGGGCCTGAAGCCTGAGCGCTCCACCAGTGAGAGCGGCGGCATCGTGCTGGAGCCGATCAATGGCCTGCATGTCGAAGCCGACGTCTATCAGATCAACATTCGTGACCGCATCGTTCAGGGCGGAACCGTCAACGGCCAGACCGCCATCGACGCGATTCAGGACATGGGATTTTCCCTGCCTGGAAACAGCTACAGCGCCAGCGGCGTCAGCGCGTATTATCTTGCGAACGGCGCCAGCACCCGCACGCAGGGTCTGGACATCAAGGCCGACTACACGTTCCATATGCAAAAGCATGGCAACCTGATGCTGAGTATGGCGCTTGATCTCAACCGCACGCGCCTGCATCACAACGGCATCGGCTCCACCGGCAAGCAGCTTCTGAACGCACAGAACATCGGCTACATCACCACGGCTTATCCGCGCAGCAAGATCATCCTGAATGCGTTTTACACCGTTGGAAACTGGGATGTGAACGTGCGCCAGACCCGTTACGGTCAGACGACGAACATGCTGACCTATCAGGACTGGGCCTATCCGAAGACGCTCCAGTACAGCGTCGATCAGTTCCAGAAGTTCGAAAACTCCCCGCACTGGCTGACGGATATTGAAGTTGGCTACCGCTTCAACAAGAACTGGCATCTGGCCGTCGGCGTGAACAACATCTTCAACGTTCGTCCGCGCCGCGTGTCGCAGATCGTCAACTACCTCGGTTCGCGTGCCTATGACACGGCGTCCATGCAGATCCCGATGACGGGCGGCTACTATTATGGTCGCGTGAACGCTTCCTTCTGAAGCGCCATCGTTCCTGCCGCAGGTTTGAAACCGGTCAGCCGCAAGGCTGGCCGGTTTCTCTTTGTGAAAAGCAATGGTGTTGTTTTCCTGATTGCCTACATCGTCTGTTTCGGTGATGCGAAGATTCTGTTGCTTGGTGGCAACAGTTCGAGTTCAGAATGACACGGTATCGATATATTCTCTTTTGCTTGATGCTCTCTTTAACGTAAGCCTGAGGCATCACGACGCAGCGCCAAGCTGCGCGATACTGGAGCCTCCGCCGAAAATGACCTCTCGACGCAGACTTTTCGCCGCCACTATCCTTGCAGTGCCCATGCTCGGGAGCAGCATGGCGGCCGTCGCCGACACGCGTCCTGCTTCGACGACCCACGCGAAAACCCACAGCAAGACGTCTGCGCACGGCGCCAAGGCGAAGGCCGCTTCGACGACAGCGGCGAGCACGACCGCCCCGGCGAGTGGCGTAGCCCCGGCTGCAGCTCCGGTGAAGCGCGCGCATTTCACGAATGACGCCAACGAAGCTGTCATCGTGACCGGCACGCACAGCGCCAACCGCCATGCCCGCCAGAGCGTGAGCCCTGTCACCGTCCTGACTTCCGCTGTTCTGCAGCGTTCGGGTATGATCAATCTCGGGGATGCGCTGGTGCGCACCTATCCCCAGATCAACGTTCCGACGATGGGCGCGGACGCTGCGGCGCTGGTGTCGGCGATCAACATGCGTGGCCTCAGCGCAAACGAAGTTCTGGTTCTGTTTGATGGCAAACGCCGTCACACGACGGGCAACTTCACTGCGGATTCTGGACCGAACTTCGGCACGACCGGCGTCGATCTCAGCATGATCCCGGCCAACATGATTGATCATATCGAAGTGCTGGAAGACGGCGCTGCGGCGATGTATGGCTCGGACGCCATCGCGGGTGTGGTCAACATCATCACCAAGAAGACCGATCACGGCATCAACATGAGCGCCCAGACCGGCGCCAACGCTTATGCCGGGTCGGGCTGGCAGTATCAGCTCAACCTCGACGGCGGCATGAAGCTCGGCAAGGACGGCTATATCCATCTGTTCGGGCAGGTGTCGCACACGGACCATTTCCTGGCGAGCGGCGCGCATGATCATCGTCTGACTGGCAACCAGCCATCCTATGCGGACGCCGCCAGCTATACTGGTCAGTCGATTCCCAGCAATTCCAACCACATCATGAGCACGCCGGAAGAGACGCGCGAGAACTTCGGTCTGGACTGGGGCAAGCCGCTGAACGACGACGTCGAGTTCTACGGCAACATCACCTACGCTCATCGACATTCGGAAGCGTATGAAAACTACCGCGTTCCGAATGTCGGCGGCGGTGTCGCGGAATCAATTTTCCCCTACGGCTTCTCGCCGCTGGAGACGATTGAGGAGAACGACTACTCGGCCACCGTTGGTGCGAAGGGCGACAATTTCCTTGGCTTTGAGTGGGATGTGTCCTCGACCTATGGTTCGGATTACGACAAGGTCGGCAACAAGAACACAGTCAACACGGGTATGTTGCAGTCGACCTGTTCGACCGACGCGTCCAGCGCGTACTACTCGAGCGCCGGATGTGGTTACAGCCCGACCGATGCGCGGGCTGAGAGCTACGCCATGACGCAGTGGACGAACAACCTCGATTTCCGTCGCCGCTTCAACATCGGTCATGTCGTACCCATGACGCTCGCCTTCGGCATGGAGCAGCGGATGGACGCCTACCAGATATGGGCGGGAAATCCTGTTTCTTACGTTCTGGGCGGCACGCAGGGTTACGCCGGTCTTGCGCCGCAGAATTCCGGCAAATGGTATCGTGACGTCTGGGCGTGGTACATGGACGGCGACTTCCATTTCACCAAGAAGTGGGAAATGGATTTCGCAGGCCGCTTCGAGCACTACACCGACGTCGGCGACACCGAGAACGGCAAGATCTCGACGCGTTACGACTTCACCAAACGCATCGGCGTCCGCGCGACGATCAGCACCGGTTTCCGCGCCCCGACGCTGGCCGAAGAGCATTTCAGCGCCATGAACGTCTCGCCTACAGGCGCTTCGGGCCTGCTGGCCGCAAGCTCCGCATCAGCCAAGGCGCTTGGCTCACCGGGCCTGAAGCCGGAGCGTTCGATCAGCGAGAGCGGTGGCATTGTCGTAGAGCCGATCGACGGCCTGCATGTCGAGGCCGACGTCTATCAGATCAACATGCGTGATCGCATCGTTCAGGGCGGAACTGTCAACGGCCAGACCGCTATCGACGCGATCGAGTCGATGGGCTTCTCGCTGCCCGGCAACTCCTACAATGCAAACAGCGTCAGCGCGTACTATCTTGCGAACGGCGCGAGCACGCGCACGCAGGGCCTCGACATCAAGGCCGACTACACGTTCCATATGCAAAAGCACGGCAACCTGATGCTGAGCATGGCGCTTGATCTCAACCGCACGCGCCTGCACCACAACGGCATCGGCTCGACGGGTTCACAGCTTCTGAACGCGCAGAACATCGGCTACATCACCACGGCTTATCCGCGCAGCAAGATCATCCTGAATGCGTTCTACACCGTTGGAAACTGGGATGTGAACGTTCGTCAGACCCGTTACGGTCAGACCACAAACCAGATGACTTACGAGGACTGGGCGCCGACCGCCCTGCAGTATTCCGTCGATCAGTTCCAGAAGTTCGAAAACTCTCCGCACTGGCTGACCGATATCGAAGTTGGCTACCGCTTCAACAAGAACTGGCACTTGGCCGTCGGCGTGAACAACATTTTCAACGTTCGTCCGCGCCGCGTGTCGCAGATCGTCAACTATCTAGGCGCCATGCCTTACGATCAGTTCTCGATGCAGATCCCGATGACGGGCGGCTACTACTATGGCCGCGTGAACGCGTCCTTCTGAAGCGCCATCGTTCCTGCCGCAGATTTGAAACCGGTCAGCCGCAAGGCTGGCCGGTTTTTTCTTGCCCGGACAATGGACGATTTCGCTGTGCGGGAAGGCGTTCTACTTCGCGCCTTTAGATTTTCTCCTGGAATTTGTTATTGTTTTTTCGGGCGCTCAGGGGTGGTGGTTTCTGGAGGTTGTGTGTTGCGGTTCATGCGGTGATTAAAGCCTTATCTGTTCACAATGGTACACGGACAAGGTTCTGGTTTGTGGTTTTGGCCAGGCATCTTTATCCGATCAGCCAATTCCGTCTGATCGGATGATGCTCTCGTGAACGGTGTGAATATCGCTTAAATTATATCTTGCGAGTGTATTTTTACGCCCGCTTCAGAATTCGTGTCGGTCGATGACGACTCTATTTGGCTGCGGACTTGCGTTATGATGACGCTATCTCATCAGATAAAGATCGACGTACGGAGCGTCACTTCAGAGATCTGTGCGTGCGGACAGGTAAAGTCTCTCCTCCGCAACACGGTGCTTCGTAAGTATTGGTGTGGTTTGGCCGCAGTGATTTCGGCGCGCATGGCGAGGGCCTTTAAACCGACGAAATTTTTCAGGCCTGAGCGGCGGCGAGCGCTGTCGAGTCGAAGACGACGTCAAAGACGTCGTTCTCTCGACCGCTGGATATGCCGAGCCAACTTGTCCAGCCCAGACGCGCCTCACCGATGCGCGCGTCGGGCACCTCATCACTCTTAACCGAGAGAGTCACTGCAGCTTCTGCCTGATCGTCCAGATACGCGGTGACGACGCCGAGCGCTTCCTGCAATCTTTTTCTGTCAGGCAACAGAGATTCGAAGTCCGTGTATGACAGCGGACCGATCACGATGTTAATGCGCGTGTTAACGTCCCAGGTCTGTTGTCCTATGGCTGCGTCGACGCCCAGTTGCGAGAACTGCCCGTCTCGCCCGGGAGCGGGAAGGGCGCTCTGCTGATCCGGGTCGAGCGTGCGCCAGACGCCGGAGAATTGCTCTATCTGGACGTTGGTCGCCAGCCATTCTCGCAGAAGAGACGCCAAACGTTCGCTGGATCGCGGCCATGACGCGAACGTTCCCGAAAAATACAGCAATTGCAAAGGCGAGATCGCAAGCCTTTGGCGATCGTGGTCGGATTCGTATCCTGTCAGCGCGAACAGAGCTCTCGCGAAAGCGGCTTTTTCCGGGCGGAGCCGGGGATCTTCGTGCTGTCGGTGTGGATGATATTTGGCGCCAGCTTCGGCGAACTGGGCCATGCCGCGCTGCGCCAGAACCTCCATGAACGCCGACAACGCAGGAGACCGTTTGCGATGTTCCTCGTCGACCAGCGCCGTGTAGGGACGGGGCATCGTTCCGCCATGGCCGGTAAGGCCGGAGAACGCGGTCGTGACGTCGTGTCGTCCATCCCCGCGGGCCTTGACGGAGAGAACGTCGCTGGCGGGCGTGGCGAGGCCGGGGGGAGTCTTGAACTGGACGGCGTCGGAGACGTCGCGAGAGGCGTGCGTCCGCCGGACGATTTCTACGGCGGCGTCAAAGGAAAAGCGCGTGGGTTCTTCGACAACCTGAGCAAGCAGCGAGTCGGCGAGGGTTCGGACGCCGGCCGACGTTTGGTCGTCGCGACGCTTGGCGCCGGGCGTGACGGTGGGTGTCGGGACCGTATCAGCCGAAGCGCGAGCGATGTCGGGCGTTCCGTCGTTCACAGCAGGGTCCTGTATCCGGCCCGGGCAGGGAAGCGTGCGACCGGGTCGGGACGCCCGGTGAGCCGCACGGTGGTGCGTACGAAGGTGTTGACGGTTACATGGAGCGCCAGAAACCGCTCGATCACGCTCGCCAGCAGGAACAGCCCGTCTTCGGCCCAGCGAGATGCTTCGAAGGTGAGCGTAACGTCGAGTCCGCGGCAGAAGCTGCCGAGTTTTCCGCCGGGCGGGCGGGCGATCGCATCTCGCGCGTCAACTGAGACGAGGCTGGAGATCGCGACGGCGGTCTGTTCGCTTCGGCGCATGTCGTACAGGCTGAGAATTTCGCGGAGGGAGGCCGCCGCCTGAGGGCCGCCGACCAGAGAGAGTCGCCCGAGCGTCAGATGCGAGATCAGGCGCCAGTTGTTGCGCAGGCGCAAATCCGCCCGCCAGCTTTGGGTCGGTGGGAGCAGGCAGTCGATGGCCGTAACACTGCCAAGCCCTTCTGTCGGTTGCAGCGATTGGCTGGAGCCGCCGAATGGCAGGCGCGAGGGGAGCGCGCCGTTGGTCAGCAGCGCGTCTATAGACAGGAGGCGGTCCGCGTTTTCCGGCGCGTCGAGTTGCAAGTCTATCGGCGCCAGTCGTGTTTCTGTGCCCTGCGCGACGAATTCCGACGCACGACGGATCAGCGTGTAGACGCCCGCGGAATCGCCTGCGTCGTGCGCGAGTTCCTGATAAAGTGGGCGCCAGGGGCGCGTCGATCCGTCAGGCTCGATCTCGCGCACGCTTTGGACTTGCCAGATCTCGTAAGCTTCCGGGTGAGCGAGGTCGGCGTCGATGGGATAGTCGGTCTGGGTGTGCGTCAGACGAAGCGGTTCGCATTGGCCCGGAAAAAGATTGACGATCGGCGCACAGCCCAGCTTGAGCGCGTCCGGGCGGAGGTTGCGTTGCAACTCCGGAAATGATCGGTCGAAATAAATGAAAAGATCGATCTTGTTCTTGTCGGAGACCACCGTGCGGGCGTCGAGGCCGTCTATGTCGATGAACAGGAATTTTTCGGGCAGTGCGAAATATTCCGTCAGAAGCCGGAAGCCTACGAACGAGCGTTCAGGCCATGGCAGCAACGCCTCTTCCGGCGAAAAACCTGCGGGTTGTAATTGCGACGGCGTGAGCAGGGTGGGTCGGACGTCGTTTGGACCGTCCGCGAGCGCCACGCCGATGGTGTGCTGGCACAGCAGTTCGTAAAGCTGTATGGCTTGCGCAGGGGAGCCGTGGATAAAAAATCTCAGACGAGACGGTGCGATTTCGTCGAACCGCGCCTGCGGGTCCGTCAGGGAGAGCGTCACCCGCAGGCAACTCGTCGCCAGATGGGAGGCCGGATGCGTCGGCGCGTCGATCGGCGTGCCCATCAAGCGTGCGTCATGGGCGCGTATTGGCCAGACCTCGATTGGCATGGTCGTGCGGAAGCGACAGCGCACGTCGTCGAGGGCGCCGGTCTGCAATTCGGAACCGGAGGCTACTGGCAGGGGCGTTTTCGCATCCGGCATGCAGAAGAACTGCGCCACCGACGACGACGGGACCGGCGCGAGATAATGCGGGTATAGAATGTTCAGCAGTGCGTCGGTCAGTTCCGGGTAATCGTCGTCCAGACGCTGCTGCGTTCTGGCGGAGAGAAACGCCACGCCCTCCAGCAACCGCTCCACGTGGGGGTCGTCGACGGTGTCGCGCGTCAGTCGCAGCCGTTGTGCGATCTTCGGATGGTCGTCGGCGAACTGTGCGGCGAGGTCGCGGATCGCTTCGAGTTCGCGCTGATAGGCGCTGGTTAGGTCGTTCGGCATCGATCAGACTTCGCGTTGCGGGGTCAGCGTCACGTTCTCGCGTGAGGGTGAGATCGCCGTATCATAACGCACGTATTCAGGTTCCGGGTCCACAAGCAGGTAGGCTTCCACCATCAAGGGTATCACCGCGCTCAGTGGCGCATTATCCGGTAGCAGCGACACCCGGACGTTGATCAGCCGGGGCTCGAAGCGGCGTATGGTCGCCTCGATTTCGCGGCGTACGGCCTCGCGTTCCTCCTGATTGGACATGACGTTCGCCGTGACGTCGATCATCCCGTAACCCATTGGAGAAACGGCGAGGCTGAAACCCGTTTTCGGCGGAAGCGCCCACGGGCGTCGGGCGTTGAGCAGAAGCTCCAGGTCTCGCTGCACAGAGCGTTGGAGCGCTGCAAGGCTTTCCCCCGTCCCCAGCGGACGCTCGGTCTCTCGTTCCGGATGCTCGTCCATCAGGCGGTCGAGCACCGATAACGTGACGCGTGACGCTTTGGGACGCGGCGATCTCATGAGAACTCGAGCGTTCCCAGTTCCATGACGTCGAGAGGCTCGTCTCCGACAAGGAACATGCGGCGGCCAACGCCGCGCACGGGCTCGTCTTCGGTCCATTCGGTCGAGCGGCCGAGACGCAGGGCGTCGTCATCAGACGACGTGGTCAGCGGGTAGGTCGCGGGAATGTAGACGTCGCCTTCGGGGCCGTTGCGCACCATCGCGGTGCAGCGGCGCCAGTAGAGGTCGCGCGGGCGGACGGGGTCGTGAAAATGCAGGCTGATCAGAGATTCGTTTGGAATCCAGAAATATTTTCCGGTCGAGGTCAGCAGTTCCGTCGTTCCACCGATGATGTCGTCAGCGTCGCGGAAATCGTCGAATGTGGTCGTGTCGGCGCCAGCGATGCGTTCGCCCGTCGGATGGGGGCGTGCGCTTTCGGCGGCTTGAGCGGCGGCTTGTGCGCTGGCGTCATCGCCGGATCGCAGCGCCGTCAGCGCGCGCAACGACTCCTGCTGAACCGCTGTCGGCTCATGCAGAAACTCCGGCAGCGCGCCATCGGCGAAGACGGCGCGACGCTGGGTCTCGGCGCGGAGCAACTGTCGAAACTCAGCAGCGATAAGAGCAGCTTTCGGTTCGATAGATTCGATTGCCGTCAGCATGGTCTCCGCGCGCTGCAGATCGCCGCTGAACAGGGCGAGTTCGGCGAGCAGGAGACGCGGCGCGGCTGCGGCCGGGTTGGCCTTGACGGCGGCGACTGCGGCGGACATGGCGCCGGACAGATCTCCGCGCTGAAACAGGGCGTCGGCAGTTTCCGTGGTCATGCGGGTTTGTCCTTTTTGGTGGTGAGGGCGACGCCGCCAGGCGTCCCGCCATCGGGAGCCAGATTGGTCACCAGACGAAACGTCGTGGAGACATCGTCAAGTTGGTAATGCGGCTGCAGGTGAATGACGCAGTGATATTCGCCAGGGCGGCCTGTTGTTTCGGAAACTTCCACCGCGCTTGACAGAAGGGGAAAGCGCGCGCGGCTTTCACGGGAAGCCATTGTGCTCATGTTACAGTAATGGCCCAGCCATTTTTGAAGTTCCCGCTTGATTTCGTCGGACGAGGCGTAACGTCCGACCATGTCTCGGCCGAGCATCTTGATGTGGTGCGCGAAGCGACAGACGCACAGCAGCGCATTGATTTCCGCCGAAAGACGCCGGTTGGCGGCCGTTGGCGTGGGGACGCCGGAGCCGGGAGGCGTGTATTGCAAGCTGGAAACCGACGCAAAAGCGGCTTCGCCGTACGGAAGCGTGTTGAGGGCCATGAAGCCCGACAACGCCAGCGCGCGCTCCTGCTGGTCGGTGAAGGATATTTCGGTCGAGGCGCGTGGAAGCTGCGTCGTCGCTCCAAATACGAATGGATCGCGCGGGGCGTCGAGCACCACGCCGCCACTACTCGCGCCCGGCGTTACGCCGCGAATGTCAGCGGGCCATCGGAACTCAGTCTGGGCGCGGACAACGTTACGGGCCAACGCGTAACCGGCGGAGAACCAGCTACGCTCACGCTCCGTCGGGGCGTACTCGACATGTCGCCCACGAGTGGTCGCGCGCGTCCACGGCGCGCGGGCGAGGATGCGTGGCATGGTGACGCAGATGAAGCGGGAATCTTCCGACTGCGTGACGGAGTTCCAGCGCCGGTGCTCTTCGTTCGAGACGACGACCGCAATTTCCCGCGCGAGGGCCAGCTCGGAGAACTGATCGACGTCGAACAGACGCGGGGATGCGGCGGCCACCATTGGGACGAACGCGGCTGCGGCGATCGCGGCAAGGCGCTTGAGCATCATGACGTCGTCGGTGGGCGCCTCGCCTGCAAGGCCGCGAGGCCCGGCCCGGTGGGCCAGTTCGTAATCGAAAACGATCAGACCATAAGGCTGACCGCCCGGATGTCCGAATTCGCTTTCATAGATCAGCTTGAACAGCGAGGACTGATCGAATTCGAGCGCTCTTTCCAGATCACGGGAGATTTCGCGTCGTCGGGCGGGGAAAACGCGCGCGATGACGCGCGCCTGCGGCTCTATGGCGGACACCAGCCAAAGGAGCCCGCGCCACGAACCTTCCAGTCGTTGAAATGTCGGGTGATGCAGAATGGCGTCCGTCTGGCGGCGGAGAGCTGCGTCGATGGCGGCGACGTCGCGATCGATGCGGCCCCGGAGCAGCGTCTTGATCTGGTCGCGACCCATGCCCAGCAGCGTCGCTGCGGGAGGCAACGCGCCGCCGAACCATAGGGCCAGCGCCTGGGTATCGTCGCGCAGGAAATCTTCGAACGCGGAAAAGTCGAAATCCCGCCGCGTATGCGCCCCGCCAAGAAGCGCTTCCCGAAGCGCGGGGGCCGCGCTCGGCTCCGAAGAGCCGGCCGCGGCCCCCGCCCGGGGAGGTTCAGTGAGGGCGGGCGCGCTCATTCAGCCTGTGTCAGGTCCGCTCGGGGATACGGGCGACGAGACGCATGCTGGTGGTCAGTTCCTCAAGCTGCAGCCAGGGGCGCAGATACGCAACGGCGTTGTAGGCGCCGGGACGTCCGGGAATTTCCTGAACGGCCACGCGTCCTTCACGCAGCGGGAACTTCGCCTTCGCCTCCGGTCCGACCGCGTCAGAGGCGTTGACGTACCGCTGAATCCACTTGTTCAGCCACGCTTCGCAATCCTCCACTTCCATGAAGGATCCGATCTTGTCGCGCGCCATCACCTTCAGATAATGCGCGAAACGGCTGGTGGCCATGAGGTAGGGGAGACGCGCGGAGATCGCCGCGTTCGCGGTCGCTGCGGGAAGGTCGTAGGTCTTGGGTCGCTGCGTGGTCTGCGCGCCGAAGAACACAGCGTAGTCTTCGTTCTTGTAATGGCACAGCGGCAGGAAGCCGAGGTTGGACAACTCGTTTTCGCGTCGGTCGGTGATGCCGATTTCCGTCGGGCACTTGGCGTCCATGTCGCCGTCATCCGACTGGAAGATATGCTGCGGAAGATCGTCGACCAGACCGCCATTTTCCTTGCCGCGAATGGTCGTGCAGAAACCGGTGCGGGCGAATGCTTCCGTCAGGCGCGTGCCCATCACATAGGCTGCATTCATCCAGCAATATTCGTTATGAGGCAGCGCCAGAGGCTTGCCGTCGGGCGCACGCGGCGCTTCCTCGTAGGCGAACTCGTCGACGGCCTTCACGCCCTCTCCATAAGGCAGGCGGCTGAGCACGCGCGGCATTACCAGAGAGACGAAACGGCTGTCTTCGCTATCGCGGAAGCCGCGCCATTTCAGGTATTCGACCGTGTCGAATACCTTGGCGAGATCGCGCGGACGGGAGAGTTCCGTCCAGTCGTTGAAGCCGAACATGCCGGCGCCCGCCGCGGAGATGAACGGCGCGAACGCGGCGGCGGCGACGTGGCTCACCTCACGCAGCGTCTCGATATCTTCCGGGGTGTTGGACCACTCGTAGTCGCCGATCAGGGCGCCGTAGGGCTCGCCGCCCGGCGTGCCGAACTCGTTCTCGTAAATCTTGCGGAACAGCAGGGACTGGTCGAACTCGACCACACGGGTCAGGTCGCGATGAAGTTCCCGCTTCGTCGCGTTCACCACACGGATTTTCAGGTTGTTGCTGGTTTCGCTGTTCTTGACCAGATACTGCAGGCCGCGCCAGCTGCCCTCAAGCTTGAGGAAGCGCGGATCGTGCATGATCGCGTTGAGCTGCGTCGACATCGCTTCGTCGAGCGCCGTCACGGCGCGTTCGATGGTGCGCGTCAGGTTGCGATCGAAGGACACGACGCCCTTGCCAGCTTCCTCGACCAGCGTGCGCACGAGTTCCGCTGCGCGGTCGGGCTCGGTCTGGCGGGTGGCTGCGACGACCTGCGAGAGAATGCTGGTCGAGGATTCCGTGGTCTGGGCGGGGGCGGATTGCTGAGAGGCATTGGTCTCGGACATTGATCAATCCTCCTTCTTTTTCGAAAGTTCGGCGCTGAGGGCCTCGAGTTCGTTCTGGTCCTTCAGGATGCGCTCAAGGAGCAGTTCCAGCTCTTCGGAGCGATCAGCCTTGCTCATCAGGTCGCGAAGCCTGTTGCGCGTCTCCAGTAGGGCCTTCAGCGCGGGAACCTGATCAACGATTCGGCCTGGCTCAAAATCCTCGATGCTATTGAACGCCAGATCGACGGCCATTTCCTTGTCGCCGCCTGCGAGCGTATTGGCGACTTTCAGCTTCAGGCCCGGCGCCATGCGCTGCATGACTTCGTCGAAATTGTCGCGGTCGATCTGGGTGAAGCGCCGCTCGGCGAAGGGACGCAGCGGCTTGGTCGGATCACCCGAGAAATCGCCGACCACGCCGACGACGAAAGGCAGCTCCCGGATCACCTCGGCTCCCTCGGTCTCCACCTGATAGGTGATGTGGACGCGAGGACGACGGACACGGGCCAATTTATCGTGAATACTTCCGCTCACTCGACTGCTCCATTTCTTTTGCGGCGATCGTTCGTCCGACCGCTTGCGTGATTAAAACTCAGGCGTCGGGGGTCTGGATGCCCAACCGCGTCATGATGTCGGCGCGCGACGCGCCGTCGGCGACGATTTCGAGCAACAGCTCAGGCAGTGTCATGCGCGCCCTGCGCACGGCGTCCTCAAGCGTGTAGCTGAATGGTGAATTCGGCTCCCGTTCCCGGAAGAGGGCGGCAATCTTCAGCGCCTCGTCAAGGAGGTCTTCCCGGGTCAGCTGTTTCGGCGCCGCCTGACCGCCCGCCGTCTCGACGGCCTCCGCGTCGTCGATCGACAATTCGGATTCCTCCTCCGCCTCGACAGTTTCCGGCGCGAGTTCGTTCGACGGCACGTATCGTGCCGCAACCTGGGCCAGGTCGTCGAGGATGCGGGTTACGCGGGTCATCGACGGCGTTTCGGGAAGCGTGTCGGTCGTTTCGTGGATCGTCTCCAGCGTCGTGCGGAAATCGTGCCAGGCGGTGCGCGCGAACGCGGCCTCACGACCGACAGTGGCGAGCTGCGCCCGCCCCGAAGTCTTGGCTGCGGCGTCCATCACAGCGAAGGTCGGCAGGGCGGCTGCTTTCGCAGAGGGTTTAGTGTTGGCTGGAAGCGCCGAAATTTCCCGCGCCCGCTCGTATTGCCAAAGCGTGACCGGCGTGCCGTCCGGAAGCAGGAACAGTTCGGTCTTGCGCAAAGGCTGGATCAACGAACCGTCTTTTTCTCCGCCGCTCAGCCCTGTGACGGCGAAGGTTCGCGCCTCCGGGTCGTCCGCTTCAAGGTGCGGATAGAGCCCGGCGTCCCAGAATGAGGCGGCCAGTGCAGTCATGATGCGCGCACCGAGCGCGAGTCCGAAAAGCCCGGACTGGCGGGTAAGGGCCTCGGTCAGCCAGCAGGCTACCTCAAGGTCCTTGGTCATCCCGGTCAGCGCTTCTTCTGCGAGTTCCGTCACCGTCGCCCACGCGGGACCGGCGGCCGCGGCCAAGGCAGGATCGTCGTCGAGGCTCCGTTCCTGTTCCCGAGCTTCGGAGCGGGCGTCCCGCAAGCGTGAATACAGAGACGTGGGAGCGATGTTTTCGCGCAAATCCACCCCGCAGGGCGCTTCGTCGCTGAGCGGGGCGGCTATCCTCTCCAGAAGCTGTTCGTGACTGGAGTCGAGCATGCCGATGGGTCGTGCCTTTCACGCAATAAGCCGCCGATGCGCGTATCGCGGGACGGCGCAGCGCCATTCCGGAAATGCGTCGTCACGGCAGGCCGTTAACCTGCCCGTTTCAGGACTATGAGCATTGGGCGGCTGCGCGGCAACAAGAAAGGCGAGCATAAAAAGCTACAAATGAAACCTTTAGCCGGTGGACGCGCTGCGGGATTAGTTGGAAAGATCGATTGTAGGATAGGCGGCGTCTTGTCGCTGGAACGAAAAGTGCGGGGGTTTGCGTGACGGTAGCGATCGATTTGCAGAAGTTGATCGGCCGATTCGACGAGCTCTGCCATCGAACACTGGAAGCGGCGGCCGGGGCAGCGATGTCCCGCAGCCACTACAACGTCGAGATCGAACACTGGCTGCTTCAGCTCCTTCGCAGCGAAGGCTCGGACCTCGATCTGATCGTCACGCGCTCGGATATCGATCCGGGTCGCCTCGCAGCGGGTCTTAATCACGCGTTGGACCGGCTATCGACCGGCAATGGTCGCGGTCCGGCGCTGTCTCCCGATCTTGTGGCTGTGGTCAAGGACGCCTGGCTGGTTGCGTCGATCGACATGGGAATGGCCGCACTGCGATCAGGACATCTTCTCTGCGCCTGCCTCTCCGATGAATCCATTGCCCGACGTCTGCATGCAGCCTGTCCCGATCTGCGCGCGCTGCTGCCCGATGTGGTGAAGCGTGATTTCGCGCGCCTGACCGAAGGTGGGGTTGAACGGACTTCTTATGCGCTGGACGGCGACGCGCCTGAAGGCGGTGATGCTGCGGGACAGCCTGGCCGCGCGTCGGCGACGCCGTCTCTGGACAAATTTACGACCGACCTCGTGGCGCGCGCCCGGGCCGGGCGGATTGACCCGATTCTGGGGCGCGACGCGGAAATCCGACAGGTCGTCGATATTCTGACCCGCCGCAGGCAGAACAATCCGATTCTCACCGGCGAGGCCGGGGTCGGCAAGACCGCAGTGGTCGAGGGGCTGGCGCTGCGAATCGCTGAGGGCGACATTCCTGAGGCGCTCGCCGATGTTTCGGTCCGCACGCTCGACCTGGGGCTTTTGCAGGCGGGCGCGGGCGTCAAGGGCGAGTTCGAGAACCGCCTGCGCGCCGTCATAGACGAAGTGCAGGGAAGCGCGACGCCAATCATCCTGTTCATTGATGAAGCGCATACGCTGATCGGCGCTGGTGGTCAGGCGGGTCAGGGCGATGCGGCCAATTTGCTCAAACCGCCGCTGGCGCGCGGGGAGTTGCGGGTGATCGCGGCGACCACCTGGGCCGAATACAAGAAGTATATAGAGAAAGATGCCGCTTTGGTGCGGCGTTTCCAGGTCGTGAAGGTCGAGGAACCCAGCGTCCCGGTCGCGACCGACATGTTGCGTGGTCTCGTGCCGGTGCTGGAGAAGCACCACAAGGTTCGTATTCTGGATGAGGCGACCGCTGCAGCGGTGTCGCTGTCCGCCCGTTATATCCCGGATCGCCAGCTGCCGGACAAGGCTGTCAGCCTGATTGACACCGCCTGCGCGCGTGTGGCGATGAGCCAGAGCACGACCCCGGCCCTGATCGAGGGACGCAGGCGTCGTCTTGCTGCGATCGAGGCCGAGCGACGGATGCTGGAGCGTGAGGGTTTGTCGGGAAGTCCGCACTCGGCCCGGCTGGAGGCTTTGGCTGGTGAAGAGGCGCAGCTGAACGACGATCTGGCTCAGACGGAAGCGCGTTGGGAAAAAGAGCGCGAGCTTGCGCTCAAGCTCGCCGAGGCGCGTGAAAAAGCCGAAACCGGCGTTGATGGCGCGAGCGCCGAAGAGATGCGCGAGGACGCTCTTCGTGCTGCGGAGGAGTTGCGCGCCATTCAGGGCGAGCACCCGATGGTGTTTCCCATGGTCGACGCGCAGGCTGTCGCCGAAATCGTTGAGAACTGGACGGGGATTCCCGCCGGCCGGATGCGCTCGGATGAGGTCGAGGCGATTCTGCATCTGGAAGCGCGGTTGCAGGAGCGTGTTGTCGGGCAGGATCACGCGTTGCACGCGGTCGCCGAGGCGATCCGCGTCTCGCGCGCCGGCCTGACCGATCCACGCAAGCCAGTCGGCGTGTTCCTGATGGTTGGGACGTCCGGCGTCGGCAAAACGGAAACGGCGACGGCGCTTGCGGATCTGTTGTATGGCGGCTCGCAAAGCCTGACGACGATCAACATGACCGAGTTCAAGGAAGAACATAAGGTCAGCCTGCTGATGGGCAGCCCACCCGGCTATGTCGGGTATGGCGAGGGTGGCGTGTTGACGGAGGCCGTGCGGCGGCGCCCGCATTCGGTGCTGCTGCTCGATGAGCTGGAAAAAGCGCATCCCGGCGTACAGGACGTGTTTTTCCAGGTGTTCGACAAAGGCGCGATGAAGGACGGGGAGGGGCGGGACATCGATTTCCGCAACACCATCATCATCATGACGACGAACGCCGGAACGGGCCTTATAGACACGTTATTCTCGGACCCGGACACTGCGCCGGACGCAGCAGGGCTCGCGGAGGCGCTGCGCGAAGAAATGCTCAAGCACTTCAAGGCGGCGTTCCTCGGGCGCGTGACGATGGTTCCGTATCTGCCGCTCGGTCCCGATACGCTGGCGAAAATCGTGACGTTGCAACTCGACAAGGTCGTGCGTCGCGTGGCGCAGGTTCACGGAGTGGCGCTGTCGATTTCGGAGGCGGTGCGCGAAGAATTGCTGCGTCAATCTGGTGTTTCGGCCAGCGGCGCGCGTGCGATCGAGCAGACGATAGCCGGGCGCATTTTGCCGACGCTGTCCCGGTTGCTGCTCGTTCGCGCGCGCAATGACTCTGCGTCTCATGCGACGCTGGACTGGCGGGACGGAGAATATGTCGCCGTGTTGAAGGACGTCGTTCCAGCGTAAGCGAAAGTAGTGGCGATATTCTTGCTTTCGCAGTTGCGCGAAATGAAAGATTGTCGCCTTGTCGAGGGCTGCTTTTTCGGTTCTCTTCTCAGACTTTGATTTTTTTGGAACGAATTTTACATTGGTAACGTGAATTCGGGCGACGGGGCGGCGTTCGTGTTGCTAAGTGTAAGGGCCCACCAGATGTGGCCACCGAGCGGTGAGACAAAGATTGTCAGGAGCATAGAAAACCATGGCTATTTACATGAAATTCCCCAGCGCTACCGGTAACGTCACGGAGCAGGCCCACACAGACTGGATCGAGGTCCTGGACTCGCAGTGGAGCACCTCGCGTAGCATCCGCAGCGCCGTCGGCGTCGGCAGCAACCGTGAATCGTCGTCCGCGTATGTCAGCGAACTGACGGTCACCAAGTACATTGATAACGCCAGCCACCCGCTGACGGTCGCCGCTTTCAAGGGCATGCCCGCCGCCGAAGTGCAGATCGACTTCACGCGCACGGATCACTCGGGCGAGACGATTTTTCGCACGATCACCCTGGAAGAGGTGATCATTTCCAGTCTGGTGAACTCCGGTCACAATCAGGACCGCCCGACGGAAACCCTGTCGTTCAACTTCTCCAAGATCAGCGTGATGGACGCGCCGGAACTCAAGGACGGCAGCACGTCCAGCCAGACCGTTATCTTCGACCTCACCACGTCCAACGTCGCCTGAGGTTGCTATTGAGCTGACCCCGGTCGCAGGCTACGCCTTGCGCCGGTGGTTGGCTCGTCTGTTCTTGTTCTTGTGAGGTATAGGTATGGGGGGAGGGTTCCCTAGTCTTCTGTTGATGAAGTCGCCCATGGGCGACGACACTCAACCGTTTGAGGAAGGAACGCTTCACGCTGTCGGCCTGCGCGCACACGAGCGCCTTTCTGCTCCTTACGTCATGTCGATCGAGGCGGTCTGCACCGAGCAGGGTCTCGACGCTGATACGTTTCTGGGGCAGCCGGTATCGATCACCGTTCGCCGCAAGGAAGGGATCGACCGGTTTTTTCATGGCGTCGTCAGGCAGTTTGTGGCGCTCGGCATCGAGCAGCGCGGGCGCTGGCACTACCGTATCGAGGCCGTGCCGTCGCTCTGGTTCCTGAGCCAGAGCGTCGACTGCCGTATCTTCCAGAAAAAGACGGCGGTTCAGATCCTGCGTCAGGTTTTCAGTGACCATGGCGTCACCAAGGTCAAGTTCCAGGTGACTGGCGCGCAGACGCCCCGTGAATACACTACGCAATTCAATGAAGACGACCTGACTTTCTGTCATCGTATCATGCAGGAAAGCGGTCTTTTTTATTATTTCGAGCATACGAAGGACCAGCACACCCTGATTGTGACGGATTCCAATCAGGGGTTCCAGAAGATGGAGCAGCCGGACCATCGTGTGATCGAGCTTGGCGACAACGTCGATATTTTTAACGACTGGCGCACCAGCGCCGCTACCGGCTTTGGCGTCGTTAAGACGCAGGATTACGACCCGACGCAGCCGACGACGCCGGTTTCCGGACGTGGCGTGGCGCAGTTGGCTGGTCCCGATTCCGGCAAACGCGACGTTTACCGCTGGCCGTCGATGACCACAGAGCACAGTATTGCGGGCGATCGCGCGCGGTTCGCGACGGAGGCGTCCGACGTTCGTTCGACATTGTGCGGCGGCCGTGGTTACGACCCGAATCTCTGCCCCGGTTTCCGCTTTATGCTGCTGAGCGATCCGACGGATAACGGCGCGGATAACGAATATGTCGTGGAGGAAGTCTTCCACAGCGCGCAGGACGACACGTGGGTGGGCGGGACTTCCCCCGCGGATTACGTCGCGCAGTTTTCCGCGTTTCTGGTCAAGACGCCCTGGCGTGAGCCGCTGGTCTGTCACCGGCCGGTGATGACGGGCATCTACTCGGCGATCGTGCTGGGTGACGGCGGGGAAGAGATTCACGCCGATCGTCTCGGGCGCATCAAGGTGCGGCCGCTGTTCGATCACCGTAAAGAGACGGTGGCGAGTATGGCGATCTGGGCGCGCGTACTGCACCCCTGGTCCGGCAACAAGTGGGGATGGCAACATCTTCCGCGCGTGGGCACCGAGGTCGGCATCTCGTTCATGAGCGGCGACTGCGACAACCCCGTCGTCATGGGGTGTTTCTATCACGAGCAAAACCCGCCCGTTTTCGATATCCCGTCCGAAAAGACGAAGATGGGTTTTCGCAGCCGCTCGACGCACGGCGGCGGCACGCAGGACTACAACGAACTTTCGTTCGACGATCGCCTTGGGCAGGAAGTGTTCTTCATGCACGCGCAGAAGGACCACCTTATGGAGGTCGAGCGCAACCAGAGCGACAGCATAGGAGGTGAACGCGATACCGTCGTGCATGATGACGATTCGCTCACCAGCCGAACCGGTAATATCAGCACTACGGCGGAGATGGGCAGCATTCTCATGCAGGCCGAAACCAGCATTAAGCTGCAATGCGGAGAGTCGATCATTACCATGACGCCGGCGGGCATCACCGTCGAAGCGCCCGAAATCACGATAAACGGAACGGCGACTGTGACGATTTCAGGTGGTATGGTGTTGATTCAGCCGTAATCGGGTGAGTGTTCTTAAATCGCCGCATGGTGTGGCGAGCGTTCCTGACGTTCTGAAGCGCCAACCTCAGTGTTCGGGCGTTTCAGGAGAGGGGACGGCCCGGCTGACGGCAAGCGACGTGTATCAGGCGATTCGTTCTTCACACGGAGCAATGGGAGGAGATCGCACATGAAAAGCCTGATTCTCGCGGTGCATCGCGTCCCGACCGGTGTGAGCCTTCAGGATTTCAACGTTCAGGGCGACAGGGTCACGCTCGGGCGCGGCGCCGGCTGCGACTGGGTGCTGGTGGACCCTCAACGCCTGCTTTCCAAACGCCACTGCGAGATCGTGCGTCAGCAAGCGCGCTGGATGGTGACCGATCTCAGCAGCAACGGCATGACGGTCAATGGCCGGTTGTTGCCGCCGGGTGTGCCGTGCGAACTTCGTGACGGAGACCGTATAGGTTTTGGCAGTTACGAAATCGACGCGAAGCTGGTCGAGGCGACGAATACTTCGGGTGACGAGGCGACGCTCGGGGGCAGGGCCGCGGGCGGGCGCTACCCGCCGAAGCCGATGACTCACAACCGCGAAACCACGTTCGAAAGTGTATTCGAGCAGGAAACCGGGCCGGGCGCTTTCTTTGACCTGACAGGTTCAGGCATCCGATCGGACAAGCCGCGAACGCTGTCGATCGTCAATCCTTTCGATATTGCTTTGGGTGAGATTGCAACGTCGCCAGCGCCCCGGAGGAAGGGCGATTCTCTCACTCCCAGCGACGCCGTATCGGATCTGGAGGCCTCGTTTACACCACCGAGGCCGACCTCGCTGCTGTTGCCCGATGACTGGGAAGTCCCGCTGAGCGAAGAGCCTCCGGCAATAGAGCGGCAATCACCCACTCCGGCGACGCCCGGGGCGCAGTCGCCGCATCCGACACTCGACCCTACCTTGCCGTCCGGGCCCGTCCCGATGGCCGCTCCGTCGGCGACGTCGCCGTTCGAGGCGCCGCTCCCGCAACAGGGACCGGTCTCGCATCCGCCGTCACTCCATGCGCCGCAGCCGCAAACGGGGTATGCGTCTTCGCCGCAATCTGGCGAAGACGAGAGTGTGGTCGCCGCTTTCTTTCGTGGGGCCGGAATTGACGGCGCGTCGGTCGAACAGCCGGCGCAGCTGATGGAGGAAATGGGGCGCGCGTTTCGCGCGATGGTGACTGGTCTTCGGCGGGCGATGATCGCGCGCGCCGAGATCAAGGGCGAATTTCGCATAGACCGGACCATGATCCAGCCGCACGGTAACAACCCGCTCAAATTCGCAATCGACGACGACGACGCGATTGCAGCGCTGCTTGGGGTCGGTCGCCGCACCGGCGTCAGCCCGTCAGGCGCGATCGCCGACACGATGGACGACATTCGCAAGCACGAAATCGCCGTGACGCGAGCGATGGAGGCCGCAGCCGAGGAGTTGCTGCGCAGCAACGGACCCGAAGCCGTGCTCGGGCGTCTGGCCTACGAACCCGGCAAGCCGTTGTCGCTTCTTCGGCGGGCGAAAGCCTGGAACGCCTACGTGCAATCCCATGGGGAGGTCGCGCGTTCACTCGAGGAAAATATGGACGGGGTGTTCGGGCGGGCTTTCGGCAGGGCTTATGAGGCGGCCTTGCGCGACATTGGAGCCTCCGACCAGCGTGTTCTACGAGACGCGAAGGATAAAAGATCGTGAGTTGGGCCAATCGCGTTGTGTGGCAGGAGGGCATGTTCCTCCGCGCGCAGCATTTTCAGCAGCAGGACCGCTGGAGCAGCCAGGCTCTCGGCCGGGGCCTGACGATGCTGCGGCCCTACTCGTGGGGGTTCACTGAACTCGTCGTCGCGCGGGACCTGCTCTCATCCGGCCGTTTCGGCCTCGCCTCTGCGGCAGGACTTTTCGAGGACGGCACCCAGTTCTTCGCGCCGGACGAGTCCGAATTGCCGCAGCCTCTCCTCGCGCCCGATTCAGCGCGGGACGTGCTGGTGCATCTCGCGGTTCCTATCGCAGGGCCCGGCCGGGCGGAGTTTGGGGACGCAGGTCGGCCCGTACGGTTTCAGGCGCGGGAAATGGATATCGACGACACCCATTCCGGGGCGACGGCGCAGGCGACGATCCAGATCGGACGTCTGGCACCGCGTCTGATGCTTGATACGGACGATCGGGCCGGGTTTCTCTGCCTGCCCGTCGCGCGCATCGTCGAGGTTACGGCCGACCGGCGTGTCATTCTGGACCCGAACTGGATTCCGCCTGTCATCTCCTGCCACGTGTCGTCAGTGCTCGCGAACCTGCTCGTCGAGCTCGTGGGGGTGCTGCATCAACGGCGCGAAGCGATCGCCGCGCGTCTGACGGCGATAGGCGCGAAAAGCAACAGCGAGGTCACTGACTTCATGTTGCTGCAACGTATCAACGGCTGGCAGTCGTTGCTGTCGCATCTGGCGGATACCGGGCGCATTCATCCCGAAGAGCTGTATCGGAAGTTCCTTGAAATGGCCGGGGAACTGGCGACGTTCACCGAGTCGTCGCGTCGCCCGGAAAGTTTCGAGACATATCGCCACGACGACCTGCAGCGCAGCTTCGCCCCTGTGACCGCCGCCATCCGCCGGTCGCTGTCGAGCGTGCTGGAACAGACGGCGGTGCAAATTCCTCTGCGGGAGCACCGGCATGGCGTTCGGGTCGGGACGATCACCGACCGCACCATTCTCGTCGGTGGCTCCATCGTGCTGGTGGCGCGCGCCGATGTGCCGAGCGAGACGCTTCGTCGGGATTTCCCGAAAACCGCGAAGATCGGAGCCGTCGAGCATATCCGCGAACTGGTCAACGTCGCGTTGCCGGGCATCGAGTTGCGTCTGCTGCCGGTGGCGCCGCGGCAGATGCCTTATATTCCAGGCGCCCAGTATTTCGAGCTTGAGCGCCATTCGCCGCATTGGGAAGCGATGAAGCACTCGGGCGGCTTCGCCATTCATGTTTCCAATGACTTCCCGAATCTGATGCTTGAACTCTGGGCCATCCGCGCATGAGTGAATACGCAAATCCCTTCGCCGAGCCTGAGGACGACGACCGTACGGTCATTATGCCCCGCTCAGCCCTATCGGCTCTGGCGCAACGCGCCAACACGCCCGCGCAAACGGCTTCGTCGACGGCGGAGGCCGATTTCGCGTCTCTCGCAGGCACCGGAGAATCTCCGATCATAGCCTACGCCGGCCCGTTGCTGTCATTGATCGCCCGGTTGCGCAATACGCTGACTGTCCCTGATCCCGGCGCTTTGCGGGAGCGGACGGTTGGTGAAATCCGCAGCTACGAAGCCGCGCTGCGTGAGGAGCGAATCGATCCGGATATGATCCGGATCGCTCATTACGTGCTGTGCGCCAGTCTGGACGATGTCGTGCAATGCACGCCATGGGGCAGCCGTGGGCCGTGGGCTGACCTGTCGCTCACCTCGGCGTTCCATCGTGACGTCAAAGGCGGCGAGCGCTTCTTTCAGATATTGCGCAAGCTTCTGGGTAGTCCCAACGCGTTTCTGCCACTGCTGGAGCTGATGTATCTCTGCATGTCGCTGGGCATGCAGGGTCAGTACCGTCTTTCGCCGCGTGGTCCCGCCGAACTGGATCAGGCGCGGGAGGAAACCTACGCGACGATCATGCGCCTGAAGGGCTCGGCGCCTCGGGACCTGTCGCCGCACTGGATGGGGCTCGCCCGCCCGTTCCGCGCGCCACGGTTCGAGACGCCGCTATGGCTGGCCGGGATTGTGGGCGTCGGGTTGCTCAGCGTCGTCTACGCCTTCGCGTCTTTCGGAATAGGCAGTTCTTCTGACGACCTGCTTTCGGCTGCCGCCCATCTGCCGCCCGCGACGATGGCGACGATCACCCGCGCCGGGCCGGAGACTCCGCCTCCGCCGACGCCTCAGCGTCCGGGTCTGCGTTCCCGCCTTATCGCGGCTCTGCAGGGCGATATCCAGCAGGGGCATCTGTCGGTCGAGGGAACGGAGTCGGTTCCGATTGTTCGCCTGCAGAGTCAGGGCATGTTCGCGTCTGGGCAGGCGACGGTGCTGCCGCAATATGTCGCTGTCCTTCGGCGCATCGGCGACGCGATTGGGCATAACGAGGGCAAGACGCGGGTCGAGGGCTATACCGACACGCAGCCGATCCATTCGCTTGTATTCCCTTCCAACTACGACCTCGCTCTGGCGCGCGCGCGGGCTGCGGCGGAAATTCTCTCGCCGTATATCGGCGGAGATCGCGTTACGGCGATTGGTATGGGCGATCAGTCTCCGATAGGCGACAACAGCAACGAACAGGGACGGCGGGCGAACCGTCGCGTCGAGATCACGGTGGACGGAACTTCCGGTCAATGAGTCAGGTTTTGTCGTTGCTGCGGATGCTGTTTCGCAACCGCTGGTCCACCGCTTTCGGCATAGCCGTCATGATCGGCACGATGCTGTGGTTTTATCTGCCGTTTGTGCCTTTTTTCGCGCCGATTTTGCGTCGTGCGATAGCCGTCGCGGCCGCTTGTCTGATCGTTGCAGCGGTTACGTATGTGCTCCATCGCCGCCGCCGTACAGAAGAAAGCAAGGTCCGGGACGCCCTGATCGACAAGAAGGAAGGGCAGCAGGACGAGCAGGCGGCGAACGATGAAGTCCGGGCTCTGCGGAAGAAATTGCAGGAGGCGATTGTCGCTTTGCGTCGGCGCGGCGTGCGTCGTCTCTACGAGCTGCCATGGTATATCCTGATTGGGCCGCCGGGGTCCGGCAAAACCACATCGTTGCGTCATTCCGGCCTGCATTTCCCGCTTGAGAAGGATGGAGACGAGGCGCTTCGTGGCGTTGGCGGCACGCGTCTGTGCGACTGGTGGTTCGCCGAGGAGGCGGTGCTGATCGACACCGCGGGCCGTTACACCACGCAGGATTCTGATCGCACCGTTGATCGCGCGGGGTGGCTCGGCTTTCTGGACGCCTTGCGCAAGGCGCGTCCGCGTCAGCCGGTCAACGGATTGCTGGTGATGATTTCGCTGGTCGAGATCATCGAGGCGACGCCTGAGACGCTTGAGGCCCATGCGCGCCAGATTCGGCTTCGAATCAACGAGGTGACCGAACGGCTCGGCATGCGGATACCGGTCTATCTCATGTTTAACAAGGCGGATCGCCTCGCGGGCTTCGACGCGTTTTTCGATGATCTCGACAGTCAATCCCGCGAGCAGGTCTGGGGCATGACCTTCCGGCTGGAGCAGGGGCAGGACGCGTTTCTCGAGGAATTTCGATTGTTGCTCGGAAGGCTGGAGGCGCGTTTGATCGAGCGTCTGCAAGCCGAGCGCGGCGCCGACAGGCGCGCGTTGATCAGCGGCTTTCCGCTACAAGTCGCAAGCCTTCTCGAGCCGCTGTCGTCGTTTCTGCAGATCGGTTTCAGCGGCAGTCGCGTCGATCAGGCCCCTTTGGTGCGCGGCGTCTATTTCACGTCAGCGACGCAGGTCGGCGCTCCGCTCGACCGGCTTGCAGGCGCGCTCGTCAAGTCGTTTGGGATCGACCAGAAACGTGTGGGTGCGCCCGAAGGTAACCGGGGCAGAGCCTACTTCCTCACCCGGCTTATTCGCGAAGTGGTGCTCGGTGAGGCGCTGCTCGTCTCGCAGGCGCCGGATCGCTACAGGCTCAGGCGGATGGTGCGTTCGTCGGCTCTGGCGGCGCTTGTCTTCTGCACGGTCGTCGGTCTTGTGCTGATCTGGCGCGCCGAGATGGAGGCGCGCGCCATGGTGCAGCAGCGCCTTGAGATATTTGCGGCTTACCGTGACGCGGTGACGCCGCTCGCGGGCAAGGCGGTGGATAGCGACGCGGATCTGGTGCAGGTCTGCGACGTACTCGATAAAATCTCAGCGGCGCAGCAGCCGCAACCGGATCGTCTGGCCCGATTTTTTCATCTGGCGCCGCGCGGCGCGATCGACGACGCGGGCAGGTCGGCGTACGAGAACGCCTTGCGGCGACAGTTCTATCCGCGACTGGTCTGGCGGGTCGAGCATGAGATGCGCCAGCACATGCACGACCCTGGCGTGCTTTACGAAGCGACGCGTGTTTATCTGCTGCTCGGTGGCCTTGGTCCGCGCGAGCCGGGCATCGTCGAGGACTGGTTCCGTCAGGCGTGGGGTGGACTGTTCCCGGGCTCCCTCAATGTCGCGCTACGTGAGCGGCTGGACCATCATCTGGATGCGCTTCTGGCGCTTCCGCCGCCAGCGGAAGCGCATCTTGACGGGGATCTTATTCGTCAGGCGCGCATCGCCTTCGGTCACGTGACGCCTGCAGAAAGAATCTACGGACGTCTCCGCGCGAGTGCGTTGCCTGCCGATATTCATACGTGGTCGCCCGCAGGCGTGCTGGGCGCTGTGGCTGATACTGTTTTCTCCCGGCGTAGCGGCGCGCCTATGACGGACGGCGTGCCCGCTTTCTATACCGGTCAGGGCTTCGCGGTCGCGGTCAGAAAGGACTTGCCGTCAGCGGCCCGCGCTGTGGCGGATGAATCGTGGGTGATCGGCCGCGATCCGGACGTGACAGTCAACGGCTCGGCGGTCGGTGGGCTTGAATCCGAGGTCGCGCAGCTCTGGGTCGACGACGCCCGCAAGCATTGGGATCGCGTCCTGAACGATCTTTCGCTGCGGCTGACCGGGGATCGCTCGCAGGTGGAAAGCAGCCTGTATATGCTGTCCTCGCCGCAATCGCCTTTGCGCGATATGGTGGCGTCCATTGCTGACGCGCAGACCGTGCCGATGCCCAAGCCGCCCCAAAGCAAGGAGCAGGGCGCTGCGGCGGCGGTCCAGCAGGCTCCGCTTGATCCGATGGATGTTGTCGCCGCGTCATGGAATGACAGCAACAAGCCGCTTTTTTCGCTGATTCATCCTGAGGGCTCGGGAGCCCCGGCGATCGAAACGCTTCTCAGACTTATCGGGCAGCTCAGCGATGAATTGTCGCGGGGCGTCGCTTCGCCCGGCGCCCTGCCGATGACGGCGGGCGCGTCTTTGGACCCTGCGCAGCGGCTGCGTACAGAGGCGTCGCGCCAGCCCGAACCGGTCGCGACATGGTTGCAGCAGATCGCCGAATCCGGCGGCTCGGCGCTTGGTCAGGCGGCGCGGCAATCGGCGTCCGGGGCATTTAACGGCGCCGAGGGTCCGGGAAAGGCATGCACCGCGCTGGTTAAAAACCACTTTCCGTTCGACGTGGAAGCTACGACGGACGCGCCGCTGGATGGTTTCGTGCGGGTATTCGCGCCGGGCGGTCTGCTCGACCAATATTTTCAGACGTCTGTCGCTCCTTACACGGACCAGAGTGGCCCCACTTGGCGGCTCCATCCGACAGGCGGCGTCACGCCGCCGTTCACGGCGCAGCAACTGGCCGCTTTCCAGCGTGCCACCGCGATCCGCAAGGCGTTTTTCCCGGCGGGAGGCGCGCCGTTCGTATCGTTCCCGATAAGTCTGAAAAGTTCGCCCGAATTTTCTCTCTCGCTCGGCGCCGCGACGGTACATCCTGACTCTACGGTGCATCTGACGTGGCCTGGCTCCGACGGTCTCTCGCCTGCGACCATCACGCGCACGCGAAAGGACGGCGCGCAGACTTTGGCGCAGGCGCAAGGCCCGTGGGCGCCGTTCCGTCTTTTGCAGCAGGGCTTTCAGCAACCCGCCGAAGGCGGTCAGCGAGTGTTCCTGTTCCCGGACGGCGAGGAAGTGCACGTTACCGTTCCGTCGGATGGGGCCTTCGTTTTCGATCTTCTGCGCGGATTCTCCTGCCCGGCGGTTCCGTAATGATTGCGCCTTATGTCGGATATTACGGAAAGCTGCCCTCCAGAGGCGATTTTTTGCGGGGCGGCCTGCCGGACGACATGAACGACCGGCTGCATGACTGGATTACCCACCAGATTGCCGGATCTCGTGAGCGGCTGGGGGACGCGTTCGAAGAAGTCTGGCATGCCGCGCCATTTTGGCATTTTACAATCACGTCTGGGCGGCTGAGTCCGAATTGCGCTGTAACTGGCGTATGGGCGCCCAGCGTCGACAAGGTCGGTCGTTGTTTCCCGTTCGTGCTGGCGATCGTTCACGATCCGCGAGACGTTCTGTATCGCGCGCTGGCGCCATTCAGCGATGTCGTGAGGGATGCGATCGCCTCAGGGAAAGATCCCGATGTCGTCGATCAGGAGATAACCCGGCTATGCGGCTATCCCTGGCCGTCGGCGCCGCCTGAGAGAGATATCTGGTGGCTGGAGACGCATTCTGGACCGCAGGTCACGCTGCGTTGCGCGCTTCCGGTCGATCAGGCGTTCGACTGGTTGCTCACGACCCCCGACAGAGGGCGGGGATCGTGAAGGCAGTCGTGAGCTTCAGGCGTTGGCGGTCGTATTACTGCGCGCCGGACGCAGGGGCGTTTCCAGAGGCGGTCTCGCCTGGAGCCGCAGGAGCGGCCGCGACGGCAGGGGCACCCTGAAGGTGTTCGACAGTCCGTTGCGCGAAAAGATCGAAAACCGAGGGGTCGGTCGTCTGATCGGTGTCCGACGCGTTCTTGGGCTTCGTTTTCGGTGGCGCGGCGGAGACGGAAACGTCGAAGGATTTTTCGATCGAGAGATCCGTTGCGTGCCCGTTCCTTACTGTTTCGTGCGCGATGACTGCGGTCGCCGGTCCCGGCGCCCAATGACGCTTGCCGTTACGAAAGCGGGTCGAAATCTGCGAACGATGCACGCTTTGCACTTCGGCTTCGAGCACGTGATCGACAGGCGAGGCGTCCGTTACAACGGAGGCGGCGACGCCGCTGGAGACCAGCGCCGCGCTCAGAGGACCGGCAATGGCCGCCGCGTCGGCGTCGCTGGCACCGGTAACGGCGACGCGCCACGTCTGCGGAGTTTTCTCCGGGGGGGCCGACTTGCTCGCGTCATCCGCGCATCCGGAGAGAGACAGGGCCAGAAGCAGCGCTCCGGACCAGCAGCCGTTATGGACCAAATGTTTAGAACGACTGGACGTTGTCATGATTGTATTGGCCTCAAGGACGATGAATACTCGGGAGAGATGACACAACGAAATATTGCGGTCAATTGGCCGGTAATGAGTGCTCAGGTTCAAGAATTTTTCGTTATATCTGAATATTGGACGTACAAGCGGATGGGCGGGCTGTGAAGCCCGTGCCATGAATTGAGAATGTCGACCCGGATTCCTTCAGGAATGATTGCGGCCAAGGGTGGTCGTGGCGCTTATCAGAGTGTGGCGGCCAGTCTGGCGGCTGCGCATTCAGCCGAACTCGCCGACGCCATTGACGATGCGCTTCGCGTGCTCGGGGCGTGTTGCTCCGCACGAAGCGTAGCTCTGGCCTCTCCCGGGCGTCCGATACGAAAAGCGTGGCTGGCGCTGGAAACGCCGGCTCCTGCTGATCTTGGAGAGGCTCTGCGTGCGTTCGCGATGGAACGCGCGAAGGACGCGGTTGTGGAGCGTGCGCTGGTTCTGGATCCGGAGGCTAAGGGCGAAGGAGAGCGCCGGCTGGCGCGGCTGGGGCTTCTTTATGTGCATCTGGTTCCGGTTCGCGGTCGACACGACGTAGCAGGTCTCTTGTTGTTGTGCCGGTCGTCGCGGCCGTGGCGGGATCGTTTCGGGCCAGGCGGTCCGCATGCGCCGACCGAAGCGCGGCAGATCGCCGAACTGATCGGACTTGCTTTGGAGCGCAACCGGCTTTCGGAGGAGCGGGGCGAGGTGAAGCGCCGCCTGCGGCAGTCGCAACGTCTTGAAATTGCCGGCGCCACGGCGGCTGGCATGGCGCATAACCTGAACAACGTGCTTGCGGCGATGTTGGGGCACACGGAAACGGCGCTGGAGGCGTCGCGGGGGAACACGGCAGTCTACAACGCTGTGGTGTCGATCAAGAACGCTGGCGAGCGGGCTGGCGAGTTGATTGAGAATCTTCTCGGTTTTGGTCGGCGGGATTTCGTCGAGAAAGTGGTTCAACTCGGGGCGCTGTGCGAGGAGACGATTCTTCTCGTGCGGCCGTCAATTCCAACCCGCATCCGCCTGGAACTTCGCGAACGCAGCGACGGAGCGGAAACGATAGGGCGGGTCGAGGAGATTCAGCAGGTCCTCTTCAATCTCATCCGAAACGCTGCGCAGGCGATTGCGAACGAGGGCGAAGTCGTGTTGACGCTGGAGACGCGCAGCGGCGACCCTTCGCTCGCCATGCAGATAGGGGCCTTGGCTCCGCGCGAATATGTCGTGTTGGAAGTTCGGGATTCAGGGATCGGGATAGACGCGGTCGCCCGTCTCGAAATTTTCCGACCGTTTTATACAACGCGCCCCGCAGGCACGGGACTCGGCCTCTCCACCGTGGCGGACATCGTCTCGGAGCATGGCGGAGCCTTGCGCGTGCTGGATGCTCCGGGCGGTGGAAGCGTGTTCGAGGTCTGGTTTCTGACGCATGACGAGGCCGCCCGGACCGTCTTCCTGCCGAAGGGGGAGGGGGAGCCGGTTCTCGTCGTCGCCGAGCGTGCGGTGCGCGAAAAAATCGAGGATGTCGTTGCTGCGCTGGGCTACGAACCTCTCGGCCTGTCGCACCCGCGGGAGGCGCTGAGGGTTATCGAGGGGGATCCCGATAACTATCACGCCGTGTTTCTTTGCACCGACCTGATAGAGCTGGATGATTATTTTTTTCTTGCGGAGCGCTTTCACTCCGTATGCCCGACACTGCCGCTGACTATACTGACGCCTGGACGGACGCCGCCGACGTTGCTGGGCGGCGTGTCCGGGCGGCAGGTGTGGCTCGCCGGACTGGACAGCAGCACTTCAATTGCGGCGGCGCTGCGATTGATGTTCGGTTCGGGCGATGGATCGAGAGGGGCGGGGTGTGAATGAGGCGTTTCATCCACGAGTGAACGGTTGTTTGCGTGATACTGAAAACCTATACTCAGGAGCTGGACGATTTTTGTCTCCGGCGGACGTGGGCTTCGATTTATTTATCGCGTGGTTCGCACAGGTTTGACGGAGGCTTTTCGACTCATGATGTTTCGTCCCCTTTCGCGCCTTCCTCGCCGGGCGTCGTTTGTAGCGCTTCTGCTGGGTGCGGCTTTGGGAGGTTCCGCTTACGCCGAGCCCGTCTCCGCCACTCTGATCGACCTGCCTACTGTTGAAACCCTGCCGAAGCTCAGCGGCTGCGCTGCGAAAATGCCATTGCTGCAGGCAAGCTTAAAGGCTGCCGGGGTGCCGAGTCGCCTTCTTGAATCGCCCGATGCGAACGGGGTCCGCGCAGCGATGATGGCCGCGTCTCTCGATGCGAGCCGCACGCCGCAACTGCTGGTGGTTTGTGGATACGGGGCCGTCCGCGGCGGTCGCCTGTTCCTGCTCCCGAGTGGAACGCCGATCGCGACGGAAGACCTGTCGCGCGGCGCAATGAGCGCTACGGCGTTTTCTAGAATCGTCCAGCCGAACGGCGGCGTCATTCTGGACCTGCATCCCCTGTCGGCTGACCCCCCGCTGGGCAATGCCGTCGCCCAGTGGCGCTCTGATCCTGCGATCGGGGGGCGGAAGCTGGGAGGCGTTGACGAAGACGCCAACGGCGCCAGCGTCATAGATACCCTGATCACCACGGCGCTGCGGGGCTCCGACGCTTTCTTCCCGGGTGTTTTCCTTCCGGTCGCCGCAGCCCCTGCGTCTGGCGGCCCCACGACAGGTGGGGCTCTTGCTGGCGCGCCTGCCGCCGCAACGATTACTCCGCAGAGCGCCGCGACATCTCCGCAGGTCGCGCCGTCAGGCGCCACCCCGGCTCCCGTTAAGCCGGCAACGCCTGTCGTCACGCCGGCGCCCGCAGCTCCGCCCCCCGCAATTCCGACGCCCGTCGCTGCCGCGAGCGAGCCGAAGCCCGCGGTTGTGGCGCCACCGCCTGCCGCTGCCCCCGTGGCTACAGAAGAAAAGCCGTCGTCTGCATCAGAGAATTCTGCAGCAAGCGCACCTTCCGTCGCCGCCGCGCCAGCAGCTCCGCCGCCAAAGCGTGTCGCGCCGAAAACGGATCCGGCTGTGCGTAATGCGCAATTGGCGCTGCTCGCCAAAGGCTTCTATTCCGGTCAGGTGACCGGTTACGACAGCGCTGCGACGCACGCTGCGATCAAGCGGCTGCAAGCCGTGCTCGGGCACCCTGTGACAGGCAAGCTCTCGCCCGAAGAGTCCCAGCAACTGATGGGCGAGTGACATAATGACCCTGCGTCTCAAGGTTAACATCGCATTCGCCGCCGTTGCGGCGGCAGGACTGGTTCTCTTGTGGTTCGTCCTCGGGTACAGCCTGAGCGGAGACCGCATCACGGAGGCCACGCGTGAAGCGCGTATATTGACGGCGCAGGCTGACGCGATCGCCCAATATACGGATAAGGAAGTCGCGCCGCTTCTGAGTGGCGCGGATCGGGGCGGGGCGCTCTTTCTTCCGCCAGCGGCGTCGTTTTACGCTGTTGAGGCGAACGCAAAACTCCTTGAAAAACTGGCGCCCGGCGTGCGTCTCCGCCGGGTCGTGCTTGACCCGACCAACGCGGACGACACCCCTGACGAGTGGGAGCGTGATGCGATCTCCGAATTGCGCGGCCCGCGTGACGGCCAGCAATTCACAGAGGTCACTCCGGACGGAAGCATTGCTCTCGTTACGCCTTTGAGGATGCGTCCAGGCGTATGTGCGACGTGTTATTCCTCCCTGGACGCCGCTCCGGCTGGCGTGCGCGATGCTTTTGGCGGGGCCAGGGGGTTCAATCGGCAGACCGGCGAAATCGTCGGCGCCACGATCGCCACCGTGTCGCTCCCGCCAACGTCATCTGCTTTCTATTGGACTTTCGGCGCTGTCGCCTGCATCATTCTCGCTCTGTGGGCCGCCGCGAACGTCGTTTTGGAGGTGCTTGTGCTCCGCCCGATCGCGCGGGTTTCGGCCATTGCTGAAAGCGTCTCTCTCGGTCGCGCGGGCGTCGTGGAATTTGATGTTCCGAAGACGGGCGAGTTGAGCATTCTGACTGCGTCGTTCAATCGTTTACGGCGCAGCATGGAGAGCGCCATGGCTCTGCTCGAATCATGACTGCCGCCGCGACGACGACGCACATGCCGGAACGCATCGGGCGTTTCCGGCTACAGTCCATGCTGGGTCGCGGCGCCATGGGCGTCGTCTACAAGGGGCATGACGAAGAAATCGACCGTCCGGTCGCGATCAAGCTGATACGCGCCGATCTCCTCGACAGCGCAGAACGTGAAAGCTATTTCAAGCGCTTTCGTAATGAAGCGAAGATCGCCGGGCGATGCGTTCACGCGAACATCGTCGGCCTCTACGACTTCTCGCTTCACGAGAACAATCCTTATCTCGTCATGGAGTATGTCAACGGGGTTGGTCTGCAGCAGGCCATTCCCCGCGGTTCGCAACGCCCTGTCGAAGAGGTGATGCCGATAGCGCTGCAGGTGCTCGACGCGCTGCAATATGCGCATGAGCGCGGCATTGTTCATCGCGATATCAAGCCTGCGAACATTCTGCTGACGCCGCAATCGAAGCTGAAAATCACCGATTTCGGAATTTCCCGCCTGACCAGCGCGGAGATGACGCTGACGCCGTTGTTGATCGGCACGCCGAGCTACATGTCGCCGGAGCAGTGCATGGGCTCCGCGCTTGACGGGCGTTCGGATCTTTTTTCCCTGGGGTGCGTCGTCTACGAACTGCTCGCCGGGCAGAGGCCATTCACGGGCTCGAATTACACCGACACGATCCTGAGCATCATCAACAAGCCGCACGTGCCGTTGTCCACCCTGCGGGACGATTTGCCGCAAGGCTTGAGCGAGGCGATTGACCGTGCGTTAGCCAAGCGGCCGGAAGACCGCTTTGCGGACGCCGACGCTTTCTCGCAGGCTCTGCATGATGCGAGCAACATTCGGTCTCCAAGCCCGCCGCCCCTGGCCCAGACGCTGAAAAGCGTCGTTGCCGGGCATACGTCCGGTCTGGGGCATGACTCGGACGAAACAATCGTCGCGCCACCTCTTGACCCGACGTTGGGAACCTCTGGAGGAGCCTCTGGCGCGTATGCGTCCGGCGGTTATAGGCCGGTCGCCAGCGCGCCAGAGGAATACCAGCATTACACGCATCACGAGGCAGTCCAGCCTGGCGAAACGCCGAGCTACGATGCGGCTCAGGAATCCGGGCCGCCTGAGACAATGTTCGAGAGCGAGGAGGGCGTATCCGACTGGTCTGCGTGGGGGCTGATGCAGAGGCCTCGGCGCATGCGCCGGAGGCGCACACGTCCGGGGCGCAGGATCAGGCCATCCATGCGACCGACGGTATTGTGGATTACGCCTATGAGACGGTTGCTGAGACGCCCGTCGTTGCTGCGCCTGTCGTCGAGCAGGTCTCCGAGTCACCGGCGCCAGTGGAGAGCTTAGATGAGGCCGGGTGGCAACGGTGCTGCGAGTGGACTGCCCGCTGTTTGACCTACGTGCTCGGCCCCATCGGTCCCACCGTCGTCGCGCGCATGGCTGCACGAAGCAACTCGCCGTTGACGCTGGTCAGCGAGTGCGCCGGGTTTATCCGTCATCAAAATGAACGAGACGAGTTTCTACGTCTGATCGGGAAAGGACCGGCCGATGTGCGTCGGACGATCGGACAAGCGCCGACCGGCGGTCGGAGGGTGGCGTCATGACGATGCTTGTCCTGTCCATGACCAGCGCTCCTAAAGGGGTGCAACTTGAAACCCGCTGTGTTTCCAGCGGATATTTCTCTATCGGTCGCGACGCGACGAACGATTGGGTGTTGGCTGACCCTCATCGTCAGCTTTCCCGGCGGCATTGCCTGTTCCAGCAGGACGAGGACGGCTGGTCGCTGTCGGATATGAGCCGCAACGGTGTCTCGTTCGATCAGGGGGGCGGTTCCTCCCCCGTCGGCGCTGCGCCGCGCAGGTTGGGTCGTGGGGATCGAATCAAGGCTGGCGGCTATGAGCTGGTCGTCGATCTGCAGGAAGACGAAAGCTCCTTCAGAATCATGCCGTTGCCCGGTTTCGTCGCCGACGCCATCAAGGGGTTGCGGGCGAGCGCTACGGCCACTGCCGCCGCCATGCCGCCGCCGCGCGCGGCCAGGCGCGCCGCTGGCAAGGACGTGCAGGACGACACGGTGGAATTGCCGCGCATCATGGCTTCCCCGAGGCGGGCTCCTGCGCCCGAAGCCCCTGCGACGCCGGATGCGTTGCTGGAGATACTTGGTCTCGACGGAACGAACGTCACCGACGTGCGGCGCTCGGTGATCCTTTACAGATTGAGCGCGTCGATGGAGGCGTTCGTCAGAGGATTGCGTCGCCTGACCCGGTCCAGCCTTGATGGAATCGAGACGGACCGCCGCCGCCGGGCGTTGTCGACATGGCGGAAATCGCCGCTGGCTGAAGACGCCGACGACGGGCAGGTCCTTCGCTGGATCGCGGGTTTGCGGAATGGTCGGGCCGAGGCGCCCGAACTGGCCATAGCGGATGCGTTTGACGAGATGCAACGCCATCTTGTGTGCGTTGACCGGGCCTATCGTCGCTGCGCGCGCGGCGTGATCGAGGTGCTCGATCCTGATTACCTGCCTGGTCAGGACACGGCTCAGGCCGCCGATATGCTTACGCCGTGGAGACGCCTGAGGGCCACGGCATTGTTGCGCAAGCGTCACCGGCGACTGCGTGTGAATTTCGACGCGCTGTTCGACGCGGAGTTCACGCGCGCCTATCAGGAAGAGTGGGAGAGGATGACACCGCGGTGAGAAGGCGCGACCAGAGCCGTTTATGCGGCGCCCGGGGGCTGCGCCCATGAACCCTATTGCGGAGTACAGCTACCACGCGACCGATCCGGGCGCGTTCAGGAGCGAAAATCAGGACGCGTTGATCAGTCGGCCTTCGCTTGGGGTTTACGCAGTCGCGGACGGCGCAGGCGGGCATCGGGACGGACGGTGGGCCGCCAACACCGTTATCGACGCGATCGCAGCCATTCCGGAAGGATTGCCGCCGTCGCAGCGTCTTTCTGCAATTCGTCAGAGCATCGCGCATGCGCATGACACGTTGCGTCAAGCAGCCGACGAATGCGACGATCCTCGGGGCGCGGCGGCGACGACAGTCGCTGTGCTGTTGCTGGAAGGTGATTATTTCGTGGTGCTGTGGGTAGGCGATTCACGTGTCTATCTTCTGCGCGACGGTGAGCTGATCCAGCTGACGCATGATCATACGCTGGTCCAGCAAATGGTGGACTCTGGCGCCATCATGTCGCGGGAAGGGCGCAATCACCCGCACGCCAACGTCATTACCCGCGCAGTCGGCAGTTCCGATCCGGAGCTTGCGATCGACAAGCGTACGGGCACGGTTCTTCCCGGTGACCGCTTCCTGTTGTGCAGCGATGGTCTTTTGAAAACCATGGACGACGACGAGATATGTCACGCGCTCGGGCAGGGCGGAGACGTGGCTGCAGCGATGGTGGCGACCGCCCTGCGCAGGCGTGCGCGCGATAATGTTTCGGCTGTAGTGGTGGTGCGTCCGTGATCGCCGCGCCGCAGCTTACCGAAGGGGCGGATATCAGCTCCGACAACGGGACGACTGCGGCGACCGTGATCCTGATCGACGACGACCACGAATTTCGCAAGGCTATTGGCGACTATCTGGAATCGAACGGCGTCAATATCGTCGCGATGGCGGGTGTCGCCGATATCGCCGCTCGGGAACTCGATCTTTCCCAGTGCGTGATCGTCCTTGATATGCAGCTTGGCGATGCGGATGGTCTCGACGTGATGCGCAGGTTTCGCGACGTCACCGATGCGCCGATCATTCTTATGACGGGGCATCGCAAGGCTGAGATCGACAGGGTCGTCGGGTTGGAACTGGGCGCCGACGATTATCTGATCAAGCCCTTTAGCCCGCGTGAGTTGCTGGCCCGCATTCGGGTCGTCGGACGTCGGCATGACACATTGCGGATGGCGCGTGACGAGCATGCCGTGCGCGGCGCAGATAAACGCGTGGAGCCTGAGCCGCCGCGCGTCTATCGTTTCGGCGGGTGGAAACTGGATCGACGCGGTCGGCAGATGACGGATCCGTCTGGGAACGTGGTCAGCCTGACAAAGGGAGATTTCAATCTTCTTGTCGCGTTCCTCGATGCGGCTGGAAAGACGTTGTCTCGCGAATATCTCCTGAACGCGACGCGGGTGCACGAAGACGTTTTCGACAGGAGCATCGACGTGCAGATTCTTCGGTTGCGTCGGCGGTTCGACAACGGCGGCGGCGCTGCCGGGCAGGACGGGCGCAGCATCATCCGCACGGAGCGTGGCGCCGGTTATGTTTTTACGGTTCCGGTCGAGGCCGATTAGACTGTTTCCACACGCCGTCTGATCGTCGCCACTGGCCTGTGACGTTGTGTCGCGGGTGAAATTATTCGTTCCCGCCGATCCATTTCGTAAAAAAAAAGCCCTGGAGTCGACGAATCGCGGCGACCATCGTGTGGTCTTCCCCCAAAGCGCCGCAAGCTGTGCGGATAGGGGCGATTTTTTTATCGTGGGGTCGCGCACGAAAGACTTTCAGGCTGTGGTAATTCCCGTGCGCCGCGACGCTTTTCGGAGTATCGTTTTGGAACCGTTCTCATATGGCCAAGCGATTCGACGCGTCCGGGCCAAACCGGGCGGCGAGGAGCGTCCTGTCGTGATTCTCTGGAAAATTTATATGCAGACCATTGTTTCGAAAATCGCGACCGGAGTGACGGCGATGACGATGATGACCGCCGTAGCATGCGCCCAGGCCGCTCCCGTTTTTCAAATACAGCCCGTAAAACCACTTGCGACGCTGCTTCCCGAGGCGCTGAGAGCCACGCCGCCTGCGCCGCGCGGCGACGAGCGGCAGCCGGACCTCGTGGAATTGACGACACTCGATCCGGATTTTCACCTCGATATTCGCTACGCGACGTCGCGCAATATTCTGGGCGAACCGCTTTATTCGCAGGCGCGGGCTTTTCTCGAACGTCCGGCGGCGGAAGCGCTCGTTCGCGTGCTGAAAGCTCTCAGGACGCAAGGGTACGGCCTGTTGATATTCGATGGCTATAGACCGTGGTATGTCACAAAGTTGTTCTGGGACGCTACTCCTCCGGACAAGCACATGTTCGTCGCAGATCCGGCGCAAGGGTCCGTGCATAATCGCGGCTGCGCCGTCGATCTTTCGCTCTATGATCTGAAAACCGGTCAGCCCGTTGAAATGCCTAGCGGGTATGACGAAATGACGCGCCGCGCCTACGCTGATTACGCGGGCGGGACGGAGGCGCAAAATGCTGCGCGGGCGCTGTTGCGTGACGCTATGGCGCGAGAGGGCTTCACGCAGCTTCCCGAGGAATGGTGGCATTTCGATTACCGCGACTGGCGGCTCTATCCGGTGCAGAATATCCGTTTCGAGGATATTCCTGCCAAATAAATGATTTTTCGTCGTTTAAGACGATGACGGCGTCTCGTATGTCATCGTCTCCGCGTCCGAACCATCTTCGTAATAGTGGCGTCGTAGACCTGTCGAGACGAAGCCCGCATCGAGATAAAGACGCTTGGCTGCGTCGTTGAGAACGGAGACTTCAAGGAAAATTCTGGCGACGCCATTGTTTTGCGCATGCTCTTGCAGCGCCTGAACAAGCGCGCGCGCAATGCCGCGTCGACGGGAGGGACGAGCAACGGCGATCGTGAGAATTTCGGCTTCGTCGACGATACAGCGCGCCACGAGGAGGCCTGCAGGTTCTCCGCCAACTGACGCCAGAAGGCAGAGCGCGCCGCGCAGGCTGAGAAGCGTGGTGAAATCCGACGTCGACCAGTGTTCTCGCCCGCTGAAGCCATCCGCATGCAGCGTCGACAGGATTTCGGCGAATGGAGGCCCGACCTCCTGGACGATTGGGGGTTGGTTGGCCGGAGTCGTCAAACCGGCATGGACCTCAGGCCGCCTGCGGGTTTGCTGGCTTCAGGCTGGTCGACGTAGAGCGGCAGCGGCGCGCGGAACGGCGACGAATTCTGGAACTGTGCGACCGCGGCGCGTGCGATCTGCACACAATCCGCGCCGGTTTGCGCTGCGAGCGACTGGGCATTGGCGTCGAATGCGCCGATTGCGTCCTCCGCAGCGTCTCCTGCCAGCAGCCACCGGCCTTCCGGGGGCGCCCACCCGGAGTTCTCAACGGCGCGGGCTTCACGGATCTGGCCGTTGGCCGCGCACTGCTCGACGAACCACCTGCCGCTTCGTGCACCATAGAGCGCGATCCAGCCATCGAGACGTTCGGCGGTTACAGCGGCGGTCAGTGTCTCAGCCAGAGCCTCGCCTCTTGTGACGCCGATTACAGGGGCGCCGACGCCCAGGCCCAGACCCGACGCTAATGCGCAGGACGTCCTCAAGCCCGTGAAGGAGCCGGGACCGACGCACACGGCGATCAGGTCTGGAGCGTGCGGCTCCACTGCGCGGAGACACGTCCGCAGCATGTCGGCCATCGCGGCGATTCCGTCGTGACCGGGGCGGGACTCTTCATGGAGAAGCGTCGCCCCACGGTTATCGACGATCCGCACTGCGGCAACGCGCGCTCCCACCAGCGCCCCTGCCGGAGAGGCGTCGAGAACAATGACGGTTAGAGCGGCGGGGGCGGTCACAGCAGGCGACAGGCCTCGTCGAACTGCAGGCGCGCCGCGCGGGGCGTGTCCAGCGGTTCGCCGTGACCAAGGCAGACGAGGAAATTGGCGCGCCACCCTTCGCCAGCCAGGAACGTATCTTCGACCAGCGCCCCGTCGAAGCCCGACATGGGCAGTGCGTCGAGGCCGAGCGCGCGCGCAGCGAGGATGAGGTAGGCGCCCTGCAGCGATCCGTTGCGGAAGGCTGTTTCTTCAGAGAGACCGACATCCGCCGCGAACCAGCTCCGCAGATCCGGCTCCGGGTTCAGGCGGGAGAGCTGATCGAAGAACAGCGGGTCGTGCGCGACGATGACGACCACCGGCGCCGCGAGGGCTTTCTCGACATTGCCTTCGGAAAGTGCGGGACGCAGGCGCTCTTTCGCGTCCTGCGTCGTGAGGAAGACGAAGCGCCCCGGCGAGCAGTTGCCCGAGGTCGGGGCTATCTTCAGCAGGTCGTAAAGCACCCGCAGCGTCTCTTCGCTGACGGGCTCTCCGGTCCAGCGCGCAGGCGTTCTGGCGTCCCGGAAGAGGAGATCGAGAGCGCTGTCATCCACTGGCATAAGGCTGTCCCTGGCGATCGGGGCCGCGCCGGATGAGGCGGCCTGCGGAACGCTCAATACCCCCGCAGGAAAGCGCTTTCCAGAGGGCGCTTTCCAATGCGGGGCGGAATGAGGTCAGCCCATGACCTGTTCGACGGAGACGATTTCCGGGACGTAATGGCGCAGCATGTTCTCTACGCCGTGCTTCAGGGTGGCGCCGGAGGACGGGCACCCCGAGCAGGCGCCCTGCATGCTGAGCCGCACGACGCCATCGCGATACCCGCGGAACACGATGTCGCCGCCGTCGCTGGCGACGGCTGGCCGGACGCGCGTGTCGAGCAGTTCCTTGATCTGCTGCACGATCTCTTCGTCGCCCGGCGCGATCGGGTCTTCAATGGTCGCGGCGTCGTTTTCGACGGCCGGGCGGCCGGACACGAAATGATCGACCAGCGCGGTCAGGACCAGCGGCTTCAGTGTGCTCCAGTCTTCATCGTCGCTCTTCGTGACCGATACGAAGTCCGAGCCCATGAACACACGGGAGACGCCGGGAAGCGCAAACAGGGCTTCGGCGAGGGGCGAGCGGCCCGAAACAGCATCAGCGTCAATGAAATCGACGGTTCCCGCGTCGCCGGTGACGTCGCGCCCCGGGAGGAACTTCAGGGTGGCGGGATTGGGCGTGCCTTCGGTCTCGATGAACATTGATGGCTCCTGTGTCGACCCGTGCGCCTCGGTCAGAACGGCTGGAACGTCAGGGTCGGTAAAGTCCGGGTCGTCTAATTAAGGACGGAAACAGTCCTGTATGGCTTTCCAGATGTGGCGCCCGGTCGCCGAAGGCAAGGCCCGGCGTCGGAATATCAGCGTCGCGGCGCCGTGATGCGGGTCGTGGACGGGGGCTCAGTGGCCCCGAATGACAAGCCGGGGCGGCGGGATGACAACAGGCGTCGGCTCGACCAGTGTCACGATGATTGGCGGCGGAGGCGGGTAAGATTTGTGTGTCTTCACGACATCGACCGGAATGTCGACGATCGCCATGACGGTCTTGCGCGCCGGTCGGTGGCTGAGCGCCCAGATGCCGACGACGTAGACGACGGCGAGCACCGCCATCACAGCAAGCTTTATCCCCTTGGGCTTGCGCATTTTTGGCAGGTCGGGAGGTGGTTGAAAACGCCGGATGGGTGGCATGGTCTCGCAGACTATGTTTGGCGGCGGCGTGGGCCGTCGGCGCCATGTTCGATTTCCGCAGAGCGCACGGGATGGCTGGCTCGCGATTTTGCAGCCGCCTTGCCCGGTGCGCCTGATCACGCACGCGCGACCGCTTCCATGCGGTTTCTAAGATGAATCGGATTGAGCCGCAAACCGGATGTGGGGGGCGCGGCGGAGGGCTACGCCGATTCGCTATCGCAAGGATTTGCGTTTGACTGCCGACCGGGGCCAAGTATGCGGCGCGCAACCGGTTTCGCGCTCATTGCGCCGGACGGCGAAGTCTAAAATCACAACAATAGAACAGAGCGGATTCATTGAACGGACAAGAGGCGGCGCCACCGCGCGCGGCGAAAATACGCCGGATTGACGGAGCGTCGTCGGCCGGTCACCCCAGAAAAGAGTGCGACTGCTTTTTGGCAGCGCTCGGGCGGCGCGCATGACGGGACTGCTCGATCCCGTGGTGATCCTCGCCTGGCTTGTCGCCCTGACCGCAGGCTCGCTGTGGATGTCGCGCGCGTCGCGGACCGGGGCGGATCTCGTCGAGGCGCATCACGATCTTCCCGCCTGGGCGATCTGCCTGTCGATTGTCGCTACCGAGACCTCGACGCTGACGGTGATCAGCATCCCCGGCATCGCCTATGGGCACGGTTTCGTCTTCGTCGGGCTGGGCGCGGGATACCTGCTCGGCCGTTTCGCTGTCGCGCGCGTGATGCTGCCGCTTTACATGCGCGGAGATCTGGCGAGCGCGTACGATTATCTGGGGTTGCGTTTTGGTCCCGCCATGCAGCGTCTGGCCTCGGTCACGTTTCTTCTCACCCGGCTTCTCGCCGAAGGCGTCCGGCTCTTCGCTGCGACTCTGCCGGTCTGCGCGCTTCTCGCCGCGCGCGGGCTTCCGCTTTCGCCGCTTACGGTGCTGGTCGGTATGACGGCGTTGACGGCAGTGTACACCGCCATCGGCGGATTGCGCGCGGTGGTCTGGTCGGACACGGCGCAGTTCACTCTCTACGCGTTCGGCGCGGCGATATCGGCGTGGCTGTTGTGGCGCGGGCTGGATGCAACGCAGCAGGGGGCGATATGGACGTCGGGTCGGCTCGCGGTTTTCGGTTTTCATGACGCTGTACTGACCAGCCCTTACGCACCGGTCACGGCCATTGTTGGCGGAGCGCTGCTGGCCATGGCCTCGCACGGAGCGGATCAACTTATGGTGCAACGCGCGATGGCGGCGCGGTCGCTGCGCGACGCACAGCGGGCGATGGTCGCCAGTGCGATCGTCGTGACCGTGCTGTTCGCGCTGTTGTCGCTCTGCGGCGTGTTGTTGTGGGCGCGCGAGGGTGGGCGGGCTCTGGCCGACATGGGCTTTCGGTCGCCGGACGAACTGTTTCCGCGCTTCATCGTGCAGGACCTGCCGCCGGGACTGTCGGGTCTGCTGGTCGCGGGCGTCATCAGCGCGACGATGGGGTCGCTGTCGTCGGCGCTCAACGCCATGACAGGCTCCACCCTGTCTGACCTGCTGGGGCGTCGCGACGAAAGTCGGCTTCTTGCGCGCGCCGTGACGGCGTTCTGGGCGGTGGCGCTGATCGCGGCGGCGCTGGCGTTCGCCGGGTCGTCGCATTCGGCGCTGGTGTTCGGATTGCAGATCGCCGGGTATTCTTACGGGGCGTTGCTGGGCGCGTTTCTTCTGGGGCTGGTCGTGCGCGGCGCGCAGGAGCGAGCGGCGATGGCGGCGTTTCTTGCGACGATCGTCGTCATGGCGGTGATCATCGGGTTTGTGCGCCCCGGGGGCGAGACCATAGCGTTCCCGTGGTTGGTTCCGCTCGGCGTTTGTGTCACCTTTCTCGTGGGCGCCCCATTGACGATGTTGAGTCGGCGTGGGCGCGCCTAGGGCGTCGTCCTGTCGGTGGATATCGACTGACTGGTCAGGCCTTTTGCTTGAGAGCCGATGCGAACGGATCAGGTCCGGGTCGCAGGGCTGCGGCCGGGAGGGTGAGCGTCGATGACGATCGTCGATAATGTAAGCCAGAATCGTTTTGAAACGATCATCGAAGGGCATCTGGCTACGCTGATTTATGAGCGTCGCGACGACGCGCTGGTCATCCAGCACACGTTGGTGCCCGACGCGCTTGGCGGTCGGGGCGTGGGCTCCGCTTTGGTGAGCGCCGCCGTGGACGCTGCTCGTGCGGAAAAACGTTCAATCGTTTCACATTGTTCTTTTGCGACGGTGTGGTTGAAGCGTCACGGAATCGAAGCTCGCCCGGGGTGAGGCTGTGCGGTATTTTCTGGTCGGACATTTTCCCTGGAATATAGGGTATTTTTTGAGAACTTCGTCGGGTCTGTAATGGTCATGCCCGGTTGGGCATGGAGAAATCGATCAGATCATGTCTGGTGACGTCATTTGGCCTGAAATTTACGTGTTGTATTTTTCAGGGGCGTCTCAGGTTTAAAGTCTTCGAATTGCCTTCGGACATTTCACAGGATATTCATAAATCTGTCACCAACGGCAATAATCCCGTTGATATGTTGCGCGCGTTTTTAACGAGAAGTGAAAATACGCCCCAATGAACCAGACGGATCGTCGAAACTTCCTGAAACTTCTCGGTTCCGGCGCCATGGCCGGATCCATGCAGGCGAGCATTGGCAAGGCGATGGCTCTGCCAGCCAACAACCGCACGCGTTCTATTGATGACGTCGAGCATGTCATTTTCCTGATGCAGGAAAACAGATCTTTCGATCACTATTTCGGAATGCTCCAGGGCGTACGTGGTTATAACGATCCCCGCGCCGTACGTTTGCCCTCAGGAGACAGCGTCTGGAAGCAGCCCAGCGGCAATTCCGTGGTGATGCCTTTCCATCCGGACGCGCCCGATATGGGCATGCAGTTCCTAGCCGACCTGCCGCATGACTGGACAACGACGCATGAGGCGTGGAACGACGGAAAATGGGACGGCTGGATCGCAGCGAAATCCACGACATGCATGGCCCATATGACGCGTGATGACGTTCCGTTTCACTATGCGCTGGCCGACGCATTTACGATTTGCGACGCGTATCATTGCTCCATCATGGGAGCCACCGATCCTAACCGCTATTACATGTGGTCGGGCTGGGTAGGAAATGACGGCAGCGGCGGTGGCCCAGTCGTCGATAACGCTGAAGCCGGGTACGGCTGGTCCACATATCCGGAACGACTGGAAAAAGCAGGTGTGTCATGGAAAGTGTATCAGGACATTGGCACGGGGCTGACGGCCGCCGGATCCTGGGGGTGGACCAGCAATCCCTATATCGGAAACTACGGCGATTCTTCTCTGCTGTATTTCAACCAGTACCGAAACGCGCCTTCGTCGTCTCCGTTGGCGCTTAAGGCGCGGACCGGCACGAACGTTGCTGAGTCGGGCGGATTTTTTGACTTCCTGCGCGCCGACGTGAAGTCAGGAAATCTCCCCCAAGTTTCATGGGTCGTAGCTCCGGAGGCTTATTCCGAGCACCCGAACTGGCCTGCGAATTACGGCGCATGGTATGTTTCGCAGGTTCTCGACATTCTGACGGAAGATCCTGAGGTCTGGAGCAAAACTGTCCTGTTCGTCATGTTCGACGAAAATGACGGCTTCTTTGACCATATTGTGCCCCCTTCTCCGCCGACCGACGACCGTCATGGAAAGTCCACGGTTTCCATTGAGAACGAATTGTTTCCAGGGAGCGGCAGCTACGCAGCTGGCCCGTATGGATTTGGCCCGCGTGTCCCGATGGTCGTGGTTTCGCCATGGAGCCGGGGAGGGTGGGTCAATTCCGAGGTTTTTGACCACACCTCCTTGATACGTTTCCTCGAAACGCGTTTTGCGCCGCATTACCCGGGTCTGATCGAAAGCAACATCACTCCGTGGCGCCGCGCGGTTTCCGGCGATCTGACATCCGCCTTTGATTTCAGCAATCCGAACGGAAGGCTGGAAGCGCTTCCAGCGACCAGCAGCTACGCGCCGAAGGATTCCAAACGACACAGCAGCTATGTGCCGGCGGTTCCTTCTGAGCAGGCGACGCCTGTTCAGGAAACGGGAATCCGTCGTGCCCGTGCACTGCCGTATAATCTGCACGTCCATATGACGCCGCATCATGAGTCAGGAAAACTCGTCTTGGGTTTTCGTAACTCGGGAGACGCTGGCGCGGTGTTCCATGTGCGGGACGCGACCGCGACGTCGGAAATGCGTTATTACACCGTTGAGGCGCGCAAGCGGTTGAGCGACGTGTGGGACGCTTCCGCGGCGGGCGTTTATGACCTGAGCGTTCATGGCCCGAACGGATTTTTCCGTTCTTGCAAGGGAAATTTTGAATCAACGGGCGGCGCAAGGCTTGGGATGGACACCCGTGTCGATCATGGAGAGCAGACTCTCCACGTCGATCTGATCAATCACGGCTTCAATAGCGTGAGACTGTTGCTCACAGACGCCTACACCGGACAGAAGCTGTCGGGCCACTGGTTGCGCCCGATGGAATCTCACATGTTGCGTCTGGAGACTGTCGCCTGTGGCGGCTGGTATGATCTGACCGTGGAAGTTGAGGGCGACAGCAACTTTCGTATGCAGTTGGCCGGGCACATTGAAAACGGGCGCGACAGCATTACCGACCCTCTGATGGGGGGCGTGGCTGACGATCTGCCTGAGCCGGGTCATCCTCACGGCCACCATCATAATTCAGATTATCCAGCCTGACTTTTTGCGCACCGCGAGCCTACGGCAATAGGCCGTAGGCTCGCGGTCGTCGTCTTATTGCCGCGTGCGCCCGCGGCAGGACACGCCGCGATGCGGTTTTTATCATTGTGTCTCAGGACGCGGCGCAGCGTGGTCGGTGCGCGCCCAAAGCACCGGTGTCGCTTTAAGATCCAGTTCATGCCACCGCGTCAGCGTCGTGAGCGCCGCTCCTCCGATAAAGCTTTGAGGGCGGGCGTCGCGGGCGGTGGTCGTGTCTTCTCCCTTTTTTTCGGCCATGGCGCGACGCGTTTCAAGGCGTATGACACGTGCGGATATGGTGGACTCCGTATCTGCCTGCTGCGCGACGACGGTTTCGGAAGGAAGCCCCGTGCGTGCAGAGCGGGGCAGCCAATGTCCGGCTCCGGCCATGCAGGCCCCAAGAAGTGTAATGGCCGTGACGATTGGTCCCAGCACTGCATGATGGGGGAACAGGGGGCGCAGAATGTCCCGCGCGCGCGTCCGTTCGCCATTCTGCGCGGCGGAGGTCGCCGCGAGGAAGCGCGCTTCGGTTTGCGTCACGCCTTCCGCCGCGGGCAATCCGATATCGCCGAGGCGCATGTTACGTCGGGCAAGACGAGAGGCGGCGCGGCGGAAAGCTGCGGATACGGCTTCGAAGTCCTGACGGAAACAGGGCATCGCCAGCGTTGTGCGGTGTCGGAGAGATGGCTGGAGCGGCCTGTTAAGTCGGCGCACAGTCCATATCGTCAGGCGCTCGCTGGTGGAGAGGTCGTTCAGGGCGAGGGAGCAGGTCATGGTCGCATTCATGGGCAAATCCGACGCCGCCGCGCCGGCCTCCAATGTGATGTCCCTATTCTAATTGCGATCCAGTCGCATTTGCAACATCTATCTGCGAATGAAATGCAAATGGAATTGCCGCCGCTGACGGGCGCCAGCCGGAGCGGGCACGCGCTGCCCATAGCCGCCCATCATTCGCGCAGGCCAGAACAAACAAAAAACGCGGACCGAAGCCCGCGTTTTTCTGAAAGATCGAAAGAACGGCGTTAGCCGCGCCCGATTTTCCCGAGAACGAACTCAGTCAGTTCGCGCGCGTGCGTTTCGGCTGACCCTGCGTCGGCGGCGATGCGCAATTCCGGCTTTTCCGGCGCCTCGTATGGCGCGCTGACGCCAGTAAAGTTCGCGATCTTGCCTTCGCGCGCCGCTGCGTAGAGCCCTTTGGAGTCCCGGCCTTCGCAAACGCTCAGGCTGGTGTCGACGAACACCTCGTCAAAGCTGTCGCCAATGATGCGGCGCGCAAGGGCGCGGTCTGCGGCCAGAGGAGAGATAAGCGCGACGACGACGACCTGTCCGGTCTCGGCGAGGATACGCGCCACTTCGGCTGCGCGGCGGACGTTCTCATGGCGGTCGGCCTCGCTGAAGCCAAGATCGCTGCACAGGCCCATCCGCAATGTGTCGCCGTCCAGAACTGACACGTCGACGCCCTGCGAGAACAGAAGCTGCTCCGCATGACGCGCGATGGTGCTCTTGCCCGCGCCAGACAGGCCGGTGAGCCAGACCACGCGCGCGCCGTGACCCTTGACGCGTCGACGCTGCGCCGCGTCGACGGCGCCGCCGGACGGGTGGATCGCGTTGTGCTCGCCGCTGACCTCAGCGGGTCCCAGAAGAGGCGCGCCGCCGACGATGCGCTGGTTGCGATCGACGAGCACGCCGCGACCGTCGGCCGTGCCCGGCGTGAACGGATCGAACTGGATCGCCTCGGCGGCGGCCAGAGTGATTTCGGCGAATCCTTCCGGTGGGACTTCGCTTGCGGCCTGTTCGGTCAGATCGTCGAGACGCACGACCGAATCAATTGACGCCACAGTCACCTGATGTTCGGCGGTGGCAAGGCGCAGGCGGAAGCTTTCGCCCACACGCAGCGGCTCCTGACGCAGCCAGAACAGGCGTGCGCGGATGCGCGCCGTCTTCAGGGGCTTCGAGGAAGGGGGGAACAGCAGGTCGCCGCGATCGGGAATGACGTCCGGTTCAAGCGTGATGGCGACGGATTCGCCCGCCAGCGCGAAATCGCGCTGCGGAGCCTGCCAACGTTCGATGGATGCGACGCGCGCGACGCTGCCTTGGGCGCCGATCGTCAGGGAGTCGCCGACGCGGATTTCGCCGCGCTCGATACGACCCGCCACGTAGCGCTTGTCGTCAAAGCGGTAGACGTCCTGCACCGGCAGGCGCAGGGGCAGCCCGGCGCGGGAGTCGGCGCCGGGGACGGCGGCCAGCGCCTCGGTCAGGATCGGCCCCGTGTACCAGGGGGACCGGTCGGAACGGCTGGCGATGTTGTCGCCGTCGCGCGCCGAGGCAGGGACGAAGAGAGCAGGCTCTAGCCCGAGCTGACCGAGCAGATCGGTGACCGAGCGGCGGACGGCGGCCACGCGCTGTTCGTCGAAGTCCAGCAGGTCGACCTTGTTCAGCAGCACGATGATGTGGCGGATGCCGATCAGGCGCAGCAGCATCGCGTGGCGGCGGGTCTGTTCCTGCGCGCCCTCGTTGGCGTCTACGACCAGCACGGCGGCGTCCGCGTCGGCGGCCCCGGTGATCATGTTGCGCAGGAACTGCCTGTGGCCGGGGGCGTCGACGATGACGAACTGCCGGTCGCCCAGACGGAAGGGCAGGCGGGTGGAATCGACCGTCACGCCCTGATCGCGTTCGATCTGCAGGCTGTCGAGCAGGAAGCTCCACTCGATGGCCAGACCGCGCTTCTTCGAGGACTCGATGATCTGCGCGACCTTGCCGTCTTCAAGGTTATCGGTGTCGTAGAGCAGGCGCCCGATGAGGGTGGACTTGCCGTGATCGACATGGCCGACGATGACGATCGGCGTTGCAGCTTCGAGGGCGACGTCGCGATCGATCGGGTCGATGACGGTCGTGGCGGTCAGTGTCTCGCTCATGTTTATTCTCCGCCGCTCACAGATAGCCCGCGACGCGCAGTCGCTCGAACGCGTCTTCCGACTCATGATCCATGGCGCGTCCTGCGCGCTCGGAGGTACGGGTCGTCTCAAGCTCGGCGATGACTTCGGCGAGCGTCGAGGCGTTGCTCTCGATGGGGTTGGTGATGTCCTTGTCGCCCAGCGAGCGATAACGTTTGCCGTTCTTGGCGAAATAGAGGTCCACGAGCGGAATGCCTTCACGCTCGATGTAGCGCCAGATGTCGATTTCACGCCACGCGAGCAGCGGGTGGACGCGGATATGCATGCCCTCTTCGTGCGGCGTGGCGTACTGGTCCCAGAACTCCGGCGGCTGGTTGCGGATGTCCCATTTATGCGAGGCGCCGCGTGGGCTGAACACGCGCTCCTTGGCGCGGGTGCCCTGTTCGTCGCGACGGATGCCCGCGATGACGCCTTGCAGCTTGTGCGTCTCGATCATGTTGGCGAGGCCAGCCGTCTTGCGCGCCGCAGAACGGGCGGCGGGCGGCAGGGTCGGGTCCATTTCCTCGACCGGCGGGCAGTAGCCGAGCAGGAGGTCCAGATTCCACTTCTTCGTGTATTCGTCGCGGAACTGGTACATCTCCGGAAATTTCTTTTCCGTATCGACGTGCATCACCGGGAATGGCACGCGACCGAGGAAAGCCTTGCGCGCCAGCCAGACCATGACGTTCGAGTCCTTGCCCAGCGACCAGAGCATCGCCAGCGGCTTCAGCTTCCGGTACGCCTCGCGCAGAATGAAGACGCTCTGGGCTTCCAGTTGGTCGAGGTGATCCATGATCGGGGTAACCTTCTCTTATAAAGCCGGGCGATGAATGCCGCATTCGGTCTTGTTGAGCCCTGCCCAACGTCCGGCGCGCGGGTCTTCGTCCTCGCCCACCGCTCGCGTGCAGGGCGCGCAACCGATGGAGGGGTAGCCGTGGAGGCTCAGCGGATGGCGAGGCAGCGAACGCCGATCGATCTCTTCGTCGAGGTCGGCGGCGGACCAGGTCGCCAGCGGGTTGATCTTGATACGGCCTTCGCCGTTCGGCTCGACGATTTCCATGCGTTGCCGCGTGCTCGCCTGCGACCGTTTGCGTCCGGTGATCAGTGCGTGAAATGGCAGTGTGGCCAGATCGAGAGGCTCGACCTTGCGTAACTGGCAGCACGCGTCCGGATCGAACGCCCAGAGTTGTCCCTCCGGGTCGCGGTTTTTCAACGCATCAGGGGCGGGGCGGATGTCGCGCACGTCGGTCAGGCCCAACTGCTTCGCCAGAGCCTGACGATACTCCAGAGTTTCCGGGAAATGCTGTCCCGTCTCCAGAAACAGGATCGGCGTCGCCGGCGCGATGTCAGCGACCAGAGACAGCAGCGCCGCCGACTCCGCCCCGAAGGACGAGAGCACGGCGACATCGCCGGGAAACGTTTCCAGCGCGCTGCGCAGAACCGCTCTGGCGTCGTCGCCGGCCCGTTTGATGGTCGAGATCTTGTCGGAAGTCAGGGACATTATCGCGTTGAGCTCGTGTTGCACGAATTGCAGTCGTAATTTGTGGTTTCCATTTAGTGAGGGGAGCGCGCGATATCAAGTGATAAACCCCGGTCACGCTTGAGGGGAGAAATCACTATAAAAAATAGTGCAACTTATCGCTGGTGATTGCTCGCGCGCTATGCCGCCAAGGTGGCGAGCTGCCTGCGAGTACACGCGGCCTGTTACCTTTCGCTACATGTTCGCCGTATTCGCTACAGGCAATGCAGCTATTGGTTGGGCGTGATGCTGCGCCAATGAGCGTAGCGAGGTGGTGGTGAACGCTTGAGGAGACGGCATGAAAACCATTGTTCTGACGCTTCTTACGCTTTCGGCTCTAGCTGTCGCGGGTCTGGATGCGCGTGCGCAACTGACGAGCTGGCGTCCGTGGGACGAAACCCGAGCGCCTGTAATGGAGCGGACGCTTCCGGCTGAACGCCCGGCTCTCACGCCGCATCCAGCAGCGCTACGGCCTGCGACAAAGGCGATTGGCGTGTCATTTTCGCCTTACGCGTCTGTGACGGCGACGCCTTCAAGGCTGTTGCAGGTTCATCGCTGACGCAGCACGGCTGCGTCCTCATGTAATATGGGCGTCGCGCGTTTCCTGCAGGGTCGCCGCGCAAACTGCGGCTCCGACAGCAAGAATGACCCCGAGTCCGCCGATCACCCACTGCATGCCATAACCCGTCACAAGCTTCGGGAAGATGAACGTCGCGACCGTGGCCAGCGCGCGGCTGACGGCGACCGTCACTCCTATGCCCAAAGCGCGTAATGCGGTGGGAAAGCATTCCGGGGGATAGGCGTAGGTAAGGCTGTCCGCCGAGGCCAGCACCGCGCCGAACAGGGCGAGCAGGATCAGCGTAATCTGCGGCGACGCAGCGAAGGCGATCACGCCGAACAGCAGCGCCGCCTGAATACAGAGGCTGCCAATGGCGAGCGTTCTGCGCCCCATGACGTCGATCAGTTTCAGGCCGAACAGTGCGCCCGCCATGATCAGGGCGTCGTAAAGAATCCCTGCCGTAAACGGGTTTCGCACGCCCACACCGGCCAGCACGCCGGGCAGGAACGTGTTCAGCAAGAGATAAGGAACGTTGTGCAACGAATAGAACGCAACGACGCCAAAAGTGACGCGGTGTTGTGGCGGCCTGATGAGGGCTTTCCAGCCGGACGAACGCAGGGTTGGGGACGATGAGGCGACGCTTGGCGTCCAGTGCGCCCCGAAGCAACGTTTGCCAACAGCCAGCGCCGCTTCAAATCGTCCGTGATGGGCCAGCCAAGGAGCCGTCTCAGGGAGATTTTTACGAAAGGCGATGGCGACGAGCACGGGGATGCTGGCGCTTGCGAATATCAATCGCCACTCGTCGGCGCCAAAGATATCCCGCAGCGCGGAGCCTGCGACGAACGCGGCGGTGTATCCAGCGATCCACGAGACGCTGAGCCAACTCATCAACGCGCCACGACGCTCGTTCGCGACGCATTCCGAAACATAGACCTTGCCTGCGACGTAATCGACGCCGAGCAGCAACCCGGTCAGAAAACGCAGGATGATGAGATCCGCTGCGCCGTGCACGAATGCATGTCCGATGGCGAAAAGAAGGAACAGCCACATGTCCCATACGAAAGGAAGACGCCGACCATAGCGGTCTATGACAGGTCCTCCGAACAGACTGCCAAGCAGAAGCCCGAGAAACGGCGCAGCGGCGACGGCGCCAGCGCCGGTCGGTCCCAACCCGAGCGTCGCGATGGCGCCCGGCAACGCCGGGCTGATCGAGCCGAGCATATAGCCGTCCGTGAAAAGACCGCTTGCGCCGGCGAACAGGACGCGGCGTTGAAACTCCGTGGCGGCGGTAGGCGAAATCGTCATGGAGCGATCGTCATGAGAAATTCCATTTCGTGGCGTCGTGGTTTAAGGTGTTTAAATCGCTTTGAGCGATTTCTTTTCCATAACGTATTGAAGGAAGCGGTCATGAACAACCTGCATGAGCGTCGCGTCGCCATGATTTCCGGAGCGAACAGGGGGATCGGGCGCACGATTTCAGAATATCTTCAGTCTACGGGATGGTGCGTCAGCGCTGGGGTGCGCGACCCTGGAGCATTGAAGGCGTCCTCCACGCTGCATACGCACGCGTTCGACGCCAGCGCAGGAGGGGAGGGCGCCTGGGTGTCGTCGACGATCACTGCGTTTGGACAGATCGATGCGGTTATCGCCAACGCCGGTATCATGATTCCGAAATCGATCCTGGAGATCGAAGACGATGAGATGGATGCGATGCTGAGCGTCAATCTCAAATCGCCGATCCGTCTGGTTCGCGCGGCGTGGCCGCATCTCAAGGAGTGCGGGACGGGACGTGTGATCGTCGTTGCGTCGCTTTCAGGAAAGCGCGTCAAATCTGCGGATTCAGGCCCCTATGCAATCACGAAACATGCTGTGGTGGCTCTCGCCCACAGCATCAAGCGTACAGGCTGGAACGACGGAATTCGCGCGACGGCCATATGTCCCGGTTTCGTGGCGACAGACATGGCGCGCAGCATCACCTCGCGCGAAGAGGCGGAGATGACGCAACCTGCCGATCTCGCGCGCATGGTCGGCATGGTGCTCGACCTGCCGAATACTGCGAACGTCGCCGAACTGGCGGTAAGCTGTTCGGAAGAAGATCTTTATTGAGGAGGCGCGGTCCAGCGCCAGCGTGCGAGATTCCATAGATTGGAGCGCACGTTGACGTTGCTTTCAAAACCCGTAAGGCCAGAGCGAACGCCTTCGACATTGCTTTGCTGATATAGCGGCAGAAACGGCAGATCCGTACGCACGAGACTCTGGATCGAACGGTAATATGACAGGCGTGTTTCGTGATCGAAGCTGGCGTTGGCTTTCAGAAACAGAGAGTCGATTCGACTGTCGGCAAGCTGAAACACGTTCTGCCCCGCGCCGCCCCGTGCGGGCGATGCGTCGGACGTGAAATAACTCGAGGCGTCCGGGTCTGAACCTGTCATGAAGTCGACCGACACCAGAGCCGTGTCGAAGCGAGATTGCGACCAGTATCCCCCCCACATCACGGCGGCGGGTCGATTTTCGATGCGCATGATGATGCCGATATCGGCAAGGTTCTGCTGAATGACCTCCTGAACCTGCTGACGCAGGGCGTTGCCGGAAGTCGTCGCGTTTACGAATTCCAGCTTGACGCCATCGCGGGCGCGCACGCCGCCGAGCCTGCGGCGCCATCCGGCCCGGTCGAGACTTTCTGCGGCGGCTTGTGGATCGAATTTCTGTTTCGGCAGATCGGGGTTGTAGTAGGACGATTGCGATGGAAGGAAGGATTCCGTATCGGATTCTATATTTTCAAAAAGAGTTTCCAATATGCCTTGCTTGTCAATTGCTGTGTAGATTGCCTGCCTCACCACAATGTCGTGGAACTGAGGCCGGGCCATATTGATGGCTATGCTTTCGACAAATGGTTGTGGTGCGCGGAAGACCTGCCGTCCGGGTAACGTTAGCGCCTGTCGATATCTGTTGGGAGGAATGCCGGGCATACCCAGGTAGTCGATTTCCCCGGTTTCGAACTGCGTGAACATGACGGTCACATCCGGGATATAGCGTATGATCGCATAATCGACGCCAGCTCGCCCCAAATGCCAGTGTTGGTTGGCGCGCAGGCGTATGTGGTCGGAGGGAATGCGCTCGTCCCACATAAAGGGACCGCTTCCCACAGGTTTGGATGTGAAAGCCGTTGTGTCAGAAACGCCTTTGAGAAGATGCGCCGGGACGATCATGGCGCTGGCCAGAATGGCGTGAAACGGCGCATACGGCTTGCGCATGCGCCAGGTCAGTTCAAGCGGCCCGGTCTGTTCGACATGTTCGATAAACTCGAAACCTTTCCTGCTGTAAGCAGGGAAGGATGGATCCAGAAGCGTTTCAAATGTGAAGACAACGTCTGCGGCTGTGACCGGACGTCCGTCATGCCAGAACGCATTGCCTCGCAACTTCACGCGCCAGGTCAGCCCGTCTGCGCTCACGCCGCCATTGTTCTGGTCAGGCACATTTTCGGCCAGATCTGGAACGAAGGCGCCTTTGGCGTCGATGGACCAGAGGGGACTGAACAGGTTCATATGAACCCCGTCATCGACCTCGATATGCGGCAAAAGCGGATGAAAAACGGTCGGCTCCTGCGCCAATCCGACGATGATCTGGCTTGGCGCGTCAGCGAAGGCGCGCCACCGGGGTGCGGCGACTGCGACGCAGCCAGCCGCCTCAAGGAAACGTCGTCGTGGCAGGTGGAGCTTCAAAGCGTCAAAATCCGCCGATCAGACGCATTGGCGTGCCGTCAGTGAAGCGGGACAGGCGGAAAGGCGACGGATCAACGCAGGGCGCCTTGCCGGTCGCAAGGTCGGCGGTCAGGACGCCTGCACCTGGGCCGATGCCGAAACCATGGCCGGAATAGCCGGTGGAAATGGTCAGGCCGGGTATCTTCGCCACAGTGTCGATGACCGGCACGGCGTCCGGCATGACGTCGATAAGGCCGCCCCAGTGCTGAAGAATGTGGATCGGGCCTGCCGCAGGAAACAATTTCTGCAAATCGGCGACTTTGCTGCGCGTCAGCGCGATGTTGGGCTTGGGATCGAGAACGCGCGTCTTTTCGAAAACGGTCGGCATATCGAGATCCCAACTGCGCGGAGTAAGCAGTTCCGTCAGGAAGCGGCTATCGAGACGCGGCTTTACGGATTTTCGTTCGGCCATGAATGCCGGCAGATACATGCGCGCAAGCCGGAGCATATCGGGGACGATGGGCACGTTCAGGCCAACGCTTGGCGCTATGTTGTAGCCGCCGTCATCGCGCTTGCGGTAAGCGACGCCGCCGAAATACGCGGATGTTTCGGGAAGGCCGCTCAGCGGCGCGGTGCGGCAGACGGACGACAGCACTTTCATCTGCGGCAGGTCGACGCCAAGGTTGCCGCAAAAGAGGCGCGACCAGGCGCCGCCTGCAACCACGACCTGACTCGTACGGATATAGCCCAGTTCGGTCACGACGCCGCAGATACGACCGCCCTGCAGCTCCACGCCGCGCACGGCGCAGTTCTGCACGATCTCCGCCCCCAGGTCCCTTGCGGCGAGCGCCACAGCCGGGGCAGTCCGTTGCGGCTCCGCGCGGGCGTCAGTCGGGTTATAGAGCGCCGAGCGGCCTTCTCCCGTATATCCGGGCAGGATTTCCCTGATTTCGCTCGACGTGATGACGCGGCTGCCGATCTGGAAAGGACGAGCATCCTCAACAAACTGTTCGTGTCGGGCGCGGTCGGCGTCGGTCTTCGCGATGGAGACGACGCCGCAGACCGTAAATCCGGTGTCGAGTTTCTTCGAAGCAAACTCGTTCCACGCCCTGAAGCTCTCCATCATAAGCGGGAGTTCGCGCGGATCACGGCCGTTGCGTCGCACCCAGCCCCAGTTTCGGCTCGATTGTTCGCCTGCGATATGGCCTTTCTCGCACAGGATAACCGATACGCCTCGCTGGGCCAGCGTATACGCCGTGCTGACCCCGACGATGCCGCCGCCGATGACAACGACGTCGGCGCTTGCGGACGGCTTGGCGTCGGTTTGTATCGCTTTGACCTCAGGACCCATGATGTCTTCCTCTGCTTCTTTTCAACAGTGCGCCGGGCGAAGGTCGAGATCGGCGCGCCGACAGGCCGTCCAGTGATCCGGCGCGGTTTCGCGCATGACGGGTCTGGTCGTTCTGCATTCGGTGATTGCGTGTGAACAAAGCGCCGCGAAGGCGCAACCCTCGGTCGACGTGGGAGAAAGGCGCCCCGCATCGACTTCGGCGTGCGGCGTAAGTTTGCCACCCTGGCGCGGGGCGGCGGCGAGCAGACGCGCCGTGTAAGGGTGCCGGGGGCGCTCAAATAACCCGCGCGACGGAGCGATTTCGACCAGACTCCCGCGAAACATGACGCCAATCCGGTCGGATATCAGCCCCACGACGCCGAGGTCATGGCCGATGAACAGGATCGACAGGCCGAACTGATCGCGCAAATCCAAAAGCAGGTTGACCACCTGCGCCTGAACGCAGACGTCGAGCGCAGATACGGCTTCGTCTGCAACGATGATGTCCGGATTCATCAGTAGCGCCCGCGCGATGCTCAGGCGCTGTCGTTGTCCGCCCGAAAACATGGCGGGGGTGCGGTCCAGAGCATCCGCGCCCATGCCGATGATCGCCAGCATCCGCGCGATTTCCGTATCGTCCGTAATTCCGCGCAGTCGAAGTGGCGTTCTGAGGATTTGCCGAATGGTCTGGCGTGGGTTGAGCGACGCCGAGGGGTCCTGAAAGATCAGTTGTATCCGCCGTCGCATCGGTCTCAACGCGGTGCTGGACAGAGCGGTGACGTCCTGCCCGGCGAGATAGACCTTGCCCTCGCTAGGATCGATGAGGCGCATGGCGATACGCCCGACTGTGGTCTTTCCGGAGCCAGACTCCCCCACCAACCCCAGGATTTCGCCCGCGCGCAGGTCGAACGATACATCCCGCAGGGCGTAGGTCTGGGACGGCCGACCGAATAACCCCGCGCGTTGCGTGTAGGTCTTGGATACGCCCTGCACACTCAGAACCGGCGCGGTCATCTGGCGAGTTCCTCCCAGCGACCGCAACGTACGGCGTGAACTTCATTTTCGCCATCGGCGATGTTCAGAAGATCAGGCATCTGTGTCTGGCAAGGCGTCGGACGCATGGCGTCGCAGCGGGGCGCGAAGCGGCACCCAACGCCGCGTTCGCCGGGCGCGGGAACCTGTCCGCGAAGTATGGGCAGGCGCCGCGCGCCAAACACGCTGTCGATCCCCGGCGCGGCCCCGAGGAGGGCTTTGCTGTATGGCATGGCGGGCGCGGCGAAGAACGCGTCGGCTGGAGCGTCCTCCACGACCTGTCCGGCGTAGAGGACGATCACACGGTCCGCGATGGATGAGGCGACGGCGAGGTTATGCGTGATGAAGATCATTCCCATGCCAGAGCGGGCACGGAGTGAGAGCAGCAGGCGCAGGACTTGCGCCTGCACGGTCACGTCAAGCGCCGTCGTGGGCTCGTCGGCCAACAGCAATTCAGGCTCGCCGGCGATCGCCATGGCGATCAGCACGCGCTGTCGCATTCCGCCGGACAGGCGCTGCGGGATCAGCTTCAGGCACGCCTGTGGATCGACGATGCCGACTTCATGCAATAATTCGATTGCGCGTGCCTGGGCTTTTCCGCCGCGCAGACCGCAATGCAGCGACAGAACTTCGCGCATTTGTGCGCCTATAGTCTGGATCGGATCGAGGCTGCTCAACGGGTCCTGAAAAATCATGGAAACATGCCGACCAAGCACGCCGCGTCGCTCGCGTGAACTGATCCGCGCGAGGTCGGTCTCACGTCCGTCATTCAGGCGCAATATTGCAGAGCCGGTGACGTTTCCTCGCCCCAGAAGCCCCATCAGGGCGAGTGATGCAACGCTCTTTCCCGAGCCGCTCTCCCCGACAAGCGCTACGATTTCTCCTCGTTTCATCGAGAAAGAAACACCGTCAACAATGGGCGGACCGCCAAAATCCACCCCGAGATCGCGAACGGCCAGCAACGTCATGACCTGCTTCCTCTGGCCCGGAGGGAGGGATCGATGGCGTCTCGCAGGGATTCTCCCAGCAGGTTGAACATCGTCACGGTCAGCGCGATGGCGACGCCGGGGATAATGGCGAGCCAGGGATCGGATTCAAGATATTCCTGCGCGTTGTTCAGAAGATTGCCCCAACTCGCGTCAGGGGGCTGCACGCCGTAACCAAGATAGCTCACATACGATTCCAGAAGGATCGCTCGTGCGATGGTGAGCGTTGCGCTGACGATCACCGCTGGCGCGACGTTGGGCAGAACTTCGCGCAGCAGCACATAGCGGTCAGTCGCCCCCATGGCGACAACTGCGGTCACGTAATCCATTTTTCGGATCACGCGCGTTTGCGCCTGCACGACGCGGGCGGCCTCCATCCAGCTGACCAGCGTCACGATGCCGATGATCGTCCCTACGCCGGGGCTGAGCACGGCGGCGAGCGTCAGCATCAGGAACACGACCGGAAAACACAACGTGGCGTCGATGATTGTCGTAATCAGAAACCGCGCCGCCCCGCTGTTGTACCCTGCGACAAGGCCGAGCGCTGTGCCGATCACGGTGCTCAGAATGGTGGACGCCAGCCCCACCAGCAGGGAGACGCGCCCGCCCATCAACACGCGCGTCAGCAGATCGCGTCCGATTTCGTCAGTGCCGAGTGGATGTCCGGCGCTGATCGGAGAGAGAAAGCGGTGATGCAGATCGATATGTGCGTGGCCGTATGGCAAAACCCACGGGCCTGCGACACATGCGATGACGACGAGAACGATGTAGCAAGCGGCGATCCGGCCGCGCGGGCGCAGATCGTGCAGATGCGTCCTGACCGACAGGATGGCGTCGGCGCCGCTCATGCGCGCAGTCTCGGGTCGGCGGCGTGGTGCAGCAATTCCGCGGCGAGACTGCATATCAGCACGAGAACGGCGCTGAACATCAGAACGCCCAGCGCCACCGGATAGTCGCGGTACTGCAGGCTGTCGAGAAACAGACGCCCCACGCCGGGCCACGTGAAGACCGTCTCCGTGACGAGCGCTCCGCTCAGCAAAGTCGGGAGATAGACGCCCGCTATCGGAATCAGGGGGAGCAGGGCCGCAGGCAGGACGCGCCGCAGGACGATCCGCCAGCCGGGCACGCCCAGCGCGCGGGCGGTGCGGATATGGTCCTGATTCAGCGTGTCGCCAGCAAATGCGCGCACGTACGCGCCCCAGACCGGTATGGAGACCAGACCAAGCGTCATGGCGGGCAACGCGAGGTGGCGCAGACGATCGCTCGCTGAAGCGTCGCCCGGCGCCATCAGGCCACCCGCCGGAAACCATCCCGTGCGAACCGACAGAAAATAGATGAAGACAAGGCCAAGCCAGAAAGTAGGAAGCGAAAGCAGGATGACGCCGACGAGAGAGCAAAGCGCGTCGATAGCCTCCCCAGCCCGCAGTGCGCCGATCAACCCCATCGCCAGCCCGCCGAGGAAGGAAATCACCAGCGAAGCAAGGCCAAGTTCGACCGTCGCGCCAAGATGCGCGACGATGATCGAAAGCACCGGAGCGTGGTCGCGGTAGGAATGGCCCCAGTCGCCTTTCAGCAAGCCCCCGAGCCACTTCACATATTGCAGCCATAAAGGCTGATCCAGACCCATGGAGTGGGCGATCTGGTTCAGTCGCTCAGTGGTCATACCCGGCGATAGTGAAAATTGGGCGAGCGGGCCGCCGGGCGTCGCATGAAGAAGCATAAAGCCAGTCAGCGAGACCAGCATCAGCAGCAGCACATTGACGCCCGCCCGGCGCGCCGCGAAGGCAAACAAGCCTTCAGCCATGCAGGGTGACCGGTTCGAAGGCGCTCGCGCCGGCTTTTGCAAAACGGGATGATGAAAAAGCGGAAATATCGACGGGTGATTGCTCTTCCTTGACGAGCGCCGCCATGATTTTTCCTGTGATGGGGCCAAGACAGAAACCGTGCCCCGAAAAACCGCGAGCGACGAAAAGCCCCCTTGCGCCTTCGACGCGATCGAGGACCGGAAGGGAGTCCGGCGTCTGGTCGATCAGACCACACCAATAGGCGTCGATCTCGGCGTCCAGCGCAGCGGGCACGACGGTTCCGAAACTTTCGATCGTTTCCGCCAGTGCGCGAATTGGCGGCGCGATTATCGGGCGTCCATTTCGTTCATGCATGGCGCCGCTCCACGGTTCAATGCCGCTGGTGAAGCGAAAAGCTCCGTCCAGCTGTTGCCGTCCTGCGCAGGCGGCTTCCGCGTTGCGGACGTCGGCGACCGAAATAACCTGTTTGAGGGTGGAGGCGACCGGCTTCGTGCGAATGACGGTGACGTATTTGACGTCCAGAGGCACATCAGCGCCGAAGGGCGCGAGCAGGTCGTCACCCATGACGCCGCTGGCCAGCACGACAGCGCCCGTCGCGATGCGATGCGACGCAGTTCGCACGGCGGTGATTTTGCCGGCGGCGGTTTCGACAGCGATGACGGGCTCGCCGAACAGGGTCGTCGCCCCGGCCCGGCGTGCGGCGGCGACATAGGCGTTGACGGTGGCGTCGGGGTCGGCATGCCCGTCTGTCGCACAGAAGGTCGCCCCCGCGACAACGGGCGCAATGGCGGGCGCGACGTCGCGGACGGCGGACGCACCGTCCAAAAAGGAAATGGGCAATCCGCAGGCGGCGCCTGTTTCGGCAATGTCCTTCAGGGCCGGAAGATCGCCCGCGCCCATGCCAATTCGGAGATTTCCGTCCTGCGTGTAGCCTGTTGGCGCGTCCAGCGCTTCGGCGAGATTTTCCCAAAGCTTTACCGCGGCGATCGCCAGGGGAATTTCGGCAGGATCGCGGCCGGACTGGCGAACCCCGGCGAGGGTCCAGCCGCTGGCCATCGCCGCAGGGCCGTAGCGGTCGACGATGGTGACCGACAGGCCCGAGCGAGCCAATTCCCACGCGGTTGCGGCTCCGCTGACGCCACATCCGATGACGACGACATCCGTCATGGTTTTTCTCCGTTCCGGCTCAGGCGCTACCTGCGGTAATTGATCTGGAAGTAGTAGTATCCTCCGTTGAAGCCGATCTGCTGCACGTCGAAATTATAGCGCTGCACGCCAAGGTAATTTGTGCTGTATGGCACCCTGCGCTGTTTGGAGTTGAACAGGTTGTTTGCTCCCAGCCCGACCCGCCACGATGGCGTTATCTGATACGACACCAGAATGTTTGTAGCCTCTTTCGGGCGGTTGTTGAAGGGCAGATAGACCGTATTCGAATAGGCGTAGGGTCCGGTGACATATTGTTGTTGCGACGTCACTTTCCCGTAGCGAATTTCATGCACGCCGACAGACCAGGCGCCCTTGCTCCATGTGAAGCCGACAATCTCCTTGTTTTTCGGCGTGTATGTCGTCAGGAAGCCACGGTACAGGGCGTTGAGCAACGGTTGCCCGTTCTGGTCGTCGTCGACATGAGTGATGGTGGTCTTGTTGAGATTGATCGCCAGATCCCAGGCGACGTCACCAAATTTTCCGAAATGAGTCAGGTAGTTCGCAGTGATGTCCATGCCGCGTGTGCGGGTGTTGGACGTGTTAGCGAAATATTGCGCAGTCACGTCGTCTGCGATCAGGCCGCTTGGCAGGCCAAATCCGCCCGCCTCCAGCGCATCGATAGCCTGCTGGCCATTATAAACGCCACCTAGCGTTATCCGGTGCTTCAGGGAGATTTGGTAGACGTCTATCGAGATATGAAGCGGGTCGATCGGGTTGAGAACGATGCCTGCGGAGTAGTTCATTGAACGCTCGGGACGAAGGGGCTTTGATCCGAGCAAAATGGCCGATTTGGAATCTACGGGAAGAATCCCGGAAGCTCCCGTCGGAGATACGCCGAGGTTGGAGTAATGTTCTTCTGCGAGGGTAGGCGCACGGAAGCCGTTGCTGATGGTGCCGCGAACGCCGACACGTTTGTTGAAGTCGTAGCGCATCGAGGCTTTGCCGGTCTCGGTGTTGCCTGCGTCAGTGTAATGTTCGAAGCGGCCAGCCAGATCGATCTGCCAGTTTTTGAGAAGATGAGTCGAGACGTCGAGGTATCCCGCTGTTACGTCGCGGTAGTTTTTCGACGCCGACATTGGCGAAAGTCCGTCGTCTGCGGATGGTCCGCCCCCGTAATAGGATGCGGGTTCGCCGGCGCCGACCTGATATGTGTCATACCGATATTGCGCGCCCAGCGCAAAATTGAGCGGTCCTGCCAGAACAGGCACGTCGAAACTGCGCCTTACTCCCGCGTCGGTCGTCCATTGCGTATCATTGAACGTCATCATTGGAGAAAAACGTGTGGGCGTGTGTCCTGTCGCCGCGTAAAGGTCGGGGTTCACGGTATCGAACATGCCCACGTCTGCGACGTTGCCGCCATAAGTCGTGCTGAGATCCCAGTCCCATCCGAATTTCTTGCCCCTGAATCCCGCTGTGAAACTGTAGTCATTTTGTGAAACGGAGATTTGTGGCGAAAATCCCTGAGGATAAACTTGGGGAAGGACCGAAGGCAGGCGGTAGTTCTGGTAGCTTTCGCCATTCACGTGGCCGTAGGATGCGAAGGAGTAGAACTCGATCGCGTCCGTAATCCGGTAACCCATATTGTAGGAAATCGTCTCCCGCTGGATGCGCGGATTTCCCATGATATGGTTGTCATATTGCCCGGTGCGGTTATCAATGCCGCCCCGGTCGGTGTGGTCCATGTATTTGTATTCTGCGCTCAGATCGAAGAAGCCACGCCCGCCGAGATCGGTCCCCCAGTTTACAGACTCGCCCGACGTGAAGCCGTCTCCGGCGTAGTAGCCGCCGTTGACCGCCTGCATCGTCAATTCGTTGGCTGAATGTTTGAGAATGATGTTGATGACGCCAGCAATCGCGTCGGACCCGTACTGAGCAGCCGCGCCGTCCTGCAGAATTTCCACGTGATCCACGGCGGACACCGGGATCATGTCGATGTCGACGGGAATGGAGCCTTGTTGCGGGCCGGTATAGTCGGTCATGACGGAGGTAGTATGACGACGTTTTCCGTTGACCAGAACAAGGGTCTGGTTCGGCGTCAGACCGCGCAGCTGCAACGCGTCGGTCATGTTGGAATTGCCGATGTTCATCGTCGATCGCGTCAATGACGGCGCAAGCTGGGTCAGCGCGTCGCGCAGGTCGGCCTGCCCGGTTTGTTGCAACTGGCGTGACGAGACGACGAGAACGGGGCTGGTGCTCTTGCGCGCGGTCTGGTGGGGGTCGCGCGTGCCGGTGACGATCACCTGCTCGTCGTCCTGCTGCAACGCCTGAGCGGTCTGTCGCTTGCTGGGCGTTGCGGCAATCGCAGGAGCGACTGTCGTTCGCGTCGCCGGACGAGACGCGTGCGCGCCCGCTGTGGCGACCTGTTTGCTGTCTTGTTGCAAGGTGGAATTGCTTCCGGTCGTCGGCGAGGCGAATGCGACTGTCGATTGCAGCAGGGGAAGCAGCAGGGCGGCATGACCGACCTTGACGCCACGATGGCGTCTGGATGCATGTCTGCGCGCGTAAGGCTCCATACGTCGCTCCTGGTAATGGCGTTGGACGGCGGCGTGGCCGCTGCTGCGCCGGGAATTTGTGGCGATATCGTTACGAAGCGTGTTAGAGCGGGAGCGTCAGGTCAATACGGGATCGAACTGGTATCCGGAGAATTCCATATGGTGGAACGCGGGACGGAGGGGGGCGGGACGGCGAACGCGGTGCGCAAGGCTGCGCGGCTTCTTGCTGCGCTGTCAGACGCTGGGCCGCAGGGTATGGAGTTGAAAGATATTGGGCAGGCTTGCGGGTTGCCGAAATCTACGACTCACCGACTGTTGGGCGCGCTTTGTGACGAGGGGCTGGCGGCGCGGGTGCCTCGAACGCGACGATACAGCCATGTCTGGCGGGCGCCGCGTCACGAGACGATCGGCGCCTTTCATCCGGCGGAACGTCTGGCTCAAAGCCGATGGTGGCGTTCGGCGGTCGCGTCGCTTCCGGTTTGCGAGCACGACGCGTTTTTCCTGCTTGTTCATGCGGACGATCGTGCGCTTTGCGTCGACGCATGCTTCGGGCGCAGGGTGATTCCGTCGCTGACCCGCGGCATTGGCGGCCATGTGCCTTTAGGGGTCGGGTCCGGCGCCACGATATTGCTGTCGTTGTGCGAGGATCAGGCGGTGGAGGCCATCGTGTCGCGCAATTTCAACACGTCGGCTCGGGGAGCCGTCAGGCGCGAGGTCGAGACGGCGCGTCGCGACGGTTACGTGATGGATATGGGAACCTGGATCGCGGGGGTCGGCGGCGTCGCCGTCTCGGTGCCGACCGGAACGCCGGGTTTCGGCCTCGCTCTGGGGGCGGCGTTCTACACTAACGAGCACAACGTCGGTTCGGTCGAGGCGCTCGGCCGCAGGATGCGCGAAGTTGCGTCCTCAGTCGTTTTTTGACGGCGGGGGCTCCGGATTGTCTCGCTCGTTCGAGGCGACTTTCAGCGCTCTTGTATCCTGACAAAGAATGCGCAGCGCGGCGACCCAGAGTTCCGCTGCAGGGACGTTGCTGACATGCAGTTCATGGCGGGCCTGCCTATCTGCGACATCGAGAGCTGAAAAGCCGTGTTCGCGTAACAGTGTTTCCGCCAGAGCGTTGGCGTCAGGGCTGTCTTTCACGGCTGTTCCCGTCAACTGAGACGTTCTTGCGGATTGAGGAAGATGCGGGCGGGAGCGCGCGCCTTCGGCGCTGCGGAGGCGCAGGATGGGGCGAGATCAATACGCTTCAATATATGAAAATTCCGTTGCTGATGTTTCTCTGCGAACGCAGAGTGCGACCACATGAGGACGCCTGCCTCCACAGACACGGCTGAGTTTCTGACCGTCGACGCCCCTGAGCGCATCCATATCTGGCCAAAGCGCGATCCTGTTGAGTCCTCTGGCCGGATACGCTTGAACGGCGCAGTAATAAGGTTGCCGACAGGTTAAGGAGCCCTTGCCGCCCGGCGCAAGGGCTGCGGTATAATGGCCTCCTGATTTGGAGGGGGCGCACTGCGGGAAAGGTGATGCGTGTTCGGGACTGGTCTCACATCACGGGTCGTGTCGGTCGGAATTTTTGTCGCAGCGTCGCTTTTGGGCGGCGACGGGGCGTGACAATCTCCAGCCGGTTATCGTCGGCCACCATCGACCAATCCATCGTGGCGTCGCCTTGCGCAATCTATGCGATCTCCGACGTGCGGCTTGAGGGGCTGGGGCCGGAGCATGCGGAGATCATGTTCGAAGGCCTCTCGGACCCGGCGGCTTATCGCTACATCAGGGAAGATCCTCCCGTTTCGGTCGAGGCGTTGCGGGCGCATTACATTCGCCAGATCGAGGAAGCGCCCGTCGGCGAGGGCGAGGCGTGGATCAACTGGATCGTCCGGCGCGCGTCAGACGGCGCCCCGCTCGGATACGCGCAGGCGACCGTGGGGGAGGGCGAGGCGTTGCTGGGCTACCACGTCTTTCCTCAATACTGGCGGAGAGGCGTGGGGAAGGCGGCGCTCACGCTGGCGCTCGCCCGCTCTTTCGAAGACCCGGCCATTCACTGCGCGCGTGTAGCTATCTGCACACGCAATATTGCGTCTCTGGAACTGGCCAGAAGCGTAGGTTTCGTTTTCGACCGCCATGTCGAACATGCTGACTTCTTCAAGGGGGAGTGGAGCGACGAATACGAACTGGTTTTCCCGCGTCCCGTTTCTACGGCATCCCGTCTCGAGGGAATGGATACCGACAACTGACCGGGGCTGCCCGGCCTGAGGGGGTATGCGTCGCGTTGGCGGCAGGCAGGGCTGCGTGATGCTCTCGCTCTGGCCTCCACGGCTCGCGCCAGCTAAGAACGAAACATGATCACGCGCACCCGACTCATTGGCATAGACCCCGGCCTGCGCTTCACCGGCTGGGGCGTTATCGACGTGGAGGGCAATCGTCTGATGCACGTGGCCGACGGCGTTATCGCCACTGACGGGGACGAGGCCGTGCCGGACCGCCTGCGCGCTCTGTACGACGCGCTGACCGCGTTGATCCAGACGCACAAGCCGCAGGAGGCGGCGGTCGAGGAGACCTATGTGAACCGCAACGGCTCATCGACCCTGAAGCTCGGCTATGCGCGCGGCGTCGCCCTGCTTGCTCCGGCGCTGGAGGGACTCAGCGTGTCGGAATACGGCGCCATGGCTGTCAAGCGCGCCGTCGTGGGGACGGGGGCCGCCAGCAAGGATCAGGTCGAGATGATGGTGCGCCGCCTGTTGCCCACCGCGAAAATCAGCCGGGCCGACGCGTCTGACGCTCTGGCTGTCGCCATTTGCCACGCGCATCTGCGTGCGAGCGCCCAGCGGGTGGCGGTGGGGCGGGCGTCGGCTGAGAAGCGCGCGGCGTCGGGCGTCGGGCGATGATCGCTTCACTGGCAGGTCTGCTCGCGCAGGTCGATGCGGATCGCTGCGTGATCGACGTCAACGGCGTCGGCTATCTGGTCTTCGCCTCGACGCGTACGCTCTCCGCCCTGCCGCAGCCGCCGGAGCGGGCGCGCGTGCTGGTCGAGACCGTTGTGCGCGAGGATGCGATCCTGCTTTACGGATTCGCCGACCCCGCTGAGCGCGACTGGTTTCGCGTGCTGACAGCCATCCAGGGGGTCGGCGCTAAAGTGGCGCTCGGGCTGCTGTCCACCATGTCTCCGTCTGAACTGATCGCTGCGATCAGCAGCGCGGACAAGGCGAGCCTGACGCGCGCGCCGGGCGTCGGCGGCAAGCTCGCGGAGCGGCTGTTGACGGAATTGCGCGACAAGGCGCCGAAAATGCCCGGCGGCGGCTCCGGCACGGCGACAGCCTCGATCGTCGCGCAGCGCGGGGCCGAAAACACGATCGAGAGCGATGCGCTGCTTGCGCTGGCGGGGCTTGGGTTCCGTCGGGCGGAGGCGTGGCCTGTCGTCGGCAAGCTGATCGCGGAAGCAGGGGATAGCGCTGCTCTGGACGCCATCATTCGTGATGCGTTGAAGGAGCTGGCGCGATGAAGGGACGTCCTGAAGCCGAACGCGCGGTCGATCCTGCGCGCGGCGAGGAGGATCTGGGCGAAGGGTCGCTGCGCCCGCAGACGCTGGCGGATTTCACGGGACAGAAGGCCAGTCGCGAGAATCTCGCTATTTTCATCGAGGCTGCCCGCGCCCGAGACGAGGCTCTGGACCATGTGCTGCTCCACGGCCCCCCGGGCCTTGGCAAGACCACACTGGCGCAGATCGTGTCGCGGGAGCTTGGCGTTGGTTTTCGCGCGACGTCAGGGCCGGTCATCCAGCGGGCGGGCGATCTGGCGGCGATCCTGACCAACCTGCAGCCGCGCGACGTGCTGTTCATCGACGAAATTCATCGTCTGCAGCCTGCGATCGAGGAAATTCTCTACCCCGCGATGGAGGATTTTCAACTTGATCTGATCATCGGCGAAGGTCCGGCGGCGCGTTCCGTGCGAATCGATCTGGCGCCGTTCACGCTGGTCGCCGCGACGACCCGCGCCGGGCTGCTGGCGACGCCGCTGCGTGACCGGTTCGGAATTCCGCTACGTCTGGTGTTCTACACCCCGGAAGAATTGCAACTTATTGTAAGCCGCGGCGCCAGAAAGCTGGGTTTCGCGCTGACGCGCGAAGGCGCTGCGGAAATCGCCCGTCGGTCGCGCGGCACGCCGCGAATCGCCGGCCGTCTGCTGCGCCGCGTGCGTGATTTCGCGTCTGTCGGAGCGGCGTCCGGCGTCGAGGCGGGGGAGCCGGTCGGCGCGGAGGTCGCGGATGCGGCGCTGACCCGGCTGGAGGTGGACAGTCTCGGCCTGGACGGCATGGACCGGCGGTATCTGCGGCGCATCGCCGAGCACCACCATGGCGGCCCGGTCGGCGTCGAGACGCTGGCTGCGGCTCTGGCCGAAGCACGCGATACGTTGGAGGATGTGGTGGAGCCCTACCTGATTCAGGAAGGGCTCGTGCTGCGCACCAGCCGGGGCCGGGTTCTCGGAGAGCGCGGCTGGCGGCATCTCGGGCTGACGCCGCCGGCGTCGGCAGGGCAGTTCGATCTGCTGGCGGATGACGGGATCGGATAGGAGGCGTCATGACGACCCACAGCATCGATTTCCGGATTTATTACGAAGACACGGATGCGGGCGGAGTGGTCTATCACGCCCGCTACTTCGCGTTCGCCGAGCGTGCGCGGACGGAAGCGATTCGCGCCCAGGGCATGGCGGCGATCGATCTGCTGCGGGATTACGGGCTGGCTTTCGTGATCCGTTCGGCCTCCATAGACTACCTCATGCCGCTTCGGCTTGACGACGTCATGACGGTCAGGACGCGCCTGCTCGAGCAAGGGGCTGCGAGCTGTCGGCTGGAGCAGATTTTTTTTCGTGGCGCGGACGTTTGTGCGCAACTCGATGTGCGGCTGGCCTGCATTCGCGTCGCCGACGCCCGGGCTGCCCGATTTCCGCCGTCTTGGCGTGTTTTGTTGCTGAAACTGGCCGACACTGGTCAGTGAGGCGCCTTCTGCTTTGCGCGGGAAGTCAGTAAGGATCGCGGCGAGGTTCGGCGTTCCGCCGAGTCGCTGCGGGTTCGGCGCGCGTCATAACGGCGCGGCCGCCCGGGTCACCTAGAGCCGAAAGGGCAGGAGGCGTTTTTGGACCATGCGGTAGACGCGGCAAATCTCGGCGTGGCTGCGGCCGGGGATCTGTCGCTTTGGGGCCTGTTCATGCAGGCCTCGCTCGTTGTCAAGTTGGTGATGATCGGGTTGATCGTCTGCAGTGTCTGGGTCTGGGCCATCGTGTTCGACAAGATCGTGACGCTGCGTCGGATCAACCAGCAGGCGACGACGTTCGAAGACAAGTTCTGGTCGGGCGGCAGTCTCGACGATCTTTACGAGGCGGAGGGCGCGAAGCCTGCTCATCCTCTGGCCGCCGTTTTCGGCGCCGCGATGGGGGAGTGGCGGCGTTCGGCGCGCATTCCCGGGGTCGATCTGCTTCGTGGCGGCGTGCAGGAGCGCGTCGACAGGGCGATGTCGATCACCATTACGCGCGAAATGGAGCGTCTTGAGCGCTGGATGATCTTCCTCGCCACCATTGGCCCGGTGGCTCCGTTCATCGGCCTGTTCGGTACTGTGTGGGGCATCATGCACTCGTTCAGCTCGATCGCGGCGATGCACAACACCAATCTGAGCGTTGTCGCCCCGGGCATCTCCGAAGCCCTGTTCGCCACGGCGATCGGCCTCGTGACGGCCATCCCGGCGGTGATCGCCTATAACGTTATCAGCAATTCGCTGTCCCATTTCCAGGATCGCATGGAAGGGTTCGGCACGGAGTTCGCCGCAATTCTCTCGCGCCAGTCCGAAGAGAGGGCCTGACCCCATGGGCATGTCGGTCGGAGGTAGCGGGCGCGGTCCACGCAGGAAGCGTCGCCCGATGTCGGACATCAACGTCACGCCGCTGGTCGACGTGATGCTGGTGCTGCTCATTATCTTCATGGTGACGTCGCCGATGATGACCAGCGGCGTGAACGTCGATCTCCCCAAGACCGACGCCAAGCCTGTGAACAGCGACACGAAGCCGATCACCGTCTCTATCAAGTCCGATGGAACGATCTATCTGGGCGATAACCCGGTCTCCAGCGACCAGTTGATCGATCAGCTGAAAGCGGCGTCTGAAAATGATCCAACGCATCGTATTTTCGTGCGTGGCGACGCCCATATCGACTACGGCAAGGTCATGCAGGTGATGGGACAGATCACGGCTGGCGGCTTTACGCATGTGGCGCTGCTCGCGCAGCAGCCCGCAGGCGGACACTGAGGGGTCCGCGCCGTGCATAGCCGCTCATCCGCCTTGATTCTGTCGTTCGGCCTCGCATGCGCGGGCGAGGGCGTTTCGCGCGCTTTCGTGTCCCGCCCTGCGTTCGCCTGAAGAGGGGAGCTGAAACCCTCATGGTTCGGCCTCGCCGTTCCGAAACGGTCCTGATGCGACGCTCAGCCGTCATGTCGGGCTTGTTGCATCTGGCCATCCTGCTCGCGGCTGTGCTGTCTCTGCCGACGCCCAAGCCGCCGGAGCCTGAAGAGCCCCCGCCCGTAGAGATGCAGTTCGAAGGCGCTTCCGGCGGCGGCGCCCCTGCGCGAGCCGCCAAACCGGCGCCGCAGCCCGCGCCGGCCCCTGCGCCCACGCCGTCGCCGGAGCCTCCGACCCCGACGCCGCCAAAGCCGCAGCCGACGGAGGAAACGCCTCCGCCTCCTCCGCCCCCGCCGCCGGTTCCTCCGCCGCCACAGCAGGAGACGCCGCCGCTGCCGGATACGCCGCTGCCGCCGAAGGCCGAGGAGCCGACGCCTGACGCCGTGAAAACGCCGCCGTCGCCGCCCGCGCCGCCGCAGCCGACGCACGCGGTCGCCCCGCCGTCTCCGCAGACGCAGCCGACGGATGCTCTGCCGGACACTGCGATTCCGTCGCATATCACGCAGCCGAACAAGGCGAAGAAGGCGGAAGCCGACACGCATTCCCTGCTTGAGACGCTGGATTCATTCAGATCCGACACGAAGCAGACGCATGCGCCGAAGGCGAAGCCGAATCCCGCGCAGGGCGGCGCGCCAAATGGCGGCGGCACGCCCGATGGCGATATCACTGGCGCGATGAGCGCGGGCGATCAGCGTGCGATCGGCGGGGAAGTGCGGCGCTGCTACGCCGAGGATACGGCTGCGAAGGATTACGCGAGCTTCGTCGCGCATCTGATCGTCACGGTCGACGCTACGGGTGAAGCACGGCTTGTCGCATTTGCGCCAGAAACGCAGGCGAAAATGAACGCTGACCCGTCGTACCGCGCTTTAGCGGAGCGCGCTCGGGCGGCGGTGCTCAGTCCGACCTGTTCGAAGCTGCCGATACCGAAAAACCTGCTGGGTCAAACCCGGCAATTGAAGTTCGTCTTCCGGCCCTGATCCGGAAGAGCAAGGAGACACTGACCATGGGTTCGACTGAACGCGGCTATCTGTCCGACCGGGAGGCGGAAGCCTTCGCCGAACTGTTTTCGGCGCAGCGCGCCGGGTTCGGCGGCGAGGGACTGGGACGTCGCGCCCTGCTGGGCGGCGGCGCCCTTCTCGGCGCGGGTCTGATGGCGACGCCGCTCGCCGCGCGGGCGGCTGATCAGCCTGCGGCGGAGATCACCGTCGATCAGGCGCGGACGGCGCCGATCCCCATCGTTATCCCTTCTTTTGGCGCCGGCGTCGGCGACCAGATCACCGGCGTTCTGACTGACGATCTGTCGAACACAGGGCTTTTCAAGGTCATCTCGGGCTCCACCGGAACGGGCACGCCGGATTTCGGTCCTTACAAGGCCATGGGCGCGCGCGCGGCTGTGACTGGCGCCGTGACGGGCGCGGGCTCGCTGCGCGTTGAGTTCCGCCTGTGGGACGTTCTGACCGGCCAGCAGATTCAGGGTACGGCCTACACGACCAGCGCCGCCAACTGGCGCCGCATCGCGCACATCATCGGCGACGTGATCTACCAGCGGATGCTGGGCGAGAAGGGTTATTTCGATACGCGCATTGGTTTTGTGTCCCGCTCAGGCGGCAGTCGCAACCCGCGCATGCGCCTGGCGATCATGGATCAGGACGGCGCCAACTACCGCGTGTTGAGTAGCGGTCAGACAAAACTGCCGGCCTTCAACCCTGTTCGCGATCAGATCGCGTTCCTGTCGTATGCGACGGCGACGCCCCGCGTTTACGTGTTCGACCTGTCGACAGGGCGCCAGCGCATTCTGACAGAATTCAATGGCGTGCCACTTGGGCCGCATTTCTCCCCCGACGGCGGAACCGTGATCGTGCCGGTCGCACGCGGCAGCGGCTCGGAACTTGTGGCGGTCGAACTGGGGTCGGGCGCCAAGCGCCAGCTCACCAACTCCGGCGGGGCGATCAACGTCAGTCCAAGCTTCAGCCCGGACGGGTCGCAGATCGTGTTCAACTCCGACCGCGGCGGATCTCCTGCGCTTTATGTGATGAGCGCCTCGGGCGGCGCGGCGCGGCGCATCTCCTATGGCAACGGCAGCTACGGAGACTCGGTGTGGTCGCCGCGCGGAGATCTGATCGCCTTCACTCGTATTTCTGGCGGGCAGTTTTCTCTCGGCGTCATGAACCCTGACGGCACTGGCGAGCGGATCATGACGCAGGGTTATACGGTGGAAAGCCCGACTTTCTGTCCGAACGGCCGCGTCCTCGCTTTCTGCCGCCGCACGGGCGGAGCCAGCAGTCGCGACACCATCGGCACGATCGACATCACTGGGTTCCACGAGCGCGTAATCCCGACCCCGGAGGGCGGGTCCTCGCCGACCTGGTCGCCGCTGAACGTGTGACGGCGTCGCCGGTCGTTTCATTTATGCAACTCTGCCCCGAGGAAACGGCGGAGCCACGCTATTATCAGGCTTGACCGGGGCGAAAACCTGTGGCTATGGCCTGTGTAGTTCGAAAGCCAACTGCTTTCTGCGGCGAACGCTGTTCGCGCGGTTTCGGTTGGCTTCGGCTTACGGAGAAATCCGGCGTCATTTCCTTTACTTAATCTCTACATGTTCCCGCTGTGGAACTGATCTCAGGATCGAGACAATGAGACTGAAGTTTATCGGTGCGCTCGGCGTGGCCGCCCTTTTGGCCGCCTGCTCGAACGATCAAGCCAACACGGGCGCCGCCACGGGCGCGGGGGCGGCGGTGCAGCCGAGCGGCCCCGTTCCGGGAAGCGAAGCCGATCTGGTGGCCAATGTTGGCGACCGCGTGTTCTTCGACCTGAACCAGAACAGCCTGAGCGCTGACGCGAAGGCCACCCTGGACAAGCAGGCTGACTGGCTTGCGAAGTATCCGCAGGTTTCCGTGCAGATCGCCGGTAACTGTGACGACCGTGGCACCGAGGAATACAACCTCGCCCTGGGTCAGCGCCGCGCCAACGCCGCGCGCGACTATCTGACGGCGAAGGGCACGGCTGGCGCACGTCTGTCCACCATCTCGTACGGCAAGGATCGCCCGACGGCGACCGGCGACGGTGAGGACGCATGGGCGCAGAACCGCAACGCCATCACGGCTGTGCAGTAATAAACAGCTCGATTCGTTTCTAAACGCGTCGAATTGTTGAATAGAGCCGGTCGGACCATTGGTGTCCGACCGGCTTTTTCATATTCAGAACCAGATTGCTCCAGAGGCGAGTTGAGGCAGAGATGTCCGGCCCCGGAGGTCCTTGCGCGCTTCAGGGAGGATGCTGCGGGTCCTTCCCGCCTCTCGATGTTCTGGACCATCATGGTATTGACGTCGGCGCCACGCGTTATTCCCGAGGCAGGGAGTGGGGCGGCGCACGAACGCTAACGGCAGGGAGCCGCGAGAATGACGCGCATCGTGAAGCGCATCGCCGGGCAGTCATCGAAGTCTGGCGGAATCGGGATGGCGAGAACGCTGGTTCTGGCGTTGTGCGCAGGCGCTCCCGTCGTAATAGGCGCGGCGCCTGCATTGGCGCAGGTCAACAGCCGCGAAGGCATCGAACTGCAGAACCAGATCATGGAACTGCGCCAGCAATTGAGTCAGATGCAGTCTGCGGGCGCAGCTTCAGGCGCTTCCTCTGGTTCGCTACCGCCGCCGACGCCTTTGGGCGCAGCCTCCGCGGGGAACAGTGGAGACCTTGTCGCGCAACTGGTTGATCGCGTGAATACGCTAGAGGACCAACAGCGGGATATGCGCGGCCAGATAGAGCAATTGACCAACCAGTTAAAAGAACAGAACGACGCGCTGACCAAGCAGATCGGCGATCTCAGCTTCGCGATGCAGAACGGGAAGGGTGGCGGCGTTCCGGCGCCTGCAAGCGCCCCTGCCGTCGAGGCGAGCTCGGGCGGTGGAGATTCCGACGCGCCGCACGCGCAGACGCCGGACGCCTACCTCAAGACAGGGAACGCGGCGTTGCTCAAGCGCGACTACGCGGGCGCACAGCAAAACGCCGAATCGGCGCTGAAGACTGCAAAGGGCGGGACGAAGGTCGACGCGCAGTTTCTTCTTGGGCAGTCGCTCGCAGGACAGAAGCAGTATCGCGACTCCGCCGTTTCGTATTACGACGCCTACAAGCTGTCGCCGAAAGGCGCGCGTGCGCCGGACGCTCTTCTGGGGGTGAGCGCGTCGCTGATCGCGCTCGGCGACAAAAAGGCTGCGTGTCAGGCGTTGGGTAAGCTGAAGGCGGAATTTCCGTCTCCGGCGGCTCGCGTGTCGCATGCGTCCCAGATCTTCACGCAGCGCGCCGGGTGCTCCTGAGCGCAGCCTGGTGATGACGTCGGGAGGCGGATTGTGACGCCCCCCGACGATGCGCCTGCGGAGCATCCGTTCGACGAGGCTCGCGCGAGGCCGGTGACGCCATCGTATTTCGCGGCGGTTATGGCGCGCCTCGGCCCATGGCTGCCGGATGTTTCCGACGTTCCTCCTACCGCGCTGGCCGTTTCAGGTGGCGGAGACTCGCTCGCTCTTGCATGGCTGGCGTCACGATGGCGTCGTGGCCTTCAGGCATTTATTGTCGACCACGGCCTGCGTCCGGATTCTGCGCAGGAGGCCCTCGAAGCCGCGGAGTGGCTTGAAGCCATGGGGATCAACGCGCGAATCCTGACCCTGCACACGCTACGGGCAGGACCTGGGGTGGCCGACCGCGCACGGGATGCGCGCTACGCCGCACTGTTCGCCGCTTGTCGTGAAAGCGGATGCGTCGATCTTCTACTTGGCCATCAGGCGGACGACCAGATCGAGACGATTGCGATGCGTCGTGCGCGAGGCGAGGGTTTTGGCCTCTCAGGTATGGCGTGGATAACAGAAACGCCGGACGTGCGTGTGGTGCGTCCGCTTCTGGGCGTTTCCCGTGCGGCGCTTCGCGAGACGCTGCGCCATGCGGGCGTGCCGTGGGTGGATGATCCCTCGAACGATGATCTCCGGGCGGAGCGCGTGCGTGTTCGCCGCACCCTGTTGGAGGGAGGCGAGACGTTGAAGGCGGAGTTGTTCGCGCTGGGGCGCATTAGCGGGATCGTCCGTGCGGCGCATGAGAATGCGTGCGCCACGGAACTGGCGTCGACGGCGTCGCTGAGTGCGGGTGGCTGGGCGACGCTTGGTCACGACCTTCCAGGCGATGCCGCGCTTGCGGCGTTGATCCGTTGTGTGGGCGCAGGCGCTTACCCGCCGCCAGCCGATGCGGTGTCGGCGTTACGGCGGCGCGGTCGCGCAGGGACGCTCGCCGGGGCGCGGCTGTTTCGGGCGCGTACGGTCGCCGCGGGAGGGCAGAGCTGGGTTATGGCGCGCGAGCGGGCGGCGATGCAGGGACGGATCGAAGCGCGAGACGGCGTCGTGTGGGACCGACGCTTCGTGCTGCATTGCGATGCGGACATGGTTGGTCTGCGTGTGGGCGCGGCCGGAATGGGGATCGACCGGCGCGCCAGAGGCGGCGTGGCGGCGGCGTTGTGCGAGACGCTGCCCGCGTTATGGCGTGGGGAGCAGCGCGTGTGCGTCCCCTATCTGGGGATATGTGAGGAGGAGGCTCTCGTTGGGGCTGAGTTTTCGTTCGCGCCGAACGTCGCCGCTGCGCCGGGCGGCGTATGGGGCTTGTCATGAGGTCGGACGTGCGCTGAGCGGGGCGTGCGCAACCTCGGCGTTTGACAGATTTCGGCCTGTTCGCATGGGTCTACGATACTGTTTTTATACGTGTTCTGCGCGACTGGCCTCGCATGAGTGGGTGAAGCTGCGGGTAGCGTTCGCTCCTTATTCGTGAGCGGGAGCCATATTCTGGAACCAGTTAGGCCGAACAGACGGCGATGAGACCGCAAATCCGGCGGCGGGGTATAGCCCCGAAAAACCATGCCAACCCGCCGATGGCGTATGCGCTCGATACATACCGTCCTAAATTTAGCGTGGCGCACTTTGAAAGCGCTGTCTGACCACCATGTAACCCAAGCAGGATTGCAATCGGCGGCCGAAACCTTTCTGATTAGGGTTCGGGCGGACGGGCGAGCCGCCTGCGGGAACAGCATGGAACGGATGCCGTGATCAATAACTTTGGACGCAACTTGGCGCTGTGGGTCGGCATCATCGTCCTGCTATTGCTTCTTTTTAATATATTCCAGCCCGGCTCGGTCCAGCACTCGGCGCAGCAGCTTGCCTACTCGGACTTCGTGGCTGATGTCGACAACGGTCGCGTGCGCTCGGTGGTGATCCAGGAGCACAACATCTCCGGCACGCTGACCGACGGCACCTCCTTCGACACCTACTCTCCGCAGGACCCGGGTCTGGTTTCGCGCCTGACCGGGAAGGGCGTCGAGGTGGTGGCGAAGCCGCTTGAGACCGAGGGCAATCCGCTCCTGCGTTATCTGCTGAACTGGGCGCCGGTGCTGCTGATCATCGGCGCGTGGATTTTCATGATGCGCCAGATGCAGTCCGGCGGCGGCCGCGCCATGGGCTTCGGCAAATCCCGCGCACGGATGCTGACCGAGAAGCACGGCCGCGTGACCTTTGAGGACGTGGCGGGCATCGACGAAGCCAAGGGTGAACTGCAGGAAATCGTTGAGTTCCTGAAGGATCCGCAAAAATTCACTCGTCTGGGTGGCAAGATCCCCAAGGGCGTGCTGCTGGTAGGGCCTCCCGGCACCGGCAAGACGTTGCTCGCGCGCGCCATCGCGGGCGAAGCGAACGTGCCGTTCTTCACCATTTCTGGTTCCGACTTCGTTGAAATGTTCGTCGGCGTCGGCGCCTCGCGTGTCCGCGACATGTTTGAGCAGGGCAAGAAGTCAGCCCCTTGCATCATCTTCATCGACGAAATCGACGCGGTCGGTCGTCATCGCGGCGCCGGTCTTGGCGGCGGCAATGACGAGCGCGAGCAGACGTTGAACCAGATGCTCGTCGAGATGGACGGGTTTGAGAGCAACGAGGGTGTGATCCTGATCGCGGCGACCAACCGCCCGGACGTGCTCGACCCTGCTCTGCTGCGTCCCGGCCGCTTCGACCGTCAGGTCGTTGTGCCTAACCCGGACGTGAACGGCCGCGAGAAGATCCTGCGCGTTCACATGCGCAAGGTGCCTTTGGCGTCCGACGTCGATCCGAAGGTTATCGCGCGCGGCACGCCGGGTTTCTCGGGAGCTGATCTGGCGAACCTGGTGAACGAGGCCGCTCTGCTTGCGGCGCGTCAGGGTAAGCGCACGGTGGCGATGCGTGAATTCGAGGACGCCAAGGACAAGGTGTTGATGGGCACCGAGCGCCGCTCGCTGGTCATGAGCGAGGAAGAGAAGCGCATGACCGCGTACCATGAAGGCGGCCATGCTCTGGTCTCGGTCCTGACGCCTGGAACCGACCCGGTTCACAAGGCGACGATCATTCCGCGCGGTCGCGCGCTGGGCATGGTGATGAGCCTGCCGGAGGGTGATCGCTACTCCAAGAGCAAGGCGAAATGTCTTGCGGAGCTGGACCTTGCGATGGGCGGTCGCGCGGCGGAAGAAATTATCTTCGGGCCGGACAACGTGTGCAGCGGCGCCTCGGGCGACATCAAGATGGCGACCGATCAGGCGCGACGGATGATCACCGAATGGGGCATGAGCGAGAAGCTCGGCATGATCGCCTATGGCGACAACGGGCAGGAGGTGTTCCTCGGCCATTCGGTGACGCAGAGCAAGAATGTGTCGGAGGACACTGCTCGGGAGATCGACGCCGAGATCAAGCAGTTGATTGACACGGCCTATAATCGCGCGCGCACGCTGCTGATCGAACATATCGACGAACTGCATCGCCTTGCGGAAGCCCTGCTCGAGTACGAGACGTTGAGCGGCGAGGAAATTAGGCAGGTTCTGCGTGGCGAGAAGATCGAGCGTGTGGTGATCGACGACGCGATGCCGGAAAACCGGCGTTCTTCGGTGCCGCCGGTGCTCGGTCGGAAGGATGATGGCGGCGTTTCCGTGCCGCCGACGCTGGGAGGCGCGACGCCTCTGCCGGGTTGAGCCGGTCAGCATAATATGCGTTCGGGAGACGCGCCGTCCTTGTGGCGGCGCGTTTTTTTGTTCGGAACTCCCAAGCGTGTGGAGAACATTTCTCGGCAGGCGCTGCTGGCGAGGGGACTTCTGCAGTGCTCGACACGGTGCGGTGAGGGAGCAATGAGGAACGGCCCGGCAAGGGGTGTTCAGGAAGAAGCTGATGGACGTTGTGAAACTGGTTGAGCCCACGGGGCTCTTGTATGGGAATGAGGCTACCGCAGCGATGAAGGCGGGTGTCGCGCTGCCTCTTGCTGGCGGGCCCGTCGCTTTCGCATTGGCGTTTCTTTGGGATGGGGCTCAACGTACAGGGCCAGTTCCTGTGGAGCGTATTCCAGCCGGGTGGAGAGAGGCGATGCGGAGGGTTGTGACCGCGCCGCCACCTTGCGGTCTGCCCGCCGGGGCGACCGTCATGGGAATTTTGAACGTCACCCCTGACAGTTTCAGCGATGGTGGAGACTATGAAAGTACAGAAGCCGCAACATGTCAGATCGGCGTTCTGCAAGACGGGGGCGCGAGAATCATCGATGTAGGGGCGGAAAGCACGCGTCCGGGCGCAGCAGCCGTGTCTCTTGAAGATGAATGGCGAAGGCTAAAACCCGCCGTGGAACGTTTGCGACAGGCGGGTGCCGTGATCTCGGTCGATACACGTAACGCAAGGACCATGGAGGCGGCTGTGGATGCAGGCGCGGCTCTCGTCAACGACGTTTCTGCGCTTCGTCATGATCGCGATGCGGCGCCGATGTTGGCGACCAAAGAGTGCGCGGTGGCGCTGATGCATATGCGTGGGGAGCCCGCGACAATGAATATGCTGACGGATTACCACGATATCGGCGTGGATGTCGTAAGGGAACTTGCGGCGGCTGTTCGTGATGCGGAGAATGCGGGAATCGACCGGTCGCGTCTTCTGGTCGACCCGGGCTTTGGCTTCGCGAAAACGAGCGCTCAGAATTATGAATTACTCCGCCGGTTGCCAATTCTGGCGAATCTGGGTTGCAGGGTTCTTGTCGGCGTGTCGCGTAAAAGGATGATCGGTGACGTCACGGGCGTTGCTGAAGCGCGTCTGCGCGATCCCGGGACTGTGGCTGCGAATATTCCGGGTCTTGTATTCAGTGATGCGATACTCCGTGTTCACGATGCGCAGGCCATGACGCAGGCGGTGAAGGTTTGGGAAGCGCTTTGCGCGACGGCCTGACAGCGAAACAGGCTGCGACCGTAGCGCTTTATGTAGAAGGGAAAGTCTTCTCTCTTTGACGTTTATTTTCTCGATGCCTGAAATGTGGACGACATGGACGCCCTGAAGCTTTCCCAGTTGCAATTTTTCTGCGCGATCATGGAGGAAGGGTCGATCGTCGCGGCGTCGCGCCGGATGCATTGCGTCGCTTCAAACATCACGGCGCGCCTCAAGGAACTCGAACAGATTCTCGGGCAGGAATTGTTTCTGCGAGAGAAGGGCCGCCTGATCGTCACCCCGGCGGCGCGGCTTTTATACCGCGAGGTCACACCGCTGGTTGCAGGGCTTGGGCGTCTCCCTCATTTGTTCGATGCGGACAAGCCGAGGGGGATTCTGAAAGTAGGGGCCTTGGATGTGGCGTTGCGTCATTTTCTTCCCGAGCGTCTGCCAGCGTTCGCGGCCGCATATCCGGGCGTCGAACTGGCGCTTTTAACGAGGCCGTCGTACACCCTCGAGCGTATGCTGTCAGATGGCGAACTGGATCTTGTTCTTACCGACGGACCTATCCAGCATCCGTTGCTGGACAGCCGTTTTGCGTTCAGTGAAAGTCTGTCGCTCGTCACGCCGCGGTCCATAAAGGCCGTGGATGATATAGATTGGCTCACGACCACCGTTTTTCTGTTCAATACGGATTGCTTTTATCGCAACCGTTTTGAGGGATGGCTCAATGCGCGCGGGCTGGAGACGCCGGCGATTCAAACCATAGAGTCGTACGACGTGTTGCGGGCGTGTGTGGCGGCGGGCCTTGGCGTTTCGTGTTTTCCGGATAGCATGTTGCACGAGAGATCTGAGAACGACGGCGGGAATGTCCGTGTGTTCAGACCAGAAGATCTCGACCCGGGTCCGGTGTACTTTGTCTGGCGCCGTGAAGCCCTGAGCATTCCGGGAGCCCGTTTTGTAGAGCATTGTCTCGGTTCCTAGGGCCGTATCCGCTTGCATGTCTTCACGGATAGGCCTCATCGTTCATCGGCAGGGCGCGCATTTCCACATGGGCGCGGCGACAGATAATGCGTTGAAGCATGCTTCATTCGGCCGAAAGTGCTTGAGGGTCTGAAGGTGCTCCGTGAGATAATCATTGAATTATGGTTCGTTGAATGCCGGGCAAAGCGGATGACGCGTCTGATTTAACCAATCACTTTTTGTGAGTGACTTGCTCATATATCGTTGCTTTTAATGATGTGACGGTTTTCCGATACTTCCGTCATCCAACGATTGGGAGTTTCCGATGACAAATACACCCCGATACAATCTGTTCATCGACGGAGCCTGGACGGCTCCGGGTTCGAACGAATGGATCGCAGTTGAAAACCCGGCGACCGGCGAAACAGTTGCTCATGTCGCCAAGGGCGACGCGGGGGACGTGGAAAAGGCTGTCGTCGCCGCGCAAAAGGCTTTTCCGGCCTGGAGCAGAAAAACGGCTCTTGAGCGCGCAGACTATCTGCTCGCGTTGAACACCCTGATCGAACGCGACAAGGAGCGTCTGGCCGCGACGATCACCTCTGAAATGGGCAAGCCTCTGAAGGAGGCTCGCGGTGAAATCGACTTCGCCATTGGTCTCATTCGCTTCGCGGCAGAAAACACCCGCCGCCTGGAAGGAGAAATCGTGCCGGGCAGCACGCCGGACGAGAAGATTCTGATCGATCGCGTGCCGCATGGCGTTATCGGAGGGATTGCCGCATGGAATTTCCCTTTTGCGCTGTGCGCCCGCAAGATTGGCCCTGCTATCGCCGCAGGCAATACGGTCGTCGTCAAGCCGCATGAACTCACGCCTCTCGCGGGGCTGGAGATGGCGCGTCTTGTCGAGGAAGCGAAAATCCCAAACGGCGTCGTCAATATTGTGACGGGCGACGGTCCCGATGTGGGCGTTCCGCTGGTCGCGCATCCGCTCACGAAGCTGATCACCATGACGGGTTCGACGCCTGCGGGTAAAAAAATCATGGCGGCTGCTGCGGAGCACCTGAAGGAGGTTCGTCTCGAACTTGGGGGTAAGGCGCCCTTCATCGTTATGGAGGACGCAGATATCGAAAAGGCGGCGCAGGCGGCGATAGAGTCCAGATTTACGAACGCCGGACAGGTCTGCACCTGTAATGAGCGCACCTATGTTCATGAGGCGGTCTATGATGCGTTCACCGCGAAGATTCGGGAGAAGATCAGCGCGCTAAAAGTTGGCTCTCCGACGGATCCTGATACCGATATGGGCCCCAAGGTCAGCCTCGCTGAACTGGAGAAAGTTCATGCCATGGTCGAAGGGGCCGTGCGGCAGGGCGGCAAGCTCGAAGTTGGCGGCCATCGTCTGACCGGGCCGGTATACGACAAGGGCTTTTACTACGCGCCCACGTTGCTGACTGACGTTCGACAGGATATGGACATCGCCCATAACGAAGTATTCGGGCCGGTCTTGTCCGTGATCCGGGTTGCGGATTTTGATCAGGCGCTGGCCTTCGCTAACGATTGCCGTTACGGCCTGTCGGCTTATCTGTTCACACGCGATCTCGGTCGTATTCTGCGAATGACGCGGGAGCTGGAGTTCGGTGAAGTTTATGTCAATCGTGGCGGCGGCGAGGCCCCTCAGGGGTATCATCATGGCTACGGTGAAAGCGGCCTTGGAGGAGAGGATGGGAAGCATGGTCTGGAAGCTTACGTGCAGACCAAGACCATCTATCTGAACGCCTGATATGACAATATTCGGCGTCATCGCGGTGCTGGCGCCGATCTTTGGTCTGATCGTCTTCGGGGCGATCACGGCAAAACAAAACTGGCTGGGCGCGGACGCAACGAACGTGCTCAACCGCTTTGTCATTCGTCTGGCGCTTCCGGCGGAATTATTCAAAATAACCTGCGATGTGCCGCTGGCGGAACTGAACCATGTTGGTTTCGCCGGGGCATTTGGGCTGGGAATGGTTCTGACTTTTGGGCTGAACTGGCTCGTGTGCTGGCGACGCGACGCGGGACGCCCGCATCGTCTTTCCAATGCGGCTATAGAAGGGTTGTCAGCGGGTTACGCCAATACGTCGTTTATTGGCATTCCGGTCTGTCTCGACGTTTTTGGCGCGCAATCCATGGCGGCCATCACGATATCCACGCTTCTCACGGCTTGCAGCTTGTTCGCCATTGCAATTTTCATGATCGAGGTCGACGAGCGGGCTGGCGGACGAACTGGTCCGGTCATGAGGCGCGTCTCGCATGCTCTGGCGTTGAATCCTCTGATTTTCATGCCGTTTCTTGGTCTCGTTGTGAATATCGCGGGGGTGTCGATTCCTTCGGCAGGAACGACATTCGTGGCGTTGCTGGCGGGCGCAGCCAGTCCTTGCGCGCTGCTCACGATTGGGATGTTTCTCGTTGAATCGAGAAAAGCTTCGACTGCGCCATTGGTCGGGACGTTGCGGTTGGCGGGAATGAAGTTGCTTGTGCAGCCTGCGTTGACGTTTCTTCTTGCTGTCACAGTGTTTTCGGAGCAACCGGTGTGGTCGCGTGAGGCGCTTGTGTTGAGCGCGTTACCCACCGGAACAGGGCCTTTCATGCTGGCCAAGCTTTACGGGCGGGAGGCTGGCGTCGCCAGTCAGGTGACCTTGCTGACGACGATTGCCTCCATAATTACGCTGTCCACAATTCTTGTCTGGGTTTCATAGCTGCCGCCTATTTCTGAGTGTGTGGCAGCCAACTAATAAAAAATCCGGTCAGCGTGGCTGACCGGATGAAGAAACGAGGCTGAACTTCCGAGGACTGGTGGTCACGGCCTTACGGCGTCAGCAACCCTTTCGACGACATAGAGGCGCCGGGCCCGGGCAACCCGGTGTCTTTCGGTGTCACGGGCTTGCCGTTGTTCTGATCAGGCACGCTGTGCTGGCTCCATCCGCCGCCCAATGCACGGTAGACTGTCACCAGATTCTGGTATTTCAGAACATCAACCTGAATACGGCTTTGCTGAGCCTGAAGGTAGTCGCGTTGCGACTGCAGCGTAGTCAGATATGAATCGGAGCCAGTTGAAAAACGCAGTTTCGCAAGATGGAACGCCTCGTTTGAAGCCTCTACCAGCTGCTTTGCCTGCTTCGCTTCGTCAAGGTAGGTGCCGCGCGCCACGAGAGCGTCGGACACTTCCTTGAATGCGCTCTGCACGGTCTTCTGATAGGCGGCAAGATCGACGGCGCGTTCGCCTTTCGCGGTGTGCAAATTGCCGGAGGCCTGACCCCACGTGAAAAGCGGTATCGAAATCTGCGGCGTGAAACCCCAGGTTGTCGCCGCTGACGTGAACAGGCTGTGGAACTGCAGGCTGGAGAGCCCGTCAGTGGCCGTCAGCGAAATTTTCGGGAAAAACGCAGCGCGAGCGGCGCCGATATCTGCGTTCGCCGACAGTAGCGTATGCTCGGCCTGCTCGATATCAGGGCGCCGGTCAAGTAGGTCCGACGGCAGGCCTGCAGGGATGTCGGCGAGCAGTGTCTGCTCGCCCAACTTGCCCGGCGGCGGCAGGTTGGCCGGGATGGGCGCGCCGATCAGCAGGACGAGGGCGTTTTCGTCCTGCGCTTCCTGCCGGAGCGCGTCATCTCGCAACGATGCGGACTGCGCGACCTGCTCTTCGGTCTGACGTAATGTCAGCATGTCCGCTTCGCCGCGGTCGAAGCGCAGTTTGGTCAGCCGATACGTCTCGGCCTGCGACTGCCACGTATTCTGAGCAACTTCGGCGAGTTCTCTGGCGCCCAACCAGGCGATGTATGCGTTGGCGACCTGCGACACAGTTGAGATCAGAACCGAGCGCTGGTTGGCGACCTGAGCCAATGCTTTTTCACCGGCGCTGCGCGACAGGCTCCGAATGCGTCCGAAAAAATCGATTTCGTATGATGAGAAACCAATGCCAGCCGAGTAGTAACGGAACATGGACAGGGTTCGTCCTTGTCCCGGCGCGAAGCTCAAACCAGCAGTCCGCGACGGCGACAGATACATCCCTTCGCCTGTCGCTCCGATAGGCGGCAATAGAGTGGCGTGCTGAACATCGTATTCACCAGACGCCTGTTCAATCGAACCGGCGGCCTGACGCAGATCCCGGTTTTCCCGAATAGCAATGGCGATCAGGGCGCGTAGACGCGGGTCGGTGAAGAATTCTTCCCAGCCGATTCGCCAGGCTTCACGGTTGATCGCGCCGGGCGACGTCGTGACGCCGACGGCCTTCATGGGGTCGGCGGGGTAGGTCGTCGCCATTGGCGGCGCGGTTCTGTGATAGTCGGGGATCATCGTGCACGCCGACAACAGGGCGGCGCTGAATCCGATGACGCCCGCTTTCCGGGCGCCGTGGCGGCGCATGGAAAGCTTGCTCGGAGAGTCGATCATGAATGGGCGCCCTGGTTTGTGTTCCCGATTGTCTTTGGCTCATCGCCGATCTTCTTGGGCTGGACGCGGAAGAGCTTGAGCACGACCACGAAGAACAGCGGCACGAAGAACACGGCGAGCAACGTCGCGGTCAGCATGCCGCCGACGACCGCCGTGCCTATGGCCGTCCGCGCGCCGGACCCGGCTCCGGTGGCGATCGCCAGCGGAAACACGCCGAGAACAAAGGCGATGGAAGTCATCATGATCGGGCGGAGGCGTTCGCGTCCGGCGTTAAGCACGGCTTCGGTGAGCGGCTGGCCTGCTTCGAAATTCGCCTTGGCGAATTCGACGATCAGAATTGCGTTCTTCACGGCCAGTCCGACGGTCGTCAGCAACCCGACCTGGAAGTAGACATCGTTGGCGTAACCACGCCAGAGCGTGCTGACGATGGCGCCAAGCACGCCAAGTGGGATCACCAGGATCACGGCGATGGGAATCGCCCAGCTTTCATACAGTGCGGCGAGGCAGAGCAGGATCACGATGCTGGCCAGAGCGTAGAGAGGGCCGGTCGAACCGCCTGACGCTTCCTGTTCGAATGAGAGACCAGTCCATTCGTAGCCTATGCCCGGCGGAAGTTTGGCGAGCGCGGCGCGGATGGCGTCCATGGATTCGCCCGAACTGTGTCCGGCGGACGGCTGGCCCAGAATCTCGTAGGAGTTCAGACCGTTGTAGTTTTCGACCTTCTGCGGACCCATGATCCAGTTACCCGAGGCGATCGCATTGAAGGGCACCAGGGTTCCGCCGGAGTTACGGAGATACCACTTCGCAAGATCCACCGGCAGCATGCGGGATTCCGGGATGCCCTGAATGTAGACCTGCTTCACGCGGTCGTCGCGCAGGAACTGGTTCACGTAGATCGAGCCCAGCGCGCCTTCGATGGTCGTGTTGATGTCGGCGTTGGTCAGGCCAAGCGCGTTGGCCTTCTCGCGGTCGATGTCGAGATGATACTGCGGTGCGTCTTCCATGCCGTTCGGACGAACAGCCATCAGGCGGGGGTCTTTCGACGCCATGCCAAGGACCATGTTCCGGGCGGCAAGGAGCTTTGCGTGACCAAGATGCGCGCGGTCTTCCAGTTCGAGATCGAAGCCGGTCGCGTTACCCAACTCCAGCACGGCGGGTGGATTGATCGCGAAAATCTGCGCTTCAGGGTCGCCCCAGAAATGCATCATGATTCGCATGGCGATGGCTGAAGACGTCTGGTCCGCGTCGGGACGGACATCCCAGTCCTTGAGGCGTACGAAGAATGCGCCTGCGGACTGCCCGCGTCCGGCGAAGTTGAAGCCGTTCGCCACAAAGACGGACACGACGTTCTTCGCCTCGGTCTTCATGATGTAGTCGGACACACGCTGCGTGACAGCTGAGGTCTGCTCCATCGTCGCGCCTGGCGGCATCGTCACCTGTCCGAAGATCAGACCCTGATCTTCGTCAGGCAGAAACCCGCCCGGCAGCTTGGTGAACAGGTAGCCCGTGCCGCCGGTGATCACCACGAATAGCACCAGAGAGACAGCGACGCGCGAGACCATCCAGTTCACGCCGCCAAGATAGCCTTTGGTGAGGCGCGCGAAGGAGCGGTTGAACCAGCCGGAAAGACCCTTGGTCTTTTCTCCGCTGCTCGGCTTCAGCATGGTCGCGCACAGGGCGGGCGTCATGATGACGGCGACGAGCACAGACAGCCACATGGCCGAACAAATGGTGATGGAGAACTGGCGATAGATCACGCCCGTCGAACCGCCGAACGCCGCCATGGGCAGGAACACGGCGGTAAGCACCAGCACGATGCCGACCAGCGCGCCGGTGATCTCGTCCATTGAGACGCGGGCAGCTTCCTTCGGGGAAAGATTCTGCTCGTGCATGACACGTTCGACGTTTTCGACGACGACGATGGCGTCGTCGACGAGTAGGCCGACGGCCAGCACCATGGCGAGCATGGTCAGGGTGTTGACGGAGAAACCGAACGCCGACAGCAGGCCGAACGTGCCGAGAAGCACGACCGGCACGGCGATCGTCGGGATCAGCGTGGCGCGGAAATTCTGCAGGAAGACGAGCATGACCAGGAACACGAGGCCGATGGCTTCGAGCAGGGTGATGATCACTTCCTTGATCGACAGGACGATGAAGGGAGCCGTATCCAGCGGATAGACTGTCTTCAGGCCCGGCGGATAGAATTTCTCGAGCTGGTGAATCTCTTTGTAGACGGCGTCTTCCGTCGACAGCTGGTTGGCGCCGACCGCGAGCTTCAACGCAAGGCCTGCCGCCGGGTGTCCGTTGTAGACGGAGTTCATGTTGTAGCTCTGCGCGCCCAGCTCGACCGTGCCGACGTCGCCGATATGAACCTGCGAGCCGTCAGGCTGCACTTTCAGCAGAATTTTCTTGAACTCGTCAGGAGAGGTCAGACGGGTCGGACCGATGACGGAGGCGTCAAGACGAATGCCCGGCTTGGCGGTCAGGCCGCCGAGTTCACCTGACGAAACCTGAATGTTCTGGGCCTGGATGGCGGATTCAACGTCGCCGATCGTCAACGCGTATTTGTAAAGCTTTGACGGGTCGACCCATATGCGCATCGCATATTCGGAGCCGAACAGCGTGTGATCGCCGACGCCGGAGACGCGGGAGATCGGGTCAGACACGTTGGAGGCCACGTAGTCCGCAATGTCGACGCCGCTCATCGACCCGTCGGTCGAGATGAAGGCGACGAACATCATGAAGTTCTTCACAGCCTTCGTGACGCTAAGGCCCTGTGTGGTGACTTCGGTCGGAAGCAGCGGTTGCGCGAGCTGCAGCTTGTTCTGGACTTGCACCTGCGCGATGTCAGGGTTTGTGCCCTGTTCAAACGTCAGGTCGATTTCCATCTGGCCCGACGCGTATGACTGCGACGAGATGTATTCCAGATGATCCAGGCCGTACATCTGCTGCAGGATCGGCCGGACGGTGGTGTTGTTCACCGTTTCGGCCGACGCACCCGGATACGTCACGGTAATTGCGATCTGCGGCGGGGCTATGCTCGGGTACTGGGCGATCGGCATCTGAAATATCGAGACGCCGCCGACCAGCATGATGACGAGACCGATGACCCACGCAAAGATGGGGCGGTCAATGAAAAAACGTGACATGGCGGATTAATTTCCCGACTTCGTAGTCTCGTCGTCGACGAATGGCACGGGGGTTGTCTTGTCGCCGGGATGGATCTTCTGCAAGCCGGTGACGATGACGCGATCGCCAGCGGCGACGCCGCCTGTGACGATCCAGTCCGTTCCAAGCGCCTGCTGCGTTGTGATCGTACGAACAGCGACTTTGTTGTCAGACGTCAGCACCATGACCTGCGGCGCGTCGTGGGCGTCTCGGGAGACGGCCTGCTGCGGCACGAGAAGCGCGTTCGGGTCCATGCCTTCGTCGAGCGTGGCGTGGACGTACATGCCGGGGAGCAGAAGTTTGTCGGGATTGGAGAACTTCGCGCGAACGACGATCGTGGACGTTGCCGTGTCCACGTTGACTTCGCTGAATTCCAATGTGCCGGGGAGGTTGTAAGAGGAACCGTCTTCAAGCGTCAGCTTGACCGTGGCGGCGTTGTCGCCTGCGCGTTCGATCTGGCCGGACGCCAGTTCGCGTCTGAAACGAAGCAGCTCGACGGCGGGAAGGTTGACGTCGACAAAAATCGGGTCAAGGCGGGTAACCGTCGTCAGCAGATTTGTCTGCCCGGCCGTCGCCAGAGCGCCGACCGTAATGACGGAGCGACCGATGCGTCCCGAGATCGGCGCGTTGACCTTCGTGTAGCGAAGATTGACGGCAGCGTTCTCCACCTGTCCCTGCGCAACCTGAACCTGAGCCTGATCCGCCAGATACGTCGCCCTGGCGTCGTCCAGATCCTGCTGGCTGATCGCGTGTTCGCGGATCAGGGACTGATAGCGTTGATACTTGGCCTGGGCGGTCACAAGGTTGGCTTTGGCGGCCGCCAGTTGTCCCAGGTAGCTGTCGTAGGTGGACTGATAGAACGAAGGATCGATCTGATACAGCTGCTGTCCAGCCGTAACGTCGGAGCCTTCGACGAAGAGGCGTTTCTGGATCACGCCGTTCACCTGCGGGCGAACCTGCGCAATCTCATATGCTTCGGTCCGGCCGGGCAATTGAGTATGCAACTGGACGGCCTGCGTCTTCAGGGTCACAAAGCCGACTTGCTGGGGAGGTGGGGCAGGCGGAGCGTGCTTGCGCTCACACCCAGCCAGCACAAAAAGTCCCGCTGTGGGGATCAGGGCGGCCCGAACGGCCACCGGGAGACGAGAGCGCCTGGTCACGGACGTGATGTACCTATTTTGCTGCGAGCGGACTCTGACGCGGCCCAGGGATGCAAGATTTCGCGAGGACAGCGAACCACGCTCGACATTATGAAACTATTTGGTTTCTTATCGATTGGAAACTATATGGTATCCTAAACCCGGTCAAGCGGCCCCTGCGGACATCGCGCGGGTATTGCAGTCACAAACAGGAATCGGAGCAGAGGTGAAGCAGGCGGAGTTCCATCCAAAGCGCGTCGGGCGGCGAAAATCTTCGCGTCCGGATGGCTCGCGTGAATTTTCTGCGCCCTCGGATCCCGATCGTAACAAAGAATGTCATGGGGTCATCGAAGCGGAACCAGCGGGATCATACTGCGGCGCGCGCTCGCCGGGCCGTCCCCTGACGATGCAGGAGGATGAGCGGCGGGAACGCATTCTCGATGCAGCGTGTGCTGTTTTGCGCGGCCACGGTTACGTCGGCGCATCGATGGACAAGGTCGCCAATGCATGCGGCATGTCGAAGCGCACGCTGTATCACGTCTTTCCGTCGAAGCATGAGCTGATACACGAAGTTATTGCGACCCGGTTTTTCTTCGTGCAGGCGCCTCTGGATCCGAACACGGGGACGGCTAAGGAGCGGTTGACCGCGCTGCTCGTCTGTTTGGCGAGCCACCTGCTTCGACCGGATCGCGTGAGCCTTGCTCGCGCAATCATTGCGGATGCCCAGGAATCCGAAGAAATTCAGGATATTATCGCTCAATTGAAATTCGAGGGCGAACGCGACCCAATCGATGATGAGCTGCGCGCCTGCGTCGCAGAACTGGGGCTTGTTTGCGATATATCGAGAGCGCGGCGCATTCTGTTCGGCGTGACGATAGGCGAGCTGCTCCTGCACCAGTTCTGCATGCCCGGCCACCCTGACGAGTGGAGCGAGGTCAAGCTTCGAGTCGAGACAGGCGTCGAAATATTCCTCGCCGGGCTGAAGGCGGTCGACTGGAAGGCGTTGCCCCCCAGCGCCTGCGTCGCATGAGGTTGGAAGAGCGGCGCCTCAGATAATGTAGTCGATCGGAGGCAGCGTCTGGTCCATCGTCAGCGAGGGCAGGCCAAGATGGCGGGTGCCGACCTTGCGCGCCGGATTTCCGACGACGGTGGTGTAGGGCGGCACGCTTTCCAGAACGATAGACCCCGCGCCGATCTTGGCGCCTTCGCCGAGCTCGATATTTCCTAGTATTTTAGCTCCCGCGCCGATCAGAACGCCGCGGCGGATCTTGGGATGGCGGTCGCCCGCGTGCTTGCCGGTGCCGCCAAGGGTCACGTTCTGGAGGATGGAGACGTCATCCTCGACGATCGACGTCTCGCCGATGACGATGCCTGTTCCATGATCGAGGAGTATGCGCCTGCCGAGGCGGGCCGCCGGATGGATGTCGACTCCGAACAGTTCGGACGCTCTGCTCTGCAGGTGAAGAGAGAGATGTCTGCGCCCAGCGAGCCAGAGCCAGTTCGCGACGCGATAGGATTGCACCGCGTGGAACCCTTTGAAGAACAGGAAGGGCGTCACATAATCGGGGCAGGCTGGGTCACGCTCGCGAATGGCGTGGATGTCCGCAGCTGCGGCGCGAAGCGTCTCCGGCGTCGCGGCGTAGCATTCGTGCACAAGTTCTGTAAGGGAGTCAGCGGCGACGGCGCGGTCCCCGAGCTTGCGTCCGATCAGCGCGGCCATGGCTTCGGCGAAGCAGCCGTGGCTTTTTACGCCCGTCCAGAGCAGGCCCTTCACCAGCGGGTCGGCGCAAATCATTGATTCGCTGAGCATCTGCGTCCAGAGCGCCGCCAGATCGATCTGACGGTCGAGATCCTTGAACTGGGCGCCGCCGTTTTCTGCGTCGGTGTCTGCAAGTGACAGCGCAGAGGCGTTCAGTGTGTTCGAGCGGGCGGACATGCGAGGCTCTCCTCGGCTGATCGTATCGGTAACTGATCGCATCACTTGGAGTTATCTGGCGCGGAAACAAGGGGCGGCTCGTCACGTTCACACGGTGTTGCGGCTTTCTTGTCACGCGCCGGGAGCGAAGCAATCCGGGTTCTGGCGAGACAAATCGGGCTGGGGCATCGCTTTCGGGTCGACGTTTCGTCGCGCTTTATCCTAAGTAACCGGATTATCTATTCGATATGCAGATAAGGGGAGTGGAACCCATTCAAGGAAAGTCGAATGTGCCGCTGACTGTCGGCGTGCTGCTTTGTGCGGTCGCCGGGCTGGGTCTGACGGTCGGGGGGGCGTGGCTCGCGCTGTTGGGCGGTTCCCCTTATTACGCCATAACCGGCGTCGGGCTCCTTCTCACTGCCGGATTGCTGTGGCGACGGCATGAGGCGGCCCTTTGGGTTTACGCCGCCATCGTCGCCTACACGCTTGTCTGGAGCGTGATCGAGGCGGGGTTCGACTTCTGGGAGCTTGCGCCGCGCGGCGATTTCCTTCTGCCGCTTGGAATCTGGCTGTTGTTGCCGTGGGTCACAGGCAAGCTTGGCCCGGCGATGAACCTCTCCAAGCTGCCGCTCGCGGCGGGCATTGGCGCGGGCGTCGTCATCTATGGATACGCGCTGACGCAGGACCCGCAGGATATCGCTGGCTCCCTGCCACAGGTGTCCGCATCCGCACGCATTACCCCTGCCGATCAGGGCGAAGCTGTCGCCGCGGACTGGCCGGCCTGGGGCCGGACGCAGTTTGGCGACCGTTACTCGCCGCTTACTCAGATCACCCCTGCGAACGTTGGCAAGCTCAAGGTCGCGTGGACGTTCCGAACGGGTGACACGCGCGGGCCGAACGATCCGATCGAGACGACGGACGAAGTCACGCCGATCAAGATTCGCGACACACTTTACCTCTGCTCCCCGCACCAGATTCTCTTTGCTCTGGACGCTGCGACCGGCAAGCAGAAGTGGAAGTTCGATCCGCAGATCAAGGCCAAGCCGACGTTTCAGCATCTGACCTGCCGTGGCGTTTCGTACCATGAGACGCACGAAGGAGATCAGACGATCGATGGAGCGGCGGTCCCCAACGACTGCGTGCATCGCATTTTCCTGCCAGTGAACGACGGTCGACTGTTCGCTATCGATGCGGACACGGGGCAACGCTGCTACCGTTTCGGCAATGACGGCGAGATCGATCTGACGGACGGCATGCCGATGAAGGAGGCGGGCTTCTACGAGCCAACCTCGCCGCCGGTCGTGACCGATAAGGTGGTGATCGTGTCCGGCGCCGTGATGGACAACTACTCCACGCATGAGCCTTCGGGCGTCACGCGCGGGTTCGACGTCTATACCGGCAATCTGGTCTGGGCGTTCGATCCGGGCAATCCGGATCCGAACCAGTTGCCGGAGAATGGCCACGCCTATGTGGCGAATTCGCCAAATTCATGGATTACGTCAGCGTACGATGCGAAGCTGAATCTGGTGTACATTCCGACTGGCGTCGCCACACCCGATATCTGGGGAGGAAATCGCACACCGGATCAGGAGCGATATGCCTCCGGGATTCTCGCTCTCAATGCCGACACAGGAAAGCTCGCCTGGTTCTATCAGACCGTGCATCACGATCTGTGGGACATGGACGTGCCGTCGCAGCCGACTCTCGTCGATATCCATAAGGACGACGGAACCGTCGTCCCGGCTATCTATGCTCCGGCCAAGACGGGCAACATCTTCGTGCTCGACCGTCGGAACGGGCAGCTGGTGGTGCCTGCGCCGGAGACGAAAGTTCCCCAGGGCGTGGCGCCAGGCGACAGGCTGTCGCCCACGCAGCCGTATTCAGAACTCAGCTTCCGGCCTCGTCGCAATTTGACGGACGCGGACATGTGGGGGTCGACGATGTTCGACCAGCTCGCTTGCCGTATCATCTTCAAGAAGCTGCGGTACGACGGGCCTTTCACGCCTCCGTCGTTGCAGGGCACGCTGGTGTTCCCTGGCAATCTCGGGATGTTTGAGTGGGGCGGCATCGCCGTTGATCCTGTGAGGCAGGTCGCGATCGCGAACCCGATGGCGCTGCCCTTTGTTTCGACGCTTATCCCGCGTGGGCCGAAAAATCCGGCGACGCCGGACCACGCACAGCCAGCAGGGACCGAAACGGGCGTTCAGCCACAGTTCGGTGTGCCTTATGGCGTGGATCTGCACCCGCTGCTTTCGCCGCTCGGCATTCCGTGCAAGGCGCCGGGCTGGGGTTACATGGCCGGGATCGATCTCAAGACGAACAAGGTAGTCTGGAAGCATCGAAACGGCACGATCCGCGACAGCTCTCCGGTTCCTCTTCCGTTCAAGCTTGGCGTTCCCACGCTTGGCGGACCGCTCACCACTGCTGGCGGCGTGGCGTTCCTGACTGCGACGCTTGACGACTATATCCGCGCGTATGACGTGACGACCGGAGCGCAGCTCTGGCAGGACCGCCTTCCCGCCGGGGGGCAATCCAACCCGATGACGTATGAAGTCGGGGGTAAGCAATATGTCGTGACGGCCGATGGCGGACATGGCTCGTTCGGCACGAAGATGGGCGATTACGTCGTGGCGTATTCGCTGGACCAGTAAGCTTGTCCTCCCGCCCGGCTTATCGCCGGGCGGGAGTCTCCTGAGGAAGCGTCAAATCCGATGACTTCGTTCAGGTGACATCCCGGTTCGGGTTGTCACCGTCGCCAGTTATGTTGTCCGGCGCTCGCGCTCCGCGTTGCGATAGACCACGCGCGGAATCACGGCCAGAAGTCCCCGTATTGTCGCTTCGCGGGACAGCCCCGTTTCCCTCGAGAATTCGGCGATTTTCTCATCAGGGATCAAGGCTCTTATCAAGTCGATTTCGGCCGCTTCTGTAAGAGGGCGGTCGCGCCAGTGCTGGAGCAGGCCGTCCAACCCGGCCTCCTTCGCGCGTTGTCGCACGACGGGAATGCCTTCAGCTCCTTCCTTGCCCATATACTCGCTGACGGCGGATGTCAGACCTGAGTGATCGCCGTGCGCGCGGGTCAGGAAGTCTGCGACGTTGTTGGCCCTTCCGGGCAGGTTGTCACGTGTTGCTGTTGCCATGGGAGTGTCTTTCATAAGGAAGGACGACGGATGGCGACGTGCGAGCGAGGATCGGAATAACTGCGCCGCGCTCGCGTGACGCCTGTTTCATGCAACGTTGAAGCAGAAAGGCGGTTCGGAGCGTCTTGGAGACTTCTTTCCTCCCGTGGCTGATCTCCTCGAACTCGTCGGGGGTCAGGGACGAGGTATGTGCGCCTTGCAGGTGGAGTGGCGGAACTGCGCATATGGCGCGCTCGCCCAACTCCCGAGTATCAGGTGTGCGGTACGTGGACGGCGAGGAACATGTCGACGGAGCGTGTGGCGATCCGCTCTATTTCCTCTGGCGACGTATCGACCGTCATTCGCAGACGGCACCGCATTGCGATCCGCGTCTGGCACAAAGCGAAGAATTGCTCGGCGGCGAATTCGGGTTCGGGGACGTCCAGATGGCCGTTCGCTGCTTGCGTCTGTAGCCAGCGCGAAAGAGTGCGGATGCCGATGGCGGGACCGTTTTCCCAGAATGTCTGCGCGAGGTGCGGAAAGCGCGGCGCCTCGGAGACGACGATACGATAAAGCATCAGGGTGGTCGGCGCGATCACCAGACCGATCATGCCTTTGGCGATTCCAAGGAGAACGCCTCGCAGAGGCAGATCCTGGCGGATGGACTGAAAGGCGTTTGGTAACCCATTGCGGGACGTTTGCCTTACGAAGGCGGTGAACAGGGCCGCCTTGTTGTCGAAGTAGTTATAAAGCGTGCCTTTGGAGACTCCGGCGCGGCGAGCGATGTGCGACATGCTGGCGCCTTCGTAGCCGAGTTCCGCGAAGATCTCCCCGGCGCCGATGAGAATTTGCTGATACTTCGCGCCGCCTTCTTCGGGGCTGCACGCCGGGCAGGTTAAAACGTCCGCGGCTGGCGCGCTGCTCGGAGAATCTGTCTCTATACCCGGCGGGGTCGCGCCCGCTCCGGGGTGAGTCTCTGCCATAATATCCTCTGCGATGGGGCGCTCACGATTGACGCCCGAGGGAAAGCCGATAGGTTTGCATGCTGACCGAACGGGTCGGTCAGCGTCAAGGCGGGTGTGATATGGGCGGGGCGGGAAGCTCGGAGGTTCGTAATCGCGCGCGAAGTGCGAGTGGTCGGCCGGTATCGCCCCATCGTCCGAAAGTGCTGCGACGTGCGGCGAAGATTACATGGCAGCGGAAACTTGTTGGTGAGGAATTCAGCGTGAGAGCAGCAAATTCGAGGCGGCTTGTAACAGGCCTCGCGGTCCTGCTTGCCGGATGCGCCGTCGGCCCGAATTATCAAAAACCCCAGACGTGGACGCCGCCAAAATGGCGGCCTTCTCAGGTCGCGGACGGCGTGAAGGGCGGTAGCGTGACCGTTCCAGACGCGCCGGACGTGGCGTGGTGGGATATTTTCCACGACGCTGAACTTTCTTCTCTGGAGCGGCGCCTCGCCAGCGAAAACCTCGACGTGCAGCGCGCTGCGGCGCAGCTTTCGCAAAGCCGAGCGCAACTCGTCATTGCTGGAGCCGAGCGTTACCCGGGTCTGAGTGCGACCGGGTCGTATTCAAGGGCGCAATACAGCACCAAGATGCTCCAGCGTATTGTCTCTGATGTAGGCAAGAGCGCGGTCGGCGGCCCCAATGGCACGTTGATCGATCAATCGGCCGGCTACGCTACGATTCCGTTGCTCGATCAGTGGCGGGACAGTATCGATGCGACGTGGGAGGTCGATCTCTGGGGGCGTGTTCGCCGGCAGTATGAAGCGGCGAAAGCTTATCTCGATGAGAGCGCCGAACAGCGCCGGAGTATGTTGATCGCACGCGAAGGCGATCTTGCTCGTGATTACGTGGCGCTGCGCGCTGCGCAGGAGCAGCTTCGCATTCTCAAGGCCAATCGTGACGACGCGCAGAAGTTGCTCGATCTGAGTTCGGCGCGTTTCAAGGCGGGGCTTGTCAGCGAACTCGACCAGCAGACCGCCAAGTCGCAGCTTGAGGCGACGTCGTCGCAGATTCCGCAGTTCGACCAGCGAATCGCGCAGCAGATCAATGCGATCTCGCTGCTGATGGGGTCGCCTCCTGGTGCGCTGTATGATGAGCTGTCGCGACCGTCGGCGCTTCCGCCTGTGCCCGCGCACGTGCCGGTTGGCGTTCCGTCTGAACTGGCTGAACGTCGCCCGGATATTCGGGCTGCGGCGGCGCAGTTGCATGGCGCGACGGCCGAGATCGGCGAGGCCGAGGCGGATTTCTACCCAAAAGTGACGATCGACGCTGGGTTCGGCTTCCAGTCGCTGTCGTTTCGCGATCTGGGTTTCTGGAACGCGCGTGCGTGGAATGTCGGGCCGTCGATCACGTTACCGATCTTTCAGGGCGGTCGCCTGCGTGGTCAGCTTGCGTTGAAGAAAGCCGCGCAGAAAGAGGCGGCGCTCAATTATCGCAGCACTGTCCTCAGCGCCTGGAAAGACGTCGACGACGCTCTTACGGCATATTCGACCGAGCAGGCGCGGCGCGATCAGCTGCAGGCTGAAACAGCGACCAACCGCCGAGCATACGATCTGGCGCGCGAACAGTATCGCCACGGCATGACCAGTTCGCTGCAGGTTTTGGATGCTGAGCGCAGCGTTCTTCAGTCGGAGATGGATCTGGCTGATAGTGCGGCGACCGTCTCTACGAATTTGGTCCGTCTCTACAACGCGCTCGGCGGCGGGTGGGAATCGTCTTTCCCGACTGTCGGGGTGGCTACGATTGGCTTGAAATCGCGGTCGGCTGCTGGTTCTGCGGGTTGAGGTGAAAAATCTGCGTTTTTTTTGTGGGTTGGTGTTGACGGTGTGGTGTGAGGGGGCTTATACCCCCGTTCACCGGCGGCGCTGAGGGGTTGATCTTCTCGGACGAAGCCGGTAAAGTTCTCGGCCCGCTGGTTGGCGGCCTGCTCTTTGACAAGAGAATATGGAATAGAGAGGGATATGCTGACGGCGTTTCTTCTTGGGTTAGGGGGCTTTCGGGCTTTTTGATCTGGGGGGTTGGTTGGTTGGACTTTAGGTTAAGTCTGACTGATTGGACGTTTGTTTAGCGTATCTTTTGACAGACGCGTTTTATACAGATGTTTCGATGAGTACATGTTCCTGTCAATGATAGGAATTTGGCTAGGACTTGGCTTTGTTTGTTATGTTGGGGCTTTGGCTCTGACGTGATGAACCTGAGAGTTTGATCCTGGCTCAGAGCGAACGCTGGCGGCATGCTTA
>NZ_AUBI01000003.1 GCF_000429165.1 Acetobacter nitrogenifigens DSM 23921 = NBRC 105050 | reverse complement strand
CGTGCCATGCCTGTTCTCTCTGCTCCTTACCCCACAGGCAGGAAGTGAATCAGATCTCAGGCAGATCGTATAGATCTTTTGTCAACGCGACCTAGTGAATTTAGGGTTTGCGCGTCACCGCAACTTTCTCTGCTTCAGATACACAAATAACACTCCCGAAGACGTCAGCAGAAAAAAGACGATCAGCCTACTCTCCGTTTATCACAACGGACAGACAGAAATCACAGTCATGCAACCGTAGTCGTAAGCAGCACTATTACCCCGCGAGCACCGTATCAATCCCGGACAGCAGCGCATCACGGGTAAACGGCTTGGCGATAACCTTGGCGCCTGTTGGCAATCTCGCCCGATCTGCGAACCCCGTAACGAAAAGAATCTTCAAATCGTGACGAATTTCAGCGATGCGTCGGGCGCACTCGTCCCCATTCATTTGCGGCATCAGCAAATCCATGACCACCAAACCGATTTCAGGCCGCTGCGTCGTGAGGTCTATCGCCTCCGCCCCGCTGTGACATTCGATGACATCGAACCCGGCCTTGGACAGGAAACTCGATGTCACTGACGCGACACTTTCGTCATCATCCACCACGAGCACGCTTCGTCCACCGCCACGCTTCGAACTGGCGACGTCCTTCGCCGCATCTCCACGCACGCCTGAAGACGAACTCTCAACGGCTGGCAACCAGAGTTCTATGGAAGACCCTTGCCCTGGCGCGCTGTTGACGCGCACCCCGCCCTGATTGCGCTGCATGAAGCCATAGATCATCGACAGGCCGAGACCAATACCACCGCCCACCGCCTTGGTGGTGAAAAATGGCTCGAAAATCCTCGTCTGCGTCTCTGGCGACATGCCGACCCCACGATCCGACACGGTCACGATCACATAACGACCGGGCGCCAGCGGTTGGCCGGACTGCGTTTCGGGCGGTTCCTGCCCCTTCGCGGCAGAACCGGCGGAGTTCGAAGAGGCGTGACCCATTCCCGCTTCCGGAGCACGAACCATTGCCTCACGCGTCGAAATCAGGATTTCACCGCCATTCGGCTGCGCATCCCGTGCATTGAGGCACAGATTGACCAGCGCCACTTCAAGCAGCGCAGGATCGGTCGACGCCGCCGGAAGACCTGCCGGCGGCGAGGCGACATGAACCGGCGTCATGCGCTTCCCGCCGCCTCCGACACTCTGTGTCAGCAACCCCTGCATCTGTTCGAGAAGTTTCGGAACATCGACTGATTGACGCGCCAAATCTCGCGGCCGGCTGAAATCCAGCAACTTCTGCGTCAACGTCGCGCCGCGGCGTGCAGCGTCCATAGCATTGCCGAACAGCCGCGCAGCCCGGGCGTCCAGATCCGGCGAAAGGTCGGAAACCAGCTCCAGGGACCCCAAAATAGCAGTCAGCAGGTTGTTGAAATCATGCGCAATGCCTCCCGCCAAAGTGCCGATGGCCTGCATCTTGTCGGCCTGCCGCAACCGGCGCTCCATCTCCATCAGATCGGTCACGTCCTGATCGATCAGGACAGAAATTTCCGACACGCCGTCCTCTCCGGATGGCGAACCCGCGCGACCGCCACCCAACGCTACGCGGGTGACGCGGTGCCAGCGCGGCCGTCCGGACGCATCGCGGCGCGCGACCAGTTCCGGCGCTCCGCTGTCGCCGGAACTGGTCCTGTCGCCAAGGACCGGGGCTCCCGACGGCGTAAAATCTTCTTCTCTACGGCCAAGGCATTCTTTCTGTGAACGTCCCAACGCCCGCGCCGCCAACGCATTCAGACGCGTGAAACGCCCCTCCTCATCCTTGAACGCAAGTCCGACAGGAAGATTGTCGAAGAGACTCCGCAGGATTTCCCGTTCCGTCGCCAGCATCCGCCGCGTGCGACAGGCAGCAGCGGCTTCCCGCACCATCGCCAGCAAGGCGTCCGGCTCCCACGGTTTGGCGGCATAGAACGTAATCGAACCCCGGTTGAGAGCGCTGGCCACCGTTTCGAGATCCGCGTACCCGGTCAGCAGAATCGCAGCCGCATCCGACATCGTCCGCGCTTCGGCAAGGAAGACATCCCCCGTCATGTCGCGCATGCGCTGGTCGGACACGACGACGGCGAAATCGCTCCGCTCCGCAATCAACGCTAGCGCCTCACGGGCCGACGTAGCGCGCACGATCTCAAACTCGTCCTCCAGAAGATCCGAGAGCGCGACGAGAATCTCCGGTTCGTCGTCCACCAGCAGCACGCGCTCGCGCGCTGCCGCACCATGATGCCCGAAACTGCGCAACAGAGAGTCAGGCCCGTTCATGGCGAACCTCCATGCTTCCGGTTTCGCCTTCGGTCGCGCGCGTCGCCGCAGTGACCGTATGCTGCGGCTGATCGTCCAACGATCCGGGGCCGCGGTAAGGCACTGCTATCGTGAAGCAGGCGCCGCCTTCCGGCGACACCCCCACCTCGATCCCGCCGCCATGGGCCTGCACCACGCCATAGGCTGTGGCGAGCCCAAGCCCGGTACCGACCCCGACCGGTTTCGTGGTGAAGAAAGGCTCGAACACGCGTTCACGCATGAAGGGCGGCACGCCCGGTCCATTATCACAGACCGTGATCACGTAAGCGTCCCCAGCCCAGTCAGTGATCAGGCGTGAGACGCTTCCCGCCACAACGACGTCATTTGCCGGACAAAGCGCCGTCTCTATGCGGATACGCGGCACGCCGCCAAGCGCGCCGCCTTCTGCCTCGAATGCGTCAACCGCGTTGCTGATTACGTTCATCACCACCTGATGCGCCAACGCCGTCTGGCACCGCAATACCGGGGGTGCGCCATACGCGCACTCGACGACAATATCGTCTCCCAACTTGGGACCAAGAAGCGACAGCACTGTGCCTATGGCCTCAGGCATGTTGACGTCCATAAAAACACCCTGATCAAGACGGGAGAAATGCCGAAGACTTGACACAAGATCTCGCATCCGCCCCAACCCGACAGACGACGCGCCCAGTCGATCGCGGCTCTTGTCGAGCAGAACGCGCGCCTCCCCAGCGTTGTCCTGTGCGAGCGCCGATATCGCTTTTTCCAGATTTCGCGCAACGGTGTCCTCATGCGCCAAAACGAAAGCCAGCGGGTTGTTAAATTCGTGCGCGATTCCCGCGACAAGTTCACCCAGCGACGCCATCTTGGCCGACTGCACCAGCTTGGTCTGCGCATCAATCAGCTTGCGGTTGGCGGCGGCTAGCTCGGTGTTCGCCTGCTCCAGAGCCTCGGCGAGCGCCGCCTTTGCGCGCGCGCCCTGCATGGCCGCTTCTCGCGCCGCGCGTTCCGCCTCACTCCTGCGGCTTTCGTCCTGCAGCACCTTGCGACGAAGCAGCGCCCGCACATGCAAAAGCAGGAAATCGACGTCTATGTCCGCACCGACCAGATCGTCGACGCCCGCAGCATACGCGTCGGATGCGTGATCGCCCTCCGACCTGCTCCCGCCGCCGAATCCCAGCAGTCGTGTGGGCGCGCCACCGCCCACTCGTGCGTTTCGGCGCGCGTCCAGGCTCCGGCATAACGCAAGGCCGTCAAAGGTTGGACAGGTCAGGTCGACGATTACGCAATCCACCGTGTCGATCCACAGGTCCGGCGACGCGAGCGCGGCATTATCCAGCGCCATCGCCTCCATGCCGTCCCCATGAAGCAGCCGGATCACCGGAAGCCTGCCGAAGGCGGCTGAGGGATGCACGATCGGATCATTCAGCCCCTGCGGATCGCCTTCAGCTGCATGTGCTGCGTCGCCCCCCGGCTTTCCCAGCCCTGCGAGAGTCGCCATCGAAGCATTATGAGGATTCAAACGCTCCATGGATGACCGCGTCACATGCAGAGCTTGCGGTCCCCACGCCATCAAGGCGCCGCCGGGTCCCGTAGCCACGGCCACCGCAGGGCGGCGGAACATCCCGCGCGATGGCGTCTGCGATGTCGGATGCTCGCGCAGAAGCGCCCTGATCCGGAAGGCAAGCAGACTGGTGTCCGCCGAGCGCGGGACGCAGGCGTCAATTCCCGCCAGCAGCACCTCTCGCTCCAGCTTTGGGTCGTGACCGTCAGTCAACATCAGAACGGGCACGGCGCGCGTCGCCGCGTTCAACCGAAGCTGACGCGCCATCTGACCGCCATCCATGCCCGGCAAACGAAAGTCCGTGACGACCAGAAAGGGGATCCAGGCGTCCAGACTATCGAGAGCGGCTTCCCCGCTCTGCACGCTCTCGATCTCGAAGCCGTACGCTTCAAGCATACGGCCAATTCTCAGTCCCTGCGTGGCGGCGTTTTCGACCAGCAGCAGACGCGGCGCCTCATGCTTCATGATCGTCACCATTTTCGGAAACCAACACACGGGCTGCTGCGGAGGCCGCCAGTTCGCCCAGAGCTTCGGCCGACCCTGCTCCCTCCGCCGCCCCCATACGAACGGCGACGCCGGACGTAAACGGGTTGCGTGCAGGTCGCTCCTCGTACGCCTGCCCACCGGCATGCCGAATAGCGAAAAGACCAAGCGCGCCGTCGTCCTCGACCTGCCCCAGAAGCACTGCCATCGCGTCGGAACGAAGCGCCTCGGCCATCGAACTCAACAACATGTCGAACGATGCCCCGCGCAAACCCGGAAAGGACGTGCCGGAAACGCCAGGCAAAACAGGCGTCGACACAAGCGCGCCGGAGTCTGAAACCCGAAATCCGTCCGACGCGGCGACGACCCGTACCGGCCCGATAGCGATCGGTCCCGCACGCCCGCGCACCGCGCCTCCCGGCGCCACGCCATTGAGCCAGACCACGAAATCATCAAGGAACGGCGCCGCGACCGATGTCAGAAACAGCGTCGGCGGACGCGCGTCGCCGGCGCTCTCCAGCATGCGGAGCGCAGAGCCCAGCGCGCCGCCGCCCGCAAGCAGCGCCATTACTTTCGCGGGCGCGCCATCTGCTCTGCGCGCAGCATTTGGCAGTCTGCCGTCCGCCGCCTCCCTAACCTCGGATCGAGACACATCCCCGGAACGTCTGGAGGCCTTGCAGGCAAGCGCCAGCGCGGCCGTCAGCAATTCCCAAACCAACACCTCGTCAACGCCGCTCGAGCCCTCCAGACCCGACAGTCCGGCATCTTGCCCGTCAATGCGCGGAATCAGCGCCAGGGCTCCTGACCGAAGACTTTCGAAGGCAAGGCCGAGAGACGGCGAACCTGGCGCGATCGTGACTACAATCGCCACGGGACGAGACGCCATGATCCGCCGCGTCGCCTGCAATCCGCTCATCCCCGACAGATCGGCGCGCATCACGACGACGTCGAACGCAGACGTTTGCAGCAGGGAGACCGCATCCTCCGCCCCGGCAACGTCCCGGCACGAAACCGCCCCTCCTTCAATGCCCGTCAGAAAATCCCGCAGCCTCGCGCGAACGCTGGCGTCGTCGTCGACCAGAAGGACATGCATGGAAGGCAGGACGATGCGCGGCGACGCGGCAGGTGGCGGAGCGGCGGTCATGCGGAAGCACGGCCCATGGACGTGACCAACCCGTGATGAGGCGCCCGGTGTGGCGCAGGCGCCTGAGCCTGCGAAGCTGTGACCAGCCACGGGCGCATCTGCGGAATGCGGAGAATCTCCTGAGTCACTGGCATATCTCCGTGGGGCCTTCAGGCGGCTTGCGCCCATGCGCTCCTTACGAAACGCGAAAGATACGACGGATTACCCTCCGCCGCTGTTCGCAACTGCGTGTACCCTGTTTCGTCGTCGTGGTCTCGCGCATTGCGGACGCTCCAGCACCGCTCCCACAAAACGCAGAGCCAAGGTTCCGGGACGGTTTCATTCTGTGCGGCGCCGCAATAACATCGGTTGGTTGAATATAATCGGCAGTCTTAGGCTGTCAGCCGCGAGGGTTCATGCCTCCATCCCGCCAGATCTCACATGTTCCCCTGCCGGACGGCTTCGATCCCGATCTCGCCAACGCGGATCTGTTACCCGTTCCACCTGAAAAACGCGACTGGTCCTGGATCAACATGGCGACCGTCTGGATGGGGATGGTCCACAACATCGTGGTCTACGAAGCCGCCTCCGGCCTGATGGCGCTGGGCTTTTCCGCCTGGCAGAGTCTGGGCGTCGTCGCCGTGGCCTACGGCGTGTTGTTTCTCGCAATGTGGTTCAACGCCCGACCCGGAACGAAATACGGCATACCGTTCTGCGTCCTGATCCGATCATCCTTCGGGCCGACCGGCGCGCAACTGCCCGTCCTGTTGCGGGGATTCTGCGCCGTGTTCTGGTTTTCAGTGCAGTCCTACGCCGCAGCGCAAGCGGTCGATGCGATCATGTCCACGCTCAGCGCCACCTGGGCAGGATGGACGGTCGCGTTTCTGGGCATGCAGATCAAAACATGGCTGGCGATGGCGATCGTCTGGACGCTTCACGGCTGGATCACCAGTCATGGCGTTCATCGTATCCGTAACTTTGAACTGATCGCGGGGCCACTGGTCATCCTTGCCGGGCTGACGGCGACGATCTGGGCGCTGCGGGTGGGGCACGGTCTGGGGCCGCTATTCTCCCAACCCTCGAAGCTGCACGGGGCGGCCTTCTGGAACGCTTTCGCGCTGGGCGTAACCGGCATGATCGGCATGTGGGCGACGTTCGCCGTCAACATCCCCGATCTGTCCCGCTTCGTTCGTACGCAGCGCGATCAGGTCGTCGGACAGGCCATTGGACTGCCCCTTACGGCGCTGATTTTCACGCCGATGGGCATCATCACCACGTCCGCCACCATTCTGATGTTCGGGCGTCCGATCTGGAACCCGGTCGAATTGCTGCTGGCCCTGAACCACCCCGTGATCACGGTGCTTGGGGGATTGACGATCCTGCTGGCGACGCTCTCTGTGAACGTCGTCGCGAATATCATGCCCGCCGCCTACGATCTGATAAACCTCGCGCCGCGTCGTCTGGATTTCATAAAGGCGGGACGACTGGTCCTCGCGCTGGGCGTGCTGTTCGTTCCGTGGCTTTGGTTCGACCGCGCGGACGGAATCTACCGTATCCTCACCATCATCTCGTCCCTGCTCGGCCCTGTCACGGGCGTCATGCTGGCGGATTACTACGTCGTGCGGCGACAAAATATCGCCGTGGACGATCTCTATCGGCGCGACGGCCGTTACGCTGGCGCACGCGGCTGGGGGCATGGCGGCGTGTCCGCCATGCTGATCGGCGGCGCGGTCGCCGCGAGCGGGTTCGTGATCCCGGCGCTGGCGCCCGTCAGCGCGCTATCATGGTTTGTGGGCGTCGTCATTGGCGGCGGGGTTTATATTGCTTTGGCCCGGGGGCGGCGAGCGGTCGCTGATGGGACGTCCGCCGCCGTGACCTGACGCCCCGCGCCCCACACCAGAACACGACGACGTCCTCTATGCGATTTGCTCAACGCCCCCAACAGGCGGGAAATTCTCATAACCGGCCACATTTGTTTCTGGCATAGGTCGGTTTAACCGCGAATCTCCTTCTATCCCGCGCATATCTGCCCGCTGACGCAGCAAGTCCGCAACAGGGATACGCCCCCCTCCAAGCACTTTTTGCACACCTGCTATAGAAGGCTCGTTTCCTGCCCAGCCGATTCCTCCTTGCCCTGCCTGCCTTTGGAAATATATCCACCAGCGTCCATCCTGGTACTTCATGACGGCAAAGGCGCGGGGGCGCCCCTCGATACCGTAATCATCAAAACGCATGCATCCGGCGAAACCAAAGCCATGGTCGATTCCGTCCGCAAGGTATTCCTCGTCGAAATAACTGCCAGCGCTTCCGCGTGCACTCCCCCCCTGAACATGGTAAAATCGGTATTGGTCATCGTCGATTTGATCAACCACAATGGAACAACCACTAAAATCTGGCGTGAACGCCAGCGTGCCCTCTCCCGGATTAGTTGGAATCAGGCACGACCCGCCTTGCGGAATCCAGTATGCGCTAACCCGAGATTCACTATTAGGCGAGCCTCTGGATTGGGTGCTGATAATAACGACATTGTCTCCTTTACTCTTTCCAGAGGTTTCTTTACTTTCGTAAGAACTGAGCCAAAACGAACGAGGAGCATCCGGTTGCAAGTTTTCCTGATTATTTTGCGCACCTGCGACAGGATACCGAAAAGCTCCAGCAGCGCTCAGGACGTAATTACTCATGAAATGGGCCGTTCTGTTTCTCAAATCTTCGGCTAGTGACATGCTGTGCTTCCCAAGAATTCATACAGGAAAAAAGGCGCCAAAACATCGAAATAACCCTACCGCTGTCGCACAGTTAATAAAAAACATCCACAAAAAAATCATTTCATTCGTAATAATTTCAATATCTTCACAGAAAATCATTGAAAATTCTGCCGCTGCGCAGACGTTAATCATCGGCCATTCAAAATTATTATTTTAATTACTTACGTCACATTACAGGCGAGATCGAAATATCACCTTGAAATAATCCATATATAACGTAATTTGGAATTTCAAAAAATATAGCGGAAATTCCACTAAACAAATCAGAACATTTGTTCGATCAAATTACGTAAAGACAACTCTTGGTCACCTCGAAACCGCGAACAAATGAGCACCTTGCAAATAATCATGTCAATATTGAAGATTTATATGCAATATTTGCGGCGGCATCATACTCGGAACGATCTCACCCTCCCAAAACCTCCGTAATCCTCGTCTCGACCTGCATCACCTGCCCGAGCCGCGTCAGCCTGCGCTTCACCGCCTCTCCGCGCACCGCGACGCTGGCCGACGTCAGATGCAGGCGCAGTTCTCCGCCGTCATGTTCCAGCCGCGTGCCGTCGAGCAGCGCGCTCGCCCCGCCGGAAAGTGAGTACGCCAGACGCAGCGCCAGCCCCAGCGTCATTGCCCAGCCAAACCAGGCATCGTCGAGCAGCGCCCGCGACGGCGCGACGAACGCCGCCGTCGGTTCAGCCTCGTATCGAACGGCCAAAGCCAGCGCCAAAGCCGCACGCGCTTCGTGATCGAAACCGACGCCCTGTATCCACAGCACCCGCATATAGGTCTGCTCGGCCCGGTATTCAGGATGGTCGTGGCTGCCTACGTCCGAAAGGCGGCACGCCGTCATGCGAAGCCGACGCTCACGATCACTTTCGCCGGGGAAGAGCTTCGCCGTCCAGGCGAACAGCGCCTCCGGCAGCGTCTCGCTCCGCCCCAGACGCTGGCAGAGATCCTGAGCAACGGTGTCTAAAGGATCGAGAGACTGTAATTCCGGCGCTACGTTCATCGCGTACCAGCCTTCACGCAGGCCATCGACGCAGAACACGACGCGATCCGGCTCGACACGTTTCAGCAGCCGCCGCAGAACGGTAGCCGCAAACGGCACGTCGTCCAGCCGCTTGCGCGGAGCATTCGGCAAACGCTCAAGCGTGCGGCGGTTGGATTCGATCAACCATCCCGTCATTTCCCGCGCGGCGGCGGGCGTAAGGGAGTAATAATGGACAATATTGAGCGGATAGTTCGTTCGTGCGATCTGCAATCGCGCCAGAGCGCGAAACGCGCCGCCAACCAGATACAGCGTGCGGCCCCTCATGCCGCCTAACCAGTCGACTCCGCTGAGATCGGCGTCGGCGATGCCCTTGGCGATCGTCAGATCGCCGCCCGACCGGTCGCTCAGTCGGATCACGCCCAGCGGCAGCGTATTCGCGCTTTCCCGCCCGTCGTCGTCGAGCCGGATCAGTTCGAGAGAGCCGCCGCCAATATCGGCGACCAGCCCCGTCGCCTCCGGTATGCCGCAGCGCACTCCAACAGCCGAATGGTCCGCCTCTTCCACGCCAGAGAGTATGCGGATCGGCACGCCCGGCATCTCCTTGCGAAGCGCCTCCACGAAATCCGGCCCGTTAGCCGCATCACGCACGGCGGCCGTCGCCAGTATCTCGAACGGGTCGGCGTTCATGCTGCGTGCGATGGCGTGATAGCGCCGAAGCACCTCCACAGCCATGGCGACGCCTTCGTCGTTCAGACGACCAGTCATCGTAAGGCCGCGGCCCAGCCGCAGAACAGCCTTCTCATTGAAAATGGACACGGGATTGCGCGAGACCCCGTCGAACACGACCATCCTGACAGAGTTGGAGCCAAGATCGACGACGGCGGATCGTTTCGGAGCTTCGGCCTGCATTCATGGTCCTCTGGGAAGGAAACCGTCCACACGAACAGGGAACGTCGCGTGGTCTTACCCCCTTCGCTCCCGTCAGGGTCTTCGCCGTATAGCCGATCCCGGCGAGGATGCGAAAGTCGTGAATGACTGATGCTTGCGGCGCACCGGGATAGACCGCCACGCGCCGTTTCCTGCTCTTTATTAATCCACCAGGCGGCTACGCCGCTGGGTTAGAACTCAACTTACGACCGTCCGAACTTCATCACTGCCTCCCCCAAAAAAGTCACGCGGGAAGGCCAAAAACTCGCAGCGATTTTGCATATTGACGCGTTAACGCCCGCGATCCGGGATTTGGTGGCGCAGCAATCCTGCTGCAGCGCCGTCCATCATCGCGGGCCAGGTCAGCTCAAAAAATTTTCCTTCCAACTCTACATGAAGAAGCCAAACCCTTCGCGACCACAGCCGTTAGCACCCAAGCCGCCCGGCAAATCGCGCATGGAATCCGCGATCACCGGGATCATGTCCTACCCATCCTCATTGCGCCTGACGCAGGAGAGCCAAAGCTCCGACTGCAGGGCTCAACCGGGGAGCCAGGCGGCCAGGAATCTCTCGGGGAGCAACTCATGTCTGTCGCCCAAAAAATCGCATGTGGCACTATCTTCATCGCCGCTTCCACCACAACGCTTCAAGCTTCCGCCGCCACGCCGCAAACGGCGTCCGGCCACGCTGACATCCTTGTCCAGAGCAGCGCCTCGTGGAACGGGAAGCCTTACGAGCATTATCCGACTACTGCTCCGGAATTGACTGTTCTCAAGCTGACGATACCGCCGAATTCCGCCCTCCCATGGCATGTCCATCCGGTCCCGAACGCCGGATATGTTCTGCAGGGACAGTTGACCATTCAAGATAAGGCCAGCGGCAAGGAAAAGACCTTTCATACTGGTGAGGCGTTTACCGAAAGCGTCGAGGACGCCCACCGCGGCGTCTCGGGCGATCAGGAGACGGTGCTGATTCTCGTCTACTCCGGCACCAAAGGGCAGAAAACATCCGTTCCGTTGAAAGGCGAACAGACTGAATACTGACGCGAAGCGACCGCCCATCGGTGAAATATATTTGATATTATAAAAATATTTCATCGATAATATCGTTTCATTCGCCAAAAAAGCGGGAACGAAGGCACTAATGAAAAACTGCATGCCTTCTATCCAACTTTACGGATGAGACACCAAAACTTCACGCGCCGTTTCAATGCATAGAGCGGACACCGCAAGGCCTGAATCCGGTCATCACGAGTGTCCCAAAATCGTGAACTGAGTACGAAAACTATCACCTCGCTTGCCGAAACTGGACCATCCAGCCGAGGATCAAAATCATGCCAGTAATTCTGATTACCGGAGCTGCGACCGGCTTCGGCGCCGAAACTGCCCTGCGTCTGGCGGCGCTCGGCCACGAAGTTATCGCCGCCGTGCAGGTTCCCGCCCAGGTCTACGCTTTGGAACAGGAGGCAAAGCGTCGTGGCGTCGATCTCCGTATCGAAACCCTTGATGTGACGAGCGAGGGCGAACGACGCAAGGCTGCTTCATGGAACGTTGAAGTTCTCCTGAATAATGCGGGAATATCCGAAGGCGGCTCGGTGGTCGACATTCCGGAAGAAAACCTTCGCCGCCAATATGAGGTCAACGTTATCGGTCCAACCCTGCTTACGCAGATCGTCGTACGAGATATGGCGAAGCGAGGACACGGTCTGGTCGTCTTTATGTCATCTGTCGCCGGGTTGACCACAGATCCGTTTGCCGGAGTATATTCCTCGTCAAAACACGCGGTCGAAGCAATTGCAGAGGCTCTGCGGCAGGAAATGCAGGAATTCGGCATCGAAGTCGCCACTATAAACCCCGGCCCGTTTCTGACAGGTTTCAACGACCGAATGTTCGAAACTTGGAAAAGCTGGAGGGACGATCCGTCAAAGAGGTTGTTTAATTACGAAAACATTGCTTTTCCGCACGAGCAATATGATCAGGAACCCGTCATTGAAACGACAATCGGGGTGTTGACCGGGAAGATCCGCACATATCGAAACGTCGAGCCGAAGAAAATCGTCGACGAACAGCGCCAGATGATGGACGCCGTCTGGGATCGAAAAATCGAAGACGGCGTAGGAAAGCGAAACCAACTGGTTCAGAAAGCCTACGATATCTCACCCGGCGTACCGGTATAAATTTCCGCTCGGCAAGGCGATACCGCGACGATCAACGTCTCTTGTGTAATTGTTTCTTTATTAGGAAAATTCGCCCCCGACGCCAGACTTATACGGCATCAGGGGCGGACGCTTTTACTCAGGCCGAAAGCGCCGCTGCAACATCCTCTGGCAGATCGAAGTTCGCGTAAACGTTCTGCACGTCGTCGTTTTCTTCGAGCACGTCGAGCAGCTTGAGCACGGAACGCGCCTTCTCCTCGTCGAGAGGCACAGAGTTCTCAGGACGCCAGTCGAGCTTGGCGCTCTCTGGTTCGCCGAAACGAGCCTCCAGAGCGTCGCGCACGGCGAAGAACGCCTCAATCTCGCACGTCACCTCATGCGCCTCCTCCGTGGAGACCACATTATCAGCGCCAGCTTCGATCGCAGCCTCAAGCATGTCGTCCTCGCCAGCGACCTTTGCCGGATAGGTGACGACGCCCAGACGCGCGAACATGAACGACACGGAATTCGTCTCGCCCAGAGAGCCGCCATATTTCGAGAACGCTGCGCGCACGTCGGACGCCGTGCGGTTGCGATTGTCAGTCAGAGCTTCGACGATCACAGCCACACCAGCCGGACCGTACCCTTCGTAGCGGACCTCCACGTAATCGTCGCCGCCGCCCGCGCCAGTGGCTTTCTTGATCGCCCGCTCCACGGTGTCCTTGGGCATGTTCACTTCGCGCGCCGCCGAAATGGCGGCGCGAAGGCGCGGATTGGAAGTCGGGTCAGGAAGTCCGGAGCGCGCCGCCACCGTGATTTCGCGAATAACCTTGGCGAATTGCCTGGCGCGTCGGGCGTCCTGTGCGCCCTTGCGATGCATGATGTTTTTAAATTGGGAATGGCCAGCCATGCCGCCCTCACAGTCCTCGTCCTGAGCGGAGACCATCGTCCGCTCGTCAGTGCCACGGAGATCCGCCAGGATCCCCGATCAATGTCTCATGACGTCATCGCGCCATACGTTCAGAACAGTCCGTCCGCCTGGAAAGAGGCGCACAGGCAGCCTTGAGTCAGCCAGCCCTAAACCGGGCGCACACCGGTCAGGTCACACGTGGCGGCCATGACAATGCTTGTACTTCTTCCCTGAACCGCAAGGGCAGAGTCCGTTGCGCGGCGTCTCTCCCCAACTCGACGGATCATCAGGCAGAATCGCGCCGGATCCCGGCGGCTCCATCGTCACAAGCGTCGGAGCCGCGTCGCCAACCGACATCGCGACTGGCTCGGACGCCAGACCGGGCACGCCCGGATCTGGGTGAAATTCAGCGATATTGGCGGATGGTTCGAGATCGAGAGGCGGCGCCACCTCGACACGCGCGATAAGCGACACGACCCGTTCCCGCATTTCGTCGAGCATGAAAGTGAAAAGCTGGAACGCTTCGTGCTTGTACTCGTTCAGCGGGTCTTTCTGACCATACGCGCGAAGCCCGATGCCCTGACGAAGCTGGTCGAGCGCATGCAGATGCTCCTTCCACACGCCATCGAACGTCGTCAGCAGAATCTGCTTCTCGATGAAGCGCATGATGTCGGGACCAAAGTTAACCGTCCGAACAGCCTGCGCCTTCGCGGCCTCGTCAGCGATCCTTGCGGCGACCTGCTCGCGGTCCATGCCGTCCTCACGCGACCAGTCGACAATCGGCAGGTCGAGGTTGAGGATACGCTGGACGTCGTCCTGAAGCTCAGTGCTCTGCCACTGCTCAGCAAAGGATTTTTCGGGAATCCGCCGTTCCGTCAGCGCGTGGATCAATTCCTCGCGCATCTCGCTGACTGTCGTGGCGACGTCGCTTTCCAGCATGTATTCGCGACGTTGCGCATACACTTCCTTGCGCTGGTCGTTCATGACGTCGTCGTATTTGAGCGTATTCTTGCGCATGTCGAAGTTGCGGGCTTCGACCTTCTTCTGCGCACGCTCAAGGGCCTTGTTCAGCCACGGATGGACGATGGCCTCGCCCTCCTGCATGCCCATCTTCTGCAGCATCCCGGTCATCCTTTCGGACCCGAAAATGCGCATCAGGTCGTCCTGCAGGGAGACGAAGAAACGGGAATTGCCCGGATCGCCCTGACGTCCGGCGCGGCCACGCAACTGGTTGTCAATGCGACGGCTTTCGTGACGCTCCGTGCCTATGACGTAGAGTCCGCCCGCCTCGCGCACGATCTTCTGGTTGCTGGCCACTTCTTCACGCAGCGCCGCAATCGCGGCGTCACGCTCCGCAGGGTCTTCGATATGCGCCAGTTCCTGCTGGATGCGCATCTCGACGTTGCCGCCCAGTTTAATGTCAGTGCCGCGACCCGCCATGTTGGTGGCGATGGTGATCGCGCCGGGCGCGCCCGCCTGGGCGACGATGGTCGCCTCCATCTCGTGGAACCGGGCGTTGAGCACGTTATGCGGAACGCCCGCGCGCTTCAGTTCCCCGGACAGGGCCTCGCTTTTCTCGACGGAGGTCGTACCAACGAGAATCGGCTGACCACCTTTGTGGATTTCCTGAATAAGACGAACCACCGCGGCGAACTTGTCCGCCTCGTTCAGATAGATCTCGTCATCTTCGTCCTTGCGGGCGACCGGCAGGTTCGTCGGAATTTCGACGACGTCGAGCTTGTAGATTTCCGCGAATTCGTCCGCTTCCGTCATCGCCGTGCCGGTCATGCCGGACAGCTTGGGATAAAGGCGGAAATAGTTCTGGAATGTGATGGAGGCGAGCGTCTGGTTCTCCTGCTGAACCTCGACATGCTCCTTCGCCTCGAGCGCCTGATGCAGGCCGTCGGAATACCGGCGACCATCCATCATGCGACCGGTGTATTCGTCGATGATGATGACCTTGCCGCCGCGCACGATGTAATCGACGTCCCGCGCGAACAGCGTATGCGCGCGTAGGGATTGCTGGACGTGGTGAACGACCGCGATGTTATGCACGTCGTACAGACCGCCCTCAGCAAGCACCTCTGCTTCCCGCAGCATGGTCTCGACACGGTCCGAGCCTTCCTCGGTCAGAATGACCGTACGGAATTTCTCGTCCTTGTCATACGTCGCCGGGTCGCTAACCAGCGCTGCGACCACGGCGTCAACGCTGCGGTAGAGATCTGAGCTGTCTTCAGCCGGGCCAGAAATGATGAGAGGCGTACGGGCTTCGTCGATCAGGATCGAATCCACCTCGTCCACGATGGCGTGGAAGAACGGCCGCTGGACCATGTCCTCCAGCCGGAACTTCATGTTGTCACGCAGGTAATCGAACCCGAACTCGTTGTTCGTGCCATAGGTGATGTCCGCAGCATAGGCGGCGCGGCGCGCGTCGTCAGGCAGGTTCGGCACGATGACGCCGGTCGTCAGACCAAGAAAGCCGTACAACTGCCCCATTTCCTCGGCGTCACGCCGCGCGAGGTAGTCGTTGACGGTGACGACATGCACGCCCTTGCCCGCCAGAGCGCTGAGATAGACCGCCAGAGTCGCGACGAGGGTCTTGCCTTCGCCTGTCCGCATTTCCGCGATCTTGCCCGAATGAAGCACCATGCCGCCGACAAGCTGCACGTCGAAATGCCGCATGCCGAGCACGCGACGCGAAGCTTCGCGGGCAACCGCAAAGGCCTCCGGCATCAGCGCGTCCAGCGTTTCACCCTTGGCCAGACGCTCCCGAAACTCCACCGTCTTATTGGCGAGGGCGGCGTCATCGAGCGGCCTGATCTGCGATTCGAGCGCATTGATCTCCGGCACGCGACGCTGATAGGCCTTCAGCGAGCGATCGTTGGCGGTGCCGAACAGGGCGCGAGCGAGCGAGGCGAGCATGTAAACCTTTCCGGAACGGCGTGCGGACCTGACCGCGCCCGATTTTCTCCGCGCTCCTGCCGAAGACGCTGAAGCGTCCCGTCGACGGGCCGTGGAAGACGAACTCAAAAATGCTGGCGGCGCACAGCCAACCACACGCGCGCAATCAGATAAGACCCGCGCCGTCACGGGTCAACCGATGGCCGCACACAGAAACGGCGCCCGGCTGCGGACGAATGCGCGCCCGTATGAATATCCGCTACAGGCTGCGATATCGGCGGAGCCGCTCTTGCGACCACATCCACGGTCGGCCATGATGCCCGTCACTCGAATATTCAGGGTTTGTTCTTATGCGGTTCACCAGCCCGGCCTCCCTTCTTGCAACGGCGGCCCTGCTTGCTCCTGCCCTTCTGGGCCACGCTATCGCGGCTCCCGCCCCGGCGGCCGCTCCTGCAGCGGCCCCGGTCGCCGCGCCGCCCGCACCTCCTTCCGACCCCAACATGGTCGTCGCCACTGTGAACGGCGAAAAAATCACGCTGGGCGATCTGCGCCAGGCCGCCGCCACCATGCCGGCGCAACTCCGCCAGCTTCCGCAGAACATGGTGCTGCCGATGCTGGTGAACCAGCTGGTCGACCAGAAGGCGATCCAGATCATCGCCCATAAGGAAAACCTGCAGAACGATCCTGAAGTGAAGACGGCGATGGAGACGGCGGCGACGAACGCCCTCCAGAACGCATGGCTGTCCAAGCAGGTGACGCCGCTTCTGACCGACGCCGCCATCCAGGCGAAGTACGATCAGGACTACGCGAAAAAGGCGCCTGAACAGGAAGTTCACGCCCGTCACATCCTGCTGAAGACCGAACCCGAAGCGCTTGACGTCATCAAGCAGCTCAAGGGCGGCGCCGATTTCGGCACGCTGGCGACCAAGCTGTCCACCGACACCGGCAGCGCCAAGAACAATGGCGGCGATCTCGGCTGGTTCAAGAAGGGCGACATGATCCCGGCGTTCTCCGACGCCGCCTTCTCCATGAAGCCCGGCACCTACAGCCAGACCCCGGTGAAAAGCCAGTACGGCTACCATGTGATTCAGGTGCTTGAGACCCGCACCGTCCCGACGCCGAAACTTGACGAGGTCAAGGACAAGATCCGTCAGCAGCTGATCCAGGACGACGTCCGCGCCGCCGTCAGCAAGGCCGCCGCGCAGGTGAAAATCGTCCATTACGGACCGGACGGAAAGGTCGTCCCCGACACCCCGGCGACAGCGCCCGCCGCTGCTCCGGCGACGCCCAAAAAGTAAGCTCCGATCGACTTGCGGCGGCGTTTTCCCGCCGCCGCAAGTTCATGGTCAAGTATGGGCGCCACGAGAATACGGCGCTTCATCTGCTGCAAAGGGCGTCGTTTACGGCGCCCTTCTTGCGTTCTGGCCCGATTTGGCCACACCGTTTCGCCCTGCGATGCATCTCCCTGCAACTGCACGCTGTTTCCATTCTGCTCTGAGGTCCCTTTCGATGGCCAAGCCTTTGCCGATTTCTCCCCTCGCCTCGCCCCTGCCGCCTCTCGGCGTCGTTCGCGGCGTCCGGCTTGGCGCCATAGCGGCGGGAATTCGCTACAAGGGTCGAACCGACCTCGTTCTGGCGGAATTCGACGAGGGCGCCTCCGTCGCTGGCGTCTTCACCAAATCGAAATGCCCCGGCGCGCCGGTCGACTGGTCGCGCGAGTCGCTGCGCAACGGCGTGGCGCGCGCATTGGTGGTGAACGCAGGCAACGCCAATGTTTTCACCGGCCGGGCCGGGATCGAGACCTGCCGCCTGACGGCGGAAGCCGAAGCAGGGCTGGCGGGCTGCGACGCTCATGAGGTCTTCCTCGCCTCGACCGGCGTCATTGGCGAAGTCCTCCCGGCCGAGCGGATCACCAGCGCGCTTCCCGACCTGCGCGCCGCCCTGTCGGAAGACGGGTGGGAAGCCGCTGCCCGCGGGATCATGACAACCGACACCTTCCCCAAGGCGTCCGTCCGGCAGGTTGAGGTCGGGGGCGTCGCCGTGACGATACAGGGCATCGCCAAAGGCAGCGGCATGATCGCTCCGGACATGGCGACGATGCTGTCCTTCATCGCGACGGACGCAGCGCTGCCCTCCGCCGTCCTTCAGACACTTCTTTCAGAAGGCGTCGGGCGCAGCTTCAACGCCATCACGGTCGACTCCGACACGTCCACCTCGGACATGGTGCTGCTGTTCGGAACCGGTAAGGCGGGCAATGCGCCGGTGACAAGCGCCGCCGATCCGGCGCTTTCCGCCTTCCGCGAAGCGCTCGACGCCGTGCTCCTCGATCTCGCCCTGATGGTCGTCCGCGACGGCGAAGGCGCCACCAAGCAGATCCGCGTCGCCGTGAAGGGCGCGGTCTCCGACGCTTCGGCGCGCGTCGTCGCCATGGCGATCGCCAATTCTCCGCTGGTCAAGACAGCGATCGCAGGCGAGGACGCCAACTGGGGCCGCGTGGTCATGGCTGTAGGCAAATGCGGCGAACCCGCCGATCGAGACCGCCTCTCCGTTGCGATGGGCGGCGTGACCATCGCGAGCGAAGGCGCGGTCGCCGCCGGATACGACGAAACCCCCGTCGTGGCGCACATGAAAGGGCAGGACATCGAAATCGACGTCGATCTGGGACTTGGCGACGGCGTAGCGACAGTCTGGACGTGCGATTTGACGCATGGCTACATCGATATCAACGGCTCCTACAGAAGCTGACGCTTTCAAAACTTTCCGACGAAAATCCGGGCGGTTCCACGGTCCCGAGCAGACGATCACAGGAACCGATCCGGCGCAGGATCTCCGCCCCCGCTCGCCGCCAGTCAAGGAACACGCGCATGTCCAACAGCCTGCCTCCAGGATGGGGTCACACAGGGGGCTCGCAAGGAAACGCCTATGGCGGCGTAGCGCCCGATCCTTGGGCGACTGCGACGGGCCGTCCATATCCGAGCCAGATCTGGGTTTATGCAGGTTTCTGGGTCCGGGTAGGCGCTGCCCTGATCGATCATTTCATTCTTGGGCTGTTCAGCGCCGTTCTCAGGTTTTTCTCGGCTCCCGCCCTGTCGATCGAATGGATGGGGCACGGAGACGCCCGCTCCATCGACGTCGCCTGGCGGCCAGACGCTCAGGACGCTGCGTCCTCGCTCCTGCTGACCCCGCACATACATGGCGAGCCCCTCGCCTGGGCGCTGACCACGCTGATTCCCCTGATCTATTTCGCGGGTCTGGAAGCCTCTCCGCTATGCGGAACACTCGGCAAACGCGCGCTGGGCCTGAGAGTCTGCGATCCGAACGGAGACCGCATCGGACTTCCCCGCTCGGTCGTACGCACACTGGTCAAGACGTTCATATCTTACCCGTTCCTCTGCATCGGCGTCATCATGGTCGCGTTCACCCGACACAAGCAGGGGCTGCATGATCTGGTGGCCAACACGATCGTCCTGCGTGAAGAGCGCCCGACACGGTTTACCGGCCCCGCCTGACCTCCTCCGGTCGCCCTCGGGGTTGATCGGACGCGGCAACGCTCGTAGCCACGGTAAAGGACAGTCCGAAGGAGCAGGAATGATCGTCACAGCGCCCCGCAGGCCGAAGTTACGTCACGCGAACGCTACAGCGCCTGTCACGCGACGTATGGGACGGCTTCTCGGGATAGCGAGCCTCCTGCTTCTGACATTCGGCGCCCTATCGCCGGCGCGCGCCGACGCGCCCGGCGCGACGGCCGCCTCTTCGACTTCGGGTGCGCCGTCAGGCGCCCTTTCGCCGAAAGAGGCGCAGGAACTGCTGGGCGTTCTCAACGATCCGAAGCAGCGTGACGCCTTCACGCACACCTTGTCGCTGATGGCGCGCGGGGCGCAGCAGGCTGGCGCCACGGCCGCGACGACGCCTGCGAATGCCAGCGCGACGAGCTCCTCCATCGTGACCCCCGAAGCGGTTGCGTTGCATAGCGGCCTTTCCTCCCTTGGCCAGCGCGCACGCGCTTATGGCCGCAATTTCCTCGGTCTGTTCAAAGACCTGCGTAGCGTCGGCGTCTGGTTCGACCATCAGATCGCCAACCCGACGACACGGCAGGTGTTGATCGACGCATTTACCCGCGCCGGGCTGATCGTCATCGTGGCGCTCGTGATCGAACGTGCTCTGGTGCTTGTGATAGCACCGAGGTTGACGGCCATAGCCACGCACGCCGCGACGCGCGAAAAGCGGCTCAACGGCGCAGGCGCCGATGACAATGAAGCGACGCCTCCTGATGGAGATGCGTCCGCTGCGGACAACGCCGCTGTTACCGACGCACTCGCCTCGGGCGCCAGCGCGGGGACCATCGAGACTCTGCAGACACGCGCAAAGGACCAGCGCAGACAACGAGAAACACTGCGCTTTCTGAGACGCGCGCCATACACGCTGGCTCATTTCGGCCTCAAGCTGATGCCCGTGGCCGTTTTCATGGGCGTCAGCTACGGCGGCGCCGAGCTGGCGACAAGCACGCCGCAGGCCGAGGCGACGACGATCATTCTCGCCGGCGCCTACGCGGTCGCGCGCCTTTTGTTCGTCGTCGTCGAGTCCGTTCTCGCTCCCCGCTCTCCCGCCATTCGCCTGGCCCCTGCGAGCGACAGCGTCGCGCGTATCTTGACACGGTGGTGGAACGTCCTGGTCGCTGCTCCGGCCGCCGTGCTTTGCCTTTCGAACCTCGGAGAACAATTCGATCTGAGCGCCCAGGGCACAGAAGCTGTTATCCGTACCGTCGTCCTGGTCGAACATGTCATCATCGCGATCTTTATATGGCGCATGCGCCCGCTCATTACGCGCGCGCTCAACCGTCAGGCGCCCCAGACCCAAAGCCCGTTCTGGACGTTCGCGCTGACGCTTGCGAAAGCCTGGTGGATTCCGGCGCTGTTCCTCGACGCCGCCCTGTGGCTGGTCTGGGCGGCCCATCTACGAGGGGGGTATCTCTGGATTCTGCAGACCCTCGGCCTGACCGTGGCCATCGTGATCGCGTCTCGCGTGATAGCCATCCTCGCCTACGGCGCGCAGGACCGCCTGTTCCGTCTTTCGCCCGAGATGCAGGCCAAACGCCCGGAACTGCAGAAACGAGCAGATCGTTACTACCCGTTCGTTCGAGCCGCGCTTACTGCGACTGTCATGTTCGTGAGCATCGTGGCGTTGACGGAATCCTGGGGCCTCTCCACCGCGCATTTCTTCCTGTCGACCGATCTGGGCCGTCATCTGCTCGGCGCCGTTATCACGCTGTTTATAGCCCTCGTCGTCGCGGCCATCATCTGGGAGACAGTGAACGACCTGCTGAACCGTCAGCTCGAACGCTACAAAGAGAACGCTCAGGCGGCGCGCGCGACGCGCCTTCGGACAGTGCTGCCGATCATTCGCACAGTTCTGCTGACGATCATCATCATCATCGTCGTCGTGACGTCGCTGTCGCAGATCGGAATCAACGTGACGCCGCTGCTCACGGGCGCAGGCATCATGGGCGCGGCGATCGCCTTCGGTTCGCAAAGTCTGGTGAAGGACTTCATCACAGGCTTCTTCATGCTGGTCGAAGACGCGATACAGGTCGGGGACTGGGTCACCACTGGCGGCGTATCCGGCGTCGTGGAGCACCTTTCGATCCGCGCCGTGCGGGTCCGCGCCACTAACGGCGACCTGCACATCATCCCGTTCTCTTCGGTGTCGACCATCGCCAACACGGGCCGCGACTACAATCAGGTCATCATCCACCAGAAGATCGACCTGTCCGAAGACGTGGCGCGCGTCGTCGCCGTAATGGCGAAAGTCGTGGACGAGATGCGCGAAGAGGACGACTTCAAGAGCATGATCTATTCCGGCTACAATGATCTCGGCGTCGATCTGAGCGATGGCGACGGCACGGTCACGGTGGGATCGATCCGCACCGCCCCCATGATGAAATGGAAGGTGCAGCGCGAGTTCTATCGGCGTCTGGGCAACCGCCTGGTCGAGGCCGGCATAAAATTCTGCGTGCCTATGGCCTATACGGCCACGCCGCCGGGCGGCGCTCTGCGCGTCGCGGTGGACGGCGGCGCAGCGACGACCCCGCAGCCGACAAAAAACACACAGGCGAACGACACGCCTGACAGAACGGAACACGACAATGGCGAGGCTTGAAGGACAAGGCGCGCAAGATGCGCTGGAGAAGGTCGAAGCCGCGACGCGACGCGAGCATTTCGCCATCGTCCCGGCCAAGGACATGTCGTCTCTGCTTCACGCATATGGGCTGACGGACTGGGAAGGCTTCGCCGCAAGCTGGGACCGGCTCGGCGTGGATCGCTACATGGCCGATGGGGGACGATATCGACGGCGCCGACACGCGAATTTCGCGCTTAGCGGGGACTCCGTCGTGCGCAAGGCGCATCAGCCGCATTATCAGAGCCGCGATTACAACGCCTTGAATGGCGGCGTGGAGCGCTGGTTCGCGCCGGTCGAGCCAGGAATTGGCGAGCACCCCGCCATGCATGCGACACTTCGCCTGACGCGCCAACTGGCTGACGACCTGACTCCGGACGCAGCCCGTCCCCCCACCTGGCATGCCGAGGTTCATCAATTTCGCATTGAAACCCAGGAAAACCAGACGGGGCGGCCTACACCGGAAGGGCTGCACCGCGACGGCGTGGACTGGGTGCTCGTTTTGATGGTTCGACGAGAGAACGTGGCGAGCGGCGACACCACCATTCACGACCTTCAACGCCATAAACTGGGAAGCTTCACGCTCTCCGCGCCAATGGACTCAGCGTTTGTCGACGACAACCACGTGTATCACGGCGTTACCCCGATCACGCCGGTCGACCCGTCCCGCCATGCGTTTCGCGATGTTCTGGTCGTAACGCTACGTCATCAATAATGCGAGGCCAGGACGACCGATACGCTACAGCCCCGCGTGGTCAGTAAGGCCAGGCGCCCGAATAATGCGCCGCGTGCCAGCCCACCAGCAACATCGCCGTCACGAACGCCATTGCCCCGACCATCTGAAAAAGCTCGCGGGTCGCAGCCATATCCATACGGGTGTCCGCAGCCACCCGTGCAGATGACGCTCCCTCTGACGGAGCAGCGGGACACATGGGAAGCAGGCTTACGTCGCTGACGGCGTCTGGATGCGGCGGCGCGCTCACTGCCTGAGACGTTTCGACCCCCGGCTCCCCCATGTCGCTTTCATCGGGATGCCCGCCCCCGGTCACCGCTGCTTGATCCATCCACCCTCATCACTATCCGAGTCTGCTTGCTACATCGCGTCGCGGGCGTCATACGCAAAGCGGAGCCGCGACGTTACTTAACGTCGCGGTAAGTTAATGCATTTAGGCATGTCGGGTGAACTCATATTCCCGCTAGGCCGCCGTTAAAATGCGAAGCTCCGTGACAGCCCAGAAAGACACCCGCCGTCGCGGCCGGCTCACGCGGAAAAAAATGTTACTGCTGGCGTCCGCCATGATGTCCGCTGTCGTGATCGACACAAAGGCCTCCGGCGCTCAGGCCCAGACAATCGATTACGACACGTTCGAAACGATGTTCGGAGAACCCGTAACATCTTCCGCGACGGGCAAACCGCAGCGTGAAAGCGAACTTTCGGCAGATACGCAGATCATCACAAGCGACCAGATTTCCCGAATGGGCGCGAACACCGTCCCCGGCATCTTGCGTATGGTTGCGGGAGTAGACGTGCGCCGTTACGGCATGATCGACGAGAATGTCTCCGTGCGCGGCAATGACGCCGCAGGCGGATCGCATACGCTCGTGCTTCTCAACGGACGCCAAGTTTATCAGGACGGATACAATTTCATGGATTGGGGCGTGCTGCCCGCAGCCATTGGCGACATTCGACAAATCGAAGTCGTGCGCGGTCCAAACTCGGCACTTTACGGATTCAATGCGTCCGGCGGCGTCATCAACATCGTCACGCGCGACCCCTTATACGAAAGCAGGAGCTTTGTAAGCGTCAAAGGCGGCAGTCAAAATTATTTTGGCGGTTCTCTGGTTATCTCTCACAAATTCTCGGACGGGTTCGCCGCGAAGCTCACCGTCGATGGAATGCGTTCGAAAGAGTTTTCGCCCAGAGAAGCTATAAACGTGACGCCTACCGTTATGACGTTTAAAACGGCGCTGGATTTACGAGGAAAAATAACACCCAATATCGACTGGCTTTTTTCCGCTTCGGCCAGCAAAGAGCGGCAGGCGTTGTGGCTCGATTTTGGCTCCTATGTTCACACGGCCCCCACGATGCGAAGCCTTATGACCAGGATAGACGCCGACACAAGCTGGGGACTTCTTGAACTAAAAGCCTACAGTAACCGATATTCCACAGAAAACGATCTCGCTGTCACTGCCGTTGGCGAGAATTTTCCGATAAATTTCGATTACACCACCACGACCACTGTCATACAGGCTTCCGATATCATCGCCCTGAACAACGCCAACGACATTCGTCTGGGGGCGGAATACCGCAATACCTCCCTCGCAGCAAAATCATCAGGTCAATTACTCGGATCTCAAATCGAGAACCTTGCTGCGGCCTCAGCTACCTGGACCTGGCGTATCGCGCCGCGCCTTACCATGACGACAGCATTTCGGCTCGACGCGCTGACAATCCCCACCCGATCGTCACGAACTATATATCCGAGAGTAAAGTCAGATTCATTTCAATATATAGAACCGACTTTCAATACGAAACTTCGATATGACGCTGTCGACGCAGGTATCTTCGGCATTACTGTCGCGCGAGGAGTGCAATTACCCCCGCTGTTTGATTTTTCCCCCAGCACGATGTTCGGTCCGGTCAACTTTAAAAGCAATTCTTCCCTTGTTCCTGCAACCACGATTAATGTCGGCGCCGATTACTCACGCAGACTCCCAAAGCTCAACGCCAACTTCACGCTGGCGCTGTTCGCCCAAAGGACGAACAACATGCTCGGCACGCCTTTCGCAACAAATTTCACCTTCGTCCCCCCTGCGCAAATTCTGGTCAGCCCTCACAACTATGGACGCGTGGACGATATTGGCGGAGAGGCGAAACTGGACGGGAAGACCCATGTCGGCCTGCATTGGAGTATTTCCTACGCAATGGCGTCGGTCCGCGATCTGGATCAATCGTCACCAATCAACTTTCAGCGACAGACGCCCGTCAACAGCGTTATTGGCGGCGTCGATTACACGCGCAATAAATTCGAAATCAGTGCACATGCCCGGTGGCAATCGCATTATCAGGATGTGCAAGCTAACTTCAAAACCCTGAACCTTGAAAACGTCATGGTCAGAAATTTTGTCACGATAAATGCACGAATCGCATGGAACTTAAGCAAGCATTTCGTGATTTCATTAAACGGAAATCAACTCAACGCCCCATCTATTCGCACGACCGGAGGCATCAGAACTCAAAGGCAAATTATTGGCGTGCTGAAGGCTGATTTTTAAAGTTCGTGCAAAATAAAAATAATCAAATATTGCTTGATAAATAATTTATAATTAAAAATACAATACAAAAATTTATAAATCATGCTAAAAATATGACAATATATAGTCCGAAATCCACAAAAAAACATTTCATGACTTATTTAAAAACAATATTCAATGAACGGCATGCCGCAGTCGTAAAACCTGAAATTCATTTTCAGCGTTACCGCCGTACGTTTCCACGATCATCAAAATCCATCGTTTGGCATACCCCAGCTCACACCACATCAACAATATCCAGCTCCACGATTATCCCTCCGTACACTTTCAACCTGAAAAGTCGGCGGGGCTGCCTGACCGTGCTATGAAGCAGCACCCTTGTCATCCCTGCAGGACACCCATGAAAATCGCTCTCGGTCAGTTCGCCGCCACCCCCCGCTGGGAAGAAAATCTTGCCACCGCCATTGATCTGGCGCGGCGTGCATCGGCCGAAGGGGCTCGCCTGCTGCTGCTGCCGGAAGACATCCTCGCAGCCGACATGCAAGACCCGGACCTCACGCTACGCGCAGCCCAACAACTCGACGGGCCGTATGTCACGGGACTGATCGCGGGGCTGCAAGGCCTCGATCTTACGGTTTCGGGATGTATTTTCGTTCCTGACGGAAGCGGTCGCGTTTACAACGTCCATATCGTCGTCTCAGCGCAAGGTCTGATCGGCACGTACCGAAAACTGCATCTCTACGACGCCTTCGCCATGAGGGAATCCGACAGACAGACGCCGGGCGCTGAAATCGCGCCACTGATCGAGATCGACGGGTTCAAGATCGGATTGATGACCTGCTATGATGTGCGTTTCCCCGAACTAGCCCGGGCGCTCGCGCTGAACGGCGCTGAACTGATAGCCGTTCCGTCCGCCTGGGTGCGCGGTCCCGGCAAGGAGTGGCACTGGGAGGTCATGCTGACCGCCCGCGCGCTGGAAAACACGTGTTATGTGGCAGGCATTGGCGAATGCGGCCCACGGAATATCGGCTGCAGCATGGTCGTGGATCCGCTCGGCGTCGCGGTTGTACGAACAGGGCAAGATCCCGATCTCCTGTTTTGCGAAATTTCCAAAGAACGAATCGCCAAAACGAGGGCCACTCTACCGGTCTTGCAGAACCGCCGCTTCGCAGACCCCACGCTGCGGTAGCCGCCGACGCCTTCCAGGACGTAAACACGAAATGGCCACGCTCATTGTTTGCCACGTCCCCTTACCACCCCCTTCGCCGGGGCGGCACGCAAGCGACAGCGCGCAATTACGCCTCCGCACCTGAACTCGCGCTGACGCACAACTGCGGCCGTCAGCACGTTGCCAGCGCACACCGAGACCTACCCGACGTTACGCATGGGCGCTTTCTCTCTGCGGGATGTCTCTGTATGCGGCGGTTTTCCAGGAGGCACCGTCGCGAACCGTTCCTGTTCCACTTTTGGACGACCAGTCCACGAACGTCAGGGGACGCAGAACCTAATGCGGGGGCCTGAACGACGCCTTCTTTCCGCTCAACATCTCTGCGTTACCGACACTTCAGATGCATCATTGTCGTCAAAATGCGCGCAGTTCGCTTCGTTTCTTTCCATTGAACCCCATTGCCCCGCAGTCAGTTTGACCACGAGCCTGAGCGCATCGTAGCAGTGGGGGCTGTGGCGCTGGCGACCCTTTACGCAACGGCGATGCCATTCGCCTATGCGTAAATCGTAACGCCGCGCGCTGCCTGTCCGCTGATTGGAGGTTTTTCATGCGCCTGCTGGTTATCGAGGACGAGCCCGCCCTCGGATCGGCCGTGCTGGCGAAGCTCCGCTCCCACGGACACGCGGCAGACTGGTACTGCGCGCTGGAAGATGCGCGCTCTGCTCTCGCCGCAACAGACTACGACCTTCTTGTGCTCGATCTCGGTCTTCCCGACGGAAACGGCCTCGACCTTGTCCGCAGCCTGCGATCCGAAGGCGCAAAACTCGGGATCCTCGTTGCAACCGCGCGAGATCAGATCAGCGACCGGATCGCAGGCCTGTCCGAGGGAGCGGACGATTACATCGTTAAACCCTACGATCTCGATGAGCTCATGGCGCGGATCGACGCAATTTCACGCCGCAATCCCGCCTACGGCGGCGCCGTTGTGACGTTGGGCGACGTCGAGATCGACCTCACTCGCCGCAGGCTCTCACGCGCCGGCGCGGAAATAGATCTTACGGCGCGCGAGTGGGCGGTGATCGAGCTGCTGGCTCGACGACCTGGCGCAATCTGCTCACGATCACGGATCGAAGATGCGCTGTACGATCATCAGGAGGATATCGAGAGCAACACCATCGAAGTCTTCATCAGCCGCGTTCGCAAAAAAATCGGGCGTGACATTATCCTTACAGCGCGCGGCCGGGGATATCGCCTTGCCGATCCCTGAAATCCATACGCCGAAAAATCCGAATGACCACGGTTCGTGGAGCCTGTCCGCCCATATAGTGGCGGGGGTCACGGCAGCGGTGCTGGGCTCGCTGCTAGTGCTCGCTCTGGCGCTGGCGGCGTTCACCCGTTTCGAGGTTACCGAGCGTCTGGACGATTCCTTGCGTGAGGTGGCGGAACGGCTTGTCTATATCGTCGCCTTCACGCCAGCGCGACAGGGCGGCCCTCAGATCGCGATTCTGCCGGGGATCGGCCCGCGGGCGCTCGCCTACCAGGTCACAGATGCTGCCGGACGCGTTATCCTGCGCTCCCAGAATGCACCGGAAGAACCTCTCGTCACGCCTACTGTCCCAGGTTTTTACGACCGACCGCATTTCCGCGTCTTCGTCAGCCTGTCCTCCGACAAGCAGCATGGCGTTCTGGTCGCCGAACCATCCTTCCACCGCCTGGAAGCGGTCCATCGCGCCATCGTCATCGCCACCCTGCCGATCCTCGTCCTCGCACCGGTCGTATGGCTTCTCGTACGCTGGATCGTCCGGCGCGGCCTGCGGCCAGTCGACGCGCTTGGCGCTGAATTGCGCCGACGCGGCGGCGGTTATCTCGATCCCGTCTCCGCCCCGGACCTCCCTGTCGAACTGACCGCCATCCAGAACGCAGTGAACCTGCTGCTCCATCGGCTGGACAAGGCGCTGTCGGCGGAGCGCGCTTTCGCCGCCAACGCCGCGCATGAACTGCGTAACCCTATCGGAGCCATCCTCGCGCAGGCCCAATTGCTGCAAACGCTTCATGCCAGCCGGATGGAACCGGAGGGCGCCCACCGCACGATCGCCGACGCCACGCCTGGAATTGAAACCTTGATTGCGCAGGTTCGGCGACTGGGCGGGATCACCGATAAACTACTGCAGCTCTCCCGCGCGTGGTCAGGCGTCGCCTTACGAAGGGATCGTTTCGACGTGATCGACCTTGTGGCATTCGTGTCGGAGGAACTGGAGCGACGCGACGGACGCGCCGACAATCGCGCAGCCGCCCGCATCCGGTTTCAGCCCGGCGCATCCCGCCGGATGATGGTGGAGGGCGATCTGGACGCCGCAGGGCTGCTTTTTCGCAACCTGATCGAAAACGCCCTCAGTTACGGTCAACCTCCAGCCGATGGGGGCCCAACCGTCACTATCATGCTTGCGGCAAGCAACGTCGTCGAAATCATCAACGATTGCACAGCATTGGCCCCGGATCTGCTTGCAGGAATCGAAACGCCGTTCGTTCGCGGCCGCCATGAAAGCCCCGGCAGCGGACTCGGCCTCGCCATCGCGACCACCATCGCAACCCAGATGAACGCACGCCTCGATCTCATCTCGCCGATTCCCGGAACGACCCGAGGATTTCTCGCTCGCATCACGTTCCCAGATCTTCAGGCGACTGTGGCGCCGTTAGCGCCCGGGCGCACCATGAGCACGAGCGCCCGGCGTCACTGACGCCACACCGGACCGGGTCGGCAGGCGCGCCGTCACATCGAGCAGAATTTCCGCCACGCGCACCCGTTCAACTGTGTTCAGCCCGATCGACATATTCTCAAGGTAGTGGGACGCAAGGCGCTCGATAAGAAGTCGAAAGTCAGTCAGATGCGTGAAACACGCACCAAGCGAGGCAAGATTGCGTAAGCGCCGCACGCCCCGCTCAAAGACGGTCATGAGGCTATCCGGCCACGCGCCGTCGGGCCAGGAAATAAGCAAATCCTCATCGACCAGAAACGCAAACTGCGTGTACGCCAGACGCGCGGCGGCGTGCTTCAACTGCGTCGCAGACCCCACGTGCAGACCGCACCGACTGGAAAACCGGATCAACGCCGAAACTGCCGCGAACTCTGGAACGTCCATCCAGATCAACGGCCTACGATCCGCTCGGCGTGCCGGTCTGAGATTCTCGATCTCCCGCCGAAGACATTCGCAATGCTCTTCCATGATGTTGAACGCAGCCGCCAGCGCCTGATCACAGATGTCGAGATGCAGCCCCGGATCCACCGTCGTCAAAGCCACGGTGCGCGCAGCGGGAAGCGCTATGTCGATGTCAATCCGCCCGGCCAGCAGCAACAGCAGCCCGAACCGCCACGCCAGTTCACCCTCTGCGACAATGTCGGTCAGAGCCTCTCGCAACACAGCGGACGATGGACGAGCAGGCGCAGGATCGGCCCCCTGCACACACAACAATGACGCGTGCCGGTAGATGGCTGCGAGCGGCGCGACCAACTCCGTTACCTGCACCGCATCCAGATGCGACGCTGCTGCGATTTCGGTCAACACGATCGGCGGGATGGGGCGAGAGAGGACCTCCGCCGCGCGCGCCCACAGCATTCCCGTCGCACATTCGAGTGGATCAGCACGCTCGGGCTCGGTCAGAGGATCGCGCGGTGGAAGCCGCTCCCCTGCGCCATGGCTGACAAGACGCTCGACAATATCCGCATCCGGGTAGCAATCGAAAATCCAGATTTTCAAAGGATTCAACAGCGTGTCCGGCACAGCGCAAAAAGCTCCCGCGCGCCAACGCTCCAGCGAAGTGAGAAGCGGCCAGAGCGGCCTGAACAACAAACCGGACGCGCTCGCCACTGCATGGTCCGGACTGTCCCGGACGTGGCTCTTGCTGTCGCGAAGGGAGGAGAGTTTCATCCTAGATATCTCCGACTTCCAGAATGATTTCCGCCCTCAGGATTCGTTCGTTGCGCGACATCACGTAGACAGTGTGGTCAACCTCCGGGGGCCAGTCTGACAATCGTGGACGCAGCGCGCTGGCGAGAAACGCCTCGTCGCCCGTCAGACCTCTTTTGTGCGTTAGAAGCTGCGCCAGAGCGACGAGATCGCCCAGCGCATGGGAGCGCGATGGAGAGTGCGCGATCTCTCTTGCTAACAGACAAAATCTCGTCCAGCCGCGCAGCGTCGACAGATCAGCAAAAAGTTGCGGCACAGCGTCGCGATAGGCCGCGATCATGCCTTGCGATGTCAAAAGGTCGCGCAGCGTGGCGTACATCGCCTCGACACGTCCCAGCGCCGCCGTCGCGACATTGCACAAACGGCGACGAATCGTCTCGCCCCTGTCGTCAGGCAGCGCCTCGGAGAGCGTCGCGACGGTGTCCCGCAACAGGGCCAAACGAGGCGGCGTGGCGGATACCGACGTAAGAAAGTCAGCTCCGGCGCCAATCGAATTCGCCATTCCCGCCTCGACCAGCACCCCGGCGAGCCATCGAAACACCCTCGGGTCGATTATCCAGCCCGCCGCATGGGAGACGAGGCGTCTGCGCAGATCGACCCTGCGCCGGGTCATTTCCGGAGCCACAGCTCGGGCGAGGGTCTGGGCTTCCCGCCCGGCGAACCCGGCGGCGGCGGCGCGCAACGTTTCACGCATCACGAGACCGGACGTCACCCGCCGCAATCCCGACACCCCTTGCAAGAGCGCGCGGTCAAACACGCTCACCCGAAAGCCGAAATCATCGATACATTCAGGCGACACAACCAGCACGCCCGTCCCGAAAACATTCAGAGCGAGAGCGTCCAGCGCTCCTCCCGACTGCGCCCGCACGGCGACACCGCCGATCAGCGGGCTGGTCGTCGGAAGAAAATACGTTCCTGCAGAGGAGGCCGCCGTGACGGCCGACCCCGCGAACGCTACGAAAGCACCGGAATAAGGGGCTATGTGCTGCTCGAAACGGATCTCCATGGTCCGGGCTGTGATCCTGCTTGCGGCTACGGATGCCGGTGTTACGGCGTAAACGGCTGGCGCCGCGACGGATGACGTGTCATGTCGTCGGCCAGCGAGCATTCAAACCGGAAACGATGAACATTCCGTCAAACCCCAAACCGGCCGCCCGATCGGCGTCACGTAGCCACACAAAGCGCGGCGCCTCCCCGGCCGCCGAACGTCCTGCTGCGTCGTCGGACCCGACGCGCGACATCGCGTTCGATATCCTGCGCGGCGTGATCGAGAACCGGCGTATGCTGGAGACAACCCTGTTGCGCTCGCCCGAGGCGCGCGCCGCCGACACGCGCGACCGGGCCGCAGCCCACCGTCTGGCGGCGGCTGCGCTGCGCCACCTCGGGACTCTGACGACGGCGCTGGAGCCGTTCCTGCGCAAGGAGCCGCCGGAGCCCGTGCGTGCAGCGTTGCTGCTCGGCGCTGCGCAATTGCTGTATCTTGAGACGCCGCCGCACGCAGCCGTAGGCACCACCGTCGACCTCCTGAGGCGACGCGGCCTTGCGCCCTTCGCGGGGCTCGCCAACGCCGTGCTGCGACGCGTTGCGACGCAGGGCCCGGCGGTTCTCGAAGGACTCGATCAGGAACGTCTGGACGTCCCGCCTTGGCTGTGGACGTCGTGGAAGCACCTTGGACCGGGCGTGGCCAGAGTGATCGCGCGCGGACTGGCGCATGAAGCGCCGCTGGACATTTCCGTCCGCCCGGACGCGGAAGCGCCCCCCGAAGCCGAGCGACTGCCGACAGGCTCCTGGCGCCTGCCCGCGGGAACGCGCGTCACGACGCTCCCCGGTTTTGACGAAGGTGCGTTCTGGGTGCAGGACGCCGCCGCCGCGCTGCCTGCGCGTCTGCTCGCAGTTCAGCCGGGGGAACGGGTCGCTGATCTGTGCGCCGCGCCCGGAGGAAAGACTGCGCAGCTTGCCAACGCTGGCGCCGTGGTCACTGCTATCGAACGTGATCCGGCGCGTCTGGAGCGTTTCAAGGAGAATATCGTCCGCCTCAAACTGGATGTGACCACGATCTGCGCCGACGCCACTGCATGGACGCCCGATGCGCCGCTAGACGCCATCCTGCTCGACGCCCCGTGCTCGGCCACCGGCACTGGTCGTCGCCACCCGGACGCGTTGTGGATCAAGCGGCCTCGCGATCTGGAGGCCCTGACCGAAGGACAGGACGCTCTGCTGGCTGCGGCGTTCCGGATGCTGAAGCCGGGCGGCCGTCTGGTCTACGCCGTGTGTTCTCTCCAGAAGGAAGAAGGGCCGGACCGCGTCGCCGCCGCCCTGCGCATCGGCTTCACCGCCGATCCTTTCCGGCCGTCCGAACTGGCCGACATTCCCGAAGCGCTGACGCCCGAAGGATGGCTGCGGACGCATCCCGGCCTGTGGCCCGAGTTGGGGGGCATGGACGGCTTCTTCGCCGCGCGCTTCATCCGCCCCGCGTGACGTGATCGGGGCGTCGCCGCACACTACGCTGACGAATCGAGAGCCGACATGACGGAAGACGATCTCTCAACGAAGCCGCCTGCCCCCTTCTCCATTCCCCACATCGACACGGTGGAAGGGCGGCGGACGTGGCGGGCCATGATCACGCATGCGCCGCATGTCGGAACCCTGATCAATTACATCGACGCCCGACAGAAGACGTCATCGGAGCGCGCCCTGCGCTGGTATCAGCGAGAATTGTTCGAAAACCGCTTCTTTCGCATCCCGTCTCCCGTCACCGCCTGCATGATCCGGTCCGGCGACGCCATCACAGTGACTGAAAAAAAATCGGTCTGCGGGCACAAGACGGTCTTCCGCTTCCCCGACGCGCCGGATCTACTGCTTTGCGCAAGCAATCTGGGCGAAGGTTTTCCCCTGAACACGATCCTCATGCCGTCCCTGCGATGCGGCCTGAATTTCGGAACGCGCACGTGGACGATCGCCCCCGAAGAAGCTGAAGACGCGATCACGATATTCGCGGCGGAGAAATGGCAGCCCGTTCGCCCTGCAGCCGACGTCGCCGCCGTTTGCGGCGATCCCAATTTCGCACATATGCTGTGGAACCAGCTTCCGGCTCTGCGAGAAGCCGCAAGCTTGTCGCAGAGCCGGACGCCGCCACCCACCATCGTCACGTTTTTCGAACCCCTTGGCGATATCGGACTGCTGACGCCGGAAATCGCGCACTGGCCGGTGGAACGCTCGACACGCTATGCAATGCCGAACGAACCGGGGCGGGCCCTGTTCTGCTTCGGCTCGACGCGGATAGACCCGCAAACACGCGCCACCCTGCATCGATCGGCGCGGGACGCGATCGCGACGGACGCCGCCAGAGTGCTGTCCGCTCGTCTTGACGGGCGACGTCCCATCGTGTGGGTCAGCGTCAGGACTCGCAACAGAACACCGGTCAACCAGCACGAATTTCTTACGGGCCTCATCGCCCGGCTGCTCGCGACCTGGCCGAATGCGGTCGTTCTTCTCGACGGGCATTCCATCGCGGAGGACGTTCGCAAACGCGGCGCACCCCTCTCCGCGCTCCTGGCAGAAAACGATTGCGAGGACCTGATCACGCAGGAAGACGTCAAGTCGCGCCTGACCGCCGCGCGGGACGCGGAGGAGGTCGCCGCGATTGTCCGCGCAGTTGAAACCGAGACGCCCGCCTATGCAGAGCGCGTCATCGACGCCAGCAACCTGTCAATCCTGAACTCCATCGCCCTCGCGGCGCGCGCCGATTTCTACGTCTGCCATCACGGGTCGGTGCAGCATAAGATCGGCTGGACGACGACGACGCCGGGGGTGACGCATTCCAACCGACGCGTAATCGAACGCCGCCCGGCTCACTGGGTCATGGATCAGGCCGGGCACGACACGGCCCCGGTTTATTTTCCCGAAGATCTGATCGTGGACGTCGTCGATACGGCGTCTGTGGCGCAGGGCGACGTCGATGACAACGCACGCTCGCTCCACAGCGAGAACTATCGGTTCGCGGACGTGACGGCAACTATCGATTTCACGCTGGAAGAACTGGCCCGCTTCCATGCACAGCCTCCCCTGCGTCAGTAACGTTCCCTGGCGCCAGTCAGAAAGCTCCACGACAAACACCTCAAAGAACGGCGGCGTGCATACGCCCGCGCTTAAACGGCGTTAACTGTTCCGCTGTTATCCTGCGAAGCGCCTTTTCGAACGAACGACAGCCGAATCTGATAAAACAGGATGTGGCGGAAGTAAGGCGACGGCGCCCCAACATGACCTTCTCAACCGTGCAGAAGACCTGTTGCGCGCCGCCTCGGGATTATCGATAAAGCAAAGATGACAAAGAACGCGCCGCTTCTCGTCGCTCCCAGCATTCTCTCCGCCGATTTCGCTCGCCTTGGCGAAGAAGTGGCGGCGATCGACGCAGCGGGAGCGGACTGGATTCACCTCGACGTCATGGACGGACACTTCGTCCCGAACATTTCCTTCGGCCCGGCCGTCATAAAAGCGTTGCGGTCGCATTCGCGTCTGCCGTTCGACGTGCATCTGATGATCGAACCGTGCGATCCGTATCTGCAGGCTTTCGCCGAGGCCGGCGCCGACCACATCGTCATCCACATCGAAGGTGGGCCACACGTTCATCGCTCGCTGCAAACGATCAGGGCGCTCGGCAAGAAAGCCGGGGTCGCGATCTGCCCCGCGACCCCGGCCTCAGCGCTGTCCGAAATTCTCGACCTCGTCGACATCGTGCTTGTCATGACGGTCAACCCCGGCTTCGGCGGTCAGAAGTTCCTGCAAAGCCAGTTTGGAAAAATTCGCGAAATCCTCTCGATGATCGAGAAATCCGGACGAGCGATCAGGATCGGCGTCGACGGCGGCGTCGATCGGGACACCGCGCCGATGGCTATCGAGGCCGGGGCAGATTTTCTGGTCGCGGGCAGCGCGGTTTACGGCCAAGACGACTACGCAGCCGCCATAAGTGCGTTGCGATCGGCCAGCCAGGGAACCGACTGCTGATTACCTTGAACGCCTGCATCACACGTCACATCGACGCTGCGCCGCACATCATCGCTTCCGCCCCCTTCGGGAGACGGCCCACGCCCCTCGGTCACAAGGCCAACCGGAGCGACGGGAGTCCGGGCATGGATCGCCGTTCCGAAAAGGAGCGCCCGTCATGGGACTAGGCCGCTGGGCGCGCGACGCGCGCCTTTCCCTCGCGCTGCTCGGCCCGCTCGGCGGCCTGCGCTCGGTTCCCTCCGCTCCCGCGCTCACAGTACGCGATCTCTGGACCGGCGACGAAGCCGGGGGCGAGTTGATGGTGCGCGGCCACGCCTCGCACCGCGGCGTCACGCGCCCACTCAGCCACGGTCGCTGGACCGCGCCAGACTGGCCCGATGAATTCCGTGACTGGCTGCAAAGTTTTGCCTGGTTGCGCGATCTGAGAGAGCTTGGAACCGATTCCGCACGCAGCAAGGCGCGCGCAATGGTCGCCACATGGCTCGGGCAGCCGATCGGCGAAACGCCGCTGCAAAACCCCGCCGTCACCGGCGCGCGCGTCGCAGCCTGGCTCAGTCATTACGATTTCTACGCTGCCTCGGCGGACGAGGATTTCCGCAAGAACCTGATGACCAGAGTCGTGCTTGAAGCGCGGACCGTCATGGCGCTGGCCCCCGGCGACCGACGTGACTGGTCGGCGTTTCAGGCGCTCAAGGGCCTGTTGGCCGCCGCCATCGCGCTGCCGGAGCAGTCGGGGTTTCTCGCCCGCTACATGAAGCTGATCGATACGGAACTGGAGCAACAGGCTCTGTCCGATGGCTGCCACGCCTCGCGCAGTCCCGAAACGCAGCTTCTCGTGCTTCAGGAACTCGCCGAGATGCGGGTGATGCTGCAAAGCGCCCGCATCCCGATTCCGACGACGATGGCCGCCACGCTGGATCGCATGACGCCTGTTCTGCGCGCCTTCCGGCACGGCGACGGACGGCTCGCCCTGTTCAACGGAACGCGGCCGCACCCCGCTCCGCGCATCGATTCGATCATCGCGCGGGCGCTGCCGCGCGGTCATGTCGTCGCACGCAGCCTGCCGGAAGGCAGGCTGGTCCGCCTCTCGGCGGGTGACACATTGCTGTTCGTCGACGGTGGCTCTCCCGCGCCGCAGGGCTTCGACGCCCTCGCCCATGCAGGCGCTCTGTCTTTCGAACTGTCCTCTGGCCGGTCACAGTTAATCGTCAATTGCGGCGCCAGCACGTTGCCGGGCTGGAGCGAAGCGCTGCGCGAGGCCGCTGCGCATTCCGTGCTGTCACTTCCCTCCACCCCGGCGCTGCGATGGGGACGCAACGGGCGTCTCGAATCGAGCCCAAAAGTCGCCTGCGACCATGCTGTGCTCGATGCGGATCATCTTCTGGAGCTTTCGTCCGACGCCTATGTTCATGCCGGAGCGGGCGTCTATCGCCGTCGCCTGTATCTGACGCAGGACGGCGGAGATTTGCGAGGCGAGGATCGTCTGGACGGCGAAGGCCCTGCGTCCGAATTCGTGCTTCGCTTCCACCTGCATCCCGGCGTGCGCGTCGAACTCGAAGAAACCGACATTCTTCTTTTGACCGAAACAGAAACCTGGCGTTTTCGCAGCGACGGATATTCGTCGATCGAGGAAAGCGTCTATCTGGGCGGCCGCACGCCTGCCAAGACGCTGCAAATCGTCGTCCGCCCAGCCATGATCGAAGCTGCGCCGAATATCGAAACGCCTGTCGCCGTAGAGCCGCATGAAGATGGCGCGCCGTCAGTGGAACAAGCCGAAACGACGGACCACCCTGACGAGACAGATCACGCACCCTATGACGAGCGTACGGCGTCCGGCGTTGCCGAGGATTACGACGCCGAAGTCTGGCCGCAGGAACATGCGGAAGTTCTGGAGACGCCGCACGCAGAGTCACGGGGTGCGGACGTAGAGTCCGGCGAGTGGGCGGAGGACCAGTCGCCGGACGGCGCTGACAAGCCGACCGCAACGGCGGAAGAAACGCCTCCCTCAGTGACGCGCCCTGCCGAGCAGGCGCGTGGCGTCCGGTGGGCGTTCTCCCGCCTGGACGGCTGAGCGCGCTCCAGGTCTGGGCGGAGCGGTCTCGGCCCCCCCCCCCGAAGAAGCCTCTGAGAGAAGACTATGAAAATTCTCGAAGTCACCAACGTCGACTTCTCTCTGCGCCACTTCATTCTCCCGCTTATGCGGGAGTTGCGCGCCCGCGGACATGATGTCGTCGGCGCCTGCGCGGACGGCCCCCTGCTGGCCGACGTGAGGAAGGAGGGCTTCCGCGTGGAAACCCCGCCGATGGCCCGCTCTTTCTCGCCCATTGCGCAGCTGCGCGCATTCGCCGCGCTGGTGAAGCTGATCCGGCGCGAACGACCGGACGTCGTCCATGCCCATATGCCGATCAGCGGACTGCTCGCCCGCTTCGCCGCCCGTCTCTGCGGCGTGCCCTGCATCGCCTACACATGCCATGGTTTCCTGTTCAACCAGCCCGGATCGCGGCTGCGGCGGATTGTCGCGCTTACGTTGGAATGGGCGGCCGGACGCGTCACCGACGTCTATATGACCGTCTCTCAGGAAGAGGCTCAGGACGCCAAACGTCTCCACATCCATCGCCGGGCGCAGGCGGTCGGCAATGGACGGGACCCGAACGTGTTTCATCCGGATGCCGCCACGCGCGCGCGCATCCGCTCCGAGCTCGGGACGCCGGACGGTCGCGTCGTAATCGTCGCCGTCTCCCGCCTCGTGCGCCACAAGGGTTACCCCGAATTGCTTCGCGCCATGGAGTCCGTGCCCGGCGCCGAACTCTGGGTGGTGGGCGAACGCCTGCCGTCTGATCACGGAGAGTCGCTGGAGCAGGAATTCGAACGTGCGGCGCGTGTTCTAGACGGACGGCTACGTATGCTTGGCTACCGCAGGGATGTCGCCGCAGTGCTCGCCGCCGCCGACATCTTCACGCTGCCCAGCCATTTCGAGGGACTGCCCATGTCGATCATTGAAGCGATGATGACGAGTCTTCCGGTGGTCGCGACCAACATCCGTGGTTCACGAGAGCAGGTCGCGCCGAATGAAACCGGCTTCCTCGCGCCGCCCGCGACTGTCACACCTCTGGCCGAAGCGCTGGCGCGACTGGTCAACGAGCCCGCATTGCGCGTTGCGATGGGTTCGGCTGGCCGCGCCCGCGCACTGCGCCTGTTTGACGAACGCGACGTCGTGTCACGCACGACGACCCTGCTGGAGCAGAGGGGCAGCGCGCTCTTGAGGCGTCGTTGAACTGAGGAGACGAGCTTCGCCTGATAAAGCGCCGGCGCTGTGCCTGCGCGCAGCTTGGTACAGTTAGTCGGCCGATTTCTGCTTTTTGACAAAAGAACCAAAAACTTCTTATCAGCCGACGCTGTTTTTCGGGACGCTCATGCATTCCCGTGCACAAAAATTCTCTTTTTTCTGGAGAGGCAAATCCGTTCGAAGAACATGCTTCGATGTATGGCCTTCATCGCCTTCGTTCAGCAGCGATTCTTCAGGTCAGTTCGCCTGACTCACCACCATGGGTTTCAGAAGATCGGCGATAAACGAATAATGCGGTGGGAAAACGGAAGCCAGCCCGTAGCAGATCAACGCGAAGACTACGGAAGCGCCATACACCACAAGCGCTTTCCCCCAGCTAAGGCGCAGGCCGACCTTCGCAACGAACCACCCTAGCCAGACCCCGTACAACTCCGCAGCCGCTACAACAGCCTGAACGAACGAAGGCGTATGAACCAGGGCGGGCGCGAAAAGACTCGCGATTGCGAGCGCAACGACCGACACGAACACCGACACCCACTCGCACCAGGCAGCCGCCGTGGCGTAGCGCAGCCACAAATCTTCACGCCCCCAGCGACGCGCGAAGAAATTCGAGATCACCGGCGGCGCCAACAGGGCGCAAAACGACAATTCGACCTTGGTCAGCCCGATCGCGACATGGTCCTGCATCGTCACCAGAAGCAGGCTGACCAGATTGATGGCGACTCCCGGCGCGATGGCGGCGAGAAACGAATCGGCGGAGCCCCGGAACCGATTCAGTCCCTCCGCGCGACCGGACGCGAGCAGCGCCATGCCCTGGACCACGGATTTCGGGTCCGGCGGGTCGCTCCTGCGTTCGGTGCTCACGTCATCATCCTTTCCAGCAACCGCACGTAGACGCGGGTCAGTGTCTGGAGGTCCTCCACCGCCACGCACTCGTCCGCCTGATGCATGCTCGCGCCGACCAGCCCAAACTCTGCGACAGGGCAATACCTGGCGATGAATCTGGCGTCCGACGTGCCGCCGCCGGTGTCGAGACGCGGTTCGCGCCCGGTCACGTCCATGACGGCGTCCCGCAGCACGTCCACCTCGCCGCCGGGAGCGGTGAGAAACGATTCCCCGCTGCATTCGGTCGTTACGACGACGCGCCCCGCATGCTGGCGACAGATCGTCTCGATCCAGCCCCCCAGCGACGCGCTGGTGTGCAGGTCGTTGAACCTTATGTTCAGCGCGGCCATCGCCGAGGCAGGAATGACGTTGGTGGCTACGTTGCCCACGTCGATACTTGTAATCTGCAGGCTCGAAGGCTCGAACCATTGGCTGCCCGCATCCAGCGGAGCGGCAGTCAGCGCGTCAAGAATCCGGACGAGTCTGTGCACCGGATTATCCGCCCGATGCGGATAGGCGACGTGACCCTGCCTCCCCTCGACCACGATGCGCGCATTCATGCTGCCACGCCGACCGATCTTGATGACCTCGCCCATGACCGATGGGTTGGTCGGTTCACCAACAACACAGAAATCCGGCGTATGGCCGTTCTCCTGCATCCATTCCAGCACCTTGCGCGTGCCGAAACGGGCCGGGCCTTCCTCATCACCGGTCAGCAGGAAGCTGATAGACCCGCTCCAGCCGGGATTGCTGGCGAGAAACGATGAGGCCGCCGCGACGAACGCGGCGACGCCGCCCTTCATGTCGCAGGCGCCGCGCCCGAACAGGACGCCGCCCTCGATCGTTCCGGAGCAGGGATCGTGCCGCCACGTCGCGGCGCCCGGAGGCACGACGTCAGTATGGCCCGCGAAACAGAGATGCGGAGAACCGGAACCCAGCCGCGCAAACAGGTTCGGCGTGCGCTCAGAGCCCTCGCCGAACGGAAGATGGACGACATCGAAGCCCATCTCCGTCAGAACTCCCGCCAGCATCTCCTGCGAGTGACCCGGATCAGGCGTGACGGACGGTATCCGGATCAGGGCGGCCGCCAACCCGGCGACGTCGAGCGGCGTGACCATGAGGCCCGATCAGTCCCGCAGCAGTTCGTTGATCGACGTCTTGGACCGCGTACGCTCGTCAACCCGCTTTACGATGACCGCGCAGGCGAGCCCCGGATTGGGCTGATTGTCGTCGCCGACGGTCTTCCGCGCGGGGAGCATCCCCGGGACAACGACGGAATACGCCGGCACGCGGCCAATGAAAATCTCGCCCGTAGCGCGATCGACGATCTTGGTGGACGCGCCGAGGAATACGCCCATCGAGAGGACCGAACCGCGCTCCACGATGACGCCCTCCGCCACCTCGGAACGGGCGCCGATGAAGCAATTGTCCTCGATGATCACAGGCGCCGCCTGCAACGGCTCCAGCACGCCGCCGATTCCGGCGCCGCCGCTGATGTGGCAGTTCGCGCCGATCTGCGCGCAGCTTCCAACCGTCGCCCATGTGTCGATCATCGAACCCGCGCCGACATGCGCTCCGACGTTGACGAAGCTGGGCATCAGCACCGCGCCGGGAGAGATAAAGGCGGAGCGACGCACGACAGCGCCCGGCACAGCGCGGAAACCTGCAGCGGCAAACTTTGCCGCGTCCCAGCCGGTGAACTTGAGCGGCACTTTATCGTAGGCGGGAGCGCCAGCGCAGCCGCCATCCATCACCACGTTGTCGTAAAGCCGGAACGACAGGAGAACGGCTTTCTTCAGCCACTCATGAACGGTCCAGCCGGACGCGCCGGGGCTTGCGACGCGCAGCTCCCCCGAGTCGAGTTTCTCCAGAGCCGTTTCGATCGCGGCGCGATCTTCTCCCGAGGTGGCCGAAGAGACCGTCGCGCGCGCCTCCCACAACGTGTCGATACGGGATTGCAGTTCGTGTTCGGTCATCGTCCTCGGGTCCAGCAAATAGGCTGCGCGTCAACTCCCTCCTGCGGGAGCGGGAGCTCGCGTCAGGCGCGGTCGTCGCCGGACCATGCGGATCGCGCCCCCTCCTGTCAACGCATAGCCGTTAACGCGCCCTCAACCTTTTCGCGTTGAAGTGCCCAGGTATGAACACCCCCCTTCGGCCGCTCTTCCCGGATTCAAATCCGCCCTCGAACAGCGGCGAGATGATGGACGTTCTGCTGGCAAGCCGCCGCAGATGGAAGAGCCTGACCCAGCTGGTCGCCGACGTTATTTTCGAAACCGACGAAGACGGGCGTTTCACATTCCTCGACTCAGGGACGACGCTTGGGTGGGCGGAGCATGATCTTGTCGGAGAAACATGCTCGCGGCTCCTCCCGTTCGTCGACAGTGTCCCCGGCCCCAACCCGTTCCAGACGCGCGCCGCCATTCGTGGCAGGCGATCCTGGATCCGGCGAGCGGACGGCACCTTCGCGTGCCTGCTGATCTACGCCACGCCCCTGCAATCCCCTTCGGGACGACACGTAGGGGTAAGGGGACTCGGTATCGACGTGTCTGACGACGCCAACAACAATGCTGATCTGTCCATCGCACGGCTCCATAGCGAGAGTATCCGACGCATCACGCTGACCATGCGTTCCCGCCCGATGTTCCGGCTTGGCGTCCCGCCAGCCCTTGAGGAACTGGGAGCCATGCTCGGCGCCACCGGCGGAATCCTGCTCGCCCGGCAGGCAGGTTGCGACGCAGAATGCGCCGAACAGGACATTCTCGAAACAGGGAGTCGCGTCAGCGACGACGTCGTACATCGCTTTCCCGCGAAAGGCTCAGCGCTCGACACCCGGATCGAATCCCTTTTACGTGATTATGAGGAAGGCGCTTTAACCGCGCCCAAAGTCACGCAGGTCGAAGAGCGGGACGTCATTTTCTGTTACAGCCGCATTCGCTACACGACGTCCGCAGCGATGGCGTTATGGAGAGACGGGCTGGGCGTCTGGACGCAGGACGACGCCAATCTGGCCGACGCTGCTCTGGCGACTTTCGCTTCCGCCGTAGAGATGGAAGCGCTCAACAAGGCGCTGGCTCAAAACGCACGTTTTGACCCTCTCACCGGAATGCTCAACCGGGCTGGCCTCATCGCCGAAATATCCCGCCGTCTCCCCCGCCTGGATCGTGAGCGTCTTTGTGGCGCGCTGTTGATCATCGGCCTCGATCACTTCGGCGAAATCAACGCGGCGCAGGGATTTGAGGCAGGCGACCGCACTCTTCAGCAAGTCGCCACCTACCTCCGCAACGCCATACGCCCCACTGATCTCGCCGGCCGTCTCGGCGGCGATATTTTCGGTCTCTGGCTCGACGGGGCGGACCATTTCGTTGCCGCAGAACGTGCTGAAACATTCTGCCAGAACGGCGTCGTCGTATTTCTTGCAGCGCCGACAACCCTGACTTTCTCCGTCGGACTCGCCACCCGCAGTTGGGAAACCGGAGAAACGATCGAATCTCTTATAGATCGCGCCAGTTTGGCGATGCGCAGCGTGAAACTGGCCGGCGGCGCCCGTTGGCACGCCTCTTTGGAGGAGTCTCCCCCATGACCGCATCTCTCGATCCGAAGTTCTTTCAGATTCTGCCGACGCGGGCGTTGCCACCAGAAGCGGCATTGAACAAGTCCAGAAGAGGCGGTCGCGTTCCGCTGATGATCGTAGAGAACACACCGACCACGTGCGAAGAACTACAGCGTAGAGTGAGGGCGTTACGGCCAAATTATGATCCGGAACGCATCGCGAGGTTGGTCTCCAGACTTGAAACGACCCTCACCGCGGCCCTCGCCTCAAACTGGAAGCTGGCTCAACGCATTATCGCCCAGGCCGCAGGCGACACCCTGGCCATTTCAATCATTGGGCCCCTTTCTGAATCCCCTGCCCCGCTCAATCGCCTTGTGGCGGGACTCGACGACAATACGATCAACGACGAATTGACCGGATATGAAGACTCGTCTGTCAGTCTTCATAATACCGGTTCAGTAACGCCCCGGCCTCTGGGCACCGACCAGGCGGGTCGTGTAATCGAGACAACCCTGGATGCGATGGAAAAGCATCATAGTCGACGTACTTCCCTTGATCACGCTTGCGTCGTCACCGTCCGATCATTGGTACGCGAGCGGTGCGCATCACTGATCGCTCCAGTGAGGCTGGCAATCGAAAAAGAGCTTTCGTTCGAATTCGCTGCAACTTCGGAAATTACCGTCGCAGACCCGCCGCCATCCCCACGCGCATCCACAGCGAACGGTTGCTCCGGCGCTGTAAATGACGCGCTTGAAGCGGGCGACATCGAACAAGTCGCACATTCCCTCGCCGCTGCAGACCAGATTGGGCTGGCCGCTGTCCAAAGAGCAATTTCCGAAAGCAACGCACGAGCGATCTGTGCTCTGGCATGGAAAGCCGGATTGCCTGCCAGCGTTGCCGCCGCCATTCAGATTCATATTGCGATGATTCCGCCGCACCGCACCATCCGCCCCTCCGCCGACGGTTCCTACGCCCTTACGGCTCAAGAACTGAGTTGGCAGATTGAAATACTGGTCAACGACCCACGGCCAGTTTCATTGCCGAACTGAGGGTGGACAGAATATGGAAACCTCATAAGACACCTGAATAAAGAAACGTTTCACATCGTGTTAGAAAATACCCGTAAAACCCAACTAATGAAGCAACTATCCTTGGTGCTGCTTTATGGTCGGCTGAATGTCTGAACTGGGCGCTAAAGCCTGAAGCAAAGCTGCATTAAATTGCGCAGCATCCTGAATCTGGGGCGAGTGCCCCAGTTCAGGAAATTCGACGAGTTGCGCATCCGGCATCGCCTGTACCGCACGTCGTGCAATAACCGGGTAATTTCCCAATGCTGCACGTAATTCCGGGGGAGCAAGATCCTTGCCTATGGCCGTCGTATCCTTGTCCCCGATCATCACCACTGTTGGCATGGTCAGAGACCCGAATTCATACATGACCGGCTGAGTATAGATCATATCATAGAGTAACGCCGAGGCCCACGCGACACGCTCCCGTCCGGGTCCGCGATACATGCCAGCCAGCATCTGAACCCAGACTTCGTATTCGGGCTTCCACTGCCCGGCATAATAGGTATTTTTTTCGTATGTTCTTATCCTGTCTGCAGTATTTGTGATTTCTCTCTTGTACCAACCCTCAACGCTTAACCACGGAACGCCTTTGGCCTTCCAGTCTTCCAGCCCGATCGGATCCACAAGCACCAGTTTCTGGACACCGGCGGAAGAAGCTAATGCCGTCCTTACAGCGACCATGCCGCCTGTGGAATGCGCAACAAATATCGCTTGAGACACGCCTACGTATTTCAGAAGTCCAAGCGTATTTTCCGCAAGCTGCTGGAAGCTGTAGTGATATCCTTCAGGCTTGTCCGACTTGCAAAAGCCGATCTGATCCGGCGCAATGACACGATATCCGCCAGAGACCAAAGCCTTGATCGTCTTTTCCCAGGTAGCCGCACAGAAATTTTTTCCGTGAAATAGCACAACCGTACGCCCGTTTGGGGTTGCAGGCCGAACGTCCATATACGCCATGTGCAACGACAAACGCTGGGACTCAAAGGAAAAGTAGGACACCGGAAAAGGGTAAGAAAACCCCTCAAGATTGGCGCCGTAGACCGGCTCCTGTCCCGACGCGCTGCAAACGGTAAAGACGAACATGAAACAGGACACCGCGAAATGCGGCATACGGGTCAGATATCGCGACCGCGAAAACGATTTGGCTAAAGCAGCACACATCACCACCGCGGCCGCGCACACATTTTTCCTGAACGGGCCCATAGCGTCCTCAACGTCGGCGGCACACATTTCGGACGGCGCAACGCCGCTGGTTGCGCTTCCGCAGGCTACCCACGTCACGATTCAGGATGGCCTCAATCTAGGAATACAAGTAGATAATATACATGCGCATAGATGAGATATTATAGAAAAATTTTCCAAAAATTGGGATATTACGTCACGGAACAGTTCCACAAAACGAAATATTAACGATTTCTTCCGTTTCCATGATTGTGCAGGGCTGAACATCGCAACCTCTCAAGATCGCGTCGTGTCTCGACAACTCTAACACCTCTCAACGAGCACCCCACCTTGCGCAAACAACACGTGAGCGCTTTGTATCAGAGATACGGCAAAAGAAGTCTTGCTCCGGCGTCTCGCAATTTCGTCAGGTAGTTTCGTTTATCAAGATCATGATGCGTGACCCGGCGACCACAATGCCCGACGATGAAGTCATCGACCCTTTGCGAAAATTCCGCATTATAGGTTTCAAGGTTGATTTCAAAATTCAGGCGCAGGCTGCGCATGTCAAGATTTGAGCTTCCCACGAACGACCACTCCCGATCCACGACCAATAGCTTGGAGTGGTTGAACGGGGGTGACGCCGACCAAACCCTGCAGCCGGCGTCCAGCACCGGGTGGATATCCGCTCGACAGGCCCAGTCCATGACCACATGGTTACTCCGCTGCGGGATGACGATATCGACAGTGACCCCTCTCAGCGCCGCCAGACAAAGCTCGGTCGAAAGCCGCGTGCCGGGTAGAAAATACGGCGTCATCAAGCGGATGCTGCTTCTGGCGAGCGTCATGGCCTGTAACATGACGAACTCTATTTTTTCGAGATCCGTGTCGGGGCCGGCGGTCACGATCCGCATCAGATCCGCCCCACTGGCGTCGATATCGGGAAAATATGTCGGTCCGGCCAGATCCTCCCCCTCGGTGAAGGTCCAGTCCCATGCGAAGGCAGCCGCCAGTTGCCGAACGATCGGCCCGCGCACCCGAAAGTGCGTGTCCGAAACAGGATCGCGGGGACGGTCAGCGACCATATTCTCATCCCCTATGTTCAAGCCGCCGATGAACCCCAGAACACCGTCGATAATCAGGCTTTTCCTGTGATTACGCAGATTTATAAACGGCATGCTCCACGGGAGCAGCGAATGCATAAAACGCCCGCAGGGAACGCCCGCCCGACGGAGACGCCGAGCGGTGGGGCAAGAGAAATAGCCGGCGCCGACGCCATCGACCAGAACCCGTACGGCGACGCCCCGGCTGTGGGCGTCAATCAACGCGTCGATGAACAGCCCGCCTACCCGATCCGCCCGGAAGATATAAGAACACAACAGGACACTGGTGTTCGCGCGCTGGATTGCATCCAGCATTGCCGGGTAAGCCTCATCCCCATCATGCAGCATTTCGATATTGTTCCCACCTACGAGCGAGCGGCTGGTCAGTTTCCCGACCATGCTCGCCAAAGGCGCGAACCGTCCCTCAACGCTCTTCTGCCATCGCGTGGCTGGAGCCGAACCCGGGGCGCCACGTTGTCTGACAAGCTTGCGAGCCAGACGCTTCACACGGTTGATGCCAAACATCAGGTAAAGAATTGAACCAAGAACCGGCATCAACGCCGCCATCCCGATCCAACCGATCGCCGCTGCTGTATCGCGCTTTGTAAGCAATACGTGAATGGTCACTGCCAGCGCGAGAAGCACACGAAGCGCGGAGAGCGTCATATTCAGAACGTTGAGTGCTGAAAACTCCAGAACTGTCCCCTCCGCGCTTGATCCAGAACATCATTCGATCGGATTGAGTCAGTTCGTCGGGGGAAACACTCGCCAAAACAACGAGGCAAATACGACACAACCGGGTATGGCTCTAGATGAAGCGTCTCTCATTCATCACTACTTCATTTGCATAGCGTATGCTGGGCGGCAATGATGCAAAAGCCAACAAAAACCCAGTTGAAGCAGAGCGTCGCGCGACGTGGCGAAAGATCTTATCGCATCGGCTTGAGTGCCGAGGCTCAGGCTGAAACGCTTTTGACGTCGGAAGGCTGGGAAATATTATTGCGGCGAGCCAGAACCGCGCGAGGAGAAATCGACCTCGTCATTTCCCGTGAGGGAAAGCTGGCGTTCGTCGAGGTGAAAGCCCGCGCCTCATTAGCGGTTGCCGCCATGTCCGTCACGTCACGCCAGCAGGCTCGCATTATGGGAGCCGCCGAGGCGCTTCTCGCAAGCCATCCACATTGGCGTTACGAGGAGATTTCGTTCGACGTTATCGTGATCGATGGACACGGGCGCGCCGCCCACATCCACGACGCTTTTCGGTTGCAGTAGAGGAATACAACCTACTTCGCGGGCTATTCAGGGAGAGCGTTAGCTCTCAAGTCAGGTGCGGTGACGTACCGCACGAGCATGAGAAGCGGCTTTCCGGGGGCTGTGATAAGCCGCAAGATGCACGAGACCATGAGAATAGCTGCGCGAGGACGCATACTGGTGCGCAGGCGCCGCATGAGAGCGCGCAGCCACATGATGCACGGCGTGATAAACCGGCGGAGCAGCGGTCAAGGACGCCAGAGTGAGGCGGCTCGCCTCGTAATCAGAGATGATCCGCTCGGCGTGAGCGGGCTTCGCTCCGTAAAACGCGCCCACAGCAACTGTGCCAAGAGCGAATATCGACAGCTTGCGGAGCATCCCGGTCATTGCAACTCTCATATTACATTTCAAAGAGACGATACAATGAACCTGAATTGGCGAGCAAGCCGGAACAACCAGATTTATCTGGAAATCTGGTCCGACTCCGCCATGAAATAGCCAGTTTTTATCGGGTCGACTTCGTTGAAGAACAAGCCGACCCTACTCTCTGCAATCAGACCGGAGCGGAAACGATTCCGTTTTCGACGAACAGGGTCTGCAGCTCACCAGACTTCGCCATTTCGGTGACGATGTCACACCCGCCAACGAACTCGCCCTTTACATAAAGCTGCGGGATCGTCGGCCAGTCAGAGAAGGTCTTGATCCCGTCGCGCAGCTCCGGATCGGCGAGGACATTTTCGTCCTTGAACGGAACCCCCAGGTGATTGAGAATCTGCACGACGCGCGCAGAGAAACCGCACTGCGGGAAGTCCGCCGTTCCCTTCATGAACAGCATGACCGGATTGGCGTCGATCTGCGCCTGAATACGCTCGGCTACGGGGGTGGACATCGTTCAGATTCCTTTTGCTGGCAGTGGCCAATGGCTGCGGACGCAAAAGTCGGCGTCCGATTCAAGACACCCCGCCGACGAGCGTGCAGGGCAGAAAAGCAAGGCAGAACGTCAGGGAGCGGCGGTCTGCAGCGCAAGCGCGTGCAGCGTGCCGCCCATGTGGCCTTCGAGCGAATTGTAAACGAGCTTATGCTGCTTTACGCGCGAAAGCCCACGAAATGCTTCACTGATAACCGTGCAGGCGTAGTGGTCGCCGTCACCCGCCAGATCTTCGATCCTCACGACGGCGTCGGGGATCGCCTTGCGGATATAGGCTTCAATCTCGGACGCCTGCATGGCCATCGGGGTAGTCTCCGTGAACGTTCTGCGGGCCGCCAGGAAGGGGACGACGGCCCGAGCCGTCACGCTTCCATCAGACCGGGGAAAAATGCCTCGTTCGCTGAACGCAGGCGCGCAATGGATATTGTAGCGCCATTGGGCAAAGTCAAACCGTCTCCGCCGATTGTCGCGATCACACGCGCGGAAACGCTCTGCGCTTTCGCCCGCGCGATCAGTGCGTCGGCGTCGCCTTCAATGGCGACCAGATAGCGGGCCTGATCTTCGCCGAACCAGAACGCCTCCGGACGTATGCCCGATTCCGCCGATTGCAGGACGCATCCGACCCCGCCCGCCATCGCCATCTCTGCGACTGCAATCAGAAGCCCGCCATCCGAAAGATCGTGGCACGCGGCGACCTGGCCCGCAGCGATACGTTCGCGCACGAAGTCGCCGTTGCGTTTTTCACGCGCAAGGTCGACGCCGGGAGCATCGCCTGTTTCGCGACCAAGCACCTCACGCAGCCAGAGCGACTGTCCAAGATGACCACCCGTTTCGCCAACCAGAACGAGAACGCCGGACGCGGGAAGCGCAAGCCCAACGGTCTTCCGCACATCCGTAAGAACGCCGAGCGCGCCAATGGCCGGGGTCGGCAGGATCGCCTGCGTCGAACCGTCAGGATTGCGAGTTTCGTTGTAGAGAGACACGTTGCCGCTGACGACCGGGAAGTCGAGCACCCGGCACGCTTCGCCCATGCCCTCGATCGCGGCGACGAACTGCGCCATGATTTCAGGTTTTTCCGGGTTGCCGAAGTTGAGGTTGTCCGTCACCGCCAGAGGCTTCGCGCCCGTCGCGGTGATGTTGCGCCATGCCTCGGCGACCGCCTGAGCCCCACCCGAGCGAGGATTGGCGCGACAGTAGCGCGGCGTGCAGTCGGTAGTCAGGGCGAGGCCGATCTCGCTGCCCTCAATCTTCACGACCGCAGCGTCCGCTCCGCCGGGACGGCGAACGGTCTGTCCGCCGACCGCGCTGTCGTACTGGTTCCAGATCCACGCACGCGACGCCAGATCGGGGCACCCGATCAGACGCAACAGCGACTGCTCCAAGCCGATCGGGTCATGAATCGGGCCAAGCTCTTCCGGCGCCGCCAGCGGCGCGACCGGGCGATCATAGATCGGCGCCTGATCGGCCAGCGGATCCAGCGGAATATCCGCCTCCACCGCGCCGCGATGCCGAACGACGATGCGACCCGTATCGGTCAGATGACCGACGACGGCGAAATCAAGCTCCCATTTCTCGAACACGGCACGGGCCAGTTCAGTCCGCTCTGGCTTGATCACCATGAGCATACGCTCCTGGCTCTCGGAGAGCATCATCTCATAGGCCGTCATGCCCGGTTCGCGCTGGGGAACCGCGTCCAGATCAAGGTCGATTCCGACCCCGCCTTTCCCGGCCATCTCGACCGAGGACGAGGTCAGGCCAGCGGCGCCCATGTCCTGAATCGCCACGATTGCATCGGTGGCCATCAATTCAAGACAGGCTTCGATCAGCAACTTCTCGACGAACGGATCGCCGACTTGCACGGTCGGGCGCTTCGCAAGCGCGTTCTCGTCGAATTCGGCCGAGGACATGGTCGCGCCGTGAATGCCGTCGCGGCCCGTCTTCGACCCGACATAAACGACCGGATTGCCAACACCGGCTGCAGCGGACAGGAAGATTCGGTCCTGACGCGCAACGCCGACGGTCATCGCATTGACCAGCGGATTGCCGTCATAAGCGGGATGGAAATTCACCTCCCCGCCAACAGTCGGCACGCCAACACAGTTGCCGTAACCGCCGATGCCACGCACGACGCCATCGACGATCTGCCGCGTGCGCGGGTTCTCGGGCGAGCCGAAGCGCAGGGCGTTCAGGTTGGCGACAGGGCGAGCGCCCATGGTGAACACGTCGCGCAGGATGCCGCCGACGCCTGTCGCAGCACCCTGATAAGGCTCAATGAAGGACGGGTGATTGTGGCTCTCCATCTTGAAGATGGCGGCCAGCCCCTCGCCGATATCGACCACGCCCGCGTTTTCGCCCGGCCCGTGGATCACCCACGGCGCCGTCGTCGGCAGCGTGCGCAGCCATTTGCGGGAGGATTTGTAGGAGCAGTGCTCCGACCACATCACCGAGAACACGCCAAGTTCCGTCAGGGATGGCGTGCGGCCCATGATCGTCAGGACGCGACCGTATTCTTCGTCCGACAACCCGAATTCGCGCGCGAGAGCCGCGTCCACTGTCTTCTGTGCGGCAGTCACCGGACCAGAGCCTCCACCAAGCCATCGAATAACGGTTTGCCGTCGACGCCGCCCATCAGCGGATCGACCAGATCTTCGGGGTGCGGCATCATGCCGCAAATGCGGTTGTTGGCGCTGATCACGCCCGCGATGGCGTTAACGCTGCCATTCAGATTGGACGCGCGGTCGCTGGCGTCAACGACGCCACCCGCCGAGGCGTAACGGAACGCCACGCGCCCCTCGCCTTCCAGTTCCGCAAGCGTTTCAGCATCGCACGCGTAGTTGCCGTCGCCATGCGCCAGCGGCGCACGGAACACGTCACCCTTTTTCCAGTGACGGGTGAACGGCGTTTCACTGGTTTCCACGCGCAAATAGCAATCCTGCGACAGAAAACGCATGCCGCCGTTACGCAGCAGCGCGCCAGGCAAAAGACCGGCTTCCGTCAAAATCTGAAAGCCGTTGCAGACGCCAAGGATATGACCGCCACGTTCGGCGAACGCCTTCACTTCCCGCATGATCGGGGAATGCGCGGCCATCGCGCCGCAACGCAGATAATCGCCATAGCTGAAGCCGCCTGGCAACACGATCAGATCGAGGTCAGGCAGCGCCGTGTCGCGGTGCCACAGCATTTCCGGCTTGCGCCCGGTTACGCCGTGGAGCGCGATCGCCATGTCGCGCTCCCGGTTGGTGCCCGGGAAGACGACGATCCCTGTTTTCATTTCGCGCCGCCACAGGGATAGGAATCATGCAGCGCCATGAACACGCCCTCGCCCACCGGTTTGGAAAGCGCGTCCTGATGCCCCTTCAGCCAGGCGACGACTTTGCCGCGCATGGCGACGCCGGTCTCGGCCTGCGGAATGCAGAAGCCCGCAGGCGCGTTGGCGTCGCCTTCGTTGCGGTCATTGACCTTGGCGAGCGCGCCCGCGTCAGCCATGCCGGTGATGTACGCGTCGCAGATCTGCCCACCGGCGGGCTTCGAACAGATGCGTCCGAAATTGCCCGCCGTCATGGGGGAGACACGTTGCGCATCGGCGGCCGACGCCAGCAGGGAAGTCGCTGCGACGGCGCAGAAAGCCGTTGCAAGAGTCCGGACACGGTTCATTGTACGATCTCCGTTCTGAAATCTTCGATGACCTGATTGGCCAGAAGCCCCTTCGCCATCTCAATGGCGCGCTCCTGCGCACGCGCGGCGTCGGCCTCGTCGAGATCCAGCTCGATCACCTTGCCCACGCGAACCTCACGAACTTCGGGAAAGTCGAGAACATGCAGTGCGTGCCCGATGGCCTTGCCCTGCGGATCCAGCACGCCTTCCTTCAGCGAAACCGTCACCCGTACTTTCATATCACCCTCTTTTCCGAACTTTTCCCGACGTCAGACCAAGCCCCAACCTTTTGGCCCGGCCTTATTGCATGGCCTCCGGGCCTTTAAGGTCGCCATTGCCAGCCTCGGGCAAAATGCCCAGACGACGTGCGACCTCCTGATACGCCTCCTCGACGCGCCCCATGTCGCGCCGAAAACGGTCCTTGTCGAGCTTCTCACTCGTCTTGGCGTCCCACAGGCGGCAGTTATCGGGCGATATCTCATCAGCGAGGACGATGCGCATCTCCTCGCCTTCCCACAGGCGACCGAACTCCAGCTTGAAGTCCACCAGCGTAATGCCCACTCCGGCGAACAGACCGCACAGGAAATCATTCACGCGCAGCGCGATGGCGACCATGTCGTCCATATCGTGCGTCGACGCCCAGCCAAACGCCGTGATGTGCTCTTCGGCCACGATCGGGTCGTTGAGGGAGTCGTTCTTGTAATAGTACTCGACAATCGAGCGCGGAAGCCGCGTGCCTTCAGGGATTCCAAGGCGCTTGGCGATGCTTCCGGCCGCAACATTACGGATCACGACCTCAAGCGGAATGATCTCAACCTCGCGAATCAACTGCTCGCGCATGTTGATGCGGCGGATGAAATGCGTCGGGATGCCGATCTCCTGCAGGCGCAGCATCACATGCTCACTGATGCGGTTGTTCAGCACGCCCTTGCCGGTGATGATCCCTTTTTTGGCGCCGTTGCCGGCCGTCGCGTCATCCTTGAAATACTGCACGAGTGTGCCGGGCTCCGGTCCCTCGAACAGGATCTTGGCTTTTCCCTCGTAAAGCTGGCGGCGGCGGGCCATCGTCATCCTTGCTGGCTGCGCACGGGCCTGCTTCAAGGCGCAGAATCCGTGCTGTTGTCGCCCCTGCTTGGGGGCCCCGTTGGGGCAGCCTCTTAGCAGCCTTCCGCGTCGGATGATACAGCCCATGCACGGCGCAGCGGGAGAAAGCTCACCACGCGCCCTCCCCCACAACCGCCGTTCAGGCCGCCGGGCCGGGTTCCCCGAACACGAGACGGAAACGCGCATCCACCGCCTTCAGGTGCGCGCGGCTGTCCATCGCCGCGTCGAGCACTTCCGGCGCCACCTTGCCCACGATGTCCGGATCGTCGCCCAGATTTTCGCGGAAACTGCGGCCGTCCGGCTTGCCGAGCTTCGTCCAGGTCGCCATCGCGCAGCGTTGGACGATCCTGTACGCGTCCTCGCGCAGCACGCCAGCCCGGGCGAGCGCGAGAAGCACCTCGCCCGAGTGCACGACGCCCCCGAGGCTTTCCAGATTCGCCGCCATTTGCTCGGGATAAACAACCAGCTTGTCCATCATCCCCGCGAGGCGCGCGAGCGCGAAATCGAGTCCGATCGTACCGTCCGGGCAGATATTGCGTTCGACGGCGGAGTGGCTGATGTCACGCTCATGCCACAGCGCGACGTTCTCGAGCGCCGGAACGACATGCGAGCGGATGAGGCGAGCGAGACCCGTCAGATTCTCTGACAACACAGGGTTACGCTTGTGGGGCATCGCGGAGGACCCCTTCTGCCCCGGATGGAAGAATTCCTCAGCTTCACGCACTTCCGAACGCTGGAGATGACGCACTTCGGTCGCCAGACGCTCGATGCCGCTGGCAATGACCGCGAGCGCGCAGAAATAGGCCGCATGGCGGTCACGCGGGATGACCTGCGTGGACACAGGTTCAATCTTCAGCCCGAGCTTGTCGGCGACGAATTCCTCGATCTTCGGGTCGAGATGCGCAAACGTGCCCACAGCGCCGGAGATGGCGCAGGTCGCAATTTCAGCGCGCGCCGTCAGCAGGCGCTCCCGGTTGCGAACGAACTCCGCGTAATGTCCTGCCATCTTCAGGCCGAACGAGGTCGGCTCGGCGTGGATGGCGTGGCTGCGACCGATGGTCAGCGTGTATTTATGGGCGAACGCCTGTTTTTTCAGCGCGGCGAGAACCGAGTCCAGCCCTTCAAGCAGGATGTCCGTCGCCTGCGTCAATTGCACCGCGAGGCAGGTGTCCAGCACGTCGGAAGACGTCATCCCCAGATGTACAAAGCGGCTGTCCGGTCCGATCTTCTCGGCGAGCCAGGTCAGGAACGCGATGACGTCGTGCCGGGTCTCCGCCTCGATCGCGTCGATCCGGTCCAGGTCGACACTGGAGAATGCGGCCATCGCCGCGTCCCCACGCTCGCGGATCGTACGGGCGGACTCCTTCGGAATCTCGCCCAGCTCCGCCATCGCCTCGCAAGCCAGCGCCTCGATCTCGAACCAGATCCGATAGCGGTTTTCGGGGGCCCAAATGGCCGACATCGCGGGTCTCGAATAACGCGGCACCATGAAACGGGTCTCCCTTAAACCTCAGACGGATCGCGGCCCGGGCCGGGGCCGCAGCGTGCTCCTAAAGCATTTTTTCGCGTGACGGAATTGAAGAGCCGTTCAGGCGCGCTGTTTCCATAGCGCCCCGAAACCACATGGACGGAAAATTAATGATTTTTATCCATCAAACTGGTCTATCACTGAATTAAAGCGACGCCCCTTGGACTTCAAAATGCCGTATCAGCAGAACCAAGCAAGTTGGTCCGCCTTCAAGGCGGCGGAAGAGGCGCTCGCCCGACGACCGACCCAACTGGTCGAACACGCAAGACGGAAACGTGGGCAGGAGCGAACACTTTTCCGGGGATTGGCTATAGGCGTGCTTATCTGCACGCCGTTCTGGGCCTTTCTGGTTTGGCTTGTCTTCTGACGGGCGTCCGCCAACCGCTCAGAAATACCGCTCGTACACGGTCACCACATCTCCGGGCGCCAGCAGGCTCGCCGGTTTGACGCTGCCCGTGACCGGCCGCCCGCCCTGCATGCCTTCCGTTCGCACTGCGCCCGCCATATCGGTGACCGCCCGGTAAGAGTACCCTCCGGCGAGCGCGACAGCCGACTGCATGGTCATGCCAGGGCTGTAGGGATACTGACCCGGTTTCGCCACCTCTCCGAGAACGAAGATCGGTCGGTACTGCGCAATTTCCACGGACACGCTGGGATGATTGAGGACGCCGCGCTGTCCCAGCACGCCGGACAGATCGGCGGCAAGCTGGTCGGGCGTCTTTCCTGCCGCTTTCACCGGCCCGACCAACGGAAACCCGATCGTCCCCGCGTCGCTAACCGTGAACGAATTGCTTAATTGCGGATCGTTATACGTCAGGATGCGTAGCGTATCTCCTGCCCCCAGAAGATACGACGCGGGCGGCGGCGGCAACGGCTGGAGATTGCCCGGCGCCGAACAGGCGGCGGCGCCCAGCACGCTGAGCAAAATCAGCGCCCTTGCGGCAAAACGACCATCGCCTCTGCGGCGGCTGGAGCCGACCGGCGTTACACGCTTCGACGTCGGGAAAGCGAAAGTGATGGTCATGCGACGAACGATGCCCTTCTCAACTGGGTGACGAGTGACGCGCCGCGCCGTCCGCTCTCCACTCCGCACCGTCATCGCGCGAAGCTCAAGGACAGAATGACCGCGTTCGCGGCGTATGTGGAGCGGCTGACGCCATAGCTGGTCGTCTGCGCCACTCCGTAATGGGAATAGCTGTTCATGTGGCTGTAGTTCAGCGACGCCGTGAAGTCGCGATTGATCTTCCAGTTGACGCCGACGCCAAAGGTGAATTGGGTCTGGCGTCGATCCGGGCCGTCGACGTCGCTGGAACGCGACACGGTTTTCGCGGCGCTTGCGAACCCGCGCAGGTAAAGATCATGGTGAAGTTCGCGGTCGAACTGCAACCTGATGCTGGACGCCGTCTGGTTGCGCGAGAACGGGGACGTCGGATCGAAAATGCCCCGCCACCCCGTCAGGGTGATGGTGTTGCGGCGCCCAGGCGTCCAGATGACGTCAACCTCGGCGGTCGGCGTCACGATCGCTCTGGTCGAAGCGTTGGTGAAGTGACGCGTCTCTCCCCCGACGAGCGCGCGATATTGCAGGACGGCGTCGGAACGCAGATCGACGCCGACGAACCCGCCGCCATCGATGTAGTTCGATGACGTCCCGCCCCCTTTGACGAATTGCGCTTCCGACGCTCGCAAAATCGCCACGACGGCGTCGCCCTGGGATATTGCGAACCGCGACTGAAGCATCTGCGATTCCGTCTGGTGGCTGACGGAGTGGAAATCTCGCGAATCATAGGCGACGGGACCGGTGGCGCTCCCGAACGAATAATCGTCCCATGCGGCGCCAGGAATCAGCGAGAACCGACCCCATGTTTTCGTATATCCGATGCGGAGGTCGTCCACGGCATAGGGCACCGGATAAGCGACGCCGAAATTACCCAGATCCGTCGCAGAAAGATGTTGCGCGCTATGAGAATATCCTAGCGAAACCCTGTCCCGACCGATATCCAGCGCGCCACCGGCGCCGACGTTCCAGTTGGTGTAGCCCGCCTGCGACAATGAAGGATAAGCCTTGTTCGCGACGCCGACCGATACGCCCGCAGCGTTGCGCCGCCAGTCGGAATTCACCCGCAGGCTTGCGGAAGTATCAAGCTGCGCACTGCCAGTTCCCGGCGTGGCTAGAACGTTTGCGTTGTAGCCGACGGACTGGCTGACCTTCGGTCGAATGATGAAATCATGGACCGGGATGCCGGGCTGGGAGTTCTCGATCATCTGTCGCATCACCACCGATCCTGTCGTATCTGGGCCGTATCCGGGAAGATCAGATGGGAAATAACGTTCGATCAACTGCGCTTTCGCTTCGGACGATGCCGCGACAGTCATGACGATCCCTCCGAACGCCGCAAGAACACGCACACAGGTCCACGTGCTTGCCCCCAACTTTAGGACCGCCCTTGCACGCTCGCGCCTCGAAGGGACGCATGCCCGGACGGCCTCAAAATATCTTGATATACGTTGGCGTAACGTTGCGCGACGCTTCGCCAGTCGTAAGGTTCCGCCCCTTGCATCGCCAGTCGTCGCACTACCGAAGCTGCGGCCTCGTCCTCAACATGCGCCGCTTCAATCCGTATGGCCGCCTCGTCCAGATCGGCCGGATCAACCAGCACACCCACACCAGTCTGGGCGACAAGGCGGCGAAACGGAGGGATCGGACTCAGAAGCGGCGTCAGGCCAGCAGACATCGCCTCCACAGCAGCCAGACCAAATCCTTCATGTTCGGAAAGACTTGCAAAATAACTAGCTTCTCCGATTGTCTCCCGCAGCGTCTCGTCGTCGGGATCAACCACAAATCGCACGGACGAGGCGACCTGCGCATCCTGCGCCATACGACGCAAATCTTCCGTGGAGACGTCAGCCGGACGTCCGGCGATGACCATAGACCAATCCGGATTCTTTCTCTTCAACGCGACAAGAAGAGGAAACAGTAGATCAGGCCGTTTATGGCTGGCGAAGCGACCGAAAGAGACGATGGTTCGACGCGGAGACGGGGATGAGGCGTCGAAAAATTTCTGCTGATTGACGCCGTTTTCGATCGTCATCAGCCTTGTTCCCGCAATACGACGGAAAATGTCGGCGTCGTTTTCACTGCACGCAATCACTGCATCGTAAGCACGTATGCTCATTCGCGTGAGTGTAGAGAACCACAGTTTTTTTAACCGGGAGAACGCGCCGGTATGAAAGAAACCGCCATGCGTCGAAACGATCATCGGTTTGCGGTGCAACCACGTCGTCGCAGCAAAATAATCGAAAAAGAAATCGATCGCATGGACATGAATCAGATCGGCGTCGCCAAGCGCCTGCAAAGCCGACGGCGCAAGCGGATAGCGCGTAGAACCGCGCCACGGAACGCGGCGCACGGGCACGCCGTCCACCTCATCCTCATCTGCGAGAACGCCCGGCCTGTTAAAAACACGGTTGAGCGTCACGACCCGAGTGTCGAGCCCCAGTTCGCGACGTTGCAGAGCCGCGAGCTGACGAACGGAATCCTCTAGGCCGCCGACCGAAGGACTGAACTGCCTGACGACATGAACGATTTTCACGAATTATCCTGGTTTCTATCTGAAATGCTGAAGCAGGCCGACGGAGGCGCGCGGCGCCTGCCCGTCAGGAGACACTCCGGCGGCGCGACCTTCAGCGGCGTTCAAAACCAGCCCGCTTACGCGCACGCCGTAATGACGCAGCCGCTCGATGCACAGGGCGGCGTCGCGGCGGGATGTATCGTTCCAGCGGCAGACGAACAACGCCTGATCAGCGATGGACGCCAGCACGAGGCCGTCCGGGTTCACCATGAGCGACGGCGCGTCGATCACGATCATGCGGTAGCGTGACGACAGCCCCCGCAGCACGGCGCGAAGCTTGTCGACGCCCGACGGGTCGAACGCGCTGAGATCCCCGCCCCACAGCACGTCGACGCCGGTTGTGGCGTCACGCTCTATCGCTTCGTCAGCCGTCGCGCGCCCGGAAGCGACGTCCCATAGCCCATGACCAACGGTGCTGCGGCCAGCCGCGTCGCCGATCACCAGCACATCCTGCCCACCAGCCTGCACCGTCGCCGCGAGCCAAGACACCAGCGTGCTTTTGCCGTCCCCTGACGTTGGCGACGTCACAGCGACGATCCTGTCGTCGGCGTCACCGCTTGCGCGCATGAGGGACAGTTGGGTCAACAGGCCGCGCGCCGCATCGCCGATCGGCGAATAACTCTGGCCGACCGAAAGCTTGCCGCTGGCCCTCGCAAGGCCACGCGTCTTCGGCAACACAGCCAGAAGGCGCAGCCCCCCGAAGCGACGCAATTCTTCGATATCCGTGAAGCCGGACGACAGCATGGCCCGTAGCGCAACGGCGGCGCTCGCCGAAATAAGGCCCAGAACGATGACGCCAAGTTCGAGCTTTTTACGATTGGGGAATGTCGGCGCGGCCGGGACCGCCGCGTGTGAAACAAACGCGACCGGCGGCCGCAGCAAAGCCGCACGGTCGGCGAATTCCTTGGCGCGATCGAGGAAAGCTTCGTAAACGCTCTTCGCGCTGTCAGCGTCCTGACGCAGCGTGCGATATTCCGCCTGCGCCGCCCCCTGCCCGGTGTAGCTGCCACGCAGCGCGTCGAGCGAGCGGGTAAGCTGCGCGACCTCCGCGCGGGACGCCACCAGTTCCGCGTTAACCGATCCCAGAGCCTGCCGCGTTTCCGCGGCGAGACTGGCCTTCGCAGCGGCGACCTGTCCCGTCAATCCGACGACGTCCGGGTGGTTCGGCCCGAACGATCCGATCTTCTGCGCTCTTGCGGCTTCCGCCTGCATCAGCGCGTTTGCCGAAGCCACGAGCAGCGGCTGATCGCCAAGGGCGATGATGGAACGCGGGTCGCCGTTCGCTTTCACCTCGTTCAGCACTTCCATGCGCGCCTGAGCGGCGGCGTATCGCGCCTGCGCCTGATTGAGGCTGGCCGCCATGGTCGCGATTTCGTGCCCGACGAGCGGAGAATCGCCGTCGAGGTTGGTCAGGCCGTGCTGGGCGTTGAAGTCGCTCGCCGCTTTCTCCGCCTCCACCCAGCGCCGCCGCAGCGCCGAGGTCCGCTCATCCAGCCACTCCGCGTCTCGCGCCAGATCCCCGCGCTGTTGCGTCAGCGACACCTGCTGATAGCTGCTGATAAACGCGTTGGCGATCGACGCCGCAGCATCCGCCGTGTCGGCTTTGGCGCTCAGGGCGATGACGCGGGAATGCGGCTGCGGCTCCACCGTGATCGTCGTCAGGAGCCCGTCGATACGTGCGTCGTGTTCAAGCTGCCCCTGCTGTTCCGAAGGGGCAGGCGCGGGGCAGGCAAACTTCAGGCCGTGTGAACACAGCGCGGCGCGCAGGCCGCCCTTATGCCCACCTTCTGACGGCGGAATCTGCTTGAGGACGAGTTCGGCGACGTCGCGTGACTGAATCAGTTCCGCCTGCGTCGCAAGCTCATCGTCCTCAAGCGTCTTTCCGCCCTGCGCGGTCTGGCTGAACGGGTCATCGACAGGCGCTGTCACGACGACCGTGGCCGTGGAAACGAATGATCGCTTCAGAGAAAAGACAACCCCGGTACCGCCCAAAAACGCAACGGCGAAGACACTGGCGAACAACGCGCGATGGCGCGACATGACCCCGACATAGCGCCACATGACCGCATACCCGTCCACCGGTTGACGATGATACGCCGCGCCATTGTCGAAGGGATGGTCCAGTTCTCGTTCAAAGCCCATGGCGACGGTTCCTTTCCTGCGTGAGGTCGGTTCGAGTTTCGTCGTCAGAGATCACAAAGCCTCCGCAGCCCGGGCCGATCGGCGCCCGAACAGTTTCCAGCGCAGCACGTAAAGGCCGAAAACAGGCAACCCGAGCAGATAGCGACGCCACAAACGTCTCGGTTCGCGCACGAGGCGCACCAGCCACTCCAGCCCCATATCAGCGACCCAACGTGGAGGACGGGAGACCCGGCCAGCCGCGTGATCGACCAGCGCTCCGGCTGTAATGGCGACCATGGGCGGCAGTCGGCTCCAGTTATCAAAAAGCCAGCGTTCCTGACGCGGCATGCCCATATTCAATAGCAGGACGGAAGGCCGAGCCTGCTGAATCTCCTGCAGCACTTTTTCCGAGTCCGGGGAACCGGGCGTCGCGTCAAAGAAACCTCCATGCGCGCCCGCCGTCCTGCAACCATATCGCGCGCTGTATATCTGCGCGGCGGACTCGGCCGCCTCCTGCGTTCCGCCGAGCCAAAACACTGACGCATCGTCACCCAAACGCTCGAGCGACGGGCCAACCCATTCTGGCGGCGTGGTGCGTGGCGGCCTGCGTCCCGTCAGGAACAGCGAAGCAAGCTGAACGCCCGCGCCGTCGCAAAATCTGATTTCCGAATCCTGGAACATCCGACGCAGCCATGGGCGACGCTGCGCGAGGGTGACGCAATGGGCGTTGGCGTTGATCACGCGCAAGGCGCGACCCGCGCGCACGGCCCCCACCACGCGATCGACGATCTCCTCACGCGTGATCATCTGGAGCCCCAAACCCATGACGTCGATAGCCGGGGGCGGCGCAACGTCATCCGGAGGTGAGGTAAACGCCGGGTCCGCGGCGGTCGCCAGATTAGAACGCATGGCGGCTGAAAATCTCCCGAACGACCGTAAGGAAGATAATCTTCACATCGAAAAACAGCGACCAGCGGCGGATGTAGTCAAGGTCGTATTTTACGCGCCGTTCAAGATCACCGACTGTCACAAGCTCTCCGCGCGCGCCGTTGACCTGCGCCCACCCGGTTATGCCCGGCTTCACGTGATAACGAAGGACGTAGTCCGCAAGCGCATCGTCCAGAAGATGACCGCCCGCACGCGTCTGCGGAGCGTGCGGACGAGGACCGACAAGAGACATGTCCCCCGCCAGAACGTTGAACAGTTGCGGCAATTCGTCGAGGCTGAGTTTACGCAGCCACTTGCCGACGCGCGTGACCCGGGGATCGTTCCGGCTGGTCTGCCGCGCCGCTCCCAAATCGGACATTTCCGTTCGCATTGAGCGAAACTTGAACACCATGAAACGCTTTTCGTTGCACCCGCGTCTGGGCTGACGAAAGAAAACCGGCCCAGGGGAATCCAATTTCACGATCAGGGCTATGGCAAGCAGCAGCGGGGAAAGCAGTATCGCCGCGACAAGCGCAAATACGAAATCAAACGCCATTTTTTGAAAGTTCTGCATATCGGACAACGGACGCCGCTGCAGGATGAACAGCGGATGCGGCCCCAGATATTCGACAGGCAGGGCCGAGTCCACGCCGCTAACGAGGTTCGGCACGATGTATATATCAGAAAGAACTTTACGAAGCTTGTAACTGACGTCACGCACGCCGCCCTTCGCGGAACCGTTGTCGGGCATGGCGAGAATAATCGCATGCGCTCCCTCTACACGGCACTTTTCAACAAGATCGTCCAGATCTCCGTCCAACCCGGCAGATCCCGATACATTGTTGAAAATCCCCATAAGGCCATAGGCGCCGTTTGCGCCAGCACCATCAGCCGAAATGCGACCGGCCAGCGCAAACGCCATCGAGCCGCCGCCGACAATGGCGATTTTCCTCTGAAGCTTAACCGTGACGAATGAACTCGCCAGCGCCAGCGCGATCGCCGCACGGCCGACCAGCAGCGCTATGGCAGCGGCGGCGCCCCACAATGCGGCAAGGCGAAACGCCTCCAGGATCGGACGCTGCAACGCAATCAACATCCCCGCGTTTACAACGCAGGCCATAAGAAACCCGGGGACCAGATACCGAAATTGCGTATTGAATTTTTTAATTTTCGGATATGCGAGCAACGGGCGTTTTTTTGGAAGCAGCACGAAAGCTAGCGCCGCGACAAAATCCGCTGCGGTCGCGGGCATCAAACCGCCCGCGAGCGGGATATCCAGCACAAAGTGGGACGCCAAGAACGAGGCCAGAAAAACCGCGCCCGCGTCGACAGAAAATACGATCGAAGCCAGAACTGTATGCAGATACGGGTAAGGTTCCCGCAGGAGCTGCCGCCCCGGCGATACGATCGACAGCGTTCGACGCGTATCGCTCACAGGAAAATCAATATCGACGTCCGCAAAAACAAGCTGCTCTTTCATGGCGACGCTCCCTTACATGACGCCAAAAGAAATCGCGTCAAAATTGCGCCTTCCGACAGGATATTTCGCCAATGGCATAAAAAATGCGTCCACACGCACCATCTTTCGACAGGAGCAACACGCGCTCCAACCGGGCTCAACATCTTCCCGCTTTCAAACAGAGCGTGAAAGAGATCACATTTTACAATGAACACAAAGCGAAAAGTGCTCATTTTTTAACGATATTTTAATAGAAATAACCATAAAAATACTCAAAGTGCGTATTTATGATACTAATATTTATTTTTATAATTTTCTAATTTATTGGAAAAATAATCTGAGCGACGAGCACTAAGGCGATCGATAAATCACTAACAGTCCAATTTTCGCCGTCAAAAAAACAAAAATCAAAACAGACCCCCCCCTTACGCAGACACGCCATCACCATTTCGTCTTCAAACACTCTGCGGAGCCAATGCCACGGATAACGAAAAGGCGCAGGCATCGCCGTTACACGAACGCTTCAGGGAGCATGACCGGCGTCGCATCGCCGCTTTTTTGAGTCTCGCTTATCAACCCGCAAATAATCGCCAAGAACCTTTTCGATGATCTGTTGCTCGACACATCGTCTATCAGGGCGACTCAGCGCCGACCTCACTTACGCACGGCGCTTCGGCCCACCGCCGCTCGCTCGCTTTTCAGGCAGCGTTCAATTTAACCGCCTCTGACACGAAATATTCATACAAAAAATTACGCTGCCGACCTTCTCTTAAGAAGCATGAAAAGAATTTTTGTAAAATTTCGTTTCGAATTACCTACGATCCAATTGCGGCGTCATGTACAGTTGCAGAAGTGACGCCCTCGCCCCTAAACCGGGCGCTCCGCTCGACGCGACGCCGATACCAGAACGTCCACGCCCCCAACGCTCCCATCGTGCCGTAGCCCAGAAAATGGTGCACTATGAGGTACGCCTGAATGCTCAACACAAACGTAAGAACACACGCGACGCTCGCGGAAACCAGCAGACCACATCCCCATACCAACGTCATGATGGTCATCACGCGCCGGAAACCTGCATTATGGCGCAGCGCCTCGAACCTCTCCAGAGAATCGTCCGCCTGCCGCACCATCGTGGCGCGAGCCAGATAATAGACTAGAGGCTTTCCTGCTGCGACCGACCCCAGAAACATCACCCCGATCAACGCCGAAACCAGATTTTCCCGCAATTGAAGGAAGCGCGCCCCCCCGCCGCCCATCATTGCGAGCAAAGACAGCGCTATACCCGCGAGAACGAGCATTGAAATCGCGTCTACAATGCGCCGGATTGCGAATTCGGCGAGTGACCAGAGAATGGGCGGAGCTGCGGATGCAAGCAGCGCCGTAACATCGCCGTAAACCGGGGCTGCCCGGTTATAGATCAGGAGAGGCAGCGCGAAGTTCACAGCCAGATCGGCGACCACATGAAAGCCACGGCCCCGAAATCGCGCCATGGGTCGGCTGTCCGAACGTTTATCCTGCACTTCCGCGCGCATGCCCTCACCCGCTCCCTTCCGCCGCATCGCTGAATTCCGGGGCCATTGTTACATGATGAGGGCAACGCACACGATATCTTTCGACGTCGAATCAAACTGACCGGGCGGAAACCCTCACATCGCTCACACGCCAGCACACCTTTCCACCGCAAGGACCGACAGAGCCGTCCGATCTTATAGTCACCAGGTGAAGGCGTCTTTTGACGGCGGAGCCGGAACGGTGAAACATCCGTCCCATGCCGACCGCCAGAACGAAGCCCGCAACCAGAACCTCCACGTCGAAGCCCGCCGATCCGGAGCCAAAAGGCGCCGCCTTCGCGCCGAGGGACATGACAAAGAAGGAAGTCACGGCTTTTCTCACCGACCTGTCCCGCGCATGGCCGGACGCCGAAACCGAACTGAAATTCTCATCGCCTTTTCAGCTTCTTGTCGCCACGGCGCTTGCGGCGCAGGCTACCGACGCCTCGGTCAACCGGGTCACGCCCGCGTTGTTCGCAAAAGCCCCCGGACCTGCGGAGATGGCGTTGTTGACCCCGGACGAGGTTGGCGAGTTCATCCGCACGATCGGCCTGTGGCGGAACAAGGCCCGCAATGTCGTCGCCCTCTCGCAGATGCTGGTGGAGCGTTACGACGGCGAAGTTCCGACCGACCGCGACGCCCTGGAGACCCTGCCCGGCGTCGGACGCAAGACTGCGGCGGTTGTGCTGAACGTCGCGTTCGGAGAACCGGCGGTGCCCGTGGACACGCATGCGTTTCGCCTCGCAAACCGCACGGGACTGGCGCGCGGAAAGAATGTTCTGGACGTCGAGCGGGCGCTGGAACGGCGCGTTCCGCTCCCCATGCTGCGGGATTCCCACCACTGGCTGATCCTGCAGGGGCGTTACGTCTGCAAGGCGCGGCGCCCGGAATGCTGGCGATGCGTCGCCACGGCCCACTGCCTCTATCCCGATAAGGAATTGATTGCGCCGAAGCGCGCGAAGGCGTGAGCCGCGCGCCCTTATTCTGCGTGCGGATATTGCGCGAGCCTGCGCCGTCGCCAATGTTATAAACCGAACGATGTCGAGCTTCGCGCGGCTGTGACTGGGCCTGTATCGATCTGCGGTAGCGCGGGTTTGTATTTCGCCGTCGCTGCGCTAGACGGAAGCTTGATCAAGGATGTCCGGGCCAAAAGCCCGAACGCGGCGTGGCATAGCTGAGGCAGGATTCGAGACGATGGACTACATAATCGGCCAGAACCGCCCGAACGCGACCGGGACGACGCAGGGCTCCGGAATGCTTCAGGAGGACGGGATTCCCGTTTCCGGATCAACCGCGCCAGCCGTCATGGACGGCACGGAAGCCAATTTCATGGAGCTGGTGATCGACGCCAGCCGCTCGGTTCCTGTGCTGGTCGATTTCTGGGCCGACTGGTGCGGCCCCTGCAAACAGCTTACGCCGGTCATCGAAAAAGTCGTCAACGCGGCTGGCGGACGCGTGCGGCTGGTCAAGATCGACATCGAAGCCAACCGTTCGCTCGTCGCTCAGTTGAGCCAGCTTGGCCTGCCCCTGCAATCGATCCCGATGGTGGCTGCGTTCTGGAAGGGGCAGATTCTCGACCTCTTTCAGGGCGCCTTGCCGGAAAGCCAGGTGAAGAAATTCATTGAGGGCGTGCTGAAAGCCGCCGGCGGCGCGACCTTGCCTGCGGCTGATTTGCTGGTCGAGGCGCGCGCCGCCCTTGACGCCGAGCAGCCCGAACAGGCGGCGCAGCTCTATTCCGCGGTCCTTGAGATGGAGCCGGAAAATCCGGCCGCCTGGGGCGGGCTAATCCGCGCCATGCTCGCACTGGATGACGAAGAAGCCGCCGGGGCGGCGTTGAACGACGTCCCCGCAGCGATCGCCTCCCACGCCGACATCGAAGGCGCGCGCGCCGCTCTGGAACTCAAGAGAGAAGGCCGACGCGTAGCAGGAGAGGCGCAGGCGCTCCGCGCCCGCATCGAAGCCGACCCCAAGGATTTCGAGGCGCGGGTCGGGCTCGCCAACGCGTTGAACGCCGCTGGCCAGAAACAGGAAGCCGCCGACGAACTCCTGGCGATCCTCCGCGCGGACCGGGACTGGAACGACGGCGCTGCAAAGCAGCTTCTGTTCAAGTTCTTTGAATCCTGGGGGCACGACGACCCGGCCACGCTGCTCGCGCGTCGGCGTCTCTCCTCCCTGCTGTTTTCCTGAAAGGACCGGGTTTGGACGACTCGGTCTTCAGCGAAGAGATACCGCGCCTCATACCCCGCATCCCGGACATGACACTTGCCGATCTCCCTGCGGAGATCGGCCTTTTTCCGCTTTTCGGGGCTCTGCTGCTGCCACGCGGCAAGCTGCCGCTTAACGTTTTCGAGCCTCGTTACGTGGCGCTGGTCGAGGACGCGCTGGCGGATCGTCGTCTGATCGGGATCATCCAGCCGTTCAACGATTTCGACGCTGATGAAGACGGGCGCGCGCCGTTGCTTTTCGACGTCGGCTGCCTCGGTCGGATCACATCCTTCTCCGAACGCGCCGATGGGACCTATGCCGTCACGTTGACCGGCGTGTCGCGCTTCCGGTTCCTTCGCGAAAGCGGCGTGCGCCGGGGATACCGGCGGGCGCGGATCGATACGTCGGCCTACTCCGGCGACCTGAGCGACATGCCGTCGGCCCCGTTCGACCGGGAGCATCTCCTCTCTTCGCTGCGGACATATTTCCAGGCGCGCGGCCTGAGCGTGAGCTGGGAGGCGATCGACCAGATGGGCGACGACGCCCTTCTGGTCACGTTGCCCATGATCTGCCCGTTCCCTTCCGCCGAGAAACAGGCGCTGCTTGAAGCGGAGACGCTGACCGAGCGCGCTCAGGTGCTGCAATCCCTGCTCGATCTTTCCGGACCGTATCCGGGCGACGGAGCGCCGCGTAATATCTCCCCATCCTAGACGGCCGTCAGAGACGCCGCCGTCCAGCATCGCCACACGGAGTCATCCAATGTCTGCCCCGACGCCATCATCCCCGGACACAACCCCGCACGACGCAGCGCCGCTGGACCCGCGACTTTTGTCGATTCTGGTGTGTCCCGTTACGAAAGGGCCGCTCACATACGACCGCGCCGCAGGCGAACTGATCAGCGCGCAGGCGCGCCTCGCCTATCCTGTGCGGGACGGCATCCCGATCATGCTGCCTGAAGAGGCGCGCGCGCTGGCCGACTGACAGTTCGCATTATGGCGTCGACCCAAGAGAGCGGCCCGTGCTGACGGGACGGCGCCCCCTTCTGCTCGCCATGGCGGGCCTGCTCGCGACCGGCTGCCGTCCCACCGCTCAGGACCCCGGCGCAGGCGAGGACATCGACGTGCCTCCGGAGCGTCCCGGCCGCAACTTCCCAGAAGCGGCTGAAGCCGAAGAACGGCGAGAGCGCGAAGCAGATTACAGCGACGCCTCGGCGCCCCGCACCCGTGGCGGTCGCTACGAGCCCGCGCCGTATGCAGGAACGTCTCTCCCCAAACCCGGCACGTCGAACGTGACCCCGGATACCGAAGTCACTTACGGGCGCCCTGACACCGGGCCTCACCACCCTCGCGGCGGCGCGGCAGGCGGAGGCGGGGGAGACGAGTAACCCGCGCCTCCGCCCCAGCGCCTATGGTGATGATGACGATAATGGCCGCCATAACATGCGCTCAGGATAAGGAGCGGGAGCAGAAGAAGGGGCTTTCGGATCAATGAGCGCAAGTACGGCCTCGGATTCTGATAGACGACGCTCTGCCGACAGGCAGCTGGCGCCCGGACGCGAAAGCGACAGGCCCCGATCGAACGCAATGTGGTCGTTCGCGACCGGGTTTTCCACCCCGGCGCATGAACCTTGCAGAACGAGCTTGTCGCGTCGCACCCTTCTTGGCGCCGGAGCGGCGGCTCTTGTCCCCCGATCCGGACATACCGCATCCCGATGCGAAAGAGGACGCGAGCGGGTGCGCACCGGCTTTGAAGTGGCGATGGCGCAGGGATTCGCGTCGCTAGGTGGCATGCGATTAGGCATAATCGCCAATCAGACAAGTATCGGTCCCGACTTTCGGCACATCTCGGAGATTCTCCACGAACAACCCGACGTCGATCTGCGCGCGCTGTTCAGCCCCGAGCATGGGCTGCATGGCTCAGCCCCTCCCGGCGCGACGGAGAAAGGGGGCCGGGACAAGCGGACCGGCTTACCCGTCATGCCGCTTTACGGACTGTCAGGCCCCGCGTTGGAGCAGGTTTTCGTCCAAGCGGACGTCGAGGCGGTGGTCTTCGACATTCAGGACGTTGGCGCAAGATTTTACACCTATATCTGGACGCTGTTCGACGCGATGGCGGCGTGCGCGCGGCTTGACCTGCGGGTAATCGTGCTTGATCGACCGAACCCGCTGGGTGGAGAGGCCGTACGCGGTCCGGTCCTTTCGCCACAGTATGCGTCCTTTCTCGGCAGGGCGCCTGTCGCGCTGCAACACGGCATGACAGTTTGCGAACTGGCGCGCTTCTTCAACTCAGAGATCCTGCCGCACACAAATTACCCGGGACGGCCCGCGCGTCTGGACGTCGTCAGCATGCAAGGCTGGCGGCGCTGGATGACGTACGGCGAAACCGGGCTGGCGTGGGTGCCCCCGAGCCCGAACATGCCGACGTCGATGACGGCAACTGTCTATCCCGGCGTATGCCTGTTGGAAGGAACGACCCTGTCCCTTGGGCGCGGCACCACGACGCCATTCGAACTCGCAGGCGCGCCGGATCTCGATTCATCGGCATTCGTCCAACGGCTCAACGATTTCTCGCTGCCTGGCGTCGGATTTCGGGAGACGAGCTTTACGCCCTCTTCTTCCATTTTCTCGGGCCGCGAGGTGCAGGGGGCGCAGATGCTGGTGACTGATTCCGGGCGTTTCAATCCGGTAGCCCTCGGCGTCGCGTTGCTGCTCGCGGCGAAGGCCGTCTGGCCCGGTTTTGCGTGGCGCGAGGAAGGACGCGCGATAGACAGGCTGGCGGGAACGGACACCCTGCGGCAATCCGTGGACGCCGGAACGCCGCCAGCCGCGACCCTGCGTCAATGGAGCGCCGAAACGACGGCGTTCGCCCACGTCCGCCGCCCTTATCTGTTGTATTGACGCGACCGATCATTGCGCATGTGACTGGCGCAAGCGGCCAGTCGCGCCACGCCATCTCTTGCCGCATCGCGAATTCAGACCCGCCTGTTCATTCTCGCCCCTGCTCTGTCTGCTTTTCGCCTCTGACACATTTCACGCCCGCACACTGGAGCCGAACCCACGATGATCACCTCCGATCGCCTGCTTCTCCGACCGCATACCCCTGAAGACCTTGAGGCCATACTGGCGGTAACGACTGACGCCGCCGTTAATCAATTCATCCGGGGCATGCCAACGACCCGTGAAGAGGCGTGGCGCAGATTCCTTCAACACACGGGGCACTGGAGTCTGTTTGGTTACGGAATGTTCGCTGTCGTCGAGCGCGCGACCGGAACTGTCATGGGGGAACTGGGGCTGGCGAATTTTCACCGCGGGCTCAGCGCGTCCTTCGACGGCTCACCAGAGGCAGGATGGCTGCTCAAGGGGGCGTTCCACGGCAAGGGTTACGCGTCTGAAGCAATGTCGGCCGTGTTTCGCTGGTTCGATGAAACGCGCTCCGAGCTACGGACCGTCTGTATCATAGACCCCGACAACGCCAGTTCGATCCAACTCGCCACCCGGCTGGGATTCAATCCTTTCGGAGCATCGGAATATCGCGGAACCACCGTCACCATGTTCGAGCGCCAACGACCTCCGCTCGGGCGTGAAGCGTCTCACTTGTCAAACTGACGGGCTCGAACCGATTAATCCTCGGCCTGATGGCCCCATCGTCGACGACGGGTCGATGGGGCCGCCTCCTTTGGCCTGAACCCCCAACCCGCTTCTCGCATCCGTCCGATCGAGTGCGCTCTGCGTCATCGAACCCACGTGGCTGATGAGGCCATCTTCGCTGAAGCGACGTCCGGCAATTTTTACTGATTAGCACCCCGATAACGCTCGGTCAGCACACGTCGCCAGATGATTACTGCACCTTGCGTTGCTGAGTTTTCGACGGAGCGTGAGGCGCCAATCCTGGGCGACGGAGAATCACTTCACGGAACCGGGCGTCGCGCTCCGCCCATCCCTCGTCCAAGGCGTTACGCCAGAGAATCACCAAAGCGATCAGCAATGGCGCGAAAATAGACAAGAACAGAAACGTCATCAGCGCGACAAACCCATGCCACTCCATACGTTTCCCTTCCGGCGCCTCCGAGGGCGGCTGTCCATACAATGACGAAATATCGCTCTTCAAAAATAGGACTGCATTGCGATTCGGCAAGATGGGACGACGTCGATCAGCTACGCCGCCGCCCAGCCCCCCTCTTCGCGAAAGCGGAATAGGCGGCAGCCAGAACGCTTTAGTGGTCAGACCGTTTTCGAAACTCCGGTCAGGCATGCCGGTTCACAAGTGCAGGCTTCCAGGGCAGCCATTTGCGGCCTACCGCCCAATCCGCCCATGTAGCGCTGATGCGCGCACAAATGCTCCACCGCAACGAAGCGATGAAAAGAGTAACGGCCCGGGAAACCCGGGCCGTTACTCTTTATTGCATCGACAAATCTTTGTCCCAGTCGGCGCCCACCGCTCCGGCGACGGGCGCCCCTTGCGTCAGGGCCGTCCCACAGACTGGTATTGCAGGCCCGCAGCTCGCATTGCGGCCGGGTCGAAGATGTTGCGCAGGTCGACCACGACATCGCCCTTCATGGCTTCCTTGAGCGCTTTGGGCGCAACCGCACGGAACACGTTCCACTCGGTCAGAACCACCAGAGCGTCCGCATTCGTCGCTGCGTCGATCGCATCCGTGCAATATGCGACGGATGGCGGAAGACCGGGCTTGGCCGCATCCATTCCGACCGGATCGTAAGCGCGGATCTTCGCGCCAGCTTCGGCCAGACGATGCAGGATCGGCAGCGACGGCGCCTCACGCATATCATCCGTCTCCGGCTTGAAGGTCAGCCCCAGCACCGCGATACTCTTGCCTTCCACGGAACCGCCACACGCCGCAATGATGCGACCAGCCATGCCGATCTTGCGAGCGTCATTGACCTGCACGGTGGTCTCGACCAGACGGCAGGGGCTACCGGCTTCCTGCCCGATACGGGACAGCGCGAGCGTGTCCTTGGGGAAACATGAGCCGCCGTAACCCGGACCGGGGTGCAGGAATTTGCGGCCGATACGCCCGTCGAGCCCCATGCCCTTGGCCAGATCATGCACATCCGCGCCGAGTTTTTCGCAGAGACTGGCCATCTCATTGATGAACGATATCTTCATCGCGAGGAACGAGTTCGACGCGTATTTGGTCAATTCCGACGTCTCAAGCGACGTGAAGAGAAGCGGCGCCTCGATCAGCGACAGAGGGCGATAAACCTTGCGCATGACCGCTTCCGCACGCGCGACTCTTTCCGGACGTGTGCGATCAAGACCGATAATCACACGATCTGGCCGCATGAAATCGCCGATCGCGTTGCCTTCGCGCAGGAACTCCGGGTTGGAGGCCACATCGAAATCCGCATCCGGGCGGGCTGCACGGATAATTTCGGCAATCCGGCGGCTCGTTCCCGCGGGAACGGTGGACTTCGTGACCACCACCGCATAGCCCGTCAGAGCGTTGGCGATCTGTTCCGCCGCTGCGTGGACATACTGCATGTCCGCCGCCCCGTCGCCGTTGCGCGGGGGCGTGCCGACGGCGATGAACACCGCTTCGGCTCCCGCCACGGCCACGGCGATGTCATCGCCGAACGTCAGGCGTCCTGCCTGCATGTTGGTTTCGACAAGCTTGTCCAGGCCGGGCTCGTAGATGGGAATACGCCCTTCGCGCAGCGCCGCGAGGCGGCTGGGGCTTGTTTCCACCACGGCGACCTCGATGCCGAACTCAGCGAAACACGCGGCTGACACGAGGCCGACATAGCCGCCTCCGATCATTGCAATACGCACTGGTTCCTCCTTGCCATTTCGGCTTCGCTTCAGGTGTGCAGGCGGTCTGTAGAGAGGTTTACCGTTTTATTAACGGTAGGCGACTTGACCCTGTATAGGCCACACAGGTCAAGCGGGCAGATACCCTTTTTTGGCGATGAAATACGACATCCGTCTGTCAATCGGCGAAAAAATTTATCGCACTGGTCGGAGGGGCGCTTTGACGCGCGCCGGGTCTCGGGCTACGGCTTGAGCATGCACCTGATATCCCTTGCTCCACAAGGACACGTTTCGACGCGCTCGCAACGCGGTCGGACCGAACCTTCTGCATGAACGCGCTTCTCGATTTGATCGCCGTGATCGGACGCCACGTGCTGGAAGCAGCGCGAGGCGCCGGAGCCCTCGCGATGTTCGCCGTTGAGGGCCTGCTTCACGCCGTAAGGCCGCCCTTCTACTGGCGCGTGTTCGGCGGCGCCCTGATGGACACCGGCTACCTATCGCTGCCCGTCGTGGCCATGACGGCGCTGTTCGCGGGCGGGGTGATCGCGCTGCAGTCATACACTGGCTTCGCGCAGTACCACGTGCAAAGCGCTATCGCCGGAATCGTCGTGCTTTCGGTTACGCGCGAACTTGGGCCGGTGCTGGCGGGATTGATGGTCGCCGGACGCGTCGGCGCGGCGATGGCGGCGCAGATCGGCACCATGCGCGTGACCGACCAGATCGACGCGCTGACAACCCTTCGCACAAGCCCGATGAAATACCTCGTGACGCCGCGTCTGTTGGCTGGATTGATCTCCCTACCCCTGCTCGTCGTGGTCGCGGACATTCTGGGCGTCGCCGGCGGCTTTACAGTGTCTGTCGTGAAGCTGGGCTTCGCGCCCGCGGCCTATATCTCCGCCACGATCAACGCTGTGAAACCGATCGACATCACGGTCGGGCTGGTCAAGGCTGCGGTGTTCGGCTTCATCATCGCCCTTATGGGATGCTATTACGGCTATTCCAGCCGCGGCGGAGCCGAAGGCGTCGGCAGCGCCACCACCTCGGCGGTCGTGTCGGCGTCGATACTCGTCCTCGCCTTCGACTATCTGCTAACCGACCTGTTTTTCGCCCAATGACCGACGCATTCACGCCCTCTGCGCGCACGCCGAAAATCCGTATTCGCGGGCTGCACAAATCGTTCGGCGGCAAGCACGTCCTGAACGGAATAGATCTCGACGTCGAAGAAGGAACTTCCTTCGTCGTCATCGGCGGTTCCGGTAGCGGAAAATCCGTGTTGCTGCGCTGCATCCTCGGGCTGATCGCCCCGGATGCAGGAACGATCGAGATCGACGGCGTGAATTTGCTCACGGCGTCTCGCGGCAAGCGGGAAGAGCTGATCGGCGAGATCGGCATGCTCTTTCAAAACGCTGCGCTGTTCGACAGCCTGCCCGTCTGGGAGAACGTGGCGTTCGGACTTCTTGCGCCGGAAACGAAGAAGCATAACGACAAGCATCCCCGCCTGACCCGCGCGCAGGCGCGCGAAAGAGCAGGCGAGGTCCTGACGCAGGTAGGGCTGGATCCGTCCGTCGGCGCCCTTTACCCGTCCGAACTTTCGGGCGGCATGCAGAAGCGCGTCGGCCTCGCCCGCGCAATCGCCGACCGGCCTGACATCCTGTTTTTTGACGAACCGACCACCGGCCTCGATCCGATCATGGGCGCCGTCATCGACGGGTTGATCGTCGATTGCGTCAAGAAGCTGGGCTCAACAGCCATCGCCATCACCCATGACATGGCGTCCGCCCAGAGAATCGGCGATCAGGCCGCCATGCTCTACCAGGGCCGTCTGGTATGGCGTGGCGCAGCGAGTTGCCTGATGAACAGCGGCAACGCGATGGTCGACCAGTTCACGCATGGCCGTCGCGAGGGGCCGATCACGATGGAGTTGCGACGCTAGACGCCGCCCCTTGTGCCGTCGCCCGACAGGCGGCCATACTCTATCAAAACCAGCGTGGAAATGCGGGAGCTACCTGCCCCGTCCCGTCAAAAAACAGCCTGCGGAGTTTCTGGCCGATCATGAAGCGTGTCCTCATTCTGGCGCTCGGCGCGATGGTCCTGTCCGGGTGTTCGTTGTTCGGCGGCGGAGACAATCCGAAGAAGCACCTGACGCAGAAGCAGCAGTGGGAAGCCCTTGGCTACAGGGACGGCCTGCAAAGCGTGAAACAGGGACCCTGACCCTTTAACGCTGGTGGAAATGCGGAGCGTCCGACCACTCTATGACGAGGCTTTTTCATGAGCGACGCGCCTGTAGCCGAAGACGTCCGCGCCGCCGCCGCGCGCATTAAGGGCCTTGCCCACCGAACGCCCGTCCTTCGCTCCCGCACGCTTGATGACCGCGTCGGGGCGACGTTGTTTTTCAAGGCCGAGACTTTCCAGCGGACAGGCGCTTTCAAGTTTCGCGGCGCAGCGAACGCCATCGCGCGACTGACGCCCGAACAGCGCCGTCTGGGCGTCGTCGCGTTCTCGTCCGGCAACCACGCACAGGCCATCGCACTGGCAGCACGCTGCGCCGATGTCCCAGCGGTGATCGTGATGCCGAAGGACGCCCCCGCCATCAAGCTGGAAGCGACGCGAGGTTATGGGGCCGAGATCGTCCTTTATGACCGTTACGCCGAGGATCGGCAGGCGATCGGCGCGCGGCTGGCGGACGAACGCGGGCTGACGCTGATTCCCCCTTTCGATCATCCGGACATCATCGCCGGACAGGGCACCGCAGCGCTGGAACTGCTTGAAGAAACGGGGCCGCTCGACCTGCTCCTGGCCCCGCTGGGTGGCGGCGGGTTGTTGGCCGGAACCGCGCTCGCCGCGTCGCTGCTCTCGCCCGATTGCCGAGTCATAGGGGTCGAGCCGGAAGCTGGCGACGACGGCAAGCGGTCATTCGCAGCTGGCCGGATCATCTCGATCCCCGTTCCGGCTACGATCGCCGACGGAGCCCAGACAACGGCGCTCGGGCAGCTGACCTTCAGAATCATCCGCGAGCGCGTGACGGCGATCGAGACCGCGACTGACGAGCAGTTGCGCAGCACGATGCGTACGCTCGCCACCCGTATGAAGCTGGTCGTGGAGCCTACCGGCTGCCTCGCCGCCGCAGCCGTTCTGGAAGGCGTCGTTCCCGTTGCGGGCAAGCGGGTAGGGATTATCCTGTCCGGCGGAAACGTGGATTTCGGTTCGCTGTAAGCTTCTTTCACACGACGTAGTGGCCAGCATCGTGATCAACCGACGCCAAACGTTTCGCTCCCGATTGCATCCGCTCCGTCGAACTGTTCATACTGCGCGGGATTCGTCGGGTCCTTGACGGGCTGGCGGGCGCACACCCTGAATCGGAACGGGCATGACGCACTCTAGACCGACGAAAGCGCGGAGCACGCTGGTCATCACAGCCGCCTGCATCGGAAATTTTCTCGAATTCTATAATTTTATGGCGTTCGCCTTCTTCGCGCCCATGATCGCCCGTGCGTTCTTTCCGGGCGAAAACTGGCTCATGCAGTTGTTCTACGCGCTGATGACGTTCGCGGTCGGCTTCGTACTGCGCCCGGTGGGCGCCTTCGTGATGGAGCGTTACTCCCGCCGTGAGGGGCGCAAGGCTTCGTTGATGGTCACCTTCCTGCTGATGGCCATAGGCTCTCTGCTGCTGGCCGCCACGCCCCCTGCGGCCTCTATCGGGCTGCTGGCGCCGCTGTTGATTGTCGTTGCGCGCATGTTGCAAGGCTTTTCCGACGGCGGGGAAGTCGGCCCTGCGACCGCCCTGATCTTCGACGCCGCACCCGAGCGAATGGGGGGCATGCTCGGTTCTCTGCAATATATGACGCAGTTGCTCGGTTCTCTGGTGGCCGTGGTCATTGGTCTGGCGCTTTCGGAGCTGCTGTCTCACGACGCGCTCTATAGCTGGGGATGGCGCGTTCCGTTCGTTCTCGGCCTTCTCATCGTGCCGGTCGGATTGGTGCTCCGGCGTCTGGCCTTCTCAGATGAGGGCGCACAAGTCCTTGATCGTCAGGTTCCTCTCTCCGCTTCGACACCGCACGAAAAAGCAGCTCTACGTCAGGCGGTGTTCTTCGTTTTCATCGGGATCATGTGCGGCACGATTTCGACGTATCTGCGCAATTTCGGCGTCAGCTACGCCGTGACGGTTCTCGGCCTGTCGCCCTCCATCAGCATGATGGGCATGGTCGCGGGGCTGACCGCCGGACTCGTCGGCATTCTGATCGGCATCAGGATCGCCACGCGCCAGTCAGACGCCCGAGCGATCGTTGTTTCCGTAGGCCTGCTCAACGCTGTTCTCAGCGTGCCGCTATATTATTACGCCATTCATGTGCCGGGACTGGGCAGCCAACTTGCCCTTAATGTCACGATGTTCCTGCTGTCGAGCATTACCGCCGTCGGACTTTGGCAGGCGATGCTCGATGCGCTGCCCACGGGAGCCCGTTCGTCCCTGTTTGGAGTTATCTACGCACTGGCCGTCTCGACATTCGGCGGCATGACGCAACCCGCCACGGCCTGGCTGATCGCCAAAACCCATGACCCGATGACGCCTGCATACATGATGGCCTTCGTCCTACCCGCCGGTCTCCTCGTTTATCTTCGTCTTCACACCCTAGCGCGGCGCAATGTCGAGCATGTGAATCCAGAAGAGATCGCGCGGGCGTTGATGGCTGAATGACCACCCGAAATCTTCTGAACACATATTGGAGATCGTCATGAAAAATTCCGACCAGATATGGGATCTCGTCGACGCTCATGCAGCGCCTCTGGTCGCGCTGAGTGACGATGTCTGGGAAGTCCCGGAACTTAATTTCGGCGAATTCAAATCATGCGCGCTGCACGCCAGCGCGCTGGAAAACGAAGGGTTCGCCGTCACCCGCGACGTCGCCGGTCTGCCCACTGCCGTCATGGGCGAGGCTGGGGAAGGCGGTCCGATCATCGCGTTTCTTGGAGAGTTCGACGCCCTGCCGAACCTGAGCAACGCCGCGGGCGTCACCGAGCACGCACCGCTTCCCGGCAGCGGCAACGGTCATGCCTGCGGCCACAATCTGCTCGGCTCGGCGGCGCTTCTGGCGGCCACGGCGGTCAAATCCTGGCTGGCGGCCAACAATGTTCCGGGCCGCGTCCGTTATTACGGATGTCCGGCCGAGGAAGGTGGCGCCGGAAAAAGCTTCATGGTGCGGGCTGGCGTTTTCGATGGCGTGGACGCCGCCGTTTCTTGGCATCCGCTCTGCTTCGCGGGTGTGTTTCCGCCAAACTCTCTCGCCAACATACGCATAGATTTTACGTTCACCGGCAAGGCGGCGCACGCCGCCGCCGCGCCGCATCTCGGCCGCTCCGCCCTGGACGCCGCCGAGTTATTGAACGTCGGCGTCAATTACCTGCGCGAACACATGCTGCCGACCTCGCGCATTCATTATGCCTACCTCGACGCAGGCGGCGTGGCGCCTAATGTCGTGCAATCGAAAGTGGTCATTCGCTACACGGTTCGCGCACTCGAACTCGGCGACATGATGGCTCTGGCCGACAGAGTGCGTAAAGTCGCCGACGGCGCCGCCATGATGACGGAAACTTCGGTTTCGGCGGAGATCATTAGCGGCATGGCGAACCTTCTTCCCTGCCCGCCCCTTGAGCGCGCTATGCACGCAAACCTCGAACGGCTCGGGCCGCCGCCGTTCGACGACGCGGACCGCGCCTTCGCTCTTGAAATGCAGAAGACATTTCCGCGCGAAGACATCCTGTCAGCCTTCCGCGCGGTAGGCCTCCCTCCGGCTCCGGATGAGCCGTTATGCGCGTCAATCCTGCCGCTCGCGACAACAAGGATGTCTCTGGGCTCCACCGATGTCGGCGACGTAAGCTGGACAGTGCCAACCGTACAGGCGCTGGGCGCCACATGCGCCGTCGGCACACAGTTGCACTCGTGGCAGATGACGGCGCAGGGCAAATCCTCGGTCGCGCACAAGGGCATGATCCATGTCGCGAAAGTCATGGCCATGACCGCGATCGATCTCTTGACGGACGAAACGCTGCTCACCCGGGCGAAAGCGGACCACGCCGACCGTCTGCGCGTCCAGCCGTATATCAGCCCGATCCCGGCCGACGTGCAGCCGCCGGTGCGACAGGCCCCGGATCAGGCGGCCTGACGCACGCCCCTCGCCCGTTCACGTCACATCGTGAACGCGGCGACAGGTTCCAGAAATATATTAAAAATCGCACACACTTCCAAAATTTTATTTCGTGTCAATTGAAAACCACGAAACCACCCATCCGCAAGGGGAAAGAGCGACCATGACCGCGATCACCGATATGACCGCCTGCGCGCTGAAAGACGCCATCCACGCGCGCTCCGTCTCCGCGCAGGAGGTCATGCGCGCGCATCTGAACCAGATCGCCGCCGAAAATCCTTCCTGCAACGCGATCGTGTCTCTCGCTGACGAAGGCGCGCTGCTTGCCGAAGCCGCAGCACAGGACGAACTGGCGGCGCGCGGAGAGTTCGCCGGCCCGCTACACGGATTCCCTCACGCGATCAAGGATCTTTCGCCAGCGCGTGGTTTCCCAACAAGTATGGGATCGCCGCTTTTCGCCGGAACTATGGCGCAGAAAGACGGCCTAGCGGTTTCCAGAGTGCGGGAGGCAGGAGCCATCATTATCGGCAAGACGAACGCGCCGGAGTTCGGCTTCGGCTCCAACACCGTCAACCCCGTGTTCGGCGCAACGCGCAATCCGTACGACCTCGACCGTTCGGCGGGCGGCAGCAGCGGCGGCGCTGCCGTGGCGCTGGCGACGCGCATGACGCCTCTGGCCGATGGCAGCGACTTTGGCGGATCGTTACGCAATCCTGCCGGGTGGAACAATGTCTTTGGTTTCCGTCCGACATCCGGGCGCGTGCCCAAGGATCCCGGCGAGGACGTTTTTTTCAGCCAGCTCGGTTACGAAGGACCGATGGCGCGCACGATCGACGATCTTGCCCTACTTCTGTCTGTGCAGGCGGGTTACGATCCTCGCCACCCTTTATCCCTGCGCGACGATCCTGCCGCTTTCGCGCACCCGGGCGAACGGGATTGTCGGGACCTGAAGGTCGGTTGGCTTGGCGACATGGGCGGATCGTTGCCCATGGAGGATGGCGTCCTCGATGTCTGCCGCCATGCGCTCGCGGCGTTTGAGACGACCGGCGCGCGCGTGGAGGAAGTCGACTTTCCCCTCTCCGAGCCGGAGATCTGGAACACATGGCTCGCGTTGCGGCATTGGGGCGTCGGCAACGCAGTTCGCCCACTCTACGACGATCCATCGAAGCGCAAGCTACTCGCGCCGCATGTCGTCTGGGAGATCGAAGGCAGCATCAGGCAGACCGGACGGGACATCCACGAGGCTGGCGTGGCGCGCACGAAACTCTATCGCGCTTTCGCCTCCCTGTTCGAACGTTTCGACGTTCTCGCTCTGCCGACAGCGCAGCTTTTTCCGTACTCCCTCGAAAAGATGTGGCCAGAGGCGATCGCAGGCGTAGCGATGGACACCTATCATCGCTGGATGGAGGTCACATTCGCCGTCTCCCTCAGCGGTTGCCCGGCGCTCGCCGTACCGGCGGGGTTCGGCGGCGCCCGCAATCTGCCGATGGGGCTGCAACTTGTGGCGCCGTATCACCACGACCTCGACCTGCTTCGCATCGGGCGCGCATACGAGCGGGTGGCAGAGTGGACTGCGATCAGACCTGATCGAAAAGGTGCCTGATATCGCCTGCGCTCCATCGCAGCAGTAATGTCAGCGCCCTGAACTGACGACGCGTTTCGCGCGATGTTTTCCAACGCGAAGTTATTTTCACCATATGCGGGAAACTGTGCTGAACTGCGAGGGACAAAAGGCGCCGGGGCCGCACTCTCGTGCTTTTTTAAGATTTCAATTCTGGACCATACACGGGGTGCTTCCATGAAAATTTCTACCCGCAGCGCAACCTTTCTCGCCCTTGTTTCCGCCCTCGCATTAACTGCCTGCGCATCCAGTGAGTCGACGAGCACTCCCGCAGCCCGGATTGTCGCCTCCGCCCCGAAGGTCATCGTCGTAGCGGGGTGGGAGAATGGCGCGGATTCTGGCGACGCGCCGGGCGAATATCAGGACTGGGTGGAGCGCGAGCATCTGGACGAAGTCGTGCCGGTCCGCGGCGTGCCGGACGCGATACTTCGGCGGAACAAGGAAGGGGTCTACGGCCTTGTGCTGCGCCATGGCGCAACCGACCTGATGGCGTTGGCGCTGGACCCACATTTCGACCTGCACCACAGCTACTGGATATTTACCGGCATTTCCGGCGTCGATCCGAGCGTCGCTTCCGTCGGCAGTGTTGCATGGGCGCGCTGGGTGGTGGACGGCGACGCCCTCCGCGAAATCGACGACCGCGACATTCCGAAGGGCTGGCCTTACGGCCTCTACGCCATCGGCGCCGACAAGCCCGACACATTGCCGTCGGACGCCAATCATTATGGCTCGGTCACGGACATGGACGAACTCAGCAAGGCTTATCCGCTAAACGCCGGTCTGGCGCAGTGGGCTTACGCCATAAGCCGCACGGCAAGCTTGTCGGACGACCCGGAAATCGCCCGACGCCGCGCCGCATGGAAAGGTTTTCCGAACGCGCAGAGACCGCCCTTCGTGCTGATGGGCGAAACGCTTGGGGCCCTGCGCTACTGGCATGGTCAGTCACGCAACCGCTGGGCCGAACGCTGGGTTTCTCTCTGGACGCACGGCAAGGGCGTTTTCGTCATGACGAATGAAGAGAGCCAGACAAACCAGATCGAAATGAGGTTGCTGGCCGATCGCGGCTATCTCGACGCGCGCCGGATCATGGTGCTGCGCTCGGGCAGCAACTTCGACATGCCGCCGCCGGGGAAAAACGCGGCGAAGTCCATGGGCGACGAAGGACCGGGGCAAACAGTAGCGTTCGATAATAACGAGCGCGCCGGAGCGCCAGTCATCGCTGCACTTCTCGCTCATTGGGCGGATTACGAAGACCATATCCCGTCGTCGGAATGACGCGCGGCTGCGCCAGCGCTCAAGCGGGACGTTGGCGGGGATTCTCTCGCCAGCGCCCATCAAACGATTATTAAAAATTTTATTTTATATATAGATATTTTTTAAATATAAAACCGACCCGTGTCACGAATTTCTTTTTCCAGATGCACACCCAGTGCCCGTCGATCCGATGGTTCCTTGAACAGGTCATTTAATCCCAAGTTGTCCGGGACGCGAGATTTCATACCAGAAACCCTGGTTCTCAAACTATGATGCGGTATTTTCAGGTCCGGCTCGCTTAGGGAATAATACACCTCAGCCAACCTGTCATAGTCGTGCGTTTCGAACAGAAAGTAATCAATTAATCCCTCTGGTTGACGCTCCGGAAGGTAAAGGGGTTCGAAGAAAACCCCATATCCGTAGCGGTATTCATCATAACGTCGCAATTTTTCTTCACGCTGCGCGCGCGTCCGAATGATCCATTCGAAATGGACAATATATAAATCGCTGGAAAAACGGGACCATTTATCGATGTAAAACCCCTCGCTATGCATTGCCGGGACATATTCGACTTCCTGAGGGCGAAACAGCCTCCAGGCATGATCCGCTCCCGCGTGCAGCGCCCTGTCGGCCCAACGATCGGACCGACCGAACTTCAACGGTTGTCCGGGTTCATACCATGCCCACCTACGCGGAATCGCAACGGACTGCGCCTCAGCGGGAGGCTCCGGTCCGTCCAGCCGCTCGAAAAGCGCGTCCGAGGGAATCTCGTCGTCATGAATAAACAACGCCCATGGGGTCGTAACCACGTCCTTCACCAGAGGCATGATCGCTTCCGTGAAGGTAAAATCTTTAACTTCCACACACTGCGCGCCGTATTCGGCGGCTATCTGCCGCGTGTCGTCGGTGGTTCTGGCGTCAATCAGCAATATCGGCGCGACGCTCCGGGCTCGATAGTGCTCCAGAAGCGCTGACATCCATTTCCCGCTCTGTCGCGTCGGAATGACCACGGTATACCAACGTTGCATGTGCTTCACTTACTCCCTCTGTGATCGCGAAACGCTTCCGCCCCGTCATCCAAAAAAGACGCATCAGGGAGCAACTGATAAATATTTTTGTGGATTTCTGTGGTTTTCATTTAATTCTACTAATCTCAGACACGCCTTCACTGAACCGAATGAAGAGGCCCGAGATCTCTTATAGAACAAGCCATATGCATAATTTTGCCTTCGTGGTGAAAGCCCCTCCCGCATAATAATCAAAGCATTGGGCAGCATTCCAATTACCCGAGATGGGATACGTTAACTGATGATGCAGGTTCCATGCTTTCAGCATCACGCTGACTTGAGAGCCGCACGAACGATCCACCACACCGCCGCACGTAAATCGCCTCTGAGCGTCTCGACGACGACTGCTCGACGAACGGCAGGGACGTCTCTGGCCTTCCGTCATAAAACTGCCTAACGGACACAGCGAGACCAGAAGCACCCGAACCGTTCGATGGAAAGATCCCGACTTGGCGCATGCGTGCACCCCTGTCCCGTTCCGCTTGCGAGCCCCGCTCCTCTCTGCCCGTCGGCGCGCGCCTTGCTGAGCGGAGACTCGGTCGCGGCAATGCTGATCGCGCTGGCTCTGGACGCGATGATCGGCTGGCCGGACAGCGTATATTTGCGGATCGGCCATCCCGTGACGTGGCTCGGCAGGCTGATCGATCTGGGCGACCGGGACCTCAACCGCGAGGACGCAAGCAGCCTTTCCCGCCGCACCGCCGGCGCGATCTGCGCTTGCCTTACGATCGGTGTAGCCACGAGCGCTGGCCTGATCGCAGCCAAACTGTTACCCGGAGGATGGATCGGCTCAGTCCTGACCGGGGCGCTGGCGTGGCCGTTGGTCGCCGCGCATTCTCTGAACGATCACGTCGCGGCGGTCGCGAAGCCGTTGGCCGATGGTGATCTTTCCGGCGCGCGACGCGCCGTCTCCATGATCGTCGGACGCAACCCCGATCTGCTTGACGAAGCGGGGATCGCTCGGGCTGCGGCCGAAAGTCTGGCCGAAAACACGTCCGATGGCGTGATCGCCCCATTGTTCTGGGGAGCATTATTCGGGCTGCCCGGCATAGCCGCGTACAAGGCGATCAACACGCTTGATTCGATGATCGGCCATCGAACGCCCCGCCACGAAGCGTTCGGCTGGGCCGCGGCCCGGATCGACGACGTCGCCAATCTGGCTCCAGCTCGCATGACGGGGCTGATGTTCGCCCTCGTCTCCAGAAGACCTCTCATTGCGCTGCGTACGATTTGGCGCGACGCACGCTTCCACCGCTCCCCAAACGCCGGGTGGCCCGAGGCGGCATTCGCGGGCGCCCTCGACATTCGTCTTTCAGGACCGCGCGCCTATGCTGATCGCGTCGCCAACGAGCCGTGGCTCAACGGCGACGCGCCAGACCCGCAGGCTCGAGACCTCCTGCACGGACTGGCCCTGTACCGCAGGATGCTGGCGGCTTTGGCGGTGGTCATGGCTGCGATCGCGGTTTTGTCCGGGCATCATGATCCGCATTCGGGAGAACCGCCGGATTGCGCTGCGTCCCGACCATCGATAACCCACTGCGCCGGCCACACAAGGTTGGCCGACGAGACGCAGGGAAGCTGATTCGATGAAATTCACCCCCGAGGACACGGAGACCCTGCGCCGCATCCTGCGCTGGCGTCGGGATGTGCGCCATTTTCGGACTGATCCGATCGACGAGGCGATCATCGTCCGATTGCAAGATGCGATGGACCTGGCCCCTTCGGTCGGCAACGCCCGTCCGTGGCGCGTCGTCCGCGTTGACGACACCGCCCTGCGCGCCGCCGTCCGTGCGAATTTCACGCGTTGCAACGCTGAGGCCGCCGCCACGTATGACGGTCAAAAGCATGATGATTACCTGCGCCTGAAGCTTGCCGGTCTGGATCGGGCGCCTCTTCAACTCGCGGTTTTCACCGTCTCCGACCCCGACGAGGGTCATGCTCTGGGCCGTCGCTCCATACCGGACACGCTTCGCGCCTCTACGGATATGGCGATCCACAGTCTATGGCTTGCGGCCCGCACGGAAAATCTGGGGCTCGGCATGGTCTCCATTCTCGATCCGGCGTCCATGGAGACCCTGTTCGATTGCCCGCCCGACTGGCGTTTCTCCGCTTATCTTTGCATCGGCTATCCAGAGTTCGACGACGACATGCCGCTGTTGCATCGCGCCGGATGGCAAAAGAATCACGCGCACCCATGGGAGCAACGATAAGACCCAGCAACGTCACTAAGACGGGTAGGACCCGACTCCTCGTGACGCCATCCGACGCGTTTGCGCACGACGTCAACTTAATCTCACGGTTTATTTTTTAAAACATATTTTCTGATTTTCATTATATATTCATGAAAAATTTACCGATTGAGATTTTTTACTAAAAAACCGTAAGATAAAAATGATAGTAAGGAGGGGATTCCCAAAAGAGAAAAAATCAAAGAAGATATATTCAATATTGAGGTTATGAACCACGCCACATAAAATAGCACGAAGAATTCACCTTCCTTTCTTCTGGCTATTTTTAATATTGGATTTACTATAAATATTAATGATAATATCATATCAATTCCCAAAATTATCGCGAAATAGTGAAGTGGATTCCATGAAATAACACGAAAAACAAAAGGAATCATTATAAATGTGTATATTAAAATTTCAATAGTATTTGAGAGGAAAAACAATACAAATGCAAATTTTTTCATATTTCCACACTACAAAAAGGTGCATAGAATTCATTTATGCTCATGTTTAATCTTCCTTTTCCCTCGTTACATCTAAGATATATCTTCAGATCGACGACAAGAGATAGGGGGTAGAAGGATCGAAAAAACGTAAATTAATGCCGTGACATGGGTTTAAGACGCTTTTTTTCCTTTAGAACTTTAAAAAATGCTGATGACCACCCTGACAAAATCGCTTCTTAAAAAGATCGACTCTGATGCTTTTGCTCCGACCCGGTTCGCGGCAACCCTCACCTTCCTTCAGTAACGGCAAGCAGTAGTTGAGGCGTATCAGACTTCTTCGCCCGCTAGGGCGATCCCAGTTGAACGAATTGAGACCTACCTCGCTACGGCCAGCATACCGGCCACATCGCAATGCGCTTCCAGATGATCCGCCAAACCGCCGAGGACAGCGTTCACCCTCTCGCCATAGTTCAGGGCGGAAGGCGCCGCACCGAGCTGGCGCAGGAAGGCGCCACGAAACCGGTCGTCGGCGAACATGCCGTGCAGATAACTGCCCATGATCCGTCCGTTGGTCGAAACCGCCCCTTCGGGCGCGCCCGCCACATGTGCGAAGGGGTGATCAAGCGCGGCGCCTGTCGTCTCGCCAATGTGGATTTCGTATCCCGACAAGGGCGCGCCGCTGGCCGCATGGATAGCCTCCACCCGCGACAGGCGCTTTTCGGGCCGCATGACCGTGACCAGATCCAGCAGTCCAAGTCCTGGCGTATCCCCCGGCGCGCCTTCAAGTCCCAGCGGATCGTGGATCGCACGACCAAGCATCTGAAACCCGCCACAAATGCCAAGCACATGTCCGCCACGCCGCACATGTGCCGCGATGTCGATATCCCACCCCTGCGCCCGCAACCAGCCGATATCCGCTCGCGTCGATTTGGTTCCCGGCAGGATCACCAGATTCGTGTCGCCCGGAATGGCGCTTCCGGCGCCGATCATGGAAAGCGTGACGCCCGGTTCCTGCGCCAGCGGATCAAGATCGTCGAAATTGGCTATGCGGGAGAGAACCGGGACCGCAATACGCAGGGGACCAGAACCGGCGGCGCGGCGCAGGTCGAGCGCGTCCTCCGCAGGCAACAGCGCAGCGTCGGCGAAGTGGGGGATCACGCCAAAGCCGCGCCATCTTGCCCGGCGCTCGATAAGGGCGTACCCGTCATCGAACAGACTGGGGTCGCCGCGAAAACGGTTGATCAGAAACCCCGCCACCTGCGCTGCGTCTTCTGGCTCCAGCACTGCTTTCGTGCCGACGATCTGGGCGATCACGCCACCCCGGTCGATATCCCCAACGAGGATCACAGGCACGTCGGCAGCCCGCGCGAACCCCATATTGGCGATGTCGCCCGCGCGCAGATTCACCTCCGCCGGGCTGCCCGCGCCTTCGACGATGACGATATCCACGCTTCGACGCAGCCGGTCGAAACTCTCAAGCACCGGAGCCAGCAATTGCGGCTTGAGGCTGGCGTATTCGCGCGCTTTCACTGTTGCGAACCGTCGACCCTGCACGATCACCTGCGACCCGGTCTCCGACTCAGGCTTGAGCAGGACGGGATTCATGTCCGTGTGCGCGGCGCGCCCACAGGCCAGCGCCTGCAACGCCTGAGCCCGTCCGATCTCCCCACCGTCCGCCGTCACCGCCGCGTTGTTGGACATGTTTTGCGGTTTGAACGGCGCGACCGACAGCCCACGGCACCGCGCCGCGCGGCACAACCCCGCCACCAGCAGGGATTTGCCGACGTTGGAGCCCGTTCCCTGAATCATCAGCGCACGCACGGATAATGTCCTAGAATTCAACGCCCGCCTGCGCCTTGATCCCGGCGCGGAAGGGATGTTTCACCAGCGTCATTTCCGTCACCAGATCGGCCATCTCGATCAGCTCGGGTTTGGCGTTGCGTCCTGTCAGCACCACGTGGGTCATCGGCGGCTTTTCCTCACGCAGGAACGTCAGAACCTCGTCAAGGTCGAGATAGTCGTAGCGCAGGGCGATATTGATCTCATCCATCAACACCATCTGAATACGCGGGTCGCGGATCAATTCCTTCGCCTTCTCCCACCCCCTGCGGGCGGCGGCGATGTCGCGCTCCCGGTCCTGCGTCTCCCAGGTAAAGCCTTCGCCCATCGCATAGAACTGGCACAGATCGGCAAAGTTGGCTTCGATCAGCCGTCGCTCGCCAGTGTCCCAGGCGCCCTTGATGAACTGCACGACAGCGCAGGGCATGCCGTGGGCTATACAGCGCAGGATCATCCCGAAACCGGATGAGGATTTTCCTTTTCCCGTCCCGGTATGAACGATCAGCAGACCTTTCTCGCCCTGCTTGGTCGCCATGATCCTGTCGCGAGACGCTTTCCTCTTCGCCATCTTCTCGGCGTGGCGCGCATTATCGTCCTGACCATTGTCATCGTGATCAATATCGGTGGTCATGCCCGGCTCCAATCCCTGAGATGCGAACGCTTGACATGCCAGGCGCATTGCCCCAACAGCAAAATTGCTTGGTTCCGCTCTATAGACACATCTATCGAGAGGCGAAGAGGGAATGCGACAGGACGACGTCTGAAGCGCAGCCGCCCCCGCGACCGTGACCGGAAAGATCGCGCACAGCCACTGACGACAGTCGGGAAGGCCGCCCGATCATTGGGGAGACCCTGAATCCGCAAGCCGGGAGACCTGCCAGCGACGATACAACGGACAGCCGGGGTGCGCTGTGACCGGCTGAACGTCCCTCGCCGCCGCATTGTGGCGCGGGCGCGGCCGCGCACGCCTTTCCCGGCCGCAAGACAAGGCCGGGACATGAACGCGAAGCTCTACGTCTGCACGACCTGCCGCGCCGGAGAGCCGGTTGTGGAAGGCCAGCCCGTACCGGGCACGCGCCTGCACGCCGCCCTGACCGCGGCGGACGCGCCGGACGGCGTGACCATAATCCCCACTGAATGCCTTTCGGCCTGCAGCAACGGTTGCGCCGTGGCGCTCGCCGGGCCGGGACGATGGAGCTACGTCTACGGCCGCCTGACCGAAACCGACGCCCCCGACATCCTGAGTGGCGCTGCAGCCTATGCCACGACCGCTGACGGCATCGTGCCCTGGCGCGAACGCCCCGTGATTTTCCGCAAGCAGAGCCTTGCCCGCATTCCCCCGCAGGAGAACTGACATGTCCGCATCGACGCCGGCGACGACGCTCGAAAAAATTCCGGTCACCATCGTCACCGGCTTTCTCGGGGCGGGGAAAACCACGCTCATCCGTCACCTGATGACCAATCCGCAGGGCCGCAGGCTCGCCGTGCTGGTGAACGAATTCGGCACGCTCGGGGTGGACGGGGATATCCTCAAATCCTGCGCAGACGAGAACTGCCCCGAGGAAAACATCCTCGAACTGGCGAACGGCTGCATCTGCTGCACGGTTGCCGACGACTTCATCCCGACTGTCGAACGACTGATGGCGCTGCCGCAACGTCCGGATCACATCCTGATCGAGACTTCGGGCCTCGCGCTGCCCAAGCCGCTGCTCAAGGCGTTCGAATGGCCGGGCATCCGCTCGCGCATCACGGTAGATGGCGTCGTGACGCTGGCGGACGCGGAAGCCGTCGCGGACGGCCGCTTCGCCCCCGATCCGGCGGCGGTGGAGGCTCAGCGGCTGGCCGACGACAGCCTCGATCACGATACGCCGCTGGCGGAGGTGTTTGAAGACCAGCTTGCCTGCGCCGACATCGTGCTGCTGACCAAGGCTGATCTTGTGGACGCAGAGAAACTCGCCCGCGCCCGCGCAGCGATCACGGAGATTGCGCCACGTCCGCTGCCGATCGTCGCGATGAACGACGGCGTCATTGATCCGCAGGTCATCCTCGGGCTGGAAGCCGCCGCCGAAGACGACCTGGCCGCCCGCCCGTCGCACCACGACGGCCATGACGATCACGAACACGAGGATTTCGACAGCGTCGTCATCGACCTGCCGGAGATCGCCGATCCTGAGGAGCTGGCGGAGGCCGTCCGCATTCTCGCCCGTGAACAGCAGATCCTGCGCGTGAAAGGATATGTGGCCGTCGCTGGCAAGCCCATGCGTATGCTGCTGCAGGCGGTCGGCGAGCGCGTTCGGACACAGTACGACCGACCATGGGGCGCCGCGCCGCGCATGACGCGGCTGGTGGCGATCGCCGAGCACGATCATATTGATCCCGTCGCGATCCGCGCCGTGCTGGCGGGCCGGACCACACAGAAAGCGTAACCCGATGCACGTCATCTTCCGGGAAAGTCATGGTCTGGAAGAGACGGAAACGCCGGTCGATCTCGGACAGACTCCGGCCGAGATCGTCGTGCTGTCGTTCTCGGACAGCGACCTTGGCGCCTTCGCCGCCGGATGGCGGACGGCAGACGGCGCTCTGCCGTCGTTGCGTCTGGCCAATCTGGCGACGTTGCGACATCCGCTTTCGATTGACACCTACCTCGACGCCACGCTGTCACACGCGAAAGCGATCCTGATCCGCCTGATCGGCGGGGTCGGATACTGGCAATACGGGCTGTCGCAGGTGGAGCATCTCGCCCTCCGCAACAGGATCTCCCTCGCCGTGCTGCCGGGCGACGGGCAGGACGATCCGCGCCTGAACGCAGCCTCCAACATTTCGGAAACGACGCTCCGCCGCCTGTCCCGCCTGTGCGACACCGGCGGGGCGACGGCCGCGCAGGCGGCGTTGGCCGAACTGGCGCAGGCCGCTGGCCTCTCCGCCCCTCCTCCGCAAGCGGTTGCAGCGATCCCGGACTACGGCTGGTACGATCCGGACGCAGGCGTCATTTCCTCTCCACCAGACGGCTCCGAGCCGCTGGCGGTGGTCAGTTTCTACCGGGCCTATCTGACGGCGGCCGACACAGATCCTGTGGACGCCATGATCCACGCCATGCGCGCGCGGGGGTTTCGCGCGGTCGGTCTGTTCGCAACGTCGCTCAAATCCCCGGAAGCTGCGCGCTGGATCTCGAGCGCGCTGCGCGACGCGCACGCCGACGCCGTCATCAACGCCACCGCCTTTTCCACACGCGGGGAAGACGGCGCCTCGCCGCTCGACGCTCCCGAATGTCCGGTTTTTCAGGTCGCGCTGTCCACCGCGCGGCGCGAAGACTGGGCCGTGTCCGAGCGCGGGCTGTCACCTGCCGATCTGGCGATGCATGTCGTTCTGCCTGAAGTGGATGGCCGGATTTTCGCTGGCGTCGTCAGCTTCAAAGCCGCGGACGAGCGCGATCTCCAGCTTCAGTTCTCTCGCCTGACGCATCGGGCCGACACGACGCGGATCGCAGCGGCCGCAGATCGTGTGGCCGCATGGCGCAGACTGGCCGTCACGGCAGCGGCGGAACGGAGTCTGGTTCTCGTTCTCTCGACCTATCCCGGGCGTCCCGACCAGATGGCGCACGCGGTAGGGCTGGACGCACTCGCCTCGACCGACGCAATTCTGGGCGACCTGTCGCACGCCGGATACGCCATAGAGCCCTCCGCGACGCCTTTGGTCGAGGCGTTGCAGACCGAGCGGTTCGAATGGTCTCTGGAGTCCTATCGCGTAGCGCTCGCCAGCTTGCCGTCCGCGTTAAGACAGGCGGTCGAAGCCGAATGGGGCGACCCGTCCTCCGACCCTTCGGTCATCGACGGCGCGTTCCGGTTTCCTGCAACGCGTCGAGGCGCGGCGCTGATCGCTCTGCAACCCGAACGCGGCGACGCCCGCCAGCGTGACGGCGACTACCACGACCTCTCCAGAACGCCGCGCCACGCCTATGTCGCGTTCCATCTCTGGCTGAGGACGCAGGAACCGAACGCGCTGGTTCACGTCGGCGCGCACGGCACGCTGGAATGGCTGCCGGGCAAGGCGGTCGCCCTGTGCGACGCGTGCTGGCCGGAAGCGCTGACCGGCGCGTTGCCGGTGATCTATCCCTTCATCGTCAACGATCCCGGCGAGGCCGCGCAGGCGAAGCGGCGGATCGGCGCCGTCACGCTCGGCCACATGCCGCCGCCGCAACGGGCCGCCTCGGTTCCTGAAGGTATGTTGCGGCTGGAGCGACTGCTCGACGAATATTCGTCCGCCGAAGGACTGGACCCGGCGCGGCGCACGCGGCTGATCGACGCGATCCGCGCCGAAGCGCGGGCGGCGGGCGTCGAGCAGGATCTGGGCGTCCCCGAGGAAGCCGGCGCCGCCGAGGCTATCGTGCGGATCGACCGATTTGTCTGTGATATCAAGGAAAGCCAGTTCGGCGACGGCCTGCACGTCTACGGACAGGGGGCGGGCGAGAGCGAGGGGCTGCTGGCGGCCCTTGCGGGGCGTCGGGTTGCGCCGGGCCCGTCCGGATCGCCGCTGCGCGGGCGGGCCGACGTGCTGCCCACCGGGCGCAATCTCTATGCCGTCGATCCGCGCAGCGTGCCCAGCCGCGTGGCGCACGCGCAAGGCGTCAGGCTCGCGGAGGAACTGTTGAGACGCCACCTGCAGGATCACGGAGACTGGCCGCGCGGGCTGATCGTCGACCTGTGGGGGTCGGCGACCATGCGCACGGCGGGCGAGGAATTCGCCATGGCGCTGCATCTGGCGGGGCTCGCCCCCCGTTGGGACGCAGGTTCGGAGCGGGTGAACGGTTTCGAGATCCTGCCTCCGGTCCTCCTTGGTCGCCCGCGCATCGACGTGACGCTGCGGGTCTCCGGCCTGTTCCGCGACACCTTTCCCGGCCTCGCGCAAATGTTCGAGGCTGCGGCCGCCGCGCTGTCGGAGCGGGACGAGCCGGTGGAGGACAACCCCTACGCCATCCGTGGACCACGCGTTTTTGGACCGAAACCCGGTCATTACGGGATCGGTCTTGGCGACGCGGCGGAGAATTACACCGCCGACGGTCGTGACGACGCCGGAGAAGCCTGGCTCGGGGCCTCGGAATGGGCGATCGGCGTGGACGGCGACATACGGCAGGATCGGGAGGCTCTGGAGGCGCGCCTGCTGAACGCCGACGCCATGGCCCATGTGCAGGATCTTCCCGAAACGGACCTGCTGCTTTCGCAGGATTACGCCGCGCATGAAGGCGGCCCCGCCGCCGCCGCCGCGATGCTCGGCGGTGCCTCGCCCGCGCTGTACCACATCGACGCGACCCGGCCCGAAGCACCCCGCGCCCGCACGCTGCGAGAAGAACTGTCGCGCGTCGTGCGCGCCCGCGCAGGCGATCAGAACTGGGCAGGCGGCATGATGCGTCACGGTTTTCGCGGTGCAGCGGAGATCACGGCCACGCTCGACAACCTCGCCGCCTTCGCTCACCTGACGCGCGACGTGCCCGCGCATCTGTTCGACATTTATTACGAAGCAACGCTTGGACGGGATGATCTTGTCGCGTTCATGGAACAGGAAAATCCGGCCGCCCTCGCGGCCCTGCGCCATCGGTTCCGAGCCCTTGCCGACGCCGGGCTATGGGTCACGCGCCGCAACGCCATCGCCGCCAGCCTGCGGGATTCGCCGTGACGACGCCCTCGCGTCCTATGGTCAAGGGCTGGTGTCCGGGCGCGCTGCGTCCGATGAGGTCCGGCGACGGGATGCTGGTCCGTATCCGACCGCCCTGTGGTCGCCTGACGCAGGCGCAGGCGGCGGGCGTGGCGCTTTTGTCGACGCGCTACGGCAACGGGCTGCTCGATCTGTCGACGCGCGCCAATCTGCAACTTCGGGGCGTTAACGAGGAAGGCTGGCCGCGCCTGCTCGACGGTCTGGCGGAACTGGGGCTGCTCGACCCGACACCGGAAGCTGAGGCGCGACGCTCGCTCGTCGTAGCTCCGTTCTGGCGAGACGGCGACGATACGATGGAACTGGCCAGCCGCCTTTCCAACGCTTTGCGTGACGAAGAGGGCCTCTCCCTGCCCGGCAAATTCGGCTTCGCGATGGATGCCGGGGAACAGCCGGTCCTGCGGAACGTCTCCGCCGACATACGGATCGAGCGCGACGAATCGGGCGAGCTTCTGTGCCGCGCTGACGGCGCCAGCCATGGCGCGCGCGTCACAGCCGCGACGATGGCGGACGCCGCGCTCGCCCTTGCCCGATGGTTCGTCGCAAGCGGCGGCGCAGGGCGCATGGCGGCGCATATTGCGAGCGGCGCGACGCCTCCCCCTATGTTCTCCGAAGTCGCAGCTACAATGGAGCGTCCCGCCACGCGCCCGGCTCCCGGCCCGGCCGCAGCCGGTTTCACGGTCGCTCTCACGTTCGGGCAGATGGAAGCGGCAACACTTTCGGCCCTCGCCGCCACTGCGCCGCTTCGCGTCACGCCATGGCGCATGGTGTTGCTGGAAGGCGTGACGACGGCTCCTGAAATCGACGGCGTCATTACCTGCGCGGACGATCTGCTCCTGCGCGTCGTCGCCTGCGTTGGCGCGCCCGGCTGCGCGCAGGCGTTGCAGCCCACGCGGCCTCTGGCGCGCGCGCTGGCGCCACGTATCGCTCCGGGCGAGACGCTGCATGTCTCGGGTTGCGCCAAGGGCTGCGCCCATCCCGCCGCTGCGTCCGTGACGCTCGTGGCGCAAATCGACGGGTTCGGTCTTGTGCGGAACGGCGACGCCTCATCCCCTGTCGAACGCTCTCTGACGTCCCGGCAGTTGCAGGCCGCGCCCGAAACGCTGACAAGGGGCGCCGATGCCATATTCCTATGAAACCGACGGCGCCGCCATCTATCGCCAATCCTTCGCCACCATCCGCGCGGAGGCCGACCTCGCGCGCTTCAGCGCGGAGGAGGAGATCGTCGTCGTGCGGATGATTCACGCCGCCGGGATGGTCGGGCTGGAGCGCCATATAGAATTCACGCCCGGCATGGCCCAGGCCGCGCGCGCCGCGCTGGAAGCGGGCGCGCCGATCCTGTGCGACGCACGCATGGTCAGCGAGGGCGTGACCCGCGCGCGCCTACCCGCCGGCAACGACGTCGTCTGCACGCTGCATGACGAACGCGTGCCCGCTCTGGCGCGAAAGATGGGCGATACGCGCTCGGCGGCTGCGTTGGAGCTGTGGCGGCCGCATCTGGCTGGCGCCGTCGTCGCCATCGGCAACGCGCCGACAGCCCTGTTCCGCCTGCTCAACATGCTGGAGGAGCCCGGCTGCCCCCGCCCGGCCGCGATCATCGGCTGTCCCGTCGGCTTCGTCGGCGCGGCGGAGTCCAAGGCGGCGCTGATGGAGGCCTCTCCGACCCCGGCAGTGACCGTCAGGGGAAGGCTCGGGGGTTCCGCGATTACAGTCGCCGCCATTAACGCGCTGGCCAGCCGGAAGGAATAGGCCATGGCGGGAAAGATCATCTGCGTGGGTCTTGGGCCGGGCGATCCGGAGCTGATGACCGTGCGCGCCGACAGGCTGATACGCAATGCGGAGCACATCGCGTATTTCCGCAAGGCCGGACGCGCGGGACAGGCGCGGCGCATCGTCGAAGGCATGCTTGCGTCGGATGTCGTCGAACACGCGATGGAATATCCAGTCACCACGGAACTTCCTTTCGACAGCGACGAATATCGGAACACGCTCTCCACGTTCTATGACGACTGGACGGATCGCCTCATCGCGCTCGCGCAGACGCAGGACATCGTGGTCCTGTGCGAAGGCGATCCTTTCTTCTACGGCTCCTTCATGCATCTGCATGTGCGCCTGCAAGGCCGCGCGACTGTCGAGGTCATCCCCGGCGTTCCCGGCATGACCGGGTGTTGGAACGCGACCGGAATTCCGATCACCTGGGGCGACGACGTGCTGACCGTGCTGACCGGCACGATGCCCGAAGCCGAACTGACACGGCGCATGCGCGACGCCGACGCGCTCGTGGTGATGAAAACCGGGCGCAACCTGCCAAAAGTGCGCCGCGCCCTCGCCGCCGCTGGCAGGTCGGAGGACGCGTGGCTGGTTGAACGCGGCTCCATGCCCGGCCAGCGAGTGCTTCGCCTTGTCGACGCGGAGGATGGCGACTGCCCCTATTTCGCGACGGTTCTGGCGCATGGAAAAGGCCGTCGCCCCGGAAGGGAGGATTCGCCGTGAGCGGCGTCCTGACCGTCGTCGGGCTTGGCCCCGGAAACGACGCACAGATCACGCCGGAAGTCACGGCGGCTCTTGCAAAAGCGACCGACGTGGTCGGTTATATTCCTTACGTTAAGCGTATTCCCGTGCGCGAGGGACTGACGCTGCACGCGACGGATAATCGCGTTGAGCTGGACAGAGCCGTCCATGCGCTGGAGATGGCGGCGGCCGGTCGTCGTGTCGTGGTCGTCTCGTCCGGGGATCCCGGCGTGTTCGCCATGGCGTCGGCCGTTTTCGAGACGCTTGAGAAAAACCCCGCATTCGGAAGCATCCAGATCGAAATCATGCCGGGCGTCACCGCGATGCTCGCCGCCGCCGCGCGTGTCGGCGCGCCGCTCGGGCACGATTTCTGCGCGATCAACCTGTCCGACAACCTCAAGCCCTGGGCGACCGTCGAACGGCGGCTTCGCCTCGCCGCGCAGGCGGACTTCGCCATGGCGCTCTACAACCCGCGTTCAGCCGCCAGACCGCATCAGTTCGCACTTGTTCTCGAGATTTTACGAGAAGAATGCGGACCAGATCGCCTGATCGTCTTCGCCCGCGCCGTGACCACGCCGGAAGAACGGATCACCGTCATGTCTGTGATGGAGGCCGACGCCGACATGGCCGACATGCGAACGGTGGTGCTGGTCGGAAACGCCGCGACGCGACGCGTCGGACCGTATCTTTACACGCCGAGACACGCGGAATGACCAAGCCACGCCATTGCGTCTTCCGTAGTGCGGACCACCGGACGAGGCGGCGCTTCGGGCCGGTCGATCACGATCACCGGCAGGCCAAGCGCGCGCGCGGCGTCCAGTTTCGCACGCGCGCCGACGCCACCTGCATTTTTCGTGACAACATGCGTGACGCCGTGCGCCTTCATAACGGCCAGATCGCCTTCCACTGTAAACGGTCCGCGCGCGACGATGACCGTGGCGCACGGCAACGGGAGCGCGACTTCGGGGGGATCGACCAGCCGCAGCAGGTAATCGTGCTCCGGGCGGGCTGCAAAGACGTCAAGAAACTGTCTGCCTATGGCCAGAAAAATCCGCGACGGCGTTTCCGGCAACGCTTCGGCCGCGCCCGGAACGTCAGCGACCATGCGCCAGTCGTCGCCTTCGCCCGACGTCCATGGCGCTCTCTCGAACGCCAGCAAAGGCACATGGGCGGCGGTGCACGCCTCCACCGCGTTGCGGCTCATCTGGACCGCAAAGGGATGGGTGGCGTCTATGACGTGGCTTATGCCCTGTTCGCGCAAATACTCCGCAAGCCCGTCCGCGCCGCCGAAGCCGCCGATCCGCGTCGGCAGCGGCTGGGCGAGCGGCGCCGCCGTTCTACCTGCGTAGGAAAAGGTCGCGTCCACGCCAGCCGACTCCAGAGTGCGCGCCATTTGACTGGCTTCGGTCGTGCCGCCGAGAAGAAGGACGCGGGTCATGGCTGACCTCCGGACTGAAATTGCTCCTGAACCCAAGCCGGGGTGCGAAACGGGGAGCCGGAGCGCCCCTGCGCCCTGGCTTGTGATCATCGGCGTTGGTGAGGACGGGATGGCAGGTTTATCCGCTACGCGCCATGCCGAACTTGACCGGGCCGCGGTGATTTTCGGTGGCCCCCGTCACCTCGCGCTGGTAAATGCGGGGGAGCGCGGACGCCCGTGGCCGGTTCCATTCTCCGTCGCACCCGTTCTGGCCGAACGTGGGCGGGCAGTCGTTGTGCTTGCTTCCGGCGATCCGTTCTGGTTCGGCGCCGGCGCCAGCCTTGCCGAGCGGCTCGATCCGGACGAATGGATCGCGCACCCGGCCCCGTCCACATTTTCCCTCGCCGCCAGCAGCCTTGGCTGGAGTCTGGAAAAAACCTCCTGCTTCGGTCTGCACGCCGCTCCGTTCGAACGGCTGCTGCCCGCGTTGAGCGACGGCGCGCGCGCGATCTGCCTTATGCGTGACGGTCCCGCCGTCGTGGCCCTGGCCGGATGGTTGAGCGAACGCGGTTTCGGCGCCTCGACCCTGCACGTCATGGAGGCTCTGGGCGGTGCGCGCGAGCGGATCCGCAGCGCCTGCGCGGAAAGTTTTTCGTTGGCCAACATCGCCACACCCGTCGCAGCAGCCATCGAGTTCGTGGGCCGGAGCGGGCTGGCCCGCGCATCAGGGCTGCCCGACGAATGCTTCAGCCATGACGGGCAGATCACCAAACGCCCCGTTCGCGCCTTGACCCTTTCGGCCCTCGCCCCACGGCCCGGCGAATTGCTTTGGGATATAGGCGCAGGCTCCGGATCGATTTCCATCGAATGGTGCCTGTCTGGAGGTCGCGCCGTCGCGATAGAGACGCGAATGGATCGGGCCGCGACAATACAGGCCAATGCGCGCGAGTTCGGGGTTGATCACCTGCTGCACGTAGTGGATGGCCCGGCGCCTGCCGCATTTGCGAATCTGCCTGAACCAAACGCCGCGTTCATCGGCGGCGGCGCGGACGAGGTCCTGCTGACCGCGTTGTGGGAGCGTCTGCCCGTAGGCGCCCGCATCGTCGCAAACGCGGTGACGCTGGAGACGGAGGCGCTGCTGACCCTCTGGCACGGACGCAAGGGCGGCGAATTGCTGCGCATCGAACTGTCCGTCGCGGCGCCGCTCGGGTCGATGCGCGGCTGGCGCCCGGCAAGGCCCGTGACCCAATGGAGCGTCACGCGATGAAGGTCGCAGGCTTCGGCTTCCGTCGCGCGGCGGAACTGGCGTCGCTGCGCGAGGCGCTGGCGGCGGCTGGCGGAGCGGAGGGACTGGCCGCGCTGGCGACGCTGGAGGAGAAAGCCAACGCACCGGCATTTCTGGCGCTGGCGAAAGAACTGGGCCTTCCGGTCGCCGCCGTATCCGCCGACGCTGCAGCGCGCATCGTCACTCTGACGCGCTCCGAACGGATCATGGCTGATTTCGGGACCGGCAGCATCGCCGAAGCCGTAGCGCTCAGCGCCGCAGGCGCGGGTTCGCGTCTGCTGACCCCGCGCGCCGTATCTTTTGACAGGATGGCGACTGCAGCGATCGCCGAAAGGACCGAGGCGACAGGCCCATGACCGTTCATTTCATCGGCGCCGGGCCGGGCGCCGCGGACCTTATCACGCTGCGCGGGCGAGACCTCATCGCCGCCAGCCCGGTCTGCCTCTACGCAGGGTCTCTGGTTCCGACGGCGTTGCTCGATCACTGTCCGCCGAGCGCGCGCATCATCAACACTGCGCCCCTTTCGCTGGACGAGATCGTCGCCGAGATGGCGGCGGCGCACGCCGCCGGGCAGGACGTCGCACGTCTGCATTCGGGCGATCTGTCGGTCTGGTCGGCCATGGGCGAGCAACTGCGCCGCCTGCGTGCGCTGGGCGTTCCGTATGACGTAACGCCGGGCGTGCCGTCCTTCGCAGCAGCAGCAGCCGCGCTTGGCGCCGAACTCACCTTGCCCGGCGTGGCCCAGTCCGTGGTGCTGACACGGATGTCGGGCCGCGCGACGGCCATGCCGCCGGGCGAAACGCTGTCGGCGTTCGCAGTCACGGGCGCCACGCTGGCGGTTCATCTGTCGGTTCATGTGCTGGATCGCGTCGTCGCGGAACTGCTCCCGCATTACGGCGCGGACTGCCCGGTGGCCGTCGTATGGCGCGCAAGCTGGCCGGATGAACGCATCGTCCACGCCACTCTGGGCGCACTGGAGACGGCGCTGGGCGGAGAGCTGGAACGAACGGCGCTGATCCTTGTCGGGCGCGCGATCGGCGCGACTGATTTCGAAGAGAGCCGCCTGTACGCAGGAGATTACGACCGCCGCTTCCGACCCGTCGGTGCAGCGCCACGCTTCCCGGAGGGCGAATGAGCGCGCCCGGCCTGATCGTCACCGCGCCGTCCTCGGGCGCAGGAAAGACCATGGTGACGCTGGGGCTGCTCGCGGCCCTGAGGGCGCACGGGGTGGCGGCGCAGCCCTTCAAAAATGGACCGGACTACATCGACCCCGCGTTCCATAGCGCCGCATCGGGGCGCGTGTCGGTCAACCTCGACACCTGGGCCATGTCGACGGAACGAATTGCGGGGCTGATCGGCGGCAGGTCGGACGCTGACCTGATTCTGGCGGAAGGCTCGATGGGGCTGTTCGACGGCGTCGCTTCGACCGGAGAAGCCGGGAACGGGGCAAGCGCCGATCTCGCGGCTCTCACCGGATGGCCGTTCGTGCTGGTCCTCGATGTGTCGGGGCAGGCCCAGTCGGCCGCCGCCGTCGCACACGGGTTCGCCACCCTGTCGCCCCGCGTGCGCATGGCTGGAGTGATTCTCAACCGGGTGGCCAGCCCGCGTCACGAAAGGCTGATCCGCGCAGGGATGGAGGCCACCGGGTTTCGTGTGCTCGGCGCCCTGCCCCGCCGGGAGACCGTCGCTCTGCCCGAGCGGCATCTCGGCCTCGTTCAGGCGGAGGAACAGCCGGGACTGGCCGCGTTGCTGGAGGAACTCGGCGCGTTCGTCGCCGAGCATGTCGATCTTGATCGCCTGATGACGCTGGCTGATGGCGCGTTCGGGCGTGGCGCGACGCCGGTCCCGCTGACGCCGCCCGGACAGCGCGTGGCGCTGGCCCGCGACGCAGCTTTTTCGTTCGTCTACCCACATCTTCTGGAGGGGTGGCGCGCGGCCGGTGCGGAGATTCTTCCTTTTTCGCCGCTCGCCGACGAAGCGCCCGCAGAGGGCGCTGACGCCTGCTGGCTGCCCGGCGGCTACCCGGAACTCCACGCGGGAAAACTCGCCGCCGCCAACAATTTTCGTGACGGGCTGCGCCGCTTCGCACAAACCCGACCGACGCATGGCGAGTGCGGGGGATACATGGCGATGGGCGCGGGCCTGATCGACGCCGCTGGCGTCCGGCACGAGATGGCCGGCTTGCTTGGGCTGGAGACGTCCTTCGCCAAACGGAGAATGCATCTCGGCTACCGTCTGGCCACGCTTCTTTCGCCAATACCGGGCTACGACGCCGGACGAAAACTGCGCGGGCATGAATTTCATTACGCCACGATCCTCAAACAGCCCGACGATCCGCTTGCGCGAACGGTCAACGCCGACGGCGCCGACGTGCCGGAAACCGGATCGCGACGGGGGCTCGCGAGCGGCACGTTCTTCCATCTGATCGCGCCAGCGAGCGGAAAGGACGCGCTGCATGCTTGAGCTGATTCTCGTTGGCGTCGGCACGGGGAATCCGGAACATCTGACGCTACAGGCCGTGCGCGAACTCAACGCCGCAGATCTGATCCTGATACCGCGCAAGGGAGAGGACAAGACCGACCTCGCCGATCTGCGTCGGACTATCTGCGCGCAGGTTCTGACGAACCCTGCCGTCCGCATCGTCGAGTTCGACATGCCGCGACGCGACGCAAGCGCCCCGGATTATCGCCGGGGGGTCGATAGCTGGCACGACGCCATCGCCGAAGCATGGAGCGACGCCATCGGGCGAAACCTGCCGACAGGCGGGAAAGCTGCGCTGCTCGTCTGGGGAGACCCCGCGCTGTATGACAGTTCGCTACGTATCGCAGCCCGGCTGACGCCGAAACCGATCGTGCGCAGCATTCCCGGAATCATGTCTCCGAACATGCTCGCCGCCGCTCATGGCGTCGCCATGAATGAAATCGGCGCGCCGTTTCTGGTGACGACCGGGCGTCAGCTGCGCGACCATGGCTGGCCGCAGGGCGCCAATACGGTGGTCGTGATGCTGGACGGGGAGTGTTCGTTCCGACATCTCGCGCCGGAAGGCATCGTTATATACTGGGGCGCGTATGTGGGGATGCCAGAACAGATCCTGCTCTCCGGGCCGCTTTTACAAACAGGGCCGCGCATCGCCGCCGCCCGCGCCGCCGCACGGGCGGAGCATGGCTGGATCATGGATATCTATCTGCTTCGCCGCGCCGCAAACAAAGACGACGGCGAGGCCGTGATCCCATGACGGAAGATACATCCAGCTCCAGGAAGGAAGCATCCAGCCGAACTGAAACCCGAGAACAGTTTCCTCCCCTTCCCGCTCACGGCGGGCAGGTCAAGGCGATCATGCGTCACTTCCCTGAGGCGCAGCGCCCTTTTATTGACCTGTCGACGGGCGTCAATCCGAACGCCTATCCCTTGACCATGCCATCGCCTGCCAGCCTGACCCGCTTGCCGGAACAGGACGAAGAGGACGATCTGCGCGCAGCGGCGGCGGCGGCTTATGGCGTCTCCGACCCTTCCATGGTCGCAAGTGGCCCCGGCAGCCAGAGCCTTATTTCCCTTTTGCCACGTATTTTGAATGCTAACCGGGCGTACATTCTCGGGCCGACATATTCGGGTCATGAAACGGCATGGCTGCAAGCAGGCGTCCCTGTCAGTAAATTTTCCAATTTTTTCGGCCTTGAATCACAAGCGTCGCAACCCGGCGCGATTTGCGTTGTCTGCAACCCGAACAATCCCGACGGACGCAGCTTCTCGGCGGAAATGCTTGTCGCTCTTGCCAGTCGTTGCGCGACTTACGGAAATTATCTTGTCGTAGACGAAGCGTTCGCCGACTTCGAGGGGGAGAGCGTAGCGAACGCCCTGCCGCATCCCGGCCTTGTCGTTCTACGGTCATTTGGCAAAACCTATGGCCTGCCGGGCGTGCGTCTGGGGTTTCTCATCTCAGCGGAACCTATAGCTCAGCGCACGCGCGACATGTTTGGCTCATGGCCCGTCAGTGGCCTCGCCATCGCTGCCGGGCGGCAGGCGTTACTAGACACTGACTGGCTGGAGCGCGCACGCCTGACGGCTCGCCGCGCGCGCGCACGGCTTGATGGAATACTGCGCAATGCCGGCTTCGACAGCAAGGGCGACAGCAGCCTGTTCACGCTGGTGGAAACCGAACACGCCATGAAAGTCTGGCTGCATTTTTGCCGACAAGGAATCGTGACCAGATTTTTCGACGGCAGAGCCAACGTTCTACGCGTTGGCCTTCCTGACGGGGATGAGGCCTGGGCGCGGCTGGAGCACGCGCTCCACCTGTGGCGTGAACACGCAGCTTAAAGCGAAAAAATCTTTCTTCATAAGAATTTTTTCAAAATTATACCAGAAAATCACCCAGACTCGTCGCCCCTGCACGCAACGCGCAAAATAACGATTTTTTTTCACGCTCCAACGAACACGGCGAACGTCCAATCCGCACGTTCAGCTTCATCGGGATTTTCCTCCGAAATCGGAACGCTGCATCCGCCAGTCCACGAGTCAGACTCTCATGCGCGGTTGCCAAGCGGTCTGTTTTATACTGCCAATGACGCCCGCACGCATCACGCCCCGCCCGGCAATCACGAATCACGCACCAAGGAGCCTGACGCAGAGCGCTCTTCTGGAGCCGTTCGCCTCGCGCCCTTCCCGTCCGCAAGACACGGACGGGCTGTCAAAAAGCTTATTCTGCGGCGCGGGTGTTGACGCCCAGACGAAAGCCTTCCTGCTTGAGGGCCTTGATCGCAGCTTCGGAATATTTTCCGACCAACGGGGCGACATTCGCCGGCGCGCACCAAAAACCAAGCCCCACAGAGATATTGGCTGGTTGCGGCAGGAAGGACACAGCCGGCACAGGTGAATCCAGAACCAATGCGTCCCCCTGCAGCAGCGCGAGCAGCATGGCCCGCGCCTTGTCGGTGTCATCCGCATAGTCGATCAGCAGGGTGACCGTCGCAAGCACCTTGTCTTCTTGCGATGTGTTCACCACCACATTGTTCGATAAGGCGCCGTTCGGCACATAAATGATCTCGTTACTCGCGCTGCGCAGCACGGTGCGAAACATTTCGATCGAGACCACCACGCCAGAGCTGCCGCCCGAGTTAATGGTGTCCCCCACCTTGAAGGGCCGGAAGAGAAGAATCAGGACGCCGCCTGCGAAATTCGCGAGGCTTCCCTGCAACGCCATACCGACGGCCAGACCGGCTGCGCCGAGCACGGCGACAAATGAGGTCGTGGCGATGCCCACCATCGAGGCGACGCTGATCAGCAGCAACGCCTTGAGGAACAGGCTGACGACGCTAAGCAAAAATCCGCGCAGGGTCGGCTCGATATGGCTCGCCGCCATCATCCGCCCCATCGCGCGGGTCACCATATTTATGATGGTCCAGCCGACAAGAAACACGATAACCGCAAGCACGACCTGCCCGACATACCCCAGAACCGTAGGCAGCCAGCCATTGAGCTGTGTCCACAGCGAATTAACCTGATGTTCCATAAATGCTCCCGTCACCTATTGTCGTTATTAGATCTCAATCGTCTTCAATATTATGCCCGGCCATGGAAAACATGGCAATTTCACGACCAGAGGCCATATTGACCTGCAAAATCGAACAGAGCGTCCTGCCGCTCCAACCCTATTGGCCGTCGAAAATTCGCACGAAACAGCATATGCCCCAGCCTTCCTCCCACTGCTCGCAACCACGTCGGTCCGGCTATAAATGCTGTCCATCGCGCCGCTACACCAAAGGAAACACAGAATTATAAATCACTTTGAAAATTGTACGGCGAAAGCGTGACGAAATGAAAATATTTATGCTTACGTCCAGTCCTCCCGACGGCGTAAAAAAGGGCTGCATTCCGGCGCGTGATGCAGCCCCCGCCCTTGCCTCCGGCACACGCGCGTGGTTACGCCGCGTCCCCGGCGACAGCGTAATATTCGTCGGCCGCGACATAAATTTGATCGACTCACCGCCCCCAACTCACCAAATCTTCAGGAGGCTGGCGCTGTCCGACCGGGATCATGGCCAGTGGCACGGGAAAAACTTGCGGGACCTCCCCCCCGACGATCTGTCACGGTGGATAGCCGACCCGGACTTCGCCCCGCCAGAAGGAGAAACCGCCCGCGGCGCTTTCATGCGCGCCGCAGCGTGGCTGGACGAAGCGCCTCATACAGGCGTGGATCTTGTCGTTGTGGCGCAGCCATCGGTTGTAAAAGCGTTGTTGATCCACGCTCTCGGCGGCGGCGTGGAGATGGCGGCGCGCCTCGATATTCCTCCGTCGAGCCTTAGCGTCATGACCCGCCACACACATTGGCGGGTCGCAAGCATGGGCGCGCTTCTGGCTTGAGGAGGCCTGACGCTCCCGGCGATCAACGCGCCAGACGCCGACCGCCCGTTTTCGGAGCAAGCACGGCGGCGGCGAGAGGCCCGAAGATCAGCCCGAGCGCGCTCCACAGGACGATCTGCATGCCGATGGCGGCTTCCCGAAATCGCCAAAGCACGACGGCGGGAAAATTCGCCGGCACTTCGTTGATGTCCGGCGCCGTCGCCTGCATGAGCGCCGTCAAGACCACGAACAGCCCGACGCCGCACAACGTCGCGTTCCATGCGCCAAGCCGCAGAGCCAGACGCCGCCCCACAAGGATGGCGATCGCCATCACGCACACGGACAGAGCGATCACCTCGAAATAGGTCGCGGTTCGCAGTTGTATCGTGTCAGGATGTCCAATGCCCGGGGGGTTAGGCGGATATTTCAGCCCGGGGATCAGCACGAACGTGAGAAAACCCGCCCCGGCAAGCAGCAGGGCGAGTGCGCGCGGCGATATCCGTCCCATCCGCCCATAGGCGAACGCGAAGACGACGGCGTAAATTCCGCCATACGCAGCGCCATACATCAGCGAAGCGACAAGCAGGCCGAATGTCGCCTGCACCGCGCGACTGACGAGTTCCGGCTCCGGCGCCATGCCGGCGGTCGCGTCCTGCGCGGCTTCGAACGCTATGGCCAGATTGACCTGAGGCTCGCCGAAAATCCGGGCGAACAGGAAAGCGAGACAAGCGGCGATAACGCCCGCAACCATGCCGCGAGCGAGAAGACGACCAGCCATGAGAGACGACCCGCCGTCAGTGGCAGGGGAAGCCCAGAAGGTGACGCCCGTCATGAACGAACTCATGCACCGCATGACCGGAAATCAGCGACGTCGCGCCCTGCTCCGCGCCCACGAAATAAAGCAGCGCCAGAGCGAGAACCACGCCGAACGCAGCCCATGGCAGGACGGCGCGGACCGGGATAGCGGCGGGCGCCGGAGCGAAACCGGGAATGGACGAGGAAAGACTGTGGCTCATGACCTGCTCCGCTCGGAAAGGCGCGTTCCGTGTTGGGACGATAAAAAAGTGACAGAGGGTCCGGCTTCCGCCGCCGAGGATGTGGCGGCGGTTACAGTGGCGCGACCGCGTCGGATTTTCACCGACTTCCCCTGATGCATGTCCGCACATTTAATCGCCCCCCCTTCCCTGTCAACAATTACGCGCATCGAACTGGCAGCGCTTTCATATTGCTGGCGAAGCCTGACCCCGATTATAGACACCCTTGTCGATGGTTCCGTGCGAACGGATGAAAAGGGAACGCCGTGCGCCTTTGCGGACTACGATCCGCAGGCAAGTCGGCGACTGCCCCCGCAACTGTTGGCGGAGAGACGCCGTTCATGTCGCCCTTTCGGGGACGAGCCACTGGTCCTGCCGGGCCGGGAAGGTCGAACGGACGTCTATGACCCGCGAGTCAGGAGACCTGCCATCGTCGCGATCAACCGAAAGCCGGTCGGGGTTGGCCAGCGTATCGAAAGACAGACGATGACGTCGACATCTCCGCGCCTGACGCGCCCCAGGCTTCTCCGCTACCGGACGGAGCCATAGCCGCGCTCTTCCGATCACGTTGAGCCGCAGCAAGCCGCCCGCAGACCAGGCACGTCGTTTGTTCCTCCGCTCCCCGGCGAGGCTGGACAATCATCCCGGCCGCCGGACGCTGACAGGGTGAACGGTCGTCGCGCGCCGAACGGCGCTGCCGCATGCACTTCATCGACTTTTCCCGCCCGGCTCCGCAAAGCGCCGACTTAACGGCGCCGCACGTCCGCCGAGGACGACGTCCGGGCGGGAGAAGATTCGCGGAAACCATGTTTCCGCGTCGTCAGGACTTCCATGCCCCCCAACACCCCGCCGCGAATTTCACTCGGCCGCATACGCCACTCATCCTCGCCACGACGTCTGCCCGTCGCCGCTGCGGCGATCGTCACGTCGTTCGCCGCGCCCTCATTTTCCGCCTCAGCCGCGTCACCAGCGTCGCAGGACAGCGACAGAAAGGCGGCGCACGCAAAAACCCGGCATGATGACGAGGCCGTTTCCGCGAAAATCTCCGGCGACGCGCGATCCCCGGCACAGTCGGCAACAGGGAGTCATGCGGAGAGCATTCAGGTCACGGCGTCTCGACGCGACCTTCTCGGACGAGCCGGGACCGCCAGCGAAGGGTCGCTGACCTCCAAGGAATTGCACCTGCGCCCGATCTATCGTGTGGGACAGATACTGGAGGCCATTCCGGGCCTCGTCGTCACCAGCCACTCTGGGGAGGGCAAGGCGAACCAGTTTCTACTGCGTGGCTTCAATCTCGATCACGGAACCGATCTGGCGAGTTTCGTAGACGACATCCCAATCAACGGCGCGACCAACGCGCACGGACAAGGATACACGGATCTTAATTTCCTGATGCCGGAACTGCTGGAGAGCGTCGATTACACCAAGGGGCCTTTTCACGCCGCGATCGGCGATTTCGGCGTGGCGGGGTCGGACCACATGCGTCTGGCGGGCGATATCCCCCGCCAGATATCCCTCAGCGCCGGCACGCTTGGCGATTACCGGGCCTATATCGGCGGCACGGCGCACATGCAAAACGGCGACCGCTGGCTCGGCGCGTTCGCCGTCTCGCACTCCGACGGTCCGTGGCGCTACCCGGACAACGCGCGCAGCATCAAGGCGACCTCACGCTATACGCACGGAGACGCCGCGAACGGTTTCGATGTGACCGCAATGTTTTATCGTGGCCAATGGCGGGCGACCAATGATCAGCCGCTGGAGGCCATGCAGGACGGAATGATCGGCAAATATGGTTCGCTGGACCCGACCGATGGCGGTTTCTCCGAACGCTACAGCCTGTCCGGGCACTACCGTCTGTCCGCCTCCAACTGGCGGTGGATCACAAGCGCCTTCGTTTCACATGACAGGCTGACGTTATGGAACAACTTCACCCATTATCTCGACGATCCGGTCAACGGCGACCAGCATTCGCAGGACGAAACGCGCACGACCCTTGGCGGGACCAGCACTTATTCAAGGCATGACGTCATCGGCGGCTTTCGCACGGAAACGCAGGTTGGCGTACAGGGACGATACGACATTCTCTATGTCGATCGACGACACACGCGTGATCGCGTCACGCTGAAGGACTGTCCCGGCAGTCTGGACGATTCCGACGAATATCGTTGCAACGCAGACAATATCAACATCGGCTCAGCCGCGATCTTCGTTCAGAACACCACGCATTGGCTACCATGGTTTCGCACTGTCATCGGCTTGCGCGAGGATTATCAGGCCGGGTCGGACGACAATCTTGTTGACGGGAGCCACACCCGGCGGCGCCAGTTTCTCTTTCAACCGAAAGGCAGCCTGATTTTCGGTCCATGGAGAAAGACCGAACTCTACCTCAGCGCCGGACGCGGTTATCACTCCAACGACTTCCGCTCCGTCGTCGGATCTTACTCCGTGGGAAAATTTGCGACCGGATCTGTCCATGTCCCTATCATGACCGCAGCGACCAGCGGAGAAGTCGGTGTCAGGACCACGCTGGCGCCGCATCTCAACGTGCAGGCCGCGGCGTTCATCATCGATTTCGATTCAGAGCTGACATATGACGGGGACGCAGGGGTCAACTCCCCCGGCCCGGCGAGCAGGCGTCAGGGCGTGGAGCTTTCCGCGCAGTACAATCCCTGGTACTGGCTTGAGTTCAATACCGACCTGTCTTTCGCGAAAGCGCGCTATCGCACGCACGATCCGGCCGAATACGGCATCCCCGGCCTGTATGTGACGAACGCCCCCGATTTCGTCTGGTCGTTCGGGGCCATCGTCGACACCCACGGCCCCTGGTATGGCGGGCTGCAGGTCCGATGGCTCGGCGGATACGCCCTGATCGAGGACAACTTGCTGCGCTCGAAAGGATATCAGGAAGTGAACATGAACGTCGGATATCGCTTCACGCGGTATTTCAACGCTGAACTCAGCATATTCAACATGTTCAATAACCACGGATACGCGGCGCAATACGCCTACGACTATCGGCTCACGCCAACCCCATCGGAGTCGACCGGAGCCACCGGGCATGCGATCGAACCCATCTCAACCCGGCTGACAGTGACTACAAAGTTCTGATCTGTGGATTAACTAAAAGCGTCCCGCCGCTCTGGTTCTGCGGCGGGGACGCGATCCGGAGCGGCCGTAACGTTACAGGCTGAGATTGGCCTTGAGGTAATAGAACCCGCCATTCATGCCAAGTTGCGACGTGCTCATGTAGTACTGCGGAACGCCGAGGTAGCGGTTGCCGTCCGGCACCCGAGAAGGCCGCGCGTCGAACAGATTGTTCGCCCCCAGAGTGAAGGCAAGTTTCGGCGTGACGCGGTAAGTAATTTCGAGATTCGTGACGAATTTCGGCGTGTTGTGGAATTGCAGGAAATTATAGGCATTCGCGACGCTGCTGTTCGTCGCGCCGGAATAGACGCTGAGTTCGGACGTCGTCTGCCCCCAACGTATTTCATGCACGCCGACGGACCACTTTCCGTCCGCGCTCGTGAAACGACCGCCCCAGATCATCTTGCTTCGCGGATACGCTGTGGTGATGTAGGCGACGCTCTGCGCCGTCAACAACGACTGGCCGGACGCGGACACACCCTCATGCGTCAGGCGCGTACGGTTGAGATTGATCGCAACATCCCAGTCGATGCGCCCAACCTCGCCAAGCCTGCTCATATAGGTGGCGGTCAGATCCAGCCCCTGCGTGCGGGTGCTGGCCACGTTGGCGAACCAGTGCGTGGACAGCGCATTGCCCCATGTCGACGCCGCGTCCGGCAGGGTAAAGCCGTTCATCTCCAGAGCCTGCAACGCCTGCGCGCCATAGACGTTTCCGCCCGGCAGAATCTGGTCGCGCAGGTTGATCTGATAGACGTCGACAGTCAGGTGCAGGTTTTTCGCAGGCGTGATGACCACGCCGCCTGACGCGTTCGTAGAGCGCTCAGGCTTCAGGCGCGACGCCCCGTTGGCCAGCGCTCCCGGCGAGCTTGCGCCGATGATGCCGTTCGCCGCCGTCGGGGAAAGAGAGACCGCGCTGTAATATTCCTGCGCCAGAGTCGGCGCATGGAAACCGTTCGAGATCGTGGCGCGGAAACCCAGCCACGGCGTCGGGTCATATCGCAGGGCCGCCTTTCCCGTCTCGGTGTCGCCGACATCGGTGTAGTGTTCGTATCGACCGGCGAGATCGAGCTGGATATTGCGCGTCAGATGCGTGGCGACGTCGAGGTAGCCGCCAACCACGTCGCGGTTGTAATGCCCCGCATTACCCGCGACCGTTCCTGCCAGCGCATCGGAACCACTGCCATAGGTCGAATCCGGAGACCCCGTTCCGATCGCATAGCTTTCATAGCGATAGGTCGCTCCACCCGCGACGTTGATGGCGTGCGGCCAGAAGCGCGTGCGTAATGACTTCGAAATATCGAACGTGTTGCTCCACATCTCATTGGTGAAGCCCTGCACGTCGAAATTCCGGGGCGTGCGGCCTGTAGCCGTCGACAGCGACAGATTGGCGGAGTTGTTCAGGCCGACATCATCGTAATCGCGTCCGTAAACCGACGACAGATCCCAATGCCACTTGTCGATCTCGCCGCGCAGTCCGGCTGTAACTTCCCAATCGTTCTCGTCCAACGTCTCGATCGGCGAATATCCATCCGGATAGATCGCCGCATATGCTGGGTATTTTGCAAGAGACGCCGCCGTCCGGTAATTCTGGAACGATTCCGCATGGCGATGGGCGTAAGTCGCGACGACATACGCCTCGAGATCGTCAAGGATGTGATAGCCCGCATTGACCGCCACGCTCTCGCGCGTCTGCTCCGGCTGGCCGAGAATCTTGTTGATCTTCGTGCCCGTACGCAGATCCGGCGCACTGCGATACGTGTGATCCTGATGATCGAAGTCGCCGCTGATATGAATATAACCCCGGTCCGTCAGCTTGGCGCCGCCGTCAAGGTACAGTCCCTGTTCGAACCCGTCCTTGGCCGCGGTGATGCCCGTGATGGATTGCGCGTGGAAACCATGATCCTGCTTTTTGAGGATGATATTGACCACGCCCGCGACCGCGTCCGACCCGTACTGCGCCGACGCGCCGTCGCGCAGGATTTCAACGTGGTCGATCGCCGCCAATGGAATCATGTCAACGTCGACCGGCGTGCTTCCCTGCTGCGGACCGGCGTTGGCATAGATATTCGCTGTGGTGTGGCGGCGTTTTCCGTCAACAAGAACCAGCGTCTCGTTGGGGCTCAGGCCCCGCAGACTGAACGCTGACGTCAGCGCGCCGGTGTCGAAACCGCCGGTCGGCATGGTGAGCGACGGCAGCAACTGCGTCAGCGCATCGCGCAATGTCGGCATGCCTGTTTCCGACAACTGCTTCGCGGACACGACGTCGATCGGGGAAATGCTGTCTCGCGCCTTCTTGCCTGTCTCACGGGTGCCGGTGACGATCACGGTTTCAGTCCCCTCTGACTCCCGCGCGGCGGGAGCCGGAGGCGCCGACGGCAGCGCGACGGAGCGCGCGCTCGATGCCGCCGCCGTACGCTGAGGCCCAGACGCTACGTGAGTCGGAGCAGGGCGCGTATAAACATGAGATTTGGCGGACGCCTTGCGAGCAGTCGTTGCGTTTCCAGAAGAATTATGAGAGACAAAACAGACTACAGACGTAGTACCAAGCAACGTCACCCGAAGTACAGAGCGCAATGAAAAGGTCGCATAACGTTTCGAACGCACAATAAATCCTCACAATGTTCGACCGAATAGGGCCAGACACTCTTCTTAGACCTGATTGTAAGGATTTTTCACGAAGCATTACGCCGCAGATACGCATTGCGTATCGTGTGTATCCGAAAAGACATAAATTTAACTATATTTTATAGTGAATTATTTTGACAATCCGCACGAAACCGCCAATTGGCGTCAGGCGCCTCGCTCAGGCTTTCCGCTCGCCATCCACGACGCCTGCCCCTCATGCTGCCCACCGCCCAGCAGCAGCGAGCAGAGTCCGACGATCTGCAGCGGCATGCCCGCCAGCAGCATGACGAAGCCCGCCCATCTCTGGTCTTGCAACGGCGTCAGATCCCAACGGCACAAAACGTCGAGATAAGGCGCGTAAAGCACATGGGAGGAGACCATCCAGATCACCGCGATGACGGTCATCGGCAGAGATCCGACCAGCACCAGAACCCCGACCAGAAAGTCGCTCTTCAACACCCGGACGCCGGGCAGAATCTGCGCCCAGAACAACAGCCCCGTGAACATGCCCAGCAACGCCAGGGGCGCGCTGAACAGGGCGTTCGCAAGAGATCTGTCGAGCACGGACGGCAGCCCGGTGGCGACGCCCAGCCCGGCAAAGAGCACCAGCGCCACCATCGGATCGCGCAGCCACCCACCCCTGTTCAGCATGAAACCACCCGCCGGCATCGCCAGAAGCAGAAACGGCGGAACCACCTGTCCCATGACCATCAGGCCCGCCGTATATTGCGTCATCGACGCCAGCGGATCGTGCAGCCCCCATTCAGCCGCAATCCAAAGCCCACACCCGAGGACGCCTGCGACGCTACGCGCCAGACCGCGTCTGCGCGAGCGTCCCGCCCACAGCACGGCGCAGGCCGCCATGATCGCGGTCGCCGTCCAGACAAGAGCGACCCCGGTCGTCCATTCCCTCATCCCGCCCTCAAGGCCACCCTGATGTCCGACGCCATGCCTGCCGGGTCGTTGAGTTGCGTCATCCCGTAGCGCACAACGGCCCGGCCTGCCGGGCCGACAAGGGTGAGGACGGATGTATGGTCGATCCGACCGGCTCCACCAGAGGCCGACCAGGCGATCCCCCAGGCCTTCGCCGTCTGCGCCACGGCGCCGGGCTCGCCCGTCACGCCGATAGGCGTCGGATCAAAGTTGGAGAGGAAATCGTGAAGTTCCCGTGGCGTGTCGTGCTTGGGATCAAGCGTCACGAAAACGACCCGAACTTTGTCCGCATCTGCGCCGAGTTGAGAGAACACCGGTTTCAATGAGTCCAGAACCATCGGGCACACATCAGGACAACGGACATATCCGAAATAGACCAGAGCCGCACGACCATGAAGGGAAGCAAGACTGAAGCTGCGTCCCTTATCGTCCACCAGCGACAGGGCAGGAACTGTGTCTCCTGCGAGCGGTGACCCTGAAAAACGCCCGAACCCGCCGCCGAGCCCAGCGTAGGCCGCCAGTCCGGCGAGGGCGAGCGCACCGACGCAAAACCCCCGAAACACCGATCGGCGGAAGCGGGGCGCGTCCGCCGAGCCGCTCACCAGAGAACCCACCCGGGGGAATGGGTGACGTTATGCAGGAACGGCCAGAGGATCGGCACGTAAGCGGCGACCGTCGCGACGGCGGTAAGGCCGACGAGCGCCCACACATGCTCGAGACGATTGGCAAGAACCGACGCGCCATGCCCCGTCGCAACAGGAATGGCGACGCCAGTTTCGTGGCTCACCGGTCCGCTCAGGGCCTGTGCAAACGGAACGGCTGGGCGCTCGGCGCGACGCCCGAACAGCAGCGTCCCGAAAAACACAAGGAAGAAGCTGTAAGTCGCGACCCACAGGATCACCCCGCCCACCGCGATCAGCGCCGTCGGCGTCGCCGCGACGCCATAGAGGGCGTGGTAGGTTTCATGCGGCAGCGCCGAAACCCAGGCGCGACGCGGCACGCCGTACAGCCCGGCCCACTGCATGCCGATCGCGAAAATCGTCATGCCGACAAACCACGTCCAGACGGAGAACAGCGCAATGCGGCGGCTGATCAGCTTTCGTCCAGTCAGATGCGGGATCATCCAGAACGCCAGTCCCATGAACGTCATCGCCGTCACGCTGCCGACCGTCACATGGAAATGCCCCGGCACGAACGTCGTGTTGTGGACGATGGCGTCAAGTTCCCAGCTTCCGTTGACGATGCCGGTGGCGCCGCCAAGGATGAAGGTCAGCGCGCCGAGTACCTGCGCCGCCACGCTCGGGTCGCTCCACGGCAGCGCGCGGAACCAGCCGACCAGCCCCAAACCACCGCGCATGCGCCCGGCATATTCAAGACTCAGCCCGAGAGTGAACGCCGTGATGATGCTGGGGATCGCGACAGACATCGTCAGCACGACGAGAATCGCGCGCCAGATCTGGGAGAATCCGGGATCGGAGAATTGGTGGTGCGAACCGACCGGCAGCGAGAAGATCAGCAGCAGCGCAAACGTCATCCGCGCCATCGGATCGGACGCCAGCTTGCCGCCCGCCTGCCGCGACAGCAGGCCGTACCAGGAAATATAAGCAGGCATCAGCCAGAAATAGACAATCGGATGCCCCGTCAGCCAGAACAACGTGCGGTTGATCAACGGGTCGATTGTCCCGATCAGGCCGAGCGACCACGGGTCGAGTTGCAGAATAAGCTCCGACAACGCCCCTACGCCCGCCAGCGTCCACATCAGCATGGTGACAAGGCTCATATACGTCACCAGCGGCGTAACGCATCCGGGGTGCGCCCGCTTCCACGCCGCCCGCATCTTGAGCAGGATCGGTAGCGGCTGCACGCTGCCCAAAGTCAGGATCGTCATTCCGAGATAGAAGAACGGGCTGCCTTTCAAGGGGGGATAGAACGTCCACAGGACGCTCGATGAATTGTCGAACATCGCGTAGATCAGGCTGAGCGCCCCAACCGCCATCAGGCCGAAACACGCGCCCCACAGCGCCATACTTGGGCGCTGTCCCAATTCCCGGGCGGGCAGGTAAACCAGAAGGCCACATGTCACAAAAAACGTGAAGACGTAGCCGTTCAGAACCCCATGAACCGTCAAACCCTGATAATAGGTATGAAAGATCGAGCGAAGGGCTGGATAGGCGTTCACGCCGTCATAGTTCAAGGCCTGCAGCGGGCCGATCGACGCGCCGATCAGCAGGGCGCAAAACCCCGCGATCAGGAAAAGCAGCATCATACGCCGCTCGGGGCGCCAGCCCTCGTCGGTTTCCACAGGATAGACCACGGGACCCGGAGTAAAAGCGCGCCCGCTCATTCCGCCGCCCTCGCGTCAACGATGACCTGCCCGATCATGGCGTGATGCACCATGCCGCAGTACTCGTTACAAATGATGCGAAACACGCCCGTACGGTGGAAGGTGTATTTCACCGTGCCGACAACGCCCGGAACAGCCGTCAGATTGACTGGCGTGCCCTGAATTTCAAAGCCATGCAGCACGTCGGAACTGGTGACGTAGAACGTGACCTCCGCGCCTTCCGGCACATGAATCACGCCCGGCGTCCAGCGCCACGCTTTTCCGGTGATGTGCACTGCGTAGCTGTTCGGGCCCGTCTTGACGACCCTGCCTGTATCAGCAGCGGCGACTTCACGTTCCGCCGCCGTCGGATCGGAATGAAATGACTGCGTCGTGGTGACGAGTCCGAAATCATGCACGACGTAAAACATCGTCGCGACGGTCAGCAGCGCCATCATCACGATCACACAGACGATGAACGCCCGCTCGTGACGTTCGGCCGAAGCGTGGAAGGCTTCATCGAACGGGGTCATCCCGGAATCTCCACTCATGATTTTTGCCCCACCCTACGCCCGGTGCAGGAAGATCAACGAAACCAGCACCCAGATAACCAGAATGCTGCTCAACACGACGCCAGCGACCACCCAGGCACCGACAGGACGCACCGCTTCCGGGCTCCAGTCCTGCGGGATGATCTGCGTCTCAGCGGAAGGGTGTTCCTGCATGGCCTCAACCTGTTCTTCGGGACCGCCTTTCGGCGTGATATCGACTGTCATTTCGCGGCGCCCGGCGATTGCGGCAGCGTGTAAATGTAGGCGGCGAGCGCCTGTATCTCTTCGTCCGTCAAGCCGTGAACTTCCGACATCATCATCTTGCCCATCGGATCGCGGTCCTTTCCGGCCTTCCAGCCTGAAAGCTGCTGAACGACATAGGATGGCGACTGCCCGGCGATCGCAGGAAACATGGCGCCAAGCCCCTGCCCTGCCGGACCGTGGCAACCGGCGCACGGCATGACGTGCGCCGACATATTGCCTTTCTTGTAAAGATCATTTCCGTGCGCGATCTGCTCGGCGGACGTCGCGATCCGGGGCGCCTCCACCGCCGGAGCCTGCGCAGCGTAATAGGCCGCCACGTCATCGATTTGCTTTGGCGACAGCTGTTTCGCGTATTGCGTCATCCACGCACTGGGCCTCTGGCCTGATGCGAAGAACGTCAACTGCTGCTTGATGTAAGACGCCGCCACGCCGCCAATGCGTGGGATGGCAGCCTCGGCCTGCCCGGCCCCGCTCTCCAGATGACATGCCGCGCAGGCGGCGTGGCCCGCCAGCACGCCCTGCGTCGCTATCGCGCGTCCGGCCTCCACGTCCTGAGCCTCCGCGCGCGCCGAAGCCCCGACATTGACCGTCATGACAAGGCCCATAGAAAAGAAAACTCCGACGAGAGGACGTCCGCAACCGCGACCCTCGACGCGCAAACCAAACATACAGGTCTCCTGACAGGTCTTCTGGCGGCTGGCGCTCTTTGCGTTCTTCATTCTGCGCCGCCACTGAAGCTTTACGTCACCTTTCCGCCCTGTCACCGCGCCAGATCAAGCTGACGCTGCCTACCTGTCGCAGAATCGCGACATCGGGAGCGAACACTCGTCGCATCATCGGGCAAAAACGGGGCAAAAACAAGGTTATGGAGCCAATTCGAAACGACCAAAACGGCTCAGCTCTGACCCACGCAGAACCATAAAAAAAGCGCTTGCCGCATCGCAGAATGACTATGCCAGCCAGTTCCGTCGCGCTGCACGGCAAACCGTCGCAGATTTGCGACATATCGGCGCGCGTTCAGATTTACGCGTGGTGACTTATTCGTAACGTCGCGGCACAGACAGTCCATCGTGACAAGCAAAACAATGAAAATCCGTCACGCTATTAGGCATGCAGGTTCAGGGAACGACTTATCGCTTTCGCCGCTCCGTCCACGGCCAACGCCCCAAAAAGCGCACGGCCAGACACACGACGGAACGACGAGATCGGTTTCTGGTTCTTGGTTTAAAGTTTCACTTGCGAAACTTCCTCTCGGGAGATTTTGGAATGAAGGTCGCTCTTCGTAACGCCACCGCGACAAGATCACGAAGGTCCATTCCGTCGCTGGCCCTCGGGGCCGCGCTGGCGTGCGCCACTGCGTTGTCCATCCCCTCGCACGCGAAGGCGGACGGAGACGCGGGACCCTATTCGTCCGTCACCAGCAGCCGTCTCGCCAATGCGTCGAAAGACAATGGCTGGCTGATGTATCGCCGTGACTACACCAGTTCGGGCTACGCGCCCTTCACCGACATCAACACCGGCAATGTCGCACAACTGAAGCCTGTCTGGGACTATGAAACCGGGATCAAAACCGGACATGAAGCCCCGCCGATCATCAACGGCGACTACATGTTCGTCAGCACGCCGAAAAACCACCTGCTGGCTTTTCAGGCGAGCACCGGCAAGCTCCTGTGGAAATATGAGCGCGACCTCTCCGAAGTCGGGTTGAAGACGATCTGCTGCGACGTGGTGAACCGCGGCGTGGCGCTGTATGGCGATAATGTCTACATGGCCACGCTCGACAACCATGTGCTCGCGCTCGACGCCAAGACGGGAAAAATCGTCTGGGACGTGCAGCTTGAACCCGCCGATCTCGGCTACGCCATGACCCTCGCCCCGCTGGTGGTGAAGGGCAAGATCATGGTCGGCATCTCCGGCGGCGAATATGGCGGTCGCGGCTTTATCGCGGCGCTCGACGCCAAAACCGGCAAGCAGGACTGGAAGACCTTCACCGTTCCGGAGCCCGGCCAGCCCGGCGGCGACACCTGGCCGAAGGGCGCCTACACGACCGGCGGCGGCGCGACGTGGCTGACCGGCAGCTACGACGCCCAGACAGACTCCCTGATCTGGGGCGTCGGCAACCCGGGTCCGTGGCTCGCAACCCTGCGGCCGGGCGACAACCTCTATACCGACAGCGTCATCGCGCTGAACCCGGATAATGGCCATATCAAATGGCATTATCAGTACACGCCGCATGACACATGGGATTACGACGGCACCAACGAACCCGTTCTCGTCGACCTGACCTATGAAGGAAAGCCCTACAAGGCCCTTGTCAGCGCAAGCCGCAACGGCTGGTTCTACGCCATCGACCGTCAAAACGGAAAATTCATCTACGCAGAAAAATTCGCGCATGCGACGTCGGTTTCCGGATTCAAGGACGGCGTGGCGATCACCGATCCCGCGATGCGACCGGATATCGGCAAGGAAGTGTTCACCTGCCCGAGCTTTCTTGGCGGCAAGAACTGGTGGCCGATCGCGGTCGACCCGCAGAACCATCTGGCTTTCGTTCCGACCCTGCACACCTGCATGAAGATGAAGGGCAACCCGGTCTCTTATAAAGCAGGGCTGCCGTTCCTCGGCGAAAGCTTCAACGTCATGCACGATCCAGAGAATCCCGATCATTGGGGTTCGGTGCAGGCGATCGACCTGAACACTGGCAAGCGGGCCTGGTCGTTCGAATCCACCCTGCCCTGGAACGGCGGCATGCTCGCAACGGCGGGTGGGCTGGTGTTCTCCGGCAGCGCGGACGGTTATCTCTACGCTTTCGACGCCAAAACAGGCGACGTAAAATGGAAGAGTCCGAAAATGTCATCCGGCGTGATCGGCGTGCCTGCGACATGGAAAGTGGGCGACAAGCAGTACGTAGCCGTTTACGCGGGCTGGGGCGGCGGCGTGCCGATTTGGGGCGGCGATATGGCGAAGGACAAGGCGGTCCGTTCGATTCCGCTCGGCGGTCATCTCTACGTGTTCGGCCTCTAAGGAGTTGATTTCATGAACGCATTCAAAATCGCCGCCCTCGCCGCAACCCGCCTGACCTGCGTCGCCGCTCTCGGTATGGCCGTCGCGCCGCCGCACGCTGCGAACGCCGCCATTTCGGTATGCATCGACAAGTCCAGCCCGGCACAGGCCATGGACCATCGCGTCATTGACGCGGTGGCCCAAGAGCAACACACGTCCGCGACTGTCGTGCCCTTCGACGGCAACGCCGGGGGCGACGATGACGGTTTCGACGTCAAAGAGTTTAAGAAACTTGCTTCGTCTCGTTGCGAACTCGTTCTCGGCTTCCCGGTCGAGGCGTCAAGCGGAGAAACGCCGGAAGGCACGAAGGCGACGACGCCTTACGGAGAAACCGGCTTCGTTCTGCTTACGCCGCGCCAGCACGACGCCAGCACGCTGGACAAGCTCCCGGCGGGAACGACGGTCGCCGTCACCTATCTGACGCCGCCCAACCTGTATTTCGCAAAACACCCGAATATCCAAGCCGACATCCGCCCGGACGACGAACACACGCTCGCATCGCTTTTCCAGCACAAGGTGCAAGCGGCCATGATCTGGCGCGCAAGTGCGGTCTCCGCTCTCGCGGACAAGAATCACGCGCGGGATTACTGCATGCACGCGCTGAGCGAGCCGTATTCCCGCTGGAACGTCGTCGCACTGTATGCGCCGCAGAACGAACGCGCGGCTGCAGCTTTCATGAAAAGCGTCGCAGATCTCCAGAATGACGGGAAGCTGGCCTCATTGGTGCAGCCCTTCGCAACAGCGCCGCAAAAATCGGGGATTATTCTGGCCTCCGCCGACGCGCCGGCTCCGGCCGCCGCCGCTCCATCCGGGGGAGACGCCGCGCTCTACACGTCAGCTCAGGCGGACGCAGGCAAGAAGGAATACGCGGACAACTGCGCCCAATGCCACGGCGATAATCTGGAGGGCATGGCTGGACCCGCGCTCAAGGGCAAAAATTTTGCCTCGCCCAAGGCCAACTTCCACGTCAGCGACATCTTCACAATCGTGTCCCAGAACATGCCCGCCACCCAGCCGGGCAGCCTGACCCATGATCAGTACGTCAACATCATGGCGTTCCTGCTCCAGCAGAACGGAATGCCCGCCGGGTCCACAGCTCTGACCTTTGACGCCGCAAAATCCTCCAAGACGCCTCTTGTCTACAAAGGCGACTGATCGTTACGACTCAAAAGCAACATGCAAAAAGAAAGAGTCCGTAAGATGCAGACAAGACACAGCATCCGACTGGGGCTGCTGCTCACAGTCGCCGCCGGGTGCGCGGTCGCAACATCGCCCCGCCTCGCCCGCGCAGACGACTACAGCGACCTTCTCGACATTCTTCGTGCAAAAGGCAGCTTGACAGGTTCTGAATACAACACGCTGCTTGCTAAACATTTGCACAGAGGACAAGCATCGGAAGTCAGGAGCGCGACGCCCGTAAAAGGGCGTCGGAGCGCCTCGACGGCGCACGGAACGACCACAGCGACGGTCGAAGATCCGGTGGTGTTCGAAGCGCAACGGGCGGCGGACGACGCCGCCCGAAGCGCCCGTTCGGCACAGGAAGCGCTTGCCGAAACACGCATGAGCATGAAAAGCGCCAGCGTCGTACGCGTCGCTCCGTACGTTCCGGGCAAGGGTTTGACGTTCTCCGCCGGTCCCGTCGACATCACATTATCGGGATTTATCAATGGCTTCTATAGCTATAATTCTCCTGGCGGGGGGCACGGCGTAGCCGGCGGCGTATCCACCGGTTCCAGCAAATTCGACCAGTCGGGCGTCCGTAACGGCCTGCTTCCTGCGGGTCTGATCCTGAAAGTCGCGACGACGCAATCGGGCATAGACCTTGCAGGCACGTTGGGCATGTATCCTGGCCTGAACAACGCCGCGAGCGGCGCCTTCAACGCCAATTCCGGCGGAAGCGCAGTCGGGCTCGGAACCCCCGGAATCGATTTCCGTCAGATATTCATAACGGCGGGAACCAAGACTTTCGGAACCGTGAAAATCGGACGCGATTTGGCGCTGTTCGCATCTGACGCGATTCTAAGTGACGCGACGCTGCTGAGCGTCGGCTCGACGGGCGGCACCGCTGCCCCCGCCAACACATCGCTCGGTCGTATCGGCGTCGGTTACGTCTACGCGGACTGGATTCCGCAAATCTCTTACGCTTCCCCCGTCTACAAAGGCCTTCAGGGAACAATCGGAATTTTCCAGCCTTTGGATGAATACAACTATGCAGGTTCTGGACTTTCCGCGACATCGACCCACCACAGCTCGCCTATGGTGCAGGGGAAAGTCACATACGATTTCACCGTCAACAAGCTGACGGGCCGAATTTGGTCCAGCTTCCTCGTCCAGCGCCAGCAAAGCCTGACCGGCAGCGACATCGACACCGGCGGTCGTCCACGTAGCGTCGTGGCGGAGGCTGGCGATATTGGGACGAAGCTGACATGGCGCGGCGCGCAACTGGTCGCATACTACTATCGCGGCAGCGGCCTTGGCACGACAGGCCTGTTCTTCGACGGCGTGGCGGCGAACGGACGCAAACGCGCATCCGAAGGCTATTACGTGCAGTTTGGCTACAACTTCACGAAAAAATTCAAACTTATCGGCAGCTATGGCGCCAGCAATCTTTACCGGGCTCCCGGCGATTACTCGCCTTCTCTCGTAAGGCGCAACGAGTCCGAAATCGGCGCAGGTTACTATGCCCTGACCGACTGGCTGACGCTGGTTGCGGAATATGCGCATACGCGATCCGCCGCGCACGGTCCGTTCAAGGAAGACGACAGCACCATTTCCGCTGGCGCCTCCATCTTCTTTTAACGCTTCGGGTGATCGGGCCAGACAGCCCGATCACCTTTTCTCTTTCAGTGTTCGGGCCTCGCCAACACCGCAAACCGCAACAGATCTGCGGTACTCGACACACCGAGTTTGGCCTTGATCAGGCTCATCGCATTCGCGACCGTCTTGTAACTGATGTCGACACACGCAGCGATTTCACTCAATGTCTTTCCCTCCGAAAGCAGACGTATCAGATCCAGATCGCGAGCCGTGAGCTTTCCGAAATCGCGGCCGAGAACGTCCGAATGCAAGGACAGTTGCTCCGCGATCGGCTTCTCGACGTAGATGCGCCCCTCGAAGGCCTGCTTCACCGCATGCAACAACTCACTCGCATCGATATTTTTCGATATATACCCGCAAGCTCCCGCATCCAGCGCACGACGCGCATAGATCGCCTCGGCATGCATGCTCAGCACCAGGCAGCGCAATCCCATATCGCGCAATCGGGTCAATAGCCACAAGCCGCCCGCTCCCGGGAGGCCCAAATCGACAATGACCAGATCCGGGCGATGGCGCCGCAGCCAGTCTAAAGCAGAGTTCTCATCTGAAGCTTCGAAAACCTGTGCGTTCAGAGACGCCGCCAGTAATTGCGCAAGCCCTGCGCGCACCACGGCATGATCGTCGACCAGCAGTATTTTCATAGTTACGCTCCGATCAGGGAAGTCGCTCTATCGTCCGGCACGGACAGTATCACAGTCCATCCGCTCCCCTGCCGGATTTCCAGACTTCCACCGACAATTTCCGCGCGGCGCTTCATTCCGAGCAGACCGAAGCCCGTCGACGAAGCCTGAACGCTCCCGTCGTCGTGAATCACGAGCCGCACCATGGAATTCTCTTTCACGACGGATACCGAGACCCGTTTCGGAGAACCATGACGAATTGCATTGCTCAAAGCCTCCTGAGCAACATGCGCAAGGACGCCCCGTGTCTCTTCATTAAGACTTTCTATGTCGCACTGGATGTTCACATCAATCGCAACAGACGGCGCGACCGCCTTCCAGAATAGCTTCATGTCCTCCAACGCAATGCGTAGCGGAACGTCGCAGGTCGGATTCCCATGGAGACGATCAAGCATTTCTCTTACAATCCGCTGCGCGGACCGCGTCGTCTCCTTCAAGGTTTTTATCTGGGCCGATGCGGTGTCGATCCGCCCTCCGACGAGGGAGTGCTCGATCGCCGCCGCGAACGTGTTTATGCCGAACAGAAGAGCTCCAACCTCGTCGTGAAGATCGCGAGCGAACGCCGCGCGCTCCTCCTCCGTGATACAGGCAAGCTGCTCCTGCAATCGAGCGTTCCGCTCGTCGGCATCACGCAAGGCTCGGGCCATGCGGTTGAACGCCGCCGCCGCTATGGACACTTCCTGTGGTCCCTGCTCGGAAAGAACAACACCAGCTTCGCCTTTTCCCAAGCGCGACAAGGCAGAGGTCAACGCGCCGAGCGGTCTCAATCCGTGGGAAACTATGGCGCCGCAAAGCCCGGCCATAAGGGCCGAAAGCGCGCCGACGACCACGATTTCCTGTAGAAAATCCGACCACCGCTCCGCTGCCTCATTCGTGGGATCGGCCGACAGATTGATTGTGCGCCCATCGCTCCCGACGGCGAGAAGAACATCGGGTATCTTCGGAGCGACAGTTCGTAAAAACCATGATGGAGGCGAGGATGACGCAAGAGGGCCAGCTTCGCACAGCACGCGCCCCTCTCGCGACGCCACACGCGCCGTCACATGGCGATTGTCCCTGAATATCGCGCATACCGACTGCGCCTCCCTCTCGTCCACCAGCGCTGGCGGGAGAACCGTGACCGCGTCCCGCGCGCCGCGTAACGCAGATGACAACTCGACACGCACTGAATGGGTCGCCCGCATCATTGCAATCATCGTGCCAAAGCTGAAGCAGACGACGCTCGCGGTGGCGACCGCCAACAGGAGCCTCTGACGGAGAGTCTGGATGGGCATACCGCGTCGTTCCTGAGCCGCCATATCAAACAGTCGTTCACAATTGCGGTAAAATTCTGAGATTTTCTTCTTCATCGGGAATTATTCCCGTCGACACGCACTGTGCCGACTGATGAGATGCAAGGCAACCAACATAGAAAAACAAGAACGACGATCATGCTCTCGAAGCTCTACCGACGCACCGAAACGAGATGGGGATTGTTCGCGGTCTGCCTCGGCTGTCCTGCGGTCGCATTCGCGCAAACCGCGACAACGACAACGACGTCCCCCGTCTATGCGCAGGATTCTGAGGACATCACCGTCATCGGCACGTCTCCCCTCCCCGGCTCCAGCATCGATCGCAACCGCCTGCCGGCACGTACATCCGTCCTGACCCAGAACTCTCTCTCGAGCGAAGGGACGCCAGACCTCCTGCACGCTCTCGACACACAGCTTGCGGGCGTGAGCCTGAACTACGCCTCTGGAAGCCCTTACCAGCCGACCGTCATGATGAACGGCTTTGAGGCGTCCCCGCTGCAGGGCGTGGCGCAGGGCGTTGCAGTTTACATGGACGGCATACGCTTCAATCAGGCGTTCGGCGACACGGTGAACTGGGATCTGATCCCTGATATGGCGATCAGCCGAGTGGCGGTCGAGGGATCAAACCCGGTGTTCGGCCTGAACGCGCTCGGCGGCGCGCTGAACATCAACATGAAAAACGGGTTCAATACGCGAGCGGGCGGCGAGGCCGATATGTCCGGCGGGTCGTTTGGAAAAATTCAGGCCGAAGGCGAATACGCCGGTCGCAGAGGCAACACCGCGTTCTACGTCGCTGCGCGTGAAGTGCATGAAGATGGGTGGCGCGACCTGCAAAGTTCCGACATCCAGTCTCTTTACGCGGATCTGGGTTGGAAAGACGAACGAACGGAAATCCACGGAAATCTGGATCTGGCCAACTCTGTTCTCAACGGTCCCGGAACTTCGCCCATCCAGTTGCTTCGCGCCGACCCCAAGGCGCAGTTCACGGCGCCGAATCTGATGGCGAACAAATTCATACAATTCGGCCTGAACGGCCGTCATGAATTCAGCCAACATCTTTCGATTCAGGGCCAAGCTTTTTATTCCTATTTCCAACAGCGCGTTTTGAACGGTAACGCCGCCAACGACACGCCATGCGACGATAGCGAAAACGCTGGCCTCCTCTGTTCCGACGACGACACGCCTTCCAGGACCGTCGGCGGCGGAACCATACCGGATTTTCTGAATGGCGGGATGTATTCGGAAATGGATCAGCAGACGACGAACACCAATAGTTATGGCGCGTCGCTGCAGGAGACCTTCACCCACAATATTTTCGGGTTCAAAAATCACGAAGTTGCGGGCGTCAGCTATAACGGCGCGCAGACCATGTTCTCCGCGACCAGCCTGATCGGCGGCCTTACGCCCTATACGCGCGTTTATTACGGCCCCGGCGTGGTCATCGACGAGCCGGGCGACAATGTTCCGGTCCGCGTTTCCGTAAGCGACACCTATGTCGGCGCATTCGTGGCCGACACGATCGACATTACGCCGCGCCTCTCACTTACTGGCTCCGCACGTTATAACTTTGCCGAAATTAACCTGCACGATCAGAACGGCGGCGACCTTTCGGGCAACCACGCCTACGGTCGCGTCAACCCAGCCGCCGGCCTCAGCTACCGGTTAACAGACTGGGCGAACATCTACGGCGGCTACTCGGAAGCCAACCGAGCGCCCACGCCGGCTGAACTGTCTTGCGCCGGCCCAGAAAATTCCTGCAGTCTGGCGAACTTTTTTGTCGGAGATCCCGACCTGAAACAGGTCGTGGCGCGTACGTATGAGGCCGGACTGCGTGGCAGGTTCCTGCTCAACAAAAAACATAACAGCCTGAGCTACGATCTTGGCCTGTTTCGCACAGACGCTGACAATGACATCGTCTTTATTAACAGCGAAACTCTCAATCGCGCATATTTCGCCAATATTGGCGGCACTCGCAGGCAGGGCGCGAAAGTTCATCTCTCGTTGCAACTTTCTCGGTGGTCAGCCTACCTGAACTACACATACACCAAGGCGACTTATAGAAGCAGCTTCACCGAGGACGCTGGCAGCAACCCCGCCGCAGACGCCGACGGAGACGTGACCGTGCGGCGGGGCAACCGGCTGCCGGGCATTCCCAGCAGCAAGCTGACCGGCGGCGTAGACATGCGCATCACATCAATCTGGACGGCCGGGTTCGACTTCGATCTACAGTCAGGTCAGTATCTCTACGGAGACGAGGCAAATCTCAACTCGAAGCTGCCGGGCTTCTTCGTGCTTAATTTTCATACCGCCGTGCAGGTTCTCCCGCACCTGCAAGTGTTTGGAAGCATCGCGAACCTGACCAACCGCCGCTATTATACATACGGCACGTTCTCGCCCACCAGCTCGGTCTATCTTGCTCAGGCGCCTAACGCGACCAACCCCCGCAGCTACAGCCCATCGGCGCCCATCGGCGGCTTTGGCGGAATCCGGGTGACGTTCTGATATGACGGGAACCCACCTTCACCGCAGGCGCTACGGGGCCTCAAGATCAGGGCGCTACGACGCTCGTCGAAGAATGACGCTTGATCTTACGGTGCAGGGTCGCGCGACTGATCCCCAGCTCCCTGGCGGCGGCGGACACGTTGCCGCCGCATCGTTTCAACATGCGTTGGATCGCAGCGTGCGCAGCGTGAGCAGGATTTTCATGCCCGGAAACGGAGAGAAGGTCGGGAAGGGTGACACCGCTGTCATTGCAGCACCGGAACATAACCCGCGCAGCCTTGTTCGCGCCAACAATCACCTCATCGTCGTCAAGGGCGAACAACGCCTGACCGTCGACCCCGAACGACACTATCCGCCGTTCGGAAAACAGCTCGCTGAACAGGCGTCGCTCGATGCGGCGGGCGGCGTCTTCCACGACGAGCGACAGCAGGGCTATGGCCCGCCCGTCGCTTTCCTGATCACAGATCGATATGTCGACGCCGCCAGCCACCCGCCCCTGCGGATCGTGAATGGGCGCCATCGTGCAACTGAGCGGCGTATTGCGCGTGTAAAAATGCTGATCGCGGTGAATCGTAAGGGCGCGATCCTCGGCCAGACAGGTTCCTATGCCGTTGGTGCCCTCATGCGCTTCGTCCCACAGCATCGCAGGCGTCAAACCCCATCTCGCAAACGTGTCCTCGTCTCCGACGTCACAACGTTTTTCGAGCGTGACGCCGTGTGGGTCCGTCAGGAGCACGCAGTATCCGGGCCGTCGAACAGCGAGGGCGAGTCGGTCGAGGACCGGCGCGCTAGCCAGCAGCAACGCGGCGTTTCGCTCTCTAACCTGATAGAACTCGCCCCCCGAAAGCTGGTTGGGAGGCCTTTGGGTATCGGGCTCAAGCCCGTAGTGCCGCAAGGAGCGCATCCAGGACGCCAAAAGAGCGGATCGGCCTGAGGCGGACTCATCCCTCAGCGAGTTATAAATCCGCTCGGCGTGTGGAACATCTTCCCGTCTACTGCTGTACGCGAGTGATTTGTCGATCACCACTCTACCCGCCCTGATTATTGTTTAGGCACTTTTTATTCTCAACGTGACGGTACGCTCATACAAAAACCGAATGCAATCTTTCTGCGCATCACAATTCCGAGGGGCGGTTTCACTGCCGAAAACGGCAAATTGGCTCAAAAGTTTCCGGTCAAAATAGCAGATTGGCGGTCATCACATCCCAATTAATATAAATAGGTTTCTATTATACTGAATTTGCATGGAAAATTCATATCGCCGCCCACAACGATGCAAGCGTAATCATTTATATCGACATAAAAATCGTGATCAGAGTCTCGTGCAGCGCAGGCGCAGAGACAAAAATTCATCCCCCGGCATACCTACGGCAAGTAAACGTCGACACAATTACCTGCCAACGCTGCAGAGAGAACGCTTCGGGCGACCTTTCATCCGCACACCTCGGGCATTTAGTATTTTTATCAATTTCGGCTATCTTGTGTCCTTAAGGCATGTTCATCTCTGCGAAACAATTTGACCGTAAGTTTTACGATGAAAGTATGTAGCTAATTCTGGTTTGAAACTTTATTAGGCGCATTGGACAACAAGGAAACACTTCAGGCGCTGATCGAGTATTCGAGACATCGCTCGTGCGTTGGCGAAAAGGTATTTGTTCATGGCTTTGTTTGACCTGGCCAAACCGGGATTGCGTAAATCTGACGCGGCCATCCTCAGGGTCGAACTTCTGGGGGCTACTGCGGCCCACATGCTTGACGGAACGACCATCACTCCAACAGGCGCGAAAACCAGAGGGCTTCTGGCTATTCTGGCGATGTCTGATCGACGGCCGGTATCCCGACGCGCTCTGGCGAATCTTTTATGGAGCAGACGCTCCGACGAGCAGGCGCGCGCCTCCCTTCGTCAGGAGATTCATCGGCTGGCCGATGCATTAAGCCCGCTAGGAGCAGATGTAATCGATGTCCAGCGCCATGCCCTGGCGCTCAAGCCGGTACTCACGACGGTCGACGTCGAACGCTATCTGAATGCGACTCCCCAAAATGTCCTCAAGCTGCCTGAGATCAGCGGAACTCTTCTGTCCGATCTCAGCAACGTGGACCCGGCTCTTGACGAGTGGCTGTCGCAGCAACGCACGCGACTGCATCAGCATCTTATCGCCACGTTCGAGCAGGCGATGCTCTATCAGTCCGATCCGGAACTGCGCCTCACCGCCGCGACCCGGGTCCTGAAATTCGACCGACTGAACGAAAACGCGTGGAAGACGGTCCTGCGCGAACTGGCGCGACGCAACGACGGCGGTAGCGCGCTGGTGGCCGCCGAAGAGTGCCTGTCTGCTTTTCGGGATGCCCTCGGCGCGGAGCCAGGCGCTGCGACCATGGCGATAATCTCAGATCTGAAGGCCGCGCGCGGCGGCTCGCCCCAGCCGCACTCCAGCCCGCTCGCGTCCGGCGCAAACGTCCCTTCAACCAACGCCGACTCCGCCTTATCGACCCCTACGCCGCCTTACGTAGCGTCGATCGCCTTTACGTCAGCCAAGCCCCGCCAAGACAACGACGACTTACGGGAGGTGTCCGAAGATATCGCGGAGTCGATCGCGACCGGTCTCGCCCAGTTTTCCCTTCTGGGCGTGGTGCCGCCCAATGCGAACGACGGCCCCACGCCTCACGCAAACTCAGCGAGGGAATCAAAACGACAAGATGCGTCCGACGCGGATTTCCTTGTCGAACACCGTTTACAGCTGGCGTCCACGACCGCGAGCGCACCCGATGGCACGCTTCGACTGCTCGTGCGCGTGACCGATCGGCGGCGAGGCGGCGTCATCGTTTGGGCGACGCGAGTCGATTTCGCTCAAAGCGCCATCGACTCCTACGTGAGCGGCATAGTCACCGAGATAGTATGGCGCGTCGCGTTGGCCGAGGCGAGAAGCGTGGCAAGCCGTACTGCCGACGAGTTGCAACCCCTTCAAGCCGGACTCCGCGCGCTAGCGCTTATGACGAGAGGCGATCCTTCGGTTTATACCGAAGCCAGCAATCTGTTGCACCATGCGTTGCTGCATGAGCCGGACCACCCGTTTCTGCTGCTGGTGTCAGGCTTGACGTCTTTGCTTCAGTCTTGCGAGCAATGGGACACTGTACGCGAGCAAAGCCTCAAACGCGGTGTGGAAGTCACGCGCCGACTGCTTCAGGTTGCGCCCGACAGCATTAGCGGCAAAATGCTTCTTGGCCGCCTGCTCCTGACTATGTCCAGGGAACAGACTTACGGGCTGGCGCTGCTTGAGGAACTGACGTCGAAAGCTGCTGGCGTCGATCTGGTCGCTATCGGGGAAGCTTATCGGCGCCTAGCGCAGGGGCAGTTTGCCGAAGCCTTCGAGGTTATGGCCGAGTTTCAGACCCGCCATGCGACCCACCCCTTCACCGAGCTCGTTGACAGCGATATCCTCCTGATCGACCTGTTGGCTGGGCGCTTTCAGGAAGCCGCGTCCTGGGCGCGGGCGCGCTTGAGCGTTACGCCGACACGAACGTCGCTCCTGTTGCTGCATCTCGCTGCGCTTGCGAGCCTCAACGCGACTGGCGGCGCCGCGAATTCCGACGAGATGCAAGACGTCACGGAACGCCTGTTCCTTATCAAGCCGGATATCTGCATAAATGCAGCGGTCAGACGGTACACGCACCTGCCTGAGGCGGCTCGCAGTTTCCTGAAAGAGGCCCTTCAGGGCAGTGGCCTCCCGATGGGCCTGGATCTGCCTGGGTTGACTCAATCGGATGCGGCCGACTCCAGGGTGCTTGGCGGCGTGACGGCTACAGGATATGAAGGCCCCTCACAGGCTGGCGCCGTCGTGCCTCAACAGATGCGGTAAGTTCCCTCGCAGACGAGGCGGTGACGCTTGGCAAGTCAGGCTACAGGAGTCGCAGCATCACCATGCCCACCACTCGGACGCTTTCGACCAGGATCACCGACCTTTCTCGACTCCTGATCGCAGGCGCGGCTGCGCTCGCGCTGCCATTGGCGGGCTGCTCACAGGGCGACAAGGCCAGCGATTTGACCGCACCCCGCAATCACCTGCTGACCGAAGATCGTGGCGCCACGGGCGGCGACGATCAACTCGGAGGCGGGGTGAACGCCTATCTCTGGCGCGGCGCGCTCGATACCCTGTCGTTTATGCCGATATCCTCGGCCGACGCCGTAGGCGGCTTCATACTCACCGACTGGTACGCCCCGCCCGGAGCGCATGGCGAGCGCTTCAAGATCACAGCCTATGTTCTGGACAAGCGCCTTCGTTCCGACGCGCTGCGTGTGAGCGTTTTCCGGCAAATATTTCAGGACGGGGCGTGGACCGACACCCCGGCGGCAGCGAACACGGCCTCTGACATCACGTCAAAAATTCTTGCTCGCGCGCGTCAGTTACGCGCTGCGAACGGCGGCCACGACGACTGACGTCTGAGCGTGACGCCTGTCAGGCGTCGCTCGAACTCTTAACTATTGCGCGATTGCGTATCGCCCGACACAACGCCGCTCAAGTCTGCGCTTGTCGGCCTCGCCTTCTGGACTGATTGCACATGACTGCCCACGACACGCCTGCGACCTATGACTTCCACGCCGTGGAGCCGCGCTGGCAGGCGCGATGGGAAAGCGACGGGGTCTTTGCGGTTCCCGATACGCCTCCGGCCGACAAGCCCAAATACTATGTACTTGAGATGTTCCCCTACCCGTCGGGTCAACTCCACATGGGGCATGTCCGCAACTACGCACTCGGCGACGTTGTGGCGCGCTATAAACGCGCCCGCGGTTACGCTGTGCTGCATCCGATGGGTTGGGACGCCTTCGGACTTCCTGCCGAGAACGCTGCACGGGAGCGCGGAGTGCATCCCCGGCAATGGACGCTCGACAACATCGCCGCCATGCGCGGGACGCTGCAACGACTGGGTTTCTCGCTGAACTGGGATCGCGAGATCGCCACCTGCCTGCCGGAATATTATGGCAAGCAGCAGAAGCTGTTCCTCGATTTCCTGGCGGCAGGCCTTGTTGATCGCCGCGAGTCCTGGGTCAACTGGGATCCCGTGGACGAAACGGTGCTGGCGAACGAGCAGGTGATCGACGGCAAGGGCTGGCGTTCCGGCGCGCCGATCGAGAAGAAGCAGCTTTCCCAGTGGTTCATGCGCATCACGAAGTTCGCACCCGACCTTCTTGCTGGCCTGAACTCTCTCGACCGCTGGCCCGAGCGCGTCCGGCTGATGCAGGAGCGCTGGATCGGTCGATCCGAGGGCGCGCGCCTGCGCTTCTCCCTTGCCCAGCCTCCGGCGGATTTCGACGAAAATCTTGATTCGGTGGAAGTCTTCACGACCCGCCCCGAAACCCTCTTCGGCATGTCCTTTCTCGCGCTCGCGCCTGATCACCCGCTCGCCGCGAAGGTGGCCGAGCGCAACCCCGCCGCAGCCGACTTTATCGCAGAGTGCCGCCGCCTCGGCACCTCGGTTGAAGCCGTTGAAAAGGCGGAGAAGCGCGGTTTCGACACGGGCTTGCGCGTACGCCACCCCTTCCTGCCGGACCAGAGCTTCCCTGTCTGGATCGCGAATTTCGTACTGATGGACTACGGCGCAGGCGCCCTGTTCGGCTGCCCCTGCGGCGATCAGCGCGATTATGATTTCGCCCGCAAATACGATTTGGCCATCCCGCTCGTGGTCCTGCCCCCCGGTGAAAACGCGAGCGACTGGACAGCGGACAAAGGACCCTGGACCGGAGAGGGCTCCTTGATCAATTCAGGCTTCCTCGACGGCCTGAGCTGTGAAGCCGGGCGGACGGAAGCCATCGCGCGCCTCGAAGGCCTCGGCGTCGGAACCGGCGTGGTCAACTGGCGTCTGCGCGACTGGGGCGTTTCACGCCAACGTTACTGGGGTTGCCCCATCCCGGTCATTCACTGTGCGGATTGCGGCCCGGTCCCCGTTCCTGACGAACAACTGCCGGTAGTTCTGCCGGAGGACGTCACCTTCGACCGCCCTGGCAACCCGCTGGACCATCACCCGACCTGGAAGCACGTCGCCTGCCCGAAATGCGGCAAACCCGCGACACGCGAAACCGACACTTTCGACACGTTCGTCGACAGCTCCTGGTATTTCGCGCGCTTCACCGCGCCGCACGCCGCAACCCCGACCGTCCGGCCGGCTGCGGACGGCTGGCTCGCCGTGGACCAGTATATCGGCGGCATCGAGCACGCGATCCTGCACCTGCTCTATGCGCGCTTCTTTACCCGCGCGATGCGTGAAACCGGACATCTGGACGTGAGCGAGCCGTTCGCCGGGCTGTTCACACAGGGGATGGTCAACCACGAGAGCTATCGGGACGCCAAGGGCGGCTGGCTCTATCCGGAGGAAGTGCGCCGCACGGGCTCGGGCGCGTTCCACGCTGAGACCGGGGAAGAGGTCACCGTCGGCCGCGTCGAGAAAATGTCGAAATCGAAGCGCAACACCGTTGCGCCCGTGTCGATCATCGAACGCTTCGGCGCCGACACCGCACGGTGGTTCGTGCTGTCCGACAGCCCGCCCGAACGCGATATGGAATGGACCGAGGCTGGCGTCGCAGGCGCCGCGCGTTTCGTCCAGCGCCTCTACCGCATCGTCCGCACCGTTGCCGCTGAATGCCCAACCGACACGTTAGAGCAGACCGGGGATATCCCTGCGGCTGTGGACGCGCTGCGCCGCGCGACGCACCGCACGATCGCCGCAGTGACCGAAGCGCTCGAAGCGTTCACAGTCAACGTGGCTGTCGCCCGCCTGCACGAACTGACTTCTGCACTGGCCGAAGCCGAACGCGCAGATGACGAGCCGGGCATGGCCTTCGCCCGCCGCGAAGCCGCGCGCACGCTGGCTTTGCTCTGCGCGCCGATGACGCCGCATCTTGGCGAAGAGCTGCTGTCACTGCTTGAACCGAGCGGCGCGCTCGCCGCGCAACGCCCGTGGCCAACGCCTGAGCCAGCATTACTAGCCGTCACTCAAATCAAGCTTGCGGTGCAGATCATGGGCAAGCTGCGCGGAACCATCGACGCGGAACCGGACGAGGATGGCGCTGCCGTGTTAGCGCGCGCTGAAGCAGAGCCCAACGTGGCGCGGTTGCTGGAAGGCAAGAAGATCGTGAAGCGCATTCACGTTCCGAATAGGATCGTGAACTTCGTGGTGGCGGGTTAACCGGTGGCAAGCCGCATACGATCGAGAGCGTTGACTGCGCTGATCCTCGGCGCAACAAGTCTCCCGCTCCCGGCGTGCGGTTTTCACCCGCTCTACGAGACTTCTGCAGGTCATATCGACGTTCAGGAGAAGCTCAAGCAGGTTTATGTCGCCGGCATTTCCGACCGGTTCGGGCAAGTGCTGCGTCTGGCCCTGCAGCAGCAGATGAGCGGCGCCGGGCCGGAAAACCCGACCGGCTACACGCTCAAAGTGAACGGCTACATGGCGCAAGAGTCCATCGACATCCATGCCGACAACACCTCCGGTCGCACACGCGCCACCGGCCACGCGCATTGGCAGCTCTGGACCGTCGGCTTGGCGCCGAAGTTTCTGGCCGAGGGTGACGCCACCACGCTCGATGGCATGAACAACACCTTCGAAGAATATTTTGCCCAGAGCCTGAATACGGAAACGCTGCAAAACCGTGTCGCCAGAACGCTGGCTGACATCGTGACGCAGCAGGTCGCCATATGGTTCGAAACCCACGCTCCGGCGCCCGTCGCTCAGAAACGTCGGCCAGTTTATTATCAAATGCCGAACGCGATCCCGAACTCCAGCCAGCAGCAGCCCGTTCAGGGCGTCGGCGAAGACGGATTGCCCGCACTTGCGACGGGGCGCACCGATCCGAACGCGGACGAGAACGACCCTGACATGCAATGACCCGCGCACACGCGGTCGGCCCGGATCAACGCAACGACGCTGGCAGAGAGTTCGCGAGAGGTCCGCGGCATGGTGAAGATTGACGCCCGCGCGCTAGGCCGGGTCCTCCACTCCCCGTCCGACTGGCGGGCCATATTGCTCCACGGCGAGGACGCCGGGCTGATACGCGAATACGCGGCGAACATGACGCGCGCCGTCGCCGGCTCGCTCGACGATCCGTTCCGTGTCGCCACACTCTCCAAAGAGAGCCACGAACGGCTCGAGGAAGAAGCGACCGCCCTGTCCCTGGATGGGGGACGCCGCGTCGTTTGGGTTCGGGATGCGACAGACGCTCTGGCGGCCCCTCTCGGCAACCTGCTTGAGGCGACCGCAGAGAGCCTGATCATCGTCGAAGGCGGGGTCCTCGCTGCGCGCTCGAAGCTGCGCGCCCTGGTGGAAAACGCGCCGAGCGCGGCCTCCATTGGTTGCTACCCCGAAGAAGGGCGCGCCCTTGAGGCCTCCGTGTCACGGATGTTTCAGGAGCAGGGAGTCGCAATCGACGGGGACGCTCTGGCGTGGCTCACAGCGCATCTCGGCCCTGATCGCGTCAGCGTGCGCGGTGAGGTCGAGAAACTGACGCTCTACGCCGGAGCAGAACGCACACTCTCGCTGCACGACGTGCAGCAATGCGCTGGGGACTCTGGCTCATCTTCCATGGAGGACGCGGTTTTCGCCGCTATGGAAGGCGACCGCGCCAGTTCCGATTTCGCGCTCGAACGCGCGTTGGAAGAAGGCGCAAGCCCGGTCGCGATAGCGCGCGTTATGCTCTCGCATATCGGACGGCTTCGCTTGATCCGAGCCACGATGGAGCAGGGCCGCAATCGCGCCGACGCCATAAAGACGCTACGGCCCCCGGTGTTTTTCAAACGCGCGCCCAGCTTCAACCGAGCTCTCGACGTCTGGTCCCTGGACGGACTGTCTGAAATCGCGCGCCGAACGCAGGAATTCGAACTTTCCTGCAAGCAGACCGGAGCGATGGACACGCTGCTGTGCCGCCGCCATCTCGCGGCCGTAGCCGCACGGGCGGCCAGCGGAGCACGTCGCCGCTGAAATCTTCCGTGTTCAGGAAGAGTGGTTTGAACGAACCCGCACAAGGGGAAAAGCAATAGCCTCGACCGCTTCGCATAAGCGGCGTTTGGCCAGAGTGCAGGAAAGCTGCTCAGTTCCGATCATAAATATCTCGGTTTCAGCACGACGTTTGAAGCCGTATAAGTCCGACACACGAACCACTGAAATAGGTATTCGTTCCCACCCAGAACGGATTCACCCTGCCTGCCGCCACCCACCCGAGTCAGAGAGACGGTTTTCGGAACACCTCTCATCCAAGCACTCGAAAAGACCGCGAGTCGGGTATTTTTTGCGGAAATTTGAAAGAAACCCGTATCGCCGACTTCGTTCGCGACGATCGATTGATCGTGCGCGCAACCGGCCGACCACGACAACCTTCCCTTACGGAATTCTCGAAAAAACAAATAATTTATTGTTCTTTTTCCAGTGAATTCTTTCGGAATATGCATACCTAATGGCGACCGAAGGCGTTTTCGTCGTAACATTGGGTGAACTTCCGTTACTTTGTTGACATATACATTCGGCGCTTCCACGATCGGCGGCGAGGTCAACCGATTTGGCCTAATATCGGCTGACTTAACAGGGCGCCGAGCGCAATGCCGGATTCCACTGCGGAATAATGTAACGCCGAATATTCGAAAAAATAGCAGCGCTTACGCGTCAAAAACCTCATTAGGCCGCCTCACAAAGAAAAACACACGAGGGTCTGCCAATGTCCGTTACTTCTCAAACCGATAATTACCTGAAACTCAACGGGGCCAGCAATCAGCTCCTGAATTCGGAATTATTGTCGTCAGTTACCAGCCTGAGCGCTAAATCCGCCAGCGCCACTACAGCGATGAGCTTTCTCGCGCCTGAAAACGCGATACCTGCATCTCAACTCACGCCTACGGTCACAGAGTTTCTAAACGGGGCAGTGAGCGAATATGTAATCGGCGGCGTGCCGGCGGGCATGAAACCGTTTCTTCAGAACGGAAAACAGATGTCGTTTCATGACGACCTCACTGGCGGCGTCGGGCATGCCTGGATTACGCCCGAAAACCAAGTTCTCATTACCTACGCGGGGACGACACGCGGCGAAAACCTGCTGATCGATCCGCTGGCGACTGCGGGTGGCCTGTTAAGCGATCTCGGCATCCTGCTCCGGCAGGTTTCTCCCGCACAGAAAGAAGCGCTTGCATTTGCCAAACAGGTCGTTGCCGCCGCTGGTCAACAGGGCTACAGCGCAGACCAGATTTTCGTAACGGGACATTCGCTGGGCGGTATCGAGGCGGAATATGTGTCGCAGCAGACCGGACTGGCAGGCATCGGTTTCGAGCCAAGTGGAATTCCCAAGGATCCCAACGCCGTCGGCAAAGGCTCGAATTTCATCTCTGTGGTGACACAGGGAGATCCTGTCGCCAACTATAGCTCCGACGTCGCTGGCGAGCAGCCGTTCGCTCCCGCTTACGTGCCCCAGTCGCAAGGTGGAGGTGCCTACCCGCACTATGGTTCGGTCCTGCAGATCGGCGCTGCGTCCGACCAAGCGGCGCTATCGCTCGCCGCACATGCCGTTGTGAATCCGTTTACGACGGCATTAGGTCTCGCTGGCGCTGTCGCTTTGATCGCGGAGTTTCACTTTCCCAAGGCTGAATACGCCGCTCTAGGCGTCACGCCGACCGGAAGCGCGCTCGACAAGCTGCCATCCACTATCGGCGTCGCGCACGGCCCGGTTCTGCCCGTCGCCAGTGACACGATTGGGCAGTTGCAAGCCTACATGTCTAATCACGTCACGATCGGAGCATGAAGCATGTCTCGCACGGCCGGTAACCTCATCTGGCCGGTGGCGAGCCGTTATTTCGGACGCATGTATGTCACGCTCGGCGCCTTGCGCAATCAGCGAAAGGCGCGCCCGCTCAAACTCTAGTGGTTGAGCAGCAGCATTTTATCAAAGAGCCTCAGGAGAAATTCAGGCATGTCGCCATATAAAGTGCGGAGTTTGATGAAGCCCGCACTCCCGCCTGATCTGTAATTTGTTCTCTCTGTTTTTACGGAAAGTGTGAATGCCAGCATATCTCCAAGAAAAGCCGGTAGGAAACACCGCAAAGCAAGAGGAATTACAAGGCCTTTGCCAACGCCGTTAACTGACGGCACGCCCTAACGCTGGATTTCAGAAAGTTGTGTAATCAGGACCTGTCGCGGGTCCTGACTACATCATTCAAAATCAGGGTTTTGTTGTCAGATCGGCGTTCGAGGGATTGGGCGACGTTTTCACGTCTCCGACGTCTTTCGGATTCCTCAACCCACTATACTGTAGCGGAGCGAAGGGTCTTATCTGGGTTGTTTTGGGAAGATCGGATGCGGACCACCCCCCGCCAAGCGCGCGGGTTAGCTCGACCACCGACTGGATCTGTCGTGTCTGGACCTGAACCAAAGCGACCCGCGCCGTCAATGCGGCCTGCTGCGCAACGACGACGTCAAGGTAATTGGTCAGGCCGCCGGTATAAAGCTGCATGGTCATTGTCTGCGTCCGCAGAGCGGCGCTGACCGCCTCAGCCTGCTGACCGCCTTCTGTCTTCAGCCGGTTGACGTTGGTCAGACCGTCTTCAACTTCCTGAAACGCGGAAAGCACGGTCGATCTGTAATCATCCTCGGACTGCCGGTAGTAAGACCAGGTCCTCTGCAATTCCGCCCTGCGCAAACCGCCCTGAAACAATGGCAGAACCGCCTGCGCGCCAAACTGGTACATCGAGTTCGACAACGATGCGAGATCGAATCCGTTATCCATGAAACCCGTCATCGCGTTAAAGGTGATTTCGGGATAGAACGCGGCCCGAGACACGCCGATCGCCCGATTGGCCTGCGCCATCTCGCGTTCCGCCGCCGCGATGTCCGGGCGGCGTTCAAGCAACGCCGAAGGAAGCCCTGCGGAAGGGCGAACATCCCGAAAAGCCAATGCCTGCACGGGGGCTATGTGGAACGCCGCCGGCGCCACGTTCACCAGGGCTGCGATTGCGTGCTCCATAACGTCACGGCGGGCCAGAATGTCCGTCTCTGCAGCTTCAGTGGAGTGGAGCTGCGTCTCGGCGCGCGACACGTCGAGACCTGCTGCGATCGAACCGGCGAGGCGCATCTGTGTGATCTGGACGGCGAGGCGATAGTAACGGATGGAATCCCGATAGACGGCGTCCTGAGCGTCAAATCCGCGCAATGCGATATAGTCCTGCGCAAGTTCCGCCTCAAGACCTAGACGGGCCACCGCATAATCCGCAGCCTTCTGCTGCGCCGCTTCCTTTGCCATCGCCGTCCGGTTGCGGATCGCGCGCCAGAAATCCGGCTCCCATGTCGCGGCGCCGTAATACTGCTCCGAAGACATGTAGATCGGGCCGGTCGCAGTGCCGCCTCGATACAGCCGATGCTTCGAACTTTTGTATTTTTCACCGCCGGCTGTACCCGAGACCTGCGGATATAGATGGGACGCCACCTGCGCGGCGACGTCGCGCGATTGCGTGAACGCCTCAGCCGCCGCTTCCAGATCGGGGTTCGCTTTCAGCGCCTGCTCCTCAAGCGCGTCCAGTTCAGGGTCGCCGAAAGTCTTCCACCAGTCAGCCCTCGGCGCGCCGTCAGACGGTTGGCCAAAGCGCATGGCGCCCTGCCCTTCCCAATTTGCCGGGAAGATCAGTTTCGTCGGCGCATAGGTCGGCGCCAGATCGCACGCTGTTAGCCCGGACGCCACCAGCAGCGCCGTCGCGCGCGTCAGAAAGCGACGCGTCACGCGTCCGCGCGTCAGAAACCTGCGCTCGGTCATTGCCGCGAACCCGCCTCCGGCCCAGGCGCATTGTCGTTCGGCATCGCGCGGACATTGTCTTGATGGGCGTCACCAGGGGTCTTCTGCGGAACGGACGGCGCGTCGTAACCCGGCGTTCCGGGCACGACGCGCACCTCTTCGCCATCCAGAAGTCCCGCAGACGGGTTGTTGATGACCTTGTCCTCACGCTTCAACCCGGAGAGGATCTGCACCATGGTCCCGAGGTTGGTTCCCACCTTTACGGGAACGAGATGGACGTGATTGGTGGCGTCGACCATCGCCACCTGCATCCCCTCCGCACGGAAGATCAGGGCGCCTTCGGGCAGAGTCAGAATACTCGGGTCTCCCGGCGCCACAAAATGCGCCGTCGCATAAGAATCGGGCCACAGAACGCCATCGTCGTTGTCGACCATCAACTCTGTCCGCACCGTGCGGGTGTTGGTGTCGAACGCTCCAGCGGTCGTCAGATAACGGGCATGGAACACGCGGTCAGGGAACTGCGGCAGAGTCAGCGTCGCCTGCAGATCCGGTCCGACAATGTCCGCGTAATCCTGCGGCACCGATACATAAACGCGCATGGCGTGGACGTCTGCGACGCTGAACAACTCGGTCGCCGTGCCATTCGAATTCACGTCGCCACGGCCTGCGTTGACGTAGTCGCCGACGTCAGCGAAACGCGCAGTCACGACACCGTCAAACGGCGCCACGATCCGTTTGAACGCCTCCAGGGCCTGAAACTGTTCAACGTCATGCTGGGCGGCTTCGACCTGCGCCTGCTGTGCAGCGGCGTTCGCCGCCTGCACGTCCACTTCCTGCTGCGACACCGCCTGCGTACCCTGCAAGGCCTTCCATCGCTTGGCAGTGACGTCGGCAATCTTGTAACGCGCCAGAGCCACGTCGAGATTGGCTTTCGAGGCCGCATACTGCGCATCGAGACCGGGCGTCTGAATCTCCGCCAGAAGGTCGCCCTTATGCACCTTAGCGCCGATGTCCTTGTACCACATCTTCACGTAGCCCGAGACCTGCGCGTAGATCGGCGCCAGATACCAGGCCGATATGTTCGACGGCAGATCAAGCTTGCGGCTCGTCGGCCCGGGCGACGGACTGATCAGTTGCACACGAGGGAAAGAAGCCTCTGTGGTCTTTTTCGCGAGATCGACGTAGGCGCCGTGCCGCTGCACCAGCCCCCATACGGCAAGGACAAGCGCCAGCGCGATGACCACGATGACGGCGAGCCGCCCTCGCCCCCCACCACCTTGCCCGGTCGGGGCAGGCGCCCCATGAGCCGGCGAATGCTGCGTCTGGTGGCCGCTCATGCCGCCTCTCCCTGCTTTGCGTGCGCCCGGCGACCGTGGATCATCGCGAAAACGCATGGCACGAACAACAATGTAGCCACTGTGGCGATCAGAAGACCGCCGATAACCGCCTTGCCGAGCGGCGCATTCTGGGAATTACTCATCGACATCGGCAACATGCCGACAACCATGGCAAGCGCGGTCATCAGCACGGGCCGAATACGCTCAAACCCGGCGTCAATCGCCGCCCTGATCGCATCCCCGTGCCGATCCAGCTCGTCACGAGCGAAGGACACGACAAGAATGGAGTTGGCCGTCGCCGTTCCCATGCACATGATCGCCCCGGTCAACGCTGGCACCGACAGCGCCGTGTGCGTCAGGAACAGCGACCACGCGATGCCGCCCAGCGCGCCCGGAAGCGCCGTGATGATGATGAACGGATCAAGCCAGGACTGAAAATTCACGACGATGATCAGGTAGACCAGCAGGATCGACATCGCGAGACCGCCGATGAGCTGCGCATACGCCGCGTTCATCGTCACGCCCTGCCCGCGGACCACCATGGACGACCCGTGCGGCAGGTTGCCCTGCTCCTGCGCCACGATACGCTTCACCTCGCGCGCAACTGTGCCCAAATCGATACCCTCGTTCGTGGCGTAGATATCGAACACCGGCATGATGTTGTAGTGCGCGACTTCACCGGGTGTGCCGGTTTGCACGATCTTGCTCAATCCACCGAGAAGCTGTGGCGTCGTGCCCTTCGGGTTTCCATCGCCCTTGTCGATCGGCAAGGTTTCCAGTGAATTCATGGTCTGCAGGAAGTTCGACGGCGTCATGATGTCGACTAGATGTGACACGCCGCTCGTCGTATCGAGCCAGTAAACCTGCCCGACCTGCGAACTTCCGGAGAGCGCAACAAGCGCGTTGTTGGCGACGTCGTTTTCAGTAATGCCGGTGCCCAACGCGAAGCTGCGGTGAGTGTTCACCCGCAGCGTCGGCGTCGTCATCGGCTGCTGGACACTGACGTCGGCTATGCCTGTCACACGACGCAGACGGGCAGCCAGGCGGTTGGCAAATGCGAAGTTGTCGGTGAGGTTTCGTCCCACGACCTGCACATCGATCGGAGCGGGAAGACCAAAATTCAGAATCTTCGCGGTCAAATCGGCTGGCATGAATGTAATCTGCGTTCCCGGAAATGCCTTGGACAGACCGTCGCGTAGAATCTGGCGGTATTCGGCAACCGGCGAATCATCGTCTTTCAGCGTAATATTGAGGTCGCAATCCTGCGCGCCGACAGTCGGCGTCGGGATGAACGCCTGATTCAGAGCGCTGAACGGCAAACCACAATTGTCAACGACGTCCTCAACCTGTCCCGGCAGCAGGCGTGAAATCTCTGCATTGACCAACTGCGAGATTTTTCCCGCCTCCTCAATGCGCGAGCCCAGAGGCGCGCGCATATGGATGGCCAGAGCATTTGAATTGATTTCCGGAAAGAAGTCCTGCCCGACGAAGAAGAGAAGGCCAAGTGAGCATATTGCGGCGCTCAGAAAGCCCAGCAGAAATTTGCCGCGCAGCGCTACCAGCGCAACCAGCATGTCCCGATATCTCATGCGGAACTGCTCGAACCGTTTTTCGAAACCACGCTGGAAGCGACCAAATACATTGGTCGGCTCTTTATGTCCCTGCCTGTGCGCCTCAACCTGTGCCGCAAGCATATACTTCGCCATCGTCGGGACCAGAGTCCGCGAAAGAATGAACGATGCAAGCATGGCGAAGATGATCGCCTCGGCCATCGGCATGAACAGCCACCCTGCGACCCCGCTCAACTGGAACAGCGGCGTCCAGACGATACAGATGCACAAGGTCGAGACAAAAGTCGCCACGACGATCTGGTTTGCGGCATCGATGATCGCAGTCTCGAGATCTTTGTCCTGCTCAAGATGGGAGTCGATATTTTCGATCATGACCGTGGCGTCGTCGACGAGGATGCCAACCGCGAGCGCGAGGCCGCCAAGCGTCATCACGTTGATCGTCTGCCCGGCCCAGCCCAGTCCGATGATCGAGCAGAGCATGGCGAGAGGAATGGACGTTGCGATGATAACGGTGGAGCGCCAGGACCCGAGGAACAGCAGCACGACCAGACCGGTCAGGATCGCCGCAGTGACCATTTCCTGCACGACGTCACGCACCGAGTCTTTCACGAAGATCGAAGCATCGCTGAGAATCTTCACGCCGACGCCGGGCGGCAACGTCTTCACCACGTCCGGCAGGAGTTTCTTGACGCCCGCCACCACATCCAGCGTCGAAGCGTCGCCGCTTTTCATGACGACGATGATGACGCCCTGCTGCCCCTTGACCAGAACAAGGTTGGTCTGCGGCGGTCCGCCCTGATGGACCCAGGCCACGTCCCGCAGGTAAACCACCGAATTACCGACCTGCTTGATCGGAATCTCGTTAAACGTATCGATATCTCTTGGCGTCGCGTTGGTCTGCACCATCCAGTCCATCGCGCCGATTTTCTGATCGCCGGCTGGAAGAACGATGTTCTGTTTGTTCAAAGCCACCGACACGTCGACGGGCGACAATCCGTGAGCCAGCAACTTGGTCGGATCCAGATCGACCATGATGTTTGAAGGCTGCCCGCCGTACGGATTCGGCATCGCGGCGCCCGCGACCGACACAAGCGCCGGCCTGATCAGGTTCGACGCCATGTTGTAAATCTGCGAGGCGGTCATCGTCGTCGACGACACCTGCAGGGTCATCACCGGAACGGACGACGCATTATAAGTCAGGATGAGCGGCGGCGTACTTCCCGTCGGCATCTGCTTGATGACCGTCTGCGACACGGAAGTGATCTGCGTCTGCGCGACCGTCGCGTCCGTGCCCGGCTGGAAGAAAATCTTGACGATGCCGCGACCGTAATACGACTGGCTCTCAATATGTTCGATATTATTGACCGTCGCGGTCAGGGCCCGTTCGTAATAGTAGACGACACGCCCCGACATGTCTTCCGGCATCAGCCCGGTGTAACTCCAGACCACGGCGACGACGGGAATCTTGATGTTCGGAAACACATCGGTCGGAGTCGACAAGATGGAGCGAACGCCGAACACCACGATCAGGATCGAGAGAACGACGAAGGTATAGGGTCGCTTGAGGGCGATTACGACGATTTCGTTCATAATCCAGTCACCTCGGACACGCGCCTTACAGAAACGTTCACAGTCAACATGCCTCGGCCTATGCCAGCCACAGAGTGTTGCAGCGAGTAAATTAGCATTTAGAGCTTAGCTCGGCGGATGCCCAACTATCTGGCGGGCGCAGAAAAAACCGCAATGAACCGGGCCCCACGCTCCGGCCGCCCAGCCTGAGCATCTTCAATACGCACATGCGCGTTATGCAACCGCAGTATAGATGACACAAGACTCAGGCCCAAACCGCTCCCGCGCACATGGCGACTCTTGTCCGAACGATAAAAACGGGTCAGCACTGCCTCACGCTCCTCAGGAGCCACGCCCGGCCCTGTATCCGTAACCGACAGCGCCGGGTGATCATTCCACAGGCCGACCGACACCCGCACTTCACCACCAGCTTTGGTGAACTTGATCGCGTTATCGACGAGATTGGCCAGAACCTCGATCAGCAGATCCCGGTCTCCATGCACCACAAGAGGCCGCGATACGCTGTCCTGCCTTTGTTCCGTGGCGCGGGCGGCCGTCCAGACGTGCCCGCTATCCACAACGCCGCCCTTGCGCTGTGGCGCCCCGTCGTCACGCAGCAGCACCACCCCCTCGCTCTCTGCGATTGGTTCGTACAAATCTATGATATCGCCAGCCAGATCATCCAGATCGACGGCGGCGAAGCCGTCGCGGCGGCGGCCGTTGTCAATTTCCGCCATACGCAGCAGCGCCGTAATGATGCCGAAAGACTGATCAAGATCGTCGATCGCCCGACCGATCGCCTTGTGCAGTTCCTCGACGGAGTTCGCGTTCGCTCCCGTCAACGCGCGATCAAGGCGTGCGCGCACGCGCGCAAGCGGTGTGCGAAGGTCATGCGCGATATCGTTCCCGACCTCCCGCATGTCGTGCATCAACTGCTCAAGCCGATCGAGCATCCGGTTCACGCTGCCCGCCAGACGTTGCAGGTCGTCCCGTTCTCTCCCGGCCGGGAGGCGTTCGTGGATATCGCCTTGCATGATCCGGTCCACCGCCTCATGCATCTCCTTGACGCGCGACAACGCCCGGTGACTGAGCCACAACCCCGCCATCAGGGCGAAGAGCAGGACCGGCGTCGCCGCTATCAGCGAAGCGCGCCTGAGCATGAGTTTCTGCTCGCCAAGCATATGGCGGCTTCGACCAAGCACCAGAATGCGCCCATCCGGCATACGCGTGGCGATAAAGCGCAGGACGTAAGGCGCGCCCTCTTCCGGCTGCACCGTCACGTCATGGGGAATGCCGTCCTCGACCAGTCCCTCCGGCCACGCCTTCAGATCGCCGACGATCCGCTCCCGTGAAGACGTGAACACGCCTTCCGCGTTGATGATGAGACGCAGATCGTCCGTGGAGCGCTCGCTGATGACGTAGTTCATGTGCTCCGTCGGCATGGCCAGCAGCAGCGCCGTCTCCCTGCGGAGCAGAGCATCCGACCGGCTGTGCTCCAGCGACGTCATCTGGACATAGACAAGAGCGAATTGCAGGACCATCGCCCCAAGCATGGCGAGAGCGAATCCGAGCGCCAGCCGAAAACCCGCGGCCCGGGTCAGTTCCCTGCGGGAAAACGCGCGCGATGGGGCCTCCTTCGGAGCGGAGGCGCCGCTCATTCGTCGGACGCGTCTGGCACGCGGAGAGAAAAGCCGGACCCGCGGATACTATGTATCATCGGCTCCTCGTCCGGACCGTCCACCTTCCGGCGCAGCTTGCCTATATGCACGTCCACCAGGTTGGTCTGGGGTATGAAACGGTAGTTCCACACCTCTTCCAGCATCATGGCGCGTGTCAGCACCTGCGCGGGGCGCCGCATCAGATACTCGAGCAACCTGAACTCGCGCGGCAGCAATTCTATCTCGCGCCCGTCTCGCGTGACCGTGCGATCAATCAAATCCATTATTATCGGACCGACTCTGAGCACCGTCACGCGCGTGTCGTCCGGTCGCCGCAGCAGCGCCTCGATCCGCGCAACCAGCTCTTCCATTGCGAAAGGTTTCGTCAGGTAATCGTCGCCACCGGCTTTCAGGCCGCTCACGCGGTCGTCAACCGCCGAAAGCGCGGACAGAACGAGCACAGGAATTCGTATGTCGCGCGCGCGCAGCGTCTCGATCATCGTCAGCCCATCGAGAGCCGGAAGCATGCGATCGACGACCATGACGTCGAACTCGCCAGAAAGCGCGCGCTCCAGCCCCTGATCGCCGACCTCGATCGCCAGCACATCGAACCCCCGGCTTTCCAATTCCTCGGAAATCTCCCGGGCGATGCCCCCGTCGTCCTCGACGAGAAGGACGCGGGGCCTGTACGTCCTGCCTGATTCGCTCATGACATTGACCGATGACCTCAAGCTCGCACCAGAACCATTAAAATCGCTTTCATTTCACGCCCCCCCGCGCGCCTCACTGTAACAGCGATGACCAACTCAGTGACAATATTGCAACTATATGAAGCCAAGTGATCGCACACCGATACGTAACGTTGCGGCAGCATCACAGTTGATGCAAACGCAACACTATTCCGACACATGTCGAAGACTCATTTAGTATAAAGAAGGCCCGCTATATGGATTCCATCCACGCGCCTGGCGCCGAAAAGCGAGTAACACGCAACGGTCGAAAAAGCCTGCTCGCAGCGACCGTTCTTGCATCTGCGCAAATCATTGCAGTCGTCTGCGCCACGCCCTCTCACGCGGCGACGTCCACCACCTCTCACCACGCAAAACGCACTCGGAGCGCGGCATCTCACTCCACGCTCCAGCACAACGCGACGACCAATCGCAGTGCGGCAGCGGCCTCCGTCGTTCCCGCAGCACAACCCACAGCAGCACGTGCAGGCACGCGCGACGCTCTCAGCCATCCTTTCGAGGCCAATACGAGCGAAGACGTTGTCGTGACCGGTTCGGCCCTGCGCTCGGGCCGTTACAACCCGAACCCCGTTCAAGTGGTAAAGTCGCAAGACATCCAACAGACGTCCGCCACCAACCTCGGCGATTATCTGCAACGCCTGCCCTCTATCGGCAGCAGCGGAACGTCGAACGCCGTACAGAATGGCGGTGAAGGTCTTTCCTGCACCGACCTCCGTAACCTCGGCTCCTCTCGCGTTCTCGTCCTGATCGACGGGAAGCGCATGACACAGACGATGGCCAGTGGCTTCTCCTGCGCCAATCTGAACAATATCCCGACGGATATGATTGAGAGCGTCGAAATCCTTAAGGACGGCGGCTCAGAACTGTACGGCGCCGACGCTGTCGCGGGCGTTATCAACGTAAAGCTGAAGCACAACATTACTGGCGGCACCATCACCGCACGCGGCGGCATCACCGATGTCGGCGACGACAAGACCGGCAAGCTCTCCGGCCAGTACGGCTTCAATTTCGATCATGGCAAAGGCAACATCACCGTCTTCGGGCAGTACATGACCCAGGAAGGCGTGATGCAGAAAAATCGCGGCTATCTGTCCAATCCCTGGACGGAAAACACCGCGATTGGCGACAGCCCTACGTATGGCTCGGGTTACTCAGCCACGTCACGTGTTTTTGGCGACAACACACCTGGCGCCGGCGTCGTCCCCGACGGCAAGGGCGGTTATCGTACATTCAGTTCATCTGATCGCTACAATTACGGCGGCCCCTCCTCCCTTCTGTCTTACCTTCAGACGTCCAATCTGGGCGGCGACGCTCATTACGACCTAAACAAGCACGTCACGCTCTACGCGAACGTGTGGTACACGCATGAGTCGCAAAACTCGCAGATGGCCGGCATGCCTGTGGCCGGCAGCGTTTACCCCTCCACGTTGTCCAATCCTCTCTACCTCCCCGAAAATGCGCCTTATTACAGCAGCTCCTGGGGCGATAACGCGTATATGTACCGCCGTTACACGGACGTCGGCAATCGTGAGATGAATACGGCGTCGGACACCTATCAGGTGACCGCCGGCGCGAAGGGTTACATCGTCGGCAAATGGGAATACGACGTGTCGATGGGCTATGGCTCCAGCCAGGCCACCTTCAACACGAACAATGAACTCAATTACCGCAAGCTGATGCAGACTTATGGCATCAGTCAGGTTGACCCTTCGGACGCGGGCAGCGCCGTCACGTATGATCCAAGCGTCTGCCAGGCGTCAGCTGGATGCGTTCTGTCGAACCCTATGGACCCGCTCAGCTCAAAGGCTGCCGATTATGTTCGCTTCAACGAGCACAATCACGCCGACTATCAGCTGCGTGACTTCAACGCTCGCGTTCATAACGATCAGGTCGTGAAGCTGCCCTGGAAGAACGGTGGGTCGCTTGGCATCGCCGGCGGTATCGAACACCGCAGCGAGCAGGCGAGCTACCATGCCGATCCTCTCGATATCAGCGGCGATTCTTCAGGCAACTCTTCGAGCAACACCGGCGGCGGCTTTGACGCAACCGAAGTGTATCTCGAAGGCAAGATGACGCTTCTTCATAACGCGTTCCTCGCCAAAAACCTGATGATCGATGCACAGGGCCGCTGGTCGCATTACAACACGTTTGGCAGCACGCAGACGTGGAAAGTCGGCATCGACTGGGCGCCTGTTCAGGACATCAGCTTCTCGGCGACGTTGGGCACGTCTTTCCGTCAGCCTTCGGTGACCGAGCTGTATGGCGGCCAGAACGTCTCTTACGCCTCCGCCATTGATCCGTGCGCGCAGGTTTCGACCTACGGCGCGCTCAGCGAAGCCGTGACGGCGTACTGCATGAAGCAGGGCATCAAAAATCCGGCGACTTTTGAACAGCCCAATTCGCAGATTCCGATCGTGCAGGGCGGCAACTCCAAAGTGCAGCCCGAGACGGCGCGCACCTACACCATCGGAACGGTCATCACCCCGCGGTGGACGCCTGGTCTGCGCGTTGGCGTGACCTACTGGCACTACACCCTGAAAAACATGATCGGCACGCTTCCAACGCAATATATCGTCGATTCATGCGCGACCGGCACGTCTTCTTATGAATGCCAGTTCGTCAATCCGCGTAACTCAGCCCAGCAGCTGACGACGGTTGAAAACGTTTACCAGAACGTCGGTGGCCTGCGCACAAGCGGTATCGATTTCGATCTCTCCTACCGCATTAGCTTGAGCATGCGCGACAGCCTGACGCTGAACAACAACTTCCAGCAGTTGGTGTCTTACCTGCAGCAAAACGAACCTGGCGGGCCCTGGTACAACTACGCCGGGCGTCTGTTTTACCAAGGTTACGGAGCCGGCATGCCGCGCGTGCGCGACTATGCCTCAGCAACGTGGACGCATGACAATTTCAGCTTCACCTACATGATGTCCTACACGGGCGGCATGAAGTGGAACGACGGCACAAACGACGTCTCGTGCAGCCAGTACTATTACTGCAAGACACCGGGCATCTTCACGCACGACGTAACAGTCAACTACAAGCTCGGTCGCTGGAACTTCATGGGCGGCGTTAACAACATCCTCGACAAAAAGGCGCCCTTCGTCGCGGATGGAGCCACCAACACCAGCGCCCAGAACTACAGTGAGCTTATGCTCGGTCGCTATGTTTACCTGCAGGCTGGCGTCAACTTCTGATCCCAGACTCTGTTAAAATTTTCTTCAAGCAGGAAGGGGGGGCGCTTAAACAGCGTCCCCTTTTTTTTCCGAGACTTCCAAATGGAAGCAGAGCAAGCGCTGTTGGCGCCGCGCAGATTGTCCCGCCTGCCTAACAAGACAAATCGGCTCGCTACCGCAAAGTATGCTTTCTCTTACGTCGTATGCACATCGAAATCGTCGCTACAGAAAAATGATGCCTCACCGTAAAGTCGACGCGATACGAAAATTCTTCCGATTTAACAATAAAATCTCTTACTTATGGTAATAAATTTTCAATTACAAAGTTTTACTCATAAATATTGTATTTATTAAATATATTACAAGTTAAATTTCAATATATATATGAAATAAATGCGAAGTAATTATTTTTTCCCATAAAATCTACCAGACTAACCCTCCGCCAATCACAAGATTGGCAGTGCATAAGTAAGAAATCATATCAATTCGCATCATTGACAGTCTGTTCAGCAGAATCCAGCGAACGCAACTGCCTCGCGACCACTCTTGTCCGACGACGCGCGTCTTCAATCGATGAAGACATCGCCTGCGCATTTCGAGAAAGTTTTTCGAGAACCCCGTCCATCTTCAGCATTTCCTGCCGGGTCGCGCCAAGAAGGCTTGCGATAGCCTCTGTACGATCCTCGAGAGAAAGCGTGACATAGCCGAGATGAATCGTTCGCAGCAGTGCCGGCGTAAGGGACGGCCCCATGACCAGGACCCTGCATGTCCTGCCGATCTCGTCGATCAGACCCGGCGCACGGGCGACTTCTGCGTATAGACCATCGGTCGGAAGATAGAGGACAGCAAATTCAACCGTCTCGGGCGGCGAAATATATTTCGCAGCAATCTTCCGCGCCTCGAACCGGATCGCTGTCTCAAGCGCACGTCGCGCCGCGCGCTCGGCCTCTCGATCGTCCTGCGCGCTGGCGTCCAGCAGACGCTCATACGCCTCTGTCGGGAATTTACTGTCGATGGCGAGGACCGGCGGCGCAGCGGCGCGCACGGGCATCCGCACAGCGAACTCCACGACCTCCCCGCCCTGCCCGATCCGCCGGTTGGCCTCGTAGGCACCGGGAGGAAGAATATCGTCCAGAATGGCGCGAAGCTGCGCCTCGCCCCAACCACCCCGGGTTTTCACATTGCCGAAAAGGCGCTTGAGGTCGCCGATCTGGGCCGTCATGGCCGACACTTCGCCCATCGCCTTCTGCATGGCGGAAAATTGTTCCAGCACACGCTGGAACGACGTCTGCATCTGCTTTTCGACTGCGGCGTGAAGCTGCTCAGTCACCGCCCCCCGGATGGCGGCGAGTTGCACGGCGCTCGCTTCCGCCATTTCGCGCAGGGCCGCAGCAGATGCGGCGCGCGCCTCCGCCTGCTCACGCCCCAGACTGCCGCCGATATGCCCAAGGCGCTCAGCCGTCTCGGCCCGCATCTGCTCCACCCGGGCGAGCATCGCGCGCTCCATCTCGCCGAGCCGTGCCAGGTGATGCTCCGCCTCGGCGCGCCGGGCGACGCCCTCTCGCTCCACGAGCACGTATAACCGCGCGAGGAGATCGCTGTCCGGGGTTCCTCCAGTTGGCTTGCGACGCGCAAGCGTCGCGCCGATCCAGCCACCCAGAGCCAGCGCAGCGAGAAGCGCGGCTCCCGTCCCCGCGTCCGGCGGCATGAGACTCACTCTGCTCGCCCCGCCAGACACTGTCTCCCCATACCCCGCCAAACCTCCTGCTTCCGTCCAACGGACGTATCAACTTTACGCGTTCCGAGAAAGCGACCAGCCCTCAGGAACGCCGTCGACCGACGCGTTCGGAGCGACCAGCACGTGATAGGGCGTTTTCTCCTCGATAAAAAACCAATCCGCCCTTCCTCGAAACTCGACCGCTGACCGACCGAACCCCTGCGGTTGGCGTCGGCGGAGGACGATGCTATCGGAAATTTCGCGACACCCGGTCGACAACGAACAGATAATATTAAAGACGATCGGCGCCCCCATAAACGCCCCTGCAGATGGTACCCCTTATCCATGCACGCGATCGCTCCCCAGCCCAGTTCCCGCACGCCTCTGTGGAGGAGCCTGTATGTGCAGGTCGTCGTCGCCGTCGTGGCGGGCGTCCTGCTGGGTCAATTCGCCCCACAGTTGGGCGCCTCCATGCGCCCATTGGGCGACGCGTTCATCAAGCTGGTGAAGATGGTCATCGCGCCGGTGATCTTCCTCACCGTTTCTACTGGCATCGCCGGGATGGGAGACCTTGGCAAGGCCGGTCGCATCGGCGCCAAGGCGATGGCGTATTTTCTTGTCTTCTCGACGCTGGCTCTCGCAGTCGGAATGGTGGTCGCCAACGTCGTGCACCCCGGAGGGGGCATGCACGTCGATCCCCACTCCCTCGACGCCGCCAGCGTCAGCACTTATGTGGATCGCGCACACGATCACTCCTTCACTGATTTTCTCCTCCAGATCATCCCAACCACCACAGCAAGCGCCTTCACCTCGGGCGAAATTCTCCAGGTGCTGTTCGTAGCCGTCGTGTTTGGCATCAGCCTGTCACAGATGGGCTCACGCGGCGAACCCGTCCTCAACTTGTTCCGTCAATTGACCGAACTCGTATTCGGGGTCGTGCGCATCGTGATGCTCGCCGCCCCTATAGGCGCGTTTGGCGCAATGGCTTTCACGATCGGAAAGTTCGGCATCGGCTCCGTCGTCAGCCTGATCTGGCTGGTCGGCACGTTCTACCTGACATCCATCCTGTTCATCGTGCTTGTTCTGGGCGTCGTGGCGCGAGTATGCGGGTTTTCGATCTTTCGTCTCCTTGTCTACATCCGTGAAGAGCTTTTGATCGTCCTCGGCACCAGCTCATCCGAGTCCGCCCTGCCGACGTTAATGTCCAAGCTGGAAGCCGCAGGCTGCGCCCGACCGATCGTGGGTCTTGTCGTACCCATGGGATATTCGTTCAACCTGGACGGCACCAATATCTACATGACGCTCTCCGCCCTGTTCATCGCACAGGCGACAGGCATCCATCTGTCTTTCGGCGAGCAGCTCGCTCTGCTTCTGGTGGCGATGGTCAGCTCCAAAGGCGCTGCAGGCGTCACCGGCGCGGGATTCGTCACTCTTGCTGCGACTCTCTCCGTCGTGCCCAGCGTCCCGGTCGCCGGCATGGCCCTTATTCTCGGCATCGACAAATTCATGTCTGAGTGCCGCTCCCTGACCAATATCGTCGGCAACGCAGTCGCAACGATTGTCGTGGCGAAATGGGAGAACCAACTCGACAGCGCGCGTCTGTCAGACGCGCTTGCCGGTCGTCTGCCGCCGACCGAACTCACCCCGGCCGCGATCGAAGACGAAGCCCGTGATGAGGCGACTGTACACCGCTTTCACTAAACTGTTAGCTCGACGCAAATCCGTTCGTTCGAATAACGATACACGCCCCAACAAAGAATCGAAGTCCTTTCTTCGTTCCACTATGGACGCAAAGGACCTCCCCCGCGTGTCGTATGATGGTGATTACTTGAACGAATAAAAACATTTACGAACATAATAGGCGGATAAAAAATCTTTGTGACGCAGGGAACCGCGAAAAATTTCCAGACGGCGTGTCAGTCGCCACCGTCTCCATAGTTACCTTCCGTCAGCGACATGTTTTCGAGAGAATACTGTTTAAGTCGGGAACTTTCCATAAGCATAATGGATTATGCACTTACCTCTTCGCGCCGCCTCGATGCACGCGCACGTTGTAAAGATGACACAGGCGCCTTTGATCATGCCTGCACACAATAAAGCTACATGACGACGGGGGGCGCAGTGTGCATCATTGCAATCGCACAACCGGTGAAGAAAAACCTCGCACCGGATTTTCGCCAGTAACAAAAAAAACAATCGAAGTGCTGAAGATGAATCACACAGACACGAAGACGTTTCCCGGTCGACGCTCCGTCTCCATCACAAAAATCTTAAGAACTTCCAGCTTTCTTACTGGTTTGTTTCTTTTTTCGCCGCACATTGCGGCCGCTGAAACAGCACCGAACGCAGGCATAAACCAACATACCCCGATCCCTGACGCCTACATGAACACCGCTCACACGACGACGCCAGCGACCGTAAATAAATACGGACCAAATGGCCCCTTGCAGGCGCTGCCTATAATACGACGCACGACGAAGGGATTCTGGGATTCCGAACTTCTTCCGACCCTGGACTCCCGTCCCGAACTCTATGCACAGCCTCAATCGCTGGAGCTGACGCCCCAGCCATCCGCTCTCCTGCACCAAGGGCCCTGGGGCGTCTTCAACGCAAACACCGGCGCGGCATCCGGTTTCGGAACCGTCGGTTATTACGCCGTGTCTCGCTGGGCTGAAGACTGGTCAAAACTCCGCGACAAGCGCAACCGCATCGATTTTCTGGACCCGCTCAAATACATTCCGTTAAATGAGAGCGGCTCCATCTATCTGACACTGAGCGGAAATTTCCGCCATCACGGCTTCTTCGACCAGCGCGCCGGTTTCGGCACGACCAAGAAAGACCCGGCCTATCGTTCGACACTGCGCTGGAACGCGGGCGCCGACCTGCATCTGGGCGAACATCTGCGCCTGTACGGCGAACTCATGAGCGCACAAGCTGGCGGCATGAACTACTACGGATACGCTGGCGGCCGCTGGCGCAGCAAGCTGGACGCCCAGCAGGCCTTCGTAGAAGTGAAGGGGCATCTGCTGCACGCGAACATGGGCGTGATGGTCGGGCGCATGACGTTCCTCGATGCGCCGCCTTATATCACCGCAGGAAGCGTCTATCCGACCGTGCCTTATTCGTGGAATGGCGTCCGGGCTTATTCCTTCTGGAAGAACTTCCGCGTCGATCTCTTCGATCTGACCCTGACCAACAACGCCCCGACAACCGCGTTTCACGATCAGGTCGGCTACCGAACCCGCTGGTATGGGGCCTACACATCCTACGCCGTGCCGTCGTTCAAGTTCATGAACATGAAGAGCCAGGTCTTCGTCGACACCTTCTTCATGGGCTATCTGCTCGCCAGCAACCCGATTGCGAAGACGACCGGAACCATCGCCGGATCGACCCGCAGAGACACTCCGGGCATGAGAATTTGGGGCAACGCCGGACCGATCGAGTTTTCTGTCGGCGGCATGTGGCAGGGGGGATACTTTCAGGCCGCGAATAACGGGCCGCGCCGCTCCGTCGACGCCTATGCGTTCGATGCGCAGATTTCATGGCGCTTCGCCAAGGTGTGGGGCCGCCCCCTGCTGGGCATTCAGGCCGACGACATATCCGGCGGCGACACCAGAAAGAGCCAGACCAGTTCGTGGGGCAACTTCCTGTCGCCATGGGTGCCCAGCGCCTATTATCTCGACATCAGCACCTATATCGGCAACTCGAACATCATCGACGTTGGACCGATCGCCACGATCTCTACAAGTAAAAACACGTCTCTCCTGATGAAAGTTCCTGTAATATGGAGAAATAGTACAAACGACGCGATTTACGCCAACCCGACGGCCATCTACGCATTCCGCCCACACGGCGGCTACACGGCCACCATGCCGCAGGCCAGCTTCACGTGGCGCGCGACGCGTCATATAACGCTCAGTATCGACGGCGAGTACGTGTTCGCCTCGAAGGCCATGATCAACGCTGGCGCGTCTTCCGGCGCATACGTTCAAAGCAACCTGGAGCTAACCTTCTGAGATGACCGCAGGTTCCCCGGACGAACTCACCAACGCCCAGCGCCTGCGGGGCGTGTTCTCCGGATCGGCCGGGAACCTGCTGGAATATTACGACTGGTACGTTTATTCCGCGTTCGCGTTGTATTTCGCACATGCTTTCTTTCCCCACGGCTCTCCGACCGCAGAGTTGCTGAACACCGCAGCAGTCTTCGCCGTCGGCTTTCTGATGCGCCCTGTCGGTGGTTGGCTTATGGGCGTCATGGCGGACCGATACGGTCGCCGCGCCGCGCTCACGGTCTCGGTCTCCGCCATGTGCGCGGCCTCCCTGATCATCGCCCTCTGCCCGACCTACGAGCAGATCGGACTCGCCGCCCCAACGGTTCTGGTTCTCGCCAGACTGGTGCAAGGGCTCAGCCTCGGCGGCGAATACGGCGCCTCCGCCACTTATCTCGCCGAAGTGTCGAAGCCTGAACACCGGGGTTTCTGGTCCGGCTTTCTCTATGTGACTCTGGTCATGGGGCAACTCGGCGCGATGGCCGTGCTGCTGCTGATGCAATACGTGTTGCTGACGCCGGAGCAGATCACCGCGTGGGGCTGGCGTGTGCCGTTCGTCATCGGCGCCGCCGGAGCGCTGCTGATCTTCTGGCTTCGCCGGAATATGGAAGAAAGCGCGACCTTCAAGAAGAAGCAGGATGAAGGCGAACGGGGCGGCCTCGCCGTCCTGCTTCAGCACCCTCGCGCCGTCGCCACGGTCATCGGACTGACCATCGGCGGGACGGTCTCCTTCTACACGTTCACGATCTACATGCAGAAATTCCTCGCCAACTCTCTCGGGTTCGGAAAGGACACGGCGACGTTGATCTCCGCGGGCGCGCTGCTGGTGTTCGCCGCAATGCAGCCCGCTTTCGGCGCGTTGTCAGACCGGATCGGACGCAAACCCCTGCTCGTCGCATTCGGCGTTCTGGGCACGCTCGGGACAGTCCCGCTGATGTCCGCGTTATCCGCCACGCATTCTCCGTGGGGAGCGTTCGGGCTGATCATCGTCGCTTTCGCCATGATTTCCGGGTACACAGCGATCAATCCGGTCGTAAAAGCAGAACTCTTCCCGACACGCATCCGCGCGCTTGGCGTCGCCTTTCCCTATGCCGTCACCGTGTCGATCTTTGGCGGCACGGCTGAATACGTTGCGCTCTGGAGCAAGCAGGCTGGCCACGAAAGCTGGTTCTTCTGGTATGTCTCCGCCTGCGCGTTCTGCACGCTGCTGACGGCTCTTACGCTGCCGGGAGGCGACGCGAAGCTGCCCGAAGAGGGCTGAGCGCCCTCCGGCGTCGAGTTGGCATTCCGGCCGAGTTGGGTCATGGTCCCGCCAACATCCCGATGATCGGAGACTGACCCCGTGAGCAAGCACCACCACACCGCGCTTGAGACTCTGCTCTCGCGCGCCTCGGCGGACACTCTCGTCAAACCGGCGCCGAAAGGCGAGGAGCTGGAGGCGATTCTTTCCACGGCCATGCGCGCTCCGGATCACGGCAAGCTGCGCCCCTGGCGCATGGCGCTCGTGCGCGGAGAGGCCCGTCTGGCGCTGGCGGAACGGGTCGTGGCCAGCATGAAGCGGCTGGACCCGAACGTGCCTGAACAGAAGATCGAAAAGCGCCGCACCCGCTTCTCGACCATGCCGCTGACCATCGTCCTTGGCATGCATCTTCGGCCGGAAGACAAGATTCCCCTGCTCGAACAACAATTGGCCGTCGGCGCGGCGGCGATGAACATCCTCAATGCGCTGCACGCAGAAGGATATGGCGGCCTGTGGGTCTCGGGCGACATCGCCTACGACCCTGAACTCGCGACGGAACTCGGCTTTCCACCGCCGCATGCGCTGGCAGGATTTATCTTCGTCGGCACCCCCGAGAAAGACCGCGAAACGCCGAAGCGCCGGTCCGTTGCGCCTTACGTGGCGGATTGGACCGGAGCGCCCGTGTCGTTCGAAGCAGACAAGCAATAGGCTGCAGGCATGGCGCACGCGACCGATTACGACGTAGCGATCATCGGCGGCGGCCCGGTCGGCCTCGCCGCCGCGCTGGCTCTCGACAATGCTGGACTGACCTGTGCGGTGCTGGAACGGGCGCCGCGTTCCGCCTGGGAAGAGCCGGGGTTCGACGGACGTGAGATCGCGCTCACCTACCACGCGCGCGACCTTCTCGAACGCGTCGGGGCGTGGCGTCATATTCCCCATGTCGCCATCTCCCCCTTGCGCGAAGCCCGCGTGGAGACCGGGCGAGGCAACCATCCGCTCATTTTTGACGCCCCGGCCGACCATACCGAAAGCAGCGCCCCGAATGCGCCCCTGGGTTGGCTCGTCTCCAACAACCAGATCCGCCGCGCCCTGTTCGCCGAAGCGGCGTCTCGCTCCGGCGTCACGTTGCTATCGGGCGTCGATGTCGATTCGATCAGGCAGGACGCCGCCTCCGCCGTGACGCATTACTCCGGCGGCCAATGCGGTGCGCTACGGGCGCTCCTGACGATCGGCGCCGACGGTCGTTTTTCGCCGACACGCCGCCGCGCGGGAATCGGCGCCGTCATTCACGACTTCAAGCGTGTGATGATGGTCTGCCGCATGGCGCATGACGAACCCCATCACCATGTCGCCCTGCAGTGGTTCGATGAGGGGCAGACGGTGGCTTTGCTGCCCGTAAACGGGGGCGCGTCGTCTCTCGTGCTCACCCTGCCTCCCGAGGATATCCGCCGTCTGATGAACGCCGAACAGGCGGCCTTCAATGACGAGATCATGCGCCGCGTCGGGCGCCGTCTCGGCGCCATGCGGTTGATCAGTTCCCGTCACGCCTATCCGCTCAAAGCGGTTTATGCGCATCGTTTCGCGGCCCGACGTCTGGCGCTGTTGGGAGACGCCGCCGTGGGCATGCACCCCATCACGGCGCATGGTTTCAACCTCGGCCTGCGCGGCGTCGATACGCTGGCGACCGAAGTGGCGACGGCATTCAGTGCTGGCCGGGATATCGGCGAGCATGCCGTTCTGCGGCGTTTCGAAGCGAAACATCGCGCTGCGACCATGCCCCTGTTCGCCGCGACCAACAGCATCGCCACGCTCTACACGCGCGATGCCGCGCCTTTCCGGGCGCTGCGCGGGCTGGGGCTGAGAATTGCCGACGCCGTGCCGCCCTTCAAGTCAGCCGTCACGGCGACGCTGATGGACCGCCGTCACTCTCCGGCCTGAGCGCGCCGCTTCCAGTCAATACAGCGTTCGTAAAACGCCTCGATCCGCGCCGCCTGTCGAAGCGGAGCGAAGCGTTCCATATCCCAGATTTTTTTGGGCTGACCGAGCAGCGCCCGAATTCCCTCCGCCATGGCGCGCGCATCTCCAGGCGGGGTCATGCAGGAGGGATGTTCACCCAGAATGTCCGGCACGCCGCCGGCGTTCGTGGCGAGGACCGGCAGCCCCGCCGCCATCGCCTCCAGCAAAACAAGCCCGAACGGTTCGTGACGCGACGGCATTACGAATGCGTCCAGCCCCGCAAGGTCGCGCCGCAGATCATAGCGAAAGCCGGGGAACAGCACATGGCCGCACGCACGGGCCTGCAGCGCCTCGCGTTCAGGCCCGTCGCCAAACACAACGAGGCGCGCGTTTTCCGGAGCGCCTAGAGCGAAAGCCTCCAGTAGCACGTCAAAACCCTTCTCGGGGATCATCCTTCCGGCGGCGCCGATCAAAAAGACGCCTTCCGCAATGCCCAGTTCGGCGCGCAGACGACCAGAAGCGTCCGGTAGCGAAGAACACGGGGGAGTCCAATTCGAGATGGTTTCCACAGGACCTGTGAAAGAGGTCGGAATTTCTGCGCGCTGCCAGTCCGCGATGCAGATCAGCCCATCGTGCCGTTCGTAAACGCGCGCGACGTATTTCCTGTGCAGCGTGGCGACGACCGGGCAACGCGCCTGCGCTTCCCGGCGCATCGTCCGGCCAAGACTGTTGAGCACCCCGGCGCGAATGCTCGCAGCGCCGACATGAGTATGAATTACGTCGGGTCGGAAACCCCGCCAGAGCGACAGCAACGACAGCAGGTAACCGTCGAAACTGGATCTTACGACACGCACTGACGGCGGCAGGCGCGGGACGAGATCGCCTTTGGTCCGTCGGTCGCACGTATCGCGGGCGACCAGCACGACCACCTCGTGCATGTCAGCCTGCATCGCCGCCAGTTCGCTGAGATAGCGCTCGGTGCCCGCGAACTCGTGAGTGAGAATACAGTGGAGGATGCGCATCCGAATCGCGGCCAAAAAACACACTCAGGCGGAAGGGCGCTCCGCCGGACATCAGCAGCCCCATCGGAAAGCGCCGCGCGCCAGACCGCGAGCAACGCCAATCTCGCCGTTCCCCGCCGCGCAATCAGCGACGTTAAAAACGCACGATGCCCTCCACATAGCGCAAAGCAACGCTTTATCAACCATTGAGCTTCAGGGTCTCTCGCAGAGGAGAGCTGCGTCAGATGGACAACACCACGTATATCGCGCTTTCGCGCATCGACACAGAAATGCGGGCGATGAGCGTTCTGGCCAACAACCTCTCCAACGCCTCGACACCCGGTTTCAAGGCCAGCCACGTCCTGTTTTCGGATTATCTGGTCAAGATGAAGGGCGAACACACGACGCCCGGCGCCGCCACCGAAGCCTATAACCAGGACAAGGCGACCTATCACGATTTCGCCCAGGGCGCGTTGCAACAGACCGGAAATTCGCTGGACGCCGCGATCACGGGGGACGGATATTTCTCGGTGATGACCCGCGACGGCGTGCGGTTGACCCGCAACGGTCGGTTCCAGCGCCTGTCCGACGGCCGCATCACGGATTCAGCGGGGGATGCTTTGCTTGATCGCACCGGGCAGCCTGTGACGTTACAGCCGACGGACCGCACCGTCAGCATCGCCTCAGACGGAACCGTGTCGACCGAGAACGGCGTAGCTGCGGAAATAGGGGTCGTGACCGTCGACAACGCCTATACGCTTGTCGGCGAAGGTTCACAGCTGTTCCGCGCCACAACCGCCACGCGTCAGATGACAAACCGCGATATCCGTGAAGGCATGGTCGAAGGCAGCAACGTCAACTCCATGACGGAAATGACGCAGCTAGTGCAGCTGCAACGTGATTTTGAATTCAATACCAACCTGATCGAAAGCGAAGCGACCCGTAAGCAGAACGCTATCGACAAGATCACACAACTTCAATCCTGACCCACAGAAACGGAAACCTGACGACATGATGCGCGCACTCGACATCGCCGGCACGGGGATGCAGGCCCAGCAGACGAATGTTGAAGTAATATCTGACAATATCGCAAACATGACCACGACAGGTTATAAGCGCCGACGCGCAGAATTTCAGGACCTGATCTATCAGGATCTCCGCCGCGCAGGCACGATGAGTTCCGATTCCGGCACTCTCGTTCCTGCAGGCGCTCAGGTTGGTCTTGGCGTACGCACCGCTGGAATCTACAGAATTAATGAACAGGGCACGCTGGAACAGACGAGTAACAGCCTCGACCTCGCCGTCGAAGGACAAGGGTATTTTCAGGTCACGCTGCCCTCCGGCGAATACGCCTACACGCGCGACGGAACCTTTTCTCTGTCTGATACAGGAACGATCGTAACTGCCGACGGCTACACCGTCAGCCCGGGCATCACCGTTCCCAGCAACGCACAGACGATCACCATCGACCAGACCGGGCAGGTGCAAGTAACCGTGTCCGGGCAGACAACATCGACGATCGTGGGGCAGTTGCAGCTCGCGACATTTCAGAACGAGAACGGTCTCGCCGCTATGGGGCAGAATCTGTTCACCGAGACACAATCATCCGGAAACGCAATCAGCGGCACTGGACAGAGCGTCGGCTTCGGCAGCATTCGCCAGGGCTACACGGAAGAATCAAACGTGAATGTTGTTACGGAAATTACTGATCTCATCACCGCACAACGCGCTTATGAGATGAACAGCAAGGTAATCACCGCCTCCGACCAGATGCTCCAGACGCTTTCAGGGCTGAAGTGATTCACGGGGCGCGCCGCCACATCTGCGCCACCGCCCTCGCGCTGGGTAGCGGAGTTCTGTTTGCTCCTGCGGCGTCAATCGCCTCGGCGCCGCGCGGGCATGTTACGCTGCACACGGCGCGCGTCCATCTATCGGACCTGTTCACAGACCTCGGCGCCGATCAGGATTGCGATATCGGACCTGCCCCCGCCGCGGGACAAAACATAACCATCGGCGGCGCCCAATTACAGGCCATCGCGGCGCAGTACGGTCTCGACTGGCCGGGCGCATCTGACACCGCGCAAACAACATTGACGCGCGCCAGCCGCTCGATATCGTCAAACGAGTTATTGCCGTTGATAACGACTGCGTTGCAAGAGCGCGGCGCGCCCTCCCTCCCGAACATCGACCTGGCCCCCTTCCAAAGCCCCGCCATACCCGAGGAGGAGTCCGCGCCCCCTCATCTCCGCAATCTTGTCTATGACGCTTCGCACGGTCGGCTCTCGGCCTTCTTCATCGTTCCAGCAGGGGACGGCGCCACACAATCCTTTCGCGTCGACGGTGTCGTCAGCGCCTCCGCGACAGTCGTCACAGCCGCACGGGATATTGCGCCCGGGCAAATCGTAACGCGCGAAGATCTCGATATCGTCACCGAAGATTCGCGGCGTATCCCGGCCCGATCGCTTGTCGACCCGCGGGACGCGATCGGACGCGCCGCCCGAGCGACCATTGCGAAGAACACGCCTCTGATTCCGGATCTTCTTGTGAAACAGGATGTCGTGGAAAAAGGCTCTCCCGTCATACTCGCTGTATCTTCGGCCGGGCTGCGCGTGACAGCTTCCGGCGTTGCATTGGACGGCGGCGGTCTTGGCGAACGCATCCATGTGCTCAATCCCAGTTCGCACATGGTCGTCATCGGGGAAGTGATCGACAAATCCCGCGTCGATGTCTTGCCCGGCAGCATTCCGGCGCCCGCTGACCAACGCACGTTGCGCGCAGCGTCTCAGGGAACCCGTAGCAGTATCTGACGACAACTCGACTTCTGTTTCGGAAAAATCTTCATTTCATGAAAAAAATTGCCGTTACGTCCCTTTTTCTTTGCCTGACGTCCTGCAACGGAGTGGGGAGTCTATCAGAAATAGGCCATCCACCGGCCCTGACGCGCACTCAGGATCCGACGCGTGATACGAGCTACCGACCCGTCACAATGCCCATGCCCCCTACGCAACCTCCGCCAGTCGAGGTCGCGAGCCTATGGCGTCCCGGAAGCCGCGCCTTCTTCAAAGACCAGAGAGCCGGCCAGGTCGGTGACCTGATAACCGTGATCGTCGACATCACTGATAATGCGACAATGGTCGACAACACCACCACAACAGGAAGCGGTAACGAAGCCATGGGCATGCCGAGTGTTTTCGGTTTGCACGGCAAGCTGATATCGCATTTGACAAGTTCGAGCGCGCTCTCGACGTCAAGCAGCCATGGCAACGCCGCCACGGGCAGTATCGCCCGAAACGAGGTCGTCACAGTGCGCGTCGCCGGCACCATCACGCAGGTCCTGCCCAATGGTAATTTCGTCGTCGTGGCGCGGCAGGAAGTGCGCGTGAACAGCGAATTGCGCGACCTGCAAGTCACCGGCGTGGTACGCCCGCAGGATATCACGGCCGACAACACCGTGACCCATGACCGCATGGCGGAGGCCCGCATATCCTACGGCGGGCGCGGGCAACTGACAATTTTACAAACACCACGATATGGACAACAAATTATTGACGCAATAGCGCCATTCTAGAGCCGCATGCATCCATCTCACATGAACTAGCGAATACGGCGCCAACTGAGTGATCTGACGAGCGTCCCTCTCCGGCCAACGACCTCATCTTTACGGATGAAGCTCCTGAAACTCCTTCTGGCCGGGTCGCTCCGCCAATCTTGGCGGCGTCACAGATTCACGGATAAATAGTGCCATATTCTGAATATTTCCAGAGACTACCCGATCACCCGGCTTTCGACCAGCCTTTTTCACCCTGACGCCAATACGTCAAGGAATGCCCCTGCGCCTTCAGCGCCGACCAGCGGCGCCGGGCGGCGGCTACGGCCATATCGTCGCGGCCATCAAAAAGGTCAAAAATACGCTCAAACGCCTCAAGCTTTTCGGCTTCACGCGCTCCAAGGAGGAATAAATACGTAGCGGTGTTCGGCGTATCATCTCCGGACGTGATCCAGATCGGCTGACGATCGGGAAATTTCGCGCCCGTCGCCGCGTGCGGCAACCACACGGGCTCAGAAACCCGCCAGAGCGCCTCATCAAGAGAAGCGACGTCGACGCTTTCGCCACAACGCACCACCGCGCGTTTTCCGGCGTCGAGCGTGCGCCCCAACAACTGCGGCAACGCCTCGTCCGCCGTGGTGCGGGTCAGATGGTAAAAACCAATCTCCGCCACGATCCCTCCATCAACACGCCGTCATCAAGCACTCAGCCGTGCGCGCCGGCCTCGATCTCACGGACGAACCGGTCGAGCAGGCGCACGCCAAAGCCGGTGGCGCCCTTCGGCGAGCCGGGCTTCGCCTTGGAGCCCCAGGCGACGCCCGCGATGTCGAGATGCGCCCAAGGCGTATCGCCCACAAAGCGCTTGAGGAATTGCGCTGCAGTGATCGATCCACCCGGACGTCCACCGATATTCTTCATGTCGGCAATGTCGGATTTCAGCAGTTCATCATACTCTTCGCCGAGCGGCATCCGCCAGAGTTTCTCGCCGCTGCGCAAACCCGCGTCCTCCAGACGACGCGCAAGACCGTCATCGTTCGAGAAAAGACCGGCATGCTCATGGCCAAGGCTTACGATAATCGCGCCAGTCAACGTGGCTAGGTCAACCATAAGCCGGGGCGCAAAACGATCGCGGGCGTACCAGAGCACATCGGCCAGAACCAGACGCCCCTCCGCATCGGTGTTCAGAACCTCGATGGTCTGACCCGACGCGCTACGAACCACGTCGCCAGGGCGTTGCGCCGTCGAGGACACCATGTTCTCGACCAGTCCGATCAGACCCACGACGTTCACCTGCGCCTTGCGGCCCGCCAATGCCGACATCAAGCCCGCGACGACGCCTGCGCCCGCCATGTCCCACTTCATATCTTCCATGCCTGCGGCAGGTTTGATCGAAATACCACCGGAATCGAAGGTCACGCCTTTGCCGATAAACGCTATCGGAGCTGAATCGTCTCCAGCGCCGTTCCAGCGCATTACAACCATGCGCGGCTCGTTGGCGCTGCCCTGCGCCACGCCCAGCAACGCGCCGAAGCCCAGAGCCTCCATCGCAGGCCCATCGAGCACTTCGACTTCGACGCCAAGGTCCCGCAGCGCCAGCGTCCGATCGGCGAAGACTTCCGGCGACAGGACATTGGCGGGTTCGGTGACAAGATCGCGCGTGAAGGTCACGCCACGCGCAACCTGCTCCCATGCGGCCCACGCAGCGCCAGCGGCGGCGGGGTCAGCGACCAGAACGGAAAGCGTGGCGAGCTTCGCACCTTCGTCGCCTGACGTCGTGCGATAACGGTCAAAACGATACAGCCCGAGACTTGCGCCCAGCGCCACCGAAGGCGCCAGAGCGGCGTCGAGGGCGCCAACGGCGATCGCAGCGACTTTATGCGTCGACAGGGCCTGCGCGGCCACGCCGCCGACCTGCTCGGCTAAAGCTTCATTCGCCTCGGCACGCGCGCCGAGGCCAACGACAACGATACGGTCCAGACCGCCAGCAGGAGCGAGGATCACACAAGTCTTGCCACGCTTGAAAGAAAAGCCCGCTACGGACACCGCGCGCGAGATAGCGCCGTCGGTCGCCGCATCGGCGGCCTGAAACAGGGCTGAACGGTCCGAGTCGGAAAATTCGAGGAGCGCGAGCGCCCCGTTCTTCGGAAGCTCAAGCGCCGAAAATCCGATGTCTGTCACCGTCACGTCTCCTGCCTTACTGACCGGGCGCGCCGTCACGAGCGCCGCCGCATGTGCGGCAGGCGTAGCGGAGCCACCACGGCGTTGGCAACTGCGCGCGGCTTCGGCCCATACATGCGCCGTGTCATGACCTGACGCGACGTCGAAAGGACGGGTTTGCGATTGCGCGCCCGCTCCCGTGGAGTATGACAGGATCATGACGACGCTCACACGCACGCCCTCCGATCACGATCTGCTCGCCCTCGCCCTTCGCCTCGCTCGTGAGGCTGCCGATATCATCAACGTGATTCGGGCCAGAGGCTTCGTCACCCAGACGAAATCCGACCGCTCCCCCGTCACCGAAGCCGACGAAGCAGCCGAAGCCCATATCGTCGCCGCCCTGCGACGCGAAGCGCCCGGCATTCCCGTGATCGCCGAAGAAGAAGTTGCCGCCGGGCGTATGACCGAAGCCGGGGAGAGCTACTGGCTGGTCGATCCGCTCGACGGAACACGCGAATTCGCGGCGGGCCGCGATGATTTCACCGTCAATATCGGGTTGGTGAGGGGCGATCGCGCCGTCCTCGGCGCAATGGCGCTGCCAGCCTACGGCCAGTTCTACGAAGGCGGCGTCGGACTCGGCGCCCGCCGCCATGACGGCGCCGGCGTGCACGATATTCACGTCCGCACGCCGCCTGCCGAAGGCCTCGCCGTTCTCGCGTCGCGCCATTACGGCGACGACCCGCGCCTCAAGGCGTTTCTGGATGGCTCCACCATCGCGTCGCTCGGCAATATCGGTTCGGCGGTAAAATTCGTGCGCGTCGCAGAAGGCGTCGCCGACTTGTACCCGCGCCTCGGCCCCACTATGGAATGGGACACCGCGGCGCCGCAGGCGATCGTCGAGGCCGCAGGCGGAGAGATCGTCACAGAAGACCATGCGCCGCTCCGTTACGGCAAACCCGGCTGGAAAAACCCGCCTTTCGTGTGCCGGGGCGCGACGCGACGATAAGACAGACTGAAAACTGCGCTTTACCTTCGGCGCTGCCTCTCTGTAACGTTGCTCGCGCGGATTGATTGACGGCGTGCGCAGCGTGACGCGGCCTGACAATCCACTGTCTCATGCGCCGAGACTGGCGGCTGCCCGGCGCTCCATGCTATGCCGTCGCGCTCTTGCAGGAATAGCATGACCGAACGATTGCCCGTAACCGAAGCCGGACTAAGCCGCGCCGCAGAATTGCTGCGCTCAGGCGGACTTGTCGCGTTCGGAACGGAAACGGTGTACGGTCTGGGCGCGGACGCAACGGATTCCCATGCCGTCGCGCGGATTTTCGCCGCCAAGGGGCGCCCTGACTTCAACCCGCTCATCAGCCATTTCGCGTCGGCCGCAGATGCGTTCGCACATGTGCAGGCCACGCCGATCGCGGAAACCCTCGCCAGACGCTTCATGCCCGGACCGCTGACCCTGGTCATGACGCGCCGTGCTGACGGCGCCATCTGCGACCTCGCAACGTCCGGTCTGCCGACCGCAGCCGTGCGCGTGCCGGGGCACGAAACTGCGTTAACTCTTCTGCGGGCTGTCGGTCGCCCCGTCGCAGCCCCGTCCGCCAACCTCTCCGGCTCGGTCAGCCCCTCGGACGCGGACCATGTGCTGGACGGACTAGAAGGCCGCATCGACGCTGTGCTCGACAGCGGCCCCTGCTCAGTCGGCGTGGAGAGCACTGTGCTGGATATTTCCGGACCCAACCCGGTCCTGCTCCGCCATGGCGGCGTTCCGCTGGAGGCGATCGAAGCCGAAATCGGCCCGGTTCTCCTGGACGCTCCCGACGAGCCGTCCGCCCCCCGTTCACCGGGTCAGCTGTCTTCGCATTACGCTCCGTCCCTGCCCCTGCGACTAAACGCGACCGACATAGAGCCAGACGAAGCGCTGCTCGCCTTCGGGCCGGCGTCGCGTTCCTCGAATCTTTGCTGGAATCTCAGCGAAAGCGGCGATCTCGAAGAAGCCGCCGCCCGACTTTTCGCAGGACTGCGCCACCTCGACGCTGAAGGGCGGAAGCGCGGGCTGAAGCGTATCGCCGCCGCCCCGGTCCCCAGCCATGGCCTCGGGGCCGCTATTGGCGACCGTCTAGCTCGAGCGGCGGCGCCCCGCCCACCTCATCCGCATATGCCCCCTCCCCCATCTGACGCGTCTCCTCGCGAAGCGGCGTCCACCTGTCGTCACGAGGCCTTATGAGCGACAATCTGGATCCCAAGGAACTCAAGGTCCTCGGCGACATTCTTGCTCTGGTGCTGGAAGATCAGCCCGGGCAGGCAAGCTCCGCGCTCGACGCGCTGCGGGCCCGGGCGCGGCGCAACAAGATGACCGGCGGCGCTCTGAAGAACCTGTTCACCGCCATCGCGCCGAACCCGCCAACCCGCGCGGCGCCCCGCGCCCGCGCCTCCACCCGCGCCGGCGCCACGTCCGCGGAAACCCAGCAGGCCCGAGCACAGGTTCGCGACCTGACGGAAAGCCTCACCAAACTGGACATGGAGCTTCGCACGTGCCGCGCAGACAACTCTGCGCTACGCGCCGAGTTGTTCCTGACCCAACAGGCCCGCGCGGAGACTCAGACGCAGCTGTCTTCGATGCAGTCCGCAGGACAGCTCCGTCTGACGCTGCTGATCGTCACGTTCATCATTGGCGCAGTGGCGGGAGTCGCTGGCGGCGAATTGTTTCACGCGTTGCGCCCTGCCCCGACTCATACGCCAAACGCCGTCTATCTGCGTTAACGTCAGGCTCTACCGCGTTCCGCCGGGGTGGGCGCAGCGCGGCAGGCTGGTGTAAGATCGCGCGACACCGCCGCCGCCGCGGCCCACGCCCCGCCGCCGGGCTTTGAGAGGACACCCATGACCGCCTTCGCCAGCGACGCCGCGCTCAGCCTTCCCGCGGGCGCTCTGGAGCAGCTTCGAACCGCTCTGGGTTCAGGCGGCTTGCTGACCGAAGCCTCCGACATGGCTCCATTCGTCACAGACTGGCGGAACCTATTTCATGGGCGCGCCTGCGCCGTGGCGCGCCCGGCCACCGCCGAAGCCTGCGCTGAAGCGTTACGCATCTGCGCCGAGCACAAGATCGCCGTGGTGCCGCAAGGCGGCAACACCAGCATGGTCGGTGGCGCGACCCCTGACGAAAGCGGACGGGCGCTCGTTCTGGCCACGAGCCGCATGAACCGCGTGCGCGCAATCGACCCGATCGACCAGACCATGACCATCGAAGCTGGCGTCACCCTGAAAGCAGCGCAGGACGCGGCCAAGGAGGCAGGACTGCTCCTTCCGTTGTCGATCTCGTCCGAAGGTTCTGCGGAAATCGGCGGCGTGCTGGCGACGAACGCTGGCGGCAACAACACGGTCCGCTACGGCAATGCGCGCGAGCTGGTGCTGGGTCTGGAAGTCGCCCTGCCCGACGGACGCAAGCTCGATCTGATGCGCCGCCTGCGCAAGGACAACACAGGATACGCCCTGCGCCAGATCTTCATCGGCTCGGAGGGCACGCTCGGTCTGATCACCGCCGCGATCTTGCAACTGCAACCAGCGCCGCGCTCCATTGAGGCGGCCTTGTGCGCCGTGGAAAGTCCCGCCGCCGCCCTGCGTCTTTTCGCCGCCTTCCGCTCCCGCGAACCCAGCGCGATTCAGGCGTTCGAGTTCATGTCAGGCGTCAGCATGGGTCTGGTCAACACGCTGATCCCCGACGCGAAGCTGCCGCTATCGGAGCCCGCTGCCGCTTACGTGCTCGTCGAACTGGCGAGTCCCCGAGAAGGCGGCGCGCTGCGAGAGCTGATGGAAGAAGCACTCGGCGACGCACTGGAAAACGGGCTGGTGACAGACGCAGTTCTTGCAGAAAGCGAAGCGCAGCGCGGCGCATTGTGGAAACTGCGCGAAGAGCATGCGGAGGCGCAAAAGCGCGCGGGCGCGTCGGTGAAGAACGACGTCTCTGTGCCGCTGTCGGCCATACCGGAGTTCATCGAACGCGCCAGCGCCGCCTGCGAAGCCCTGATCCCTGGCGTGCGCGTAGCGCCCTTCGGCCATATCGGCGACGGAAATATCCACTTCAATCTGGTCCAGCCCGAAGGCGCGGACGGCGCCGCTTTTCTGGCGCGTGATCACGACATCATGGACGCCGTCGCCGGGATCGTTCGTGAACTGGGCGGCTCTTTCTCCGCCGAGCACGGCGTGGGTCAGCTCAAGACCTACATGATGCCGGACTGGCGCGGCGGCGCCGAGCTGGACGTGATGCGCCGTATCAAGGCCGCGATCGATCCGCAGGGGTTGATGAATCCGGGGAAGGTGTTGCCAGCGCTTTAAAAAAATCAATCCCCGCAATAAATTCCAAAACTTTCTCGTTAATCTGTCTGACTGAATATTGTAGAGATTTCTGACATTCAGAATGGAATATTATCGTCCAACTCTTCCCGCGGTTTCGGCAAACTGGGCTGCTTACCTACAGGTGGCGGCAGCGCCCGCAGGGGCGGAGTCAAACGTTGAACTGCCAACTCTTCAGACTCTTTGTCATGACCAATTAGTTGCATAATTTGCACGACGGCGTTGTGGCCGTCTGCCATTATCGTCACTCCAGCAGACGTAGCGGCTAAAACCGAGGTCAACACACTCATTGTTTTTGCAAAACTTAATCTTTTTCCAGAAATTTCTTCAGATAAATGATTCAGCTTTCTATATAAGTTATTTTTACGATTTTCATCCAAATTTGAATTTTCCACTACATCGCGAATACGCGATATATATAATGTTCAACCTTCGTGCGCGTATTTTCTGTCAAGTGCACAGAGTAAGCATGCCTTGCGCGACGAAATTTGATCCGAATACGAGCGACCTCACCTTGCACATCCAAACAAAATCGAGAAAAAATTTCATCAAAATCTACAGAGTATTCGGGATTATATAATATGTTCGGGATTAAACACTCTTCAGCGACGGCAGATACCGAGACCATATACTGCTCACGAACGGTCCGATCAAAAATTCCAGACGTATTCTCGTCAATCAGCCGCAACATATTCCTCTTACAGATCGCTTCAAACTCGACAAAACAACGATCATCGTCATCTGGCAGATTGGCGTAATCTTCCTCTGAAATTAGTTCGTAATTCATCAGGTCACTCATCAACTCGCGCTGTTCCAAATAATATGTGGCCGCAAGCGACAAGGCCGCAAGGTCCCCAATTGGACGCCCGTTCCCCCTCTCTGGTATACGCCCTGACCTGAAGATCCTGCCCACGCGACAGGGGAACGGCACGGAGACAGCTCCAGACAGGGGCCAAGAAAGCGGGAACTGGCGATGACTGACGGCACTAGAAGCAACAGCCTGCGTAGCGGGCCCAGCCCTTCCGGGCATTTCGGCGACGGCCTCGGCGGTCGTTTCGTGGCCGAGACGCTCATGCCGCTGCTGCTGGAACTGAACGCGGCTTACGAAACCGCGAAAGCCGATCCGGAATTCCGAAAAGAGTTCGAGTTCTATCTCCGTGACTACGTCGGTCGCCCCTCCCCGCTCTGGTTCGCGCGTCGCCTGACCGAGCAACTCGGCGGCGCCAAGATTTACATGAAGCGTGAAGAGCTGAACCACACGGGCTCGCACAAGCTGAACAACGTGATGGGCCAGATCCTGCTCGCCCGCCGCATGGGGCGCAGCCGCATCGTCGCGGAAACCGGCGCCGGACAGCACGGCGTCGCGACCGCCACGGTCTGCGCCCTGTTCGGCATGAAATGCGTGATCTACATGGGCGCCACCGACGTGGAGCGTCAGAAGCCCAACGTCTTCCGCATGAAGCTCCTGGGCGCCGAGGTCGTGCCCGTCACGTCCGGCGCAGGCACGCTGAAGGATGCGATGAACGAGGCGATGCGCGACTGGGTCGCCAACGTCGCCGACACCTATTTCCTTGTCGGCACGGTCGCCGGGCCGCACCCGTATCCGGCAATGGTGCGTGATTTCCAGACCGTGATCGGCGAGGAGACGAAGATGCAGATGCAGGACGCTGAAGGCCGTCTGCCGGACGTGGTGATCGCGGCCATCGGCGGCGGATCGAACGCCATGGGCATCTTCCACCCGTTTCTGGACGACGCCTCCGTTCGTCTGATCGGCGTCGAAGCGGCAGGCCACGGCCTCGACAGCGGCAAGACCGCCGCTTCCATCTCGCGTGGACGACGCGGCGTGCTGCACGGCAACCGCACCTATCTGCTGCAGGACGAGAACGGCCAGATCGACGAAGCCCACTCCATCAGCGCCGGGCTGGATTATCCTGGCGTCGGCCCCGAGCACTCATGGCTGCATGAAATCGGGCGCGCCGAATATGTCGGCGTCACGGATGACGAGGCGCTGGACGCCTTCCAGACCTGCACCCAGACCGAGGGCATCATCCCGGCGCTTGAGAGCGCGCACGCCATCGCCCACGCCATCAAAGTCGCGCCGTCGATGAGCCCCGACACTCTGGTCGTCGTCAACATCTCCGGTCGAGGGGACAAGGACATCTTCACCGTCGCCGAACATCTCGGAGTCAGCCTGTGAGCCGCATCGCCGCCCGTTTCGCCGCCCTCAAGGAACAGGGGCGCGGCGCCCTGATCCCGTATCTCGAAGCTTGTGACCCGGATTTCGACACCGCCCTCGCCCTGCTGCGCGGGATGCCGGAGGCGGGCGCGGATCTGATCGAGATCGGCATGCCGTTCTCCGATCCGTCCGCCGACGGCCCGATCATCCAGCGCGCGGCGCAACGCGGCCTGAAAGCAGGGGCCACGCTTCCCCGTGTTCTGGAGATGGTGTCCGCCTTCCGCCAGAACGACGCGGACACGCCGCTGATCCTGATGGGCTATCTGAACCCCATTGAGTCCTACGGACTTGAACGCTTCTGCGCCGACGCCAGCAAGGCCGGCATCGACGGCCTGATCATCGTCGATCTACCGCCGGAAGAAGCCGCGCCGCTGGAGGGTCCCACGCGCGAGCACGGACTGGACATTATCCGCCTCGTCGCGCCCACGACGGACGACGAGCGCCTGCGTCTGGTGCTGAACCACGCATCCGGCTTCGTTTATTACGTGAGCATCACCGGCATCACCGGAACCCGCTCGGCCAGCGACGACGATCTGACCGCGGCGCTGACGCGCCTGCGGGCTGCGACCGACCTGCCGGTTGCGATCGGCTTCGGCATCCGCACTCCGGAGCAGGCCGCCTCGGCATCCCGTATCGCCGACGGCGCTGTTGTTGCATCCGCGCTGCTCGCAACTCTTGCCGACACGCTGGACGCAAACGATCAGGCGACAGCGCAAACGGTTCCAACCGTGCTGCAGGGCGTGCGTGCGCTGTCTGAGGCAGTTCGTAGAAAGTAACACTGCCTTTCACGGTATACTCAAAAAAATAGACGGTTGAGAAAGCGCTTCGCTTCGCTCAACCGCCTATTCGTTTTTTGACCTCGCAACAACGATCGTCAGAGCGACTTTCAGTCTACGAAATCATCATGCAGGAGCGTCATCTTCCCGCAATAGCGCTACCGCCGATCAGCGCCAGCACGAGGAAAACAAGGAAGACGACGATGGCGATAAAGAACAGAATCTTCGCCATCCCTGCGGCGGCGCTGGAAATGCCTCCAAAGCCGAAGAGGCCCGCAATGACAGAGATCACCAGAAACAAGAGGGCAAGTTTAAGCATCTCAACGAACTCCTGTGGGCAGAACGCCAATATCCTACAAACTACCTACCGGCTATGAAGTTTCCTTACCGGCACTCTGTCCTCGTAATAAACTTGCCTCAGCGCGCTCCCCGCGCCTATCAGCGCCGCGCGAGGCAACCGCCGGTCAGCACGCCGAGCCCTGCGGCGATCGCAACCATCAAAAGCGGCTGGTCGGCGGTAATATCTCGCACCGTATCGAGCGCTTCTGACACTGCGTCGCCCGCTCGAACGCCCCGGTTGCGAACCTCTTGCGTCTGTATCGACGTCACGTCGCCATCAAGTCCGAAGTCCTTTTCTTCCACCGTCATGACACCCTCCCTTCACTCTGGAAGCCGCCAAGTCTGCGGCGTCGTCTCTCGTCGGTCAACGCCGTCATATGCCCTCAAAGCGCGCGTAAGGCTCCACCCCAGGATCCTCCTCGCCGCCGATTAAGGCCCGGAGCCTGCCCGCCAACGCCCTCATCGCCGGTGACGACGGGTCATGCGGACGCGGCCCCACCCGAAGGTCGCCACGCACGGTCGCCGGTCTCCCCGCGAGGACAATGATACGATCCGCCAATAGAATCGCCTCATCGAGATCATGCGTCACAAAAATCACCGTTTTGCCGGTCTTTTCCCAGATAGAGAGCAATTCGGCCTGCAATCCCCCACGCGTGATCGCGTCCAGAGCGCCGAAGGGCTCATCCATAAGCAGAAGATCAGGCTCCACCGCGAGTGCGCGCGCCACCCCGACGCGCTGCCGCTGCCCGCCGGACAATTGCCGTGGCCAACGCCCAGCCTCATCCGCCAGTCCGACCAGCGCCAACGCCCGCTCCACCCGTTGCCGACGTTCCGTTCGGGAGAGACCTATACCTTCCAGCCCGAACTCCACGTTACGACGAACTGTCCGCCAGGGCATGAGCCGCGCGTCCTGGAACACCAGCGCCGCGCGCCCTCCCATCTTCGAGGCCGATCCAGACGACAGGATCACACGACCTTCCGACGCCTCCACAAGCCCCATCAGCACCCGCAGCAGAGTCGATTTCCCGACGCCGGAAGGTCCGAGAATGGCGATAAACTCGCCGGACACTACGGAAAGATCGATATTCCGAAAAACGAACGAGCCGCCGCCATCATGCGACAGAGCCACGTTCTCCAGCCGAATCAAAGGCTCCATGTCTCAGCCCTGCCAGCGCAGCGCGCGCTTGCTGAGAAAACCGAACGCAACATCGGTCAACGCATACAGCAACGCCATGGTCACCATGTAGACCACCACGACATCCGTCGCGAGCAGGCTCGACGCTTGCAACATCCGCGCACCCACGCCGGGCGCGCCGAACAGCTCTGCCGCCACGACGGACATCCAGCCCTGGCCTAGCCCGGTCCGTAAGCCCGCCATCACACCCGGCGCGGACGCCGGAAGCACGACATACAGCATCCGTCCGACAAAGCCGCCGTGACCAAACGCGGCCGCAACTTCATACAGGTCGCGATCAATCGCACGCACCGCGCCGTAAGCCGCGTAGAAGGTAATCCAGAACACCGATATCGCGATGATGAACGTCGCCCCTGCGGTGTTCAGCCCGAACCACAATATCGCAAACGGCGCCCACGCCAGCCCGGGAATCGGACGCAGCAGACGGACCGCACCGCCCGTCAACGCGTCGACCACAGGCATAGACCCGCACAACAATCCTGCGCCGACGCCAAGCGCCGAGCCGATCAGCAAGCCAAGACTGTAATGGGTCAGACTGTCCAGCACGGCCTGTGACCAGAACCCGCCGGACACCTCGTTGATCCAGGCGGGCCATATTTCCGTCGGTGCCGGCAAGACGTCGGGCGGAACCAGCCCGTAAGCAACGACAGCTTGCCATGTGGCAAGCAACACAACCAGTCCGACGACGCCAAGAACGACGCGAACGCCGGGCGCAAGATCGCGCGTCGCCCACGCGGGACGTCCTGCCAAAAGTCTCATCAACTCATACCTGACGACAGAAAACCACGCGGCGGCCGTTCACTGCGCGCCACCACGCCAGGTCTGAAGATCGAAGAGAGCATCCACTGGCTGAGGCGCGGTAAGCAGGCCTTGCGACACCTCAAAGTTCTGCAGACTGCTCACGCTCGCCATGATGCGTGCTGGATCCGCCACAAACGTAGGCGCCGACGCCTTCAGCGCTCCTTCGATCACCGCCGGAGGCAGTAATCCGCCGCCCAGCGCTTTGGTTACATAGGGCGTCGCCTGCTCAGGGTGTTCCGCAAGCAAAGACGTCGCCCGCACGAACAGGCCGGTCAATGCCTTCGCCCACGCCTTTCGTTCTGGCGCATCAGGCTTGAGAACAGCCAGAACCGAGCCCGGTTGGTCGGGCATCAGATCATGTCCGGTGGCCAGCGTCCGCACGTCGGAACGACGCGCACGAACGACCGTCAACGCGGGCTCGCGCAACACCGCGCCGTCGACCGCTCCGGCAAGCAACGCCTGCTGCGCGCCATCGATATCGAGACCGACAATGTCGACAGCGCTCACATCCACGCCTTCGCGTTCCTTGAGCCAGTAACGAAGCAGCGTGTCCGGCACCGAACCTTGTGGCTGCGCCGCAATTTTCGGCTTACGTCCCACGGTCTTCTGAAAATCAGTAAATCGCGCAGCCAGAGCGTCATGAGAAAGCCCGCCGGGCTTTCCCGCATCCAGACCAGCCGCCAAAGGACCGCGCACCACCAGCGACAATTCCTCTATGGCTCCAGTGGCGACGACTTTCACATCCACCCCGTGCGCCCGCGCTTGCAAGAGAGGCAGAACCCCCGCGACATAGGCGTCGATGCGCCCCGAAACAAGCGCCTGAATAGCTTGCGGACCGGACGTGAACCGAACAAGTTCCAGCTCCAGCCCTGCCTCTTTCGCCCAGCCTAAGCCATCGATAACGAAAAGCGCTGAAGACCCCAAAACCGGGATATAGCCGACCCGCACCGGCGTCGCCGCCTTCGCGCCGACAGCCGTCAGCGAGCCAATCGCCGCGACGCCGACACAAAAGACACGGCGCGTCACGCTTTTGAGCTTCATTCCGTTTCACGCCTTATCACTATTGAAATGTGTATTATCTATTTTCCGCGACAGGATATGACTGAACTCGATACAACCGCAATAGAGTCGCAGTTTCGACTATCCGCAGCTCTGTTGCCGGCGATATCGCATAAAAAAAGCCGACCCTAAGGCCGGCTTTTCGAAAGCGCATGACGCCTGAATCAGGCTGCGAGATCGTCCTGCTCTTCATGAACAGGCTTCGGGCCGCTGTCCTGACCCTTCGCGTTGACGTCGCGATCAATCAGCTCGATCACCGCCATGTCGGCCGCGTCGCCATAACGGACGCCAGCTTTCAGGACGCGGGTGTAGCCACCGGTGCGCGCCTTGTAGCGATCAGCTACCGCGGAGAACAGCTTGCTGACGATCACGTCGTCACGGAGCTGCGCATACGCCTGACGACGGGCATGCAGATCGCCACGCTTGCCGAGTGAGATCAGCTTCTCGACAACCGGACGAAGCTCTTTCGCCTTGGGCAGAGTCGTCGTGATCTGCTCATGCTTGATGAGAGCGACAGCCATGTTGCGAAACATGGCCGCGCGATGAGTGGAGGTAACGCCGAGCTTCCGACCGGCAACACCGTGACGCATGGTGAAGGTTCCTGTTGTTGCGGATCAGAAGGGCTCGTCGAGCCGCTTCGCCAGATCCTCAATGTTCTCCGGCGGCCATGCCGGGACGTTCATACCAAGGGAGAGCCCCATCGCCGTGAGGACTTCCTTGATTTCGTTCAGAGACTTACGCCCGAAGTTAGGCGTGCGCAGCATCTCCTGCTCGGTCTTCTGAACCAGATCGCCGATATAGATGATGTTGTCGTTCTTCAGGCAGTTGGCCGAACGGACCGACAGCTCAAGCTCGTCAACCTTGCGAAGCAGGTTGCGGTTGAACGGAAGATCGTCTTCCGGCTCCTGAGCCACGACAGGGCGCGGCTCGTCAAAGTTAATGAAGAGCTGGAGCTGGTCCTGAAGAATGCGGGCAGCGAGAGCCACCGCGTCCTCAGGCGTCACCGCACCGTTCGTCTCCACCGTGAGCAGCAGCTTGTCATAATCGGTCACCTGTCCGACGCGAGTCGGCTCGACCTTATAGGACACGCGCTTGACCGGCGAATAAATCGCGTCGATCGGGATCAACCCGATAGGCGCATCTTCCGGACGGTTGGCGGCGGCAGGGACATAACCCTTACCGATGTTGACCGTGAACTCCATGCTCAGCTTCACGCCGTCGTCGAGCGTGCAGATCACCAGATCCGGATTCATGATCTCGATGCCATGACCCGCCTGAATCTGACCCGCGCGGACCTCGCCCGGGCCAGTCGCAGTCAGGACCATGCGCTTCGGTCCTTCACCATGCATACTCAGGGCGAGTTGCTTGATATTAAGGACGATATCGGTGACGTCTTCACGAACGCCGGGGACCGACGAGAATTCGTGCAGGACGCCATCAATCTGGATGGCCGTGATGGCCGCGCCTTGCAGGGAGGAAAGCAGAATACGGCGCAGCGCGTTACCAAGCGTCATGCCGAAGCCGCGCTCAAGCGGCTCCGCGACCACGGTCGCGACGCGCGACGGGACGGCGCCGGACTCGACTTCCAGCTTTTCCGGCTTGATCAGGGACTGCCAGTTTTTCTGGAGGACCAAGGTATCGGCCTTTCACAAACGGGAACCGCCAACTGACGGCGAAAAAACCCCGACAAAGCCGAGGCAAAACTCAAACCACACGAGTTCGAGCGACGAGGCTTACGCCCGCCGCCCGCATCGTGGGACGATCAGACGCGACGACGCTTGCGCGGACGGCAACCATTGTGCGGCACCGGCGTCAGATCGCGGATCGAAGCGATGGAGAAACCGACCGCTTGAAGAGCCCGCAGCGCGCTCTCACGCCCTGAACCAGGACCAGACACTTCGATGTCCAGCGTCTCCATGCCATGCTCGCGCGCCTTACGGCCTGCGTCCTCGGCAGCGACCTGAGCCGCATACGGGGTCGACTTGCGCGAGCCCTTGAAGCCCTGAGCGCCAGCCGACGACCACGCGATGGCGTTACCCTGCGCGTCGGAGATCGTGATCATGGTGTTGTTGAACGTGGAGAGCACATGCGCCACGCCCGAGATAATGTTCTTGCGCTCTTTTTTGCGGATACGCGGAGCGGCGGCCTTCGCCATGTTTCTTCGTCCTGCTTCTCTCTACCGTCACGGGAAAACCCCGGACGCGCCCTGACGAAATTCGCCAAGGCCGCACAATTTCCAAAAGACTCCCGGCGAGCCGGGCCGCGACCTTAGCGCGTGACCTTCTTCTTACCGGCGATCGCAACCGCCTTACCCTTACGCGTGCGCGCATTGGTATGGGTCCGCTGGCCGCGAACCGGAAGCCCGCGACGATGACGCAGGCCGCGATAGCAGCCGAGATCCATCAGACGCTTGATGTTCATCGCAACTTCACGACGAAGGTCGCCTTCGACGCGGTAGTCTGCGTCGATCAGCTCACGCAACTTCGAGATTTCGTCGTCGCTCAGTTCGTTGACGCGCTTGGCGTCCGGAAGACCGAGGGTCTTGCAGATCTGCTCAGCCTTCGTCTGTCCGATCCCGTAGATATACTGAAGACCGATCACAACACGCTTGTTGGTCGGGATATTCACGCCGGCAATACGCGCCACGCCACACACTCCTGTCCGCCTGCGTCCCGCGCAAGCGTATGATAATCAGATTGCCGCCAGTGAATGCCGCGAGAGGCGGCCATGCGGTCTAGAGCGCGCGCAATAGACCGACCGGCGACTATGAGTCAACGAAAACAGATCACTTTTGCGTGATCTTCTCCACTTCAGTCATGATCCCGTCGATCTGGGCGCTCACGCCATCGATCGGAGCCATCCCGTCTACAAACGCCACACGGGTGCTCGCCTCGTAATAAGGCAGCAGCGGCATGGTCTCCCGACGATAGGACGCCAGGCGAGACGTCACTGTCTCCCTGTTGTCATCCGCGCGCCTCACGAACTCATGTGAGCCGCAGATATCGCAGACGCCAGACTCACGCGTCGGATTCGACGCATCGTTGTAGCTCGCACCGCATTTCGCGCACGAGAACCGTCCCGCGATTCGATCCGCCAGCGCCTCTTCATCAACCTGCAGCACCAGAACGACATCGATCTTGCTCTGCAGCCGGGCAAGCATGTCATCAAGCGCTTCAGCCTGCGCGACCGTCCGAGGAAAGCCGTCGAGAATAAAACCCTTCTCGCAGTCTGGCTGCCGGATTCGCGCCTCAAGCATCGTTACGATCATCGAGTCGGACACAAGCTTCCCCGCGTCCATCAGCGCCTTGGCTTCACGCCCGATGTCAGAACCCGCCTTCACCTCGGCGCGCAGCATGTCGCCGGTGGAAATCTGAGAGATCCCGTAGCGAATCTCCAGACGCTTCGACTGTGTTCCTTTGCCGGCGCCCGGCGGGCCGAGAAAGATGATGTTCATCGACGAATAATCCTCCGGTTCTGCCCGCCGCGACGACTACGCTGGATCAGTCCCTGATATTGGTGCGCCACCAGGTGAGACTGAACTTGGGTCACGGTGTCGATTGTCACCGAGACGATGATGATGAGGCTCGTGCCGCCAAAATAAAACGGAACGTTGTAATGGCTGATCAATATCTGCGGCAGCAGGCAGACAGCCACCAGATACAGCGCACCAATCGTCGTCAGTCTCGTCAGAATCCGGTCAAAGTAAGTCGCCGTCGCAGCTCCCGGTTTGATGCCGGGAATGAAGCCGCCCTGCTTGCGCAGATTGTCCGCCGTCTCTTCCGGATTGAACGTCACCGCCGCGTAAAAGTAGGAGAAGAAGAGGATCATCGCCGCGTAGAACGCCATGTAAAGCGGCTGGCCCTGCCCAAGCTGCTGTCCAAGGAAAGACAACCAGCCCGGCATGGCTTTGCCGTTCATGAAGCCCGCGATCGTCACCGGGATAAGAAGCACTGAAGACGCGAAAATTGGTGGGATGACCCCCGCAGTGTTCACCTTCAGCGGCATGTGCGTCGACTCGCCGCCAAACATGCGGTTGCCCATCTGCCTCTTGGGATACTGGATCACGACACGGCGTTGGGCCTGCTCCATGAATACGATGAACGTAATCGTGGCCGCCGCGAGCACCAGAAACACCAACACGAAGAATGGTGAAAGCGCGCCGGTGTAGCCAAGCTGGAACAGGCTCGCCAATGCATGCGGGAGATTCGCAACGATTCCCGCGAAGATAATCAGCGAAATTCCGTTACCGACTCCCCGCGACGTAATCTGCTCGCCCAGCCACATCAGGAACATCGTGCCGCCGACCAGCGTCACAACGCAGGAGAGAATGAAAAATGAGCCCGGATTAACCACAGCCGATCCAGCCTGACTGCTCATCCGCTCAAGGCCTATGGCGATGCCGTAAGCCTGAAACAGCGCAATGGCGACCGTCAGATAGCGTGTGTACTGGTTCAGCTTCTTCCGTCCCTGCTCGCCTTCTTTCTTGAGAGACTCGAGCGAGGGGATCGCGGTCGACATCAGCTGCACAATAATCGACGCCGAGATATACGGCATGATGTTGAGCGCGAAGACCGTCATACGGCCAAGAGCGCCGCCGCTGAACATGTCGAACATGCCCAGTATCCCGCCCTGATGCTGGGCCAGAAGCTGTCCCATAACGGTCGCGTCGACGCCCGGCACCGGGATGTAGGTGCCGAGTCGATAAATGATCAGCGCGCCGAGGGTGAACCAGATCCGCTTTTTAAGCTCGGTCGCCTTCGCGAACGATCCCAGGTTGAAGTTGGCTGCCAGCTGTTCGGCCGCGGAAGCCATGCGCCTGTCCTTTCACAAAAAACAGCGCCGCCGCAAAGCGGGACGCTGTCACGGCAGACGTTTCCGTCTGCAAAGCCGAAATAGGTCATAAGGGACGTTCGCACGTTCGTCGAGCGTCCCTTAAATTGGCTTGCGGCTTACGATGCTGCCTCAGCAGCTTTTTTAGGGGCGACCGTGGTCTTCACGGAGCCGCCAGCCTTCTCGACTGCAGCAATAGCCGTCGCAGACGCGCCAGCTACCTCGATCGTGACGGCACGGGTAAGCTCGCCAACACCCAGAAGGCGCACGCCAGCGTATTTGCCAGTTCCGACGAGACCGGCCTTACGCAGAGCCTCCTCGTTCACCGAACCCGCATCGAGCTTGCCATCGGTGATGGCCTTCTCAATCGCCGCGAGGTTCACCGGAGCATATTCCTTACGGAAAATGTTCTTGAACCCACGCTTCGGCATACGACGATACAGCGGAAGCTGACCACCCTCGAAGCCGTTCAGCGACACGCCTTCACGCGCCTTCTGACCCTTTACGCCCTTACCCGACGTCTTGCCCTTGCCGGACCCGATGCCGCGTCCGAGACGCTTTTTGCGATAACGCGCACCGTCGTTATCGCGAAGCTCATTGAGATTCATGTCAGTCCTCCACCTTCACCAGGTGGGCTACCTTGCGCAGCATGCCACGAACGGACGGCGTGTCCTGCAGTTCGCGCGTGCGGCCGATCTTGTTCAGGCCGAGGCCGACCAGCGTTGCCTGCTGACCGGGCTTACGACCGTTACCCGACGCAACCTGCGTCACGCGGACGGTTTTTGTATCAGGCATCTGCGCCCTCCACAGCCTGCTCGCGCTTGCCAAGGATGTCCGAAACCTTCTTGCCGCGACGGTTCGCCACAGCGCGAGGGCTCGCGCAACGCTCCAGAGCCGCGAACGTGGCCTTGACCATGTTGTGCGGGTTACGGGTTCCAAGGGATTTGGCGACCACATCGTGGATGCCAAGGCTCTCGAAAACAGCGCGCATCGGGCCGCCTGCGATGATTCCCGTTCCGGCTTCCGCCGAACGAAGGATCACCTTGCCAGCGCCGAAATGACCTGCCGCGTCATGGTGAAGCGTACGCCCCTCCTTCATCGGTACGCGGATCATACCGCGCTTCGCCCGTTCGGTCGCCTTGCGGATCGCTTCCGGCACTTCACGCGCCTTGCCAGCGCCGTAACCAACGCGGCCCTTCTGGTCGCCTACGACGACCAGAGCGGCGAAGGCGAAGCGACGGCCGCCCTTAACAACTTTCGCGACGCGGTTGATGGTGACGAGCTTGTCGATCAGATCGTCGCCCTCGCGCTCCCGCTCGCGCTCCCGGCCTCTACCGCCGTCTCTCGGTTCACGTGCCATTACGTGTCCCCTCTCTTAGAAGGAGAGACCGCCCTCGCGGGCAGCCTCCGCCAGCGCCTTGACGCGCCCATGATACAGATACGAGCCGCGGTCGAAGACGACCTGAGTCACGCCAGCCGCAAGAGCGCGCTGCGCCACAAGCTTGCCAACAGCAGAAGCGGCTTCGCGGTTCGCGCCCGTGGCGTCGTCCGAACGAATGTCCTTGTCCAGCGACGAAGCAGCGGCCAGCGTGCGGCCAACGGCGTCGTCGATCACCTGGGCATAGATGTTCTTGCCTGAACGAAACACCGACAGGCGCGGACGTCCGCCGGCCTTGCGGCGGAGCTGGAAGCGCAGACGCTGGCGGCGACGCTCCCGCAGATCCTGTTGCGTGCTCATTACTTCTTCTTGCCTTCCTTGCGACGAATGGTCTCAGTGTCGTAGCGGACGCCCTTGCCCTTATACGGCTCCGGCTTGCGATAGCTGCGGATGTCCAGTGCGACCTGACCAACGCGCTGCTTGTCGATGCCCTCGACCACCACCGCAGTCGGACGCGGCGTGGTGATCTTGATGCCCGCAGGAATCGGATAGACCACGTCGTGAGAGTAACCGAGGTTCAGGACCAGGTTCGACCCCTGCACGGCGGCGCGATAACCGGTGCCGGTGATTTCCAGGGTCTTGGAGAACCCCTCGGAAACGCCCTTCACCATCGTCGCGACGAGCGCACGGGTGGTGCCCCACATCATGCGAGCCTGCGCCACCGAACCCAACGGCTTCACCGTGACCTTGCCATCGTCGACCGTGGTCTCGACATGCTTGGACAGCGGGAGCTTCAGCTCTCCGAGCTTGCCCTTGGCCGTCAGAACGCCATTGGCGATCGAGACGGTGACGCCCGCGGGGACGTCGACGGGATATTTGCCTACGCGCGACATTTATCCCTCCTCAGAACACGCGGCAGAGAACTTCGCCGCCAACATTGGCGGCGCGAGCCTCTGCATCGGACAGCACGCCGCGCGGCGTCGACAGAATCGACACGCCGAGACCGGCGTAAACGCGCGGCAGTTCCTTGATCTTGGAGTACACGCGGCGACCCGGACGGGACACACGGTGAATCTCCTTAATGACCGGATCGCCATCGGTATATTTCAGCTCGATACGGATTTGGGAGATGCCCTTGCGGACCTCTTCCACCGCGAAACCACGAATATAACCTTCGCGCTTCAGAGCTTCGAGAACGCTGGCGCGCAGCTTCGACGCGGGAGCCACGCACGCGGCGTGACGAGCGCGCTGCGCGTTGCGGATACGGGTGAGCATATCACCCAAAGGATCAGAAAGTGACATAGCCCGCCCTTACCAGCTCGCCTTGACCACGCCAGGAATCTGACCGTTCGACGCCAGATCGCGCAGTGCGATACGGCACAGCTCGAACTTGCGATAGTTGCCGCGCGAACGGCCAGTCAGCTTGCAGCGGAGACGCACGCGAACGCGCGAACCATTACGGGGAAGCTCGGCCAGCTTGAGCGACGCATCGAAGCGATCCTCAACCGGCAAAGAGCGGTCCATCACGATATTTTTCAGAGCCATACGCTTAGCCTTGTCGCGCTGCGCCATACGGGCGCGCTTGGCGTTGCGAGTGACGGCGGAGATCTTGGCCATGCCTGATTCTACCCTCCGGAACCTGCTGGACCATTCCAGCGGTTTTCCAAAAACTTTTTAGTTCTTCATCCTACCGGCGCAGGCCGGAGGACGAAAACGAAAGCCCCGCAGATGCAGTCATCCGCGGAGCATGCTCGCCTCGTGCGTCTTATGCCGCAAACGGCAGATCAAACGCCTTCAGAAGCGCCTTGGCTTCCGCATCCGTCTTCGCAGTCGTTACGAAGATGATGTCCATGCCGCGAACCTGGTCGACCTTGTCGTATTCGATTTCGGGGAACACGATCTGCTCTTTCAAGCCCATCGCAAAATTCCCGCGACCATCGAAGCCCTTGTTCGCCGGCAGTCCACGGAAGTCACGGATGCGCGGCATCGCGATCGTCACCAGACGATCAAGAAACTCGTACATACGTGCGCTACGGAGCGTGACCTTGCAACCGATCGGCAGACCTTCGCGAATCTTGAAACCCGCGATTGCCTTCTTCGCGACGGTCTTTACAGGACGCTGCCCAGCAATAAGCATCATCTCGGCGAGCGCCGTGTCCAGCTTCTTCTGATCGCCAGCAGCTTCGCCAACACCCATATTGAGAACAATTTTCTCAAGGCGGGGAATCTGCATGACGTTCTTGTAGCCAAACTGCTCACGCAGCTTCGCAGCGATTTCGTTCTCGTAACGCGTCCGCATACGCGGGAGCTGGCGAGTATCCGTTGCCTCTGACATGTCTACCCCCTCAGCCCTCGATCACTTCGCCGGTCGCCTTCGCGACGCGAACCTTGCGACCGCCGTCCAGAACGCGGAAGCCGACCTTCGTCGCCTTATCGCTCTTTGGATCGATCAACGCCAGGTTGGACAGGTCAACGGCGGCTTCGCGCGCAATGATCCCGCCTTCCTCACCCATGCGGGTGGCTTTCTTGTGGTGCTTCGCCACAGCAACGCCACGCACGACCGCCTTGTTCTCGGAGGGGATTACGGAGAGAACTTCTCCACGCGTCCCCTTGGAGGAACCGGTCGTCACGACGACAGTGTCGCCCTTTCTGATGCGAGCAGCCATTACAGCACCTCCGGCGCCAGAGAGATGATCTTCATGAACTTGCGCGCACGCAGTTCACGAACGACCGGGCCAAAGATACGCGTGCCAATCGGCTCCTGCTGTTTGTTGATCAGCACGGCCGCGTTCCGGTCGAACCGGATCGCGCTGCCGTCGGCACGACGCACCGGGTAAGACGTACGAACGATGACGGCCTGATGGACGTCACCCTTCTTCACCTTACCACGGGGAATCGCTTCCTTGACGGAAACGACGATCACGTCGCCGACCGAGGCGGACTTCCGCTTGGAGCCGCCCAGCACCTTAATGCACTGCACCTGACGGGCGCCGGAATTGTCGGCGACCTCAAGGTTGGTCTCGGGATGGATCATTGGTCTTTACCCCTCTTACGCAACAGCGCCGGACTGGACTTCGCCAACGGTCTCGCCGTTACGGGAAATCACAGTCCAGGTCTTGCGCTTGGAGATCGGAGCGCATTCTTCAATACGCACCGAATCGCCAATCTTGCACTCGTTGAGTTCATCGTGGGCCGCATACTTCTTCGACCGACGGATGAACTTCTTATAAAGCGGATGCATGACGCGACGATCGACAAGGACGGTGATCGTCTTGTCCATCTTGTCGCTGGTCACGCGCCCGCTCAGGATGCGCTTCGGCATTGCCGGACCCCTTAGGATTTAGCCGCCGGAGCAGTGGCTCCCGCGACAGTCTTCGCCGCGGCCTGCGCCGCGATCGTCTTAATACGGGCGATGTCGCGACGCACTGCACGCGCGCGGCTCACCCCTTCGTTCTGACCGGTCGCCTGCTGAAACCGCAGATTGAATTGCTCGCGCTTCAGATCGAGAAGAAGCGTCTGCAACTCATCAACGGACTTCGCACGCAGATCAGCCGGCTTGAGCGCCTTGCTCATCTCACGCCTCCCCGATGCGGGTCACAAACTTCGTCTTAATCGGCAGCTTCGCCGCGCCGAGAGCCAACGCTTCACGCGCGACTTCCGGCGGAACGCCTTCGATCTCGAACAGGATACGACCCGGTTTCACACGGGCCACCCAGTATTCCGGAGATCCCTTGCCGGAGCCCATACGCACTTCGGCAGGTTTTGTCGAGACCGGGAGGTCCGGAAAAATACGAATCCACACCCGACCGGCACGTTTCATCGCTCGCGTAATGGCGCGACGCGACGCTTCGATCTGCCGAGCAGTGATCCGCTCCGGCTCCAGCGCCTTCAGACCGTAGGCACCGAAGTTCAGCAGAGTGCCGCCTTTGGCGAGACCATGAATGCGGCCCTTATGGGCCTTGCGGAATTTAGTCCGCTTGGGAGAAAGCATTTTCGTCTATCCCTCAGCGCTGCGGCGCCTGCTCGGCGGCGCGACGGTCCTGCGCCAGCGGGTCGTGAGCCAGGATTTCGCCCTTGAAAATCCAGACCTTCACGCCGCAGGTGCCGTACGTCGTCTTCGCCGTCGCGGTCCCGTAATCGATATCGGCGCGAAGCGTGTGCAAAGGCACGCGCCCCTCGCGATACCACTCGATGCGAGCGATTTCAGCGCCGCCAAGACGTCCGGAGCAATTGATCCGGATGCCCTGCGCGCCGAGACGCATCGCCGACTGGACCGCACGCTTCATGGCGCGACGGAAAGCGACGCGACGCTCGAGCTGCTGCGCGATGTTCTCAGCAACCAGTGTCGCATCGATTTCGGGCTTGCGAATCTCGACGATGTTCAGCGCAACGTCGGTCTTCGCCATCTTCGTCAGCTCCTTGCGGAGCGCGTCGATGTCCTGACCCTTCTTACCGATGACCACGCCGGGACGCGCAGCGTAAATCGTAACGCGCGGCTTCTTCGCCGGGCGCTCGATCACGACGCGAGACACGCCTGCGCCAGCCAGCTTGCGACGCAGGAAAGCGCGCAGCTTCAGATCGTCATGCAGCAGCCGGGAATAGTCCGCATCGGCGTACCAGCGGCTGTCCCAGGTGCGGTTGATGCCGAGCCGGAGCCCGACCGGATTGACCTTATGTCCCATCTCAGGCCGCCTTCTCTTCCTTGGTGATCTCGGGCTCGGGCGCACGCTCGGCCACGACGATCGTCAGGTGGCTGAAGAACTTCTCGATACGCGCCGAACGACCACGACCGCGGGCGTGGAAACGCCGCATGACGATCGACTTGCCGACGTCGGCGGTCTTGACCACCAACTGATCGACGTCGAGCTGATGGTTGTTCTCCGCGTTTGCAATCGCGCTCTCCAAGGTCTTCTTGACCTGCTGGGCGATGCGACGCTTCGAGAAGGTCAGGGTCGCGACAGCCTGCGAGGCAGGCTTGTTGCGAATGAGACCAGCGACGAGATTGAGCTTGCGCGGGCTGACGCGGATGTTCCGCGTAATCGCCTGCGCTTCGGTCTCGCTCAGTCGACGAGGTTGCTTTGACTTGCTCATCTCAGCCCCTCTTCGACTTCTTGTCCGCGCCATGCCCATGGAACGTACGGGTCGGAGAGAATTCGCCGAACTTGTGTCCGACCATGTTCTCCGTCACCTGCACGGGCAGGAACTTGTGACCATTATAAACACCGAAGGTCAGCCCCACGAACTGCGGCAGGATCGTGGAACGACGCGACCAGATCTTGATCACTTCGTTACGACCGGACGCGCGCGATGCGTCGGCTTTATTCAGTAGATACCCGTCCACGAACGGGCCTTTCCAGACGGAACGTGCCATCTCTTATTGCCCCTTACTTGCCGGTCTTCCGGCGACGGATGATCAGACTGTCCGTACGCTTGTTGACCCTGGTCTTGTAACCCTTCGTCGGCTTGCCCCACGGCGTAACCGGATGACGACCGCCCGAAGTGCGGCCTTCGCCACCACCATGCGGGTGATCGACCGGGTTCATAACGACGCCACGGTTGTGCGGACGACGTCCCAGCCAGCGAGCGCGACCCGCCTTACCAATGTGCTGGTTCATGTTGTCCGGATTGGACACGGCGCCGACCGTCGCCAGACATTCGCCACGTACGACGCGGAGTTCGCCTGACTGCAGCTTGATCTGCGCATAGCCGGCGTCCTTGCCGACCAGCTGCGCATACGTGCCCGCAGCGCGAGCCAGCTTGCCACCGGCGCCCTGCTTCAGCTCGATGTTGTGCACGATGGTGCCGACCGGAATGGCCGACAGCGGCATCGCGTTGCCCGGCTTGATGTCCACGCGCGCGCCGGCGACGATCTGATCGCCAACCTTCAGGCGCTGAGGAGCCAGAATATACGCCAGCTCGCCATCTTCGTACTTGATCAGTGCGATGAACGCGGTGCGGTTCGGGTCATATTCCAGACGCTCTACCGTGCCGACAACGTCGAACTTGCGACGCTTGAAGTCGACGAAACGATAAGACTGCTTGTGTCCACCGCCACGGAAGAAAGACGTCGTACGGCCGTGGTTGTTACGCCCGCCCGATTTGTTCTTGCCTTCGGTCAGCTGCTTGACCGGCTTGCCCTTCCAAAGGTCGGACCGGTCAATCAGAACCGTGCCACGAAGGCTCGGCGTGACGGGACTAAAGTGCTTCAGTGCCATGTGTCGATACCCCGCGTCACGCCAGCTTCGCGGTCAGGTCGATGGACTGACCTTCCGCGAGCTGCACGAACGCCTTCTTGATGTCGGAGCGCTGTCCGGGGCGACCCTTGAAGCGCTTCGCCTTACCTTTCTGGACCAGCGTGTTCACGCCCAGAACCTTCACGCCGAACAGACCTTCGACAGCCGCCTTGATTTCCGGCTTCGTCGCTGACAGCGCGACCTTGAAGACCATCTGGTTCTTCTCGGACAGCGCCGTCGCCTTCTCCGTGATCAACGGAGCCCGGACGATGTCGAACATCGCCTCCTTGGACATCCGCTCCGCTTTCTTGCGGATCGCAAGCACGTTGGTCATGCCAGGCGCTCCTTCAGGCCCTCAACGCCGGCGCGGGTGATCGCCAGGACGTCGTGGTTGAGAATGTCATAGACGTTCGCGCCGATGGTCGGCAGGACGTCGATCTTCGGCAGGTTGCGCGCAGCACGACCAAACGCCTCGTTGATCGACGCGCCATCCACAATGAGCGCCGACGACCAACCGAGAACCTTCAGCTTCGCAGCCAGTTCGGCCGTCTTGCTGACGCCATCCGTCGAGTCGAGAACGATCAGCTTGCCGTCCTTCGCCTTCTGCGACAGAGCGGAGATCAGACCGAGGCGGCGAACCTTCTTCGGCAGATCATAGCCGTGATCGCGCACGACCGGACCATGAACGGCGCCACCGGTGCGGAACTGCGGCGCACGAAGCGAACCCTGACGAGCCGAGCCGGTGCCCTTCTGCTTGTAGGGCTTCTTGGTCGTGCCGGAGACTTCGCCCATGCCCTTCACCTTGTGGGTGCCGGCGCGGCGCTTGGCCAGCTGCCAGTGAACCACGCGCGCCATAATGTCGGCGCGGGGAGCGGTTGCGAAAATCTCGTCCGGCAGGGTCGCTGTGCCAGCGTTGCCGTTATCGAGCGTCTTGATGTCGAGTTCCATGGTCCTCAGCCCTCCGCCGTCGCGAGGGCTGCCGGATACGGCGCCTCGGCATGACGGGCCTTCTTGATCGCGTCGCGGACCATGACCAGTCCGTTCTTGGCGCCCGGGATCGAACCACGAATCATCAGCAGGTTCTTTTCCGGATCGACCGCCGCCACTTCAAGGTTCAACGTCGTAATGCGCTCGTCACCGAGGTGACCGGCCATCTTCTTGTTCTTGAAGGTCTTGCCGGGATCCTGACGGTTACCGGTAGAACCATGAGAACGGTGAGACACGGACACGCCGTGCGTGGCTTCAAGGCCGCGGAAGTTCCAGCGCTTCATGGCGCCGGCGAAGCCCTTGCCCTTGCTGGTGCCGGTCACGTCAACCTTCTGTCCCACCACAAAATGGGAAGCGAGGATGCGTGCGCCTGACTCAAGCACGGCGTCAGCGTCGACGCGGAATTCGCGTACGACCTTCTTGGGCTCGACCTTCACGCGGGCATAATGGCCGCGGTTCGGCTGCGAGACGTTCTTTACCTTGGCGTTGCCGAGGCCGAGCTGCACGGCGGTGTACCCGTCGCGCTCGATCGTCTTCGACTCAACCACCTGCAACTCATCGAGGTGCAGGACAGTGACCGGGACATGTGTCCCGTCTTCCTTGAATAGCCGGGTCATACCCAGCTTTCTTGCGATCAATCCGGTGCGCATCGTCTGGACCTTAGAGTTTGATCTCGACATCAACGCCAGCGGCGAGGTCGAGCTTCATGAGGGCGTCCACGGTCTGCGGGGTCGGCTCGACAATGTCGAGCAGCCGGCGATGAGTCCGAATCTCGAACTGCTCGCGGCTTTTCTTGTCCACGTGGGGTGAGCGGTTCACAGTGAACCGTTCGATATGCGTCGGCAGCGGGATAGGACCCCGAACCCGCGCACCCGTACGCTTCGCCGTGTTGACGATTTCCTTCGTGCTGTTGTCCAGCACGCGATGATCGTACGCCTTTAGGCGAATGCGGATGTTCTGGTTGTCCATCGTCTTGTTCAGTCCAACTTTCTCGTCCGGCCCAGGTAAGCACCGGCCGGGGTCTGCCCGTAAATTTCCCGCCGCCAAGTAAGACCCCGGCCGGATCACTCCGACCGGGGCCACTCAGTTCAGGGCCCGTTGGGGCGCCCGCCCCGATTACTCGGTGATGGAGGCCACCACGCCAGCGCCGACGGTGCGGCCGCCTTCGCGGATCGCGAAGCGCAGGCCCTCGTCCATGGCGATCGGAGCGATCAGCTCGACATCCATGGCGATGTTGTCGCCCGGCATCACCATCTCGGTGCCTTCCGGCAGCTGCACAACACCTGTGACGTCCGTCGTCCGGAAGTAGAACTGCGGACGGTAGTTGGTGAAGAACGGCGTGTGACGGCCGCCCTCTTCCTTCGTCAGGATGTAGGCCTCAGCCTTGAACTTCTTGTGCGGGGTGATCGAGCCCGGCTTCGCCAGAACCTGACCACGCTCCACGTCTTCACGCTTCGTGCCACGCAGCAGCGCGCCGATGTTGTCGCCGGCCTCTCCGCGATCAAGCAGCTTGCGGAACATCTCAACGCCGGTGACGGTCGTCTTCACGGTGGCCTTCAGGCCAACGATCTCAACTTCGTCGCCGGTGTTGACGACGCCACGCTCGACGCGGCCGGTGACGACGGTGCCACGACCCGAGATCGAGAACACGTCTTCGATCGGCATCAGGAACGGACGGTCGATCGGACGCTCCGGCTGCGGGATGTAGGCGTCGACCTGGGTCATCAACTCGAGAACGCGGTCTTCACCGATCGTCGCGTCGCCATCTTCCAGGGTGACCAGAGCCGAACCCTTGACGATGGGGATATCGTCGCCAGGGAACTGGTAGGACGAGAGAAGCTCACGCACTTCCATCTCGACCAGCTCGAGCAGCTCCGGATCGTCAACCTGATCGACTTTGTTCAGGAACACGACCAGCGCCGGCACGCCGACCTGACGGGCGAGCAGGATGTGCTCACGAGTCTGCGGCATCGGGCCGTCAGCTGCGGACACGACCAGGATCGCGCCGTCCATCTGCGCAGCGCCGGTGATCATGTTCTTCACGTAGTCGGCGTGGCCGGGGCAGTCGACGTGAGCGTAGTGACGCGCTGCGGTCTCGTACTCGACGTGCGCCGTCGAGATCGTGATGCCGCGAGCGCGCTCTTCCGGCGCTGCGTCGATCTGGTCATACGCCTTGAAGACGGCGCCGCCGGTCTTCGCCAGCGTCTTGGTGATAGCCGCAGTCAGCGAGGTCTTGCCGTGGTCGACGTGACCGATCGTGCCGATATTGCAGTGCGGCTTGTTACGCTCGAATTTAGCCTTTGCCATCGTCTCTCTCCGTTACCCGCAAATCTGCGGGATGCGGTTGTTTACTCTGTAGTCCGGCGCCACGACCAGCGGCGCGAGGAAGGAAAAACCGTCAGTTACCAGCGATAGTGACTGAAGGCCTTATTCGCTTCCGCCATGCGGTGCGTGTCTTCCCGCTTCTTCACTGCGGCGCCGCGATTGTTCACAGCATCAAGCAGTTCGTTGGACAAGCGGTCCTGCATCGTGTTTTCGCCGCGCTTGCGCGAAGCGTCGATCAGCCAGCGGATCGCCAGCGCCTGGCGGCGCTCGGCCCGGACTTCGACCGGAACCTGATACGTTGCACCGCCAACGCGGCGCGAACGGACCTCAACGGCCGGCTTCACGTTGTCCAGAGCGCTGTGGAACATGACCACAGGGTCGGCCGACGCGCCGCCGCGACGACGCATCGTCTCGAGCGCGCCGTAGACGATGCCTTCGGCGGTGGATTTCTTTCCATCGTACATCAGCGCATTCATGAAACGCGTGATCACGATGTCTCCGAACTTCGGATCGGGAAGGATCTCGCGCTTTACAGCGCGGTGACGGCGACTCATGCCTCGATATTCCTCTTACTTCGGACGCTTCGCGCCGTACAGCGAACGGCGTTGACGACGCTTTGCGATGCCCTGCGTATCGAGCACGCCGCGCAGGATGTGGTAGCGCACGCCCGGAAGATCCTTCACGCGGCCGCCGCGGATAAGGACGACGCTATGCTCCTGAAGGTTGTGACCCTCACCCGGAATGTAGCTCACCACCTCGTAGCCGTTCGTCAGACGCACCTTGGCGACCTTACGCAGCGCCGAGTTCGGCTTCTTCGGAGTGGTCGTATAGACGCGAGTGCAGACACCGCGCTTCTGAGGGCAACCCTGGAGGGCCGGCACCTTGTTGCGCTTGGCCGCGGGCTCGCGCCCCTTGGCGATCAGCTGGTTGATGGTCGGCATGCGCCCTTCCCGATCCTTACACAGTTCGGCCGGCCAACCTTCCTTCCGGTTGCCGACTGTCATTCAAAACGAACTCCTTCGGACGCGAACGCCCGAGGAGCCTATGTTTGCATCCGGCCTTGGCCCACCCCAATCGGGACGTGCGGCACCACATGCTTGCTCTGCTACATTCAGCAACCACGCCCGAAAAGCATTCGGAATACGGGGAGCCGAGGGCGCGGAAGCTACGGTCGCTGGCGACGTGAGTCAAGCAGAGTCACGCGATTCGCGGCCGATTTCCCTGTTGCGAAACTCTGACATGCGCCCTGAAGAAAGGGGCCGTTCGGTCGTAACGCAACGAACTGCCGCGCTCTTACCGTTAATGAGCGTCCTTCGCCAGTAAAATCGGCAGTGAATGGCGGAAAAATAGACTTTTAATGAAAAAGGCCGGGGACAAGCCCCGGCCTTCTCCAGTTACAAGAGGGACGGCAGCTTATTCCGCCGCTTCCGTGCCCTGCCCGAGGCGTTGACGGTCCTGACGGGCCGCAACGGCGCGTAGCTTGTTCATCACGCTGCCCGTGCCCGCCGGGATCAGGCGACCCACAATCACGTTCTCCTTGAGGCCGTTCAGCGAATCGACCTTGCCGGCCGTGGCCGCTTCGGTCAGCACGCGAGTCGTCTCCTGGAAGGACGCTGCGGAGATGAACGACTGCGTCTGCAGCGACGCCTTCGTGATGCCCTGCAACACCGGCATCGCCAACGCCGGACGATCGCCCTCGTTGAGACGTTTGGTGTTCTCCGTCTCGAACTCGATTCGGTCCACAGTCTCGCCGATCAGATAGGTCGTGTCGCCGGGTTCGAGAATCTCGACCTTCTGCAGCATCTGGCGAACGATCACCTCGATGTGCTTGTCGTTGATCTTCACGCCCTGCAGTCGGTACACGTCCTGAATCTCGTTTACGAGATAGTCGGACAGCGCCTCGACGCCCATGACCTTCAGAATGTCGTGAGGCACGCGCGGACCGTCAACCAGCGGATCGCCCTTCTGAACGAAGTCGCCCTCCTGCACGGATACGTGCTTGCCCTTCGGCACCAAGTAATCGGTCTCTTCACCGGTCTCATCGTTTTTCACGATGATGCGGCGCTTCGACTTGTAGTCCTTGCCGAATTCAACCCGACCTTCGTTTTCAGCGATGATCGCGTGATCCTTTGGACGACGGGCCTCGAACAGTTCGGCCACGCGCGGCAGACCACCGGTAATGTCGCGCGTCTTCGAACCTTCGCGCGGGATACGCGCCAGCACATCGCCTGCATGGACCGTCGCGCCGTTTTCAACCGAGAGCAGCGAGTCCGGCGACAGGAAGTAGCGAGCGTCATTGCCGTTATCGAGCTTGATGACCTCGTTGTTCGAGTCCTTGAGCTGCAGGCGCGGCCGCAGATCAACGCCCTTGGACGCCTGCTTGTAGTCGACCACCACCTTGGACGTCAGGCCGGTCACCTCGTCCATGCGCTCGACGAGCGTGATGGAGTCGATCAGGTCGAGATACTCAACCTTACCAGCCTTCTCGGTGATGATCGGCAGGGTGTAGGGGTCCCACTCCGCCATTTTCTGGTTACGCGTCACCGCCTGCCCGTCGTCGATCAGCAACCGGGCGCCGTAAGGCACACGGTACCGCGCGCGCTCAGCTCCGGTGTCGTCCGTCAGAAGGATTTCGCAGTTACGCGACATGACGATCGGCACGTTCTGGCTGTTATGAACGACGTTGCGGTTGCGGATGATCACCTTGCCGTCACGCGACGCCTCGACCATCGACTGTTCCGCGCCACGCTGCGCGGCGCCGCCGATGTGGAAGGTGCGCATCGTCAGCTGCGTGCCGGGCTCGCCGATGGACTGCGCCGCGATAACACCGACAGCCTCACCAATATTGACTGGCGTGCCGCGAGCCAGATCGCGGCCATAGCAGTGGCCACAGACGCCGACGCGGCTATCGCAGGTCAGAACCGAGCGAATCTGCACCGTCTCGACGCCCGCCTTCTCGATCGCCTCGGCGTCCGCCTCGTCAACGAGATGGTTGCGGTTGAACACCAGCTCGCCCGTCGCCGGGTTAACCACATCCGCCGCAAGCGTACGCCCAAGGATACGTTCGGAAAGCGAGGAGACGACTTCACCGCCATCCATCACCGCGCGCACAGTCAGCCCGCGCTCGGTGCCGCAATCGTTCTCGACGATGATGCAGTCCTGCGCCACGTCGACCAGACGACGCGTCAGGTATCCCGAGTTCGCGGTCTTCAGAGCCGTGTCCGCGAGGCCCTTACGGGCGCCGTGAGTAGACGTGAAGTAATCGAGAACCGAGAGGCCTTCCTTGAAGTTCGCGATGATCGGCTGCTCGATGATCTCGCCCGAAGGCTTGGCCATCAGACCGCGCATCCCCGCGAGCTGCTTCATCTGGGCCGGCGACCCACGGGCGCCGGAATGGCTCATCATCCACACCGAGTTGATCGGCTTGCCGATCTCGGCCCTGGAGATCTCCTTCGTCATCGCGGCCTGCACTTCGTCCGTGCAGCGCGACCACGCGTCGACCACCTTGTTGTAACGCTCGCCAGCCGTGATCAGACCGTCCTGATACTGCTGCTCGAACTCCTTCACCTCAGCGGCGGTGCGATCGACCAGCTCCTTCTTCTCGGCCGGGATGATCATGTCATCCTTGCCGAAGGAAATGCCGGCCTTCGCCGCGTGACGGAACCCGAGAGCCATCATCCGGTCGCAGAAAATCACCGCTTCTTTCTGACCGCAGTGACGATAAACCGCGTCGATCACGTCCGACACGTTCTTCTTCGTCAGCTGCTTGTTGATCAGCGAGAACGGAATCATCACGTTCTTCGGCAGGATCTGCGCAATCAGCATGCGGCCCGGCGTCGTAACGACGTTCTGGGTCACAGGCTTGCCGTCCACGTCGACCGTCTCGAACCGCGTGCGGATCTTGTCGTGCAGCTTTAGCGCGCCGGCCGTCAGGGCGTATTCGACCTCGCCGACCTCGCCGAACGCGGACGCGCCCTGCTTCGTCAGCTTGCCGGTCGTCGGATCGTACTCGCTGCGATCCGGGGTCGCCGCGAATTCCGGCGTCTCCAGGCTGAGATAGTACAGGCCCAGCACGATGTCCTGCGACGGCACGATAATCGGCTTGCCGTTCGCGGGGCTGAGGATGTTGTTGGTCGACATCATCAGCACGCGTGCTTCGAGCTGCGCTTCCAGCGACAGTGGCACGTGAACGGCCATCTGGTCGCCATCGAAATCCGCGTTGAAGGCGGTGCAGACCAGCGGATGAAGCTGGATCGCCTTGCCCTCGACGAGGATCGGCTCGAACGCCTGGATGCCCAGACGATGCAGCGTCGGCGCACGGTTCAGCATGACCGGATGCTCGCGGATAACCTCTTCAAGGATATCCCAGACTTCCGGACGCTCTTTCTCCACCATCCGCTTCGCGGCCTTGATGGTCGTCGCGTGGCCGTATTTCTCGAGCTTCGAATAGATGAACGGCTTGAACAGCTCGAGGGCCATCTTCTTCGGCAGGCCGCACTGGTGCAGCTTCAGCTCAGGACCGACCACGATGACCGAACGGCCAGAGTAGTCGACGCGCTTGCCGAGAAGGTTCTGACGGAAGCGGCCCTGCTTGCCCTTCAGCATGTCGGACAGCGACTTCAGCGGGCGCTTGTTGGCGCCCGTGATGGCGCGGCCGCGGCGACCGTTGTCGAACAGCGCGTCAACGGCTTCCTGCAGCATGCGCTTTTCGTTGCGGACGATGATGTCCGGCGCACGCAGCTCCATGAGCCGCTTCAGACGGTTGTTACGGTTGATGACGCGGCGATACAGGTCGTTCAGGTCGGACGTCGCAAAACGACCGCCGTCGAGCGGAACCAGCGGACGCAGTTCCGGCGGGATGACCGGCACGAGGTCCAGGATCATCCACTCCGGCTTGCAGCCGCTCTCCGAGAACGCCTCGATCAGCTTCAGGCGCTTGACCAGCTTCTTGCGCTTCGCCTCGGAGGTAGTCTCCTTAAGATCCTGACGTAGCTTTACCTTCTCGGCGTCGCAATCGATGCGCTCAAGGACCTTCTTGATCGCTTCCGCGCCGATGCCAATCTCGATGCCGTCTTCCGCGTGCTCGTCGAGCACGTCGAGATACTGGTCCTCGCTCAGCAGGCTGTACTGCTTGAGCGGCGACGTGCCGGGCTCAAGAACGACGTAGTTTTCGAAATACAGGATCTTCTCCAGATCCTTCAGCGTCAGATCGACCATCAGGCCGATGCGGCTCGGCAGCGACTTCAGGAACCAGATATGAGCGACGGGGCTTGCGAGCTGGATGTGGCCCATGCGCTCGCGGCGCACCTTCGCAAGCGTGACTTCAACACCGCACTTTTCGCAGATGATGCCGCGGAACTTCATACGCTTGTACTTGCCGCACAGGCACTCGTAGTCCTTGATCGGGCCAAAGATGCGCGCGCAGAACAGACCGTCGCGCTCCGGCTTGAACGTCCGATAATTGATCGTCTCGGGCTTCTTGATCTCGCCGTACGACCAGGACCGAATCTGCTCGCTAGACGCGAGCTGAATCTTGATCTGATCGAATGTGGCGGCCTGGCCGGTCTGGCCAAGGATCTTCATGAGTTCATTCATGCGCCGAAAACCTCCAGGACGGGAAAAGCGCGGGGGAAACCCGCGCCTGACAGAGTGCTACGCCCTGCCCCCAGTTCATTAAAAACAAGCCAGAACCGGGAGGACTGTCCTCCCGAAGACGGGATGATCTCCCGTCGCGATATCACTTTTCGCCGCTTTCCAGATCGACGTTGAGCCCCAGCGACTTCAGTTCCTTGATCAGAACGTTGAAGCTTTCCGGGATGCCAGCCTCGAAATCGTCCTGCTCGCGCACGATCGACTCGTAAACCTTGGTTCGGCCGGACACGTCGTCGGACTTCACGGTCAGCATTTCCTGCAGCGTGTAGGCGGCGCCGTAAGCCTCAAGCGCCCAGACCTCCATCTCTCCGAAGCGCTGTCCACCGAACTGCGCCTTACCGCCCAGCGGCTGCTGGGTGACGAGCGAGTACGGACCGATCGAACGAGCATGGATCTTGTCGTCGACCAGGTGATGCAGCTTCAGCATGTAGATGTAGCCGACGGTCGTCTTGCGCTCGAACGGCTCGCCGGTGCGGCCGTCGATGAGCTGGGACTGACCAGACTTGTCCACGCCCGCCTTGGTCAACATCGCCTCGATGTCGGGGATCGACGCGCCGTCGAACACCGGCGTCGCGATCGGCACGCCCTTGCGGAGGTTTCCGGCCAGCTCGACCAGCTGATCGTGGTTCATCGTGGCGATATCGTCTTCGTAGACTTTCTCGCCGTAGACGTCCTTCAGCTCGTCGAGAAGCGCCTGCTTCTTTTCGCCGGTGCGCTGATACTCATCCACCAGATCGCCAATGCCGCGCCCAATGTTGGCGCAGGCCCAGCCCAGATGGGTCTCGAGAATCTGACCGACGTTCATACGCGACGGCACGCCCAGCGGGTTCAGTACCAGATCGACCGAGGTCCCGTCTTCAAGGAACGGCATATCCTCGACAGGCACCACGCGAGAGACGACACCCTTGTTTCCGTGACGGCCGGCCATCTTGTCGCCCGGCTGCAGCTTACGCTTCACCGCGACGAACACCTTGACCATTTTCATCACGCCGGGAGGCAGTTCGTCGCCGCGCTGCAGCTTTTCGACCTTGCTGTCGAAGCGGGCCTGAATTTTCTGCACCGACGCATCGAATTCGCGACGCAGGGTCTCCAGTTCGGCGACAATCGCGTCGTCAGCCACGGAAACATTGCGCCATGCGCCACGAGGCACCTCGGCGAGAACTTCTTCCGTGATGACCGTGCCGGACTTAATGCCCTTGAAGCCCGTTCCCGCCGTCTGACCGAGCAGACGCTCACGCAGACGGTTGTAGAACGAACGCTCCTGAATGCCGCGCTCGTCGTCGCGATCCTTCGCCAGACGCTCGATCTCGGCGCGCTCGATCGCCATCGCACGCTCGTCCTTGTCGACGCCGCGGCGGGAGAAGACGCGAACGTCGACGATCGTGCCGGTCGTGCCGGGCGGCAGACGCAGCGACGTGTCACGGACGTCAGACGCCTTCTCACCGAAGATGGCGCGGAGAAGCTTCTCTTCCGGCGTCATCGGGCTTTCGCCCTTCGGCGTGACCTTGCCGACCAGAATGTCGCCCGGATTCACTTCCGCACCGACATAGACGATGCCGGCCTCGTCGAGGCTGCGCAGGGCTTCTTCACCGACATTCGGGATGTCGCGCGTGATTTCTTCCTGACCCAGCTTCGTGTCGCGGGCCATGACTTCGAACTCCTCGATGTGGATCGAGGTGAACACGTCGTCACGGGCGATACGCTCGGAGATGAGGATCGAATCTTCGAAGTTGTAACCGTTCCACGGCATGAACGCGACGAGCACGTTGCGGCCGAGAGCCAGTTCACCAAGCTCCGTCGACGGACCGTCGGCGATGATGTCCCCGGCAGCGACCTGATCGCCCACGCGCACCAGCGGACGCTGGTTGATGCAGGTGGACTGGTTGGACCGCGAGTATTTACGCAGACGATAGATGTCGACGCCCTGCGTCGAACCCGTGTCGCCCGTTGCGCGCACCACGATACGCGCACCGTCGATCTGATCGACGATGCCTGCGCGGCGCGCAACGATGGTGGCGCCGGAGTCGTGTGCGACCGCCGCTTCCATGCCCGTGCCGACCAGCGGCGCGTCGGAACGAACCAGCGGCACCGCCTGACGCTGCATGTTCGAGCCCATCAGCGCGCGGTTCGCGTCATCGTTCTCAAGGAACGGGATCAGCGCCGCAGCGACGGAGACGAGCTGCTTCGGCGAGACGTCGCAGGCCGTGACGTCGGTTGGCGGCACCAGACGGAAATCGCCGCCACGACGCACGGAGACGAGCTCCGATGTCAGCTTGCCATCCACGTCCTGCTTGGCGTCAGCCTGCGCGACGACGAGGCGCTCTTCCTCCATGGCGGAAAGATACTTCCAGCCATCCTGAAGCACGCCGTCCTTCACCAGGCGATACGGGGTCTCGATGAACCCGTACTTGTTCACCTTCGCGTAGGTCGCCAGCGAGTTGATCAGACCGATGTTCGGGCCTTCCGGCGTCTCGATCGGGCAGATACGACCGTAATGGGTCGGATGCACGTCGCGGACTTCGAAGCCAGCGCGCTCACGGGTCAGACCGCCCGGGCCAAGCGCCGAAAGACGACGCTTGTGTGTCACTTCGGACAGCGGGTTGGTCTGGTCCATGAACTGACTGAGCTGCGACGAACCGAAGAACTCGCGCACGGCGGCGGCGGCCGGCTTCGCGTTGATCAGGTCATGCGGCATGACCGTGTCGATATCGACAGAACCCATACGCTCGCGGATCGCGCGTTCCATACGGAGCAGGCCGACGCGATACTGGTTCTCCATCAGTTCGCCGACCGAACGCACGCGGCGATTGCCGAGATTGTCGATGTCGTCGATCTGGCCGCGACCGTCCTTCAGGTCGCACATCATCTTGATGGCGCGAAGGATGTCTTCCTTGCGGAGCACGCGGACGGTGTCCGGGCAATCGACGCCCAGACGCATGTTCATTTTCACGCGCCCGACGGCCGACAGGTCGTAACGATCGGAATCGAAGAACAGACCACGGAACATCGCTTCCGCCGTCTCGGCAGTCGGCGGCTCGCCGGGGCGCATGACGCGATAGATGTCGATCAGCGCTTCGTCGCGGCTGCCGTTCTTGTCGACCGTCAGCGTGTTGCGAATCCACGGACCATTGGCGGAATCGACCGCAAGCGTCGGCAGCTCGGTAAGGCCAGCCTCCTCAAGCGCCGCCAGACGCGCTTCCGTCAGCTCTTCGCCAGCTTCGCCATAGATCTCACCCGTTTGCATGTTGACGATGTCATGCGCGATGAAGCGACCGAGCAGATCAGCTTCACCAACCAGCACTTCTTTGGTCGTCTCGGCGATCTTGCGCACGGAGCGCGCCGTCAGTTTGGTGTCGGCGGTGGCGACGACTTCGCCGGATTCGGCGTCGACCAGGTCGGAAAGCAGTTTCTGGCCACGAAACGCCTCGGGGTCGAACGGACGGGCCCAGCCCTTCGCCGTTTTGGCGAAGGTCACCGTGCCGTAGAAGAAGCCGAGAATTTCATCCGCGTCCATGCCACGGATATCCAGCGAGTCGACGTCCCCGCCTTCTTCCAGCTTCTTCGCGCGCGCAGCTTCAGAGTGCACGCCCTCAAGGGCGTACAGCAGCGTCGTCACCGGCAGCTTACGCTTGCGGTCGATACGGACGTAGATCAGGTCCTTGGCGTCGAATTCGAAGTCGAGCCACGAGCCGCGATAGGGAATCACGCGCGCCGTGAACAGGTACTTGCCGGAAGAGTGCGTCTTGCCCTTGTCGTGATCAAAGAACACGCCGGGCGAACGGTGCATCTGGCTGACGATGACGCGTTCTGTGCCGTTGATGATGAAGGTGCCGTTATCCGTCATCAGGGGCATGTCGCCCATGTAAACGGGCTGCTCCTTGATGTCGCGGATCGAGCGCGAACCGGTGTCCTCGTCAACGTCCCAGACGATCAGACGGAGAATGACCTTCAGCGGCGCGGCGAAGGTCAGGCCACGCTGGATGCATTCCTCGACGTCGTATTTCGGCTCTTCAAATTCGTAATGCACGAACTCGAGACGCCCACGACCGGCGAAATCATTGATCGGGAAAACCGAACGGAAAACTTCCTGCAGACCCGTCTGGGTGCGCGCGTCAGGCGAGACGTTCGCCTGCAGGAAGGCTTCGTAGGACGCGCGCTGCACGTCGATAAGGTTAGGCATCGGGGCGATTTCGGGGATTTTCCCGAAGCTCTTGCGTATCCGCTTGCGCCCTGTGAACGATTTCGAGATTGCGTTCATGTCTTTACTGCCCCGTCCCTGCCGTCGGACCATCCGGCCGCCCGTAGCTGCATGCTTGCAACCACCGGCGGCCGGACGGTCCGGCCGTAATTCACACCAGCCGCGCGGCCGCCATCCGCGCTTCGCCTGCGCGGAGCGCCCCGAAAGGCGCCGCGCCTGACGATCCGTTCACACAGACCGCCACAGACGAACGGGCGGAGGCCAAAGACGACCCCCGCCCAAAAACTCTTTCAAAAACCTCGACAAGACATAAACCACAGCCCCGCCAAAAACACCCGTCGTTATTTGATTTCGACGGAAGCGCCGTTCTCTTCGAGAACCTTCTTGATCTTCTCGGCTTCGTCCTTGTTGACGCCTTCCTTGACGGTCTTCGGCGCGCCCTCGACCAGATCCTTCGCCTCTTTCAGGCCCAGACCGGTGATGGTGCGGATTTCCTTGATCACGTTGATCTTCTTGTCGCCCGACTTGGCGAGGATCACGGTGAACTCGGTCTGCTCTTCAGCAGGCGCAGCCGCGACGGCAGCCGGACCGGCGGCGACAGCAACCGGAGCAGCAGCGGAAACGCCCCACTTCTCTTCGAGCAGCTTGGACAGCTCAGCGGCTTCGAGAACGGTAAGAGCGGAAAGCTCGTCAACAATCTTGTTCAGATCGGCCATGGTTAGTCTTCCTAATATAGATACCGGTTATCGATACACAACCCGGCGAAAGCCGGACGTGCGAATTTTCTTGTCCCCGCGCGCGGGGACAGGGTCAGGCTGCGTCCGCCTCGCCCGTCTTGGCGTAGGCCCCGAAGACCCGCGCAAGCTGTCCTGCCGGCGCCTGAAGGACACCCGCGATGCGCGTGGCCGGCGTGGAGATAAGCCCCACCAGCTGCGCCCGGAGCGTATCCAGGGACGGAAGTTCGGCCAGAGCCTTTACGCCATCCGCATTGAGCGTCTGGGTTCCAAGGGCTCCACCGAGCACGACAAGCTTGTCATTGGTCTTGGCGAACTCGACGATCACCTTAGCCACAGCCACAGGGTCGGCCGCCCACGCGAGCGCGGTCGGTCCCTTCAGCAGCGGCGAGATGCCTTCGAATCGGGTCCCATCCAGGGCGAGAGTGGCCAGCCGGTTCTTCGCGACCTTGTAGGTCGCGCCCGCTGCGCGCACCTTGCGTCGCAGATCCGTCACATCGGCGACCGTCAGACCCTCATTGCGGGTGACGACAACCATCGACGTCTCGGCGAACACGGCGGCCAGGGACGCGACAAATTCGCGCTTCTCCGTACGGTCCAAATCCCGTCTCCGTCTTGGTCTGCCCGAGGAACTCGAACAGACCGGGTTTCCCTAGAACCGCCGGACAAAACATCCGGCGATCCGGTTCGCCTGTCCTTTTACGGAACACCCGGAGACGCAGACTGAGCCTGCATAACCAGCATCCTCGTCTTCCGGCCGCGTCCCCCGTCAAGCAGAGAACATTAAGGCTGAGCGCCACGCCCGGTCTGGGACAGGATCGGAATGGCGCGCGGGGGCGCGCCACCCTGGAAGCCGCGCGGCGCACCCGAAAGCGCGCCACACGGCAACGTCTTGAACTCGGCCGTTAGACCGAGAAAGCCGACACGTCGACGCGAACGCCAGCGCCCATCGTCGAAGACAGAGCCGCCTTCTTCAGGTAGGTGCCCTTCGCGCCAGTCGGACGAGCCTTCTGCACCGCATCGACGAACGCGCGGATGTTTTCCGCCAGCTTCTCGCCGTCGAACGAGGCCTTGCCGATACCAGCATGGATGATGCCGGCCTTTTCAGCGCGGTACTCGACCTGACCGGACTTGGCCGCCGTGACAGCGCCCTTCACGTCCATCGTGACGGTGCCGAGCTTCGGGTTCGGCATCAGACCACGCGGACCGAGGATCTTGCCGAGACGACCGACCAGACCCATCATGTCCGGCGTCGCGATGCAGCGGTCGAAGTCGATTTCGCCAGCCTGCACCTTCTCCATCAGGTCGTCCGCGCCAACCACGTCGGCGCCGGCGGCCAGAGCCTCCTCAGCCTTCGCGCCACGAGCGAAAACGCCCACGCGCAGGGTCTTGCCCGTGCCGTTCGGCAGGGACAGCAGACCGCGGACCATCTGGTCAGCGTGACGCGGGTCGATGCCGAGGTTCAGCGAAATCTCGACCGTTTCGTCGAACTTCGCCGTAGCGTTGCTCTTCACCAGAGCGATCGCCTCGTCGAGGCCATAGGCCTTCGTGGTGTCAACGGCGGCCTGGGCCTTCGTAAGACGCTTGTTCTTCGCCATAATCTCAGCCCTCCACCGTCAGACCCATCGAACGGGCGGAACCGACGAGCATACGCACGGCGCCGTCGAGGTCGTTCGCGTTCATGTCTTTCTGCTTCTCGGCGGCGATCTCGCGCAGCTGGGCCATCGTCACCTTGCCGACGGCTGCGGACTTGCCGACCGTCTGGCTGCCCTTGGACACCTTGGCCGCCTTCAGCAGGAAGTAGGTGTTCGGGGGCGTCTTGGTGATGAAGCTGAACGTGCGGTCAGCAAACGCGGTGATGACGACCGGGATCGGCATGCCGGGCTCGAGGCCCTGCGTCTTCGCGTTGAATTCTTTGCAGAACTGCATGATGTTCAGGCCGCGCTGACCCAGCGCCGGGCCGACCGGCGGCGAAGGATTAGCCTTGCCGGCGGGAATCTGCAGCTTGATGTAGCCAACGATCTTTTTGGCCATATCCGGGGACTCCTGTTAAGTTTCACCCGAACCGCGGTACTGGCGGTCTGCCAATGCGCTGACGCGCACCGCGACCTCCCGCGTTCCGTAGGAGGGGCGGCGCTTACGCCCTGATACGACTACTGTCAAGCCTGGAATCGGCGGACCACAAGCAGCCGCCAACGCCAGCGCTCGAAATGCTTGGTTGATCATATGTCACACGACGAACCTGGGCGACGCATTCCACCTTGGCGCGAAAAACCCGAAGGTCCAGGCGTCACGCACGGAGGGACACGCCAGCGTGCTGGGCGCGCCCGATTCGACGAATTATGCTAGATCACAAGACCATGCCCTCCCGACGCCCCGCCTCCAGTCAGAACGCCGCACCGCCTCAGCCAGACCGGTCACGTCTGCGCGAAGCCGCGCTTGCGCATCTCGCCAGATTCTCCACAACCGAGCAGGCGCTCTCTCAAGTTCTGGAACGCCGCATCCTGCGATGGGCGCGGCAGGCGGCCGACGCAGGCCTCGACGCCGGAGAGGTCGCTAGTGCTGCGGCAGCTCTACGTCCGCTGGCCGGACAGATCGCAGCCGAGATGACCACTCTCGGAGCCGTCGATGACGCAGCGTTCGCCAAAGCCCGCGCCGCCAGACTGACCCGTTCCGGCCGCTCGCGGCGGGCGGTGCAGGCGCGGCTCGCCGCCAAGGGGCTCGACGCCTCGGTGATTGACGACGCGCTGGAGGGCGCTCTGGGCGAAGGAGACGCCGGACGAGATGCGGAACTCGGCGCGGCGCTTGTCTTCGCCCGCAAGCGACGCGTCGGCCCCTTTCGCCCGGAAGGCGTGGAAGGCGGCGACAATGAGGACGTCTCCCGCATTCTCGCCGCCTTTGCTCGCGCCGGCTTCTCCCGTGACGTCGCCGAACGCGTGTTGGCCACAGAGCGCGACGAGGCCGACGAGCGTATCCACGCCCTCAGGAACTCCCCATGACCCGACACAGGTTCTCTCGGCGGCCTGCCTGCCGCACCGAAGCGGTCATCACCCTGCCATCGCGGTCGGCACGCTTTGCCCGCCACGTCAGAAACACGCTCGCGTTTTCCCTAGCCGCGCTGCTCACGGCCTGCGGCGGCGGATTTAATGGGCGGGTCCAGTGCGCTCCCTGGGCGCGGGAGCATTCGAACGTCGCTCTCTACGGTCCTGCAGCCTCCTGGTGGCGCTCGGCCAACGGGAAATACGCGCGCGCCGCTCAACCGAAGCCGGGCGCCGTGCTGGTCTTCAGGTCGACGTCGCGCCTGCCGGACGGGCACGTGTCCGTCGTGCGGTCGATCGAAGGGCCACGCGCCGTGCTCGTCGATCAGGCGAACTGGAGTCCCGGACATGTCGACCGCCGCGTCCCGGTTGTCGACGTGTCGGCTCGCAACGACTGGTCTCGGGTGCGCGTCTGGTGGTCGCCAACCGGCTCCATGGGGCGTACAGTCTTTCCAACTTACGGTTTCATTATACCTGAACAGCCCAATGGCTGGATCTCCTGACGGAGAGCCTTCTCCAAAGCCGTGCGCGGTATTCTGCGCAGATGGCGCGGCGAGCCTTTATCGAAGCAATTTATGCGGAACAACGCTCTCGACGCTTGCATGATCGCCGCGGGGCGGCCATGTCATCCGGTCAGATAGTATTGCATGGAGCGCGTCCTGCGTTCCGGCTGCCCGGACAGGGCGCAACTCGACACGGCAAGGATTGAGGCGATGGGTAGCTTGAGCATCTGGCATTGGCTGATCGTTCTGGCGGTCGTGCTGGTGGTCTTCGGCGGGGGCGGCAAGATCAGCTCCCTGATGGGCGATTTCGCCAAGGGTCTGAAGTCCTTCAAGAAGAACATGGAGGACGACGAATCCATGGAGCAGGCGAACAAGCAGGATGGCCGCATTCCCGCGCCGCCCGCCGCCTCGACCGGATTTGCGACCGACGCCAGCGCGGCTGACCGCGCTGCGACGAACGCGCGCCCCAACTGATTCATCAGAGCGGGGTCATGAGCGAGGGGCACAACGCGGTCGTCGCGGACCCTGCATGGGCCGCCGCAGCCGAGGCGATTGTACGCGCGGGCCGGAGGATGGATCAGCGCGGATGGGTGCCGGCGACCGCCGGCAACATCAGCGTCCGGCTGGCTGATGGCCGCATAGCCTTGACCCGCTCCGGTGGCCACAAGGGCTTCCTGAACGCGGACGACGTGATCGAGGTCGATCTGCAGGGTCGTCCACAGCGCGAAGGCGACCGCCCGAGCGCCGAAACGCTGCTGCATTGCCAGATATACGGGAATTTTCCCGCCGCCGGAGCTGTCCTGCACGGCCATTCCGTCGCAGCAACAGTGCTGTCGATGGCTACTAAAGCGTCGGCGCTCTATCTGGCGGATTACGAAGTCCAGAAAGTCTTCGAGGGGCAGACCACCCACGCAGCGCGTGTCACTGTTCCTGTGTTCGACAACGATCAGGACATCGCGCACCTGTCGCGCAGCGTCGCGCTGTATCTCGACGACATGAAGGCCGGATACATCATTCGCGGCCATGGCGTGTACGTATGGGGGCCGACCATGGACGTCGCGCTTGCCCGGCTTGAGGGACTGGAGTTCCTGCTCGCCTGCGAACTGGAGCGCGTCAAGCTGGGCGTCCCGACGAGAATTGCGGAGGAACGACTATGAGCAGTCTTGTGGTGTTCGATGACGGCACGCCCGGCGCGGCGCGCTTCTCCACCAGCGACCCGGCGGCCATCGCCGAACGTCTGAAGACCATCGGAGTCCGCTTCGAGCGTTGGCTTGGCGTCGATATCCCTCCCCGCGACGCTTCGGCCGAGCACGTGCTGGACACCTATCGTCCCTGGCTGGACAAGCTGATGGGCGAGACGGGCGCCGGGTCGGCCGACGTCATCCGCATCGACGTGAACACGCCCAACCGGGCTGCGCTGCGCGACAAATTTCTGTCGGAGCACCGCCACACCGAGGACGAGGTGCGGTTCTTCGTACACGGCGCGGGGCACTTCATCCTGCACGTAGACGGCGCCGTCTACGATATCGGCTGCACGCAGAATGATCTGATTTCGGTGCCGGCAGGCATCCCGCACTGGTTTGACGCCGGAGAAATCCCGGATGTGGTGGCGCTCCGCGTCTTCACCAACACCGATGGCTGGATCGCGGACTACACCGGCGACGACATCGCGTTACGCTTTCCGGCCGTCGCTGCATGAAACCCAAAGTCGTCCTTCTGGACATCGAAGGCACCACGACGCCGGTCTCATTCGTTCATGACGTCCTGTTCCCTTATGCGCGCAAGGCGCTGCCTGACCTGATCGTTCGACGTGCATCCGAGCCCGCCGTGGCGGCGGCGCTGGAGGAGACGCGTCGACTTGCGCCGGACATGGAGCCGCTCGCCCGGCTGAACGCGTGGATGAAAGAGGACGCGAAAGTCGCGCCGCTCAAGGCGTTGCAGGGGCTCGCCTGGGCGGAGGGTTACGCGGACGGAGAACTCGTCGCCACGCTGTACCCTGACGTTCTGCCCACGCTACGCGCATGGCGAAAGGCGGGCGTGAAGCTCGCGGTTTACTCATCTGGTTCGGTCGCTGCGCAGAAGCTGATCTACGGCCACACTGCCGAGGGCGACGCCACGGCGTTGTTCGACGCGTTCCTCGACCTTGCGATGGGCGGCAAGAAGGACGTCGCCAGCTATGCCAAAATTGCTGAGACAGAGGGGTGGGTTCCGAGAGACGTGTTGTTCGTGTCGGACGTCGTGGCGGAACTGGACGCGGCGCGCGGGGCGGGAATGAAAACCTGCCACATGGTGCGGGCTCAGGACGGCACGGTAGCCGGAGACGCCCATCCGGTGGCGCACGACATGCCTGAAGTCGGCGTCCTGTTCGGGCTTCCCGGCGACGACGTGACAGCCGACGCTCCATGACTCCCCGCCTGCACGAAGACTGGCGTTCGGTTCCCCCCGAGGCGCGCGGCGCAGTCGCCGCGCTAGGCAATTTCGATGGCGTCCATCTCGGCCACGCCCATCTCGTTCGCACCGTGCAGCTAGCGCGCCCGGACGCGCCTCTGGCGGTTGTGACGTTCGAGCCCCACCCGCGCGAACTGTTCCGCCCGCAAGACCCTCCGTTCAGACTGACCTTGCCTGACGAGCGTGCGGCCGCTCTGGGCGCGCTCGGCGTGCAGCACATCTTCCAGATTCCGTTCGGCGAGGCGTTTTCACAGATGCGGGCCGATCGCTTCGTGGAAGACGTTCTGCACAACGCGCTTGGCCTGCGACACGTCGCCTGCGGTCACGATTTCGCCTTCGGCCACAGGCGAGGCGGCGACGTGCCGTTTCTAACGGAACGGGCGGCAGAACTTGGCTTCGGGTTCACTGTCGCGGAGGCCCTGACCGACGCGAACGGCCCCTACTCCTCGACGCGCATCCGCCGCCTGCTGCAGGACGGTTATCCTGAGCGCGCAGCGGTTGAGCTGGGACGCCCGTGGTCTATCCGCGGCGTTGTCCAGCACGGCGACAAGCGTGGCCGCCTGCTGGGCTTTCCCACCGCGAACGTCGCCCTTGGGCGGCATATTGAACCGGCGCGCGGCGTTTATGCCTGCATGGTGCGCCTTTCGAACGGCCATACGTACTATGGCGTCGCCAATATAGGGCGGCGACCGACGATTAATGATGGCCAGGAATCGCGGCTTGAGGTTCACCTCTTCGATTTCAGCGGCGATTTGTACGGGCAGACGATTTCCGTCGCCCTTCATGCACTGCTGCGGGCAGAGAAGAGATTTGAGAATCTGGACGCCCTGAAGGGACAGATCACAAAGGACGCTGAGGAAGCACGCGCCCTTCTGGCAGACAGGGAGAGCGTCTGAAGTTGATCGCGTCCTGACGCTACGGGCTTCAGGTTCTGTTAGAGGCCTCCCCGAATCCCCGCTCCCACACGGACTGCCGCATTGGCGGCGGCGGGGGTTCGCACGAGACGAAGTAAATACCTACGACGAAAACCAGATTCGCCAACGCATTGAACCAGAGCGGAATCACGAACGGCGCAGGGGCCGAGACTCCCTGATAAAAGGCGTAAATAGCGAAGGGGATAGACAGAAGCCGCATGCCGGTCAGCATGACTCGAAGCGGGTTGAGATGGCCCGGGCGCACGAGCGTCTTCATACGGGCGACGCCGATATAGAACGACAGGCCGAACGCCCAGATCAGCACGTTGAAGATCGCGTCGGTGATCTCCATTCCGGTAAGAAAGACCATCGCGACGATAGATGCCGCTGACAGCATCAGCGCGCCAAACAGCATGCTCATGCCCAGTTCGACTGCCGACAGCTTCTCCGGCATGCGATTTGCGACCGGCTGGAACACCTTGTCCAGAAGCCACAAATCGGCCTTGCTCACCCGCTCTCCAAACGTCATGCCGTCAACTCGCGCGTTTCGACCGCTCCAGACCGCGCCGCTCAGACCGTACCAGCGGGGGTGTTTTTGTCCACCGCGTCCGGAAGGAAATGCGCCAAAGCGGGAAGCAGGGTGTCGGCGGGGAGGCCGGTGCGCGCGACGAGGTCCTGAACCTGCGAGCTGCCGAGGACGTTGCGGATTTCATCGGCCGAGATGGGCAGATTGTCGCCTGAACCGATCCACGAGCGGACGCGATCGCCGAGTCCTGCCTGATCCGCCTTCGCGACGAGATCACGAATCGTGTCAGGCTGCAACAAGGACCCCAGCTCCTCGTTCAGTTTCGCATGCAGATCGACGCCGAGCGCGCCACCGAGCTTGTCAACAAGTCCGCCAAAAAATCCAGACATCAGTGAGTCTCCGCCCTCGATGAAGCTCGTCCGCGCCACGTCCCCGAAGCGCCTTCATCGGCGCGGCGCGATAACAGATATGCGAGCGTCCCATGCACGGGATGGCTCGAATTGCTTTAAATGATCGACGTTCTTCGCCTCGGACGCAAGTAGAGCTGTGCTGGTCTTACCGGGAATCCCCCTTTTCATTGCCCGCCGCATGGCGTTCCTTCAGCACCTGACGCCATTGCGGCGGCCCGGCGAGGCGCGCAACGGCCGGTTGCGCTGGCTGTTCTTCCCCACCATGTCGGCCCTCGGGTTCGCCGTCCGCACGACGACAGCGGCGCTGCTGTCGTTGATCATCGCCATGTGGATGGAGCTCGACGATCCGCAATGGGCGCCCATGACCGTCTGGATCGTGGCCCAGGGGTCGCGCGGCGAGAGTCTGTCGAAAGCGCGGTGGCGTATCGTCGGCACTGTTTTCGGCGTCATTTCCGCCGTGGCCCTGATTTCCGCTTTTCCGCAGCAGCCTGGACTGTTTTTCCCGGCGCTTGCGATCTGGATGGGGCTTTGCTGCGCGCTGGCTACCGTCGTGCACAATTTCCGTTCCTACGCCCTCGTGCTCACCGGCTACACCTGCGCCATCATTGCGCTTGGCGCGGTCAGCAACCCGGAAAACATCTTCATGGTCGCGATGTCGCGCGCGACCTACATCTTTCTCGGCATCGCCTGCGAGAGCCTTATTGCGGGCCTGTTCGCGCATAATCTCGCCGACTCCGCGCGCGCCAATATACGCGCCAAGCTTCGCACTGCGCTGGCCAGCGTGACCGATGCTATCGCATCGCTGCTCGAGGGCAATCAGGCCGCCCTGATCCGTTCACGCGCGCTCTTCGGACCGTTGCTGTCCATCAACGACCAGATCGAATTCAGTGAGGTCGAGATGGGGCCGCACGGGCATGAGGGCGACCACGCCCGCGCCGCGCTGGCGGCCGTTTCGGTGCTGCTGTCGCGCGGGCTTGGCATGGCCGTGCGGATACAGTCTCTGGAACATGAACAGCCCGTATTTCAGGCGACGACAGAAAAGACGCGCGCATTTCTGACGAACGCCCCCGAACGGCTGGACAGCGATGAATCCATTGCAGCCCTCAGGCAGGACCTGTCTCTTCTGCGCGGTGAGTGCCGTCAGCGTATCGTCGACGCACTGACCGAAGAGATTTCTCTCAACCTGCCGTCAGAGAATCAGCAGGTCGTGGCGTTGCTCGACCAGCGTATCCTGCACAACGCTCTGGACGAGTTGCTGGGAGAACTCGACCGGGCGATCCTGGAGTTCGAAGCTAGCCAGACGACGGTTCGCGGCGACCATTTTCGCTTTCGCCTCCAATCCCACCGTGACTGGCGTGAGGCTGGTTACAACGGCATCCGCGCCGCAATCGCGCTGATGGCGGCGGCGTTGATCTGGGAGGTGACGGCGTGGTCCGCGGGGATAGGATTCATCACCTTCGTCGGGGTGGTTTGCGGGCTCTTCGCCACGCGTGAAAATCCGGTTCTGGCGACGACCAACTTCCTGAAGGGCAGCGTCTGGGCGGCGATCGTCTCCTTTTTCTTCGTTTTCCTGATCGTGCCGCGTCTTTCCGATCCGGAAATGCTGATCGCAGCACTTTCGGTCCCGATGATCGCCGGTGGCCTTGCCGCCCGCAATCCGGCGACCGCCCTGCATTCCGCCGCCTTTACCCTTTTGTTGCCGAATTTCGTTCATCCCACGAATCATACCCGCGAAAACGAAATTGCCTGGTTCAATTCGACCGGAGCCATCTTGCTGTCCGTCGCCTGCTCGGTGCTGATCTTCAAGGTCATCTTGCCGTTCGACGCCGCAGCGGAGCGCTGGCGGATGCGTCGAACGATGCTGCAGGATCTGCGGACCCTCGCCTCCGCACAGCCCATACCACTGACGCAGGACTGGATCGGTCGAAACATTGATCGCTTCGCACGTCTGATCCGCCACGCCGGGCCCACCCCCTCCCCCACTATCGAGGGGTGCCTGCAGGGCACTTTGGCGGCGATGACCATAGGCCTGAACATAATCCGTCTACGTGCCGTTCTCGAGCGCGACCAGATTCCCCCCAGAGCCCGTGACGCGTTGCTGCTCACCATGCAGCGGATGAGCCAGTTTACGGGACGTTACGGGCGCGCCGCCGCAACCGCCCGGCGCGCGACAGCGATGCTGCGTCGGTTGGAGGCGCGTGAGACCAACGTCTCCACTCGTATCGAACTGACGCGCGCCATGGCGTATCTGATCGTGGTTTCGCACGAGCTGGACGCCAACAGGGAATTTCTCGATGCGTCGCGAGCGTTTCAGGTTCGCTAAGCACGTCTCCCGCCCACTTCGACTGGGTGGGATTAACGCCGAGTATTGAAGCGTCGGCTGTTTTCGCCCATTCGAAGGCACGCGTTCACGCGGGCTTCGTTCACGATCACCAGCTAATACAAAGCCATTTCGTTTAGATGCGCTTTTTGACCAGACTCGCGCATTCGCGCGTCGCCGTTATCTGGTCCAAAAGGCGACAGCCGCCGTTTTTTTAATCTGGATCGTGAGCACTTTCATATAGTCCCGCACCTATTCAAAGGGAGGCGTCCGGAAACGCCTCCCCGGCCACACGCTGCGTTAAGTGGCTATGCGGCCGCCGCTTCAAGCTCAGCCATATCTTCCGCCGTCAGTTGCAGGCTAGCCGCCTTCGCGAAGCTCTCAACCTGAGACACTTTCGTCGCGCTTGCGATTGGAGCAGTCACGCCCTTACGCTCGATCAACCACGCAAGCGCGACTTCCGCATCGCTTGCCCCATGACGCGCGCTGACAGCATCCAGCGCCTTGAGGATCCCGAACCCTCGTGTGTTCAGATAATCCTTCACCTTGCCGCCCCGTTGACTGACGCCAAGATCCGCCTCGCTGCGGTATTTTCCGGACAGGAACCCGGATGCGAGCGCATAGTACGGTACGACGCCCACGCCTTCTCTCAGACACAAGTCGCGCAAAGCCCCATCATAGGTGCCACGGTCGTAGAGATTATATTCCGGCTGAAGGACCTGATAAGGGGGCAAACCATCCCTCTTCGAGACATCGAGAGCATCCTGCAGTTGCGCCGCGTCGAAGTTCGAAGCGCCGAGGGAGCGAATCTTGCCCTCCTTGAGCAGGCGTTCGTATGCCGCGAGCGTCACCTCCTGCGGCGTCGTCTCGTCGAACCTGTGCGAGAAGTAGAGGTCGATCCGCTCGACGCCCAGTCGGGTCAGGGAGTTTTCAACCTCTGTGAGAATCCACTTTTCCGACAGCCCAGTCTGTCCCGGTTGCCGCATGTCCATGCCAACCTTGGTGAAGAGCTTGACCCTGTCCCGCATGCCGGGCCGGGCCTTGAGCCAGCGGCCGATGATCGCTTCGGACTCTCCCCCCTTGTTGCCCGGAACCCACACGGAATAGACGTCCGCCGTGTCTATGGCGTCAAAACCGTGATCCACGAAGGCGTCCAGAACGTCGAAACTGCTTTTCTCGTCGATCGTCCAGCCGAACACATTGCCACCAAAAACGATGGGGGCGATCTCGAAGCCGGTGTTGCCCAGCGCACGTTTCTTCATAAACAGGTCCTCCTTAAACGTTTGACTCGCCTGAGGAGAACAACACGCCCTGACGCCCGTCGATGCAAGCGCCGCGGTGCCAGGGTTGAGGGATCCGGGCGGCCTCGTCCGGGACATGCGCCGAATGGGCGCCCGTAACCCGTCAGGAGCGCAGCGAAAGGGTCCGCGTCATACACATGCCGCTACTGCTTGGACCCCGCGCGCGAAATGCTTTATTCCCCTGGGCATATTGTCGGCCTACCGGGACATCATGAGAAAGAAGACGCAATCCGTCACCCAGCCGCGTTTTGTGGACGCGCAGTCGCAGAGCGAGGGCTTCCGGGCCAACCGGGAGGCGCGCCGCAACGTGTTGATCGAGGATTACGTGGAACTGATCGCGGACCTGATTGACGAGGGGATGGACGCGCGGCAGGTCGACATCGCAGCCCGGCTTGGAGTTTCGCAACCCACCGTCGCGAAAATGCTCGCTCGCCTCGCCTCCGAAGGCTTGGTGGCGCAGAAGCCCTATCGCGGGGTTTTTTTGACCGAAGCCGGACAGGCCGTCGCTATGAACGCGCGGCGCCGCCATGGCATCGTCGAGGCGTTTCTCTCCGCACTGGGAATCAGCGCCGAGAATGTCCGCATAGATGCCGAGGGCATCGAGCATTATGCGAGCGAGGAGACGTTACAGGCGTTTCAGACGGCGCTGGAATCCGGATTAAAAGAACTCATGGCAAAAAATACAAATATTCAAGAAAACTGAAGAATAATTCGACACATTATCTTTGCAGCCAAGGCATCTGGCTGGCGGGCGCCTTTGCTGCACGATTCTTGCTTTTGCGATCGTCAGATCGCGGCCATATCCATCGCGTGATCACTTAATAAATCGCGTGCCTGAATTTTCGGCCATCAGCGAGCTTTCGGTTGATCGAGCAACTACCTCCTTGAATATGGGATGGTTGCGTTGCGTGAGCCTATCCGGCGTCGGAATCCGAAATTCGTCGCTGCCAATAAGCTGCTGCGACAGGCCTCCGCTGAGGCAATGATTGCAGCGGGCGCCAGTCTACGCTGGCCTCACCGCACTGTCGATTAGAACGAAATATTCCCGATGAATTCATCTGCGTCATACAACACGATGGCCGCAACGCGTCCATCGCCCCGGCTGCCGAACACGCAGGGAACAGCCGCATATGGGTGATCACCGATAGGATAAAGTTCTACGGGCAAGGCAGAACCACGTCGCGCTTCCCTGCAGCGTCGCACCCGCCGTGACCCAAACAGTAAAGTAAGACTCAGATCCTCCCTTGTAAAAACTTGTATGCTTTATGAAAACATCCCGCTCGCAAGGCGGATGTCACCACCCCGCGCCGTGCTCTCCGGCCACCGCAGCTTTTTCCGCACCCTGAGCCGATATCTGCGGGGCCTGGTCCTCATCTTCGCCATCAGGCGGTATTCGCTCGATAGCGAGCCGCCACCGCGCTTCCAGCCAAAAAATCCCGCATGACAAGCGTCCAGCAAGCCGCCGCGATTGCGCCGGCGAGAACCTCCTGGGACGGCGACGCACAGAGACATCCAGCCATTTTCGAAACTGCCAGATGAACATACGGAGTCCACGCAAACCTGATTTCGCTGATTTGGAAAACGAAATCGCGCATGGCATCGATATACCATATGGACGCTGCATACCGATCGGTATATGAAACTCACATGAAACCACAAACTGCACCCCGCAAGCGCCTGAGTCGCACCGAACAGCAAGCAGAAACTCGCCAGGAGATTCTAGCGACCGCTGGCGCCCTGTTCGCTCGAGTAGGATTTGGGGGAGCAAGTCTGGAGGCCATTGCCTCAGAGGCTGGTTACAGCAAAGGGGCAATTTACTCGAATTTTGAGAGTAAAGAGCATCTTTTTCTTGAAGTTATGAAGCGATACCAAAAGGAGAGCCTCACGTCCGTGATGAGCATCTTCGACGACGACAGCTCACACGACGTTATTGTGGATCGTCTGGCGGCATGGGCCGACAATCTTGCCAAGAACGGGATTTGGGCCTTTTTGGCGCTTGAGTATGCGCGCCATGTCGGGGCTGATTCAGATTTCGGCGAACTGCAGACGGCATTGATCCGAGATAATTGGTGGGCTGTCGGCAAACGTTTACGCCCGATGTTTAATAGCGAATTTCCAGGCGATGATGAGATGCTCGGCGCGCTCGTGTTCGAATTGACTCATGCGCCTCTATCTGGAATTGCCGCATCCCCGACCGTTGGGCAACTGTTGCGTCTCACATTCAACGGATTACTTGCCGCCTATGGCGTTCAGAAAAAAAATGGAGGTTCTCGGAAGAAATTCGGGAAAAATCCCTGATGAGCGGCAAAATTGATATCAAACCGTTGTTGGGACTCCTTGGAGTCCTGATAGCGGCGCTTAGCGCCGAGTTCAACGATCAGGTGGTCGGCGTCGTGATGCCGGACCTGCGAGGCGCTCTTGGCGTCGGCCATGACCCGGGAACGTGGTTGGAAAGTCTTTACGTATCCGGAGAAGTTCTCGGCATGTGTTTCTCCCCCTGGTGGATGTATACATTATCGCTGCGAAAATTGGTACTGATCGTTCTGTCTGTGAACTGCCTGACATCAGTCTGCATCCCTCAATGCGAAAATCTGACTCTATTATTTTCTCTTCGATGGATTCAGGGACTGTCCGGTGGACTAACAATTCCTCTATTGATGGCGACGGCTCTTCGCGCCTTACCGCCGCCGATAAGGCTATGGGGGTTGGCGGTTTACGCGCTTACTGCGACATTTACCCCGAACCTGTCTGTGACGCTTGCAGCATTATGGTCCGACGTCGTGGGATGGCAGTTCGGTTTCTATGAATCCATCTTTCTATGCTCGATCGCTGCAGCTTTGTGCTCGACCTTCCTATGGAGAGATCCGACGCATTTCGAACGCCTACGCCAATTCGACTGGCGCGGTTCACTTCTCGCGTTCATTTGCCTGAGTTCGCTATCGACGTTTCTGATCCAGGGAGATCGTCTTGACTGGTTCAACTCTCCGCTGATCTGCGTTCTGATACTCCTCACTGTGGTGAGTTTCCCGCTCTTTGTCATAAACGAAAACCGGCACCCGCTCCCCCTCGTAAAACTTCCTCTCCTTAAAAGACCGAATCTTCTCTACGGCGTCATAGCGTTATTCACGTTGTTGTTGATAAATGCGGCTTCGTCGTCGTTGCCGGTTATGTACCTCACCGAAGTTCAGGGTTACAGGCCTATCAACGCGCATCTTATTACGCTGGAAATTGGCCTGACCCAGCTTGTTTTTCTTCCGTCGATGGCGGTTCTCCTGAACCGTGAACGTGTGGATCCGCGAGTAGTGTCCTTCATTGGCGTGTCGCTATTCTTCTGCGCCTGCATTGGAGAATCGTTCGTCACGAGTTCGTGGAACAGAGAGCAATTCTATGGCTGGCAACTGGTTTTCAGTCTCGCGCTCGCGATGATTGTGGTGCCGCTTCTGCAAATGGCGACGAATTCGATTCAGCCGCCGGAGGGGGCCTTCGCAGCTGGTATCGTCAACACCCCGCGCGCAATATCGGAGGCGGTAGGCCTCTGGCTGCTCGACCTTATTGAGCGTTGGCGTGGAGGGCTGCATTCGTCCCGAGTCACTGATCAGCTTGGACGTCGGCGCTTCGAAGTCGTGCAATCCAACGGATATCTTCCGCAACACCCGACGCCGCTGCTTCCTGACGGAGCGCCCCGCTTCGACGGCAGCCTTGAGTGGTTCTCCCATACGGTAAAAGCCGAGGTAACAACTCTTACTGTCAGCGATGCGTATCTTGTGTTCGCAGCAATATCAGTCGGTCTGATGCTGCTGATCGTTACGTTACCGATCCGCACTTACGCCCCTCGTATAGCTCTGATGAAGAAATAACAGGTGAATTTTTATGGCTGATCCACATCCCCACTCCGCTCCCCCTGGCCACGAAACGCCAAAAAGCAGATGGCCCCTGTTCCTCGGGGTGGCTGTAGCGCTTTGCTTCGTTGTCGTGGTCCTTGGAATCATTTTTATTCCGACAAAAAATGTATGGACAGATGACGCCTATGTTCACGCTCATAACGCTGTAATTGCGCCGCGTATCCCGGGGCAGATCGAGACAGTCAATGTCAACGACAACCAGATGGTGAAGCGAGGCGATATTCTCGCCGTGCTCGACGACCGGGACTACCATACCGCGCTGGCTGACGCAGAAGCGACCCTCGCCCGGGACCGGGCTGAAGTGGACGACGCCGCAGCGACTGTCGCGCGGCAACCGTCTTTGATTTCAGAAGCCGAAGCTCGCGTTAAGGCCCTCGAAGTCAAAATGAATTTTTCCAAACAGGACGCATACCGATACGATCATCTTGCAAGTACAGGCGCTGGCACGTCTCAGGAGAAGCAACTGTCGGCCACAAAGTGGCGCCAGGATGAAGCCGATCTGATGGGAGCGCAGGCTGCACTGGAAGCCGCGCGCCACCAGTTGGATATCCTTAAGGCCAAACATGATGCAGCAACGCAGGCGGTGCGCGCGGATGAGGCTCGGGTGGAGCAAGCCCGCCTGAACCTCTCCTATACCCGTATTCACGCGCCCGTCGACGGCATGGTTGGCGCCAGGACGGTACAGGCGGGCAATTACGTGAGCCCGGGGGCTACCATTATGGCTGTGGTTCCCATGAACGACATCTATATCGAGGCGAATTACCGTGAAGTCGCTTTGCGTCACGTCCGCCCGGGGCAAAAGGTGAAAATCCATCTGGATGCGTATGACGTTGACCTGAACGGGGTCGTAGACAGCGTGCCTCCCGCTACTGGCGCAGAGTTTGCGCCGATCGCTCCAGAGAACGCGACCGGAAACTTCACAAAGATCGTTCAGCGTCTCCCGGTAAAGATCGTCGTCAGTCCTCGTCAGCCTTTAGCGCATCTGTTGCGACTTGGTTATTCGGTTGAGACCACGATTTACACGAATTTTGACGATGTTGTTGGCGCGCAGACCAATTCGACTGCGCCAGTGACGCTTGCACACGAATGAGATGACCATGTTTGGAAGAAAAACTCGACGGTTGTATCTTCTGTGCGCGGCGACCACGCTGGGCGCCTGCACGGTTGGACGAGATTTCAAGGAACCGCACGCCAACCTGCCGAGCAGGTGGAATGAAAGCCCTCATTCGGTAGCGAGCACAACCTATGGCGGCGCGGTCGATGCCACGTGGTGGAACAGCTTCCATGACGCCGAACTGACGTCTCTGGTTTCACGGCTCGCTGCTCAAAACTTTGATCTGGCTATGGCGGAGCAGCGCGTTGAGGAAGGACGGCAGGAACGAAACGCGGCTGCGTCTCAAGGACTCCCTCAGTTAGGCACCTCCGCCAGCTATTCGCGGACGATGATGAGCCCTCAAGGATTTCTGCAGCTTGTACAGCCCAGACCAGGCGCGCCGACTGAATACGATCTCTTCTCGAATTCGATCATGGCTTCCTGGGAGGCCGATCTTTTCGGACGTATCAGACGCAGGGTGGAAGCCGCACGCGCCAATACGGCGGCAGCTGAAGAGGCGCGACACGCGATCGCATTGGAGACTGTCTCCGACCTCGCGCTTAATTATTTCTCCTTAAGAGCTGTTCAGAATAAAATAGAAATTACAAAACGCAACGTCGCAATAGCAGAGCGAAACACCAGGCTCGTCCGCAACCAAATCATGTTTGGAACCGGCAATAACCTGGACCTGGCTGAGTCGCTAGAACTTGAAACGTCGATGCGTTCGACACTTCCAGCTATGGAATCTCTACGTTCTCACCTCTTGAACGCCATCACCTTGCTTCTCGCTCAATCCCCACATTCACTTGATGGCGAATTGCTGGCATCGACAAACCAACCTGACCTTCCACCGTCAGTACCGACCGGATTGCCGTCTGAACTCGCGCGACGTCGGCCGGACATTCGCGAAGCCGAGGCCAAACTCCACGCAGCAACAGCGCAGACTGGCGCTGCGGTTGCGGCCTTCTACCCTGACATTTCTTTGAGCGGGAATTTCGGTACGCAGTCCATTCAATTTCCCAAAATGTTCAATCTTAGTTCTCGGGCAGGCGCCGTTGGTCCCTCTCTCGACATCCCGATTTTTAAGGGAGGCCAGCTCCGCGCGGAATTGCATCTACGTAAGGCAGAGCAAAAAGAGGCCGCAATCGCCTATCAGAAAGTCGTTCTGAAAGCGTGGAATGAAGTAGATGACGCCATGGTTTCATATAGAAACGTACAAAAAACTCACGATGAGATTAAAAATACTGTAACGGAAGCGAAACGAGAACTAGATGTCGCTCAGCAACGCTACTCCGATGGAACAGAAAACTATCTGAATGTCATCGCATCTGAGCGTGAGTATCTCGACGAGAGCTCCCGCTTAGTGAGCAGCAAAGCCGAGTCCGAGGCTATGCTTGTTCAACTGTACAAATCACTCGGGGGAGGCTGGGAGTATGCTGAAGAAAACAAGGGGAAAGGCGCATGACTATAAAAGATGAGGCGTATTTTCGGATGCGCGACATCATAACCCGTTGCTTGCAAGATAAGGATTATGAAGAACCGTCATATGAAGATCTAGCCGACGATATCATCAAATCCCTTCACGAAAATGGTTATTCGATTACGAATTCCAACGGCTCTGCATGACATAGGTCTCAATCGAAACACGTTAAACTTTTGATGAAAGTAAAAATCGTGGTGAAGTTTATCGCTTATTCGAAGAATTCCAGTGTGTTACCGAATTTGGGGGATTCGGTTCTACTCGAAGAAGCCAATATCGGAGGATATGCCATTTGCAAGTCCAAAGGGTTTCGGCGTTGTTTCTCTGTATTTTTCGAAAAAAATTGGAACCATTCTTTACTTTCGGGATGGGTTGGGCGTGTCAGAAGGACAGAACCGACGATCGTTTCTCATTATCATGCGAATCTCATTGAAATGTGGTAATTTTTTGAAATTGATTCAAATAGAAGTTATTAAACATCGCCTGAGCATAAATGGGAGCGGTAGAAGATGTTCGAATATTGGTCCTTATTTTATCAAAAAAAAACAAAACCTGGAATCAGGAAAAAGAAATTCGATAACCTGGGATCTGTTATGGCGTTCATTAAACATAAGCGAGAAGATGCCGCTCCCTTAAAATTTTTGTATATTGTGTCACCATCTGGACAAAAATTATCCACCGATGGCGAAGAAATCCATTGAACAGAATCAGGGAGATTAAATTATAGAATAACACACAAAACTTATCCCAATGCTGTTAACTTATTGGTTGATTTACAAACACCGAATCACGTGGAAAGGATCGAAGAACTTCTTGACTTTGAGAGCGTGCCTGTTGCACCTATCCCCACAGTGGGCATGGTAACCATTTTCAAATAAATTCCGCTCGAAAAGGATGCGGGTGAAAAAACGACGACGCCCGTCGCCAAGTAGGGCATTGGGTAATTCCGAAGATAGCGACGACGGGTTGAACGGCGGCGAGAAAAATTGATTTCAGTTTGCCGCCGCGTGTTACGATAGCCGTGGACTGCCTCAGTCTGACGGATAAGCATTCGATAATGTTTCTGTTTCTATAAACCAAGAAGCTAATTTTCTATCAATTGGGTCGATTTCTCCTCGACGGGATAACCGGCGTGATCTGCTGGACATAAGGCCTTTTAATAAGCGGATCGGCATCATAAACACTGCCGACGATGAAGAACTCGGGTTCGACTTCATCAAACAATATTTCAGCTTCAGTGACATCGACCCTTTATCCGGGCGGCAGAGAAAGAACCGCAACCTTTCCGGCAGTACCGACAATGACGTGGATCTTCGTAGGCAGTCCGGCACGGCATAGCCTGATAGCCTGATCCTCGCCCCGGCTTTATGGCGCTCAGTTCGTTGCCAAAATCGCCATCGATTTGCTGCCGAAAGGGCTTGTCGCATATCCTCTCGACGATCCCGATACCTTCTCGAACCTCTGGGTTATCTGGAGTGGCATTTACTAAAGATTCCGTCATGATTTTTTCGATTATCGCGGCATACGGGTTAACCAGATAGCCGACGTTGGCGGGAAGAATCATGTCACCAGTGTCAACCCACCATCGACAATGATCGTCTGACCGGTAATGAAACCGCACCGCATCAGAAAAAGATAAACCTGAACGACCTCGTCAATCGTGGCCGTTCGTCCCATGGGGATCGCCTTGGCAAAGCGCTCCTTCGTGGCTTGAACGTCCGCCGGCGGCATGTTTCGCCAGAGTGGCGTTTCCGTCCAGGTCGGAGCCACCGCATTCACGCGCGCATTAGGCGCCAGTTCCACGGCCAGCCCCTGCACCAGCAGACGAATGGCGTCATTTCCGACGATAGCCCCGGAAGCATTGTCGGGCCGCCCGCCGGCTCCTGCGGTAAACACCATGCTGCCGCCCGCTCCAACCTTCGCCGCCGCATAACGCGCGATACGGAGATTCGCGAAGAGCTTTTCGTCGACCGCGCGATAGATCGTCTCGTAATCTGCGCCGAGGAACCCGCCCCCCATGAATCCGCCAGCCATCGACACAAGATGATCAAACGACGGGACGCTCTCGAAAAAGGATGCGAGGCTATCCTCATTTGACGCATCAACGATATGTCCTTTCACGCGAAAACCTCGCCCGGAGAATTCGTCCACCACCTGGCTCAGTTTCGCCGCGTCCCGGCCCGTCACCACGAGAGAAGCCCCAAGTGCCGCCGCCCGCTCCGCGAGAGCCTTCCCAAAGCCCGACGTGCCGCCGATCACGACAAGAGTTTTTCTGTTGAGGCTCATGATAGTGTTAACCTTTCTCAACACATGACGTTTACGTGCGGCCCGTTGCGTCACTAACCATAAGTCACAAACACTCGGCGATCCGCGTGGCGATGTCCTGATCATTTTCACCCGATGAACCGCTGACGCCGACCGCACCGATGACGGCCCCCTCGAGCAGAACCGGCACGCCTCCTTGCAGCGGCAACAACCCAGGGACCGTCGCCATCGACGCTTGACCGGTATTGATCATGTCTTCGAAGAGCTTTGACGGAGCACCGAGATACGCCGCCGTACGCGCTCCTCCAATAGCAACTTCCGCAGTAACAGGTGCAGCCTCGTCCATCCACACGAACGCAGGCGGGAGAGCGCTGCAGTCCACGATCGCGAGGAAGAGGGTCAAACTCCGCTCATCCGCGAGAGCCACGCCTTACGCCAGGATCCTCTGCGCCCCCTCGAGCAACAGAGAAACAGAGAAACAGAGAAACAGAGAAACAGAGAAACAGAGAAACAGAGAAACAGAGAAACAGACAGTCGGTCATCGATTCCACATAACGCTGCAACACCTTACGTAATCTGACACTGAAAAGAAGAGACATTTCATCTTGGAATAACTTCTTTATTCACTACATCTTCCAAATATCATCCGTAGGATGTTCTTTTCTCATCAGCATCACCCCTAAGCTCGCGCAAAAGCGCTCGCCCAGAATTGATAAGCATGAGAATGTCGATGCCTACAGCGGCAAATTGAACACCTGCAGCAAGATATCCCTTAGCGCGTTCAACATCCGTGGCGAGGACGCCTGCCGCTTTTCCGGCCGCTCTAGCAATGGACGTTCCATGTTCGATCGCCTTCACGACATCCGGATGCGTCGGTTGGTCCATAAGGTCCATAGACGCAGAAAGGTCGACCGGCCCAAAGAAGACGCCGTCGACACCGTCGACAGAGACGATTTCTTCGATGTTAGAAATTCCTTTTACACTTTCGACTTGAACGATCACGCAGATTTCTTTCACGCCAGAATCGGCGTAATCCGGTATGCTTGTCCAACGCGACGCACGTCCCAAAGCCGCGCCCACGCCGCGTATGCCGTTCGGCGGGTAGCGTGTCGCCGCCACGACCGCGCGCGCCTGTTCAGCAGTATCGATCATGGGAACCATCAGCGTCTGCGCGCCAATGTCCAACACCTGCTTGATGACGGCGGGATTGGCGTCCACAACCCGCACGACTGGATGTGAAGCATAGGGGGCCACCGCTTGAAGTTGCGCCAGAATGCTGCGCACGTCGTTTGGCCCGTGTTCGCCGTCAATCAGCAGCCAGTCTGCGCCGACCGTCGCAATCGCTTCTGTGGCATAGGGATCGGCAAAACTTGCCCAGATGCCCAGTTGCGAATCTCCAGAAGACAAAGCTTTCTTAAAGTTATTTACAGGAACTTGCATTGCGCTCTCCCTCCGGTATTCATGCACGATCGGACGTCTGCAGCCAGATCCGGCCTATGAAATTCTATACGGACCCTATCAAGATTAAGACTTGTCTTTCTGAGCTGCAGACTCTGCTTTCGTTACGTCGCCAACAGAGAAAAACTGAGGATTTATCACGTTGACCATGACGCGAACCGAAGCAAGTGGCGCATCCAAGGTGCGGCTGACCGTGCGAGCTACTTCGCGCACGCATTCACTGACGACCTTATCGTCACGCCCCTCAACGAGATTAATTTGTATAATCGGCATTGTATCTTCCCTTTCGTCAGCGAATTCGGAATTCGCAAAAACCTAACCCGGAGGCCTCCAGGCGAACATGCTGTCCTGCCTCCAGCGCAATCGCCGCAGTGGCGGCGCCCGCCATGACGACCATCCCGGGCTCCAGAGAAAGGCCCGCTTCGCCTGCAACGCGCGAGGCGGACACCAGCGCCCGCACTGGATCGCCCAAAATAGCGGCGCTCGACCCGTAGCCCACCGGGCGGCCGTCTACGTTCATGATCATTCCGATATTGTTCAGGTCTGTCCCCGGCTCACGCCAGGTTCCGACAACAAACCCAGAGGACGACGCGTTATCGGCTACCACGTCAGCCAAAGAGAATTTGAAATTTTCATAGCGGCTGTCAATCAACTCGATTGCACACGCCACGCCGCCCACGGCGTCAAGGGCTTGCAGCGGCGTAACGACGCCACTCAGCGGCTTACGAAGAAGAAAGGCTATTTCAGGCTCGGCTCGTGGATGGATATAACGCGACATTTCGGTAAAACCGCCGTCTTCCACGATCATGGAGCGCGTAAGGCGGCCCCAGATCAAGTCGCTGACGCCCATCTGCACCATCTTGGCTCGACTGGTGAAACCCATCTTGATGCCCACAATGGGATCGCCCCGTTGCACACGACGATCGATGCTCGCCGCCTGAATCGCATACGCCTCATCTACCCCGAAATTTTGCTCCTGCGTAATCTGCGGAATGGCTGTCGCAGAGATGGCCGCCGTATCAACCCTCTCAGCGAATTTTTGAATGAATGACATGATGTCCTCCTTTTTCCTCTAAGGGGTATCTGTTTATCTTCCGAACACGGCGCGCACGCTGCCCAGGCCGGCGACCTGCGCTTCGTAAACCTCCCCGCGCGCCACCGACACCATTGGCCCCAAAGCCCCGGAAAGGACTATTTGTCCGGCCTTGAGAGGCTGTTCCAGACGCACCATCTGGCGCGCGAGCCAGGTCAGCGCAGTCAACGGATTGCCCAGACATGCGGCGCCACAGCCCGTCGATACCGGCTCTCCTGCGTTATCGATGCGCATACCGCACAACCGGAGATCAAGCTTGTCGATTTTCCGAGGCTCGCCACCCAGCACATAGGCAGCGCTGGAGGCGTTGTCCGCGATTGTATCAAAGATCGATATTTTCCAGTCACGAATGCGGCTGTCCACGACCTCAATGGCTGGAAGTGCGTAAGCTACTGCGCCAATGACATCGACCATCGACAGCCCTTCCTGATCAAGATCCCGTTCCAGAACGAACGCGACTTCCGCCTCAATCTTCGGCTGAATAAGCGTGTTCCATGGAATTTCATCCATGTCCGCGTATTCCATCGTATCGAGCAGCGCACCGTAATCGGGCTGGTCAACGCCGAGCTGCGATTGAACGGATCGCGCTGTCAGACCAATCTTTCGCCCGGTCAAGCGCGCGCCGTTTCTTGAAAGATGAGCGACAACTTCGCGCTGCACCTTGTATGCGGCGCCAAGTCCCAGCGGTTCAATCAGTGATTTCACCGGATCCGTAGGGACCCGTTTGTCGAAAGCGCTAACAATTGCAGCCGCAGCATCACGAATGCCGCTTTCCTGATGAATATCCATATTCTCCACCTTGCACGCTGTTTTTCAGGAAAAATTATTTATTTCGTCTGGTACTTGAGAAATTCCGACATCCATCCCCTTGCCGCGTCGCATGAATCCGCCGACGAACACGACGATCAGCACCAGCAATACGACAGTCGTAACAGCCATGAAGGACCAGATCGCCGTAGCGAGAGTGTTCGAGATATGAGTTGAGTGTGACATGAAGATGCACAACATGCCCATTACCAGAATAGCCACGGCGCCAGAAAAAAGCGTGATATTTACTTCAAAGGCCATATAGCGGCCCAGAAATGGCGGCCTGTATGGCACCACGCCGTTCTCATCGTAATTAGCTCCACCGTAGAGCTTCGTCGTCAGGGACGCACTGAAAAAGCCTGTGTAAGCAGCTATCGACAAAAATGATGCATACCACAGATTACGACCGGACCCGTCGTCGGGCGTCCAGATAAAGTAGAGCGCGAGAGCGGCGACGCCGATATAGCTCAACACTTGCCAGACCACATGAAAGCGCGCGTGGGGAACCCAGTGCGGATTCGTCATATGCGTCTCGTTTGAGTCAAAAATCGCGGGAATCGCGCTGTAGCCCAGCGTACTGAGCGTCAGAAGAATTTGAGCAGGAAGATCACTCACTGTGCTTCCCTCCTATTTTACGGCCCACACGAAGCATCCGCATTCGGTTTCACTATAAGCGGCATGCTGGGCTGGCGCCTCCGGATAAAAAGTGTATCGCTGGACGATACATATGTATCGTTGTTTGATGATGTTTATGCTCTCTAAGCCTGATCGACCAGTACTTTCCGGGTCGAATTTATCAAAAATCTGTGCTTAAACAGACGAACTACACAGATGCGTGTGTTTCTGAGAGCAGGGGCGGGCTGTCACTTGCCACCCTGCTCTTGTCCTATAGGTCTACAAAAGGGCGCCGGACGTTCTCCGCCTGATCGCATTCAGAAAAGCTTCGCGGTAGCCGCACGATCGTCATGTTGGATCAGGTGGCGAGTTTCGGGCAGGTGCGCCATACCGCGACGCGTTGAATGTTGCGCGACGGCCCCATGCTCTGACCTTATGTAAAATCTACCGTCTTCGTTGGTTGCCTTGCGACAGATAGGCCTTACTCCAAAAAGTAATGGCGCTCCGGTAGACAGCTTCGGCGACGATCAGACCGCCGAACAACCTCACGGCTCGAGCCTCCAGGAAGCCCGATTTTGTGTTCGCCAAACGATACAGCTATGGTTGCTTTCCAAGACTTCAGGGGCAGTGGACTGGAAATGAAGCCAAGCAGGTCAACTGTCGGTCGCAATTGTGCGACAGACATAGACAATACCGGTGAAGCGGGGCCGGCTCGAGGCGAAATGCGCCTCATTTCACGCGCTGCAGCTATCCTGCGCGCCCTTGCAGACCATGGCGACGGCCTTAGCCTTGGAAAGATCGCGACTGAAACCGGCTTGGTGCGCGCTACAGTTCAGAGAATTGTCGGGGCGCTCGAAGCAGAAGGTTTTGTCACAACGAACCCACTGACACCCGGGGTGTCTCTTGGCGCCGAACTGGCCCGGATTGCCGGGTCGGTCCATCGCGACGTCATCAGTATGTGTCGCCCTCATATGAAAATTCTCAACAAGCGCGTCAATGACACGATCGACCTGACCATATTGCAAGGTTCGACGGCTGTAGTTGTTGAACAGGTACACGCCCCGCATACGTTGAAGGTGGTCACCCATGTCGGCACGCCACTCCCGCTGCACTGCACTGCGAGCGGCAAGGCTCATTTGTCGCAACTGTCTGCCGAACAATGCAAAGCCCTCCTCGCTACGCCCCTGAGAAGGCACACCTCACGAACCTTGTTCGACGCCAATGCACTAATCGCTGGCATTCAGGCGACTCCAGAGGACTGTATTTTTCAAGACGTCGAGGAATACTCAGAAGGCGTGTGCGCAATAGCTGCCCCTATCCGTGGAATCCTCACCGGTAATTATGCTCTTTCCATTCTTCAGACACGGCAGCGCTACGACGCCCAATCGGGTGACACGGAGAAAATGCTTTTGGAATGTCGCGATGCTATTGAGCGGGCTGCGGGGCTTTGACGCTCTGACATAGCTGCGGCATGTCTCTCCGGCCTACACGATCAGCCTCAAAGCGTATGTCGTTAGGCGCCCGTCGCAGGTGAGCCGTCAGGGCGGCCATGTTGGGGCGCGCGACGTTCAGGCAACGCGGCAGCCGTTCTTTGAAGCGCGTAAGCTGCGGCGGGCGGCTACAATGTGTATTTTGGAAGAGATCTGGCAATAGCAGGCCGCCAGAGCGCACCAATTATCTTTAAGCGACGGCAGTTGTGATTACTGTCCGGATATTTTGCCTTTCACACGATCTCTGAAATTTAACGCAACTGTTCACTGCCTAAGCGCTCATCCCAAGGACTGCCCAGATGAGGATAGAGCGCAGCTCGAAAGCGACGAACCGCCTCTGACTCGATAAAACGTCGATAGGCCGCCTCGCTGGCGAAGGTTTCAGTCAGGATAAAATGATTCGACGCGTCGCCAGCCTGCTGTATCAGGGCGATCGACTGAACATTCGGATCGTTTTTTAGCTGATCGCGATAATTGACCAGAAGCTTTTCTCCCTCGACCTGATCGCTCGGCATCAAGTCAACATTCACGATAGAATGAAACGCACCTGTGGTCGGAGCAGCCAAGGCAGGGACGGTTATCGCCATAGAGACAAGATAGAGATATTTTCTAAAAAACATTTTAATACCCTATGATTTCATGAATGAAAGAAGCTCTGCGCGGAATCGCTCCGGCATCTCTAAGTGCGGCACATGGCCAGCATCTGAGAAAGAGATAAATCGACCATTGCGCAGCTCGTTTACTGCCTGCTGCGCTGCCGGATGGATCCCCGGCATCGCCGCTCTGGCTGCGGCGGATGCATAGGATATGAGCGGCGCCGAACGGTCCTTCGTTCCCGCAGTAAGCATGACGGGCATGGTGAGGGAAGCGTAGAGCGGACGAACTGGTTCTCGATAAATCATTTGGTAAGTAAGCGCCGAAGCGCGGGCGAAGCGATCGAACTCGCTTGATAGCGTTGTCCGCATTCGCCATGTCACAAATGGCTCATAAGAATTCTTAGGCAACAATGGAAAGAAGTGAGCAATGAACGCCCGGTAGCTGTCGATCGTGTATGCATGCTCGGCCGTAACCAGCGTTTCAGTTTCCTGCGAGGGGATGAAAGCACGGTAATCGACCAATCCGATCGGGTCTTCGAGGACGAGTTGCTCAATCCGATCGGGCACCATACTGGCCATGCGCACAGCGAGCGCACCGCCGGTCGAGTGGCCGAACAACGTGATTCGGCCAAGCGACAGGGCGTCAGCCAAGGCCAGGGTGTTGCGTGAGAGCGCTTCGAAAGAATAGTCGAGATCAGGCTTGGAGGATTTGTTGAAACCGATCTGGTCTGGCACGATCACCCGGAAGCCGGCGCCCCGCAGCCAGTCGATCGGTCCGCTCCAGTAGCTGCCATCAAAGTTTTTTCCGTGCAGCAAAAAGATCGCCCGGCCATTGGCCCCCGACGTCGGCGCGAAATCCATATAGGCCATACGCACTGACTGGCCGCCCATCACAAGCGGCAGGAATGAAACAGGGCCTGGATATGGCCACCCCTCCAACCCGATGCCAAGGGGCTCCGTGGTTTCGGTTGTGGCTGGCTGGAGCGGTCCCGCCATTGTTCGACCTGCCGTTACAGCAAGTGCGGCGGTCGCGATCGGCAGCGTCAAGGCGCTTCGTCGGGTCACTGCCGGGAGTGCGGAAAAAGTATCGGGCATAGTGTCATCTCCCCAAAGGTCAGGGCGCCGCGGCAGCGACAGGATAATCCGTATAGCCCTGCATGCCGCCGCCAAAGAAAGTATCCCCGTCAGGCTCTGAGAGAGGGAGATCTTCGTGAAGACGTGCAACCAGATCGGGATTGGCGACATAAGGACGACCGAAGAGGCGTCTTCTCCCATCATCATGAGCTATCGTTCAGGAGATCAGTCTCCCGAACTCGTCGTGATGGCGCATACGATCAAGGAGATATATTCCGATCTGGGTTATCCCATCCCCGACGGGATACAGACGCTGGCTGGAACTGGTCCGGCATTTACGTGAATTTCACCTCGTTCCATGGAAACTATCAGAAGCATGCCGTTGAAAAATAGGACTGACAAGGCAAGTCGTGACTTTGTCGATGCCCTGGCCCGCGGCCTGGATGTTCTGCTCACTTGCGCCGACGCCTCCGAGGGGCTGACCCTTGCTGAAGTGGCGCGTCGTACTGATACGACACGCGCCAGCGCGAGACGCTCCTTGCTGACACTCGTTGCGAAAGGGTATCTGGTCAGTGATGGGCGTTTGTTCTCCCTGACCCCCAAAGTTCTGGCCCTCGCGGCGCCAATGATTTCGGCGCCGCTCACGCGCAATGTGCAGCCTGTTTTGGATGAACTGAGTAACCGCTTTGACGAGAGTTTCTCGGTTGCGGTGCTCTCGGGTTCCGACATTATCTATCTGGCGCGGGCGGAGGCCCGTCGGATCGTCTCGCTCAATCTGGGACCGGGCACGCGCCTGCCTGCCTGGTGCACCTCGCTGGGACGAGTCCTGCTTGCCGACCTGCTTCCCGCAGACTGGGCTCGCCTCATCCCTCCCGTTCTTGTGCAGAGGACAGTAACGACCAAAACCGATCGTACTCTGTTGCTGCAGGAACTTCGTCGCGTGGCCGAGGATGGTTACAGCATTCTCGACGAGGAACTCGAACCTGGTCTTCGCTCCCTTGCTGTCCCCATAAGGCGACAAGGGAAGCAGGTGGTCGCGGCGCTGAATGTCGGCACACAGAGTCACCGAACCAGCCGGAATGATTTGGAAGAGGTTTTCCTCCCAGCCCTGAAACAGGCGGCCGATATCGTAGCCCCAGCGTTTTATTGATCGCATAATATTTTGTTCTGCCCGAAATGTTTTCGGACGGATGGTGCGCAGGTCTGTCGGCTTGCAACGCGGCATGATCCCGTATTTTTTACTTGCATCCTTTTTATTCGGGCGGAGTATGTGCGTATAGCGAATTTATGTGCGCTAAGCGCACATTTTGCGGCATCTCGTTGTGCGTGCAGGAGAGAAAATATGATCGATAAACGGGTACGTGATGTCGCCGAAGGGCTGGAGGGCATCCAGGATGGATCGACGGTCATGGTCGGCGGTTTCGGCTCGGTCGGGCAGCCTGACTCCCTGATCGAAGGTCTGATTGAGCAAGGCGCTCGGGAACTCGTCATCGTCGCTAATAATGCTGGTAGCGGCCATGTTGGTCTTGCGAAACTGATGGAAGCTGGTCGGGTGCGAAAAATCATCTGCTCCTTCCCGCGCTCCGCCGGATCGGTCGTATTTGAAGATCTGTTCAAGGCTGGAAAACTGGAACTGGAAATTGTTCCCCAGGGAACCTTGGCTGAACGCATCCGGGCGGCAGGCGCCGGCGTCCCCGCATTTTATACGGCGACCGGCGTTGGCACCAAGATTGCCGAAGGAAAAGAAACCCGTGAATTTGACGGCAAGACCTACCTGATGGAGCGTTGGCTTCCGGCTGATGTGGCCCTGGTGGAAGCGTGGCGCGTCGATCGCTGGGGCAACTGCGACTATCGCGGAAGCGGTCGGAATTTCAACGCGATCATGGCCACAGCGGCAAAAACCACAATCGTGCTTGCAAGGAAAATTGTCGAACTGGGCGAGATTCGTCCGGAAAACGTCGTTACGCCGGGCCTGTTCGTCAGCCGTGTCGTGCCATTCCAGAGCAATGTGTCGGTTTGATAGAGAGTATTCTCAAGGAAAAGTCGCATGTCCGAATTTACACCTCTCTCCCGTCGCGCAATGGCCGCTCGTGTGGCGCACGACATCCCGGAAGGTTGGGTCTGCAACCTTGGAATCGGGATTCCGACCCTGGTTGCAGACTGCCTGCCGAAAGACCGGGAAATTATCCTCCATTCGGAAAATGGCATTTTGGGTATGGGGCCTTCACCGGCACCCGAGGATGTCGATCCGTGGATGATCAACGCAGGCAAGCAGAATGTCACCTTGCTTGATGGCGCATCATTGTTTCATCACGCAGACAGTTTCGCGATGATCCGTGGCGGGCATATCGATCTGTGTATTCTCGGTGCGTTCGAGGTGGCGGAAAATGGAGATATTGCGAACTGGGCTACATCTGCTGAAGACGCGGCGCCCGCTGTAGGTGGAGCGATGGATCTTGCCGTGGGCGCCAAGCGGATATGGGTCGTGACCGAGCACACGACGAAGGATGGCGTTCCAAAACTGGTGAGTCATTGCTCCTATCCACTGACGGCGCCGGGCGTCGTAGACCGCATCTACACCAATCTTGCGGTCATTGATGTGACGTCGCGCGGGTTTGAGGTGGTCGAAATTATCCCCGGCCTGAGTTTTGAGGCGTTGCAGGTGCAAACTGGCGCGGTGCTGTACAGGAAAGAGAACTGATATGCCTGAGGCATTTATCTGTGACTTCACTCGCACGCCAATCGGCCGCTTCGGCGGCGCCCTGAAGGATGTCCGTGCGGATGATCTCGCGGCGCATCCGCTTCGCGTCCTGCGTGAACGTAACACATCCGTAGACTGGGATGCTGTGGATGATTGCTATCTTGGCTGCGCCAATCAGGCCGGTGAAGATAACCGTGATGTCGCACGCATGGCTGTTCTCCTCGCCGGATATCCTGTCACGACGCCGGGATCGACCATCAATCGCCTCTGCGGTTCCGGACTTGACGCCGTAGGCACTGCGGCAAGAATGATCCGTTCGGACCAAGGCGAGCTTTTGTTGGCGGGCGGCGTTGAAAGTATGACCCGCGCTCCCTTTGTAATGGGCAAGGCTAGCGAAGCGTTTAGCCGTAAAGCAGAGATGTTCGATACGACGATTGGCTGGCGCTTCGTCAACCCCGCCATGAAGGCGGCCTGGGGCGTGGATTCCATGCCTGAAACGGGAGAAAATGTTGCAGAGCGGTATGGCATTTCGCGAGCGGATCAGGATTTGTTCGCGTTCAACTCACAACAACGCGCCGCCAAAGCTCAGGCCAGCGGTTTCTTCTCTAAAGAGATTACGCCGATAACCGTTAAAACACGAAAGACAAAGAGCGTTTTTTCACAAGATGAGCATCCGCGTGCAGACACGACGCTTGAGGCGTTGAATAAACTACGCGCCCCATTCAAGGCTGAGGGCGGCACGGTGACGGCAGGCAACGCCTCTGGCGTCAACGATGGTGCGGCAGCGCTTGTGCTTGCAAGTGAAAAGGGCGCATCACGTCACGGTCTTACGCCACGAGCGCGCGTCGTCGCCATGGCGACCGCAGGAGTGGAGCCGGGCGTCATGGGCATTGGCCCTGCGCCCGCGGTGACGAAGCTTCTCGCGCGGACATGTCTGTCGCTTGCAGACATTGATATCTTCGAGTTGAACGAGGCGTTTGCCAGTCAGTCCCTCGCGGTGCTGCGTCAGCTTGGCCTCCCGGATGACGCCGCTCATGTCAATCCAAATGGCGGCGCAATTGCACTGGGTCATCCTTTGGGAATGTCGGGTGCACGTTTGGCTCTCACGGCTGTTAGTGCGCTTGAGACGCTTGGTCTGAGACGTGCGATAGCGACCATGTGCGTCGGAGTCGGACAGGGCGTCGCGCTTCTGATCGAGCGTGTCTAAGGGGCGTTCTTTGATGAACGGCGTCTGCTGTTTAAGCTGCAAGAGCGAGCGTGGGCGACAGGTGATGATGGTGAGTAGTTATCTAACGGGCAGTTATAATGATTTTGTGGGTTGACGTGTTTCCGGCTCCGGCCATTTCTTCGCTTTAGTGGAGTCCACTCACTGTAAAAGAGTTTTGAGTCCGTCAGCTGTTCTTGGGCCCGTATGTAGAGTGGCGCGGGTAAATCTCTAAACGGCACAGGTAAATGTCGGAGATGGCAGGTTGCGACGCTATTACTCTGCGAAAGTTGCGCCGGCGGCCTGAAGCGGCTGCAAGCTATCATTCTTGCGAAGCTGATCGGCCATGCTTTCCAGGAACACACGAACGCGCGTAGGGACGAGGGTTCGCGTCGGTAGCAATGCGCAGATCGGCGCCGGAGGACTTCTCCATTCAGGTAGAACATGAATAAGCCTTCCGGCGCGTACATCTTCGGCTACGTCGATCCACGATTTCATTGCGATGCCTGAGCCAGCCAACGCCCAATCGTGCCAGACTTCGCCATTGTTGCAACGAAGTCTCGATCTGGCCTCGATCTCAGCGAGACGGCCGTCAGGACCGATCAGTTTCCATACGGCGCCGGGCCCCTGATGCAGGCAATCGTGATCCACGAGAGCTTCTGGCGTCATGGGTGTCTCTCGTGCGGCGAGATAGTCTTTTGACGCGACAATTACGCGGTGGTTGCGCTTGACGCAGACGCAGCCGGATACCTGCGTAATCAGGACCTCAATCCGGACGCCTATCACGCGACCCGCGCAACGCGGAGCAAGAAGCCCAGGCGACAAAGCCGCGAACGGACGGGACGCCCTGGACGTTGCAGGATCAGGCGTTGTAGCGGATGCGGACGACCCGCGCGGATGGGACAGCCCGTGTTTACACGGTCGCGGGCCACAGCATGGGCGGCGCGCTGTGGACGCCTAACACGCTGGTGCCGGTCAGCGGCGCGTATTCCAACATTCACCGCGACATGCTGATCGGCGCGGTGACCTTCGTGAACAATGCCTAGGGATATTTCACGCGGATCTCGGTGGTCGATCCCGCGACTTACGATCTTGAAGGCGACGTCCAGCGAGGCTCGGTGACGATCGAATGTCTGCCGTATGCGCGGCTGATAGAGCGATATGACGGCGCGGGAGTGCTGTTCTATCTCGACCCGCCTTACTGGGGATCAGAGGACTATTACGCCGCCACGTTCGATCGGTCTGCGTTCGCGTCTCTGGCTGACTTTTTGGCGTCATTGCGCGGGACGTTCATGCTTTCGATCAACGACCGACCGGAGACGCGAGAAGTATTCGCGCCGTTTCATTTGATGGAGGTTGAAGCCGCATACGGCTTGGATAGTCGCTTTGCGGGACGCGCCCCGAGGGGCGAATTATTGGTCTCTAACGTCTCTCTTAGACGGCTCTAGGAGGCGCCCGTCGGACCATTGTCTGGGGTTCCAAACGTTGTGTCCGGCGGTTCCAAACCATCTGGTGCGCTTCATTGCTGCGATGTGGATTGCGGACATGAAAGTATGAGCGCAGCGGTCGTATCTGGTTGCAACACGCCTCCAGTCTTTCAGTTTTGCGAACATGTTTTCGATCAGATAGCGCTTTTTATACAGGCGCCAGTCGTAAGGCGGCTTTGATTTCCGGTTCTTCTTCGGCGGAATACAGGCAGTGATGTTGCGTTCCGCCAGAGACGGCCAGATCCGGTTGCTGTCGTATCCCCTGTCGCCAATGCTTACTCTGTCCCGTTGGGGAGATCCGCCAGCAGCACGTCTGCGCCTCTGAAGTCACTGACCTGTCCCGCAGTCAGATGAAGGCGGACAGGCCTACCCTGACATCGCACACGGCATGCAGCTTTCGATATAGCGGGGAAAAGCCCTTTTTGAGCAGCGACGCTGCCATTCTGTGCGCTTTGAGATGTGTCACGTCAATCATCAGACGCTTCGACCGGCCAGCATGCTCTGTCAGGGCGACAAAGATCCGGTCAAAGACGCCCAGGCGGCTCCATCGGATGAAGCGGTTATACAAGATCTTGTGCGGACCATAGGCTTTCGGGGCGTCTTTCCACTGAAGGCCGTTGCGGATCACATAAACAATCCTGCTCAGGATCCGTCGGTCGTCCACGCGTGGCACCCCATGCGCCAGCGGAAAATGCGGCCAGATCTTCTCCATCTGGCTCTCAGACAGCAAAAACACATCCCTCAAAGACAGCTCCTCCATCGGAGACCTGTGAATCGCAACACCCCACTCAATCCAATACATTAATAGGTGCCGAGCCTAAAATCGGGCCACAAGCATTCCATCTGTTTGTGTGTCAGTCAATGCGGTTCACTCATATTTCGTCTTATAAGATAGAATTAAAATTCTTCCAAAATCTGTAGAAGTTGCGAGCAAATGCCCAATCCCGGAATCACCGTCCACTATTTAAATGCGATGAACCTGCGAATTCGATAAAATCTTCCACATATTGAATTTCTTCGTCAGTCTCACGGCAACCAAGAAATATCTTCTTCGCGATACCCATTTTTCCAAGGCTTATCGTACAAAGTTCAAACCGTGATGCATATTCTTCTGCGAGCCATCGGGGGAGCGCCGCGACACCTCGACCGTGCGCTACCATCACCAGCATAATGTCAGTCGTTTCTATCTGTGTCTGCTGCCGCGGGGCGATGCCTGCCGGCTGGAGAAACTGCGTGTAAATATCGAGACGCTCTGTCGGAACCGGATATGTTATCAACGTTTCGCCTGCCAAGTGCTCAGGCAAAACAAATTTTTCACCCCTCAACGAGTGCTTACTCCCAACAACCAGAACAAGTTCATAGTCAAAAACCGGCGTGAACTTCAGGCCTGGCTTATAAAGTGGGTCAGGGGTGACCAAAATATCAATTTCGTTACTGAAAAGCGCGCCAATTCCACCAAATTGGAATTTTTGCCTTACATCGACATCGACTTTCGGCCACCGATCCAGGTAAGGGGATACGACTTTGATAAGCCATTGATAACAGGGATGACACTCCATTCCGATGCGCAACGTGCCACGCTCGCCATTTGCGAATTGCTCGAGGCGATTTTCCGCCAGTTCAAACTGGGGAAGCAACCGGTTCGCCAACGACAACAGCCACTCCCCCGCTTGAGTGAGCGCCAACGATCGTCCTTCCCGTCGCCATATCTTCACGCCAAGCTGACGTTCTATCTTGCGGATGGCGTGACTGAGAGCCGGCTGAGTCAGATGCAGGCGCGCCCCCGCAGCCGTCAACGATCCCTCTCGCGCAACTTCTTGAATAATTATCAAATGACTGCGCTCAAGAACACTCATGCATGGCTCCAAATTACACTATTTTTATTTGACATAGCAATATATTACTTTATTTCATTTTTTGAAACTCCTATCATCGGCGAAGACATGGATCATCCGCATGTCTACCTTTGATAACGAACGATGACGCCTGATCGTACGCAAGTCAGAGGAAGAAGTTTTCTCAAAGAGACGCTTATACCGGCCTCGAAGGGCGGCGCAGATAGAGAGTATGATGGTGCGATCTGGACATGTGATGCCAAACCCAAGACGCCCCTCCTGAAGCGGAAAGCCAGTTCGGATGTCCGTGCTGCATAATGCCATTGTTCTGATAATCAGTGCAACACGCGGTTTAAGTAGCAAATGCAGAGCGGACTGAGCCCCGGCGTTTTGCGTCATCGTCAGCGGCCTGGTCTCCATTTCTGCCAAGAGGGGAAGTGATTTCTTACTTTGCGTTATTTTTGAAATGCACAATTTTCAGACGGTTACTAGAAAAACGCCAGAAGACTTATATGCCTGACCATACCGGATGCACCGCCATATCCCACGACGGATATGGCGACGGATGTCGAACGGCTTTCCATGGCGATAGAGCCCATCTGCGCATGCTTTTGGCGCTTCCAGTCCTGCTTGCCACATGGCGTATTCTCATCGGGAACACATCAAGTGGACGCTCGATCACGCACTCGAAATGATTACGAAAAATATTCAATTACCAAAAGATTTATCTACATTCTGTATAAAAAAAGTATGACAGTGGCTGCCTTGTTCGACAACTGTGACGTCAAGAGATAAGTCAAAATTGACGTTGACGCTCGCACCACGAGCGCACTGCCGAGACCGCCTCATCAAGTCCTACTTGGCGCTATTCCGGTCGCGCCTTCTCTCACGAAGAAAGTTCTCTTCGGACGATTTCCGCACCGACGCTCAGCGCGTGAAGCTTGCCGCGCGCCACCTCTCGAGGCAAAGGAGCCATGCCGCAGTTTGTGCAGGGATAGAGTTTGTCTGCATCTACGAACTTCAACGCTTTCCTCAAAATGTCGGCGACATTTTCTGGTGTCTCAACCACATTGGTCGCCACGTCAATGGCGCCGACCATTACTCTTTTACCACGAATAAGTTCTATCAGATCCATCGGAACGCGTGAGTTCTGACACTCTAACGAAATCAAATCGATAGCGGATTTCTGCAGCCTCGGGAAAATTTGTTCATATTGTCGCCACTCCGCCCCCAGGCCTTTTTTCCAGTCTATATTGGCCTTAATGCCGTAACCGTAGCAAATATGAACTGCCGTTTCGCACTTAAGATCTTTAATGGCTCGCTCCAACGTGGCGATGCCCCAGTCATTCACCTCGTCAAAAAAAACATTGAATGCAGGCTCATCAAATTGAATAATATCAACGCCGACGGACTCCAGTTCTCTCGCCTCCTGGTTAAGGATTTTTGCGAACTCCCATGCCAGTTTTTCCCGGCTTTTATAGTGACCGTCATAGAGGGTGTCGATCATAGTCATTGGGCCCGGCAGCGCCCATTTGATTGGCTTTTTTGTCAGCGCGCGTAGAAACTGCGCATCCTCGACGAAAACGGCCTTTTCGCGGGTGACTGCACCCACAACCGACGGCACGCTGGCGTCGTAGCGATTCCGAATTTTGATCGTCTGTCGATTTTCAAAGTCGACGCCGCTGAGATGCTCGATGAATGTCGTCACAAAATGCTGACGCGTCTGTTCACCGTCACTGACGATATCAATACCTGCTTGATCCTGCTCATCCAGAGTCAGACGCAAGGCGTCCTGTTTGCCTTCGTGCAGTTCTTCGCCCTGTAATTTCCATGGAGACCAGAGCGACTCAGGCTGAGCAAGCCAGGACGGCTTCGGAAGACTGCCTGCGGTGGAGGTCGGGAGCAGTGTTTTCATAAAAGATGACCTTGTGCTGTCCGTGGAATCAGGCGGCGTAATTTTCCGACCATGCCTCAAGCATGTCCCGGTATGGCTTGATAAGGCTTTGCTCCGTATATTTACCCTGCGCTACCGCCAGTCGATTACGCTCATCCCGGTCATAGACAATGCGGGTTGTAGAATAATCCTGATGCTTCAAACTCGGTTGATAGCAATCAGACGCAGCGGCGTTGGCATTGTAGATTTCGGGGCGATAAATCTTCTGAAAGGACTCCATCGTGCTGATGGTGCCGATAAACTCCAGAGCGGAATAATCAGAGAGAAGGTCGCCGAAAAAATAAAAAGCTAGCGGCGCCACGCCTCCGGGTGGCATAAAATAACGAGCTCGCATTCCCATTTTTGCGAAATATTGATCCGTCAGGGAAAACTCACTCTGCTGATACTCCACACCCAGAACAGGATGCTCATTTCCAGTTCGAAGATAGGTCTTGTTGCTTGAAACACTGAGACATATTAAAGGGTCTTTATCGAAGTTTTTTTTGTAAGCGGACGAATTCACAGCACATTTAAAGAGATTGCCGTGCAGATTTCCATAATTGGCAGGAACGCCAAATTCTCTCCTATTTTTGTTGTAATTCAACAATAAAACACTAAAATCATAATCGCGCACGTAAGAAGAAAAATTATTACCCGTTACACCCGCAATGCGTTTATTGTCTTTTTTATCGACAATTGTAGTATTCAACATTTCGATCAACGGAAAACGAATGCTCTTGCCCTCCGAATCGATATCTATCTCAACTGAGACGATCTCAATCTCAACGGAATAGCGATCCCCATTCGGATTATCCCAATGGGCCAGATCGTTGAAACGATTGTCAATCATCCGCAGGACGTTACGCAGGTTCTCCTGACGACTTTCCCCTCTGGCCAGATTGGCGAAGTTGGTCGTGAGACGCGTATTGTCAGAGGGACAATAATCCTCATCAAAACAAATCCGTCTTATATAAAAGGCTGAATCCTGAATCATTGAAGCCTTCGTCACATCAACTGTTAAGCGCTAGCACTTATTTATGCATGACCAGTCGAGTGAATAAAAATGATTTGATTTCATAAATACATAAATTCTGTTCATAACGTGATGGCGACGCTGCGTATTGGGCAAGCTTCCATGATTCGCTGTGTTGCCTCGCCCCCAAAGGCAATGACGCATCAGGTCGACCATCGACGCACGGAGCCCAATGATGCCCCAACAAAAACACGCGCTATTTCAATGGATTACATGAAAATGACACCCCTCTTGCTACAAAAAAAAACGGCGACCTGTCGGCCGCCGCTTTGAAACTCGATATCCGGTCAGAGAGACCGGATCAGATTAGTTCTGCTTTTCGAACGCACCTGCAATGGACAGGGTCACGTCGTCACCAACCATCGGAACGTATTTCGACACACCGAAATCGCTGCGCTTGATAACCCCGGTCGCCTGAAATCCGATCGTGTACGCCTTGTCCATCGGGTTTACGCCAGCGCCAATGAACTGCGCCTGCAAAACGACGGGTTTCGTGACGCCGTGCAAGGTAAGATCACCGCTGATCGTCGCATGTCCGGCGTCGGTCGCAGTGACGCTTTTGGAGGTGAACGTCGCGGTCGGATAGCGCGCGGCGTCGAACCAGTCGGGCTCTTTCAACTCGCCAGTCAGCACGTCGCTCGTCGTCGCGACGCTGGCGATCGGCAGGCTGACCGTCAGCTTCGTGGCGGCCAAATGGGCCGGATCGATCTTCAACGAACCCGAAGCGCCGGAGAACATTCCCGAATACTGGGTGAACCCAAAATGCAGCAGCGAGAACGTGACCTGCGTGTGGCCGGGCTCGACCTTATACTGGCCGGCCTGAATTCCCTGAGCCGACGTTTCGGCGCGAGCGCAAGAAATGAACGCAACAGCGGCCAGAGCGGCGACTGTCGAAGTCACAAGACGCGTTTTCATAAATTCTCTCTTTCATTGCCAATGTGGCGTCGCCCGGTCGGGGCGATCGTCGGCGCGTCCCTGCGCCGACGGAAACTGTTCAGCCGAAGCGAAAACCGGACATGGCCTTTCCCATGACGACGTCGCTGTAATCGCGTTTGCCAAGATCCGCGCCCGCAGCGCCGGCTGCGAACATCAGCGGCAAAAGATGCTCCTCACGCGGGTGGCACTGCCGAGCGCCTGGCGCCGCCTCCCAACGCAGCAGCGCCGCATTCCGTTCCTCCGGCTCCGCCTCGACCGCCTTGGTCAGCCAGGCGTCGAAGGCTTGCGACGCGCCCGCTGACGACGGATCCGACTGCCGGAGTTGCCGCAGGTTATGGTACGTCATCCCGGTAGCCACGATCAGCACATTTTCGCCGCGCAGTGATTGCAGCGCCGCGCCGATGCGGACCTCTTCCGCAGCGTTCATATCCTGCCGAAGCGACAGCTCGACAACCGGGATGTCAGCGTCGCCAAAGGCGAGCAGGAACGGGATGAACACGCCGTGATCGAACCCCCTCTCGGGGTCTTCGTCATTTGCGATTCCGGCGGCGGACAGGAGCGACCGGACCTGCGCTGCAAGTTCGGGCGATCCCGGCGCAGGGTATTGCAGATGATACGTATGCTCTGGAAATCCGTAGTAATCGTAAATCAACGGTGGCGCTGCGCTGGATGTCACCGTCGGCCGCTCGGTTTCCCAATGCCCGGAGACGACCAGTATCGCACGTGGACGCTGCGGCAGGGTTGCAGCCAGCCCGCGCAGATAAGCCGCCATACGATCCCATATGACCGGCTGGTCCATGAAGAAGCATGGTCCTCCGCCATGAGGCGCAAACAAAACGGGTTGCCGGGCAGGCGTGGTGGTCGAGGCCGTCATCGGCGTCACCTTTTGTCGTCGAAACACGGCGCGATCTTGCCGCTACGACCACCAGACGATAATCCCTCGTTCAGGACGTTCATATAACACTCCTGGTGTGAGATACCCCCCGATGCTTGATCGCGTCACCGGAATGCAGACATTCGTTCGCGTCGTCGCTGACGGCAGCTTCGCCGCCGCCGCTCGGTCGCTCGGCATGTCGCAGACAATGGTGACGAAGCACATCGCAGCGCTGGAGACGCGCCTGGGCGTCGCCTTGTTTCAGCGCAGTACGCGTCGCCTTTCCCTGACGGAGGCCGGACGGCGCTTTCTTGATGGGTGCCAGCGCATTCTCCCGGCACTGGACGACGTCGAACAAGCCGTCGCCGTCGATGCGCAGGAGCCCCGCGGCACGCTCAGACTGAACGCGCCGGTCTCGTTCGCCATTCGCTACGTTGCGCCGCTGCTCTCAGGATTTAGCGAGCGTTATCCGCTTGTGACCGTCGACCTTGGGCTGGATGACCGCACTGTGGATCTGATCGAGGATGGATGGGATCTTGCCCTGCGCATCCGGCGTATGGCGCCGAGCAGCCTGCGGGCGCGCAAGCTCGCGTCAATCCGCATGGTCGTCTGCGCCGCGCCGTCGTACCTTGCACGACACGGCACACCCGCGACGGTCGCCGATCTGCAGCGCCATGCCTGCCTCGGGTATACGCTCAGTGACGCGGTCGGCACGACGCGATGGAGCTTCGGGGACAAAGGCGAAAGAACCGCCCCGATCCGCTGCCCCCTGGTGGCCAACAATGGCGACGCCCTGCGAGAAGCAGCAATCGTCGGTCAGGGCATTATCTATCAGCCGACGTTCATTGTCGCCGACGCCCTGCGCTCCGGCGCGCTCGTGACGCTGGCGTTCGACGCGCCGCTGCTTGAAGCATCGCAGTTACATGCGGTCTACGCACCTACCCCCACCGTATCCCTCAAGGTTCGGGCTATGATCGATTATCTGGCGGAGCAATACGGCGCCGAACGATACGGCGGCGTCCCTCCGTGGGAGGAGGGGCTACCCCCTCCCCTCGCCGCAGCCGCGACGGTCTAGGCGGGCATCCGTTCACTTCGGAGCGTGTAACGCCTCTCGCGCGTTACTTTGATGAGCGCCGTCTTTCCAGAATACGCCTGCCCGGAGGATGACGACCCGGACGGCGCGTTAAGCCGGTAACGATCCGGCTTATTGCAGATCCTCAGGAGCGAGGCGCTGCACCCGGACCGCGCGTCCCGCCGCGTCGTAATAGATGACGCTCTCGCCCCGGCGCTGCGCATAACCGTCTGGTTTTCCGTCCGGCGTCCAGAACAGGAGTCGGTCGAGATCCGGCTGCTCCTGCACCCGATCGCCGTGCGGACGATAGAGGTAGTGACTGTAATCCTTGTGGACCGGAGGCGCTGATGGATGTGCGGCGAGCTGATGCATGTCCGGCCCCTTGTGTTCGTCCGGGTCAGCGTCCTGCGCGGACGCAAAGGACGGCGCCACAAGGAGAGCCAGCGCAAAAGTCGCGGTAAGGCGGGTTGAGAGCGTCCGGAGTCCGTATCCGCGTAGCCTGTTGGACGTGACCATGTTCGTAAATCATCTCCCAAACGCTGCGCCTAGGGTGCCATGCGGAGCGCGATCCCACGCGTTTTCCCAAGTTTCGTCCGCCTGCGCAACACGGACAGATGTTACATTACGCGTCATTTTAGACGCTTCACGCCGCCGCCCCTCCTGTGGCTAAATAAAAACGATTTTATACCGTGGTTTTCAGAGATAACGACGGGGCTTGCCGATATTTAGCGCCACGTAGTAGGGTATATTGCGTATACCACCGTAAAATACGGTAATATTGAAACCCACGAAGCCGAGCCAATGACGTCATCCTCGCCGCTCACCCTCACCCGCCGCACGCTCTTCGGCGCCGCGGCAGCATGCGCCGCTTTGGCCGCCATCGGGCGTGGACACAAGGCCAGCGCCGCTCAGGCGCTGCTCAACGTGTCGTATGACCCGACCCGCGAGCTTTACGCCGACATCAACCACGCATTCGCCGCCAAGTGGGCTTCCACTCATGGCGGAAGCGCCCTTGCGGTGCGCACATCCAACGGCGGTTCCGGCGCGCAGGCCCGCTCTGTCCTCGAGGGAGCGCCCGCCGACGTGGTGACGCTGGGCCTCGCCTATGACGTCGACATGCTGGCGGCGCATGGCCTTCTGCCGACGAACTGGCAGACGCGGTTGCCGCACAATTCCACGCCGTTCACCAGCACAATCGTGTTCCTGACGCGCAAAGGCAACCCGAAGGGAATCCACGGCTGGGCCGATCTGGTCCGTGACGGCGTGCAGGTCGTAACCCCCAATCCCAAAACCTCCGGCGGCGCGCGCTGGAACTACCTCGCCGCATGGGGCTGGGCGTTGCGTCAACCGGGTGGGACGGAGGATACGGCGCGCGCCTACCTCAAATCTCTGTTCGCTCACGTGCCGGTGCTCGACGCCGGGGCGCGGGGCGCGACCAACAGCTTCGTGCAGCGTGGACTGGGCGACGTTCTTCTCGCGTGGGAGGACGAGGCGCTGCTCGCAGCGCGCGACCTCGGGCCGGATAAATTCGACATCGTCGTTCCCGACCTGACCATCCTTGCTGAGCCCCCGGTCGCACTGGTCGACAAGAATGTGGACGCGCACGGCACACGGGAGGCGGCGCAGGCCTATCTCGAGTTCCTTTATACGCCCGAGGCCCAGAAAATCGGCGCCAAGCATTACTTCCGCCCGGTCGATCCAACTGTGGCGGCAGAAAGCGCGTCGATCTTCCCTGCGGTGAAGACGTTCGACATCGCCAGTCTCGGCGGCTGGACCGCCGTGCAGAAAAAGCATTTCGCAAGCGGCGGCGTCTTCGATCAGATTTACAGTAAATGACCCCTTCCGCGACGCTTTCCCCTACGCGTGAGCCTTCGACGCTGCACGCGAAGGGACGGCGCGCTCGCGATCCATTGCCGGGGTTCCGCCTAGCGCTGGGCGCGACGCTGCTGTGGCTGGGCCTGACCGTCGTCCTTCCGCTTACCGCGCTGGCGGTACGACCCTGGCAGGAAGGCGCATCGGCGATGCTCGCTGCGCTCAACGACGGACGCATGTTCGCAGCGCTTCGGGTCAGCTTCCAGTCCGCCGTGCTCGCCGCCATTCTGGATCTGCCGCTCGGCCTGATTCTGGCCTGGGCGCTAGTGCGGACGCGCCTTCCAGGACGACGCATGATCGACGCGCTGATCGACCTGCCGTTCGCGATCCCCACAGCGGTCACCGGCATTACCCTCGCGACCTTATACAGCCCGCAGGGTTGGTTAGGCGCGCCGTTATCACGACTGGGAATCAGCGTCGCCTACAGCGTGACGGGTATCGTCGCAGCCCTGATGTTCGTGGGGTTGCCCTTCATCGTTCGCAGCGTCGAACCCGTGTTGCGCGATCTGCCGCCGGAGCTTGAGGAAGCCGCGACACTATTGGGCGCCAGACCCTGGCAGATCGTGGCGCGGGTGCTGACGCCCGCTCTTCTTCCAGCGCTGATCAGCGGCTTCGGCCTCGCCTTCGCGCGCGGCATAGGCGAATACGGCTCGGTCATCTTCATCGCGGGCAACCAGCCGTTTCGCAGCGAAATCGCTCCGCTTCTTGTCGTCGTGCGGTTGCAGGAGTTCGACTACGCGGGAGCGACCTCGATCGCTTTCATCCTGCTCGTGGCGTCCTCAGCGTGCCTCGCCGCCGTGGCCATGCTGCGCAGACGCGCGGCACGAGGACTGGTGGCGGAGGGCGCGGCGTGAACGCACTCGCATCATCCTCACCGGACAGCGCTCGCCGTTCGCCCGCCGAGATCGCGCTAATCGCCGCAGCCTACGCGATCGTGGGGCTAATGCTTGTCCTGCCACCCGTCCTCGTCTTCACCGAGGCCCTGCGCTCCGGGTTGGGCGCCGCGCTGGCGAGCATCACGGATCCCGACGCCCTCTCCGCGATCAAGCTGACGTTGGAAATGACGGTCGCCGCCGTGGTCATCAACACCAGTTTCGGCGTTCTCGCCGGATGGCTATTGGCGAAATACCGGTTTCCGGGACGCGGGGTTCTTGTCGCACTGATAGAAATTCCGATCAGCGTGTCGCCAGTGGTCGCAGGTCTGGTATGGCTGCTGCTGTTCGGGACGCAGGGTTGGTGGGGAGAGGCCCTGAACAGGGTCGGAATCACCATCGCCTTCGCCACGCCGGGCATCCTGCTGGCTACCCTGTTCGTCACCTTCCCCTTCGTGACACGCACCCTGCTGCCGCTGATGGAGCAACAGGGCCGCGACGCTGAGGAAGCCGCCACGCTGCTGGGGGCGTCTTTCTGGCGCATTCTTTGGGGCGTCACGCTGCCGGAAGCGCGCTGGGCGCTGCTTTCGGGCGTGTTGCTGACGACCGCCCGCGCGATGGGCGAGTTCGGCGCAGTTTCTGTGGTCTCAGGCCATATACCGGGCCTTACGGAAACGATGCCGCTGCATATCGAAACGCTTTATAATGGCTACCAGAGCGTCGCCGCCTTCAGCATGGCGGCGCTTCTCGCCATCATGGCGACGGCGACCGTCGGCATGCGCTCGCTGTTCGAAGCCCGGATACGACGCGAAGAACCACGCAAGGCTGAAACCGCTGGAGGCGGCGCATGAGCGTTCTGATCGAAAATCTCACGCGCCAGGTCGCCGGGGGCAAGGTCGTGCTGGACAACGTGTCGCTGCACGTTCCCGACGGGGCGTTCGTGGCGCTGGTCGGGCCATCAGGCGCGGGCAAGACGACTCTGCTGCGCGCCATAGCGGGGCTTGACCCTGCGTCCTCGGGCCATGTCGAGATTGACGGGCGTGCGATGGAAGGTCTTCCTCCTCGCGAGCGCAACGTCGGCTTCGTGTTCCAGAACTACGCTCTGTTCCGACACCTCACTGTCGCACGCAACATCTCTTTCGGGCTGGACGTTCGTCCGCGCGCGAGCCGCCCTTCCCGCGCCGAGATCGACGCGAAAGTCGCGGAGCTTCTCACGTTGATCCAGTTACCGGATCTTGGAGCCGCCTACCCGCAGCGTCTGTCGGGCGGCCAGCGACAACGCGTGGCGCTGGCCCGCGCCCTGGCCACCGGCCCGCGCCTGCTGCTGCTTGACGAGCCGTTCGGCGCACTCGACCCGATGGTCCGCCGCGCCGTTCGGACCTGGCTGCGCGATCTGCACGATCAATTAGGCCTGACGACAATCCTCGTCACCCATGATCAGGAAGAGGCGCTCGACGTCGCGGACCGGCTGGTCGTGATGCAGGATGGGCGCATTGTGCAGGACGCGGATGGAGAGACGCTGGACGCAACGCCAGCAACGCCTTTCGTCATGGAGTTTCTCGGCGAGACGCTGCGTTTTCCTGGTGTCGTGTCCAATGGGCTTTTCGTCCCCGCCGACACCCACGTCGCGCCGTTTTCTACGACTGCCGTCGACGGCTCGACCGAGGCGCTGATCCGCCCCCATGAGGCGGTGCTTCGTCCCGACGCCTCCGGCGGAACGGCGAAACGCGTCGGCCGGCGTGGGCCGCTGGAACGGTTGGCCGTCGATCTGGACACACGCACTGTCGAGATCGAGCGCCCCGTGAGCGCGCCGCCATCCGGCCTGGTCGTTCTGGAGATCGCCCAGGCGCGTCTCTTTCAGAATGGAAAACCGGCTGTCGAAAACGCCCGCCTTCCGATCGACGCCGTGACGACTTCCTCCGACGCCATTCCGGAGCCCGTGTAGAGCAGTTTCTATTTGCACGCTTAAATATAGTGATATACGCCGTTGATCTTGTATTTTCTGAATCGGCGTCGTAAATGTAGAGCGGTTTTTGCGTAACGGATTTCTTTCACTGTGGATATCAGAAGCAACAGACGCGACACCGATGGTCGTAGCGTGATCACCGCCAACCGGCTGCTTGACGGGATCGTGGTCTGGCGCGCGGCGGACGGGGCATGGCGCGAACGCATCGGCGACGCTGCCCTTGTCCCGAACGACGAAGTCGAAGCGCTTCTGAAGACGCTACAGGGACAGGCTCAGGCACAGGGCGTGCTGGGGATTTACGGTGTGCAGACCCGTGAGGACGAGGCGGAGATCACGCCCCTCACCACCCGCGAACGAATTCGTGCCTTCGGACCGTCTGTGCACCCTGAGTTCGCGCCGACCGTCTTCGCTCCGGAGCGGGCCTGAAGAGTCGTCGGTGAAAACCGGACGTCTTCGATGATGATTTCGAAATAATGACCGTGAGGCACACCCGTTAAGGTCTTGCGACCCGGCGGGATTGAGATGAAGCGCATCGCTTCACATGGAGGAGAGAAAAAGGATGTCGACCGAAACCCTCGTAAGGCAGGACAGCGCGGCGCCTCCCGTCGGGCGCTACGCCTACGATCAGGTTGACCGTGACTTCCTGCGCGACCGGATCGAGCAGTTTCGCGATCAGGTGGGCCGCCGCATCTCTGGCGCCCTGACCGAGGACGAATTCAAGCCGCTGCGTCTGATGAACGGGCTTTATCTCCAACTTCACGCCTACATGCTCCGCGTGGCGGTCCCTTATGGAACGCTGGACTCGCGCCAGATGCGCGCGCTGGCGCGGATCGCGCGAGAGTTTGACCGTGGATACGGCCATTTCACCACACGGCAGAACATCCAGTTCAACTGGATCAAGCTGGAGGACACGCCCGCCGCGCTGGAAGTTCTGGCTGAAGCGGACATGCACGCCATCCAGACCAGCGGCAACTGCATCCGCAACGTGACCTCGGACGAATTCGCAGGTGCGGCGGCGGACGAATTGCTCGACCCGCGCATCCATGCCGAAATCCTGCGCCAGTGGTCTACGCTACATCCGGAATTCACGTTCCTGCCACGCAAGTTCAAGATCGCGATCTCTGGAAGCCCGAACGACCGTGTCGCCGCACGCTTCCACGATATCGGCCTGATCGCGCGTCCCGGCGACAACGGCGCGCCGCTGTTCGAGGTGTTCGTTGGCGGCGGTCTGGGGCGTACGCCGATCGTGGGCGTCAGTCTGCGCGACGATCTGCCCGAGGAAGACTTGATCGCGTATCTGGAAGCGATCCTGCGCGTCTATAACGAGTATGGTCGGCGCGATAACATCTACAAAGCGCGTATCAAGATCCTGGTACAGGCGCTCGGCCCTGATGTTTTTCGCCAGAAAGTCGAGGCGGAGTTCGCCGCTATGGATCGCGCGCGGTATCGCCTGCATCCCTCCATCGTCACAGCGATCGGCGAACGCTTCGGGGCGCCGCACTTCGAACCGGAAGCTGGCGCGACTGCCGTGCTCGCCGCTGCGCGCGCCGCCGACCGGACGTTCGACGGATGGGTTCGGACCAATACACACCCGCACCGCGCGCCGGGCTATATTTCGGTCGTCGTGTCTCTGAAGCCAGCCGGTGGAATCCCCGGCGACGCAACGGACGCGCAGCTCGACCTTCTGGCCGATCTGGCGGACGAGTTCAGCTTCGGCGAAATCCGTGTGACGCATCTGCAGAACGTCGTGCTCGGCCATGTTCGACAGGATCGGCTACAGGAACTGTGGCGCCGTCTCGACGCCGCAGGCCTCGGGACCGCGAACATCAACTTCATCAGCGACATCATCGCCTGCCCCGGCCTCGATTACTGCGCACTCGCCAACGCGCGTTCGATCCCCATTTCGCAGAAGTTGAGCCAACGTTTCGCCGACATCACCCTGCAACGGGAAATTGGTGAGCTGCGGCTCAATATTTCGGGATGCATCAACGCCTGCGGCCATCATCATGCCGCCCATATCGGCATTCTTGGTGTGGACAAGCGCGGCGAAGAGGCTTTCCAGATCACCCTGGGCGGATCCGGTGAGCAGGACGCTTCCGTTGGTCAGATTCTTGGCCCGGCCATGACTGAGGACGATACTGTCGACGCCGTCTCCCGGCTGGTCGATCTCTATCTGGCGCGCCGCGAAGGTTCTGAGCGGTTCCTCGACACTTTCCGCCGTCTCGGGACGGCCGCCTTCAAGGATGTTGTCTATGCCGCTGCTTGAAAACGGCCGCGCGGTCGCCGACCGCTGGACCTACGCCGTTGAGGGCCAGCCGCTGGGCGAAGGCCCCGTCATCGTGCCTTCCTCGCGCCTCAGTGAGGGGCTCGGTCGCGCAGGCGGCGAACTCGGCGTTCTGCTCGCGCCCGACGAAGCGGCGGAGACGCTTCGCGCAGCTCTTGCAAGGCTGTCTCTGGTGGCTGTGCGTTTTCCGATTTTCCGCGACGGCCGCGCTTTCAGTCAGGCGCGGGCGCTTCGCGAGCACCTGCATTTCAAAGGCGAGGTGCGCGCCGTTGGCCACATCCTGCCCGACCAGTACGAATTTCTCCTGCGCTGCGGCGTGACGACTGTGGAAGCGCCTGAAAACGCGGATATCTCCGTCTGGAACGCCGCGCTGCAGCGTTTCAGCGTCGCGATGCAACCTTCCATCGCCCCGGAGAAGGCGACCGGGTTCGGCCTGCGGCGGTTCCTCGACGCCGCAGGATAACCCAGTATCCGACCGGACGGACGCATCCGCTCGCATAACATTGTTTGATCGAACGAGGAGCCGAAACCATCTCCTCGTCCCGGCGCGAACCGGACATCTGACTTTACGACAGTCCTCAGCTCACACGCTTTATCGCCATATCTCGGCCGCCTGACGGGTCGCCATCTCACGCTTCCAGCCTTCTGCAGGCTTTTCAGCGTCACATCGCCGCGAAAGGCCGCCGTATCAGGATTGGAAGCGGAAAGGCGCTTACCTATTGCCGCGCCCTATCGCTCTTGTCTGAAGATCGGGCCTAAGCGCCGCGACATAGCCCAATACCATCGGGGGCAAGCGAATAATTATCCGCGCCATCAGGAGCACGGCCTCCAAACCGAGGGAATCCCGTGGCTTCGTCTCAGCGCTGCTCGCAACCTGGCATTACGAGCAGCGTTGAACGCAGAGACGCGTGCTCCGCGTCTTCTTAGCGATCCGTAAGCCGGAATTCGATGCGGCGATTACGAGCGAAAGCCTCGGAAGTCGAACCCTCTACCAGAGGCTGGTAATCGGAGAAGCCGGTCGCCGCCAGATGATGCGGGTCCACGCCTTCGGCGATAAGCAATTTGACCACTGTGATGGCGCGGGCGCTCGACAGCTCCCAGTTACTGGGGAACGCCGTGTGGATAGGCTGCCGGTCGGCATGACCATCAATGCGTAGAATCCACGGAACGTCAGCAGGAATCTGCGATGACACCTGCCGGAAGGTTTTGGCCAGCGTCCGGATCTCCGCAGCGCCCTTCGGGGTCAGGTCGGCGCTGCCGGTCGGAAACAGCACCTCGCTCTGAAACACGAAGCGATCGCCGACGATCTGCACACCCTTCTGATCTTTCATCACGTCGCGTAGTCGTCCGAAGAATTCGGAGCGATACCGCTTGAGCTGCTCCACCTTGTCAGCCAACGCGATGTTCAGCCTGTTGCCCAGATCGGCGATTTTCGCATCACGATCCGACACGTCCTTGTGGGCGATGTCGAGAGCCTGCGATATCGCCGTCAACTGCTGGTTCAACGACGTCAGTTGCTGATCGAGCTGCGTGACCTTGTCTTCCGCCGCGTGATCAAGGTCGGACGCCTTTTTCGTATCTGCGCGCGCCTGCTCAAGCTGGCCGCCGATCGCCGCAAGGCTGGCCGCGTCCTTGTCATGCTGGGCTGAAAGCGTCGCGACGTTCGCCTTCAGATCGGACGTCGTCTTCTGTTCAAGCGCCAGCATACGCGCCAGTTCGGCCGCCTGGACCTGCAGCTTGTCGAGCACATGCTCGCGCCGGTTCAATGCGACGGACAGGAAAGCCTGCCCGAGCACGAAGACCAGAAGAACGAAGGTGACGACCATCAGCAGCGTGGACAACGCGTCCACGTAGCCAGGCCACGCATCCAGCCCGGCCTGATGGGTTCTGCCGCGGCGACCCGGTCGCATCGGGGCGCCTTATTGCGGGGTCTGGCCGCCGGTCGCGGCGACCGTGCGGGCGAGAAGACGAATATCGCTGCGAACGTCGGCAATGATCTGCTGCCTGCCTCGCTCCGCGTCCGACACAAGCTGGCTCAGCAGCGTCTCGATGTTGCGCAGGTGGATATGAGCCTGCCGGGATTCGTTGTTGTCGCCACCCTGATTCGCCATGGCGCCAAGATGACCGCTCAGACGCGCCAGCATCTGGGTCTGAAGCGTGCGCTGCTCCTCGCTCGCCCGCAGCATAAGCTGCAAGCCTTCGAGATTCTCCGCCGTCTGCTCCAGCAAGGCCTGCACGTAGGTCGGGATAGAGCCGTCGCCTTCGACATTGCCCATAGTCGAGGAAAAACGCGTCAGGCTGGCCAGCCATTCTTCCAGTTCGTTGAAGAAGCGGTTCTGCGCCTGCCCGGCGGTAAGATCGAGGAAACCGAGAACCAGCGCACTCGCCAGACCGAACAGGGAGCCGGAGAAGGCCGTGCCCATGCCATGAAGCGGCTTGGCGAGACCCGCCTTAAGTTGGTCGAACATGGCGTTGAGATCGCCGTTGCCGATCGACATGCCGCCGATCACGTCCGCGATGGCTCCGACAGTCAGCAGCAGGCCATAGAACGTTCCCAGCAAACCGAGGAAAATCAGTAATCCGGTCATATAGCGCGACACCTCGCGCCCCTCGTCCAGACGACCGGACAGGCTGTCGAGCATCGATTGCATGGCGGGCGTGGACAGCGCGATCCGGCTCCTGCCCGATTGCCCCGCAAGCGCGGTGGAGACCGCAGCGAGCATAGTCGGCGGCTCGGGCGGCGCCAAAGCGGTCCGGCCTTGCCGCATCGCGTCCACCCACTCGACCTCGGGCTGAAGCCTCAGCACCATACGGATGTTCCACGCCACGCCGATGGTAAGAATCAACAGGATCAGGCCGTCGAGCATCGGGTTGTTGAAGAACGCCGCACGTAGCGGGCGCCACAACAAGCCGCAGACAATGATGACGGCGGCGAGAAACGCGACCATCCTGAGGAGATAACTCGTGGGTTTGGTCATCGGGCGCCTTGGATTATGAGAATGTGGTCGGGACGCAGGCGTAACGGAGCCGACGGTTACGGTACCGCGTCCGAACGCCTTATGTCCACCCGGTCGGCAGGTTCGGGGCTGGGAGAGGCCAGCGCGGGAAGAACCCGGACGTAGATACGCGTCGACGGCACGCCCGCGTTCATCAGGACCGCACGAACGGCGAGGCCCCGCTGTAGCGCCATACGACGTGGGCGGGACGGATCGTTAGGCGCGCCGCTGCCGATCGCGTCGATCAGGGCGCGCGAGTCTGGTTTTTCCTGCAGGGCTTTCACGAAGGCCAGGACCGCATCGCGGGTTTCCGCGTTCAGATCGAACGATTTCGCAGCAAAGGTGATGCGCACGCCACCGTCGATAGGCGTCGCCGCCCCCTGCGCATCCTTGACTGCCGGAGGATCTGCAGGATTTGGAAACGGGTGAAGATCGACCGGCGTCGGCGGCGGCGTGAGGATCGGAATCGGGGGCGGTGCGGGCGGAATAGTTGGCGGCGGCGGTGGTTTGCCCGGCGCCACAGGTTTCGCAGGCGCGGAGGCCTGCGGCTGCGCGTCGCTCTTTCCAGATGCCGCAGCTACGGCGCCGTCGACAGGTTTTTCCGGCGCTGTCAGCTGCGATGCCGCCGCAGGTTTAACCGTAGCGCTGGAGTCGGCACCGACACGCGCTGATCTCTGCGCAAGGGCTTTGTGTCCTGAGGCGCTGGCCTCCTGCCTCGGTTTCTGCTCAGGCGTTATCGAATCGAGCGCGTCCGGATTGGTGGTCACCTGCGCGCGGACCGACAAAGGCGCGACAAGCGCGACGCCGCCGGTCAAAACCGCCGCGACCGAAACGGCGGCGCAGAAATGCAGCTTCATGACAACCAGTTCCGCGGCACGAAATAGCACGCTCCAGGCAGATCGCTCGACGTCTGCTTCATCTCCCGATTGGAAACAAAGCCATATGCCGATGTCACCCGGCAAAATCCGCACGTCAAGCTGCGCCCCCGCAGGAGAGAGGTCCGCCCGCGGGCAGCTTCGTCAACGGCGCGCAAGATCGCGTCCCGGGCGGTCAGTCGCGCTCGACGAGGCTGTCCGCGACGATTTCACGGAGCTTTCCATGGAGCTGCGCGTTTCCGGCCACAAGCAGCACATCATCGGGAAGGTCGTTGATATCCACGCCTGCCGGGTCGGTGCAGTAGCCTCCGGCCTCGCGCACAAGCAGCGCCCCCGCAGCACAATCCCACGGGCGAATGCCGAACTCCCAGTATCCTTCATAGCGCCCGGCGGCCACCCACGCGAGATCGAGAGCCGCCGCGCCAAAGCGACGGATTCCGGCCACCTGCGGCATCAGCGCGCCCATCGTGCGGGCAAACGGCAGGCGTTGACGCGCGGGCACCTTGGCGAAGGGAATGCCGGTCGCGAACAGGGACTCCGACATTTCACGACGGGCGGATACGCGCATACGACGCTCGTTAAAGAACGCGCCTACGCCCTTTTCCGCCCAGAACATCTCACCGGCAGCCGGGTTGTAGACCAGTCCGGCCGACAGCTCGACCGATCCATCCGACAACCGTCGTTGCAACCCGATGGAGATCGCCCAGTGCGGCAGGCCATGAAGGAAATTCGTCGTTCCGTCGAGCGGATCGACCACCCAGCGCCAGGTCCAGTTGTCACCGCCGGAAGCGCCGGACTCTTCCATCAGAAAGGCGTAGCCGGGACGCGCCCGCTCAAGCTCTTCACGGATGGTGGCCTCGGCGCGCAGATCGGCCTGCGACACGAAGTCGCCGGGTCCCTTGATGCTGACCTGCAACTGCTCGACCTCGTTGAAGTCGCGCAGAAGGCGCTTCGCAGCCTTCTGGGCCGCGTTCTGCATGACGGTCATCACGGGGGAGAGGCGCATGGCCACAGGTCACATCCTTGGGAAAATCTTGGTCAGAGACGCCGGACAGGCATCCGTCCGGCGTATGAAGCGTCTGGTCAGTCCTGAATTCAGGACTTCGCGCGCTCCACATAGCTCGCGTCGTCAGTCCGGATCACGATGCGCTCGCCCGCCTCAATGAACGGAGGCACCATGGTCTTCACGCCATTGGACAGAACCGCAGGTTTGTAGGACGAGCTTGCAGTCTGCCCCTTCACCACCGGGTCCGCCTCGACGATCTCAAGCGTGACGTGCGGCGGCAGCGTGACGGCCACCGGGTCGCCCTCGACCAGATTCACGTTCAGGACCATGTTGTCCTGCAGGAACGGGGCCTGCTCGCCCAGAAGCTCGACAGAAATCATGAACTGCTCGAACGTCTCGGGGTCCATCAGCACGAGCGTGTCGCCGTCGGAATAGGAATAGGTGTATTCCTTGTCCTCGGTCATCAGACGCTCGACCGTATCGGCGGTGCGCCACCGCTCGTTGGTCTTGTTGCCGGTCTTCAGGTCGCGCATCTCGACCTGAATGAAGGCTCCACCCTTTCCGGGAGTAATGATCTGCTGCTTGAGGACCGTCCACCGACGTCCGTCATGCTCGATGACCTGTCCGGCGCGGATCAGGTTCGCCTGCTGTTTCATAAGTCGTCCCTGGAAGAGAGAAGCTGGGGGATCAGAGGCGGGCTTCTACCCCCCACGAGGCCGAAGGGCAAGGCCGACGCACGACAGAGGGTATTTGGTCGCCAAAAAACACCGGCGGCGCGCGCACGGGCGCCTGCGTGTCAGCGAAGCCGGGCGGGCACCGCAAAGAAGCCCCTGACCGCCTTTGATCAGCCAATTATTGATATGAAATTCACGTACTCGAGCGATACGCGCGCTGCGCGTCGTGTTACTCATGCGTAACATTGAATATCCCACTGCATAACAATTGCGCTCATCGACCTGCCTACGCGAGGAGTTTCAGGTTGCGTACGACCAACATCATTGAAACGCCTCAATATCTGACCGGCGTCGCTCCTTCGATCGACGCCTCAGAAGAAATCCGTTCTCTGACCGGATTACGCGGCGTCGCCGCTGTGTGGGTGGTCCTCTTTCATATGGTGGTACACGATCCGGGCAGCGGCCTGATCGACGCGATGATCAAACATGGCTACCTCGCGGTCGATCTTTTTTTCGTTTTGAGCGGCTTCGTAATGGCGATGTCCTATCGCCGCATATTTACACATCCGCTGACTGGCAAAACCTTTTGCGTCTTCATGTTACGACGCATTGCGCGAATCTACCCGCTCTACATTTTTGTACTGCTGCTCGTGTCCACCCGCCTGATTGGTCAGGCCTTTCTGACGCACGGCCCTGCACGATCGCTACTGACGGACCTGCCTTTCAACATTTTTCTGATTCAGGCTTGGGTTGGCCGCCCCTCAATCCTAGGGCCATCATGGTCGGTTTCAACCGAATTCGCGGCCTATTTTCTATTCCCGCTGCTGTTAAAATCCGTCACCTCACGGAGCCAGGTTCTGCCTGCTTTGACCGTTCTGCTAGCTGGGTGCGGGGTTCTTGCTGTCGCTTGCCACTCCACGACCGACATACTGAGCGAACGCCACGGGCCACTTGATCTGTCGGACGGCGCACCGTTCTGGCCTCTACTACGCTGCATGGCTGAGTTTACTCTTGGACTCGTCAGCTATCGCGCCGCGACCAGTCGCCTGTTTTCGCGACGAACGGAAAGCCGAACCGTGACGCGTTTCGGCCTGTCTACACGTACCTGCATCGACCTCGCGATAGGCCTCGCTCTGATCTGCGCAATCGCAATACCCCGGTCAGACATCGTCTTTGTCGCGTTGCTTCCTCCGTTGATGATTGCCCTGAGCGCTCGGAATGGTGCGCTCTCCACAATATTTAGCGCGCGACCAATCTACATGTTTGGCCTCTGGTCTTACGCTATCTACCTTTGGCACTTTCCCCTGCTCTTTATCATGTGGCACGCAGAAGCGCTGCTCCAGGCGCGCATCGGGTTCGATTTGGCGCGCGCCGTTGGCGTCGTCGCATGTTGGGCGGTCATTCTTCCCGTCTCAGCCCTGTCCTACCGGTTCATTGAAACTCCGGGGCGGAAGATTATTCGCGGTTTTGAAAAACGACTTTTTCCATCGGAGGACAGAGCCGTGCTGGAAAGCGAGGCGGCCGGACGAGCGCGACTTTGAGGCTGCCAGCATGCCTGTCACACACTAAATTGACGCATTACCCTTTCTCGTGGCTTCGTGACTGATTATCCCAATTACATGCTTTGACGATTTTTTGCCCGGCGACTCTGGCTACCGAACCGCCGACCGAAGCGACAGTATTTTTCGCAACGCCGATATATTTTCAAAAATTTTTATCTCTCAAAACTCAAGTACCGCCTGCATACCTTCACGGCACGCGTTCATGCACTTACAGAAATTGCGGCCCACCACTTGGCTCATCCTTTGGCGCGACATAGGCTTGATCGCGACAACGGGAGAATCACATGCCCAAAGCAATCATCGTCGGCACAGGCGGCGGCTTCGACCACGTCACCGTCGCCGAGCGTCCGGCTCCTGCGCCACGCCCCCGTGAAATAACGGTCAGACTGCACGCCAACTCCCTGAATTACCACGATTACGTAGTGGTCAGCGGCGTGTGGGGACCGGCGGAACCGCGTATCCCGATGGCGGACGGCGCGGGAGAGGTGATCGCAATCGGCGAAGGCGTAAACGAGTTCGCTGTCGGCGACCGGGTGGTCAGCACGTTTTTTCCGACGTGGTTATCTGGCGCACCGAACGTCGTGGGGTTCGCAACCGTTCCCGGCGACGGCGTAGACGGATACGCGCGGGAGGAAGTGACTGCGCCAATCACTGCCTTCACCCATGCTCCCAAAGGCTACTCCCACACCGAAGCCGCAACGTTGACTACGGCGGGTCTCACCGCATGGCGGGCTCTGTTTTCCGACGACCATGTGAAACCCGGAGACGTCGTGCTTGTGCAGGGCGCAGGCGGCGTGTCCATTTTCGCGCTGCAGTTCGCAAAAATGGCGGGAGCGACAGTGATCGCGACTTCGTCAAGCGACGAGAAACTCGAGCGCCTGCGCTCCCTCGGCGCAGATCACGTAATCAATTACCGCTCAGATCCGGCGTGGGGAGAGACCGCTCGCGCGCTGACCGGCGGTCGAGGCGTCGATCATGTCGTCGACGTTGGCGGCCCATCAACGCTACAGCAGTCCATGGAGGCGGTGCGCGCCGCAGGCCATATTTCAGTTATCGGCATTCTGGGCGGCGTCGAAGCTGCGCTACAGTTCGTTCCTGTTCTCGTCAAACAGATTCGCCTGCAGGGTGTTCTGGTTGGCAATCGCGCACAGCAGATCGAAATGATCAAGGCCATCGACGCGAACGGCATGAAGCCTGTCGTCGACCGCAGCTTCCCTCTGGAGGAAATTGTCCAGGCGTTTCGGCATCAGGAAAGCAATCGACATTTCGGAAAAATCTGTCTGGAATTCTGAACGGCATAGCATGCAGGAGTCTGTGCGCCTCGACCAGGCGCGCAATGCGCGACGACAAACACCGAATTATCCGGCTGCACAACACGATATCGCCGCCGCCGCGCAGCAGCGGCTTCGGCTGACGATCACCACAAATAGACGAACTTCATATAATATGCGTTCGTCTCCGGCACGTTTCTCCCTTCGATAGAATGCGAATACCGCATGGTCAGGGACACGCTCTTGCTCAGATTAAGCATAACGCCCATTCCACCGGCGACCTCTCGCGAACTGCTGTCCGATACGTACATTTTCTGTGTCTTGTCGTAAATTCCGGCGACGTTCTGCCAATCAAAGGCGAAGAACGGTTCAAATAGTTTCGTCGCCTTCCAGCTAAACCGAAGATTCGTGAAAAAACTCGTACCCGGGGTATAAGAATTTTGATTTTTCAAATGCCTCGACGTTACGGAAGTCACGGCGCCAAGATCGCCGTCAAAGCTGAAATGCTTCCACTCATAGTCAAAGAGAAAACTGGAAATATTTGACCAGTAGTGTGAAGCCGTTGCATCGCGCGTACCGGACGGTGACTGCATGAAAGTCTGAAACCCGAACGTGCTGTGACTGTTTGGCTTGAACCAGGACGCAAATCCGGGAATGGTCGTACCTAACCCGCCGTAATTCGTTCCGTTCGCAAGCGTGAAGCTCTCCGCCTGAATCAGTTCAAAGGCGAACCCTACTTTGGGAATCGCCTCAAAACTCCGAAAATGCACGTATTTGCTGAGGCCAACCCATGTATGACTTCCCCCTGTCCCTCTGCGATTTCCCTGACCGTCATAGGTGTTTCCAGCAGCATTGCCGTCGCCATATTGGACGAACACGTTGAAGGGCTTGAAATCGACGGGAAGATCGTACTCATGCGGACCTATGACCGCGAAAGTTATGTCTGACGCCTGCGCCGCGTGCGGGCCGAGCACAGAAATAGCGAGTCCTGCGCACGCATAGATCGTGCGGCGTTTTATATTTACCGTGGTCATTGAAACCTGTCTCCGAGCAACGGCTCCGCAACGACAGTGTCTGTAGCGGCCCGTAGCGATTATTGTTTTTGTTTTTATCTCGGAAAGGATTCCGCCTTCGTCGGCTGATCTTGTCCTTTTTCCACGTGCTCAGTTCGCCGTCACACCTTAAAGACTACATCGTTTTACTTCACCATTTCTCTCCGAAGCCTGCATGGCTCCGGAGAGAAACCGCAGGCCATTTTAGTCGGCTATGCTGTGTCCGTTCTTCAATTCGTCCTGAAGGTCATAGGCGCGTTTGATCAGGTAATCATGGATCTGACCAATCTGAGTCTCGGTCAGGACACCCTTGTAGGACGGCATGCCAAGACTCTGGTAAGCGCCCTGAACGATCATCGGGAACATCTGATGCTGGGCCGCCGACAGACGACGCAGATCCGGCACGACGCCACCCGAAACCGCGTTGATGCCATGACACTGCGAACAATGGCCATTGAACGCATCCTTGCCCATGGCGATATCCTCCGGCGTCCCTGCACGCGCGGGCGGTTCCGGCGTTTGCAGCACCTTGTATTCAGCTTTCGCCAATTCAGCCGTGCCGCCAAGTTTGTAAGTCAGGACCTGCGCCCATGGTTTCACGCCAGCCCGCAGGGATGCGCCGCCTGCAAATGTCGGGAAAGCGCCGCCCCAGCCGACCATGAATGTCACATACTGAGCGCCATTGGCCTCGTACGTAACTGGCGCGGCGATAACGCCGGATTGCGCCGGAGACTGCCACAGCTTGCTCCCGTCCTTGGCGTTATAAGCAACGACACGACCATCTGCGGTGCCTTCAAAGACCAGATTTCCGGCAGTCGACAGCGTACCGCCATTGAAAATCGTCGTGTAGGGAACTTCCCACACTTTTTTCTGATGCACCGGGTCCCATGCAAGCAGCGCGCCGGTCCAGCTCTTCGCCCATTTTTCCATATCCGCCGGATCGTCCTTCATCGCGGCGGCGCCGACGCCCAACTGATAGAAATTTCGCTTATGCTGGATATATTTGTAATCAGGCGTATCTTCGTATTCGACGGCGAACACGTGTTTCGGGATGTAGACCAACCCAGTAGCAGGATTGTACGACATCGGCTGCCAGTCATGCCCACCCCAGAAACCGGGACGCACCAGAACAGGGCCTTTCTTTTCCCAGTAGCTCGCATCCCCGGTAAAGACAGGGCGACCGGTTTTCGGGTCGATCTTGCTGGCCCAGTTCACCGGCGCGTATTTTTCCGCCGAAATGAACTTTCCTGTTGCGCGATCAAGAACGTAGAAGAAGCCGTTCTTCGGCGCCTGCATGATGACTTTGCGCGGCTGCCCGTTGATGTTCAGATCCGCGAGAATCATATGCTGGGTGGCCGTCATGTCCCACGCGTCGCCCGGCGTGGTCTGATAATGCCACACGTATTTTCCAGTGTCCGGGTTGATCGCGACGATCGACGACAGGAACAGATTATCGCCCTTGGCTTCTGAGCGAAGCTTGTAGTTCCACATCGACGCGTTGCCTGTGCCGATATAGAGCAGGTTCAGGTCCGGGTCATACGCCATGGAGTCCCACGCGGTGCCGCCGCCGCCCTGCTCGAACCATGCTTTCCCGGTCCAGGTCTTAACGGCCATCTGAAGTTCAGGCGTCTCCTGCGGCTTATCCGGATCGCCCGGCACCGTGTAGAAGCGCCACGCCTGCTTTCCACTGTCGGCGTCGTAAGCTGTCACATAGCCACGTACGCCGTATTCCGCGCCGCCGTTGCCGATGATCACCTTGCCATGGACGATACGCGGTGCGCCTGAAATAGCGTAAGAGCGATCGTGGTCGGCAATTGTGTCGACGTCCCAGACGGATTGACCGGTCTTTGCGTCGATCGCGATAAGGCGACCGTCATTTGTTCCAACATAGACGCGACCTTTCCACACCGCCACGCCACGGTTCACGGCGTCGCAGCAAAACTGTCCCGACTTGGCGCGATCTTCCTTCGGATCGAACTTCCAGAGCAACTTTCCCGTCGCTCCATCCAGCGCATAAACAACTGCAAACGCGCCCGTGGTGTACATCACGCCATCGACGACAATCGGCGTGGCTTCGACGCCACGGTCGAAATCGAGCTTGTATTGCCACGCAAGCCCCAGCTTGCCGACGTTATCGCTCGTGATCTGGGTCAGGGGGCTAAACCGCTGCTCGTCATATGTCCGACCTGTGGACATCCAGTTACCGGGTTCCTTGTCGGCGTTGATGATCCTCTGACCATCGACGTCAGCAGGCCCTGCGGCGGCCTGCGCGGAGCCCGCTGCAACGCACAGCGACGACAGGGACGCAGCGCAAAACAGGCCAAGCTGCTTCAGACGGGAGGATGATCTATGATCAGACTTTAAATATGCCGCGTTGACGACGGTCATTGTTCTTCTCCGAATAAGCCGCCGCCTCAGCGACGACTTTTTTATCATTTTTTCTTCTGAAGGCAGGAGAGTTCGTCAGCTCTATCCCTGCATGTAGACGACGTGCGTTTCCGTGAATTCATATAGCCCATGCTTGCCATCGGCGCCGCCGATTCCGGACTTCCGACGTCCTGCATGAAACCCCTGCATCGCTTCGAAGTTTTCGCGATTCACGTAAGTTTCGCCAAACTTCAATTCCCTCGTGGCTTTCAGGATGGAATTGATATTGGTCGAGTAGATGGACGATGTGAGCCCATATTCAGAATCATTGGAAAGAGCGATCGCTTCATCCAGACCGGACACCGCCATAACAGGCAGCACAGCGCCGAAAGTCTCACGTTTCATTACATCCATATCGGACGTCACATCGGAGAGCAGCGTCGGCGTATAGTGGAACCCTGTCTTCTGGTCATCCACTTTTCCGCCGACGACAACATTCGCGCCCTCAGTTTTCGCCTGCTCGACCATTTTGACTATACGATCGACCGCCGCCTGATTGATGAGCGGCCCCATATCCAGAGTACGATCTTCCGAAGGATCTCCATAGCGGGTGGCTGCGAACAGAACCTTCAGTTTCTCGAGAAGCGCTTCGTAGACTGACTTTTCGACATAGACGCGCTCCGCACAATTACAGACCTGTCCAGCGTTGATCACGCGTGACGCATGAATCGCCTTGGCTGCGAGATCGAGATCCGCATCTGCGAGGACAATGGCCGGCGCCTTCCCACCCAGCTCAAGATTGACGCGCGTGAGATTCCGCGCTGCGGTCTCCATGATCCTGATGCCGGTCTGCACGCTTCCCGTGAAAGTCACCATGTCGACTTTCGGACTCTCGGTAAGAGCCTGCCCGCAGACGGCGCCGGTTCCGCTGACCAGATTGAAGACGCCCGGTGGGAGATCTGTCTCGGCCACCAGTTCCGCAAACTTGTGCGCGTTGATCGGCGTTTCTTCGCTGGGCTTGATCACGATCGTGTTGCCGGTCAGAAGCGCCGGCCCCACCTTGCGGGCGATCATGAAAAACGGAAAATTCCAGGGAAGGATGCCAGCGACAGTGCCCAGCGGCTTGCGCAGCAGCAGGATCGTCTCGTTTACGCGGTCGCTGGTCAGCACCTCTCCTTCCAGACGACGCGCCCATTCGGCGATGTAGTCGAAATAATCGGCTGCGAAATCGACCTCGACCTCCGCCAACGGCTGGACCTTGCCCTGCTCCTCGACGATCGTGCGCGCGAATTCGCCGCGGCGGGCGCGGATGCCGGCCGATATTTTCCTGAGATATCCTGCGCGCTGTATGGCCGGGAGTTTTTCCCATGCCCCCTGCGCCGCATTCGCCGCAGCGACAGCGTCGGCGACGGTCTTCGCATCGCTGGCTGGCACGTGCCCGAGCAGCCGCCCGTTGGCCGGATTTCGAACTTCGAGCGCTTCGCCTGTTACGTCAACAAACTTGCCGTTGATAAAGTTGCTGTATCGAGGCTGAGCGTTTTTTTTGTCTTCTTTGTCGTGGGCCATTGGGCCTTCCTCGCATTCACTGGTCGGACGATGAATATTTGCGAGGGTTTTATCGATTTGTCGTCGGCGTCCAGCTGGCCCCGCCAGAGAAGTGGCTCACCAGAGAGCCACTTCATCCCGACTACCCGCTCGTGGACGGCTCACTCGCCCCGGAAGACGTTACGCAGTTCGTAGCGGGCGATGCGCCGCTTGAGCGTGGCAAGGCTGACGCCCAGATTTCGGGCGGCGGCCGACACGTTGCCATTGGTCCGGACGAGTTCACGGCGAATGACGGACCGTTCCGACGTCCCGAAATCATCATCCCCCTGCGCGACGACGTCGGACGCGCATACGCCGGAGCGCAGACGCGCGTCGGTCAGCGAAAATTGCGTACGCGCAGCCCGTGTCGCGCCGCATATCACGCCGTCAGCGTCGACCGCCAGAAGAACGCCGCCCGACTGCCCATTCGCCGGCGGGAGAGATATGATTTTTCGATTGGCGTAACACGCGTGAAAATGATCAATCTCGATCTGCCGCGTCGAGGAGAGCACAAGAGACGCGATCAGCGCTCTGGCCGGGCTGTCCACGTCAGAACCGCATAACGAGACGTTAAACGCCCCGCCGATCTGCCCGAGATGGTCGAAAACCGGAGCCGCGAGGCAGGTCATCACAGTGTCGCGCAGGAAGAAATGCTCATCGTGGCGGATCGCGATGGGCGTTTCCTCGACAAGGCACGTTCCGATGCCGTTGGTGCCTTCCCTTGGCTCGCTCCAGTCCGCTCCTCGCGCCAGCCCCCAGTTACGCAGGGCATCGGCGTCGTCAACGAAGGTCTCAAGCGCCACGATCACGCCGTCGGGCGTAGCAAAGCTCGTGCACACGTTATACGGGGATAGGATTTTGGAAAGCCGCGACAACGCAGGAAAAATTCGGTCGCTGAGACTTCCCAGCTGCTCCCTGGAATCGCGCAGCTCCCGTTCAGTGAGAATGCGTCGGGAGACGACGCTTTCCGGCGCAAGTCCGTAATAAGACGCGCATCTGTGCCACGATGCAGCGATCCGCGACCGCGCGCCGTCGCCCGCTGCGACCGCTGACCGAATTTTTGCGCCGTGCCGTTCAGGCTGGGCGCTGATATCTACCAATGTCATCCTGAGCCCTTGTGTTTTTTTATTTCAGGCCAAGTCGCTGACGTTCTTGTTTGAGACGTCCTTACTAAACGACGGACAGTGGCGCACTATCCGGTTATATCTCAACGTAACGCAAGAGGGCGCAGGAAGCCCCCGTGAAAACTTGATCACGCGCATCCAAAAACGCTGGCGCGCCCGGCGTTACCGGCTGACACGTGGAAGCGGGCCGACACGCAGCCAATATATCTGGCGCCCCTGCCGCTTTTTCTCGATTACTGTCCGAAGCTTCCCACCGGCGCTATCGGCGCGCCGATGGCACTCTCGATCAGCGCCCCCACCTGTAGCGCCGTAAGATCGTCCCCAGGCCGCCCTATGACCTGCACGCCCGTAGGCAGGCCGCTCGCCGAGACGCCGCTCGGAACCGACAATGCGGGCAGACGCGCAAGCAGATTGAACGCTCCCGTCATCGTCACCTCCCGCAATCGTCCATTTGCAGTCACATATGCGGGCGGCAACAATCCATCGGCGGACGGGACATCGCGCGCCAAAGTCGGACAGAGCAGAACGTCGCAACGCCGCAGGATCGGCGCCAGGGAACGCCACATCGTCGTGCGCATGATCTCGCCCTGCCTGTAATCAACCGCGCGTATTTGCCGCCCCTCCTCGATCAGCGCGCGCATTTCGGGATCGAGCGCGTCCTCCCGCCCTGCGGCGGCTTCTCCGTAATAGAAAGCCTGCCAGACGGCCCATTCGCGGTCCCAAAGCGCCGCATGTTCGGCGGGAAACACGACGTCGACCACCTCCACCTCCGCCCCCATGCGGGCGAGCGCGTCCGCCGTCGCGCGCAGGTTGTCGGCTATGGCGGCGTCGACTTCGTAGCACCCCAGATCAACCGAGACGCCGACGCGCAGTCGCGCCGGATCGAGAGACCCCACTCGTGCGGCGAAACGCTCCACCGGCGCGAGGTCGTAACCCGGGTCGCCATTACGCGGCGCGCCGTCGTGACTGACGCCCCCCTGCGTCACGTCGAGAAACAGCGCGACGTCGCGGCAGGTGCGCGCAAGCGGTCCCCAGTGCGACAATGGATCGAACGCGTTGGGCAAGCCGGTGTAGGGAATGCGCCCAAGACTCGGCTTGAAGCCAATCACGCCGCAACAACTTGCCGGGATCCGGATCGACCCCCCCATGTCCGACCCTTCCGCCAGCGGTACGCAGCCGGTGGCGACAGCCACGCCCGCTCCGCCGGAGCTTCCGCCAGACGTGCGAGACGGATCGTATGGATTGCGGGTGACGCCCCAAAGCGGACTGTCCGTGCGGCTTGACCAGGCGAACTCGGGCGTCGTGGTCTTGGCAAGAAGAATCGCGCCCGCCCCCAGCAGGGCGTCGGCGATTGTCGCGTCATGGTCCGCGACGCGCCCGTCGAACAGCCGCGACCCATCGGTCCAGATATCGCCCTTCGTCGGCGTCATATCCTTCAACGCCACCGGAACACCGTGCAGCGGCCCCAGCGCGGCTCCGCTCTTACCCGCCTCTGCAGCTTCTCGCTCGGCGACACGAGCAGCTTCCAACGCTTCGTCCCGACGAATGACTACGAAGGCGTTGAGCTGCGCCTGCACAGCCTCGGCTCGTTCCAACGCGCGTTCCACCAGCGTCACCGGCGAAAGCGCGCCACTGCGGATCGCGGCCGCCATCTCGGCAGCGTCCAGCGCCAGCAGATCGCCCGGCGACGCTTTGCTCGGGAATTCTGCGGGGTTTGAGGCGTTCTGATCGTGCATCTGCAACTCCGGCGGTTTGAGCGGCCGGGCTGGCAAGCACCGGAAATCCGCCGACACGCGGCACCATACGCCTGGCTGCGCGACAGCGACAGCGACAGCAACAGCAACAGCAAGCCAGAGCCAGAGCCAGAGCCAGAGCCAGAGCCAGAGCCAGAGCCAGAGCCAGAGCCAGAGCCAGAGCCAGAGCCGCACTGTCCACGAGCGTCAAGAGCGCATAACCGGACGGACGCCGCAAAGCTCTCAGACTTGCAGTGCCGCATGATATTTCAGCGACACCGTCTCCATATCCATCCCGAACGCGTGCGTAATCGTGCGCGCTCCTGTATGACACCACCGCGCCCCGGAACCGTCGGCCAGCTCGGACGGCGACGACGCTCCGTGAACAAGAACCCGGGCGCGCCCGACGAGGCCGCCCCTCGCCTTTTTGACGCCCAGTGATGAAAGCCGCCTATGCGCGAGTTCAATTTCGACGGCCTGGTCGGCCCGACCCACAACTACGCAGGCCTCTCCTTCGGCAACCGCGCCTCGACCGGCAACGCTGGCGACGTCTCCCGCCCGCGAGCAGCCGCGCTGCAGGGACTGGAGAAGATGCGGCGCATGGTGGAGCTTGGGCTGGGTCAGGGATTGTTGCCGCCGCATGACCGCCCCAACGTCGCGTGGCTGCGCCAGTGTGGGTTCGGCGGCGCAGACGAAGCCGTCTGCGCCGCCGCGTGGCGCGACGAGCCCGGCCTTCTAATGGCCGCCTTCTCCGCCTCTCCTATGTGGACCGCGAACGCCGCGACAGTGTCCCCATCGCCCGACACCGCCGATCGCCGTTGCCATGTGTCCGTGGCGAATCTCTCCTCCATGATTCATCGCAGCCTTGAGGCGCCCGAGACGACGCGACTGTTGAAGACGCTGTTCGCGAACAAGCGGTATTTCGCAGTGCATGACGCCCTCCCGGCCGCACTGGGAGACGAAGGCGCAGCAAACCACATGCGCCTGTGCACGCATCACGGCGCCCCGGGCATCGAGATTTTCGTCTACGGTGAGACGATCCCCGGCGGCTTCCCGGCGCGGCAGGCTAAGGCCGCGAGCGCTGCGATCGCCCGACGTCACGGCCTGCTGCCGGAGCGCGTGCTGCTGGCGCGACAGAGCGACGCCGCGTTGCAGGCAGGGGCTTTCCACAATGACGTGGTGGCGGTCGCGAATGAATCGGTCCTGCTGACCCATGAGCAAGCGTTCGAGGACCGGGATGCAGTATACGGCTTCATCCGCCAGCACCTTCCTGAAGCCCGCATTCTGGAAGTGCCCGCCGATCAGGTCAGCCTGGAGGACGCCATTCGCTCCTACCTGTTCAACGCGCAGCTCTTCACCCGGCCGGAAGGCGGGATGACTCTGGTCGTACCGGCGGAATGCGACGCCACGCCGTCGGTGAAACAATGGCTGGACACCATGCTTGCTGGGAACGGCCCGATCCGACAGGTGCAGATGATGGATTTGCGGGAATCCATGCGCAACGGCGGCGGCCCCGCCTGCCTGCGCCTGCGCGTCGCTGTGGACGAGGCTGCCGAAGCCGCGCTCGACAGACGTTTCTTGTTGAGCGAACGCCGGATCGACGCCATTGCCGCTCTGGTCGACGAGCGTTGGCCCGAACGCATCGCGCCGGACGATCTCGGCCACGCCGATCTGTGGGCCGATTGCCGCGCCGCCCGCGAAGCCCTGTTTTCCCTTCTGGGGCTGACCGCGGCATGAACCGCATGGTGCCGCCCCTCGCGCAATCTGCGACCGCCGCACGTCAGGGAGCGGAGTCTCCCTGGGTCGTGCGTCCCGCGAATTCCAGCGACGTCGATGCGCTGTATGAACTCGCAAGCCATACTGACGGCGGACTGCTCAATCTGCCCCATGACCGCGACGCGCTTAAGGCTCGGTTGGGATGGAGCGAAGCATCGTTTGCCCGTCAACTCGAAGCGCCGGAAAATGAACTTTATTTTCTTGTGCTGGAAAACGAGGACACCGGCGCGATCGGCGGCTGCGCCTGCGTCTTCTCGCGCATCGGCGTTCCCTGGCCGTTCTACAGCTACAAGATCGCCACGCACACGCATGTGTCGCGCGAACTGTCGCACAGCTTCGCGGCGCGGCTTCTGCATATCGTCAACGACTTTGACGGCGCAGCGGAAGTCGGCGGCCTGTTCCTGCACCCCGATCACCGCTCCGGGGGACTCGGCGCCCTGCTGGCGCGCAGTCGTTACCTGTTCATCGCCCAGCACCGAGAACGCTTCCCCGACAGAATCATCGCCGATCTGCGCGGTTATGTCGGCCCCGATGGATCGCCGTTCTGGAACGCCATCGGCCGTATTTTCTTCGGTCGCGACTTCCGTGAAGCCGATCACTACAATGCGCTTCACGGCAACCAGTTCATCGCCGACCTGATGCCGCGCTATCCCATTTATGTGGATCTGCTGCCGAAAGCCGCGCGGGAGTGCATCGGCCGCGCGCACGATCAGGCCATACCGGCCCGACGCATTCTTGAAGCAGAAGGCTTCAGCCACGACGGCTACATAGACATCTTCGATGGCGGTCCTACGCTTTCGGCGCAGATCGCAAACTTGCGCACCCTGCGCGAAAGCCGCGAAGCCGTCGTAACCGATACTTTGTCGCCCGATGAAAACGGCGGCGCGGCGCTCGTGACGTCGGGCGCATTGAAATCATTCCGTGTGTGGCGGGATTTTCTGGTCGATGACGGCGGAGAAGCGCGGCTGCTCACGGCACGCCGGGCAGGCGTCGGCGCGGCGATCAGATACGTCGCCTGAACGTCGCGCCGGAGATCTGGCGCGCTCTCCGGATATTTTGATTTCCGACGTCACCCTCCCGGAGCGCAGACAAGTGGCACGCCCGTTCCCGCCACGAAAAGCCTGCGCGCCCCATGCTCGAAAACGCCCTTCTGATCGACGCCGGCGGCCTGCCTCGCCGACAACGCCACAAGCCCCATTCATCCGACTGGGATGAAGTCAGAAGCTTCTGTCGCGACGCCTACATGCCCTACCGAACGGAAGCCCTGACGGCGGCGGCGCGACCGGACGCCACCATGTACTCGTTCGACACCGGACGCATCCTCGCAACCCGCTTTGCCTACGGCACGCCGGTCCATCTCTCGGACTTCGATCCTTCCGCCGGTCGAGTTCTTGTCCTCACCACACTGCGCGGCGCCATCGAACATTCGTCCAGTGGATCGGGAAGCGTTTCAACGAGAGGCGGCGAGAGCTTTGTCGTTGACTGCAGTCGAACGTCGTACTGGCTGCGGGCCAGCCCGGACCATCTGCAGTTGAACCTGACAATCGCGCACGACACGCTCGCGAACTTCGCCCGTCAGTGGTTCGATGTCGCACCCGGCGACGGGCTCTGGACCACAAAAACCCGTTTTGGCGACCGCAATGGCTCGTGGATCGCGCTGATGGAATATCTTGCGCGTTTCGCAAGCCAGTGGTCCCCGGACAACCGCGCCAGCGCGCGTGTCGAGGAAATGGTGTGTCTGGAGCTTTTGAAAAACTGGGCGGCGAACGCCGGTATCGAACTTGACCGTCCGACGCACGAAGCTGCGCCGTTCTACGTGCGACGCGCGGAGGAGTTCATGCGCGCGCATGTCGCAGCCATGCCCACGATGACCGAGGTCGCCGCCGCGTCGGGAGTCAGCGTCAGAACCCTGTCCGGCGCCTTTCGACGCTATCGCGGAGCCAGCCCCAGCGCCTTTCTGCGCGAACAGCGACTGCTGCACGCCCGCCGCGATCTGCTTGAGGGCGGGCCGGAGGAGACTGTCGGCGCCGTCGCCAGCCGCTGGGGCTATGTCAATTTCAGCGAGTTTGCGCGCAGCTTCAGACAGCGCTTCGGTGAACTTCCGTCCGCCGTGCGGCGCGCTCACAACTGATTGACGCCAATCGGACCGTTACGGCGCCGATAACAGGCGCCGCCTGCCGATCAGAGGCGGCGCACAGGTCGATTCAGAGCCATTGTCCCGAATATATTCCGATTCGAAGGGACAGTTATGCGCGATGAGACAAAAAGCCGCTGCGACGCCATCCTTGAGCGCGCCGTTACCGCCAACGACAGAGTGCCCGGCGTGGTCGCCATGGCGACGAACCGAAACGAGACGTTCTACGAAGGCGCGTTCGGAGAGCGCTCCCTCGGCGGCGGGAGCGCCATGACGACCGACACGGTGTTCCGCATCTTCTCCTGCACCAAGGGCGTAGCGGGCGTCGCCGTCATGCAACTGGTCGAGGAAGGCAGGCTCGACCTCGACGCGCCCGCGAAAACCTATGTCCCGGAGATTGGCGATATTCAGGTCATCGAGGGGTTCGACGCGGCGGGCGCGCCCATGCTGCGGGCGCCGAAACGCGATATCACCACCCGGATGCTGATGCTGCACACGGCCGGCTTCGGATATGATTTCTTCAGCGAAAGCTACAGGAGACTGGCTGAGGACGGGCGTCTGCCGAGCATCGTCTCCGCGAGCAAGGCCTCGATCACGGCGCCGCTGCTGTTCGATCCGGGCGAGCGCTGGAACTACGGCGTGAATATCGACTGGGCGGGGCTGGCCGTGGAACGCATCGCCGGGGCGCGGCTGGGCGATGTGCTAAAAGCGCGCGTGTTCGAACCCCTCAGCATGAACGATACGTCGTTCACCCTGTCTGCTGACATGCGCTCCCGCCTTGCCGCCATGCACCAGCGGGAAGAGGGTGGAGCGCTGAACCCGCTGGCCGATTTCGAGCTGGCGCAGGACCCGGAAATTCATATGGCCGGACACGGCCTGTATTCCACCGTAGGCGATTACATGCGCTTCATCCGCATGATCCTGAACGACGGGGCCGGAGAAAATGGCCGCGTCCTGCGCGCGGAAACGGTCGCCGCCATGTCGCGAAACGGCCTGGGGGACCTGAAGGTGACCAGTCTGGACGGCGTCATCCCGAGCCTTTCCAATGACGCGGAGTTTTTCCCCGGCCAATCAAAATCGTGGGGATATACGTTCATGATCAATGATGAAGACGCCCCCACCGGACGACCGGCGGGCGCGCTCGGGTGGGCCGGGCTCGCCAATCTCTATTACTGGATAGACCGCAGGAACGGGCTGGGCGGCTTCTGGGCCACGCAGATTTTTCCCTTCGCCGACGGACCGTCCTTCAGCGGTTACATGGATTTCGAAACGGCGATCTACCAGAGTTTTTCTCACGAGGACTGAGCTTCAGGCTCTGGGGTGGCGCTTCACGAACGCCTCCCCGCACTGGCGGCGCTCCCGCACGGCGCCCATATGAACCCGGACTGTCCAGTCTGGAGGCCCGCAGCGTGATCCCCTTCTCCATCCTCGACCTCGCAGTGATTGCGCAGGGCTCAACGCCTGCGGATGCGTTCCGCAACACGTTCGACCTCGCGCGGCTGGGCGACTCACTCGGCTTTCACCGCTACTGGCTCGCCGAACACCACTCCATGCCCGGCATCGCCTCCGCCGCGACCAGCGTCCTGATCGGACAGGTGGCGGCCCGTACGGAGCGTATTCGCGTCGGATCCGGCGGGGTCATGCTGCCCAACCACTCGCCACTGGCCATCGCCGAGCAGTTCGGCACGCTGGAGACCCTGTTTCCCGGCCGCATAGATCTCGGTCTGGGCCGTGCGCCCGGCGCGGATCAACGCACGGCCATGGCGCTGCGCCGCGACCCGCACGCGCCGGACCGCTTCCCGCAGGACGTGGTCGAAGTGCTGCATTACTTCGAACCGTCAGACCACACCGACGCGCATCTGGTGCGCGCGGTGCCGGGCGCGGGATTGCGCGTGCCGGTGTGGATCCTTGGCTCATCGCTGTTCTCCGCCGTGCTGGCTGCGCAACTCGGCCTGCCCTACGCCTTCGCGTCCCATTTCGCGCCCGGGCAGATGGAGGAAGCGATCGCTCTTTACCGGTCCCGTTTCGAACCATCCGAGCGTTGCCCGCGCCCCCGTGTGATGCTGACCGTCAATATCGTCGCTGCGGACGATGAGGCGGAAGGGAAGCGTCTGGCTACGTCGTTACAGCAGTATTTCATCGCGCTGCGGCGCGGTCGCCCTATTCCATATCCGCCGCCGATCGACGCGCCGAACTGGCTCCCGCAGGAACAGGCGATGCTCGACCACACGCTGTCCTGCACCTTCGCAGGCTCCCCGGAAAGCATCCTGCCGCGCCTGTCGAGGTTCATTGATCGCCATCGGCCAGACGAGTTGATGATCGCGTTTCCGCTCTACGATCACGCTGCACGACGTCGGTCGGCGGAACTGGCTATGGCGATGCGAGAGAAGCTGGGGTAGCTGGAAAGCGTGTTCGGTGAGGCTACATCGTTGCTATCGGGACCGTCCTGGCCGCAAACAGGCTGCATATCCGAGCATTGACGAGCGCAAGCGATCTTTTTTCTTGAAAACAAGAGCATAGAAGGAATCGTGCGCTCTCGTCGCGTCATACCGGCATCGAGGCTGACGCATCTAATAAACCAAATGTAATACTTAAGATTTCAGACACCACGCAACCGGTCAACCTTGCACGGGTTGGAACATCCAGAGCCAACCAACACAGCAGGCGTAAGATGTCCGAATTGTTGCAGCTGACAGCAGGTTCGCCTTACGCCCGGTCGTACCGGCCGATCGAAGATTACGCGCTGCTCAGCAATTGCGAAGGCAGCGCTCTCGTCGCACGTGACGGCTCTATCGACTGGGCGTGCCTTCAGAGCTTCGATGCCGCGCCAACTTTTTCGCGTTTGCTCGATCGTCTTCGTGGCGGGTATTTTATTCTCCAGCCCGTCGGAAATTTTGAAACAACGCGTGAATATCTGGGGCGCACCAATATTCTGGCTACGACTTTCATCCACGGCGATGGCATTGTGACTGTTCATGACTTCATGGCGCGGCCGGGGCCTTCACGGGAACGCCCATGTCTCGTGCGCCATCTGGTCGGCATTTCCGGGCGCGTTCCCATGATCGTCCGATTTCGGCCGCTGGATGGCTTTTCCACCACCCCGGACACTATATCTCGCGCTGAAAACGGACTTACGGTTGGCGGCAGGCTTTCCCTTGGCTCTGAACTGGATTTCGAGATCAGCGAGGGAGAGGCCATAGCCTGTTTCGACGTCACGGCTACACAATGGCATTCTCTCCTGCTCTATCTCGGCGACCTTCCGGTCACGCCACCCGATGTCCCGGCATTGATGGACTACGTGCGGGCTGCGTGGACCCGCTGGTCATCAGGCGCTGCGTACACCGGTCCCCTGAGCGGAGAACTCAATCGTTCGGCATTGGTGCTGAAGGCTCTCGTTTATACGCCCACAGGAGCCATTGTCGCCGCCGCGACCACATCCCTTCCAGAGGAAATTGGAGGCATACGCAACTGGGACTATCGATACTGCTGGATTCGCGACGCCTGTCTTTCATTTTATGTTCTTAAAAAATTCGGAATGACCCAGGAGGCCGAGCATTTTTTCGGCTTCATCTCGACCCTTGTCAACGATGACGACCTGTTGCGTCCGCTATACGGCGTCAGGGGTGAAACGACAGAACTGACAGAGCACGAAATTGCACATTTCGAAGGTTGGCAGGGTAGCGCGCCGGTTCGGCACGGCAACAAGGCTGCCGAACAGCATCAGGCGGACGCCTATGGCCAGTTGCTGGACCTGTTCCATTTCTACGATCAATTAGGCGGAAAACTGACCTCGGTTATGCAAAAGCATGCGATCCGGCTCGCCGATATTGCGGCGGCACACTGGCGCAGACCAGATGCCGGTCTTTGGGAGCCGCGTAAACCTGAACAGCGATATCTGCATGCCGCGATTATGAACTGGGTCGCCCTGGACAGGGCGATCCGGCTGTTTGGAGAACGTCCACAGTGGACGCGCGAACGCGATGCAATCGTCGCCTGCGTCAATGGAGCGGCAGTTCACGCCGAAGGATTTTATCCCCAATATATCGGCTCGGACGATGTCGATACCGCCCTTCTGATTGCGCCTCTGGTAGGTTTTCCTGTCGACCGACGGATATTTGAGAAAACTGTCAACAAAATTATCGATCGACTTGGGCATGGTCATCTTGTATACCGATACCGTAACGATGATGGGCTGCCCGGACACGAAGGCACGTTCCTGATTTGCGCGTTCTGGATGGTGGACGCCCTTCTATGGCTTGGTCGGGAAAAAGAGGCGCGTGCGCGCTTCGAGGCGCTTCGAGCCTTACAGAACGATGTCGGCCTCTACTCGGAAGAAATTTCGGAAAATGGATCGTTTCTCGGTAACTTTCCTCAAGCTTTCAGTCATCTTGCCTTCGTTCACAGCGCCTTGCTGCTGGATCTGTTCGAGCACGGCGGGCAGGCGGCGATCACGGGCGCCTACGCCGACCGCGCACTGCGCGAAACCCCCACGCGACGGGCGCCGAAGATAAACTCCCGGCCCGATTAAGGCAGAAAACGGGCAGAGCAGTATTAACCAGTAGCGCCGCCAAACGGCGCTACTGGTTTCACGTCCTTACGGCTTCAGACGCCCCTATCTTCGGCTCAAAGGCTGGCATGCTTTTACCGACGAGCCTACGCAGACCGAAACATCGTTTTGCGGCGTCTATCCACAATAACGAAATCCGAAACGACAGGTTTCAGAACTTCAGGAAACTCAGATTTCAGACTCCGGCCTCAGGCCTGGTCCATTCGTTGCCCTTCATAAAAGCGTCGAGCGGAGTGTGCACGATATGGTTCGTATAATTACTGATCACCTTGGTCGCGACGCCGAGAACAACTTCCAGCACGTTACGGCGCGTGAAACCTGCGGCAATGAACGCATCGACCTCATCATCTGACACCCAGCCGCGATTGCGGACAACCAGTGAAGTAAAGTGATGCAAGGCTTCAAGGCGTGCGTCGGGCAATTCCGTTCCATCGCGAAGGGCGGCGATGACAGCGGAGTCCATCTTCTGCATCATCGCCAGGGTCGTATGACCGGTCATGCAATAATGGCATTCATTTTCGAAGTTTGCTGTCAGATAGACAACCTGTTGCTCATGCGTCGTCAGGGTCGTCTTGGAGAACAGATCCCAGAGCGCGGTATACCCCGATAGAAGCTCCGGGGACTCCGCCATATAGGATTGAAGATTAGGCACAAATCCGAAAGCGGCTTCAACGCCCTCAAAGATCGGCTTCGCAGCGTCTGGAGCGGTGTCGGCGGTGTATGCGGTAAACTGGGTCATGATCAGGTTCCTTCCTGTTTGTATCGTTTCGACAAACCAGAACCTGCTGGAACAAGACCGCGGCGCGTAGCAGGCGCGTGCGACTAACGTTTATTCCAGATTGGAATATTGGCTCATCGATTCATCAGCGCTTCTACAAAGGCTGCAAACCGACGCGCCTTGGCGCTTGCCATGCGCCCTGTCGGAAATACTGCCCAAAGATCGATCGTCGGCAGACTCCACCCCGACAGCACCTTGCTCACGACGCCAGAGGCCAATTCATCAGCGAACATCCAGTCAGACGAGATAACCAATCCCATATCCGCCAGAACGGCAGCCCTTATTCCCTCTGCGGCGCTGAGTTTTAAGCGCCCGTGCACCGTGACTGACGCCGCGGCTCCATCTCGGGTGAAGGACCAGACATTTGGTTGTCGGCTATAGACAATTGCCTGATGAGCCGCGAGGTCGGCCGGCGTTTTCGGCTCACCCGCCCTCGCCAGGTAAGCCGGCGTCGCCATGACGGAACGCCGCCCTGTGGCAAGGCGGCGCGCAACAGCAGCGGAATCAGGTAACTCTCCCATGCGCAACGACACGTCCACACCCTCGCCCACCAGATCGATCATCCTGTCGTCGAGGATGAAGTCGATTTCCAGTCCGGGGTTGGCGTCGAGGAATTCTGGCAAGTGAGGCACAACATGCAAACGGGCGAACGTGGTCGCCGCCGAGACACGCAGTTTACCTGTCAGGCCCGCCCCGGCGCCGCGCGCTGCGGATTCCGCCTCATCAGCTTCCTGAATCGCCGCGCTCGCCCTCTCGTAAAACAGTTGACCTGCTTCGGTCGGATTGAGTCCATGCGTCGAGCGGACTAGCAGGCTCACCTGCAAACGCGCCTCCAGCTGCGCAATTGTCTTGGAAACTGCTGGCTGGCCCACATTCAACAACCGAGCAGCGGCGGAAAACGAGCCGGTCTCCACCACCCTTAGAAAAGTGGTCATCGCCTGATAACGATCCATGTCATTCCTCCCGGGAATGAGCGTTATCGCCGCAAGCTGCCTGCCGTGTCCAGACTGACGCCGCTACGTCTTCACCAGCTTCGGGTGGTTCGAAGCGCCGCAGGAGATCAGGACATGCTGGAGCGGTTGGTGAACGCACCGTCGGTGTTGAATGCGCTTTTCGCACTCCATCTTCACGGCAGCCCAACTCAGGCGGCGATCGCAGTTCTGATCCCGCTGCTTCGCCGCCTCCTCCCGACATTACAGTAAAAAGGATAACAACAATGCTTGATGTTTATGCGTTTTCGACGCCGAATAGCATCAAAGTTCTGATCGCACTTGAAGAGCTTGAGCTGGATTATGAGCTTCACAACGTCAATGTGCGCCAGGGTGAGCAGAAAGCTCCCGATTTTCTTGCGTTGAATCCAAACGCCAAGGTTCCCGTTCTGGTCGATTCCAGTGCAGCGGGTCATCGGTTCATCCTGACAGAGTCTGCGGCCATTCTGGTCTACTTGTCCGAAAAAACCGGTAAACTCCTTCCTGTATCTGGGGATGCCCGGTTTCGGACGTTCGAACAACTTTTCTTCCACGCCTCTGGCCTCAGCCCCGCTTTCGGGCAGGCCGGTTTTTTCCAACGCCAGGCGGCAGAGCCTCAGCCATTGGCGATCGGGCGTTTCTCCAGCGAAGCCGCCAGAATACTCGGCATCCTGAATGGAGTTCTTGCAAAGAACCGCTTTGTCGCCGGAGAAAACTTCACCATCGCAGATATCGCTCATTTCGGATGGCTCTGGCGGCGCGAATTTGCGGGAGTGACATTGGACGCAGCCCCCGATGTCGCACGCTGGTTCACGGAGGTGGGAGCCCGCCCAGCTGTTCAGCGCGCTATTCGACGCGTCACAGCGCTCGCTCCGGAGTCCTGAATACAGACCTAAAGGCGCTTACCATGAGCAAATTGTTTACTCCATTCCGGGCAAGCGCTCTGGAACTCGACCATCGTGTCGTGACGGCGCCGCTGACCCATATGCGCGGGCCTTCCGCTTAACCGCTCAACCTTTCATGGCGGCGGCGCCCACGGCTACACCGACCAGCCGCCATATCAGGACGCTGCGTGAGCTAAATCCCCCGAGAAGCCATGCCTGACCGCGCAACTTCTCCGTTGATTCCGCTTGATAAACAACTTCTGCTTTTAACAAGATTTGGAGACAACCCATGACTCTTCAGGCGAAGCTGGACGCTTTCAAGGCCGATTTCGAAGCTGGCAAACCTCCTTACAGCGTTCCTCCATCTGTCATCGAAACCATGCACCGCGCCACGGCGGAACTGATTGCGTCGAACGCAGCGGGCCTTGCGCTGAAGGCGGGCGACAAGGCTCCTGCCTTTATACTGAATGATTCGGACGGCCGCGCGATATCCTCGGCCTCGCTGTTAGCCAGCGGGCCACTGATTCTCAGCTTTTATCGTGGCGTGTGGTGTCCTTACTGCAATATGGAGTTACAGGCCCTTCAGGAATCTTTGTCGAGTTTCCACGCCCTTGGAGCAAGTGTTGCAGCGATTTCACCGCAGAATCCTGTTAACAGTCGCAAATCTGTGCGACAGAATGCGCTCGACTTCCCCATCTTGTCCGACACACATAACGAAGTCGCCGCAGCTTTCGGATTACGTTTTGCACTGCCGGATTACCTGGTCGCACTATATGAAGATCTTAAAAACGACCTGCCAGGCTTCAACGGCGACAACAGCTGGACATTACCGATGCCCGCCCGTTACGTAATTGGACAGGACGGAATAATTCTCTATGCGGAAGTCAATCCGGATTATACGCGACGCCCGGAACCGTCAGACATGCTTCCAGCCCTGCGCCGTTTCGCGGCGCCCGAAAAAATCCATCTCCCATAAATTTCCAGACCTCTCACGGCTCTGTTTTCACCAGTTCGGGCTGGTGACGGAGCCTCAATTGGCAGCGTGGTTATTTGACCTGCACAATATATGAATCATTGCGGACGGACCACATAGCGGACTTCTACATACATCACTCTTCAATGTTGCGGTAAAACAACCAAAGCCTGCAGGGTCTCCACGATCATCGTTCATTTCATATCTAAATTTCTTTCTGAAAATTGAAGCCTGTTACACCCCATTAAACCGCGTCCCATCAAAGAACCGGCCCGATCATCGCCAGAACGTTGTTCCAAAGAACGCGGTATTTGGGCCAGCTGTCCACCACCTCCTCGCGGACCGGGATCGAAGCGTCGATGTAAGTTTGCTGCCGCTCTCGGATGTTCGCAGTGAACGGCCTGTCCGCGAGGAGAATGTTATTTTCGAAGTTAAGGTCGAAGCTTCTACGATCCATATTGGCGGAACCGATCAGCGTCATTTTGCCGTCGACAGTCATGAGCTTGGCATGCAGAAGCCCGAGTGGATATTCGTAGATCTTTACGCCCGCGTCCAAAAGGTCCCGATAATAACTTCTGCTTGCCCCTGCAACGATCCATGAATCATTACGAAGCGGCACCGTGAGCGTCGTCTTTACGCCTCGTCTGGCGGCGGCGCAGAGAGCCATCTGGATCGGCTCGTCGGGCACATAATACGGCGTCGTGACCGTCAACTCCTCCGCCGCCGCGTCCATCAGCGAGACAAACATTTCTGGCATGGCGGCGTAACGCACGGCTGCGCTGGTGCCGATTACCTGCGCGACAATCTCACCGGTTTCCTCGGTGCCCGCGTTGCTGAGAAGCGTCGTCAGGTCCTCATCTGTGTGCGCGAACCAGTCCGTGGCGAACAAATGCTGGTTCTGCAGCACCACCGGGCCCTCGAAGCGCGCCAGAACATCGACCCACGGCGCATATTTCGCCTTGACCCTGAACGCCGCATCCGCGCAGTTCTGACTGCCGCAATATGTGACGCGGCTGTCGATCACGACAATCTTGCGATGGTTGCGCATGTCAAAGCGCCCACGAAAAGGTCTTTGCAGCACATGGCCCAACGGCAGGGCGCGAACGAGCCTCACACCGGCGCGCTCCATCGCGCTCCAATGGTCGTTGTGTATCAGACGCCGCGATCCCAGATCGTCCGCCATCACACGGCAAACCACCCCGCGCTTCGCCGCAGCGATCAGCGCCGTCACGACCTTCATGCCGTTGTTGTCAGCCAGCCAGATATAGAAGCTTATGTGTACATGCTCTCGGGATGCCTCGATATCGGCGACGATGGCGTCGATCGCCGCATCCGAATCCCGCATTAGTGTGGCGCTGTTGCCCGCAAGCGGCAGGTAACCACTGATGGATTGGCCGACCCGAAACAGCGGAGCCAGACGTGGCTCCATCCCAAATTCGCGTTCTGCGTCTATCAGCTCATCGGAATGACGCCCCGGAACGGGCAGGCGCCGCATCGCCTCGCGTATCCGCGTCACGATTTTTGGCGCGAGATATGTCTCCCCGAGAAGGATGTAGGCGACCGTCCCAAGCAACGGCAAAGCGCCAAGAATGGCGACCCATGCCACGCGCGACGTGGGCTGGCGGTGGGGGCGCAACAACGCGCGAATGATAAAGAACACTTGGAGACCGACGGTGACGACCGCCCCGAAAGTGCTCCATTTCATCCACCAAACCCCGTCCCGTTTTCAACAAGTCAGGGCAGCGTAGAATGCGCGGCTGGCGCCAGCAAGACGAGGGGTCGACGGCCGTCGGAACCTGACGGCCGAGGTCCGGTCAGTGCTGTCCGGCGTTTTCCTGGACTTTGACGTCAGGCGTCACGGTCCGGTTGAGGACTTCGAACCCGACCGAGTCCATGGTGGTCAGGTCGACGGTGTCGCCAGGCTTTAACGTCGCAAGGAAATCACGCATGGCCTTCTGGCGCACCGTGACCGTTCGGCTGGCCAGATCTCCGTCGCTGAACGTCACTGTATGATGCGGCGCGTCAACGGCGAGGACATGCACGCGCTGGCGACGGAACGAGACCATCGTTCCGTGAGGATGTCGGCGAGCATAGCCTTTGCTCGCGGAGACGGTCGACTCAGGCGCCGGCGAGTCAGGCGGCGCAATTTCAGCGTCAACGGTCTGGAAGAAATGCAGGCGAAGCTGATCGCCGGGCTCAATATGCGGCAGCTTCTTGCGAGCGTCGGCCGGGACGCTCACCGTCACATGGTCGCCACCGGCGGTCGTCAGCAGCACCGTCCCGGTGTCGGGATCAATCGTCTCCACAGTGTCGACTGCAGTCATGTTGCTGGTGATCACGCCCTGCGCGGACGCGGGCGGAATGACTGCTGCGCCGAGAACGGCGGCGCCCAGCGCAAGAGCGAAGCGGTGCGGGAAGGACATGATTTCGTTCTTTCTTTCTGGCCAGGTTACGCAACCAGCGCGCGGCCTTTTATCCACGCTGCATCTCTCCATGGCAATCCACCGGAGTGACGGTCTGGCCCGCCTCAAGTCCCCGGATCGCCCGGTGCGGTCTCCCACCCAAGACCTATGATCGCCGCTCGACGACGCCCCGCGCCATCGAGCCTCAGCACGACGAAGTTGCGTTCTTCCAGCCATCCCAGCATCCGGCGCGCACGGCCAGTCGAATGTGTCCCGTAAATCCGCGCAATATCCGCGTCCGAGGGGCATGGGGCCGCATCCATGGCGGCTCGCGCAAGGAAGAGAAACGTCCCCTGCATATCGTCGGGCAAGGAGAACGCAACTTCCTCAGCCGCACGCCACTCGTCCGTTTCTTCCGCCTCCTCGGCGACGCCGCTGCGGGCGGTGGCTAGCGCGCGACGAAAAGCGCGCATGTCCATGGCGTCGCGGCCGAGGCCCGCGATACGGCACCGGACGAGAAAATCCTGATACAAGGAAGCGGGAGGTCTGAACCCCCCGTCATCCTCAACCAGAACTTCCCGCAACACAGCCGCCAGCGCGCGGCGCCGTTCGACCGGATCAACGGGTTCCTGCGCCTCCGCTGCTGCGTCCGTCGACGCCTCTGCCAGCGCATCTCCATGACTCGCCAGCTGAGTCAGCAGGTCGGGCGGAGGCGGCGCAACACGGCGAGGGCGGACGAACTGCTCCGGCTCAGGAAGCGGCGCCAGAATCAGTTCGGCAACCGGCTCGACCGGCGGAGAAAACGGCGCGAGCACCGGACCTGCTGAACGGCTTTCGGTGTGCACTGCGCCGACACGAATGGTCTGCGGGCGTCGGGTCAGGGCCGGACCAAGCGCCACGAAATTTCCGCGAGGAAGATCGCGGAACGCCTCCGCCTGCCGCCGTTCCATGCCAAGAAGGTCCGCCGCGCGCGCCATGTCGATATCAAGAAAGGTACGGCCCATCAGGAAGTTGGACGCCTCCGCCGCGACGTTCTTCGCCAGCTTGGCGAGCCGCTGCGTTGCGATCACTCCAGCAAGGCCGCGCTTGCGTCCCCGGCACATCAGATTGGTCATCGCCCCGAGCGAGGCGCGACGCGCCTCCTCCGTCACCTCTCCCGCTGCGGCCGGCGCGAAGAGTTGCGCTTCGTCGACCACCACCAGCACCGGGTACCAATGCGCGCGCGGCACATCGAACATGCCCCCCAGAAAAGCCGCTGCGCGCTTCATCTGGAGATCAGCGTCGAGCCCTTCCAGATTTAACACTACGGAAGCCCGGTGCACCCGCATCCGCTCGCCCGCCGCCTGCAACGCTGCTTCCGTGTGCTCCGCCGCGTCGATCACCAGATGGCTGTAGGCCTCGGCCAAACTGACGAAATCGCCTTCGGGATCGATGATCGCCTGCTGCACCAGTGTCGCCGTCTGCTCCAGCAAGCGGCGCAGAAGATGAGATTTTCCAGAACCCGAATTGCCCTGCACGAGCAGACGCGTGGCCAGAAGCTCGGTAAGGTCGAGCGTCGCAGGCCCCCCGCCGGAAATTTCACCCATATCGATCGCGCTGCTCATGACGGGTGGGGATACAGTCCCGAATCCTGTTCGCGCAACAGTCCGCGCGTCTCCAGCCAACGTGCGGCGCCTTCGCCTGCGGCCCTGCCCGTGGAAAAACACGCCTGCAAAAGATACCCGCCGGTCGGCGCCTCCCAATCAAGCATCTCTCCGCAGACAAAGACGCCCGGAATGGCGGTGAGCATGAAACGCTCGTCACACGCCGACGCCGCCACGCCGCCCGCTACGGAGATCGCCCGGTCGAGCGAATCTGTCGCGGTTAAACTGACGGGAACCGCCTTCAGCAGGCGAGCGAGCGAAACGGGGTCTTTAGGCGGCTCACCAACCTCGCGCAGCAACGCCGCCGCGACGGGCGGAAGCTGAGCCGCCTTGCGCAGGCGATTGGACAGACTTTCGCGTGGACGCACGCTGGCGAGGCGGCGGGCGAGCGCCGCCTCGTCGAGATCCGGCCGCAAATCAAGATGTAAAATAGTTGAACCGCCTCGGTCGATGGCGTCCCGTAGCGTCGCCGACAGCGCATAAATGACCCCGCCCTCGATCCCTCGGGCCGTCACCACGGCCTCGCCACGCAAGGCGACGCCTTCAAATGATACGGCGATACGCTTCAGTGGCGTTCCGGCGAAGCGCTCGCGGAAAGTATCCGACCACGCGGCGACGAAGCCGCAGTTTGCCGGGCGAAACGGCGTCATGTCGACGCCCCGCTCCACCAGAGCGCCTACCCAGCGCGCATCCGAACCGAGCCGGGACCAGCTGGCGCCGCCAAGAGCAAGAATGGTCGCATCGGGAGTCATCGATGCGACGGCGTCCCGGTGTTCAAACAGGAGAGCGCCGTCCTCACTCCACCCAATCCAGCGCGAACCGCTTTGAACCGACACGCCAGCGGCGCCAAGTCTTTGCAGCCACGCCCGAAGCAATGGCGACGCTTTCATCGCCTTCGGGAACACGCGCCCACCTCCCCCGCTGTAGCAGGGCTGCCCAAGTTCTCCGGCCCAGTTCACCAGTTTCTCGGGCGGGAACGCCCGGACCGAAGAACCCAACCACGATGCAGCGTTGCCATAACGGCGAAGAAATCCACCGTTGTCAGAGTCCGAGAGCGATTCATTATTGGTAAGATTGAGGCCACTTCGGCCAGCCATCAGAAACTTGCGGCCAAGACTGGGCATACGGTCTACCACCGTCACCTTACAGGATCGCGCCGCGAGTGTCTCCGCCGCAGCCAGCCCCGCAGGACCGCCGCCGACAACCACGACATGCGGCCTCTGCAGTTCGTTCATCCCCGGGTCGTTCCTCTCCATATCGAGCGCACAGGTTGCCAATGATCCTTTCAAGCGCCAATACGCGTGCGTCAACTCTCCCCGACGCCCACATCAGGGAAAGCCACGCCGCCCTCAATCAATCGAAGTTGTGTGTTCGTCGCCGGAACGTCGCTTTAAGCCAAAAAGAACCCACACCTGGTTTGGCGGATTACCGGGTTTGCCGTGATTTGGGGGGAAAGCCCCCCCCCTCCCTTCCCTGTAGAAACTGGTTTGGCCGACAAGCCGGGTCAGGTTCAGTTGCGGCAAATAAAATCCTGTCCAACTGGATTAAGCATGCAGGTCACACTGTCGCAAACGCAGGCAAAGTAAGCAATGCCGACCTCTTTGAATCTGTGCGGATCATACAATCAAAAACACGTAAAAACGTCATCTTTCATTGACGCTTTCGTCTGTTGATAGCGTAATCTCTAGTACAGCACACCCCATTACTACCGCACAGGGGCAGGCGCATTCGGAGCAGGTCTTTTAAGCTTCCAGACATATGCGATGATCGCCGCCACAGCTTGAAAATATTCGTAGGGAATTTCAGCGTCTTCCGGCAATGTATACAGGCTGCGCGCAAGCGGCGGATTGGACACGACAGGCACTCGCGCCTCGTAAGCGAATTCACGTATGCGCGCAGCCAATTCGTCCGCGCCCTTTGCGACCACGCGCGGCGCTGTGTTGACACCGGAATCGTAAGCTAATGCGACCGCATAATGGGTCGGGTTTGTGACGACCACAGTAGCGGTCTTAACGGCCTCTCGAATACGTTTCCGCGATCGGCTCATGCGTATCTGCTTGAGCCGACCCTTCACATGCGGGTCACCCTCGGATTGCCGCATCTCGTCACGTATGTCGTGCCTGCTCATACGCAGATCCTGCACACGCCGATAACGGGTCCAGCCTTCGTCCAGAACGACGATGATCGCCTGGACAGCCAGAATAGTCATTATAGATCTGATAAAAAAACCGTAGAGTTGTCGTGTAAAAAATTCCACAGTCCACCCTGATGACACCATGGCGGCCGACAAAGTCTCACGAATGACGCCAAATAAAAGAAAAGAAAATACGCCCATCTTTACAACAGACTTCGCAACTTCGACGGCATTATTGACGCTGAATATTCGTTTTATCCCCGATAACGGGTTTAAGCGGCCGATGTCGGGGATGAGGGCTTCCATCCGGAGCAGAAACCCGGACTGCAGAAGCGCCGTAGCGACGCCGCCCAAAGACGCCGCCGCGACGATGGGCGCTCCCACTACCAGCATCATGCGAACGCCCAACCAGGACAGCTCCGCAACGCTCGCAGGATCGAGGTCTATTTGCGAGCTATTCGCCATCAATCCACGCATCCTGATGACAAAATCACGAGATCCGGCAGGGAGCGCCATGGTCAGGGCCAACGTTGCAAAGCCCAGGCTGGAAAGAAGATGCAACTCCCGCGACTGCGCGATGTTGCCTTCGTCTCGGGCGCGAGCCAACCTTTGAGCGGTCGGAGCTTCGGTATTCGAGCCCGAATCTCCCTCAGCCATGATCCGAAATCATAGATTTATTAATTAACATTTCTTATGAACCACGATATGATTTTACGCTCTTCAAAATACACCCATCCCGGGCAGACCATTCAGGGAGGCAGAGAACGCAGTTGTCCACGTCTCCAGCATGCCGCGAATGAACAACGCCAGCAGCAGAATTCCTCCGAGCATCTGTGCGGGCATAGCAAGGTAGTAAATTTGCAATGACGGAGAAAAACGATTCAATAACCCCAACATGGCAGGCCACAACGCACCGATCAGAACGAAAGGCATAGCCAGCTGGAAGGCCAGAAGAAACGAGTGAGACGTTGTTTCAGCAACGCTCCTCGCAGCATCGCCAGGAAGCGGAAAATATCCTGGCGGAAACACATTATAGCTGCCTGCCAGCGCTCGCAGAGGCAGCACGTAGAGATTTGACGAAAAAAGCACGACTGGGATCAGGATCGAGGCCAGACGACTTGGCGGCGTCTCCTGTGACCCAAGAGCCGGATCAGGCTGAAGGACGTTCGACAGACCTGTAAACGTTGAAAGTATTTGCGCCGCAATTGGAAACGAAAGCGCCATCAACTGAGCCAGCCAGCCAATCAACGCGCCGTTCAGCAATTCGCCGCCGATGAGTAAGACCATTCGCCCCGGATCAAGGATATTGATCGCGCCGATCCCCGAAAAATATTTATCCAAAACAGGAAACATCAAAAGCGATATGACTACTGCCAGAGCAGCCCTCACTGAAGTTGGCGTCTCTGCTTCCAGCCCTGGCATAGTAACGACCATCGCCCCAACCCTGGATAGTACTGCAGAGAAGATCACCGCCTGCGCAGGCAGTTCTGCGATCAGGGTCGTAAGGTCGTCACTCAAGATCCGCCTGCGACGATAACCTGATCAAAAATATGCCGTGTGTATGTTATTAACGTTTCATACATAAAAGACCCGGAAAACAGCAACGCCGCCATAGACGCTAAAAATTTCGGCAAAAATGCAAGCGTGGACTCGTTGATCTGTGTAACCGCCTGCAAAATGGATATGCATAAACCCGCAGCCAGCGACGCCAAAAGAGTGGGCGCTCCGACCTTCACAGCCACAAACAGGGTTTCACGTAGAATATTGGCTATATCTATCGTATTCATTAAATTTCTTCTTAATATAAATAGAAAGTTAAATTCTATATCGTCATGCGCATGATTTCCTGATATGATTGAATGACGCGATCACGTACTGCCGACGCGGTCTGCAGAACCATCTGCGCTTCAGATACGGACGTCACGATATCGGTCAGGTTACCCTGCCCCCTCAGTCCTGAAGCCGCCTTTTTCTCTGCTGTCTTACCGGAACTGACAAAGTCTTCGACCGCGTTTTCCAACGCAGCGCCGAATCCCTGAACGCTTCCGCCTCCCCCGGCAAACGTCGCATCTGAATCATGCGAAGTAGCGGCGCCTGCCTGAGTGCGCGCATACGCAGCCGCCGCCAGGAAGTTGGCCGAGCTCGATTCAGTTATCATTTGAGCAGATCAATCGCGCGAGTCATCATTGAGCGTGTCGCCTGCAACGTATTCAGGTTGGCCTCATAGGATCGTTGCGCTTCATGCGCATCCATCACTTCCACCATCGTGTTGACGTTCGGCTTCTTCACATAGCCACGTGCGTCCGCCGCTGGGTGCGACGGATCATATTCGGTTTCAAAATCAGACATGTCCTGACCAATTTTTTTGACCCTGACTGTAGGGACGCCGCTTTGTCGATCGACCTCATTCTGAAAAGTGATGGTCTTTCGACGATAGGGATCAGCTCCCGGCGTAGAGCCGGTAGTGTCCTGATTGGCTAAGTTTTCCGCGACAACACGGAGACGTTGCGATTGCGCATCCATTCCCGCGGCGGATATATTCAGCGTTGACGTCATATCCATTTTTCAGACCGTCATTTTCCCAAAACAGCGCCGAGCATCGTCTTGTAAGCTGTGTAAACATTAGCCGCGAGGCGCTGTTGATCTCCTGTATCGGCGACCATTTCCATTTGCGTTTCCAGGGAAACACGATTCCCATCCGGCGACTGCTCGTCAACGCCTGCGACTTTCTGCACTCTTCCACGCGCCCCAACAGGGATATGCTTTTGGGAGGTCGTTTCAAGCGGGATATCGAACTGCCCCATTATCCCGTCAAAAGGCGCGACGTCCTGTGGCGCGTATCCCGGCGTATTGGCGTTGGCGACGTTGCCTGCGAGAACCTGCTGACGCGCCTCCAACCATTGCATACGGCGTTGAGCGAGGCCAAAAATATCGACCCCGCCGGCAACTGATCGGGAAGCCTCCAGCATCTACGTTCTCCAGTTTCTTTAACGCTTCATCCCAAGCATCGACCATGACCGTCAAAAGCTGAAAATACGTTAATTGACATTATATTCTGGATTTTTTGTTTATATTTTTAAATTGAATCTTTCGCTAAATACTTCGTTAGCTTTTGCAGTCCACATGACGTCCATACGCATCAGCCACGGAACATGCGAATGGGATTTCACGACGCCGCCTCCGCCCTGCTTGCGCTCGTCGCGGTCGTCGCGATGATCCTGCTCAGCCGCCACGGATGGAAATTTGCCGACCGCCTGCGACCGAACGGGAAAGCAGTCGCAGGTGTCGCCGTGGCAGGATCTCTCGCCATCGATCCGAAGCGACGCCTTAATGTCTTAACATGCGACGGCAAGAGGCTTCTTATCCTCACCGGGGGGCCAAACGACCTCGTGGTCGGATGGGCGCCGAACGATGAGGCGGAATCGTGAAAACGCCGGTGACGCCAGGAACGCCCAACGCCATAAATCGTTTGCTCCGTGATGCCGTAGCTTACGCGGTCATCATCGGCTTTGCGCTTTGTCTGCATTCCCACGCCGCGCAGGCGCAATCGATCAATCTGGACCTCGGACAAGGCGGCGGCCCCGGCACTACGGGACGATTGATCCAGCTTTCGGCATTGATAACGATCCTCTCGCTGGCCCCCAGCCTTATGGTGATGGTCACCGCGTTTACACGGATCGTTATCGTTCTGTCGCTTCTGCGCAGCGCGCTCGGCGCCCAGGGAACGCCGCCCAACACCGTGCTAATCGGACTCGCCCTGTTCCTGACCTTCTTCGTCATGCAGCCTACGCTAGATCTTGCCTGGACGAACGGCGTAGCGCCGATGATGGACGGCCGTCTGACGGAAATGGATGGGCTTCGCGCAACGGCAGAACCCTTTCGAAAATTCATGCTCGCGAATGCGCGTCCTGTGGACTTGTCCACATTTTTCCACCTCGCCAACCTGCACCCGCCAGCGACGGCAGCCGATACGCCCTGGCGCGTACTTGTCCCGTCTTTTATGATCGGCGAGCTACGTCGCGGCTTCGAGATGGGCTTTCTGCTTTATCTTCCGTTTCTGGTGATCGACCTCGTCGTCGCCACCGTCCTGATGAGCCTTGGCATGATGATGCTGCCGCCCGCCACCATATCATTGCCGTTCAAACTCATCTTTTTCGTGATGGTGGACGGATGGCAACTGGTTGCCGGGAGCCTCGTCCGCAGTTTCGGCGGCGGGTAAAGGCGCACTTCATAGTGTTATCGAGGGACGGAATAGCGCGACCGCCCCTCTGCCTGACGGATCTCGCTTCAGGAGCCGTCGCTCGCAGATACATAGCCGCCGCCACGAGGGTCGGTCCAGCCGCGACAACGCTCGCCCTCGCCGGGCAGGCCGCCGGGACAGGAGATGGCATTGGCGCGCCCCGCTTCGGTCGTCGGCGACATCGCCTTGACGTTGCCGCCCAGAGCGCCAGTCAGAGCAGCGGCCGCTGCGTCGGCGGCGTCAGCCTGACCCGAGGCGGCCGAGGCGGCAAGAAATACATCGGCTCGGCGATGCGCGATCGCTGCGGCCAATAGAGGGCCAGGTTTATGCGCAGCCGACGCGCCCAGAACTATACCCGTCGAGCCCGCCATACGGCCTGTGCCGAACAGGTTGTTCATTGTGAGCGCGCATGCGACAGATTCACCGTCACGATCGACCACCGCGAAGGACGTCGACGCAGGCAGACTGGGCAACGTTCCACCATTGGCTGGAGCATGTCCGGAATTCAGCAACGCCTCGGCGCGAGCGGACTGTGTGCCAACGGAACCACCGGCTTCGCTGGCGCGCCATGCGGCCACAGCCTGCCGCCCCCTGCTAGAACTCCCCTGGCCGTTCGCCAGTCCAAGCCATGCGACCGCGGTGCCATAACCACCATCAGCAGGCGGAGGCAGAAACGACACGCTGACATTGCCTGACGTTACGGTAAGCGGCGCAACCGAAGCAGGAAGGGCGCTGCGCAGACCGGCCATCGTCAGACCGCCGCCCGCTGCGTTGCTTGCCGCAACCAGCGTCTGCCCAAGGGCGCCCGAGTAGAGGTCGCCCACGCCGCCACTGCGAATCCGCTCAAGAGATCCGGCGAGACGCGGCTGGCGGAGGATATCGCCCGCCTTGAGGGCCGAACCGTCGACGCGTCCAAAGACGGCTCGCGCGCCCTCGTCTGCGAGAAGCGGCGCCTGCACGACGGACAGATCCGCAGCGAGTTGCCCGCTGACCTCGAAACCGGCGCGGGCCAGACTGATCGCCGGGCGCGTAAGATCGGCGAAATCGACGCTCCCATACCGAATCTGCATCAAATACAGACCACGAGCCAACATCGGCGCTGACGCCGGACGATCGGCACGAGACGCCGACGCCTGCTGCGCGTCCTGCGGCGCATCGCCCGTAGGGAGGAAGAGGAACGCCCTGCCGCCATCCCGGTCGCCGGGCTTCCAGGCCAGACAGGCACCGCCCCCTCCCAAAGAAGCCCGCGACGGAAGCGTGACGGACAAAGCGAGCCCCAAAGCCGCCGCTGCGTCAGCAGCATTCCCGCCTCTCAACAACACATCATGGGCGGCGAGCGCCGCGATCGGCTCATCGGCGACGACCGTACCGACATAACCGGTACGAGCGGCCTGCCCGAGCCCCAGCAGCGACAGAGGAGACTTTTTCACACCGCCTGAGCCGCCGCATGCGGAGAGCACGCTCGCTGCGGTCAGGAAAAGCCCTGCTTTACGGATCGCCGCCCGTGCCGCGATCCCGGATATACGGGGACGCCAGGCAGAGGTCGCCCCCCGCGCTCGCTCGGCAGACCGGGGTCTCGTGGGAGGCTCACGCACGCAGAGAATACTCCATACACTTGCGTCGGCGCCGACGACCGGCTCCGCTGATATTGCCGATCGTAGTTGACGCGAACTGCGCCGCCACGCCGATCCGGCCTTGACCTCCCTTTGGATTAGCTTTCTTCCAGCCATGCGGCAACGGGCGCGCAGCAGAGAGCCCGGGCGGCGTGTGGGTGTCGCGTTACAGACGACGACCAAAGCGAGTGGCGGCGAACCCTGTCCCTACATGAACCCGTGCCGAACAACCGCTTCGCGCTACCGGTTTCGCGCGGCAGCACGCCTTTTACGCCAACCTGCCCGCATATGCGGGGCAGGTGCGTATAGACATGTTTTGATAAAATTCGAATGTGCGAGGCAATCGCGAACGCCCCAAAAAATACCCACCAAAACTCTAAGTCACCAGCACCGCACGCGCGGCGCAATCAACGCACGCCACGATCAATACGAGCATCCTCCTTATTCGAACAGACGCCGCGTGACGGCCGCCTTCCATGACTATTCTTTTTTTATTGCCTATAATTCACTACATTAAATAGTATATTTATCACCCCACCACCCAAAGCACGACAACAATATATTTTCCTTTGTTTTCAAATATTTTCAAAAAATACTCCCCATATTGAAAAATTCTCAACCGGTTCGATCTCGCCGTCAACCGACACATTACGCAATTTTCCGATAAAATCTTATTTTCACCATGATATTGCGTTATTAATTGTACAATGCAAAATGCCATTAACGAACGTCGCGTATTGTATATATAACGGTGTTAAATAGTGAATAAAGTCTTCCCCAGCCTCTCGGCCTTCACCGTCGCCACAATCGCAATGTCCGGCGGCGCCGCAGTCGCCCAAACCGCCTCACTCACGGCGACCACACACCAGTCGGCCAGCAAGACCGTTCAATCGTCCGCCGCACAGGCGGCCGCTATCCCCGCCAGCATCCCGACAACAACGTCAGTCGTGGCGCCGCGCACCGTACGACGCACGCCAATAGGGCGGATACCTTACGCCGGCTTTCCCGGGCAGCCGCTGACGACAATCACGACCTCATACGGCAACAACCTCGTGTTCAATCGCGGCACCGGGGAAGCCTCAGGCTTCGGTCCTTCCGGCATGACTCCCTGGGGACAGGACTGGACGGGCGTCAGGCCGCATCACGTTCGCAAGGGCGATCCATTCGATTGGCTGAAATACGTCCCCCTCAACGAAAGCGGTTCCATCTGGCTTTCATTTTCGGGCGAGACGCGACTGCGCAACTGGTTCGAGACAAGGCCTGTGCTCGGAACAAAAACCCCGAACGACTCAGGTCGTTTTGGTGTGCGCAATCTCTATGGCGCAGACCTGCATCTGGGCTCTCACCTGCGCTTCTTTGGCCAGCTGGTTAACGGGGACGCGGCAGGATGGGCGGCTTACGGCTACGGGACGACCTATCGCAAGCGCCTCGACGTGCAACAGGCGTTCGTAGAGCTCAGTGGAAAATTTCTCGGCGCGCGCGCAGGTTTTCTTTTCGGCCGCCAGCAGTTTTTGGACGCCCCCACATACCTGCTCTACAATCGTGAAACGCCCAACGTCCCGCTGTCGTGGAACGGTTTTCGCGCTTATTCCATCTGGTCTCGTTTTCGCATCGACGCCTACGATTTCGTGCAGACCGACGACTCCCAGACCGGTATGTTCCAAGATACGGAAAACTACAAAAACCGTCTTTACGGAGTCGATATGACCTGGGCTCCGCCAGATTTTCGCTTTCTCGGCGGCGACGGCTATTCGTTTCTGGATCTCTATTACATAGGCTATAAACTCGCAGGATCCGGCGCAGCCATAGCCACGGCGACGGGCTCGTCATCGGGTTCCACCACACGCAACAATTTTGGCGGGCGTTACTACGGCGTCGCGGGACCAATCGAATTCTCGATCGGCGGCACCTGGCAGGGAGGCGTTTTCCAATACGCCGGCTCCAACAAACCCCGGTCAGTTAACGCTTTCGCCGTCAACACACTGGTCGGTTACCGGCTCAAGTTGGCGACCAGTCCCTTTCTGGGCCTGCAGACCGATCTTTACTCGGGCGGCGACGACGCCAGAAAAACCGGGGGCGTCGGGACATTTATCGTCCCCTTTAACCCCCAGACGAACTACCTCGACACCACAACCTATCTCTCGGGATCGAATCTTGTCAGCCTTGCCCCACTGGTGCGTTTCTCACCGTTCAAGCAGGTATCCGTGCAGGTCAAATACCCTCTGCTGTGGCGCGAAAGCACCAACGACGCCGTATATATGAGCTCAGGACGTTACACCTTCGCACATCAGTTACACGGTGGGTTCATCGGCATGGCGCCGCAGGCGTCGCTGACATGGCAAATCCTTCCACACGTGACGTGGCAGCAATATGTTTCGCGCTTCATGGTTTCTTCCAGCATGGCGCGCGCGGGGGCTTCCAGCGGCACTTATTATCAGTCGAACTTCATCTTCCGGTTTTAGCGGCTTATCGGTTCACTCGTGCCTCAAGCTATATGTGCGCTCGCTACACGGGCGCGCATCTATGCCGTCCCGCGATTTTGGTTGGTCAGGCGGCATCCGCCTTTAAGAGCCGACGCCACGCAATCGGAACGAGTTCGCCTTCGTGCAGGGCGATATTATCGAACGATAAGCCGCATTTTCTTCCACGTCAGCGACAATCGAACCCGGGACTGGAACACGAACACTCGGACATGGCTCAAGCCCTGTCGCACGAAAGGACCATGTGTGGAATTCCGCAGTGCATTGCGATCGTAACGACACTCCGAAAACTCGCTTCGCCATTCGTCGTCGCTTCGTACACACCCGATGAAACGACGGGCAGAGCAAGGCCGATTTCGTGGCGACTCCGCGCCGATCGAGTGAGAACGCAGCGGCAATTACGTCTGAAAGTCAGGGCAGCCGGCCCATCGCAAGCGATTTGTAAGCCCGTTGAGGGATCAACGCATGCACAGGGCGAAAGGTTACGCTATTTTGCAATCGCGCCAGCGCCCAGAAGCGTCACTTGAAGGCTGCGGTAACGCCATGGTCGCGGTTATAGGCCAGTTCCGCTGGCGTAAGCTGAAATCCCAACTCGAATCGATAATCGTTGTCGCCGTTCGTCGGCTTCACCGGAAGGTCGACCGTGGTCAAAGGCGTGTCGAATTCGACGGTTGAGACGTTCGCAGGGAACGTGACCGGCTGGATGAAGACATGCTTGCCGACGATCTTGTCATTGTGAACCACCGCTACGAACCACGGCAACGTCAGGTCGCCTGTCCACGGCGCAGGGCCGCGACGCGCAACGATATGCAGCCCCACCCGCGTCTTCAGCATTTTGGGGCCGCCCGCGATGCAGTCGCCGCCAAGGCGCGTGATGCTCGCCCTCATGATCAGGTGGGCAAAATCTGTCTTGCCGCCAGCATAGGCGTAGTAATCTCCCACCTCAGCCGGAATGTGCGGCGTCGGACATGTCGGAGCGAAACGCATGTCCGCGTCGTCCGAGCCGCAGGCGGCGATGCCAAGGCACGACGCCAGCGCCAGCGCGGCAGGCAGCCCCTTGCGTTGAACGTGTGCGCCCGCGCGACGGGCGGCGAAGAAAAATTCAGCGGTTCCCGTGTAGCGAGGCATAACCGAAATCCGAGGGGCTGGAGCTGTCATGAAAGGGTCCGGACTGACGGGCGTTCGACGCGCTGGTGACTGAATCCAATGCAACGGGCGACCTCTGAAGAAACATGCATAACGTATGGAAGAGCGGACGAGCTTCGCCATGCGCTTCACAGATGGCGACTATTCAACAGATGTCACGACATGAAAACCCGTCCATCTTGCCAGCGCGCCTTCATGGCGAAAAACCCTCGCCGACGCCATCCTGACGTGACGTCGCACGCCATTCGCAAACACGTCCGGCGCCCGTTACCGCTTGCGCAAGAGACGCGTATTGCCGTAGGGCGAGGACAAACCCATCTTGCAGTGTGGCCCCGACCGTTTCTCGGCGGCCGTTCGTCCTGTCCGCCGACCGCCTGGGGAAGACAATGCCCGATCAACTCACCGTCTCTGACACCATTACCGACGACGGCCGCGCCACGACTGGCGCGGCGCGCGATCTACGGGTCATTCTGGCGGGCCCTCGCGGCTTTTGCGCCGGCGTCGACCGGGCCATCCGTGTAGTTGAGGAGGCCATCCGCGCTTACGGCGCACCGGTCTATGTCCGCCACGAGATCGTCCATAACCGCACCGTCGTCGAAGAGCTGGAAGCCAAGGGCGCCATCTTCGTCGAGGAACTGGACGAGGTTCCGGCCGATGGCCATGTCGTCTTCTCGGCCCATGGCGTCCCCAAGACCGTCCCGGCGGAAGCAGAGCGTCGCAACCTGCTGTATCTGGATGCGACCTGCCCCCTCGTCTCCAAGGTGCATCGCGAGGCCGAGCGTCATTACGCCGACGGCGGCCCCGAGTCGCGCCACATTCTGATGATCGGACACGCCGGACACCCGGAAGTGATCGGCACCATGGGCCAATTGCCGCCCGGCGCCGTCACGCTGATCAATGATGCTGAGGAAGCCCGCACGGTGCAGCCAGCCGACCCGGCGCGCCTCGCCTTCATCACGCAGACGACGCTGTCGGTCGACGACACGGCCGAGATCGTGGACATCCTTCGCTCGCGTTTCCCCCTTATCGAAGGCCCGAAGCGCGAGGATATCTGCTACGCGACGACCAACCGGCAGGAAGCCGTCAAGGCGATCGCTCCTGACTGCGATCTGGTGATCGTCATCGGTTCGCCGAACTCCTCCAACTCCCAACGTCTGCGTGAAGTCGCGGAGCGTTCCGGAACGAAGCGCGCGCTGCTTGTTCCGAAGCTCGCGGCGCTGGACTGGTCGGTGCTGGAAGACGTGCGTACCCTTGGCATCACCGCCGGAGCGTCCGCCCCCGAAGCGCTCGTGCAGGAGATGGTCACGGCTCTGGCCAAAAGCTACACGCTGAAGATCGAGGAACGGACGGTGAAGGAAGAGAACGTCACCTTCCGTCTTCCCGCCCCGCTCGGCTGATCTTCAGACCCGTATGGCAGTTTACACAGATGTCGGGGACGACGCTCTGGCGGCGTTCCTGACCGAATACGACATCGGCGGTCTGGTAGCCTTTCGCGGGATCGCGGAAGGCGTTGAGAACAGCAACTTCGTCCTGCGTACCGCGCAGGGTGAAGAGCAGCGCGATTTCATCCTGACTCTTTATGAAAAACGGGTCGATCCAGGCGACCTGCCCTGGTTTCTGGGCCTGATGCAGCATCTTGCGACGCAAGGGCTGAATTGCCCTCTGCCCGTGGCAGGACGCGACGGCGAGGCGCTGCGTCGCCTGGCCAGTCGTCCGGCCGCCATCACAACGTTTCTCTCCGGCGTCTGGCCTCGACAGGTGCAGGCGCGCCATTGCGCGCCTCTTGGCGCTGCTCTTGGCCGCCTTCATCTCGCCGGAACCGGTTATACCCCCACCCGAGCCAACGGGCTCGGCCCGGAAGCGTGGCCGCCGCTGCTGCAGGCCAGTTCGGAGAACAAGCAGGCTTCGTCAGCTTTCCCCGGCCTGATCGACGAATTGCGAGCGGCTTTGGACTCCATCCTGCCATACTGGCCCGGCACGGCGGGGCGGCCGGATCTTCCCCGCGGGCATATCCACGCGGATCTTTTTCCCGACAATGTCTTCTTCCTCGGTGATGACCTGTCCGGCCTGATCGACTTCTACTTCGCGTGCACGGATCTGTTTGCCTACGACGTCGCAATCTGCCTCAACGCGTGGTGTTTCAACGATCAGGGCGACTTCAACGTGACGTACGCCCGCCGCCTGCTCGAAGGCTACGAAAGCGTACGACCACTTTCTGCGGCGGAGCGCGAAGCGCTCCCCGTGCTGGCCGCCGGAGCCGCGATGCGCTTCAGCCTCACCCGCCTGTACGACTGGCTCAACACGCCCGCCGGAGCTTTGGTGACGCGCAAGGACCCGATGGCCTACGTCCGACGACTCCGCTTCCATCTCGCCACCCCGACGATCGGAGCCTACGGTGTCTGAAAGCACGGATCTTGAGAACGGCGACGCGTCTGCGCTGTCGGCTGAAGACGCCGCCTCCGTTGTCGAAGTGTGGACGGACGGCGGCTGCAAGCCGAATCCCGGCCCCGGCGGGTGGGCCGTGTTGTTGCGCTTCAAGGGGCGGGAACGAGAGTTGTCGGGCGGCGAGGCCGAGACAACGAACAACCGCATGGAACTGACGGCTGCGTGCGAGGCCCTTGAAGCGTTGACCCGCCCCTGCGTCGTCAACCTTCACACCGACAGCGAATACGTCAAAAACGGCATCACGCGCTGGCATACAGGCTGGGTCCGACGGAATTGGCGGAATGCTGCGGGGGATCCCGTCAAGAACATGGATCTGTGGCGCAGGCTTCTCGACGCCGACAAAAAACATCAGGTAACTTGGAAATGGGTGCGCGGCCATTCAGGCGTCGCCGAGAACGAGCGGGTCGATCAGATTGCTACGGCGGCTCGGCAGGCGATCGAGGACAGCAAACGCGGGGCGTGAACTGCCTATTTCTACTGTTTTTTTCTAAAAACTCACCTGCTTATTGAGTATTTATATTAATAATAACCCCTGCCCCGGCGTCATTTGTAATATCTGCGTTCCCACGATGTTCAGCATGACCCGGAAAACACAGTGGCCGATCGCTACGCGTCGCCTTGTTTTGTTCGACGCCGACATATGACGGCGGATCACGCCACGTTCATTTTTCAACTGCGCCAGAAGACATAAATACAAAATACATTCACGAGGACACGGCGAGCCGATCGGCGTCCGACTGCTGCGCCTCTGCGGTCATCCCCAGCCCGGAATCAGTCCGACCATTAGCCCAGCCAAGGCGATAAGACTCCGACGAATCGCATCCGGGCTTTGGTCCGCCGTAGAATCCGTCTAAATAACCGTTCAGAATCTCACCTTCATTGAGAGATTTGAATTCATTAGCCGTTTTGACCAGATCCAGATCAACCATTCTTTCCAAACTTTCGTTTATCCGATGACCGCAGTCGGAGCCGAGGGAACAATGCTCGTGGGAAACCAAAGACAGGGACGATCGAATATGTCCCCAGTCCAAAACGCCCGTATTAATTCCGCGGATCACCCTTCGGCCCCATTTCTGGCCCCGCTGCGCTCGTCCAAGTATGTCGCGCGCGTAGCGCTGGACCCGGAAACGCGTCGGGACGCTTTTCGGCTGCGTTACGAAAGCTATTTGTACTTTGGTTACATTTCTCCTAACGACGACGAACTTTTCTCTGATGAATACGACTCCCTCCCGAACAGCCGCACAGTGGTCCTGTATCGATTTGGCGTGCCGATTGGGTCAGTTAGAACATGCCTGCTGACGGCTGAAAGCGGACACGGGGGCGCCTCCCCGGCCTCTCATGCGTTCCCTGAAGAGGTGCAGCGTATTCTCGCCGGCGACAGGCCGGGCGGCCATGGAGGATTTCGTGCAGTGGAGACCACCCGCCTTGTTCGAAGCCCGTCAGTGCTGAACAATACAGGGCTGATTTTCATGCTGTACCGGATGGCGGGCTATATCGGCATCACCGCCGACGCGGAGATTTTGCTAGCCTGTGTGCGCGAGGAACACGTCTCGTTCTACCAGCGTCTCGGATACTCATCCAAAACAGAATTGCGCCCTTATCCAGGCCTGCACTGCCCGATGCTGCTGATGGCCTGCGACCGCGAACGCTACGACGTGACCCGCCTTACGTATCCGATTCTTGACCCATTTGCGGGCGCAACCGGTCCACTGGAGAGTTTCCTTTCCGGCGAGCCGGTGGCGCTTGCTCTCGTGGCCCCACAATGACCATGGAGGCAATTCTCCTGGCTCTCACCTCCCTGGCGCCGTTCGCTTCTTTCGTGTGGGGCGTCGTCGCCCATTTTCGCAAAAGCGCCGCAACGCCCCGGGGCATGAAGGCGCTCTCTGTCTTCAATGCGTCGGGATATGCGATATTTCTTCTCTACCTTCGCCATGAGGCCAGGCTGACAGAAGCTGCGACAGCGACCGCGATCGTGCTGTTCGGGTTATCTGCCGCCCTCTTCTGGTGGACAGCCAGAGCCACCCGCGCGGCGCCTCCGCGCATCGCGCACTCGGCGGACGGCGCAGACACCCTATACCGCCACGGCCCTTACGCATTCGCGCGCCATCCGTTCTACCTTTCCTATATGATTTTCTGGGTCGCCTCCGCTGTGGGCGTCGGGGGAGTTCAATGGCTTGTATGCGGCGCACTCATCGGTTGGTACGCGCTGCTGGCGCGTTCGGAGGAGCGTCGTTTCTCATCTTCTGCGTTGGCGGCCGGATATATGGAATACCGGCGTCAGACGGCCATGTTCGTTCCCAAGCTGACTAAATCGACGCCCGGACGAAAGCCATGAGAGACAAGGCAGACGATATCCACCTGCGCTACCCCGGGAACCTCTCGAGAATCTGGCGTTTTTTTCGCCTCAGTCAGGCGGGAGAGAACCGTCGCGCCCTGCGGCACGAACAGGCCCTGATTCTCTCGGACATGGTCATTCTTTTCATCGGCCTCGGGATTGGAAGCTGCCTTCTCTTCACCTTCGGATTCCGCGAACAGTTCGACCGCTCAACCGCGTTTTTGTGCGGATTAATCGTCACGCTCTACACGGCTCTGGGAGCGACGTCATGGCGCTGGAGGCGTGATCAAGAAGACTCTGCGTTCATCAACGCAGCTTTCTGGATTCTCATCATGCTGGCGTTCGCGTGGGGCGCCTATACAAACCTGATGGCCCTTCGCGCCCGCCCGGATCAGCACGGTATCATCATCGGTCTGATCATGGGCCTGCTTTCCAGTTCGATGCTGGGCGTCCCCATCGGCGCTGCTCTCGCGTTCTATATCCCCACGACGCTATTCTGCTCATGCGCGATCCTGATCGACCTGCAACCAATGCAGGGTGTGGCGATCGTTTCCTTCCTCGGCTTCGTGGCGTTCGTCTTCGTCGGGCTTGTTTACATGAACAAGCTGCTTCTCGACCGGTCGCTCGGGCGTCTGCATCTCGAGCGGCAACATGAAACGCTGCACATCTTCCTGCGCGAATATGAGGAAGTCTCCACAGACTGGACGTGGGAAACTGACGCCGGCGGTCGGCTTCGCAACGTCAGCGCCGGCATGTGGCTGCTACTTATCGACGAAAAAACCAAGGATCTTGAAGGACGCTCGTTCGCCGAACTTAACCTCGTCAATGCGCCCGGAGAGGAGCGGAGTCTGGGCTCGCTACTCGCAGACCACACCGCATTTCGCGATCTCATCGTTCTGGCTCCAGACGAAGCTCGCCCACGGCGGATCAGCCTGACCGGCCATCCATCTCATGACCGCGATGGCCTGTTCAACGGCTTTCGCGGCATAGGTTCCGACATCACGGAGAAATGGGAAGCGCAGCAACGCATCCAGTATTTGGCCACGCATGACGATCTGACCGGCCTGCTGAACCGCCGCGCCTTTGTCGAAAGCGTCAGCGAGATATGCGTCGCCGGCGAACCTTTCGCCCTGCTGCTAATCGACCTCGACGACTTCAAGCGCGTCAACGACGATCTGGGGCACGCCATCGGCGACAGCCTATTACGCATCATCAGCCAACGGCTACGCGGAGCCCTTGGACCGAATGATTTCGGTGGACGTCTCGGCGGAGACGAATTCGCTGTGCTGCTCTCCGGCGCTACCGAAGCTACCGCCCTCAGCGTCAGCAACGAACTCAATATCCTGTTGCATGAGGCCTACCGTGTGAACGACATGTCCCTGGAACCGAGCGCCAGCATTGGCGTGACCCTGTTCCCGGAACATGGGGACGGCCCGGACCTACTGATTCGCCGCGCGGATCTCGCGCTCTACCAGGCGAAAGAACGCAAAAATGTGTGCGTGATGTTCAACGAATGGATGGAGACGGAATATCTTGGCCGCATGCGCCTGAGCCTGGAACTGTCCACCGCGCTCGACAGCCATCAGATCTTTCTCCAATACCAGCCGGTGCGGGACACGATCACCGGCGCGGTGGTCTCCGCTGAGGCACTTGTGCGCTGGCAACATCCGACGCGCGGCGTTCTCTCCCCCGGACAATTCATCGCCATCGCCGAAACGAACGACCTGATCGAGGAACTAGGCGCGTTTGTACTCTACGCCGCATGCCTTGAAGCCATGACATGGCGCGAGCCCATCCCGGTTGCGGTAAATCTGTCTCCCCGGCAGTTGCACTCCGGGCGTTTCGTTCCGGTATTACGAGCCTGCATCAGGGATACAGGCATTCAGCCCGAGCGTTTAATTCTGGAAGTGACCGAGACAGTCTTCCTCGCGGCCAGCGCAGGGACCGTAAGCCAGCTCGACGCCATCAGGCGGATGGGCGTCCGTATTGTGCTGGACGATTTCGGAACCGGTTACTCGTCACTGACATATCTGCGCGGCTTTGATGTGGACGGCATAAAGATCGACGCCAGCTTCATCCGGGACCTGCCTCAGTCCAGGAAGGTCGGAGCTATTGTGCGCACCATCGCCCGTCTCGCATCCGATATGAATGTGTATGTGGTCGCCGAGGGCGTGGAATCGAACGATCAACTGGAGTGGCTGCGTGACAATGATATCCCCTTCATTCAAGGATTCATGCTTGGACGGCCCGGATCGGCGGCGCAGATCGACGCCATGCTTTCCGAGCCGATGAAGCGACACGCTTAAGGGGCCGCCTGAAACCGCACGACACTGCCGAAGCCCGCAAATACCGACAGGCCTCACCCCACACCCAAGAGGTAAAGGTCTTGACTGATGAAATTATTTTTCCAGACGGCTTTGAGAAGACTCAATCCCGCCGAGGTCGCCAAAATTCTCCGCGATCCGCTTTCTACGGTATTTTCAATCTGTCAGAGCAGTGGCGGACGCTCATCCTGAAGCTGCAAGACTTCCAGATCGTCAACGCCATCTTTCCTCAAATAGCTTCAATCTGCGCGTAAAGACCGCCCTCCGAAAAAAGCGCCGAAGCGGAGTAAAGACATGCTCTACGAACTTGGTGGCCGAATTCCAGACATCTCGCCGCACGCAGGCTTCATCGCCGAGAACGCCACTCTGATTGGCTCGGTTACTGTGAGGGCTCAGGCAAGCGTCTGGTTCGGCGCTGTCCTGCGCGGCGACACGGAGGCTGTTGTCATTGGGGAGGGAAGCAATATCCAGGACAACGCCGTCCTGCACACCGACCCCGGCTTTCCTCTAGAAGTCGCTGAACATGTCACGGTCGGACATCTGGCCATGCTCCATGGATGCGTCATCGGCGCCGACTCCCTAATCGGTATGGGCGCGATCATCATGAACGGCGCACGCATTGGCGCGAGTTGCCTCGTGGCCGCTGGAACAGTGATTCCCGAAGGCAGGGAGTTTCCCGAAGGAGCCGTTATACGTGGCAGCCCCGGGAAGCTCATCGGCAATATCAATGACCGTCACCGGCAGATGATGAGTCGCGCAGCGGACAGTTACCGCAAGCGCACTTTGGCTTATCGAACGCTGCGCGCCCCCCCTTACCCAAACCGGAACCCGTGATCAGCGCAGACTACGGTCTCCTCATCGCCGCCCCCCCATACTGAGCGGCACGCCGCTATGTGGACAGAGGTCTTCGGCGATCACGATTTTCTTACCGGCCTTATAGACCACAAGGGGGGCACCCAACAGGGTTACGCCCAACGGCTTGGCTCCAACGTCACGAACCAGAGTCACGGGATGCCAGCAGCCAGCGAGTATGCGCCAGTCCGCTGTCTCGAAAGTGCGGCCTCTCGGCAGCAGAGGCCCCCCGACGGTAAGGATTGAAGCGTTGCTGACATTGATGGCCTCACGAGGCATCGGCCTGGCGGCGTTGGTCGGCGCAGCGGTAGTCGTAGCTGAAACCCATCCATGTCATGTCAGAAAGAGAAAAGATTTCACGCAAGGCTTTCTCTCTTGCGTACTGCCGAAAATGCTTACGTATAAAATTCGGACCGCAGCAAAGATATAGCCCCTCCGAAATTCGGAGAGAGGACCACAGACCCTGCGTAGCGGCCCAATTGACACATTTCCTTGCAAACGAATTGTTTCATAGACAAGCCGCCAGCCCGACGCTTTAACCTGAACAGCCATTTCATTCGGGTTGCGCCTAAATCAGCGGCCAATTCCACAGCTCATTGCCCTCAGCGGCGCCGCAAGAGAGGGGATCAATTTCACGGCAAGATTCGACGCCGCGCCGCCAGGCGGTCTCACTCCGCTACCACATAATATTCTCGCTGGCCGTTGGCTGCGGTTTTCCGCGCACAGACTTTCGAAACGAACGACAGCGTTTCAAAAGAACGACCAGCATGGAGCCACAGATTTTGCCCTCGTTACCTGAGTCCCCTCTATCCCGACGTGAACAACGCCGCATCGAAACGCACGATGCGCTTGTGGACGCCGCGATGTCCCTGCTCTCCAGTCAGGGTTTTGATGAAACGACTGTGGATGAAATAGCGGCCACAGCGGGAATTTCACGACGAACACTGTTCCGGTATTTCCCGACCAAAGCGGACATCGTCACCGCCTGGACGCTGCAGATGACGTCGGTTCTGGCCGCCACAGTGGACGCCTGCCCCGACGGATGTTCCGCTCAGACGCTGATAGGTCATGCGCTGGAAGCTGTGATTCCCCATATTGCTCCTACTGAAGCAAAGGCGCTGGCGTTCGTCGTACTCATCGAACGCACGCCTGCGCTTCAGCCCGTCAGCCTGAGGAAATACGCGCAGTGGGAAGACAGCCTCGCCAATGCCCTGTCCCGACGGCTGCCGCCATCAGACGGCCGGGCGCTCTCCGCGCGCGTCGCCGCTCGATCTGGAATAGCCGCCTTTCGGACTGCTCTGGACGAATGGATTCGCATCGACGGAAAGCAGCCGCTTGTTCCGATTCTCCGGTTGGTGATGAAGCTGCAATCCGATTTGCTATCGCCTGCATAGAACATTTTCTGACCGGAAACCTGGCTGTCGACGATTTCATAAAAATACAGAGGTGATTTTCTCGCCGAAAAAATCAACCAAAGCAAAGAAAAATACCTCCATGCGATTTGATCGCGAGTGCACATGCCCGGCGCCATGATCTCAATTCGGCTAAGGCGATTTTTCGACGCTGCCGTCCACCTATTCGCGCACGACCAGATTTCCAGAAATTTTCATAGAATTTACAGAGAAAATCATAAAAATCGACAATGGTCTTTCTCAGAGACAATTTCCGTCAAGAATCTCTGATCAAAAGATAACGAATCACGAATTATGCCGATTCACCGTGACGCCACAACTGCAAGTAGGATCATCATCAGTTATCAGCGAAGAAGTTCGATCGTGCGCTGTGGCTACGCCCGCCGAGAAAGTCCTTCCTGCTGGCAAAAGCGAGTTATCTGGCGCAACGACATAAGTTCAATCGTCGGCGTGGATAACTCCGCCAACACAGACCGATATCGTTTCCTGTTTTCTCTTCCTGCACCTGCGATATGACGAATCATATCCCATTTTACGCTGTCCGCTCCCCCATCCAGTCCACCAATACGACCGCGCCTCCCCCATGATCGACGAAGGTAGCGGATCAGACTGGTCACGGTTGAAACATCAAGCAAAATCACCCCGGTAGAACGGGCAAAACGTTTCTGCATACATCTGGAATAATTTCCATCCATGACCCAACGTTCGCCTGCGATCGCCGCGTCGTGAAGGCTTACGAATTCTTCGACAGGCCTCGGGCGGCTTTGTTGCGACTTTACTTGTTTCGTTTCAACTTCTCGATCATGATATTGGCGTAGTATTTACTGTAAATGATCACGAGCCAAGACCATCCGATTAACAACAGTGGACCCCATACAAACAGAAGAAAAAATACGAATTTCATGTCATCGCTATGCGTATGACGTCTATAGAAAAACTCAATATGCAGGATATTTACAAATATAAGAGCCAATATACTAATTATTGAAAATACAGAAATAAACCAAAGCAAATATCTCACTTTTTCTGGTATTTTTGTTATTATCTTATCAGCAAATCTCACGGAGGCCACATAATATTCCTCCGTGCCTTTTTTTGGAACTTGTTGCATAAGGTGCTCACACACTGCTGTTGTTCATATTGCGATGAGTCTTATCATCCCTCTCTCCCCGCGTCTTGAGCATAACGCTGGATTGGCGGCAGGAGATACGAGATGACTCTTCGCTTTCCAGTGACGATTTCTGCTGTCACGGCCATCCCCGACCGAAACCGAGCGATCCCCTCTTCGATCGGGACGTCGACACGATCCAGTGCTATCTGCGCGATATAGCCACGACCTTCTGCTCCATCGAGATCATCCTCGAAACCGGCGCCATTTTGCCGTCCGCCAGGCTTTGTTGAGCAAATACGGGGCCGGGATTCCCTGTTTGAGTTCAGTTTGTTCGCTGGGTGTGATGAGCAAGCGGCAACCCATGCGCTACCGAACGACGAACTAGTCCTCCTACAACACAGCGCTGAAGAAGCCTGGATCTCTGACGGTGTGGTTTGACCCGTCGATGAATTGGGAGGCTCTTCCGACGGGACGTCGTGGCCGTCAGCCGGGTTACAGCGATGCTGCGATCCAGACCTGTCTGACGCTGAGAGTTCTGTTCGGTTTTGCGCTGCGACAGACGACGGGTTTTGTCGAAAGTCTCCTGCGTCTGGCCGGACTTGCGTGGTCCGTGCCGGATTTCAGCACACTGAGCCGCCGGCAGAAATCCCTGACGGTCGATATTCCCTATCGCGGTTCGGAAGGTCCGCTCCGTCCTCCGATCGACAGCACCGGCATCAAGGTCGAGGGAGAAGGTGAATGGCGCACCCGCAAACACGGGGCGTCAAAGCACAGGATCTGGCGCAAACTTCATATGGCGATCGACGTAGGGCCAAAAACAACCGCCGAAAGCGCGCTCCGACCCTCATATAAACTTGTTCTCAGTCGCCCCTGTTTCGCATGGCGACGCGCACGGCCTCATCAGCAGCACGGAACAGCGCGCGCGCCTTGTGCTCCGTCTCCTCACGCTCCAACCTCGGCACACTGTCCGCGACGACGCCACACCCGGCCTGAACGTGCATCTTCCCGTCCTTGACCACCGCCATTCGCAGACCAATGCAGGTGTCCATTTCCCCGCCCGCACCGAAATACCCGATGCAACCGGCATAGGTCGCACGTCGTGAGCGCTCGACCTCGTCGATGATCTCCATAGCCCTGATCTTCGGCGCCCCGGTCAGAGTCCCCGCCGGAAACGCAGCGACCAGGGCGTCGAGCGCCTCCAGTTCAGGACGAAGCACACCTTCGACCGTCGAAGAGATGTGCATAACGTGACTGAAACGCTCGATCACGAAGCTTTCCGTGACCTTTACCGACCCTGGCGCCGCGACGCGTCCAACGTCGTTACGCCCGAGGTCGATCAGCATCAGATGCTCCGCCCGCTCCTTCTCGTCGGCGAGCAGATCCTGTTCCAGCCGCAGATCTTCTGCGGCGTCCGCACCGCGAGGGCGGGTTCCCGCCAGCGGACGCACCGTCATTTTGCCGTCGCGCAGACGAACCAGAATTTCCGGCGACGACCCAACCAGCGAAAACCCGCCGAAATCGAGATGGAACAGAAACGGCGCCGGATTGACGCGTCGCAGCGCGCGATAAAGCGACAGCGAAGGCAACGCGAATTCTGTGGTGAAGCGCTGGCTTGGCACAACCTGGAACGCATCGCCCGCAGCGATATATTCCTGAATACGCGCAACGATCGCCTCGAACTCCGCCGCCGAGAACGTCGAACGCGGGAGCTGGATGGCACTGACGTGCGGATCCTGCGGCGGCGTCAGCGGCGCCGCGAGACTGACCCGCGCACGGGCGATCAAATCCTCCGCGCGATCGAACGCAGCATCGGCCGTCAAACCCTCAGCAGGACGGACTGGCGCTGCAAGAATCAGTTCGTCCGTCACCGTGTCGAAGATCGCAAACAGGCCCGGCCGCATGAGGATCGCTTCAGGCAACCCTAGATCGTCCGGCGGCGCGTCAGGCAGACGCTCCATCTGGCGAACCATGTCGTAGCCGAGATATCCGAACAGCCCTGCCGTCATCGGAGGCAACCCGTCCTGCAAATCAAGACGGCTCTCACCGATCAACGCGCGAAGGCTGTCCAGCGGCGCAGTCTCGAGCGGCGCAAAGGCCTCCGGATCGACGCCGGGCGTCCGATTGATCGCGGCTTTTCCGTCGTGGCAGCGCCATACGAGATCGGGTTCAAGCGCGATCACGGAATAACGCCCGCGCGACACGCCGCCTTCGACCGATTCAAGCAGCAGCGTGTTGCGTCCGCCATGCCGGTTCAACGCGACAAGACGCATATAGGCGGCGACAGGCGTCAGCAGGTCCGCGGCCTCCACGGCGTAGATCACCGTGGCCTCGCCTCGTCCCCAGGCCTCCGCACACTCGGCGCGGGTAGGAGAAGAAAAGCTCGTCAAACGCATCAGGAGCCGTCTCCAAAGCCCGCCATATCAAGCGCTGCCTTCACCCCGGCGGGAACGATTTTCGCCTTATAACGCTCGCCCAGCGACCTGGTCAGCACCCCGGTCAGATCTGACGTCAGCGAGTCGGTCAGCCCGTCGCGGACGCGTCCGAACCCGAGTGAGTCGGCGGCAGGATCAGGGTGCTGCACGGCCGTCGCGGTCACGACGATGTAGCTTTCCGCATCTTCTCCCATGACGCTGCGTCCGGCAGGCATTCTCAGCACCGTCTGCGCCAAATCCTCAGGCAGCCCCTCCGGCGGACGCGCACGCGACGCGAAGACGCCCTTCTTGAGGTCGGCGCCCGTGGGAGCCACGGCTGCAATGCCGCCCTGCTGCTGAGCCGCCAGATACAGGCCCGTAGCCTGCTCGTCCGCCGCATGCCTGCGCGCCTCGTCCCGCCACGCCGCGAGCACGCGAGCACGGGCCTGATCGAACGGCACCGGCTGGCTCGCCGTCACGTCGTCGACTGAGACGGCGTACCAGCCAAGCGACTGGCCCGGCTGCCCCTGCTTCGCCGGAGCGGTCGCTTCCGTCAGCACGGGAGGCGCGCCTTTCGCCTGCGAGAAAATGCGTGCCACGACAGCGGCCCGAAGCGCACCTGATGCGGGCAGAGGCGCGGGCTCGCCGTCTTTCGTCATGCCTGCTGAATCCAGCGTGCCCGCCGCCGCCGCCGCCCCAAGATCGGATGGAATCGCGTCGAGTCCGCCTCCGGCGATCGCGTCCTGCAGCTTTTTCACGTTAGCGTTCACCGTCTCCGGCGCACGCGCCTTGACGATCTGATCCTTCAGCGAAGCCTTCGCGTCGTCAAAGCTCGTATCCTTGGGCGGTGTGACCTTGACCACATGGAAGACCACCCAGCCGGTATCGACCTTCACAGGCCCCTGCACGGTGTCGGCCGGAGCCGAGAAGACCAGCTTCTGCAGGGCCTCCGACGGCAGGCTGCTTTCGCGCGCGTCGTCGAACTCCACGGCGGCGCTGTCTTTCGCCGCCGCCTGTACCTGGGCCCAGGTCGCCCCGCCGCGCCATACTGTTGCGATCGCCTGCGCCTGCGTCTCGTCGGGCGCCGTCACAAGCTGAACGCTGCGCAGTTCCGGCAGATGGAACCGCTCTTTCTGGGCGTCATAGAGACGATGCATTTCCTCGTCGGTCGCAGACACGGTGGACGCAACCGTGTCGGGCGACAGAACGACAACTCTTGCATGACGAAGTTCCGGGCTGACGAACAGCCACGGGTGGTTCGTATAGAACCGCCGCAACGTAGCTTCATCGGGGTCTTGCGGCATCGGTTCGGACGCAAACGGAATGTGAAGCACGTCCAGAACACGCGTCTCCGTTTCAAAGCCATATGTCCGGCTCACCAGCACATCGGGCACATGGGCACCGGAGAGAGTAGCGTCGAGCACGCCACGACCGGCGAGGTCGTCACGCACGAGACCGATCAGGCGCTGCTCCGTCATACCTGCCTGCGCCATACGCGAGTCGAACAATTTGCGGTCGAACTTTCCGTCCTTGCCCTTGAAGTAGGGCATTGCGAAAATTTCCTCCCGGACGGCGGAATCGGGGACCACGAGACCCATCGCCGCTCCGGCCTCCAGCACCTGCGCTTGACCAATCAGCCGTTGCAGCACCTGTTGCGCCATCTGATTGCGGAACTGGGGCGGAAGGTTCTTGATGTCGGGCGCGCCCATGCGCTGCGCCATCTGCGGCAGTTCCGCTTGCAAAGCGGTCGCCAGTTCACGGGCGGAAATCTTGCGCGATCCTACGCTGGCGGCGACGGACGGATCATCTCCGAGATTGCTGATCACGTCGCCCACGCCCCAGGTGACGAATGCGATGAAGATCACCAGAGCGAGGACCCGGCCGACCCATGAGTCGACGACGAAACGGCGCAGGAACGAGATCATAAGGGAAGCAGTCCGGGCGGTTGGGCGTATCAAGGATGCCGGGCGGCTTGCGATGACGCGAAGCGTCCGGGCGGCGCACCTTATTCATCCCTCGCCCTGTTGACCAGAAGCGGGGCCTACAAGCTGCGCCGCAAGGATGGGCGGCGCGCGCTTTACCCCCGGCTTGCCCGATCGCGCCGCAGTGGATTACGCATTGTCGAATAAACGCGCCGCGCGGAAAAACGGGACGCAGGAAAGACAGGCGCGCCGGAGCCGGAGCGCGAGGAGGGGAGAGGTCGGATGAGCAAGCCACTCGTTGTCGGGAACTGGAAGATGAATGGCCTGCGCGCCGACTCCACTGCTCGCGTCAAGGCGCTCGTGGACGGGCTGCGCGCGCAACCCGCTGCTGGCGTGGACGTGGCGATCTGTCCGCCCTTCACTCAACTCGCGCTCGTCGGTTCCCTGCTTGAAGACGCGCCTGTCGCTCTGGGCGCACAGGATTGTCACAAGGCGGAGCGCGGCGCCCACACCGGCGACATCTCCCCCGAGATGCTGACGGACGCTGGCGCCGCCTACGTCATCCTCGGGCATTCGGAGCGCCGTCGCGATCACGGCGAGATCGACGAGACAGTGCGCGAGAAAGTCGTCGCCGCCGCGAAGGCTGGCCTCACGCCAATCGTCTGCATCGGAGAGACCGAAGATCAGCGGCAGAGCGGGGAGACGGAAAGCGTTCTGGGCTGGCAGATCAAGGGCTCCCTGCCGGACGGTTTCACCGGCGTCGTCGCCTATGAGCCGGTCTGGGCGATCGGCACCGGCCTCGCCGCGACCAGCGAAGATATTGAGGCGACAGTCGGCTTCATCCGGGCGGAGCTGGTGCGCCAGTTCAACGAGAGTGGAAAAACTCTCCGGATTCTGTATGGTGGCTCGGTCGATGCGGGGAACGCCGGGTCGATTTTGACCATTCCGAATGTGGGCGGCGCGCTTGTCGGCGGTGCCAGCCTGAAGCCGGACGCGTTCCTGTCCATCATTCACGCCGCGCCGGGCGCCTGACGCCCGTCAGCCTCAAGGCCGCGCGGATTGTTTAATTTCGAACCGGATACTCCATGACCACCGCCCTGCTCGTCCTGCATCTTTTCGTCACCATCGCCCTCATCGGAACGGTGCTCATTCAGCGTAGCGAGGGCGGCGGTCTAGGCATCGGCAACTCGCAGGGCATGGGCGCCTTCATGTCAGGACGCGGCACGGCCAACCTGCTGACGCGGTCCACCTCCATTCTCGCGGCGCTTTTCATGGTGCTGTCCCTAACGCTCGCGGTCATCAACCGCGGCGCGGTCACGGGCGGCGGTCACGACATTCTCGCGGCTCCCGCGCAGACCGCGTCGACCCCAACCGCGCCTGCGCCGAGCGCCGCTTCCCCGGCTACCGCCCCCGCTGCGACGTCTCCTGCGGCAACCGCGCCTGCGACGCCTGCGACGCCTGCGCCCGACGCCACGCAGCACTGAGCGCCTGACGCTCATTCCGTACTTCCCTCTCCCTGCCCTGTCGGTGTAGGGAGAGCGTCCATGACGCGGTTCGTATTCATCACCGGCGGTGTGGTGTCCTCTCTCGGCAAGGGAATCGCATCTGCGGCTCTTGCCGCCCTCCTTCAAGCTCGCGGATACTCGGTTCGGCTTCGCAAGCTCGACCCGTATCTGAACGTCGATCCGGGCACGATGAGCCCGTATCAGCATGGCGAAGTGTTCGTAACAGACGACGGCGCCGAGACCGACCTCGATCTCGGTCACTACGAGCGCTTCACCGGCGTCAACGCCACGAAATCAGACAACGCGACGACCGGGCGGATTTACTCCGACGTGATCGCCCGTGAACGGCGCGGCGATTATCTCGGCGGGACCGTACAGGTCATTCCGCACATCACTGACGCCATCAAGGAACGCGTCGTCGCAGACACCGAAGGGCTCGACTTCGTACTGGTCGAGATCGGCGGCACCGTCGGCGACATCGAGAGCCTGCCGTTCCTTGAGGCCATCCGCCAGCTTCGCAACGACCTCGGCGTCGAGAACACCATGGTGGTGCATCTCACGCTGCTGCCGTGGATTCCCTCGGCTGGAGAGTTGAAGACGAAGCCGACGCAGCATTCGGTCAAGGAATTGCAGAATGTCGGCCTTCAGCCGCAAATTCTGCTGTGCCGCTGCGATCGGGCGATTCCTGACAACGAGCGGCGCAAGATCGCGAATTTCTGCAACGTGCGCCCGGAAGCAGTCATCGCGGCGCGCGACGTCGACACGATCTACGCCTGTCCCCTGTCTTACCATGCGGAGGGCATGGACACGGAAGTGCTGCGGTATTTCCGCCTGCCCTACGAGGACGAGCCGGATCTCTCGGGCTGGAAACGCATCGTCGACGCCATCCGCGAACCGGAAGGCGAGGTCCGTATCGCCGTAGTCGGCAAATACACGGCTATGCTCGACAGCTATAAATCGCTGAACGAGGCGCTGCTGCATGGCGGCATCGCCAACAAGGTCCGCGTGAAACTCGACTGGGTCGAATCGGAGATGTTCGAAAGGTCAGGCGAGAAATCGGGCGTGTCCCTCGATCGTCTCCGTGAAGCGCACGGCATTCTGGTGCCTGGCGGTTTCGGGGAGCGCGGCTCCGGCGGCAAGATCGAAGCGGTGCGGTTTGCGCGCGAGAACAAGGTGCCGTTCCTTGGCATCTGTTTCGGGATGCAGATGGCGGTCATCGAATGCGCGCGCAATCTTGCAGGACTGCCGAAAGCGTCTTCGACCGAGTTCGGCCCTACGGATGAACCCCTGGTCGGCCTGATGACCGAGTGGGCACGCGGCAACGAACTGCTTCGCCGCCGCGAGGGCGGGGAACTTGGCGGCACGATGCGCCTTGGCGGCTATCAGGCGAAGCTGGCCGAAGGCTCGCGAGCGGCTGAAATTTACGGCTCGACTTCGGTTCGTGAGCGGCATCGTCACCGCTACGAGGTAAACGTCCACTACAGGGACCGCATCGAAGCCGCCGGCTTGAAGTTCTCCGGCATGTCGCCTGACGGCATTTTGCCGGAAGTCGTCGAATACCCTGACCATCCCTGGTTCGTGGGCGTTCAGTACCATCCGGAGCTGATCTCGCGCCCCTTCGCGCCACATCCGTTGTTCTCCGGCTTCGTCGCCGCCGCGCTACAGAAAGCACGCCTCGTATGAGCACGGAGAATGCGTCCTCCCAACGAGTGGTCACGGTCGGCGACGTCGCCGTCGGCAACGCGCTGCCGTTCGTGCTCATCGCTGGCCCCTGCCAGATCGAATCAACCGACCACGCGAACGATATGGCTTCCGCGCTGGTCGAGATCTGCACCCGGCTGGGCGTCGGGCTGATCTACAAAAGCTCGTTCGACAAGGCGAACCGCAGCAGCCTTGGCTCCCAGCGTGGCGTCGGCATGGCGAAAGGGCTGGAAATTCTCGTAGGCGTGCGCGAACGTTTCGGCGTTCCGGTGCTGACCGACGTGCATTCGGCCGAGCAATGCGCGCCAACCGCCGAAGCCGTCGACGTGTTGCAAATCCCCGCGTTCCTGTGCCGCCAGACCGATCTCCTGCTGGCTGCAGGCGAGACGGGCGCTGCGATCAACGTCAAGAAGGGGCAGTTTCTCGCGCCGTGGGACATGACCCATGTGGCCGCGAAAATCGCCTCGACCGGCAACGAGCGCATCATGCTGTGCGAGCGTGGGGCCAGTTTCGGCTACAACACGTTAGTCAGCGACATGCGCAGCCTGCCAATCATGGCCCGCACGGGCTATCCGGTGATCTACGACGCCACGCACTCCGTGCAGCAGCCGGGCGGGCTTGGTTCGTCTTCTGGCGGCCAGCGTGAATTCGCGCCTGTGCTGGCGCGTGCGGCTCTTGCGGTCGGCGTCGCCGGCGTCTTCATGGAAACACATGAAAACCCGGACAGCGCGCCGAGCGACGGGCCCAACATGATCCCGCTGCGCGAGATGGAAGCGACGTTGCTGACGATGATCCGCGCTGATCGGGTGGCGAAACTCGACTGACGAGGTCTGACCCGGAGGCGTTACACCGGGACGACCCTCTCCACAGGCGTCTCCGCGAGGCGAGCTTTCATCCGGGCGATGTCTCCGGCCAGTGGCCTGTCGTCGGCATACCGGGCGACGTCGCTCCGAACGAATCCGAATACCTGACGCGTACGCGGAGCCAGCTTCTCGACGCATCCGACCAGATCGCAGGCCTGCGCCGCCGCCAGCAACTCGATCGTCAGGATCAGCGCGGTCCGGTCGAGAATCGCCTGAGCTTTGGTGACGGCCGCGGTCGCGTGGCACAGCATGTCTTCCTGCAATGCCGAGGTGACGCCTCCGTCCAGACTGGCCGGAAGTCCATCGCGACGATTGGCCGAAACAAGCGCAGAGGCCGTGTACTGTGCGATCATGAAGCCTGATTCCGCGCCAGACGCCCCCGCCAGAAAAGCAGGCAGCCCACTCAGCATCGGGTTGAGCATCCGGTCAAGACGACGCTCCGATATCATCCCCAATTCCGCAATGGCGACGCCGAGTTGATCAAAAGCCAATCCTATGTCCGGGCTGACCGCGTGCGCCTCCGACATGGCGAACGGTCCATCGGCGCTGTCAAGAAGCGCCGGATTGTCCGTGACGCTTGCCAGCTCCCGATCCACGCAATCCGCCGCATTCGTCCAGACGTCCCTGACTGCGCCATGAAGGTGCGGAATGGTCCGTAAGCTGAGCGCGTCCTGTGTGCGCTTGCCGCGGGCAGCCTCGATCCGCACCGAACCCTCCAGAAGCTTCGCCATGCGCGCGGCGACAAGCGCCATGCCGGGGCGGGCGCGCAAGGTCGTGGACTCAGGCCGAAAAATTACGTCCTGCCCTTCCAGACACTCAAACGTCAGGGCTGCGATGGCGTCCGCCCAATCGAGCCACCGTTCCAGTCGCGCCAGCAAAAGCGCGCCCATTCCCGTGGCGCACGGCGTGCCGTTGACGAGCGACAGCCCTTCCTTCGCCTCCAGGCGCAACGGTTCCCTGCCGATCCGCGCAAGTGCGGCGGCGCCATCCGTCTCCCGATCATCAACGGGCGACATAGCCGCCCCCTCCCCCACCAGTGTGAGAGCGATATGCGCCATGTGGGTCAGGTAACCGACCGATCCGTCTCTCGGGACCGACGGCGTGCAGCCTGCGTTCAGTAAGTCGAGAATCTGCGCAACGACAGCAGGGCGGACGCCGGATCGTCCGTGCGCAAAATTATTGACCGCAGCGACCATGATCGCCCGTGTTTCGACAGGCGGCAGTAGCGCGCCAACGCCCACGGCGTGGCTGCGCAGGATGTTGTGGGACAGCGCGCTTTGAGCTTCCCGCGAGACGACGACTTCGGACAACGCCCCGACTCCTGTCGTGACGCCATAAACCCGGTCGCCGCTGGCGACGATGGTGCGACGCCGGTCGTCTCCGGCAGTCACGCGTGCGAGCGCTGCCGCTGAAAGGATCACGCGCTTCCCCTCTGCGACCGCGGCGACGTCGCGCCAACGCAGACTTTCCTTCAGTTCGATCACGCCATCGGACGATGCATGGGTGTGCGGCATTAGAGGAATTCCTTGCAGGCATCAGAGTATTATCCGAGCAAACGGAATCATTCAGTCGGATCAGGATGCTCGCCAAAACAATAAGCTGGAGCCATGCCTGTGAATGGTTACGGCTCCAGACGACGTTCAGAGGGCTGCGCGCAGTTCTCGATGCAGCACAGGATAGCAGAACGGAATCGCAAGTCCGGCAACCCCGGCAGCCATCAGCGCCAGAGTCAGGAAGCTGCCGTGATCCACGACCAATCCGCCGAGCGGGGCGCCCAGAGCGAACCCAAGCCTGTCCATACCACTGCACAAGGTCCCCGCCTTGCCAGTGTCATCGAGAGAGGCGGCGCTTCCAAGCAGATAGGCGTAAGACAGCATCGAAAACACCCAGAATCCCGTGATGGCTATGGCGTAACTCCACGGACTCCAGGCTGCGCAGGAGAAGAAGCAGGCAGCCGCGACGCCCACCAGACTGGAGAGCAACACGACGGAACGCGGCAGCATCGTCGCGATGACAGCGCCGCCGAAACTACCAAGCACGCCCGCGATGATTCCGACAGATGACAGGGTGACGATGAATTTTTCACTCAACGCCAAATGGGCGCCGACACGCCCGGCGAACGACCATGCAACGCTTTGACCGAGCGACGACAGTGTCCACATGAAGACCAGCGCCACCCCGCCCGCGCTGAGACGCAGCGGCGCGCGCTCATGGGCCGCCGCCGCGTGCGGGGCCTTGCGGAGCATCAGCAGCAACGGCGTCGCGACCAGCATTGGTGCGCAAAAGGCAAGAAAAGCCCCTAAAGGACCACATAGACGCGTCGCCAGAGGCACCAGCGATATCGCCCCGACTATGACAATCAGGCCGCCGCCGCTAGCAATCGAATACACGCGATCGACATTGCGCGACGCAGAGACTGCCTGAATATAGGAGCGCGCCAGAGATCCTGAGGCGACGCCGATCAGAATTGCGCACCCCCAGCAGGCGAGCGTCGAGCGCGCGACACTGAAGAGCAGTATGTTCGCGATTGCGCCAAGGGCCGCTCCGGCTATGGCGGTCACGACCGGCGGAAGTGGGCGATGCAGGCGCGACAGGGCGATCATCGTCAGCGACAGGGCAATGATCTCAAAGAAACCGAACCATCCTGAGTTCGTCGCCGAAAAATTCGCGCCAGTCATCAAGGCGTCGACCTGAAAAGGCATCGCCGAAGAGGCGAGATGCGCCGTGCCCGAGCCGATACAGGCGCCGATCAGGACCGGCAGCGGCAAAACAGCCCCCGCCGGGGAGGCAGCCGAAGCGTTTACAGAGCTCTCAGAGGGAAACTCCGCATAACTATCCATCGTCATGCGGACATCACTCCCAAGTTAGCGGCAAGAAAGTCGATTGTCTGCGGAACACCGGCGCGATCAATCACGCCCTGTCCCAATGCGGATCGACGATCAGAACCCAGTGCTGAAGGTCGCCAGGCAGGCGAAATTTGGCGCGGCGAGTAGCTGCGCTGTGCCAGCGGTCGTTCCCGGCGAATACACGCCCGACAGATAATGGTGATCGGCCAGATTGATAATATTCAAACGGATAGAAGGAGACTTCATGAACCCGATCTTCTTCATCCGCGCGCCGATCATCATGTCGACCTGCTTGTAACCCTTGATCTGCTCGTCATTCGTGTAAGTGCTGTACTGCTTGTCGACATAGCGAAGCGTCACGCTGCCGAACATCGTACCGTCGTCGTAGTTGAGCGCGACTGACGCCTGCCAACGCGGCGCAGACGGCGCGATTTTCCCTTTGGTGTTGAGATATCCACCAGTATCGTCAGGAATATTGTTATCCGTCGTGGCGTAGAGGTATTCGCCAGAAGCGTAAGGCGAGAAGTGATGCCACGGACGCAGGCCCATCTGGGCGTCCACGCCTCGGATCGTCATGCCGCCGACGTTCATCGCGACAGGCAGAGGGTTGGCGCCATTATAGGCGTTCACCTGATGGTTGGTGAAGTTGTAATTGAAGCCGGTGATGGATGCGTTTCCAAGGCTGCCGGAATATCGCGCGCCAACTTCTTCGACGATGCTGTATTCGTTTTTCAGCTTGGTATTGCCCGTGGTGATCTGCGATCCGTTCCAGGGGTTATCGTAGGCGTTATACATCGCCGTACCGACTGGCGTACGAAAATTGGTGTTGACGCTGGCGAAAACCATGACGTTCGGATTGACGTGGTAGTCGATGGACATCCGCGGCAAGGGCTCTGCGGTGTTGTAGCCCACCTTGTAATATCCCTCGACAGGCTGCCCGAACGTGCCGTCGCGCGAGATCATCGCTTCCTTGAAACCTGCAGAAATATGCAGGCGATCATTGAGAAGCGTCACCTGATCGCCGATATAGAGCATATTGGTCATGGTGATCGTGTGGTACGACTGCTCGCTCAAAAGCGTCCCGTCTGTCAGCTTCAGATTGTAGCGACCATCGAAGTTGGCGGCCTGGCCAGTCGCGGTCAGCGCGGAAAAAGGCTCAAGAGCCTGCATATCGGTATAGCCGAACCACCAGCCGAACGTCAGCTCGTTGTGTTTAGTCTTGTATTTCACCGACGAATTAAGCCCAGCGTACCCTTCTGTGCCGAGCCAGTTATACATGGCGTTGATGGCTTCGCCTTGCGCGGTGCTGTAGGTGGCAGCATTGCCAGTCGCGATCGACGCGCCAGTCGTGCCGGTTCCGTTGTAGTTAGAGCCATTGATCGCCAGCAAACCGCCGTAATCGCCTGCGCCGTTCGAAAGGCTGCCCGCACCGAACGGATAAGCGCCGCTTCCGTGATAGACATACGGCGAAACGTCGAAAGTCAGCTTCGGACTCGCCTCGAAATGCATCGGCGCGCTGATCAGAATGTCAGCCCAGTTGGTCTGATAGAACTTATAGTAGCTGTTCAAACCGTTATAGCTGGCGTCATTGACGTTATATGTGCCAGAGAAGTTGTGGCTCAACCCCTCCTGATTCCACTCGCTGACGGAGTTGTAGGTCGGGTAATACGCCGTATTTTCATTGTTGTAGGAACCCGCGACAGAAATAAAGCTGTTGCCCCACTCCTTGATCGCCTTGAAATCCATATGACGTCGGTTGTTCCGACCGGGGCCACGCCACGCCTTGCCGGAAAGATTGGAGTAGGAAGCAAACGCGCGAACGCCGCTATGGCCGATTTCGCCAGTGTCATAACGGATGAACTGCCGATTTAGCTGATGCGTGCCGTAACTGATGTCGAGTTCGCCGCCATGCTCGTATTTCGGATTGCGCATATTCACGGCCATGATGCCGCCAGCTGAGTTCGTCAGTGGTGAATTCAACTCGCCAGACCCCTGCTGCAGCTGCACATTATCCATATTTTCGGAATCGATCCATTCCGACGAATTCGGCGTGTAATCGTCGGGATCGTTCATCGGAGCACCTTCGAAGGTGTACCCGATCTGCTGCTGGTTCATGCCGCGCACGGTGATCATCGATTCATCGCTGACGCCGAACGGATCGCCCATGGCGACGTTGGCGCCCGGGGCCATCTGAATCAGCGCCAGAGCATTGGACGCGGGGGACTGCTTCGAGATATATTCGTGCGTAACCGTGCTGACGGCTTTCGCTGCAGTTTCCGCGCGCATCATGCCGCCGCCCGAAACATGCCTGTGCCCGACGGCCGCAACGGCCTCTGTTCCGGCTGCGTTAAAAACGGTCGGCGCCCGCTTTACAGGCACCGCTGCAGCGGCGCCCCCATTACGTGGAGAAATTGCCGAACTCGCCGCGGCGCTAGCGCCTGATGACCCGCGATGATGGGCTCGCGTGGCGGCTCCCGCCGTCCCTGCGAGCGCGATCGCCAAAATCGCTGAAACTGCCACGCAGCCGGTAAGGCATGTCGTGTGTTTGATCATCTCGCCGCAACTCCTCACCACGACGCCCCAATGCGCCAGTTATGTCCTGCCGCATGCGGCGTCGCACACGTCGCCCCGAAAGACGCTAACCATTATTGATTATGGTTGCATATACGGAATGTGGGCGACAAGCCAAATTCAAAACATTTTCGGAACAAAAATTGAATGTTGCGATCTTACAACACTCACCAAAATCCCCGCGAGACGCGGAACGTTCAGCAGCCGACGACGCCGGGCCATACTCGCCTTTTTGAGCCGGAAATCAGTCCTCGCAATTGAACTCAAATTGGATGGAATAAACGCCGACGATCACCACAAATCACTCACCGAATTGTATATACAATACTACGTCCGCGATTATGGAAGCTCGGCAATTACGTCCACCTCAATCAACCATTCTGGCCGAGCAAGAGCCACGACGACGAGTCCAGTGAAAACCGGAAATACGCCCTTCATCCACTTGCCAAGCACACGGTAGGTCGTTTCGCGATGGCGGATATCGGTCAGATACACTGTCACCTTGCAGATATGCGCGAGTTCCGCCCCACATTCGCGCAGCAGCAACTCGATATTCTGCATCACTTTCTCCGCCTGTCCCTCCGGATCGCCCACCGCGACATTTTCGCGCGTATCAAGATCCTGAGGAACCTGCCCGCGCAGATAGATGGTCTTGCCAGCCACCACCGCCTGGCAGAGATCGTTATCGAGGCTCTGCTCCGGGTAGGTGGCTTTCGTATTGAACGGACGGATGCGTTTGTGAATCATACTCTTGTCTTTCCCTGACAGTGACGCTCCCATCAGGAACGCCTTGCCTAAACCTGAATAGTCTCAGACGCAGCCCGGCAAGCGAGCCTGACGAAGCAGTAACCACCGCCCCCGTCACAGCCACGGTGTCCCGGCGATACGTCGCCAACGCGCGGGCGTGACGCCCAGAACATCCGAACAGTAGGGTTGCGCATCGTTCTGACCAAGCAAGGACTACCGATGCCTATCATCAGAAAATGCTATGTAAATTTCGAAATAACAATTTTTTACAAAATTCATTCATTCGTCGCCGGGAACCCCGTAAGACGGGGCGTCCAGCGGATTCAGCGCACGACTAAGATAATCGCGCATTTGCGGTCGCCACAGCTCCCACAAGCCGCGCAGATCGGCGACAGGCTCCTCTGACCAGTCGATCCTCAAGTCCACCAACGGCCACGCCTCGCCCTCGACGATCTGCAATCCGGCCGAGTGCACGGGGCCTGCTTCGCCGCCCGCGGCCAAACCAGCCTCCAGCGCATGCAAAATTCTTTCGGCCAGTTCCTGCCCAGGATCGGACGCACCAAACGCCGCGACGATCGCCGCCGGGACGCTATCATTCGCCAGAAGATTGCCCGCGGAGACGACGTTCGGCGCCAGAGCTTCCGCGTTCACGCCAAGGGTCCGGCCACCCGACCAAATCGCCCCCTCGCCATTTCGATCCACGATGGTCACCTGCCTGAATTCAGCATAGGTCGCCGCCGCGGACACCTGATCGCGAGCGTCTGCCGCCGACAGTCCCTCTGCGAGAAAATCAAGAGCTTTCGGCCCCAGGCGTGGATCGGTGACGTTCTGGGTCGTCACTGCGCCGACCCCCGCACGAGCAAAAGCGCATCGCGCCGCCACCGCCGGCGACGACGACACGACAGCGACGCCGAATTGACCCGTACGCTCACATCGGGCGACAATGGAAAACGTCATTCTCTATACCTCTCTATTGACGGGTGTCGGCATGCCCGATGGACCGTTCGGAGCAACTCCATGCGGTTCACCCTGAGACAAATCGAATATTTCGTGGCGGCTGCTGAAACTGGCTCGATCACAGCGGCCTCGCGACAGGTCAACATTTCGCAGCCGTCCATATCCGCAGCCATTTCTCAACTGGAGGCGGCTTTCAACATCCCGCTTTTTATCCGCCATCACGCCGCCGGGTTGTCGTTGACGCCGGAAGGCCAGAGCTTTCTTCGGGAAGCGCAAAGCCTTCTGCTTCATGCGCAGGAATTCGACGCCGAAGCTGCAGGTCTGTCCAACCGGATCAATGGCCAGGTCGAAATCGGCTGTATGACGACGCTGTATTCGCTGATCGTCCCTGAACTGCTGCAGTCGTTTGAAAACCATCATCCGGCCGCGCGGCTTCTCGTGAGCGCCGGGCATCATGCCGAACTTGTAGACCGCCTGCGACGAGGGGAAATTTCCGCATGCCTCGCCTACGATCTCAACACCCCGCCGGACGTCCAGTTCGAACCGCTGGCCACTCTGCCCCCCTTTGTCATGGTGTCGACCACGCACAGGCTTGCGCGCCGCAAATCCGTTTCGCTGTCCGAACTGATCGACGAACCCTTTCTCCTGCTCGACCTGCCTCTGTCGCGTGACTACTTCCTCGGCCTGTTCAGTCAGCAGACTCTGTCGCCGAAAATCGCCGGACGTTTTGGCAGCATCGACGTTGTTCGCAGCCTTGTAGCGCGCGGCGACGGTTACGGACTGGCGAACGCCCGACCACGCAACAAGGCGGCGCTGGACGGGAGAGCGCTGGCCTACCTCGCCCTGAAAGACGACGTCCGCCCGCTGCGCTACGGCATAGCGACGATCTCCGGAGTACGGCGGACCGCCCGCTGCCGCGCTGTTCTCGATGTGTGCCGCAAGCTGCTCGCCGGAAAAAAATTGCCCGGCAGCGACTGACGCGTTTCTTTCAGACAAGCGCATCAACGAGCTTTGACAGGAACCTCTCGCACCCGGCCAGTTCGTCACGCGTGACGTATTCGTCCGCCTTATGCGCACGATCTATCGACCCCGGACCGCATATGATCGTGTCCAGACCAAGTTTTTCCTGAAACAGCCCGGCCTCCGTCCCGAATCCTACAGTTACGACGTCATTACGTCCTGCCGCAGCCAGCACGAGCGCGCCTGTCGCAGAGCCCGCCTCGGCTTTAAGGCCCGGGTATGCGTTAATGACCTCGATCCCGATTCTACCGCCCGGAAACTCGCTCTGAACGCGCTCTGCATGCCGCTGCAGACGCTCGATCCAGACATCCGACGCTTCTGCGGGCAAAAGTCGCATCTCAAAGTCCACGACACACAGATCGGGCACGATATTCAGCGCCACACCACCGGATATCAGCCCAACCTGCGCGGTGTTGTGCGGCGTCTCGAACATGACGTCCTGCCGTCCGTTCGCGATCATATCCGCCTGTATCGCCTCGATTTCGGAAATCATGCGCGAAGCCATAAGAATTGCGTTGCGACCCAGTGCAGGATTAGCGGAATGCGCAGCCTGTCCATGACACGTAATCCGCGCTGCGACTTTGCCCTTGTGCGCGACGGCGACCCGTAACCCGGTCGGTTCGCCGACCACGCACCCGGCAGCGGCGAACTCCCGCTCCTGCAATCGTCGCAACAGCGAATGAACGCCGACACAACCGATTTCTTCATCATAGGAAACGGCGAGATGCAGCGGCCGAGCCAGGGACGGTCGCGCCGCCGCGTCGCGGATCGCCGTGACGGCGCAGGCCAGAAACCCTTTCATGTCGCTTGAGCCGCGTCCGAACAACTTGCCGTCGCGCTCTGCCAGGCCGAACGGATCGGTGGTCCACGGCTGCCCTTCGACCGGCACCACGTCGCTATGAGCGGACAACACAAGGCCATCCGGGCGATCAGGACCGACGCTTGCGATAAGCCCCGCACGCCCCGGCTCATCTCCCGGCACGATTTCCACGCGCGCGCCCGCTTCCATCAGCGTGGCGGCGAGCCAATCGATCAATTCAAGATTATCCTGACGACATATGGTCGGAAACGCGACCAGACGCTCCAGCAGCGCCACCGTTCCTGCCGCAATGTTCCGATCCGAGTGCTCCGTATCCATCGCGCCGCCTCACATGAAATCATTGGCGCGCCGGAGCCCCGACGCCCGGTGCGGCCATAGCCGCACTGGACAGAATGCACGCAACTCCCATCGTCCACGCATCGAAACTTCCGAGGCGGGGGCACGCCTGCGCCTAGCCAACGCCGCCAAAATAAGCGCCGACGCCTACGAAACGATCAATCCTTGTTCAAGACTTTAAATCGCGGAAAACGGGCAGGTTCCAATCTTCATTTTTATAACAGCAAACGATCCGGAGCAGGCAAGAACATTTCCGCGTCGTCCAAATGTTTGGCGCGCTCGCCACTCTGACGACCGTCGCCCATTGCGGCCAGATTGGCGCTGTCACGAGAAGCTTATACAATCAGGGCCACATATGAGCCTGAAATGCGGACCGCTCAGGCTCACGCAGACCCCGGACAGCGGGCGCGAGGGGCTTCAGCTTTATCTTCGGGGGAACACAGGCATGACGCTCGACCTGGCCCTTCTCAACGCCACGGTTCATACAGGATCTCACACCCGGCCCCTGATCGGAGCGGCCGTTGGGATATCCAATGGACGCATAGTCCATATCGGCCCGACGGAAGAGATCCGCGCCTTATGTCGCCCCGAGACGACTATTCGAAATCTGGGCGGCATGTTCCTGGCGCCCGGCTTCATTGACGTGCACGTTCATGTGTTAATGGCGGCGGAATACCTCTCTGCGGTAGGTCTTCGCGACGCCCGTAGCATGCAAGAGGTCGTGGAACGTGTTGCGGCGCGCGCCGCCGCCACGCCGGACGCGCCCTGGATATACGGGCTCGAATGGAGCTACGGCTACCCTGACCTGCCCGGCGGTGTCTTCGACCGTGCGATGCTGGACGTGGTCTCTTCCGACCGGCCGGTCCTGCTTGTCTCCGCCATGGCGCACGCGGCCTGGGCCAACAGCCGCGCTCTCGAAGTTGCGGGAATCACCGCCGAGACTCCCGACCCGCCGAACGGCGAGATCGTCCGCCGTCCTGACGGCTCCCCCTCGGGCTGGCTCAAGGAGCACGCCGTTGATCTGGTCCGCCGCCACATGCCCGCTGCACATGAGCAGGATCGGCGACGCGGCCTCGATTTGGCGTTCCAGGAAGCGGCGCGTTGCGGCGTGACCCGGATGCAGAGCGCAGCCTTCGACGAATCGCTCCTGCCAATGCTGCACGATCTTGAGTTATCCGGAAAACTTCCCATCCGGATCGGCATGATGACGGAAATCGCGCCGCCCTCAATGACGGAAGCGAGACTGCGCGACGCAGTTGCGCTGCGCGCGACCTATGACACGGATATGCTCCGCATCGACGGCCTGAAATTTTTCCTCGACGGCGTGCTTGAATCCCATACCGGCTCCATGCCGGATGGCTATGCGGATCGGCCGGATCTGACCGGCGCGCTGCTGTGGGAGAAGGAACCCTATATCGACGCTGTCCGTCGCGGCATGGAAGCTGGCTTCACCATATGGACCCACGCCATCGGTCCCGGCGCCATCGCCCTCTCTTTGGACGCCATTGAAGCCGCCGGGCTGCTGTCGCATCGTCTGCGGCCGCGCGTAGAGCATGTCGAACTCCCTTACCGGGCGGATATTGATCGCTTTTCTCGCATTGGCGCCATCGCGAGCATGCAGCCTGTCATGATCGCGCCGTCCGACGTCTGGATGGGCATGGAGGGCGTGTGGGAAGCCCGCGTCGGAACGCGACGCCTGCAAAACGCCTTTCCCATGCGCGCCCTCCTGGATGCAGGGGCCGGGCTCGCATTTGGCACCGACTGGCCCATAGTGCCGCTTGATCCAAAGCTTGGCATCCGCAAGGCGGTGCTGCGCCGTCCGCTCGGCGCGCCCGCCGACGCCGGGTGGGTGACGCGGCAGGCGATAACGTTCCCGGAAGCCTTTCACGCCTATACTGAAGGCGCGGCCTACGCCGCAGGACGCGACCAGGATGAGGGGCGAATAACCGAGGGCGCGTACGCCGACCTTACGGTGCTTTCCGCGAACCCGTTCACGGTCGATCCCGACGACCTCCCTTCACTTCAGAACGTCCTGACCATCGTGGGCGGGCGCATCACGCACGAGACGCTATGATTCACCCCCTTCTGTAGATATGATTTTCACAATTCATGAAATCATTTTTCACAAAATTGACAATAGCGATCATTCACTGATCGAACGCATAAGACTCTCAGCGACGGAGAAAGGGAACTCTGTCCATTACCCGGCACAAGCGGATGGGGATTCATCGTCATAGCGAAACGTCCGCACTCATGAGCTATAGCTTACGCAGACATTCAAACGATCTTTCAATCGTTGCAGAAAAATCTCCGCATAAAATGTTAAAAACTTATAATTTACAGAATTTTTTTAAAATATCATTCCCGAGAAATATGCCATCACGCAAAATCAAACCGTGCTCCGCAACGCCAAACGCGATGAGCACCATCCATCGCTTCACAGGCCACCAAACAGGCGCTCCAGCCCCTCCTGCAGCGCCAGCGGCATAACGCCCAAACGCTCGCGCATAGCCGTAACGTCGAACGCCTTATCCTCAAGCAACCTGCGGACTTCGGCCCCGCCGATATCTGGCGCTCCAGGAATTGCCCGTGTCACGCCCGCAAGAGCGATCAGAGGCGCGGCGGGCACGGACAGCACCGGTCGACGCCGGACACCCGCCGCGTCCGCCACCATCCGGACGAAGTCACGATAGGAAACAGGCGCCGCGCCCGCGATCACGATGGCTTCCGGCCCGCGCCAGTCGATGTCGATCGCCGCCAGAACACTCGCCGTGACGTCGCTCTGATGAATCGGCTGCACCAACGCTCGCCCGCCAGCAGGAAGCGGCACGACAGGCAAAAGCCGCAAGAGCGCGGCGAGGCGCTGCACGTTGTTTTCCCCCTCTGCCCCATAGATCATCGTCGGGTGCAGGATGACGCCGGGGCGGCCAGACTCCAACAGTGCTCGCTCACCGCGCAGCACCCCATCGCCATGGGCATCAGGCCAGCGCGTGAACTTCCGCGTGCTGCCAAGACACACCAGTTGCGCACGCTCAGGCATGCAGGAAAGAACGACCGGAACATTGCGCGCATGCGCGGTGCAAACGACAGTCGTCGCATCGGCAAGCGCTCGGCGCAACGGCGGAAGAGACGCTTCGAGATCCCCAAACCGCGCCTCCCGCAGCGCACCCGCACCCGTCAGGACCACGCCCGCGCGCGCTAACCCGCGCCGATAGCGATCGTCGTCCCGGACCACCGGCACAACGGCTCGCCCCTGAGCGAGCAGCGCCTTACATAGCGCCGCGCCAGAACGTCCGCCCGCGCCGATGACATGAACCGTTTCCGCGCTCATGGACGCGGCGCCGCCTTGGACGGTGCGGAAAGCGCATCGGGCGGAACCTCGTCCGTGGCGTCGGCCGCATCGCCATCGCCGCCCATCGTCGCGTCCGGCGCCTTCTCCCCCTTACTGCCACTTGCGGGCGCGTGAATCGTGAGCCCCATGGATTGAACCAGCTCGGAGGACCCGCCGGACGAAAGCGCCATCGGCAGCGCAGCAATGACTGCGATCAGCGGCAGCGGCTGAGGCGGCGCCAGCGATATCCGCAGCGTTCCCTTGTCTGGCGCCTGCAGGTATTGAGCCAGTTGCGCACCCATACTGTCCGGCGCAGCCCCGGTCGGGGCCAACGAACGCTTCAGCGCCGAGAGATAGGCGTCCGGATCGACGCCCTGAGCCACGGCCGATCGAGTGATCGCCCGATTCACCAGCCCCTCGTCGCGCCAGCCAATATCAAGACGGTTAACCTTCGCGCCTGTCACGCCTGCGCCCGCTAGGTCGAGGACGCTCGGCATATCCATCTCGCTCAGGTCTTCGCTGACGGTAAGACGCCCAGCCCCCGCCGCAGTCAGGTCGAAATTCTTGACGGTCGCTGTATGCGCGCGACCGTCGACAATCACGTTCATGGCAATCGAGGCGTCCAGCGACGGGTAGCCCAGTTCCTTCAGAATCTCGAAATGGGGCGCCGACGGCCAGATCAGCAGGTGATCGACCGTCACCCTGGCGTTGCTCTTCAGGTCGTTTGTCGCTGCGTGCTCGACCAGCCGTTTCAAGGAAAGAAACGCCTGCATTTTACCCGGTGCGCCGTCCGCTTCTCCGTCCAGCTTCAGGTCGTCCAGACGCAGGCCGCTGTCGCCGTCGCGGGGCGGAAGTTTGGCGCCGGGGCCGCCATTGACGCGCGACGCGATATCCTGACCATCCACTGCAAGATGCGCGAACGTGATCTGGCGCGCTGGCGTCGCATATCCGTGGAATACGAAATCGGCGACATCCAGCCGCGATGCCTTACCAACGCCAAAATTGTCGATCGACGCAGCCTTGATAGCGAAGTCAGCCTGCACCTCGGCGGGCTTTATCGACAGCTCGGACAGTTCCCCGTGCCCGAAAACCAGCTTCTCCAGCGACTCACCCTGCATCGGCGTCTGCAACTGGTCGACCGCGACACGCTTGAACATGACCTCCAGAGACGGCGCCTGCAGGCGCCCGTCGTAAGCGATCAGATGATCGAAGCGCAGCGGCGCTTTCGTCCCTGCGTCAGGCGCCATAACGCCGAGCGCCTCCAGCGTGGACGCAGTGAATGTCAGCCCTTCCTCCCTGAGCATGACGTCCTTCAAGCGCGCGCCATGTCCGAGAGGCATCGCCTTGGCCTGTCGGTAGGTCAACTCGCTCCCCGGCGGCAGTTGCGTGCGAAACTGCGCCAGAGCAGCGTCCAGCCGGGCGTCCGCAACACGCTGCGCCCATACCCAGGCCGCTCCGCCGCCGCCAATCAAAACAACGGCGAGAACCGCGGAGGAAGCTATGAGGACGCGGGGTTGCATCATATCTGGTCCTTAAGTGACGATTCGACGTCGACAGCCCGCAAACCGGAATCGACACGGGCGACAGCGAGCCCCCTAGGTAACAGCATGAGCGTCGACCGACACCCCGAAGAGGCCGCCATCCGTTATAAAACAAGGCGCTGGACCTCAGGATACGCCAGCGAACGCCGCACCGGCCGGGCTTTTCCAGACAGGGACAGTCGAAACGGAAAATGCGGTATTATGTTACCGCAATCAAAAAGCCCTGAAAAACGGCGAACAAACCCAAGAAACCTCATCACGCCTTACGATCGTGCTTGACGAAGCCCGTGTCCGTGCGCATAACGCGCCACCCGAACCGATCAAGATTTCTGGACGGACATACGACCAATGAAGACCACCCTCTCGCTCAAGCCCGCGGAGGTGACGAAGAACTGGATCCTGATCGACGCCGAAGGCCTCGTTCTCGGTCGGCTCGCCGCCATCATCGCCCAGCGTCTACGCGGCAAGCACAAGCCGCAGTTCACCCCCCATGTCGATTGCGGCGATCACGTCGTCGTCGTCAACGCCGAGAAGATCAAGCTGACCGGCGACAAGGTTGGGCAGAAGCTGTTCCACTACCACACCGGTTATCCGGGCGGCATCAAGGAACGCACCATCACCCAGCGTCTGACCGGCAAGAACCCGGGTCAGGTCGTTGAGAAGGCTGTCGAGCGTATGATCACGCGCGGCCCGCTGCAGCGCGCCCAGATGCGCAACCTGCATGTCTACGCCGGAGCCGAGCACCCGCATGACGGGCAGCAGCCGGTGAAACTGGATGTCGCGGCGATGAACCGCAAGAACACCGCCATCGCGAAGAGTGGGGTCTGATCACTATGTCCGAAACTCTGGAACGCACCGGCACACTGGCCGATCTGAAGGACATCGCCCCGGCGACGCTCGCTTCGGAAGCCCCCGTGTATGAAGTAAAGCGCGACGCGCAGGGCCGCTCCTATGCGACCGGCCGCCGCAAGGACGCCGTCGCTCGCGTGTGGATCAAGCCCGGCAAAGGCGACATCACCGTCAACGGCCGCCCGGTGGTCACGTATTTCGCACGCCCCGTGCTGCGCATGCTGCTGACCCAGCCTTTCCTTGTGGCTGACCGCTACAACCAGTTCGACGTCGTCTGCACCGTCACCGGCGGCGGACTGTCCGGTCAGGCTGGCGCGGTTCGTCATGGCATCAGCCGCGCGCTGACCCATTACGAACCTGGCCTTCGCGGCATCCTGAAGGCGGCCGGGTTCCTGACCCGTGACTCCCGTCAGGTCGAGCGTAAGAAGTACGGTAAGGCCAAGGCCCGCCGCTCCTTCCAGTTCAGCAAGCGCTGATCTGCTTCCGGTTCAAACCGGAAGTCTCAGGCAAGGCCGCCGACCCCATGGGTTGGCGGCCTTTCTGTTTTCACACGGCACTAAAAAGCCGAATGACACACCTGCCTCGTTCGCAAACAAAAGGCCCTTCGAAACATGCGTTTCGAAGGGCCTTTTACTGTGATCTCATCAGGGAGATGGTTCAGCTACAGCATTTAGACGCAGCTTAACCACATCCAGAACCGATAAAGATCAGGCGGTGATATCGAGCGCGGAACTATCGGCGCTGGACGCAGTCTTCGACGCGCCTGTAGTTGTTTCGGAAATAATGTCGCCCTGAGAATCCGTGACGGTTGTCGTAATGGATCCGTCGGCATTCGTCGTCACCGTCGTGGTGTCTTGTGACGAACTCGTTCCCGAACTCGATGATGCGCCTGAAGACGACGCCGAGGAAGATCCTGCGCCGTAGAGACTGCTCAACGCCGAACCGGAAAGACCAGAAATCGAGGAGGACATGCTGTAAGCTCCGAAATGACGATACCGGGCGCATCGTCACTTCGAGCGATTAATAACATCTTAGCAAAGACGTAACGAAGAGCAACGTTACGTCCACAACACTTCACTCACTGCGCGCTTTGGGTACGAACTTCCTCAATCAATCCCGGCAGGATCGACGGGTCGGAAAGCGACGAAAGATCGCCAAGGGCGTCCGTTTCGCCCGACGCGATTTTCCTGAGAAGCCGCCTGACGATTTTACCTGAACGCGTCTTGGGAAGATCGGCGACTAGAAAGATTTTCTCCGGCGCCGCATACGGCCCGACGCGCTCCCTGATCACATTCGTCAGCTTGGTTGACGGCGGCCTGACTTTATCGCTCCGCGCCACGACGAACACGACAATGCCTTGCCCCTTCAGATCGTGATTGACGCCGACGGCGGCCGCTTCCGCCACGGAGTGATCCGTCGCCACAGCGTCCTCGATCTCCGCCGTGCCGATACGATGACCTGATACGTTGATGACGTCGTCCATGCGGCCGGTGATGAGGTAATACCCGTCAGCATCGCGGCGCGCACCGTCGCCAGCAAAGTAAAGCCCCACGCTGAAGCTGAAATATGTCTGTCGGAAGCGTCCGTGATCGCCCCAAATCGTCCGCGCCTGACCAGGCCAGGACCCGGCGAAGCAGAGGCAACCCTCGGCTTCCCCGTTTCCTTCTATCAGTTCGCCTTTCTCATTCGTCAGCACCGCCTTCAGCCCCGGCAAAGGAGTCGTCGCCCATCCTGGTTTCAGATGCTGCGCGCCCGCCACAGGTCCGAGCATGAAACCTCCCGTCTCGGTCTGGAACCAGACGTCAATGAAGGGGCACTCGCCACGGCCAACGACCTGATGGAACCAGTCCCACGCGTCCGGACTGATCGGCTCGCCAGCCGAGCCGAGACGACGCAGCGACTTCAGCGAGTATTGAGCCGGCACGCCGTCGCCTTCACGCATCAGCGAACGAATGGCCGTCGGGGCAGTGAAGAGCCCGGAGACATTGTGCCTGTCGATTATGTCCCACCAGCGCCCTGGCTGAGGGTAGGACGGAAGCCCTTCGTAAATCAGAGTAGTGCCGCCATTCAGCAACGGGCCGTAGACGACATAGGTATGCCCGGTGATCCATGCGATATCCGCCGTGCACCAGTGGGTCGTTCCCGGTTCCGGCGCGAAGGTGATGTCCATGGTATAGGCCGCCCACACCAGATAACCGCCGGTGGTATGCAGCATCGCCTTCGGTTTGCCTGTGCTTCCGGAAGTATAAAGCAGGAAAAGCGTATCTTCAGCCGCCATCGTTTCCGGAGCGCACTCCGTCGACGCGCCTTCGGTGATAGCGGCATATTCGAGATCGCGTCCCTCTTTCATCGGGACATCATCACCGGTGACGCGGACGACAATCACGTTCCGAACGCTCGAGATCGTGCCTGCATGTTTCAACGCCGCGTCGATCGCCGTCTTGTGAGGCACGCGCTTCGCGCCGCGACGTCCGGCGTCGGCCGTCACGACAACGACCGTTCCACTGTCGACCAGCCGTTCACCAAGTCCCTCCGGCGAGAATCCTCCGAACAGAACGACATGAATCGCGCCGATCCGCGCACAGGCGAGCATCGCCACCACGCCCTCGACCACAAGCGGCAAATGGATCGCCACGCGGTCGCCGCGCTGCACGCCGAGGGCGCGCAATGCGTTGGCGAAACGACAGACCTCAGCATGCAGATCCCGATAGGTGAGAACGCGCGAATGGCTTGCGTCTTCGCTCTGCCAGATCAACGCCGCCTGATCCCCGCGCTCACGCAGATGGCGGTCGAGGCAATTATACGACGCATTGAGGCGCCCATCCTCGAACCAGCGGATGGATACGCCTCCGCGAAACGAGGAATTTGACGCTTTTGTCGGCGCTTTTTCCCACTCAAGCATACGCGCACGTTCAAGCCAGAATTGATCCGGTTGACCTTCCGCCTGCGCGCGCAACGCGGAAACACGCTCTACTTTTTCAGCATCGAGGTCGTTCAGGTTAGACGACACCAGGCTGAGCACATTGTCGAGCACCGACATTACCTCCGTTGGGGTATAAGAGCTTTTCATTTTTTATTGTATGTTGCTCCATAAGCGTAGTTTACGCGATTGCCTCTCCAAAATCCACCCCTTTCACCAGACCAGAACCGCGCCTCTCAATCGACTTCCCGTGGCACACAGCCACCCGCGCGGCGTTACAGTTTTCACAACTCGAGCTTGAGTGACACCACACTGATCTTTTATCCTATAGACACTTAATATCATTGAAATTATTTCAATATCGCAAAAACACATCCCACACGCGCATCATGTCCCCTGGGGCCATGCGCCTCACTGGAAAACATCTGAAAATCTGACGTAACGACCAGCGCCATCGCAGCAGTAAAATTTTCAATTAATTAAAACAATTTTTCTTGAAATACCCGAATCATTTCAGATTAAAATCGCAGGATCGCGCCACACGCCCGATGAACAGAAAAACGTATCTTTCTGCAACGCGTCCGCCGCAGCGCACATATCCATATCTCTTAAAATATGAGGCAGAGCCGGAAACTTCACGCCCCAAGCTGTCACGCCCACCTCATCCGCTCAAGACATTCGGCGAACGATCACAACTTTACGCGCTCGCAAGAGTGGAGAGAGAGAGAGCCGACGATGCTCATACACATCATATATATTTTCTGAATTATTATTTTCCGGCACACGCGACGCCAATGTCACAGATTACGGACAACAACCCGAGCGACGCAGATCAATCCGCACAAACCCCAACAACAAAATAAAAATTATTATTCATAAGATACATAAATATTAAGTCTCCTCAAAAATGGACGATTTTTTACAAAACACCTCTAGCGCAACGCGTCACATCGCCCATCACGAAACAACCATCATCAATACGCCTCACTCATATCCAAGAAGCGCAACTCCAACAGAGCATCGCCCACTGACCATACCCGCCACTCACGCCAACCCGGATCACCGACGCCATCCGCAACACCTTAAAGTCACCAGACATTATCGCTCCATCCGCCGCCTTCAGGGCACATATCCACACCCCGCGGCGCACCATAATTGCGACGCGTGTCAGCCTATTCCCTTATTTATCCTACACTCACAGACGCGAGGCGCGGTATAGCAAAGCGAGCGAATAAATGCGAGGATCAGAGAGCGTTTTGCAAAGGATGCGAAGATGATCCGTCGTGCAAACAAGGTGTTCGCAGGTTCTCGAATTCGCGAGTTACGCGGTCGTATCGGACAGACCCAACAGGCGCTTGCTCAAGAACTCGGCCTTTCCGCCAGCTACCTTAATCAGATCGAAAACGATCAACGCCCCATCCCGCCCCCGCTCCTGCTAAAACTTTGCAAAATTTTTGAAGTTTCGGAAGCCTATTTCGGCGATACCGACGAAATTCGCCAAATCCAGGCGCTTCGTGAAATTCTCGGCGACCCCCTCTTCAAAACGGCCTCCCTTCGTCCCGCGGAACTTCAGGCCGCGGTCCGGGCTGCGCCCGGCCTCGCCGATCGGTTCATAACCCTCTACCGCTCCTTCCGCGCGATGAGCGAGCATGCGGCGCCAGACAACGCCACCATGCCACGCAACCTCAAATCCAACGATCCGCACTCGCCCGCCAGCGCCCCACCTTCTCCCGCGCGCGCCGGGGCGACTGGCGCGCCGTCCATTTTCTCTGATCGCAAAACAGGAAACGACGACCTCAAGCCCGCCACGACCCCGCCCTATGAAGCCGTCGGCGACTGGGTGCATGACGAACACAATTACTTCGATGAGGCCGACCGCGCCGCCGAGGACCTCTATGAATCGAGCGCCTTTTCGAACGGAATGATGGCGGCCAATCTGGCCCGCTACCTGCGGGATCGTCACGGAATACGCGTCGTGACTGACACGGACCTCGACCGCAAGGGCGTAGTCTGGCGCCTGGACCGGCGCGGCAAGAGGCTTTTCATCGCCGACGGCGTCCCGTCGGAAAGCGCCGTCTTCTGGATGGCGCAAGCCGTAGGGCGGCTGGACTATGCCCGCGTGCTGGACCGGGCGATCAAGCGCGCACACCTGAACAGTTCGGACGCGCGCGGGTTGGCGCGCGTCGGCATGAGCAACTATTTTGCAGGCGCATTGCTACTCCCCTACGAGCGTTTCAGACACTCAGCATTGGAGAAGCGGCACGATCTGGACCAACTCCAGCGTCAGTTCGGCGTCAGCTTCGAACAGGTCTGTCACCGTCTGTCGACCCTGCAGCGTTCCGGAGCGGAGGGAATCCCTTTCTATTTCATCAAGACCGACATCGCTGGCAATATCCTCAAGAGCCACAGCGCTACACGCTTCAGCCTTTCGCGCTTCGGCGGCCTGTGCTCGCAATGGAACGTCTTCCGCAGTTTTTCAGCGCCGGGTCAGTTGCATGTGCAGGTGTCGCGTACGACAGACGACGCCGTGTACCTGAACGTCGCCCGCACGGTCGGCCACGCCGGCGTTTCATATTTCGACCGACCGCGCCTCGTCGCAGTCGTGCTTGGCTGCTCCATCTCGCACGCGTCGGATATCGTCTACGCCGCAGGCCTCGACCTGGACGACGAACGGATGATCATTCCAATCGGCCCGGGGTGCCGGGCCTGCATACGCACTGACTGCCGCCACAGGGCGCTCCCGGCCGCCGGATTTCAAATCGACGCCGGCGGCGAGGAACGAGGCGTGGTTCCTTATCACATGGTTCCGAATCCGGAATAATATTCCGTTACCGGCCCCCTTAGGGTTGGCGCGTCGAAATATTCCACGAACGCATTGATTGGCGACTTTCGGCCCTGTAAAGTCGAACGCTGCAAAGCGTCGGTCGCACCATTTCTGAGGGGGGATGAAGCGGACGCGCATTGGTGTTCGAGCATTTCGCTCCGGGGGGAGTCATGATTCACCATAAAGCAGGGCCGCGCCGCGGGCCCTCAGCCATGTCCTTGCTCACATGCACAACGGGCCTCGCCTGCGCAGGCATCGTGTGGGTCGGTTGCGCCGAGGCCGCGACGTCGACAAGCAAGAGTCACAAACGACACGTCACGACACCGCGTGCCGCCACCACAGCTCCAGCAGCAGCAGCAGCCGTCGCTCCAGCGCCACGCCGCCCCGTGCACGTCCTCGCAAAGGGGTCAGAGTCCGTCAACGTGTCCGTTTCTCGCCATGCGCGAGAGGTCGGCGGCGGCATGATGCGGGTCGAGACCAGCGCCAGCAACGTGCAGACGGTCAGCAAGCAGTATATCGATATGATCTCGCCTACGGCGACCATCCTCGATATCGCCAAAAACACGCCCAGCATGAACATTTCTGTCGCCGACACATCGGGAATGCAGGGTGGAAACATTCAGTCACGGGGCCTGACGGACTCCGACATCGGCCTGCTTCTGAACGGAGCCCCCGCGACGTCCGCCAATTACCTCAACGAGGACGCGGACGCAGAAAACGTCGAGAGCGTTACGATTACGCCCTCATCCTCGCGTGTCGAAATGCCCATCACCGCCGCCGCAGGCGGCGTACTGGACGAAACGACCCACACCCCGACCGATAAATTCGGGGGCATGGTGGATTTCTCCTACGGCACAAACAACATGTCCCGCGAGTTTATCCGTCTGGAGAGCGGCGAGATCGGTCATAGCGGCGTCAAGGGCTACTTCTCGTTTTCGAACACCCACGCCCGCTCCTGGCTTGGATCCGGCATCAACTGGCGCAAGCATATCGACTTCGGGATGAAGAAGACCTGGGCCAACGGGTCGACCAACGACATCTTCATTTCATGGAACTACGAGGACTTCACCATCGACCACAAGCCGACGGCGGCTGAGTTTTATGATCTGAAACATAACGGCGTTAACTACAACAAGACCAATACCTGGGACCCCACGTCGGACGACGCCAATCGTTACTGGAAGAACAATATCGATCACTGGAACCAGCTTTTCCTGTCGGCGCCACAGCATTTCGTCCTGACGAAGCATGTGTCGTTCGACCTGCTTCCCTATTTCAATCTTGGTCGCGGATGGGATGGGAACGGCGCGACCAGCAGCCGGGTCGGCGGCACTGCGGGCGCCACCGGTTACTACACGTCCAACGGCACGCCCATTACCGACCCCAATACATGGTTGACGTCGTACTACCAGCAATACGCGGACCAGAAGCTGGGCGTGACGGCGAAACTGGGCGTTGACGTCGACCGCCACAATCACCTGACGTTCGGGTACTGGTTCGAACACTACACCACGACTTACGGCATTCCCTCCAGCTACACGAGGACGGACGGCTCGAACCCAAGCCCGAACACGGAGACGTCTCAGGCATTTACGTTGGTCGATGGTCAACTCAGGCGCGTCAACAGCTATTACACCAATCCAGGCTATGATCTGCACGCGCTCTTCATCGAAGACGTAGCCAAATACTTGCAAGATCGCCTCGTGATCAACGCAGGCTTCAAATACATCATGACCAATTACTGGGACCCCTACAGCGGCGTGGGCGTCAGCGGCGGCTCTGGATACAGCTACTCAGGCCGCTACGGCATGAACCTGACATCCCCGCTGCCGCATCTGTCGATCAGCTATCAGTTTAATCCACACCACCAGATTTATGTGAATGCGCAGGGCAATTTCCGGCAACCCAGCCCGGACGCCCTGTCGCCGAACTATCAGGGCACACTGCCCAAGCCTCAGTACTCCATCTCTGAGGAACTTGGATACCGTTACAACGACGATCATTTCATCGTCGATCTCTCCTTCTTCAATATGAACATCACCAACCGCCTGATGTCCGTGGCGGTCAGCGACACGCAGACCAGTACTGTCAATGTGGGCAACCAGACCACGCGCGGCGTCGACCTGATGCTCGCCACCCACCCGTGGCACCACATCAGTCCGTTCATTGGCTTTGAGTATCTGAGTGCAAGGCTCGACAGCAACGTGCCGTACCAGAACACATATCTTAACACCAAGGGCAAGCAGGCCGTGGGCGCCCCGCACGTGACGACCAGCTTCGGCCTGACCTACGACGACGGGCGTTTCTTTGGCAATTTCACGCTGAAATACGTCGGCCCACAATCTGTCACGCTTGTCGGCGACGAACGGATGCCCGGCTATATCACTGACGCAATCTCGCTCGGGTATCGCTTCAAGCCCTGGCGTTACCTAAAAAGCCCGACTTTTCGTTTGAATTTCAGCAACCTTACGGATTCTCGCGTGCGCAGCGGCGCCTATGGGTTCGGCACCAACAACCACTCCACCACATTGATGGACGGCACAACGCTGGCCGGCGGCAACGGCGCGACGTATTGGCTTGTGCCCCGCTTTACAATGACGGGCACTATATCGACTGGGTTCTGAGTCCCGCAAGCTCCCTCCCCTCTTTCACCAAGGCGTGTCGCTGCTGGAGAAAGAGGGGGAAATCCACTGAAATGATAATCTCATTTTATATATAGTATTTTTTTAATTTATTTGTAAACATCAGGCCATTTCCTGAATACGTTCATGACCTGATCGCATTCGCATAAAATTGCGTAATCAGGCAGCGCGCCCATAGTTAACGTCGCCTCACACTGATAAAGCAGTTCAATTCTTCCCTTTATTTGAAGACCCTTTTTTCTAAACGATCTACCATCAAACAGCGTCAACGCGCTCCGCGACTTACAGGACGCCTCCAATCAAATACGTAATGCATTCAATCGGACGTCCTTACGGGCGAACGTCAGATCATCATTTTCTGTGCACATGATGCCGCATGCCGCATGCCCCTTACCCCCGAAACTCGGCTCAACGACGTTCCATCACGCGGCCCAGACGATCAGGCACGCGACATCCGCTCGCCGCGCACCCGCTCTCCGCCCCCGACGCACGCGGAGGCGACGGCCCGAGCGGGCGAACCTTAACTTGATCAAGGACCGACATGGTCGCCACATCAAGCCGCCGGGACCACGTCGACTTCGCCACTTCGCAGCTGGAACGCACGCCAACGCCTCCGGCATGATGGCCCACTCAGACCGCTTCGGCTTGCGTTCACGCGCATGTCGAACCAAATCAGTGCATGTACGTGCTATCAGCGACACGGAGGTCAGGCATGAACATCGTGGTGAATGACGAGACGCGGGTGGTGAACGCCCGAACGCTCGCGGCGCTCGTCGACGAACTGGGCTACGGCGACGCGAGAATCGCCACGGCCGTCGATGGGGAGTTCATCCCCGGGTCCCGCCGCTGCGGGCTGGACATCGTTGACGGTATGCGCGTCGAAATCGTCGCGCCGATGCAAGGCGGTTGATCTCATGTTATTCTATGGAACGGAGTTGGCGTCGCCCCTGATGCTGGGCACAGCCCAGTACCCGTCGCCGGAAATTCTCGCCGACTCCGTGCGCGCGGCCGACGCCGGTCTCGTCACCGTCTCCTTGCGCCGGGAATCCGCCGGCGCGCGAGCTGGCCAGGCTTTCTGGTCCCTGATCCGCGATCTGGGAACGCCTGTCCTGCCCAACACGGCGGGATGCCATACGGTGAAAGAGGCGGTGACCACCGCGCATATGGCCCGGGAAGTGTTCGAAACCGACTGGGTGAAACTGGAGGTGATCGGGGAGTCCGACACGCTTCAGCCGGACGTGTTCGGACTGGTCGAAGCAGCCCGCATCCTGTCGTCCGAAGGGTTCAAAGTCTTCCCCTACACGACCGAAGACCTCGTTGTGGCGGAACGACTACTCGCCGCCGGGTGCGAGGTGTTAATGCCATGGGGTGCGCCAATCGGGTCCGGCAAAGGCCTGAACAACGTCTTCGGCCTTCGCGCCTTGCGCGCGCACTTCCCGGACGTCCCCCTCGTCGTCGATGCGGGGATCGGCTTGCCGTCGCACGCCACACAAGCGCTCGAACTCGGCTACGACGCCGTGCTGATCAACACGGCCGTCGCAAAGGCTGGCGACCCCGTAGCTATGGCCCGGGCGTTTCGTCTGGCCGTCGAGGCTGGACGTCTCGCTCGGATCGCCGACCCGATGGAGGCCCGCGACATGGCCGCGCCTTCGACCCCGCTGCTTGGAAAGCCCGCCCTGTCATGATGACCAGAAGACTGCCGCAGGAAATTTACCCTGTCGTCGATCGCGCGTTCTGGATCGACCGTCTGGGCGGCGCCGGCGCGCGCTTCATCCAACTTCGCGTCAAGGATATGAACGGCGACGCCCTGCGCGAGGAGATTGCGACCGCACTGGCTTCCGCGCGAAGGCTTGGCGTGACGCTCGTCGTCAACGATTTCTGGCGGATCGCGATCGAGACCGGCGCGGATTACGTGCATCTTGGGCAGGAAGATCTCGATACGGCGGACCTCGGCACCCTACGGGCGGCGGGCGTGCGGCTCGGCGTCAGCACGCATTCCCATGAAGAGTTAAGCCGAGCGCTGGCGCTGCGCCCCGATTATGTCGCCCTCGGGCCTGTATGGCCCACGCGCCTGAAGAAAATGGCGTTCGGGCCGCAGGGGGTCGAGCGTATAGGCGAATGGCGAAAGCTGGCTGGCGACGTTCCGTTGGTGGCGATCGGCGGGGTCACGCTGGCCAGAATGCCGGAATGCCTCGCCGCTGGCGCGGATTCCGTCGCGGCCGTATCAGACTTCGTTCTTGCCGATGACCCGGAAGGACAAGTGCAGGCGTGGCTACAGGCTGCAAAGAAAGCACAGTTTCCGAGCCCCTGAAGCGCGATATGACCGCGCTTAAATGTTCCTCAATAGGCATGACCGATCATGTCCATATCTGATCCGGGCTGAGAGTCGTGCCGCATTTTCTTCGTCGCATTTCGTACTTCAGACGCCTCGCGCTTCTCCCGCCAGTTCTATGTCTGGTCGCAGCCATGTGCAGGGCGGCGGCGGCCGAACCCCTAAATGCGAAAGACATCATGATCGTGGGGCAGGCTCTGCACTTCATTGAACCGCCACTGCAAGGAGCGATCCGCGTCGCAGTCGTCTACAATCAGGCCACGCCAGGATCGGAGCGAGAGGCCAATCAGGTCGTGGACCACTTCGACGGCGAACTCACGGTCGGCGGCCTTTCGATGCATCCGGTCGCCGTCAGCCTCGCGCAGATTGACCAGACCCCTTTCGACGCGGTCATCTCCGCTGACGGAGCCGGGACCGCGGCGCTGCGGCAAGCGCTCATGCAACGCCACGCCCCGTGTGTCACGGGACACCGGGAACAGGTCACGGGCGGGTTTTGCCAAATCTATCTCACGTCTCAACCCAACGTGGACATCCTGTTGAATCAGGCGGCGAGCGATGCGGCGAGCGTGCATTTTGCGACCGCATTTCGCATCATGATCCACACCCTGTAGACGACGCAGCCCACGCTGCCGCCACACGCGGAATAAACTCCCGACCGGAGACCTTCCACATATGCCCGCTCCATAGCAACACAGTCAAACAAGCCCCCTGCTGAGCGGCGAGCGAGGCGGTCTTAATGCCCGCCGTCGTCCTTGACGCCATTTTCAGCCTGAAACCGCTTAATCTCACCCCGCAGATTGCCTATAGGGGGAGCCGACACCGTGTCCTGATAACTGCCGCCGCGCCACACCCAGCGGTCATCTCCGTCCACAATAATGTCATACATGCCGCCATGGCTCTGCGGCAGTATGCTGATGGCGCCGCTAATGGAATCGAGCACCTTGATCCAGTCGTCGCCCCGATGCAGGTAAACGTCCGTCGAGCATCCGGCCGACCCACAGAGGGCTGCGGACTGCAGCTGTACAAAGAGCGCTATCTCGCCTTTGCGCGTAGATAGGGGGGCCGATCCAATCAGAACCAGTGGCGGCTGATGATGCCGCAGTGAAGTTGCAATATCGTCCGCGCTGAGCAGGCGCGCCTGCTTGTCGAGTTCGGTACCCGGCTGCTGGCTGAGAAGAACCGGCTTGCCTGACGCCGCCTGAGAATTTTTCGTGGAGCTTCGGCTGTGATGGTGCACCGCCGCTGCGGCCGTTCCGGCGACCATCGCTCCTCCAGCGGGCGCCCAACACAGGACGGTCCCGCAAAGGATGAGCGCGCGACGAATGTCAAACCTGCGTCCACCTTGGGCGTCAGCACGACGCGCGGGAGGAGACGATGTTGTGAAGGGGCGCGATAGGAGGTCTGACAACGTCTTGAATCTCCGGTGACGACAATGTCTCGCGCCGCCACGGCGCGGCGCCAACGCTATAATAGCGGCGTTAACGTATAGGAGCGATTTGATTTTGCAGGAAGAACTCTTGGCGCCGCCAGGGCGGTACCGCCACTATAAGGGCGGCTTCTACACAGTGCTCGGCGTGGCGCGACACAGCGAGACCGAAGAGCCGCTGGTCGTATATCGCAGCGAAACGCAAGGCGGCCTATGGGTCCGACCTCTCTCCATGTGGCTGGAAACGGTCAACAGTCAGCCCCGTTTTGCCTTGGTGGACGGGATTGGGGTTGACGGGACTGGCGCCGGGGCCGGCTCCCCGTGAACTCTTCAGGAAAAACGCCGACTATGTGGAAATTCGTTGCGTAACGCTCCAGCGCGCTGTCTGCTTCACCGCGCGCCCACTGAGGAGAGACCAGCGTGCCCTCGACTCTACCGACTTCAGACGCGCCTACACGCTATTCGTCGGCGCTGATCCTGCTTCACTGGCTGAGCGCCCCGCTGGTTGTGGCGGTCATGGCGCTAGGCTGGGTGGCTGCCGCGACGCCGGACGATCAGACCGGCTTCATGACGCACCCGCAATTGATGTTCTGGCACAAATCGGTCGGCCTTCTGATATTGCTCCTGACCTTTCTGCGCATCGGCGTCCGTATCTCGCGGCGTGAACCTGTTGCCGGGGGCGGCGGCAAGCTTCTGGAAACCGCTGCTACGATCTCGCGCTGGCTGATTTATATCGCGCTGCTGGTGATGCCGGTCAGCGGCTACATGATGGCCGCGAACGGGCATCCAGTGTCGCTTTTCGGAATTGCGCCGCTTCCGTCCTTCGCGAAGAACGAGGCTCGCGGCGATATCGCGTGGAATATCCACTCGACGGCGCAATGGGCGCTTTATGCGCTGCTTCTGCTGCATCTCGGCGCTGCGATCTGGCACGCTGCAATACGCAGGAACGGCGTTATCTTGAGAATATTGCCCCGCCAGAACCCTAGGACCTGAGCGGAACACGCCTTCGGCGCGGCGCCTGAGAAAGGCGCCGCGCCGAAGAAACCTGACCTCAGATCAGGGAACGCGAACGCGCGAGAACGACCGTGCACAGCTTGCCCTGCGCCGGCTGGTCCAGACCCGTAAGTGTGGACGCCTTGCCGCCGACCAGAAACTGTCCGGCCGTGCCGATGGCGTAGTCCATGTTGCCAGCGTGGTCGGTCGGAACCGCATTGGTCTTCGCGTTCAGCGCCGTCTGCACGGCGTCGCCGTCCTCATGCGAAACCTGCTCGGTTTCGACGCAGTAGTTTAGAAGTCCAGCGACGTTGGCCGGAGAAATCTCGGCGACCTGAGCCGCAGTCGCCACCGCAAGATTCGTTCCAGTGGGGTTCTTGTCGCTGGTCGCAGTCTCGCCACCCTTTGAAACCGGTGCGGGCTGGTCGGCCCGGGCAGCCGGGGAAACCGAGGCCAGTCCGGCGGCGACGGCGAGGGCCGCGAGAACATGCGTGGATAGACGGGTCATCAGAGGCTCCTGTTGTCTCGCGCGTAATGTGCTCAAATCATACGTGAGACACAACGCTGCGCCTGCGCATGACGTTAATACCGCAAATTGTCGAGCCGGGGGGACGGAGGGCCTGAAGGCGGCCATATCAGCGTGTCGCTGGAGCGGGTGAAGGGAATCGAACCCTCGTATGCAGCTTGGGAAGCTGCCGTTCTACCATTGAACTACACCCGCGTTGGCCGATCTATAGCCATGCCCGCCGTGGATGACAATCGTTCTGGACGCGGAGGAACCTCCTTGCCGGAGACCCGATTGCAACGCCTCATGATCCATGCGGCGCCTGCGCCTATCACGGGATGTTGATCAAAAACCGCATCAATTCGATGCCTCAAAGGATCAGGACCGAAGCGCCCGAAGCGCCTCCATGACCCTCCCCCCAACAGAATCATTTTCTATCCCGGCGCACATATCAGCGGACAGGGCGCCCGCGGCAGCGCTCCTCACCTGATCCTTTTCGATCGCCCCCCTTCCCTTGCGAACGATATCGCCTTCCCCCTCCGTCAGTATGTTGCCGACACATGGCGTTCAGTTCCGGCGGGCACGTCGGACAGACGCCGTCGCAGCCAACCGGATTGCGCGCTGAAAACCGACGACATGTATGCCGGGCCCCAGACACGGCATGGTATCGCGAAGGCAGCTATACCCCGCCCGGGCGCCCAATCCGGTTGACGGGCCGAAGGCTGATCCGCGATAAGGCTCGTCCCTCCCGCAAATAGCGCGGAGGGCCTCGCGATTTGTTAGGCCGGCTTGCGGCGAGGCTAAAGAATCGCGCTAAAGAGGCGTTGGCGGGCGAGTGCGTCCGACAAGGTTTCCACGGTCGACGATCCGCGTGGGGGCGACAACGCGTCAGGTTCCCTCACCCGTCCCGCGCGGAGGACAGGAAAGAACCGAGACCGCGATGAGCACATCAGACACAAACGGGTCCCCTGACGTCTCGCAGGAATGGCGCGAGGCGACCCGCCTGCTGCACGCCAATGTCGAACGCTCTCCCTACGGAGAGACGAGCGAGGCGCTGTTCCTCACCTCCGGCTTTGCTTACGACAGCGCCGAGCAGGCCGCAGCCACGTTCACCGGCGACGCCGTTCATTATCAGTATTCCCGCTTCGGCAATCCCACTGTGGACGCCCTGCAGCGTCGCCTGGCCGACCTTGAGGGCGCGGAGGCCTGTATCGCCACGTCGACCGGCATGGGCGCCGTATCCTCTGCCCTGCTGGCGCACGTGAAAGCTGGCGATCGCGTCGTCGCGTCGCGCGCCCTGTTCGGCTCCTGCCATTGGATCATCGCCAGTCTCCTGCCGAAATACGGCGTTGAGACGGTGTTCGTCGACGGCGGCGATCTGGACGCATGGAGCGAAGCCCTGCGCCAACCGACCGCAGCCGTGCTGCTCGAAAGCCCGTCGAATCCGATGCTCGACGTCCTCGACCTGCGCGCCATCGCCGAACGGGCGCACGCGGCCGGGGCCATCGTGATCGTCGACAACGCATTCGCGTCGCCGGTCTACCAGAAGCCCCTGACTCTGGGCGCCGATGTGGTCGTCTATTCCTGCACCAAGCATATCGACGGACAGGGGCGCGTGCTCGGGGGCGCCATCCTCGGATCGAAGCAATGGATCGAAGAGGTTGTGCAACCCTTCACACGCAACACTGGCAATGCGCTGTCGCCGTTCAATGCGTGGGTGATGCTCAAGAGCCTGGAGACCCTCCGGTTGCGTGTCGACGCCATGACCCGCAACGCGGCGATCGTCGCGGACTGGCTCGCCAGCGCGCCCGGCGTGGTCAGCGTGCGGTACCCGGGTCGTAAAGACCACCCGCAGCACGAGATCGCCGCGCGGCAGATGACAGGCTTCGGCTCGCTGGTGGCGTTCGAGGTCGCGGGCGGAACAGCGGGCGCTTTCGCGTTCCTTAACGCCCTGCGCGTCGTGCTGATTTCCAACAATCTGGGCGACGCACGCTCTCTCGCGACGCATCCGGCGACCACGACTCATATGAAAATCGGCGCGGAAGAACGCGCCCGTCTCGGCATCTCCGACGGCGCTATCCGGCTGTCGGTTGGGCTTGAAGATGCAGACGATCTGATCGCCGATCTCGAACGGGGCGTTGCGGCGCTCGGACAGGCGAGCCATACCGCCTGAACGCGGAGCGCATCCCCTTCAGCCATAGCGGGCGGAAGGGGATTAAGAACGTTCTGCAAACAAAGGGTTGGAGCGTATTCATCGAACCCGTGTTCGGTGGCGCCGTTTCAATCGGAACCCCTACCGGGCTCGCGAGAACGCCCGACAGTCGTCATCAGGGAGGAAGCAGACATGTCCGGTCGGCCGCCAATGCCCCCGAAGCCGTTCGCCGACGCCGAAGCCGCGCTGAACGAGGCGATCGCGGCGCTTCCGTCTTACGAGGCGACAACTCAGGGCCTGCGGGTGCAGGTGCGGGCCTTTTGGCTCGACGATCAGTCCCAGCCGGAAGAAAACAATTTCTGCTGGGCTTACCGCATACGGATAGAGAACCACGGCGCAACGTCGGTGCAGCTGCTCGAGCGGTCGTGGGAGATCATCGACGGGCGCGGCAACGTCGAGCACGTGCGCGGCGAGGGCGTAGTGGGCGAGCAACCCGTCATCGAGTCCGGTTCGGGTTTCGAATATACCTCCGGTGCGTCGCTCGATACGCCAAGCGGCATCATGCGCGGCGCCTATCACATGATTGAGGTCGCGACCGGACGTGGTTTCGAAATTTCCATTCCCGCCTTCAGTCTGGACAGCCCCTACCAGTCGGGCCTCATTCACTGAATCGCCGCTCCAGACGCCCCAATTTTTCCTCTTCATACAGACGCCTCAGCGCCTTCCGCTGTGAAGAGAATTTTCCGAAAGAAGTTGCGCCAATGGCCGATACGTCGTCTCCCGCCCCGAACACACGCCGCCCGACCCGCGAGGAAGCTGAACAGGCTGTCCGCGTTCTCCTCAGTTGGGCTGGAGAAGACCCCGAACGCGAGGGCCTGCTGGACACGCCCTCCCGGGTAGCCCGCGCGTACGAAGAGTTTTTTCAGGGATATGCGGTCAATCCCGAAGAATTACTGCAACGCACGTTTTCTGAAGTCGAGGATTACGACGAGATCGTGCTGCTCCGCGATATCCGTTTCGAAAGCCATTGCGAGCACCATATGGCGCCGATCATCGGCCGCGCGCACGTCGCCTATCTGCCGCGCCGCCGTGTGGTCGGAATTTCCAAGCTGGCGCGTCTGGTGGACGCCTACGCCCGTCGCTTCCAGATTCAGGAGCGTCTGACGGCGCAGATCGCCAACACCATCGACTCTGTGCTGCAGCCCCACGGCACCGCCGTCATCATCGAAGCCGGACACCAGTGCATGACGACGCGCGGCGTCCACCGCCCCGGCGTGTCGATGGTCACCAGCCGGATGCTCGGCGTGTTCCGCGAAAACTCGGACACGCGCAAAGAACTGATGGCGATGCTAAACCGCCCGACGATTGGCGAACTGTCCGCCTGAGACTGGGATACTCGCAAGAAAAGACATCCAGCATATCGGAAAAGCCGCTCCGCTCGCGCGTGTCTGGGCAGAGCGGCGACGAAATAAGGCCTCACGTATTCCACGCGGATCAAGAAACTACGTCAGATAGTGAGGGCTCTGTCCGACCCGCCAGAGAGCGGACCGTCTCGCCTCTAGCTCTGCATTATGATCGAAAGCATTTCCACAGAACTCCGGTTCAGCGGAAATGCTCCATCTCATTATTTCAAAACGCCTCATCCCCCTGAACAAACGAATCCATGTGAAGGGGGCGCTTTGACCATCCAGGTTGAGTCCGGGCGCGGCGGGGCTTAATCGCCTCGCCCGGAAGCTCGCCTATTTCGGCGTCGGCGTACACTCGGCGACCACCGGCCTGTCGTTCATCACCGCTTCGGTGAAAGCTGCAGAATCTTTCAGCGACGCCAACAAGGTCGGAGAGTGCGCCAGCCCCTTGTAAAGATGCGCCTGCACTGTCGAGCCTGCTGCGCACGCATCATGAACGAGCGCGAGCTGCGACGCCGGGGAGACGTCCTTGTCTGCGGTTCCGGTTCCGATGAATACCGGCTGCGCCAGCTTGAGCGTCGGATACGCCATCGCGCGGAAAGTTGGCGCCAGAGCCTGCGCGAACCCGGGCGTGAAGGCCGTTGCAGGCGTCAGCCCCGCCGCGCCGACCTGCTTGAACAGAGGATCGATGCACATCTGCGACGCAGCCTGGAACGAAGGCATAGCCGCCGGGGTAAACGCCGTCTCCGGCTTGAAGCCGGGATCGAGCGCCGCCTGCGACGCGCCGAGCAACAAAGCGTAGACAACTGTTGGATCACCCTCGCCCGACGGCGCAACTTTCCCGTGACCGCCCTTGGCCGCCTTGCTCTTGACGTGCTGCGCCTTCGTGATGTTCGCCAGCATCGCCTGAACGATCTGGGGGCTCATATATGGAATTCCTGTCGCGACCGTACCCTTCACGCCAAGCGTGGGCGCGTAGACAGGCGCGTAGGCCGCGGCGGCGAAAGCAGCCCCTGCCCCCTGTGATTGCCCGACGATCATGACCTTGTTGCTTAAGCCCTTGACGCCCGAAAGGGCCGCCCGCACAGAATCGAGCACGCTGTAAGCTTCGGCGCGCGCGTTCAGGTACGGATGAGGGCCGGGTGTTCCCAGCCCCTGATAATCGGTCGCGACGATCGCGAATCCGCGCTGCAGCCATGCGGAAAGATAGGCCTGATTCCGAGGCGTGACCGGATTCTGCGAAGGCGCGCACGAGTCCGCGACGCCTACAGTGCCATGCGCCCATGCGACGATGGGCCACCCCCCTGCGGGCGGCGCCCCTGACGGAATGAACACTTCCCCCGTTACAGGAACGAGACCAGAGCCGGTCACGCCATCGGTGGAAAGATAAGTGATGCGCAACGACGTCCCTGCCTCAGACAGCGCATCCGCAGCCGGAAGCGGCTCAGAGGACGTCAACTGACCAGCGGCCTGCGGCGGAGCCTTCGGCTCTTCCGGCGATCCGGAGCAGGCGGCCAGCGCCAGCACGACGGCCGTCGTCGCGGCGTTGCGCAAACCGAGCGGAATTTTCATATGCGATGGGGGCGGACACGAGCGTGGCATCGTTTTTCCTTACGCGTCAGACGCGCCGTCTTGAGAGCGGCGTCGTCCGCCATAAAACAGACTCAGCCCTCCCCCGTGAAGCAAAATGTCCGGAATCGGCGCCCGCCGTAGTTTGACAATATTTTTGCAGCACATTTATCGTTTCGAGATCGAATACAACCCAAGGGAACGTCGTGCCAGCATATCTCCACCCATGACCGCCAGATTGGCCCGCTCCCGACCATCGATGCGCGGCCTGCCGTCCGCTCGTCTTGGCGTCCCCCTCGAACAGGTCACCGTCATTCTCCAACCATCGACGAAACAGCGCGGCCGCCCGTCAGCGAACGAGCGGCTTAGCGTCTTCGCATTCACCCACCACTCCCGGACACAGTTTATGAAAATACGCGCAATATTGAAAATTCTTCTGGCGACGCAGGCGCTTCCCCTTACCGCGCTCGCCGCGCCGACTACCGGCCTGTTTCCGGATATGCCAGAAACCTTCAAGGTTGATTCTTCAAGTTTCAACTACGTCCGGCGCGACGTCATGATTCCGATGCGCGACGGCGTGAAGCTGCACACGATCATTATCATTCCCAAGGGCGCGCACGACGCCGGAATGCTGATGACCCGCACGCCCTACAGCGCGGACAAGATGGCGGCGCGCACGTCGAGCGGCGACGAGGCGTCGAGCCTGCAGGGTTATGACAACATGCCCGACGTGATCCTCGACGGAGGCTATATCCGCGTGCTGCAAGACGTGCGTGGAAAATACGAATCCGAGGGACGTTACGTCATGAACCGCCCGATGCGCGGCCCCCTGAACGCTACGTCGGTCGATCATTCAACCGACACCTGGGACACGATCGAGTGGCTGATCCACAACGTTCCCGAAAGTAACGGCAAGGTCGGCGTGATTGGCGTGTCCTACGACGGCTATACCGCCCTGACCGCACTTGTGCACCCTCATCCGGCGCTGAAGGTTTCTGTGCCGATGAATCCCATGGTGGATGGGTGGATGGGAGACGACTGGTTCCACAACGGGGCGTTCCGTGAAGAAATGCTTCCGTACGTCTATGAGCAGGACGGCACGCCAAAGAACACCGTAAAATGGTGGTCCAGCCAGTACGACGGGTACGACCTCTATCTGAACGGCGTATCGGCTGGCGCCGTTGGCAAGTCACGCGGGATGGAGCAGATCGGCTTCTTCCGCGCCCTGCTCGCCCATCCTGCTTACGATTCCTTCTGGCAGGCTCAGGCGATGGACAAGATTCTCGCCAGCGAAGGCCTGAAGGTCCCCACCATGCTGGTGCACAGCCTCTGGGATCAGGAGGATATCTACGGCGCACTCGCGACCTATTACGCACTCCACCGTTCTCCAGCATCAAGCGCCAACCTCTATCTGGTCATGGGACCGTGGAACCATGGAGGAGAGATCAGGGCGGCGAGCACGTTGGGTCCGGTGGCCCTGCGTTCCGACACAGGATATTATTTTCGCAAGAACGTTCTTGAACCTTTCCTCGCCCACTACCTGAAAGACGCTGCGACGCCTCTGCCCGCCCGCGTCACACGTTTCCGGACCGGGGACAACGTATGGGAGACAACGGACGCGTTGCCGCCAGCCGCCTGCGCCTCCGGTTGTGAAGCTTTGCATTTTCAAGCGAACCACGGGCTGGGCTTCAGCACGCCGGGTGCGGACGCCAGTCCCGTGAACTACGTCGCCGATCCCGCGCATCCGGTTCCCTATATTCCGCGGCCGATCCGCCCCAAGGGCGTGGAGGGATCGCCCTGGCCTTACTGGCTGGCGACCGATCAGCGCAACGTTACAGCGCGAACGGACGTCGCTACCTTCACTTCTCCGGTCTTGACGCAGCCTGTCACCCTTCGCGGCGAACCGCTCGTGCATCTGACGGCGTCCACGACGGGAACCGATGGCGATTTCGTGGTGAAGCTGATCGACGTCTATCCTGACGAGGTCGCGGACCAGCGGGAGATGGGCGGTTACCAGTTCATGGTGAGCGCGGACATCCTGCGTGGCCGGTATCGGAACGGCTTCGACAAGCCGGCGGCCGTCCCGGCGAATACCCCGCAATTGTACAAGTTTCCGTTGCCTATGACGAACCACACGTTCTTGCCTGGCCACCGGATTATGGTGCAGATCCAGTCGAGCTGGTTCCCTCTCTACGACCGAAACCCGCAGAGTTATGTCGACAATATCTTTTTGGCGCCGGCTGATTCATACAAACCGGCGACCGTTTCCATTGATGTGAAGGGAAGCTGGATCGAGGTCCCGGTTCAGAAGTAAGCCGGGGCAAGGAAGCGGTCGAGTCTCAGGCGGACGTGAACGCTTCCTTAAAAAATCTAGAAAATCGCCCTGAATAAACGGAATAAAGTTTCTTCAGTTAGAAATACTATGACGTCGCACGGACTCGATATGCCGTGCGACTACTGCATATTGCTAAACGTTCAGTAAACCATGCTCAGTTCGCCCAGGAACATACGGCCTGCAGACGGCGTAACGCGGTTAGAGAAGAGGCTCTGATAATTCAGGTGATTGGCGAGGTTGTAACCGTTCATTGAAATTTTCCAGTGTTCGTTGAAACGGTGAGAAATGACGGCGCTGAAATCAAGATTTGCTGGCGCGCGCACGGTATTGGCCGCATTGAGCCACACATGCTGACGCCACGTCACGCCCCCGCCGACCATGAAATTATACGGCTTGTTGGAAAACGCGTTATAAGCGGTCCAGAACGTCGCCTGATTATGGGGAACATACTGGACGTTCTTGCCCCGATTGGCGGCAGTGGCTGATGATGTCGTGTCGCTGTCGTACAGCGCATATGTCGCCGTCACGTTCCAGCCCGGCAGGATAACGCCCCCGGCAGAAAGCTCGAGCCCCTGGTTGCGCTGCCTGTCCGAGGAACTTTCAATTTGACCTGTCACAGGATCCGCATTGAGAGCATTCCCTTTATCCAGACGGAACAATGAAGCCGTGAAGCCCATACGATCATGGAACAGGCTGTACTTCGCGCCAACCTCGTAAAGCTGCGCCTTTTCCGGGCTGGCGAAGGAATTCGTACCCGGGCGGATCGGAACGGAGCCGTTGGTGACGTACATACCCATGGGCGTGGTCGAGCTGGCCCACGTAAAGTAATAGGTCTGATGGCTGTCCGGGGTGGCGATCAGGCTTACGTTGGGATTGAATACGCCGCTGACGTCATGAAAATGCTTGTCGGGATATTTTGAGACATCTCCTCCGGTGACATTGTACGTAGTCTGCCACCGATCCCAACGAAAACCGCCTTTAAGCGAAAGCCAGTCGGTGAACCAGATCTGGTCAAACAGAAATAATCCGGTGTCAAAGCCGTAGCCGTTGCTGTTGGCCTTCGCGCCGATTCCGCCCAAATTGACTAATCCGCCGGGGTTGGAATCGCCCGATACAAGGTCAAGATTTCCTACATAAGGATTAGGATTGACCAGGCTCGCATAGGGTTTGGCCTTCAGATATGTCGACTGCTCACGTCGATCGCTGACACGCTCGAGATCAAAACCCGCCACGAGTTGGTGTTTCAAGAATCCAGTTCTGAAATTCGCGACCATTGAAGCGACATTTTGAACGGACCAGCTCTGTTGCTGGTAAGGAAGAGGCGCCATATACGTGCCCGCGCCAGCTCCGTTACCGGCGCCGTTGGGGCCTGAACGCGCGACAAGAGCGCTGGCCGCATTCCCATCAAAATAATTATCTACGCAGGTCGTGTCGCAAGTCGCTTTCGACGCAGCAAAGGTACGGTAGTATTGGCCGCCCCGAAGATCATCATAAAACGTAATGTGATCATTTAATTTGTAGGTAAAGCGAGCCGTCTCCATATTGTCATTTGTTGCATTCTGATCATTGCTCGTTCCATAAAAATTCGTTCTGCGAATACCATATGCCGTGATCGGTTGGCCGTAGGCCGCTCCAGGCTTCGTGACGACCGGAACGCCGAAATCCGGAATCGAGTTTTCCGACTGATGCATATACTGCAATACAAGCGTCGCACGTTTACCCAATCCAAAGGCGATGGAAGGCGCCACGCCCCAACGGTGCGAGTAGATATAATCGCGGCCAACGACGTTGTGTTCGTCGCCCATGCCTGAAAGCTGGAAAGCCGTGGAATCGTTTATCTTCTGGTTGACATCCAGCGTTCCCCGATAATAACTACCCGACCCTCCGGAGAACTCTGCGGCGTAACGGTTCGCCAGCGTGGGCGACTTCGTGATCATATTAATGGCGCCGCCAGTAGTGCCGTTGCCGAACACCTCCGACGAAGGTCCCTTTATGACGGACACCGTTTCAAGGTTAAATGAATCCCTTGAATATACGCCAAAATCCCTCAATCCATCTTCATAGATATCGTTCTGGGCCTGAAAACCCCTGATCAGAAACTGATCGCCGTTCATTCCACCGGCGCCTTCGCCGATCGATGATGTCACGCCGGGCACGTTGCGAAGCGCCTCATCCAAAGATTTCACGTTCTGCTGGCGCATCAGTTCCTGCGGCACCACGTCGATCGTCTGAGCCGTATGAAGCACGTCCTGCGGCATTCTGGACAGACCGAGATTCTGATGCATGGTGTTGAAACCATGTCCTTTGACAGTCAGATTCTCCACATCCCCGCTCTCAAAATTTCGTCCGGGAGTGGGCGTTTTCTGATTTTTCCTGTCGTACAGCTTGTCGGCGGGAACATCTTCCCGCTCAGCGGCGCCGATGGTGTCTGAAGCATTAGCATGGCTCAGGGCAAACAGAGTTCCCGCGACAGACAACGGCGCGACGCAACGTCGGATTAAATCACTCATCGGAAACTCGGCCCTCTCCTTGGAACTCGCACAAAACACCTACGAGGCAATGTTTCTGAATGTGACTTACGTCACGGCGCCGAAGATGTAAATGCGAATTGATCGCATAAAATGACTTAAGAGCTGTTCGCCCCCATCACCCGTGCATCAGGTTCCGCGCTCGATAAATCAAAAAACACAACGAAAATACGGTTGCGTTCGAGAGGATCAAGTCGGGAAAATTCAACGCCGCCCTTCGATGGAATAACGAGAATTCTAGTCATTCATAAAAAATATATCGAATTACAACCGCACACGATGACGATTAGCGAACCATGAAGCATACCGGCAGCCGCGTAAGACTCACACCTGTTTCAATTACACAAGCCGCATGCGGCGGCTGGAACGATCATGCGTTCCAGCCGCCGTCAGATTCTCCGCATTGCAATTTTTTCGATATACAGAAAATCATATTCGACCGAAATGAGCTGCTCTCAACAAGTGCCCGTAGTGCAGCTTCACGCAAGCTCAGATCGAAAGCGCCCTCGCTACGGCCGTCGCCACATCCTTACGCAGACGCACTACCCCTCCATGGCCGTCCGGGTGCACACGGTTGGTTAAGAGAGTCACAAAACAATCATTTTTTGGATCAACCCACAGAGACGTTCCGGTAAATCCGGTATGACCGAAAGACTCTTGCGAAAACCGTTCACCACGCGCAGTCGCGTAATGCGACGAGATATCCCACCCGAACCCGCGCTGTTCGGCGCGCCCGGCGGGTTGCTGTGGCGTGGTCATCATCAGCAATGTCGCTCGCGCGAGCGGGAAACGGCTGTCACGCCCGGCGCGACGATCGAGCAGCGCCGTGGCGTATGTGGCCACATCCGTCGCCGTCGAGAACAGCCCTGCATGTCCAGCGTAGCCGCCCATCCGGCGCGCCGTCGGATCATGCACGACCCCGCGCAACATGACGCCGTGTTCGTCGAACTGGGTCGGCGCCACCCTTGCGCGCGTCGACGCCCCCGGCAAAAAGGCCGAGTCCTTCATCCCCAGCGGCGTCAGAATATGCGTCGCGGCGTAATCTGGAAGCGTTCTGCCGCTGATGCGTTCGACAAGAAAACCCAATGCTATGAAATTGATGTCGCTGTAAACGAACGTCTCGCCGGGCGGATGGATCGGCGTTGCTGCGACGACCCGGCGCCATGCCTGCGCCCGCCCCGACCACGGCCGGTCGAGCGCGAGATCGGGCGGCAGGCCGGAATAATGCGTCAGCAACAGCCTCAGCGTGATCGCCGCCTTTCGGTTGGCGGCGAAATCCGGCAAGTAGCGGGCGAGCGGCTGGTCGACGTCCAACCTGCCCTGCTCGACAAGTTGCATGACCGCCAGAGCTGTGATCATGGGTTTGGTGAGGGACGCCATGTCGAACACGGTGTCCCAGGTCATCAGCTCAGCGACTGGCGTGACGGCGCGGCGACCGAACACGGCGCTGTGCACGATGCGACCGGACCGCCCCACCGCCAGCACCGCGCCAGGACATGCGCCCGTGGCGATCGCGTCGCGCACTGCGGCGTCCGCCGCCGCGAACGACGGTTCGGGAGCAAACAGCGGCGTCTCACGCACGCGGGACACACAACCTGCAAGCAGCGCTCCGGACGTCAGCAGGCCGACCGTACGCAGCGCCAGACGGCGCTCCTGATTCACTGCGCGCTCCATCACGAATGGTCCGAAATCTTGCGCGGATGCAGATCCTGAGCGTCAAAGCTGAAATCCGATCCTAAAAGCCGCATCTTCATTCCTGTAATTTTACCTTCGACATCGCGCTCGAACTGCACGTAGCAATCGTCCTCTCCATCCTGACCGCGAATGTCCCAACGCGCGACAAACAGATCGTGCGGCAGGGCCGATAATGTTCCCGCCAACCCATCAGCTTTCGAGAATGTCAGCCGCAGGTCTCCTCCACGCCTTGTGACGAAAATATCGCCGCGCCAGTCGTCGCGATAGGCGCCGAGATACTCTCGCTGTTCATCCTGCGAAAGTTGATGAAAAGGCCGAGCGGGAGAGCCGGGACCGCGGGCCGACGCCTGCTCAGCGTTCGCCGCTTTCTTCGCGTCCTCTTCCCTTTTCCAATGCCCGATCCAGTCGTCGCTTCCGCCCTTCACAACGTAGGAACTCAGGGTCGTCGCTATTGAATAGGTTGCGTTGTGATCGTCGTGATTGGTCAGAACGACAATCGCGGTCCCGAGTTCGGGCAGGAAATTCACATAGCTGACCATGCCGTTGATCGTGCCGGTGTGCCAGACGCGCCGTTGTCCGTAAAAATCTTCGATGAACCAGCCATATCCGTAAGCCCGGAAATGCGTTTTCGTCGCCTCCGCCGTATCAGGCAGCGGCAGCAAAGCGTGCGGCGCCCAGACCTCATCGCGTCGGGCGCGGCTGAAGATCGTCTTGCCCTCCGGCGTAACGCCGCCGTTGAGATAGATCTGCGCCCAGCGACTAACGCCATCCGCACTGCACCACACGCCGCCAGCAGGCGCCACGGCGGGCAGACGCAATCCTTCGCGTACGGGCAAGGGGCCGCCTTCCCCCTGCCCGGTCGCGACGTCGGCCTCGTCCCGGGTCGGCGGCGTGCTCTGACATGCGGGCAGGCCCGCAGCGTCGATCAGACGCGACTGCAAAAACTCTTCCCAGCTTTGCCCACTCACGCGTTCGATCACGGCGCCCGCAACGACGTAAAGCAGGTTGTTATAGGCGTATGTAGTCCTGAACGGAGCGGTGAACGGCATATAGGGCAACGCCGCGAGGACCTCCCTGCGGGTGAACGTGCTATGGGAAAACAGCATGAGATCGCCCGTCCCCAGCCCCATGCCACTGTGATGGGTCAGCAGGTCGGAAATCCGAAAATCGCGTGTGATCCATGGATCCGATACGCGAAATTCAGGCAAATGATCGATAACGCGGTCGTCCCATCGCAACTTGCCCTCGTCGACCAGCACGGAAAGCGCCGTGGTTGTGAATTCCTTGCTGTTGGAACCGATCGCGAAGAGGGTACGGGCGTCCACCGCCGGACTTGCCCTGTCTTCTGCACGACGCCCATAGCCGCGGGTGAAGACGATCTTGCCATCATGCACAATGCCAATGGCGATTCCGGGAACGTCGAACGCCTGTCGCGTACGTTCGACCGTCGTGTCGATGATTGCCGCAGTCAAACCCGGGGGAAGCCCCGCCTGCCCGGTCGCGGCATGCGTAGGCGCGGCAGTGGCGCAGGGTGCACCCGCTGTCACTGCGACGGCCAAAAGCTCTCTGGAACGGAGATTCACCCACTGAAAAAACGAATTTGTTTTCATGTTGAGTTTTACGACCGCCCCTCAAACGTCACGATTCCGAAAAGATAGAGCATGAAACCACGCGGTCGCCCATCGCGAAACGCGGCTGTCTCTCTATTTTCGGCATTCATGTCGGTAGCGGTTGGGCGTGGCGGCAAACAGGCCGTGTCAGACGGCACGCACAGCCACACGCGTCAAGCTGCCTGCAGTCCGCAGTAACCGACGTTGCCGTGATTGCATTGCGCCCTTCTCGCCCCAGTCTATAGCTGCTGCATCCGCAGGCGAGACTTCGGGGCGCGCTGCATGTGTTCTTCCCGCTGACAAATGGTGGCATCTCCCTCCCAAGTTGAAGGGAGGGCCGCCGCACTCAAACGGGTTGAGACCGCCTGCATCAAGGCGGTTCGCGCGCAATCTGGCAGTCGCCATACGCCGGATCGAAAAAATCCGGACGTATGGCGGCTCTACCGGCGCTTAGCGCTCAGGCGCGACGCAGATCGGGAGGCGTTGCTTCCTGAGCCAGCACATCGGCGGCTTCGGCGAGAGACAGCACCTGCTGCTCCGCCCCACCAAGACGGCGCATGGCGACCGTCCGGGCCTCGGCTTCCTTACGGCCGACCACCAGGATGACCGGAACGCGCGCAAGACTGTGCTCGCGGATCTTCGCGTTGATCTTCTCGTTACGGACATCCGCTTCAACGACGAGACCGGCCTTGCGCAGCGTCTCCACGACTTCGAGCGCATAGGGTTCGGCGTCCGAGACGATGGACGCCACGACAACCTGCGTCGGCGCCAGCCAGAGCGGGAACTTGCCTGCATGTTGCTCGATCAGGATTCCGATGAATCGCTCGAACGAACCCAGAATGGCGCGATGCAGCATCACCGGACGATGGCGCGCGCTGTCCTCTCCGACGTAGGATGCGTCCAGACGCTCCGGAAGCACCATATCCACCTGCAACGTGCCGCACTGCCAGTCACGGCCGATTGCATCGCGCAACACGAACTCCAGCTTCGGGCCGTAGAAGGCGCCTTCGCCCGGGTTATGCTCGTATTCTACGCCCGCGATGCGGCAGGCGTCGATCAGCGCGCTCTGCGCCCTCTCCCACGCCTCGTCCGACCCGGCGCTTGCTTCCGGCCGGTCGGCGTATTTCACCCGGAACTGCTCGAACCCGAGATCGCGATAAACGTCGGCGAGCATCGCGACGAAGCGGACCGTCTCATCGGCGATCTGGGCTTCGGTGCAGAAAATGTGCCCGTCGTCCTGCGTGAATCCGCGCACGCGCATGATGCCGTGGAGCGCGCCAGAGGGTTCATAACGGTGACAGCCGCCGAATTCCGCCATACGCAGCGGCAATTCGCGGTAGGAGCGCAAGCCATGGCGGAAAATCTGCACATGGCACGGGCAGTTCATCGGCTTGAGGGCGAGGGTCTTGTCCTCGTCCTCGACCGTCGCGATGAACATGTGGTGGCGATATTTGTCCCAATGACCCGAAGCTTCCCACAGCGAGCGGTCGACAAGTTGCGGGGTGCGCACCTCGTCATACCCGGCGCGGACCTGGGCGCGGCGCATGTAATCCTGCAATACGGTGTACAGACGCCAGCCCTTCGCGTGCCAGAACACCTGCCCGACGGCTTCTTCCTGAATATGGAAGAGATCCATCTCCTTGCCGATCCGGCGATGGTCACGACGCTCCGCTTCTTCAAGCTGCAGCAGATGAGCGTCCAGCTCCTTCTGATCGCGCCAGGCGGTGCCGTAGATGCGGGTCAGCATCGGGTTGCGATGGTCGCCGCGCCAGTAGGCGCCCGCCACCTTCATCAGCTTGAAGGCGTTCCCGACATCCGCCGTGCCGCGCAGATGCGGACCGCGGCACAGATCGAGCCATTCGCCCTGACGGTAGATCGAGATCTGCTCGTCCTCCGGCAGATCGCGGATCAGTTCAGCCTTGAAGCGCTCTCCGCGCGCCTCGAAAAACGCTATCGCCTCGTCACGGGGCCATACTTCGCGCACGAACGAAGCGTTCGCCGTAACAATCTCGCGCATCCGCGCTTCGATGGCGGCGAAATCGTCCGGCGTGAACGGTTCGTTGCGATAGAAATCGTAATAGAAGCCGTTTTCGATGGACGGGCCGATGGTGACCTGAGTGCCGGGATACAGAGACTGCACGGCCTCGGCCAGCACATGGGCGGCGTCATGGCGGATCATCTCCAGCGCGGCTTCGTCCTTGCGGGTCACGAAGCGGATCGCAGCGTCCGCTTCGACCGGCAGCGCCATGTCGCGCAGCTTTCCATCGACCTCGATAGCGAGCGCCGCCTTGGCGAGTCCCGGGCCGATCGACGCGGCGATCTCCGTGCCCGTCACCGGTCCGTCATAGCGGCGCACGGTTCCGTCGGGCAGGGTGATGGCAAGCATGGTTCAAGCTCCGGTACATGATTGAAACCCACGACGCATGACGCCGGGGGCCACTGTAATGGCGTCAGCCGAGGGCGGAGACAACCCTATCGACCGAAAGAGTCGCCATATCGTTTACGCGGATCACAGTGACCTGTCCCGGCCGCATGCCAAGAGGGGCGGTCAGGCCCGGATCGCTTTCCGAAGAAAATAGCGCGACGCAACGGGCCCCCATTGCAGCAGCAAGATGCATGGGACCGGTATCGTTGCCTATTGCGAGTGACGCTCGCGCCGCCAGACCGGCGAGATCGGGAAGGCTCGTCTTCCCGGTCAGATCGAGCGCCTCCGGGCAAGCCTCACGGATAACATGCGCCAGCGGAGCGTCGTCAGTTGAACCGACAATCACGGGCAGCACCCCCCTGTCCGCCAGCACACTAGCGGTACGGCCAAAACCTTGTGCGGCCCAGCGTTTTCCCGGTCGATGCGGCGCGGCGCCCGGTACGATCAGAGCATAATCGTCCTCGATCATTGGTCCGCGGGCCGCCAGCCAGTTCAGGTCGGGCGACGGAACGTCAGGCAAGCCCGCCATACGAAGCTGATCGCGCTGTCGCGTGCGGGTATGCATTTCATTACGAAATGGATTGGCGTGGAGCAGGCTCGCGCCGCGAGCAATACCCGACCACGGAGGACGTCCCGCCAGAGGGTAATACCAACTCGATCGATTGGACGTCTGCAGATCGTAGACCTGGTCGAATCCCCGTAACGCGACACGCAGGCGGTCCATTCCACGGCGATCGAACAATTTTGGGCGGGTGTCGATTTCGATTGCATCGAACCATGGGCTGGCGGCGGCGAGCTCAAGGAAAGGCCGCGTGCTCAGCAGCGTGATCGCCGCATCAGGATGATGCGCCCGGATCGCGGCGAAGGCGGGAAACGCCTGTACGAAATCGCCCAAGGCGCCCAGTTTGATGACCAGAATGCGCGCGGGCGCACTGGCGCATTGCACAGCCGTCACCACGAAAACATCTCAGGGCGCTGGTTTCAGCGACATATTGTCCGCGTCTCGACGCAGAGTCGGTGCCGCTGGAGAGCGCGAAACGGCAGTCGACGGCGGAGTGGTGGTTCGCACGGCAGACCCGACCGGCGCAGGCGAGGCAGTCGCTGGCGCTGAACTGGTCGGACCCAACGCCGTATCCGGGTCGGACGCCAGCAGCGTCAGATCCTGATTCGCAGAATCCCCCTCGTGCGTATCGGGAGCCAGTTCGACCACACGTTCCCAGTCCTGACGCGCCCCCAGACCGTCGCCCAGACGCTGCCGGATCACACCTCTCTCCAGCAATATAGATGGATCGTCCGGAGAAGCGGCGGCGGCGGCGGCGATATCGACGTGGGCCGCCCGCAATCTGCCGAGCATGCGCTCCGCCGTCGCGCGCAACAGGCGCGTATCCGGCAGGTTCGCAGCGTCGGACGGTATCGAGGAAACATCCGACAGGACTTCCTCGCTCCGCCCCAGCCGCAACAGGGCCCGATCGCGCACCAGACGCAGAGGCGTCGATGTCGGGGCGAGCCCTAGCCCGAAAGCCGCCGACGCTTCCGCTCGTGAAGGACGCCCCGCCGCGAGCCAGGCTCGCGCGGCGTCGGTGGCGGCAGCGGCCCTAGACGCGTCCGGATCGGTATCCACCGCCGCTGAGCCGCTGCGCGCCAGATCGTCGAGAATCGCTGCGGCGGCCGCAGGGTCGCCCATATTCACTTGCGCCAGAGCTTCGCAACGTTTCGCCGCCCGCTCACGCCCCGCGACGCGATGGGAGGCTATATAATCGGATGTCTGTTCCGGGTCGTCGTCCAGAAGGGCCGCGCATTCGGAGAAGACGAAGGGCGGCTGCGGCGCGTGCGATGGGCGAGCCGCCTGCGCCGGTTGGCCGCTCAGAGCGCCCAAAATAGGCAGAACCGCGAGCGAACGCGCAGCGCTCCCCCCGAAGGCGGGGAGACCGGTCACGCTCTGGCGGATCGGCGAAGAACAAACGGCCATGCCGCAATTGACCGCGTCCGCCGCCTTCCGGTCAAGCACGATCGCAGCGGGCCTCCCGCCGCGAGACGAAGAATCAATAAAGTGTTAACCCTTCACCGCACAGCGGATGCAGCACGCGCCAGAGCGTGCTAAGGATCGAACGTGATGACTGCCTCCGCTTATCGTCCTGTGATTCTGCAAGTACTTCCGTCGCTTGACGCAGGCGGCGTGGAACGGGGAGCCTTGGAGATGGTCGAAGCCATCGCTCAGGCTGGCGGAAGAGCTCTCGTGGCGAGCGCCGAAGGGCGACTCGTTCCACGGGTGGAATATTTAGGCGGACGCCACATCTCGCTCAGGCTCGGCGACAAGTCGCCTTTGGGCATTCTTCGCAACGCACGGCGGCTCAAGGCCCTCATCGCCGCCGAGGGCGTGACGCTTGTGCATGCGCGTTCACGCGCCCCTGCCTGGGCCGCGCGCCTCGCCTGCAGATCAACGAAGACGCATTTCGTGACGACATGGCACGGCGTTCACCATGAGAAATTTCCGGGCAAAAAAACCTACAACTCCGTTCTCGCATCAGGCGAACGGGTCATCGCCATCAGCGACTACATCGCCCAACGCCTGTCCCGCGACTACGGCGTCGGACCGGATCGCCTGCGTGTCATACCGCGCGGCGCAGACACCCGGCATTTCAATCCGGCGCTGGTTCGCGGCGACCGTATCCAGAACCTCGCCGAGGCATGGAACGTAGCCGCAGATCAGGCCGTCATTCTGATGCCCGGCCGCCTGACCGAATGGAAAGGACAGGCGTTGACGCTCGACGCGCTGGCGATCATGGCGCGGGAAAACTGGACTGACCGGAATTGGGTCTGCGTGTTCGTCGGCGACGGAGCCCGCGACAACGCATTCGCAGAGCGCCTCGGCGCCAAGGCGGCCTCGCTTGACCTGACCAACCGCGTGCGATTTGGCGGTCATTGTTCGGACATGGCTGCAGCCCTTGCTCTCGCTGAGGTCGCCGTTGTGCCCTCGCTCCGCCCGGAGCCGTTCGGCCGCGTGGTGGTCGAGGCGCAGGCTATGGCGCGTCCGGTCATCGTAGCGGCTCACGGCGCCGCCATGGAGACGGTGACGCACGGCGAAACCGGCTTGCTGTTCCCTCCGGGAGACGCCCGCGCCTTCGCGGAAATGCTGGCAGGCGCGCTGTCCGCAACGCCCGAGCAGCGCGCAGCGATGGGCGAGCACGCGCGTCAGAACGTTCTGGCGCACTACACGACCGAAACCATGCAGCGCGCAACGTTGGCGGTATACGACGAAATTCTTCGTTCACAATTTGTAGAGACGTGGGACGCCACGCTGTCGGGCGACGCCGGGAATCACACCAACATCGGCGTCGATGCGCGCGAGAACGTCGCAACGCCCGCCTTCACCACCCAGATCGTCCCCGGTCAGGTTTATTGACGTCGCCTGAAATCGGCGCGTTGATCACACAGCAGTCATCGTCGGCAGCGTAGTCGGCGAGGAACGATCGTCGGCACATGGCGTTCGGGGCATGGAGGTCGGGTCATGACAAAAACGGTCAAGCTCAAAAATGGCGTTGAAGTCCCGGCGCTCGGCATGGGTGCGTGGAACATGGGCGACGACCCCCTACGCCGCATAGAGGAAATCGAGAGCATTCGGACCGGGCTGGATCTCGGGCTGCGCGTCATAGACACGGCTGAAATGTATGGGAATGGACGGTCGGAAGACCTGGTGGGCGAGGCCATCCGGGGGCGTCGCAGCGACGTCTATCTTGTCACGAAGGTTCTACCCTCCAACGCATCGAAGCGCGGCGTCGCACAAAGTTGCCGCGCTTCTCTGGAACAACTCAGGACCGATTACATCGACCTCTACCTGCTGCACTGGCGTTCCTCGATCCCTTTGAACGAGACCATCGAAGGGTTCGAGCGCCTGCGCGAAGAGGGGCTGATCCGCGACTGGGGCGTCTCCAACTTCGACATCGACGACATGGGCGAACTTTTCAGCGTCGATCAGGGCGAAAAGTGCGTAAGCAACCAGATACTATACAGCCTCGACCACCGCGGCGTTGAGTTCGATCTTCTGGGTGAGGACGCGCAGCGCAACGTTGCGACGATGGCTTACTCCCCCATCGGTCAGGGCGGCATTCTTCTTCGCAATGAAACACTGGCCGATATCGCCAGAAAGCACACGACGTCGCTCGGACAGGCGACCCCTGCTCAGATTGCGCTGGCGTGGGTTCTGCGTCGTTCGAACGTCATCGCCATCCCGAAAGCTGCGACGGTGAGGCATCAGCGCCAGAACATCGCTGCGCAGGAAATAACACTGTCGGATGACGATCTTGCTGCTCTCGACACGGCGTTTCCGCCGCCCAGAAAAGCCGTGCCTCTGGAAATGATCTAAAGATATTTTGGCCTGATTAAGGATTCGGGTTTTCGACCGATGTCCGATCTCGATCTTGAGGGGTCAAAAGCCCCTTACTGCTCAGGCAAATATTTCCAGCAGGATGTCTTCACATAACCAATTGCTTCTTGATCCTTTTTTCCAAAAAAGAACAGGAGAAGACCGCAAACAGCGCCAGCCAAAGCGAAGACGCGCAGGATGCGCGCCAACCGAGCCCTCACCGACGCCACGTCACCTTTCGCCCCCACCCGGCTTCTCCCTCTCCAAGTTCAACGACATCGCGCATCGCCGATCAGGCGGCATCCCCAGCAACTCCTCCTGCGAGAGGATGTCGCGTAATCGTGCGGAAAGCCGATCTCGCGTCAGCGTCAAAAAACCAAAGCGCGAATAGAATGCCTCATTGAACGGCAGGTCACGAAAAGTCGTCAATGTGACGACCGATCGTCTGCGTAAAACGGCGAAGTCGATCACGTTTCGCATAAGGGCGGCGCCAACGCCCCTGCCCTGCGCGTCGAAACGCACCGACAATTCCTCCAGATGAAGGGCGTCGCCGACCTCGGTGGCGACAGCGAACCCCACCAGTTCGCGCGAAATTTCTGCGACCCAACTCGCCCCGGCGCGGATGGCTGCACGATGCTCGGCCTCCGACGTTACATCATCGGCGGCAATCCATTCCAACCCCGGAACCTGAAGAAACGCCTGTGCGGCTGATCGCTCGACATCGGGAAGCAACGGCGCATCTGTTTCGCGTCCGGCCCTCACCAGAAGACTTGAAGAGGCGGCATTCCAATCTGACAACGAAAAGCCTTCCTATGCAGATGCGGCGCGAGACCTTTTTCTGACAAGCCTGGACGCGCTGAGCACAGCCGCGAGCGCAGCACACGCGGCGGCGGCGTCAAGGCATTCGAGCCCGCCATTCGGCGCCGCAATCCGCAAGGTCGCCGCGACGGCGATCGCTCCCAGCGTCTGCCCGCCCTGCCGCGAAACCTGCACCATACCGCTCGCTCCGCCTTCCCGCCCCGCCGGCGCCCCGAACATCATCGCACGATTGTTCGGGACCTGAAACAGACCAAACCCGAAGGCCGCGACGAAAATGCGCGATCCGATTGAGAACGCTCCCGGATGATCCGGCAGTAACCGCAATGCGACGAAACCCACAGCCGTCAACAGCAAACCCGCGGAAGAAATTACGCTTGCAGGAACCCTGTCCGACAAACGCCGGGTCATCGTCGACGACGTTATGAGTCCGAACGCCCATGAGGTCATCAAAAGGCCTGTAGCCGTGGCGCTCCATCCATAATCCTGGTGCAGCGTAAACGGCATCGAGATTATAAAGAAATTCGATGCGACATAGCCGATCAAGCCGGTAAGAAATGCAACGCAAAACGCGGGAGCGCGAAGCAGGTCGACCGGCAGAATCGGGTGGGCGAGACCGGATTCACGTCGGGTCAGCGCCATCAACGCCGCACCTCCCGCCGCCAACAATATCAACTGCACAGACCAGTTCGCACCGTGAGCAAGGCCGTCAGCGCCCAGACCGAGCGCCGTGAAAGCGATCACGCACAGCAACGCCCCCAACGCGTCCGGCATGGAACCGTGAGCCGCCACACGCGGCAGCGACGCATAGCCGAGAAAGAGCGTCAGCGCGCCAAGAGGGATGTTGATCCAGAAAAGCCACGGCCACGTCGCCACCGCGAGCACCAGTCCGGCGACTGTCGGCCCCAGTGCGAGCCCGACGCCGACAATGACAGTGTTGAGCGCAAGGCCACGCCCCAGTTCCGCATGAGGATAGATAAACCGGATCAACGCAGTGTTCACGCTGAGAATACAGGCCCCTGCAAGGCCCTGCGCCGCGCGCGCGATCGACAGAAACAGCAGGCTTGTCGACATGGCGCATCCAACCGACGACGCCATGAACAGCACAACCCCGAACAGGCAAAGACGCGCGTAACCCACCCGTGCGCCCAGAGCCGCGAGCGGCAAAAGCGAGACGAAGCTCGCCAGTTGGTACGCGTTCACTACCCAGATCGAGGCCGAGGACGACGCCTGCAGATCCTGTGCGATTTCCGGCAGAGCGACATTGGCGATCGCGTAATCGAGGAGAGCCAGCAACAGGGAAAGCGAAACCGCGATCACGGCCTTTGCTCTTACGGCGGCGGGCAACCCATCTGCGACGACGGCCACTGAAACGACGGCGTTGGGCGTCTGGGCGGGCATGGGGTTCCGTTCGGCTGCAGTTTCTTTTTGACGGGGGATGACCCTGCATAATGCCTGGCGCCGAATATTCCTCGGCGTGAGTCACCAGCCCCGTTAACAGAGCGACATTCTCTGTGGCACGATACGGCGCAGAATGCATGTCATCAGATGGTGATCCGAAGAATGCGCCTGTTCCACCGACAACGACGCGCAATACAAACGACAACTCCGCGTCGTTTTCCGATCATGCTGCAGAAGCTGCTCGATCAGACAGCTCAGATAAGGACACTACAGTCAGACGATACGCGGTCGGAAATTTTCGGACCATCGTTCTGGGGTCGGATAAATACACTTCACCGTTCCGCCGTTAGTCCGTCTGATTCCTACGCCACTCCCTGCAGGCCTGGAGGCGGCGCGCCGGACCGAACCGTTTGAACAAATATTGAGAAAGAGCGCCAGCCTGCGCGCCGATATGGCTGCGACGGCAGGTCCGCTTTTGCGAGAGCCGCACAGCATGTCCTTCCCCTTCGTTTTCAAAAACCTTTCATCTCCTCAGATACGAATGTCGCGTGCGGTTTTTCGTCGCAGCTTTGGGAGGACGCTGACGCATGGCGCATGATCTCACCCTCAACAGCGCCGCCACGTTCGCAGCGAGCCCGGTTTCGACTTTCGGGCAGGCTCTGCAATCCGGAGGATCCGGAGTCTCCGCCGCCGCCCTGTTCTCGGCTGCCGGCGCGTCGCTGGAAGTCGAATGCGTCATTGAGTATACGACTGCTCCGTCAACCAATGCGATCATCGCGATGCAGGACTATCTTTTCGCGTTGGCCTTTACGTCAGCCGGAAAAATACAAGCGTGGATTGGCTATGTCGGCGGAACCAACGCGACCGTGACCAGCCCCGGCGCCTACGCTGACGGCAAGAGCCACCGCGTAGCCCTTATCTACAGCAACGCGACCATGCAGTTGCTGGTGGATGGCGCGGCCGTCGCCACTGCCGCCGTCTCATCCACGGTGCAGGCGGCCATGTCATGGACCAAGCAGGTTTTTGGCGTCGGCTTCTATCCGGGCTCAAGCAAGCCATACACAAATGCTGGCGTCATCGATGAAGTGGCGATCTTCTCTCCCACTCGGGACAGCGGCGCCTATACACCGACGACCAGCCCTTACACCGGCTCTGAATCTGGTCTCGTCGCGCTGTATCACCTCGATGGAGATGGAACTGATTCCGCCTCCGCCAGTGTCACAAGCGCACTCTCCGGTCCTTCGCGCGCACCGACAGGGAGCGCCAGCACATTCGTTCTGACACTTGGTAGCGCAGCCCTGACGTCTGCGGTCACATTCACGCCTTCCGATGCGGGCGCCGGCGGTGTGTTCTCACCGACCACGATCAGCATCGCCGTCGGCGCCACGACCGGTTCGTTTTCCTATACGCCTGCGGCAGCCGGCGCCGTTTCCCTGTCCACGACAAACAGCGGCGGCGTCATCAACCCGCCCGCGCTATCCCTCACAACATACGCCCCCCTTTCCTTGAGCGGCGTCGCGGCTACAGCGGGAAGCGCGTCAGTCACCATCGCCGCTACTGCGGCAATGACGGGCGGCGACGGGATCGCCTCAGGTTACGAATATCGACTGTATCGTGCGACCGCCGCTACAGGATTGCCGCCAACCAGCACGACGGCGACGCCGCTTTTCGCGTGGACCGGGCCGTCCGTCGGCGATCACAGCGCAGGCTGGACGCCTTCGTTCACCGATACGTCGGGAGCGACGGGCGCCACGTATTACTACGCCATCGAAGGCGCGGATCAATCGGGCGACGCTGCGTATTTCGCCACATCCTCGGTCGTCTATCCGCAAGGAGCGACGACCAGCACGACCTATTCATTGAGCGGCCCCAGCGCACTCACTGTCGGCCACTCCTCCACTTACACGCTGACGCCAAACGGCTCTACGGGACCGTCCGCCGATGTCGTCGTAACGCCCTCCTGGCAGTTGAGCGGCGTTTTCTCCCCTCTGACGGTGACGCTGCCCGCAGGTTCGACGGCCGCGCACACGTTCGCATTCACCCCTTCGGTGGCCGGGTCCGGCGCTCTCGGCGTCACAAACAACGGCGGTCTTCTCGATCCTGCGGCGCTTACTGTGACCGCCGCTGCGCCCAGCACGGAGGCGATCATAACGCCCGACAACGCAGCGATCACGTATTCACCCTATAACTGGCAGGTCGGTTCGCAGGTCGCGACCTCGGTCAACCCGGGCGCATATCTGAACTTCTGCTTCACCGGAACCAATTTGCAGATCGCATGCGACGTAACGCAAAATCTTGCGCCGTTCCCGCAGATTTGGGTGACAATCGACGGACAGGCGCCCCAGCTATTCACTGCCGCGGCGACCATCACGCCCATCATCCCCGCCGCGACTGCATCCTGGCCGGTCCATACGGTCGAGATTCAATTCAAGTCTGCGACATGCACCCAAAGCCGCTGGTCTCCGCAAAATACCAGCCTGAAAATCACTAGCTTCACGCTCGCCCTCGGTGCGACCGTCAGCTCAATGACCGCTTATACGAAAAACGTCCTGATCTACGGCGACAGCATCAGCGAAGGGTATCTGTCCATCTCGGCCGTTGGCAGTTCGACGGACGCCAGCGTTAGCGATTCCTCGCTCGCCTGGGCTTACAGGCAACGCGCGGCGCTCGGCGCGAATATTGGCGTCGTCGCATTCACCGGCTCTGGTTTGACAGTCACAGGGAACGGAAATGTTCCGCCGCTCACGACGACGTGGAACATGCTCTGGGGCGGGCAGCTCAGAAATTTCTCACCGGCTCCTGATCTGATCGTTCTCAACGAGGGGACGAACGATGGCGCAAAAAAAGCCACGGCGGCGGCTGTGCAGGCGGCCATGACGACCGTGCTGCAAAATCTTGTCGCCACGTGTCCTGCGACCCGTATCGTCGTCCTCCAACCATATCAGGGCCGCGCGACTTATATGACCGCCGATGAACTGGCCACCGTGACAACCGGACTGCAGGCCGCCGTTGCTGCAGTCAACAACGCGAACATAACTTTTGCGCCGACGACGGGGTGGTTCACTGCATCGATGCCATCCGCAGACGGAACCCACCCTCTGGGCATTTCAACCGCCGCGTCAATTGCGCCCCGCGCGGCGGCCACGCTCGCACCCGTGCTGACGTCGAGCGCTACACGCTCATTCTTTTATTACTGAAGTCGCAGCACAACCAAATTTCGCCAATCGAGCGCACCAGGTCTCATTCACGGTGGCTTACCGGGCGCGTCACGCGCCCGGTAAGCGACAACGGTCATTTACAGAAATTTTTTATTATATTTGATAGTATTATTATAAAATTTATTTTCTAAAACATAACAACGTCTCCATACCGCAATGCAAAAGCAGTGATATTTTCAGGTTTCGCATGCGTGGCGAACGCGACATGAATTGGCTATTTTTATAGACTTTTTTTGTCCAATCCGATGTTGTGGCGATCCAAAAAATGTGTCGAAAATCCACGCAAAATACGTGATCCATAAAATTATAATACATAAATATTTTTATCATAAGTGATACTTTTATCAATTCATATTCGGAAATATGCTCGAAAATAGCTAATTTTATTATCATCGGGTTGACTTGGGGACGTTTCGTATTCTCCACTTTGTTTCATCGTAGCGCACGAGCGGCTTTTCGTTACGGAACGACGCCTGACACCGATAATTTATCAGCAAAGGCAGGACATGACGGGCAATGCACGCTTCAACGGCCTGGACTGGTTACGCGGCGTCGCTGCTATCGCAGTTATGATATTTCACTATCAGATTGCAGACAGTTCGCACTGGACGCCACGCGGGTATCTCGCCGTAGATTTTTTCTTCGCGCTATCCGGCCTGGTGATGGGCGCTGCATATGAAAAACGCCTGAGCGCCGGGTTGGATTTGCCCGACTTCATGCTGAAGGTGCGCCTCCCCCGTCTCTACCCTCTGCTTCTTCTCTCGACATGCGCCGGTTGCGCCGCAGCATATCTTGCACATCGCCTTCCCACCTCGCCCGGTTTTTCATTTCTGTCGCAAATTTTTCTGATCCCGGCCGTGTCCGGAGGACGCACGCTCTACCCCTATGACATCGCGACCTGGTCGATCTTGTTCGAGTTATTCGCCAATATATGCCACGTACTGCTCTTAAGACGCATGGGGACTGCCGGTCTGACAGGCGTCATGGCCGCATCCGCTGTCGTGTTGGCCTTATGCAGCCATCATTTCGGAACGCTCGATCTCGGCGCCCGGACTACGACCGCCATCGGCGCAATCGCCCGAGTAGGCTATTCCTACACGGCTGGCGTGCTGATATGGCGTTTTCATAAGGAGCATCGCCTTCCGCGCATCCCGGGAGGGCTTGCCATCGCAACCGCAGGATTGCTCGCATGCCTGACGTGCCCCCTGACGCACCGGAGCGCAATCGACCTGTCCATGGACATGGGCGCGATCATATTTGGCTTTCCAGCACTCATCATTGCTGGCCTGGAAGCTATCAACTCAACCAGAGCAAACAGAATTTTTTCCTGGATGGGCGAAATGTCCTACCCGCTTTATCTGCTGCACGATCCGGTTCACGTCTGGTTTTCAGCGCAACTTGGCGCCACGCCTTCTGTCCAAATTGCCTTGGCGAGCGCCATTACCGCTATCTGCCTCTCATGGCTGTCACTCGTATTTTACGACATTCCAATTCGCACCGCCTTTCAGGCGAGCATCCGACGCCGCCAAAATCTACACAGAGAAAAATCTTCATCAATTACAATAAAATTTTGAAAAATCACTCCACCCCCAAACCAGACATTATTTTATTGCTTTCTTATCATTTTGATATCCATCAATACTTTTTAGAACGAACGCAGAAACGCCGACGGCAGACGCCCCCTCTGTAAATTTCGTAATGCACCACCAAGAAGCCGAACATTGGACGCCCGGGCGTCGCCAGTTAGACAAGTCCTGCCTCGGCACATCGGCCGGTTAAACAATACCGTTCAAATATCCGCAGAAGAGGACACGCTCTCGAACACCAGCATCTCGTGCCCGTCACGATCGAATTGCTCGACAACATGCATACCGATACCGCCAAGCACCTTACGCGATGCAATGTTGGTCTCACGCGCAATGGCTATCACGCGCTGCAGTCCGGAAGCATGCGCCTGCCGCAATGCCGCCGCCGCCGCCTCCCGCGCCAATCCACGCCCTCCGGCCCATGGATAGATCGAAAACCGCAACGCCATGCCCCGGCCATCCGGTCGTTCGTGAACACCTGTGATTCCGACGAGCTTTCCGTTTTCACGGACTGCGAACATGCCAGCGCCATGCTTGGCCCAACAAGCCACGTCAGAAGCCATTTCGGCTTCCGCCTGCTGCCTGTTACGCACGCCGCCGAGCATCATGGCGAACGCGCCGCCATCCGCCTTCAGACGCGCGATATCATCCATGTCGCGCCAAGATACCGGATCAAGCGTCAGACGCGCTGTCCGTAACGAACGCCCGGTCACGCCCAACCTCCCCGCACGCCGAAAGCGGCCCACGTCCGCATCAAGCGAAACGCCGGAGAGGCGCGGAGCATGAAGCCGTCCCTCCGCCCCTCAGGCGGCGCGGGTCTCAGCGCGCCAGCGGGCGATACTTGATGCGGCTGGGTTCGGTCGCGTCGGCGCCGAGGCGACGTCGCTTGTCCTCTTCGTAGGCCTGAAAATTTCCCTCGAACCATTCGACGTGGCTGTCGCCTTCGAAGGCCAGAATATGCGTCGCCAGACGGTCGAGGAACCAGCGATCATGGGTGATGATCACAGCGCAACCGGGGAACTCCGCCAACGCGTCTTCCAGCGCGCGCAGCGTATCGACGTCAAGATCGTTGGTCGGTTCGTCGAGCAGGATGACGTTGCTTTCCTTGCGCAACATCTTCGCCAGATGAACGCGGTTGCGCTCACCGCCCGAAAGAACACCGACCTTCTTTTGCTGATCCGCGCCCTTGAAGTTGAACGCGCCGGCATAGGCGCGCGACGCCACGGCGCGCTTGCCCAGATAGATCACGTCGGTGCCGCCGGAGATTTCCTCCCAGACAGTCTTGTTATCATCGAGGCTGTCACGCGACTGATCGACATAACCAAGCTTCACAGTGTCGCCGACCGTGAGCGAACCGCTATCCGGCTTGTCGTCGCCGGTGATCATCTTGAACAGCGTGGACTTACCCGCGCCGTTCGGGCCGATCACGCCGACGATGCCGCCCGGCGGCAGCTTGAAGCTCAGATCGTCGATCAGCAGACGGTTGCCAAAGCCCTTGCGCAGGTCCTCGGCCTCGATCACCACACCACCGAGACGCGGTCCAGGCGTGATGACGATATCGGCGACGCCGTTGGCCTTCTCGTTACTCTGCGCCAGCAGCTCTTCGTACTTCGTGATACGCGCCTTGCTCTTCGCCTGACGGGCCTTCGGGCTGGAGGAAATCCACTCCTGTTCGGCGGCGAGAGCGCGCTGGCGGGAGCTTTCTTCCTTCTCTTCCTGCGCCAGACGCTTACGCTTCTGGGTCAGCCAGGAAGAATAATTGCCTTCGAACGGATAGCCGCGGCCACGCTCGATTTCGAGAATCCAGTTGGTCACGTTGTCCAGGAAGTAGCGATCATGGGTGATGACCATGACGGTGCCTGTGTACTCGCGCAGCGTCTTTTCCAGCCACGCGACGCTTTCGGCGTCCAGATGGTTGGTCGGTTCGTCGAGCAGCAGGATGTCGGGCTTTTCCAGCAGCAGGCGACACAGCGCGACACGGCGGCGTTCACCGCCTGAAAGCTTGTCGACCGGGCTGTCGGCCGGCGGGCAACGCAACGCATCGAGCGCGATGTCGAGCCTGCGGTCAAGCTCCCAGCCGTCTTCAGCGTCGATCTTTTCCTGAAGCTCAGCCTGCTCGGCGAGGAGAGCGTTCATCTCCTCGTCTTCCATTGGCTCGGCGAACTTCATCGAAATCTCGTTGAAGCGGTCGACCGCCTTCTTCAGATCGCCGAAACCCTGCGCCGCATTCTCGCCGACCGTAAGGTTCGGATCGAGCTTAGGCTCCTGCTCCAGATAGCCGACCTTCACGCCCTCTGCCGCCCAGGCCTCGCCACCATATTCCTTGTCGATCCCGGCCATGATCTTCAGCAGGGTCGACTTACCGGCGCCGTTCACGCCCAGCACGCCAATCTTGACGCCCGGCAGGAAGGACAGGGTGATGCCCTTGAAGACCTCACGCCCGCCCGGATAGGACTTCGTCAGGTCCTTCATCACATAGACATATTGATAAGCCGCCATGGGACGAACTCCTGAGAAGGGGACCAGAGGGACCGCGCCTGGACGTAAAGTTAATACGGCAGGTCGGACATGCGCCTGCGCCCGGCAGGACTTGAACCCGCAACCAAGCCGTTATGAGCGGCCCGCTCTAACCAATTGAGCTACGGGCGCGCAGGCGGCCCCTGATTCGCTCAACCCGAAGCATTTTGCAAGACGCAACCCGCACATGGCGCCCGCTTGGCAACGAGAAACAGCGCGGATAGGGTCTGCGGGCCGATTTTCAGGCCACAAATTCTTCTCACGGAGCGACCCATGGACGTCTCGAAACTCTCCCCCGGCAAGGACGTGCCGAACGACATCAACGTCGTGATCGAGATCCCTCAGGGTTCGTCGGTCAAATACGAGATCGACAAGGAGAGCGGCGCGCTGTTCGTCGATCGCTTCCTGTTCACGCCGATGGCCTACCCTGCGGCCTATGGCTTCATTCCCGGCACGCTGGCGGCCGACGGCGATCCGGCCGACGCCATGGTCCTAACGCCGCAGGCCGTCGTTCCGGGCAGCGTGATCCGCGCACGTCCGATCGGCGTGCTGCTGATGGAGGACGAGGCCGGGCAGGACGAGAAGATCCTTTGCGTGCCGCACGACAAGATCCACCCGCAGTTCTCGAAGGTCGAGAAGATCGAGGATCTGCCCGAAATCACCGTGAAGGCCATCGAGCACTTCTTCACGCGCTACAAGGATCTGGAAAAGGGCAAGTGGGTAAAAGTCACCGGCTGGGGCGACAAGGAGCGCGCCGGAGAACTGATCAAGGCCGCGCTCGAAGCCGCAAAAAAATAATTCAGGAAAACAGCCGAAAAAACAGCGGGGCGGCGCTTGCATGGCGCCGCCCCGCTTTCTTTTAGCTGCTGGCGCGTCTGCTTCGTTCGGCCCTATGGTGAGATCGCGTTTCCGTTACGGAAGCCTGCCCTGAACCAGCAAGGAGAGCGGCTCCCCATGACTCCGCCGGACATGACGGCTCACGCCGTCGGCACATTCACCGTCGATCTCCGTCCAGAAGCCGAGTTCGACCGGCTGTTCAGCCGCCTTTCGTTTACCAAACGCTTTCAGGGCGACCTCGAAGGCGCATCCTCCGGCGGCATGTTCGGCGCTCGCACGGACACGCCCGGCTCCGCAGGCTATGTCGCGATGGAGCGAATTTCGGGACGGCTGAACGGACGGGAAGGCACATTCGCGCTGCAGCATTCCGGAACGCTGACCCGCGGGCGCGCCGAGAGCAGCGTCACCGTCGTGCCCGACTCCGGGACCGGCGACCTGACCGGCCTGTACGGTTCGATGACGATCGATCAGTCGGACGGCTCTCACCGCTACAGCTTCGATTACGGGTTCAATTACGAGACAGAGTGACGTGGCGACGTCCCTATCCGACAGCGCTGAGACGGTTCAGCCTGCCTCCGCCAGCAATGACGCCCTGCGCGCCTTCGTCGACCGCCATCAACGCATCTTCGTGCTGACCGGCGCCGGATGCAGCACCGAATCGGGCATCGCTGATTACCGTGACGAGCGGGGCGAATGGAAACGCCCACAGCCGGTCACTTTTCAGGCGTTCATGAGAGACGAAGCCGTACGCCGTCGATACTGGGCGCGCAGTCTGATCGGCTGGCGGCAGCTCGGCGCCGCGCTTCCCAACGCCGCACATCGCGCATTGGCGGCGCTGGAAGCGCGCGGTCAGTGCGAAGTGCTTCTGACGCAGAACGTCGATGGGCTGCATCAGGCCGCCGGCAGCCGTAACGTGATCGACCTGCATGGTCGTATCGACGCAATCCGTTGCATGAATTGTGGACAAACCAGCCGCCGCCACGACCTTCAGCCGCGACTGCTCGACCTTAACCCCGGCTGGGCGGCGCTCGACGCGACCAATGCGCCGGATGGAGACGCCGATCTGGACGGACAGGATTTCTCGACGTTCCGCATTCCTCCCTGTGCGCGGTGCGGTGGCGTCCTGAAGCCGGACGTCGTGTTCTTCGGGGAAAACGTGCCTGCCGAAAGACGCGACGCAGCGTTGGCGCATCTCGCACGCGCCGACGCCATGCTGGTCGTCGGCTCTTCACTGATGGTCCAGTCCGGCTACCGCTTCGTCGCAAGGGCGGCCGCCGCTGGCCTGCCGATCGCATCCGTGACGATTGGACGCACGCGGGCCGACGCGCTGCTGACGCTTAAAGTTTCAGAATCCTGTGGTTCTACTCTAAATTTTCTGCTTACCTGAACGTCAAAAAAATCCTTAAATTACGATCAACGATCACTTCACCGAACCCTCATCGCGGCAGAAAAATGTTTGCCGCCGGTTTGCACCAGTGCGTTCGAGCATTAGAATTGGAGAGATATCGAAAGCGCTCATCTTCCTCGTAGCTTAGATACGGCACCCCGAAGCACCACCCGGCCCCATCCACCATCGTTCAAACCGCCATTACGGAACATCGCGAATTTCCTCTGATTTTTGAAACTTCCTAAATTCAGCAATTAATCGAATAGACAGATTATAATAGCACTAAATACAACGGCAACAGACTGCTGATCGGACGATAAATCATAGCAATCACCCAGTCCGCCACAAAATTTTAGGCAAACCCACTCATACAGACACATGGCGATTCAATGAAATACCCCAGATAAGAAAACGATATATAAAAAATACAGATACAATATGCGATGCAGTAATTATATAGAAAATTTCAATTGTAACCAAAAATGCATTGCATCAAAAAAATAAAAAAGGCTCCACTTGCAAAATCATACGTCAAGCAGAGAAAAAATGATCAGTCTCGCAAGAAAGCCTGAGATATCTCATATAGAGTATCACCTCGCCAGCACATATTTTTTGAACGCCATTGAATATCTAAAAAAATGCAGCAAAAATGCCTGCGGGATAATATCATACGTCGAAACTTCCGACATCGAGATCAATGTCCTTGTCGTTAGAGATCAAGACAGTGGTTTCTACCCATACAAGAACGACCTTCAAATACCGCCGCCCTGCATCGTCTGGGCAGCCAACCGTTCACTCACAATTTTTGGAAAAAGGGAAAACAGTCGAGGCCTCGTAGACGCTGATTACTCCCCAGAGATCGGCTTACTCCATGAACTCGGGCACGCCAAACAATTTATCGAAGATCGAGGTTATCGTTTGGGGCGTAAAATCGGCCAAAAACAACCCTGGTTTCCTCTAAACGCCAGCAGCCTGAATGACCAACAGAACGCCGACGTGGAAGCTGACAATCTACGTCGTCACGAACACCCGGTTTGCCAAGACCTTGGTTTGGTGATCCGAAATAATTATCAGAATTTTCGTGGAACCAGCGATTTTAATTTACGCACCGCTGGGGCATTATACCTGGGAAACAGAGCATAGTGTTTATTGGTCTATTTTGTTAATTTGAATCCACAATAAATCGGACACGCTGAAGTTTGTTCGTGCGCTTCCGCAGACCGTCCATTCAATCCCGCGCACGTGCGTCAATTTAATGAAAAACAAGCGAGACCAACACCGTCGCCGGTCACGGCGTTTACTCAAGCGTTCGCATAACATCATCTGCGCTACAAAAATGAGATGGAAAATATACAAAAAACACCATCTCGGAAAATTTTTATACCACCCCCTCACACGCCAGTTCTTCCCGACGCACCAGCGCCTCCGAGACCACCGACAGAGCCATCGCGAGCGACGCACGATCATCCGGAGCACCCAGGCACAACCGCAGGCCTGAATCTGCATCGTTCGACACGGTCGACGCGTCCGGCGGCGTCAACTCGACCCCGCCGCGCAACGCGCGCGCAGCCACCTGCTCCGCCGCCAGCGGAGAGAGAGGCAACCAGACATGCGGCGAACAAGGGCCGCCGGGCGACGCCATCGCGGTCCCGAGCGCAGCCTGCGCCATCGTAAACCGTTCGGACGCTTCCCTGCGCACGTCCGCCATGATCGCATCGACGCGTCCGTCCGCCACCCATTGCGAGAACACCAGCCCACCCAACGCCGGAGGGCAATATCCCAACGCCCTCACGCCACGCAGCATTCTCTCGACCGGAAACAATTGCGGCAGCACGAGGAACGCCAGCCTGAACCCCGGACAGACACCCTTGGAGAGACTGGCGAGGTAGATCGTCCGCTCAGGAGCGAACCGGGCGATCTGCGGAGGCTTGCCCGAGTATGAATAATAGGCGTCGTCTTCGAGAATCAGAAGATCACGCGCACGAGCGACCTCCGCAATTTCTTTCCGTCTCTGAATCGACATGGTGCGGGATGTCGGATTATGCAGCGTCGGCACAGTGAACAACAGACGCGCCCGCGTTTCCGCCGCCGCGCGGTCAAGCGCCTCCGGCGACAGCCCCTCCGCATCCATCGCGACGCCACGCATGGCGATGCCGAAATGTTCGGCGGCCATCCGCGCGCCGTAGAAAGTCGAAGATTCGCACAGAACCGTATCGCCGGGACGGCAAAGAGACGAAAAAACCAGCGCCAGCGCGTGCTGACCGCCATTGCATTGCACCAGATCGCCAGCCGTGACCTGCAAACCGAATTGCCGGTCCAGCCACAACGCCGCCGCCTCACGCACTGCTGGCAACCCCGCGCCCTGCACGTATTGCAGCGCGGGTTCGAGAACGCCTCGCGCGGCAAGCTCCGCCAGCGCGGCGTTCAACGACCCGACAAGCGACACAGGAGGCGGGGTATTGCACCGCAGGTCAACGGTACCGCGATCCTGCGCGATCACCATGCCCCTCTCCCGCGTCGGCACATCGCGCAGAGGATCAGCCTGCACCCGCACGAACGACCCACGACCGACATGGGCCGACAGCAACCCACGCCGCTCCGCCTCGGCATACGCACGCGTCACGCTGCCAACGCTGACGCCGAGACGAAAAGCCAGTTCGCGTTGCGGCGGAAGCCTCTCCCCATCGGACAAAACGCCCGCACGCATGTCGTGATCTATGGCGCTGACAAGGCGCTCATAAAGGGGAGCGTGGCCATCAGGTAACACGGGCGTCCACATGCAACGTCTCCTGCGGGTAAATTGTATTGGTTCAATATAAGAATTGATCTCTTTTGTGAAGCTGGCAATTTATAGCAATCGAATCGATTCGTGTTGATTGTACTATAACAATCGGAACAACCTTCATGCTTTCCGCTTTCATGGGCAGAGCCGCCCTGCCCCCCACAGGTCAACTCGACCGGCGTAACATCAGAATTCCGCACGACGTTATGAACGCCGCCTGGACGCTAACGGCGATCATCGGCGGCCTGACCCTACTACTCGCGATCCGCGCGCCAGCCGCAGCGCATGACGACGACACAGTCACTGAGCGCGTCGCTGTATCATGGCGCCCGGAAGACCTCACGGACGCTGCACGCGCCAAAGCGCTCCTGCACCGCCTGGACGCCGCTTCGATCACTGCATGCGGCGGAGCCAGCAACGTGTCGGCGCCACTGAAGTCCGTCGCTGAGAACTCCGCCTGTCATCGCGAAAGTTTCCGGCGCGCCATACAATCCTTTCACAACCCACTGCTGACTCGCCTCGCCGATGCAACTGACGCCACAACCACCACGAACCAGGACCAATAACGCCATGACGACAGAACTGCCCTTCCTTCAGGTCGACGTGTTCGCCGCTGAGGCGTTTCGCGGCAATCCGCTCGCAGTCGTCGCCGGGGCCGATGCATTGAGCACCGACCAGATGGCGCAGATCGCCAACTGGACGAACCTCAGCGAGACGACGTTCATCCTCAAACCCGAAGATCCAAAAGCGGATTATCGCGTCCGCATTTTCACGCCGCACGGCGAACTCCCCTTCGCCGGGCACCCGACGCTGGGCACGGCTTACGTATGGCGGACGCTTGGCGGACACCCCAAAAGCGACGCCATCATGCAGGAATGCGGCGTGGGGCTAGTGCCTGTGCGCGAGCGAGATGGACGTTATTCGTTCGCCGCCCCACCCCGCCGGCGCAGCGGCCCCGCCGACGAGGCGACAATCGCCAGAGCGGCGGCGGCAGTGCGGCTGAACGTCGAAGACGTGATCTCTGCGGAATGGGCGGACAATGGCCCCGGATGGCTCGCCCTCCGCCTTCGCTCCCGCGAGGCCGTCCTGACCGCACGGCCAGACTGGAACGCATTCGACGGACTGAAACTGGGACTTGTCGGTGCCTGGGACCCCGCTCAAGACGGCGATGCGGCGCAATTCGAAATCCGCGCGCTATACAGTGAAGGAGATGGAAGAGGTTTTGAAGACCCCGTCACAGGCAGCCTGAACGCGGCTATCGCGCAGTGGCTTATCGACGGAGGATTCGCGCCATCACAGTATATCGCCAGTCAGGGGGCAGCTCTCGGGCGTATCGGACGCGTCTTCGTCGAGCGGGAGAAGGACGATATCTGGATCGGCGGCGACGTCGTAACGAGAATTGAGGGAACAATTACGCCCTGATCCGCTGCCGGCGGCCTATCGGTTGGGCCAATCGCGTGCGTCAGACGCTGCGCCAGATCATATAGGCAGCGACAACAAAGATGACGCACGCGAAAAGCGTAGACAGAAGGCCGGTCTTTCCCGCCATGCTTCGGGCCGCCCGCGTTCCGGCGAAGCTGCCCGCGACGCCGCCCAGAATAAACAACCCGGCCAGCGGCCAGTCGATCAGGCCGGAAGCAAGATAACTCGCGGCCGTACTGAAGCCGAAAACGGAGACCGCGACCAGCGACGTGCCGATCGCGCTTAAAATCGGCATCCCCGTAGCGGCGATCAGGGCGGGCACGATCAGAAATCCGCCACCGATACCGAAGAATCCCGACAGGACTCCGGCGCCAAGTCCGGCCCCCATAACCTTCGGCGCCGCCGCCCACGTAAACCCGCCGCCGGGACAGACGGCGCGCTTGCGACCGCGTAACATCAGCACGCCAACGACAATCATCAGCAGCGCGAAGCAAAGCAACAGGCGCTGACCGTCTACGGCTTTACCGATCGTGGCTCCCGCCAAAGCGCCCGCCACGCCGCAGCTGGCGAACAGGCCGGCGCAGCGCCACTGCACCACGCCGGAACGTGCGTGATGCGCCAGACCGGCGAGGGCGTTGACCGCGACTGCGAAGGCGCTGGTCCCTATGGCGACATGCGGATTGGCGACGCCGACGACATAGACCATCAATGGCACAGCGAGGATCGAACCGCCGCCACCGATCAGACCGAGCGTGAATCCGACCAGAGATCCACAAGCGATTTCAAGCGCTGCGTGCAGAATCAGGGGTTCCATGTCAGGTCGTCATGCCGACGAAAACGCCTGAAGCCCCGAACGAAAGGGGGAACAGCCCAAAATCCTCGCCACACATAAACAAATATTCTTCCACGCGCATCACAGAGTGTCGATCGGCACCTTCAGATAACGCGTTCCGTTACTCTCCGGCTCCGGCATCCGCCCGCCGCGCATGTTCACCTGCACCGACGGCACGATAAGGTTCGGCAGGGAAAGCGTGGCGTCACGGTCGCACCGCATCCGCACAAATGCATCTTCTTCGATGCCGTCATGCACATGGATATTGCCACCCCTCTCGGCTGCGACCGTGGTTTCCCATGCGTAGCAGTCGCGGCCCGGCGCCTTGTAATCGTGACAGAGGAAGAGACGCGTTTCGCCGGGCAGGGATAAAAGACGTCGGATCGACTGAAACAATTGCCGAGCGTCGCCGCCGGGGAAATCAGCGCGGGCCGTACCGTAATCCGGCATGAACAGCGTATCGCCGATAAAGGCGGCGTCGCCGATGACGAACGCCATGTCAGCGGGCGTGTGGCCGGGCACATGGAGGGCAGTGACCTCCATATCTCCAAGCGAAAAACGGTCACCGTCATGAAACAGGTGATCAAACTGCGACCCGTCGCGGGCGAATTCAGTTCCGGCATTAAAAATCTTGCCGAACACATCCTGAACCCGAACGATCTCCGCCCCAATGCCCAGCTTGCCGCCCAACTGCATCTGCAACCACGGCGCCGCCGACAGATGATCCGCGTGCGCGTGGGTCTCAAGGACCCAGGTGACCGTCAGCCCCTCAGCCCTCACGTAATCGACCACACGCTGAGCCTCATCATGATGCGTGCGTCCCGACGCCTGATCATAATTCAGAACACTGTCTATGACGGCGGCTTCTCGGGTGACAGGGTCATGCGCGACATGCGTGGCCGTAAAGGTTTTCTCGTCAAAGAATGTCCGCACCACGGGCGCAGGACGCGCGCCCCGTCGCACCGCAGCAATCTGCTCAGAAGCTTCCGCGAGCACCCTGTCCGACATCGAGACGCCTTCCATCGACGGAAAAAAGAATTGTTTAATTTATTTAATCATGAAACTATATTGCGTCAAGGCATCCTGAATTTCATAAAGAACACCATGAACGATTTTTCCAGTCAGAGCGCGACGCCGACATTCCGCCCCTTCCCCAAGATTGGAGACAAGGCGCCTGACTTTTCCGCCCGCACGACACTAGGGGAACTGACGCTCAGCGATCTGCGCGGCCAGTGGGCCATCCTGTTCGCCCACCCGGCTGATTTCACGCCCGTCTGCACCAGCGAGTTCATCGCCCTCGCCGCCGCAGCCCCGGAATTCGCCGCCATGGACTGCGCCTTGATCGGCCTTTCGATCGACAGCGTCTTTTCCCATCTGGCGTGGATCGAGGCCATCAGAGCGGAGTTCGGCGTAAAAATTCCATTCCCCATCGCTGAAGATCCCTCTATGGCCGTGTCGCGAGCTTACGGCATGCTGGACGACGCGTCCGAGAACAGCGCGACCATTCGCGCCGTGTATGTCATCGACCCTGAAGGCGTGATCCGGGCCATCCAGTGGTATCCGCCAACAGTCGGCCGGTCCGTTGACGAACTCAAACGCCTGCTGGCCGCCCTGCAACTGGTGACAGCCAGGCCAGTGTTGACGCCGGAAGGCTGGCGCCCCGGCGAACCGCCGATTGCGCCGCCGCCAGAGATACAGAGGGACTTTGCGCGACTCGGCCCGCGATGGTTTCTTCAGGAAGCCTCCGCATCATGAGCGCCCTGACGCCCGAAAGCGCACGAAAACTTTCAGAATTTCTGAAAATTTATACGCAACCCCAACGCCTGCTTATCCTCGACACGCTACTGCGCGGCGAACGCGCCGTCAGCGACATCGAGAACGAAACCGGCGTCACGCAACCAACGCTCAGCCAGCAGCTCGCAACCCTGCGGCGCGCAGGGGTGATCGTGGCGCGGCGGGCGTCCCGCGCCATCTTCTATGCCTTGGCCAGCGACGCCGAGACGCGGCGGGTGCGCCTGCTGCTTGGCGTCGCGAACGACGCCTCTCTTCCCGCCGACACGCCCTCTCCTTTCCTCGACGCAGTATCTCCACCGCGACGTGACTCCGGAGCCAGTTTCGCCCGCGTACACCCCTTGCTCTGAAATTATTCCCCGTTGCCGCGGCGAAACGTCATGCTCGGGAACACGTCGTCGCGCAGCACCAGGCCGTGCAGCAGCGCGGCCCCGAGGTGAGCAAGCACAACAGCGAACAGTGAGAACGCCAGCCACGAATGGAGATGGCGTAATGTCGCAAATAACGCCGTGTCATACGGAAGGATCGGCGGCAACGACGCGCCGCCCCACATCGTCACCGGATAGGCGCCCGCAGAAAGCATCCCCCACCCCACGAGGGGCTGCGCGATCATCAGGGCGTAAAGCACGACATGGGATGCTCGCGCAGCGAACTTGAGAGCTGGCGGCAACGTGTCAGGCAATGGCGGCGCACGAAACAGGAACCGGTTGGCAAGCCGAACCAGCGCCAGCAGCAGGATCGCTATGCCCAAGGGCCGATGCAGATCGACAAGCGTGTGATAGACCGGACCGACGGTCGCCGCCATAAAAACGCCGATGAACAGCATCGCCAAAATCATCGTCGCCATGAGCCAGTGCAGCACGCGCGCGGAAATCGGAAAACTCTCGACACTGCGCATTATTGTCCTCCGGAGCGAACGGCGGCGGGCGTAATCTCGCTGGGCGGCTTGGTTTCGTCGGAGCGCAGGGTGAAGGAGCGGGAATAAACAGCCGAACGTGCGGCCGGAATCGGATCGTCGGACGGAGCGACGCCCTCCGGTAAAATCAGCGGGTCAAAGGTTATGCCCGTGCATGGGCCGCCGTCCTCGCTCTCCGCCTTCGTGAGCGTCAACGTCCCTGCGTCGACCTTGCGTCTCTGCTCTGGCCAGGCGGCGGTCGGGTCGGCCGTTGGATCGCCCGGTTCGCCGACCGTCACCATCAGGCGCCACCGAAGCTGCCCCTGCGCCAGCGCTTTCAGAAGATCGTCGAACAAGTAATCCTGCCCGCCCTCTCCGGCCGCAGGCGGCTCAACCGTCTGCTCCGGGACCATCGTCCACCGCACGGGCGTCGCACCCCCCTCAGCGTTTACGAAGAGAAAGGCGTCGAGGCTGTTATACGTGTCGTTAGCGAAGCCGGACGTCAGCGCGCGCGCCTTGAGAAGGCCCAGCGCGTTTTTGGTTTCGGGATGTTTGTCCAGAAAAGCCCCTATCCGGGCGGGGTCCGGCTGCCCCGTTCCGGGAACAGGCGCAGTGGCCAGCGTGAAATCACTGAAATCCGCCGCGTTTCTGACAAGGAAGACCGGGATATCGTTGATGCCCATGCGCCATTCGGCGCCATTCGTCGGCATGAGCCGCAACGCCATGCTGCGCACCTTGCCCGGCGCGTCGGGCTGATTCGGCGCGCCGCCAGCAAGCGCGAAACGCCCGACGACCTGCGAACGCTCTTTTCCGAACAGCGCCGCGCGCGACAGGGGCGTCGCCGCGCCAGACCCGTCAAACCAGCCGGACACACATACGCCTTTCGCATGATTGCGCCTGAAGCCCGGATGAGATCCATCTACGGCGTGAAAATCACGCATGAACGTCACCGGGGTGAGGCGGTCGGGAGACAGCCACCCGGCGGTCGCGACGAACGCCGCCGCGACCGCCGCAGGGGCCGCGACCACCACCGCCAATCGCAACGCGCCCCCCTTTTCAGTCAGACTTTTACGTATCAGTGCCAACATTCGGGGCGATGCTCCCTGGCGGTCCGACACCCCGGATCTGACGGTCAGATCCCAAAGCAGGGCGCTCGAAACGGCGTCGCGCTGTCGTGACGATGCGCACCATTTCTAGCGCGCATCGTATTTTTCCTGCGATACATTTTTTTACTTTCCGGCGGGCGTTCGCCGCAGGAAAGAGCGCGCAGCAGAGGGGGACTTGACCCCGCCGCGTCTCACCCCAAGTGTTCGGGGACACAACTGGAGCGCCAACATGAGCGAGAACACCGTCGCAGTCAGCGACAGCACCTTCGAAACCGACGTCCTCAAGGCCGAGGGTCCGGTCCTTGTCGACTTCTGGGCGGAGTGGTGCGGCCCCTGCAAGATGATCGCCCCGGCGCTCGATGAAATCGGCGCTGAACTGAAGGGCAAGCTGACCGTCGCCAAGGTCAACATCGACGACAACCCCGTCACCCCGAACAATTTTGGCGTGCGCGGCATCCCGACGCTGATCCTGTTCAAGGACGGCAAGCCGGTCGAAACCAAGGTCGGCGCACTGCCCAAGAGCCAGCTCAAGGCCTGGGTTCAGGGCGCGCTCTGAAGCGCCCCATCCTCCGCCGCGCGCCAGACCGGCTGCGCGGCGGAGACTGTTTCCCGGTTTTCAGGCCCGCCCCGCGCGAGAATTTTCCTTGCGTCCGCGATGCGGTCCTGTATCCTACCCCGCATGGTTCCGACCCGCGTCCTTTCTGATTCGATGCCGCGCCACAGCGCGCCGATGACGCGCGTCCACACCCTCGGTCAGCTTCCCCAGCTTCTCCTTCGACTTATCCGCCCCTGAGCGATCGGGCCGACAGGACGTCGGCGCGCCCAGGGGTTCGAAGACAGCATCAGCGTTCCGTTCGTCATTTCGACGCCGGAACCGGGACAACGCGCAAGCCGTTATGACGGCGCAGACCATACCGAGGTTACCATGGCTATCGATCATCCTTCCTTCGGCCGCATCGACGACAACCGGGTCATCATCTTCGACACCACCCTGCGTGACGGAGAGCAATCCCCCGGCTTCTCGATGAATCTGGACGAGAAGCTGCGCATGGCGCAGGCGCTGGCCGATCTTGGCGCGGACGTCATCGAGGCGGGTTTCCCCGTAGCCTCCAAAGGCGACTTCGAATCCGTCAGTGAAATCGCCCGCGTCGTGCGCGGGTCGGTCGTCTGCGCGCTGGCCCGTTCCGGCGGCAAGAACGACATCACCGCCGCAGGGCAGGCCATCGCCGGCGCCGAGCGCGGACGCATCCACAACTTCATCTCCACCTCCCCGCTGCACATGAAATACAAGCTGCGGATGGAGCCGGAGACAGTTCTGGAGATCATCACCGCAGGCAACGTCGCCGCCCGCAACTTCACCGCCGACGTCGAATGGTCCGCCGAAGACGGATCGCGCACCGAGCCGGACTTCCTGTGCCGCTGCGTCGAAGCCGCGATCAAGGCGGGCGCCACGACCATCAACATCCCCGACACCGTCGGCTACGCCACGCCCGAGGACATGGAGCGCATCTTCTCCATGCTGAAAGAGCGCGTGCCCGGCGCCGACACGGTCATTTTCTCAGCGCATAACCACAACGATCTGGGTCTGGCCGTCGCCAACACGCTGGCCTCCCTGCGCGGCGGCGCACGGCAGATCGAATGCACGATCAACGGCATTGGCGAGCGCGCGGGCAACGCTGCGCTGGAAGAAATCGTCATGGCGCTGCGTACGCGTCAGGACCAGATACCCTACACCAACGGCGTGCAGAGCGAGAAATTGCTGAAGGTCTCGCGCATGCTCTCGACCATCACCGGTTTCGACGTGCAGCCGAACAAGGCCATCGTCGGCCGCAACGCCTTCGCGCATGAGAGCGGCATCCATCAGGACGGCGTGCTGAAGAACGCCGCGACGTATGAGATCATGACGCCGGAGAGCGTCGGCTGGTCCAAGTCCTCGCTGGTGCTGGGCAAGCATTCAGGCCGCGCCGCGTTCCGCGACAAGCTGACGGCGCTGGGCTACACAATCGGCGATAACCAGCTGAACGACGCGTTCGAGCGGTTCAAGGATCTGGCCGACCGCAAGAAGGTCGTCTACGACGACGATATCGTCGCTCTGGTCGATGACGAGGTTCGCGACCACGCCCGTATCCGCTTCCTGGCGCTGGACGTTTCCGCAGGCTCACGCCGCCCGGCCGAAGCTACGCTGGAGCTGGAAATCGACGGTGAACTGGTGGAAGCCACCGCCACCGGCAACGGCCCCGTCGACGCCGCCTTCAACGCCATCCGCAGCGCGTTCCCTCATGAGGCGCGTCTGGCCCTGTATTCCGTCGGCGCCGTCACCGAAGGCACTGACGCGCAGGCCCGTACGACGGTGCGTCTGGAAGAAGACGGCAAAATGGTCGATGGACAGGGCGCTGACGCCGACACGGTGGTCTCCGCCGTCCGCGCCTATGTCCACGGGCTGAACAAGCTGCTGGTGAAGCGGGCTCGGAGTGAGCCTGAGGCGCTGCCTGCTTAAGGAATAGCACGCACTATCCCTTCTTTGCCGAACTCACGGAAACGAATTGTCGTTTCCGTGTTTAGTGAGCAGACGCCTCTCTTATCCCTTTAACTTTTGGAAACGAAGCCCCCGAAAGACCGATGATCAATTCGAGTTATGAAGCAGCTGACATACAAATATAGAACTGCAAGACCACATTGTTGTGGTCACGACAGAATCATGACTCAGCGATGTCACTAAATAACGGAACAGTTCAAATGAGGGCTTTCCGAGCCATCCACATTGGTCTTCGCTGCCGCATCTACCACACGTCTCAATCCGTCGACGCAAGATGCATCTTGCTGATAATTGACCCGCAAGCCAGCACCGAAATCACTCCGTACGGAAAATAAAAATCATCGAAATATGCAACCAATATTTATAATCGAATAGTATATTGACATAAATTTCGTATCAAAAATAGGCTCTTTGTCAAGAGGCTCTCTTAGAAATAAATCTCTCATTTTAATACAACGATTGAGGCAGTACGTTGCAAACTGAAATATGATCAATTACACTTGCGTTGGCAAAAAGACTATCAACCCTTCAATGAAACTCACGGTATACGGACACCGGGTCTGCAGCCATGTAACTGGGACGCGCATACGCCTCTCACTCGTGTTGGCTATCAGACGTAAAATTGGCGGCATCTTTTATGGTAGATAACCTCTCCTTAGTTGTTCCATTTTACAATGAAGAGGAAGGTATAGATTTTTTTTCAAAAACAATTTCCTCAACTCTCGCAAAAATCCCCTCCAGCGAATGGGAACTAATTTGCGTGGACGACGGAAGTTCTGACAAAACTCTACAAAAGTTGATAGATCTTTCGTTAAGCGACTCCCGATTTAAAGTCGTCGAACTGTCCCGTAATTTTGGTAAAGAAGCAGCACTCACCGCGGGACTAGACACCGCTTCCGGCGCAGCTGTTGTGGTGATTGACGCCGATCTGCAAGATCCAGCTGAGATCATTGCGACCATGGTGGAGAAGTGGCGTGAGGGAGCCGAGGTGGTTCTCGGTAGACGCATCGACCGGTCATCGGACAGTGTAGCAAAGCGCGCCACGGCTTCTTGGTTTTATTCACTTCACAACCGCATTTCAAAAATAAAAATACCTGAGAACGTCGGCGATTTCCGATTGATGGACCGATGCGTAGTAGATGCGCTCAAAACGCTCCCTGAACAGCAGCGCTTTATGAAAGGATTATTCGCCTGGGTAGGCTTTCGTACCGTAACCGTGGATTACGTCAGAGCGCCGCGTGTCAGTGGGGTTACAAAGTTCTCACCCTTTTCGTTATGGAATTTCGCCATTGAAGGAATAACTAGCTTTTCTACAGTGCCACTACGAATTTGGACTTACATAGGATGCACTGGGGCGTTATTAACTCTTCTATACGGAATTTTCATTACACTTAGGACCATGATTTTTGGAAGTGCAGTACCTGGTTACGCATCTATATTTTTTGCAATAACTCTACTTGGAAGCGTGCAAATTATCAGTGTAGGAATTTTGGGTGAATATATAGGAAGGATGTATATGGAAACAAAGAATAGGCCAATATATATTAGAAGGAAGATATATCACAGAATTGATTGAAGTAAAAAATAAAATCCAAAACTCAAGACGCGCTGATTAGAGCCAAAAGTCGGAGGGCTCGAAGCGCCGTTGATTGAAGTTTTTGCGACTTGATTTTGGCGCCTGGCTTCCGTTCTGCATTTTGAGCAGAGCAAGGAGGTCATCCTTTGGATCGCTACGCTGCGGCGTTAATTCGCTGCGGAAAAAGAGAGCGGCGTATGTTGATGACGATATTGGCCAGTCCAATCTTCACGGCGACTCGCGTTATGCCGCCTGTTCGGACAACGAGCCCCGTCTGTGACTTCTGATCGGCAAAAACGTGTTCGATGCGGGATCGGATGACCGGTTTTCCGGCATTCAACCTCTGGATACGTCGTGGCGCAGGCTTGAGATGCGGCTTTTTTCTGTGGACCTTTGAGGCAAGGCCATGCTTGCCCATGAAGTTCTATTGGCTTTTAAGCGGCAGGCAGTATCCGCCCAAGCCGTTGGAGCCGTATTGGTTTTATCTAGGGCGTGTCGTCAGTTAGGGGGGCGGTACCCTGAAGCTTGTACTTCCACCTGATCTGTGATGTTTTCTCTTTGTTTTTGGAGCGGGGGAGGACTGTGAATGCGTCGGTATCGCCTGAGCGACAGTCAGTGGGAGCGGGTAAAGGATCTTCTTCCGGGTCGTGAAGGTCATGTTGGTGGCACGGCTGCGGATAACCGCCTGTTTGTCGAAGCTGTGCTGTATCGTTACCGCGCAGGCATTCCCTGAGGCGATCTGCCTGTCCGCTTTGGTGACTGGAAGAACGTCCACCGACGGTTGCCCAGCTGGTGCGAAAGCGGTGTCATCGAACGGATTTTCCGGCATCTGGCCGCCGACCGCGACAATGAATACATGATGATCGACAGCACGATCGTCCGGGCACATCAGCATAGTGCAGGCGCTCTTAAAAAAGGGGCGCGGATCAGGCCATCGGATGGTCCCGGGGCGGACTGACCACGAAGATCCACGCTATTGTCGATGCTGCGGGAAAGGCCGTGGCTCTTTCCCTGACACCAGGGCAAAGGGCCGACATCACTAAAGCAGACACCCTTCTGGACGAAGTCGACCCTGAAGCCTTTATCGCCGACAAGGCTTATGACGCCGATACGCTTATCGAAAAGCTTGAAGAACGGCAGATAGCACCGGTTATTCCGTCAAAGAAAAGCCGACGCTATCCAAGGAAAATGTCCTTCTCGTTTTACAAAAAACGAAACATCATCGAACGGTTCTTCGCCAGACTGAAGCAATTCAGGGGCATCGCAACACGATACGACAAGCTGAAGTCAACATTCCTCGCAGCAGTCCAACTCGTCGCCGCCATCATCGCCATTAAATGACGACACGTCCTAGGCTCAGGACTCATAGCCAAAACATGACGGTTGCAGCGAGGCGGATGGCCGAGAAGAATACGGTGGAGCATCTGTCATAGCGTGTCGCGACCCGTCTCCAGTCCTTGAGCCTCCCGAACATGATCTCGATACGGTTGCGTCTTTTGTATTTCCGCTTGTCGTATTTTGTGGGTTTCCCCGGGGATTTCCGTCCCGGAATGCAGGGTTTGATCCCTTTCTCCCCCAGGGCGTCCATGAACCAGTCAGCATCATAGCCCCTGTCCGCCAGCATCCATTCGGCTGGTGGGAGACCGTCCAAAAGAGCTGCGGCGCCGGTGTAATCACTGATCTGGCCTGCTGTCATGAAGAAGTCGAGCAGACGTCCGTTCCGGTCGGTGACGGCATGCAGCTTCGTATTCATCCCGCCTTTGGTGCTCCCAATCAGACGGCCTGGAGCCCCTTTTTTAACCGCAGGCTCGAAGCTGTGCGATGTGCCTTGAGATAGGTCGCATCAATCATGATTGTCTGAGGCTCTGCCCTTCCGGAGGCCAGTCCCTCCATCATGCGGATGAAGATCCCCATGGCGCGCCAGCGCTTCCACCGGTTGTAGAGCGTCTTGTGTGGACCGTATTCCCGGGGCGCATCACGCCAGCGCAGAGCATTTCTGTTCACGAAAATGACCCCGCTCAACACACGGCGGTCATCAACCCGAGGCTTACCATGGCTCTTCGGGAAAAAGGCCGCAGACGCTCCATCTGCTCGTCCGTCAACCAATACAGGTCACTCATCTTCAGTCTCCTCAAGGAGCCTGAATCACAACCTGACGCTCATATCAATGGGTCCTGAGCCTAGAAGCCTCTCGCGTAATCTGCTGCGCACCATCACTGGCGGCTGCATCGCTCGCCTTCCATTGACGGATTAGCCGGAACTTCCGAACAATGGAAATATGCAGCTTATAGCCAAAGAGCGGGATGGCAAGATCTGTTGTCGATAGGGTTCCATCCTCCTGCTGCTTCGCCTTGATAAACTTCAACGTCCAGCGTGCATGACGGTCTTTGCGAGAAAGCTTTAAGGGCCTGTCCTGCCAGTCTTGTGGTATCCGTCCCTCCCGAAGATCCGCTTTCCCACTGTTGGTATTGCGCTGCCTTGGAGCCGTCACCAGCGTTGCATCCAGGATCTGACCTGATGACATCGGCAGATAACCAGCATCCCTCAGGGTGACGTCAAGGCAATCAAACAGAACGTCAATCGCATCGGCCTGGGTCAGACGCTCACGGAACAGGCGGTCGTTGACCGGGTATTCCACCTGTTCGTCGGACAAGGTGTTCAGCATCTGGATGACCAGGATCTTGAACATCACTACCGGATCAAACGGTGGGCGCCCCCCTTTTTTTCCGCCACGCACAGGCCAGAGCCTTATCTATATCTGTGCGGAGCACTTCAAAATCCACAGTCCGGGAAAAGCTTCGAACTGGTCACCAAGCCCTCTCAAACGGGCCAGGCGCTCTTCTAACGTCAAAGAAACCAGACGGTTTCACGATCCATCCCCCTGACCAACCCAGGGAAAATGGAAACATAGAGATAAACTCAAAACCAGGAGGTTTTTCGAACCCTCCAAATCACTCAGAGCCAACTTCCTCACAGCGGCCAGAATCGTACCGCTACGCCCACCTCAATGGGTCCTGACGACGGCTTATTGTTTCTCAAATGGACGCACAATTATCACATCCCCATCAGAAGTAGACTGCCACCCTATACTCTCTACCGCCTTACGCAGGTTAGGATCAGTCTCGGGAGTTATCAAAATCGCGTCTATTTTATATTTTTTTACATGCCGAGCCAGTTGATCAGTAAAGTCTGCGTCGACACGGCGTTGCTGCAGCGCAGAAATCAGTGGATCTGCAGAAGCCTCGGCCGGAGTATATCCAAGGTAACCACCACTCTGACGAAAGTTAAAGCCCGCATCGACCTGAAGCGCCATACATGGTCCGATACTTCCAAATGGCAAAATTAGTACAACAGGGTCGGGAGGCAAGATCGCCTTAATGTGAGCCGGCGTAAAAAACGGATCGGTGGGCCACGAACCGCCGCGATAAAAATCACGTTTTGGCACGAGACAAAGCAAAGCAATGATCGCAACCGCGTAACGAAAACCGGAACGACGCTCCGATAAAAATATCGCCAGTAAGAGAGCCATGCCTAAGTTGACGAACATGCCAATTCGCGACGGAAGCACCGAACCCAATAGTGGCAGCCGCTCAGCGAATGCCCAAGGCAAAGCAAACGAACTTGTTTGTCGACCTGAATGCAAATGACCACCCATTGAAAAAACGGCAGCCACGCCAGTACAAACTGCAATCACACAAACAAGGCGCGACACCCGCGCGCGCTGAAACACCATCCACAAAGCGACAAGCAACATCGGCAATCCGATATAGCCATTCCACTCCGATGCATTACCGGTAAAATTATTCGTGACATCCTGAAAAAGTCGAGAGCCTGCTCTTAGCACTACCGTGGGCAGAACAAATGACAATACGTCATTAGAGTAAGTTTCGGGGTCGTTCATAACACGAGGCGTCAGATGCGCCCCTAGAACCATGTAGTACAGAAATGGTCCAGCCAAGACGAGTGTTAGCAATCCGGAAAGTAAAATATGAACAGCCAGACGCACAAGCCGTATGCGCTCACCTCTGCTGGCTCCTATCAAGCAAACAAACCAGACAACCACACCAAGAACCGACGAAGTCGCCAAAACCTCGCTTGAAATACCCATTTGCGCGAGAGCCGTGAGCGCCATAAAAATCACAAAATATCTTACACGTATTTTCTCTTGCAACCGCAAGCGGCAAAGCAGAACGGCAAGTGGTATTAATGGTGTGAACGTCAAATTCAGATGACCCAGCATCTGAGCTGATTCATAGGCCGAAAAGCCGAAAACTAAACCAGCCATAAATGATGGAGCGTCACGACCAGTTATGTTTTTCGCCAGACAATAGGCGCTGAACGCGGAAAGCGCTGACCCCCCTACGTTGACCAAGTTAAACACCAAAACCGGCCCTGCCACCATCGTCAGAGGCGCGCTAAGAATCGCTAGTGTCGGAATTGCTGTCGACCAAGTCAGATTGAACCCAAAACCACTCCAGATACGATCAGTAACGAACGGATTCTGGCCATGCCAGATTGCATGCGGCCACCAACTCAGCGCCCATACGAATTGAAGAGGATCACCTCCCCCAACCATATGAGTAAACCACGATCCTAAAGGACGGTATAAAATCGCGGATATCGCAGCATAGAATATGAATACAATAATTTTAACAGTAAACGGTTTTATTTTCATGAATTCCACCCCGGGCTACAGAATTTATTTACAAACATGATTATAAACACTCTCAACTGTGCTTTCCGCAAATATATGAAATAAAATCTTCAACACAATCGAATTTCTCTGTTTATCTTACCCCAACCGCTCCACCCCACCCATATACGGCCGCAACGCAGGCGGCACGGTCACGCTACCGTCTTCTTCCTGCCAGTTCTCCATCACCGCGATCAGCGTGCGCCCGACCGCAAGGCCCGATCCGTTCAGCGTATGCACGAACACCGGCGCGCCTTCACCGGGGCGATAGCGCGCGTTCATCCGCCGCGCCTGAAAGTCACGCGTGTTGGAGCAGGATGAGATTTCACGCCAGGCCTGCTGGCCCGGCAACCATGCCTCAAGGTCGTATGTCTTCGCGGCGCCAAAGCCCGTGTCGCCAGCGCAAAGCAGCAGGCGACGATACGGGATTTCCAGCAATTCCAGTACGCGCTCGGCGCAGCGCGTCATGCGCTCATGCTCGGCGTCGCTTTCTTCGGGCGTGGTGACCGACACCATTTCGACTTTCTCGAACTGATGCTGGCGCAACATCCCGCGCACGTCGCGACCGGACGCGCCCGCTTCAGAGCGGAAGCAGAGCGACAGCGCGCTCAGGCGGATCGGCAGTTGCGCGGCATCCACGATCTCGCCCATGACGGAGGCCGTCAGCGGCACTTCGGCGGTCGGCACCAGCCAGCGACCGTCGGTTGTGACGAAGGACTGATCCGCGAATTTCGGCAGTTTGTCGGTGCCATACATCGCGGGCTCATTCACCAGAACCGGCACATGGGTTTCGCTGTAGCCGTGCTCGGTTACATGCAGGTCCAGCATGAACTGACCCAGCGCGCGCTCCAGCCTTGCGATCCCGCCACGCAGCATGACGAAGCGCGCGCCGGACAGACGCGCGCCCGTGGCGAAGTCCATCTGCGCGTAACCGTCCTGCTGCATCGCCTCGCCGAGTTCAAAATGCTGCTTCGGCGTGAAGGCGAAATTGCGCACGGCGCCGCGTTCATGGACCACGACGTTCGCGGTCTCGTCCGCGCCCGCCGGCACGCTGGCGTCAAGCCGGTTGGGCAGCACGGCGAGGCGATCGCGCGTCTCCACGTCCAGCGCCTGCGCGCGTGCGTCCAGCCCTTCCATCTCGGCGCGCAGGGCGACCGCTTCGGCCTCCAGCGCCGCGCTGTCGCCCTTGTTGCGGCGAATGACGCCGATTTCCTTGGACAGCGCGTTGCGGCGTGTCTGCTTCTCCTGCAACGCGGTCTGGGCGGCGCGGCGTTCTTCGTCGAGCGCGAGGATCGAGGCGGACACGGGCTCCAGTCCACGGCGGGCGAGGTCGGCGTCGAATCCGGCGGGATCGGCGCGCAGCGCGCGAAGGTCGTGCATCAGGAAGCCTCTTGGTCTGTCTGTGTCGGCTCGCTCCGTGGCTCCACGAGGCGGGCGGAGATGATGGAAATCTCGTAAAGGATGATCAGCGGCACGGCGAGGCCGGTCTGCGTGATCACGTCAGGCGGCGTCAGGATCGCCGCCGCAACGAAGGCGCCGACGATCGCGTAGCGACGGAACCTCTTCAACTGTGCGGAGGTGACGATCCCGGCGCGAGCCAACAGGGTCAGCACCACCGGCAGTTCAAAGGCCACGCCGAACGCCATGATCAGCTTCATGACCAGCGCCAGATATTCCGACACCTTGGCCTGAAGCTGGATCTGCAACCCGTCATCGCCCCCGGAGGTCTGGAACGACAGGAAGAAGCGCCACGCGACGGGGAAGATGAAGTAATAGGCCAGCGCCGCGCCAAGCAGGAACAGGATCGGGGTCGCGATCAGGAACGGCGCGAAGGCGCGCTTCTCCGAGCGATAGAGGCCCGGCGCGATGAAGATCCACGCCTGTATCGCCACGACGGGGAAGGACAGGAACGCGGCGCCGAAGGCCGCGACCTTGATGTAGGTGAAGAACGCTTCGTACAGCGCCGTATAGATCAGATGCGGTTGTTCGCCCTTCTGGCGCATGATCTCGCCAAGCGGCCGTGCGAGAAACAGATAGATGTCGCCCGCGTAGTGGTAGCACAGCGCGAAGCACAGGCCGAAGCTGACGGCGGACCAGAGCAACCGGCGCCGCAGTTCGAGCAGGTGCTCAAGAAGCGGCATGGGCTCGTCATTGATGGCGTCCTGTTTCAGAGCCCATCCTCCCGAATGGCCGTATGGTCGGCGCTCTTCTCATTCTGTGTGACCAACGCCGCGAACGGAGCCACCCGATGCGTTCCGTGCAGGACGCGGACCGGCGGCAGGATCGACGGCGCGGCAAGACGGCGGTGTTCAGCCGTCACGCGGCGCGCGATGGAGGGCGGCAACACGGCTGGCGGCGGTTTCGGGCGCTCGTCCTGAACCGCAGTCAGCTCAAGTTCGGGCGGCGCCACCGGGGCGCCGATCTCCATCGCTGGCGGCAGCAACGGTGGCGCGATTCCGCCAGAGGACGCCACCGCCAACGACGGTGTGTCGGAAGACAATGCGGAGCGGCTGCTCTCCGGCCCCGTCAGCAAGCTTGAGCGAGCGAGCGGATCGTCAAACGCGCGGCGAATCTTGCCGTCGCCATCGACCGCACGCATGACCCGCCCGCGCACGTCGAAATTGCGCAGGTCACGGACATGATCCCGCACTTCGCCGAGGTCTGCCTCTCGCACCATTTCATCAACATGGCTCTGGAACTCGGTGGCGAGACCTCGCGCCTTTCGCACCATACGTGCGACGGCGCGAATGGCGGTCGGCATATCCTTCGGGCCGATCACCAGCAAGGCGACCATCCCGATCAGGGCGAATTCCGACCATGCGAAATCAAACATCGTCACCGCCCACGCGAACAGCCGCCCGCGATGCGGCGGCATGATCTACCAGCGCGCGAGGGGTCTCGCGCATAGCATGAAGACGACAGCCGGTCATTGCGCGACCTGCTGCCGACCAGCCCACCCGAGCGGGAGAGCTGGAATTCGGATCACGCTTACCCTGACCGCAGCGATGTGGAAACCACCGGCGGCGGATGAAGCATCAGTCCTCGTCGTCAGACAGAGCCTCCGATGCGCCTGCGTCTCCCCCTGATGGCTCGCGCGTATCGTCATCGGGCACGGAGCGCCCACCCATGTCCTTCTCATCCTCCGGAGAAGACGACTCTTCGGAGCTTTCCGTCCCGTGCGTCAGCAGATCGGCGGAGTTCTGCTGTGCATTATGTGTGACGGGCAGACGTGGCGAGGTCGGCATGTCGCCAAGAAGCTCCTCACGACGCGGCAGGGCTGTCAGGCTGGTCAGCCCGAAATGCCGCAGAAAATCCGCCGTCGTGCCCCACAACACCGGACGTCCCGGCACTTCCTTTCGCCCGCGCGGCGCAATCAGGGATTCCTCGATCAATGTGTCGAGCACGGTCTGTCCCAGACTGACGCCGCGAATTTCCTCGATTTCCGCCCGGGTGCAGGGCTGGTGATAGGCGATGATCGCCAGTGTCTCCATCGTGCCGCGTTGCAATCGACGCGGCTTGGCGAGAACCTTGGTGAGCATCGGGGCCAGATCCGCCGCCGTGCGGAACTGCCAGCCGCCTGCGACTTCAACCGGAGCGACCCCTCGCCCGTCATAGCGCGCCACAAGCGCGACGAGGGTCTCACGCACATAGGCTCCGACATCCTGCACCGCTTCCGGAATCAGGGCGCGGCTTTCCAGAAGACCGAGAATCGTCCGGGCGCTGACCGGCTCCGTGCTGGCGAAGATCAGAGCCTCTACGGCACGGATCACCTGCTCGCCGGGCGGCGGGGGAGGTTCTGCGGGCTGCGAGTCGACGGTCTGACCTTCGGCGCCATTCGCCTCAGCCAGTGGCGCAACATTCGCCGCAGGAACAACCACCGACGGGTCTTCGGCGGTTTCGCGCCTGTCAGCGTCAGACACGAAACCGTCTGTTTGCGCGCTCTCGGCGTCACGTATTTCAGCCGCAGAAATAGCGACGTCGGCGCCTACCTCCGCCAGTGCGCCGGCTCCAGCGTCATCAGCTTCGGGAGCATCAGCCTCCGAAGCGCCTGCTTCGAACTCCTGTGTCGCGGAGGCGTAAGATTGCCGCATGTCAGATTCGAACTCAGCGCCCACTGATACGTCTGTGGCGGACCCTGCCGCCTTCGCAGCGCCCGTCTCGCCCGCGCCGGACAGCGTCATCGCGGCTTTTTGCGCAGCGTCATCGCAGCGCGCGTCGTCGGCGCCCATAGTTTCATCGGCCCCGCTCACGCTCCACCCTCCTGCGGACGCAACATGATTCGTCCGAACGCCTCGTCCTGACGCAGTTCCAGCGTCCCGCTCTTGGCCAGTTCAAGCCCGGCGATCAGGGTTCCGGCCATGGCCGCGCGTCGTATTCTCATGCTCTCGATTTCATCGCCCGAGGTGGGCAGGTCGGGAAGATAGGCGTCAAGCGAACTCCAGCCCGGCGGCGTGTCGCCCAGCAGGCGCTTCAGTCTGGAAAGCGCATCCTGCACCGTCCAGAAGCGGATCGCGCGCGGCGTATAGACCCGCGTGCGGGACGAGCGGCGGATCGCTGCGAGGTAAGCCCGCATCAGTTGCGGCACGTCGAGGACGAGCCCGGACCGATCAATCTCGATCAGGGACTCGGCTTCCCCGCGTGCGAACACGTCGCGACCGAGTTGAGGCCGCTCCGCCAGCCAGCTTGCGGCGGCGCCGATACGGGCCAGTTCCTCCAGCCGCGCCGCCAGCAGTTCTGCCGCGTCCTCCGCCTCCTCGTCGGGGCCATCCTCTGGCGGCAGCAGCAGACGCGACTTGAGCCACGCCAGCCAGGCCGCCATCACCAGCCAATCAGCCGCCAGTTCGAGACGAATTGATCGTGCGGATTCGACGACCGCCAGATACTGCTCAACCAGTTGCAGGATCGAAATACGGGCGAGGTCCACCTTCTGCGCCCGCGCCAGATCGAGCAGCAGGTCCAGCGGTCCCTCGAACCCCTCCAGCCGCAACACCGGAGAACGCGGGAGCCCGTCAGCATCCTCCCCGGCCGCCTCAGCCGCTTGCGCCCCGGCGGAACCGGTCACGACCCCAGCGCCCCTGCTGCGCGCATCGTCATCTGCCCCAACCCCGTCCGAGGCTGTGTCCTCAGGGGCGGATCGGATTGCAGGCATGCCCGTGTCCGCGCAGCTTCTCGCAGAAGGACTGAGCTGCGGCCATGCTGTCGAAGCCACGCATCCGCAAGCGGAAAAAGATCGCGGTCTTGTTGGTCACCTTCTCGATCTCGGGCGTATGACCGGCGAACAGGTCGGGCGCGGTCGCTCTTGCGCGATCCCACTCCTTGCGGGCGTTCGCTTCGGAGTCGAGCGCGGCCAGTTGCACGCCGTACGGTCCGCTTGCAACCGGTTTGGCGGTTTCCTCGGGCGGCGCTTTCGACTGGACCGGCGGTGCGTCAGCTTGATCGGCGTGGCTCGTTTGTGTCGTCGCCGTATCCGGCAACGGCTTGGCGGTTACGGTCGAAGGAGGCGCAGCAGGCGTAGGCGACGGCGATGCGTCGGTCGCCTTTGGCGCGGCCTGCGACGGGGTGTCCTTCGCCGGAGCCGAAGCAGCGTCCGGAGCGGACGCTGGCGCAGGAGCGGCGGCGGGCGGCTCTTCAGAAGCCGCGGCCTTCCCTCCATAACGTGCGGCCAGCGCCGCCGGGTCCGGCTGCTCCGGCCCCGGCGCCAGGTGGGTGGCGCCCTCTGGCGTTTCGGCAGGCGCCATCACGCCATCGAGTTGCATGCCGCCCGGATCAGCTGGCTTTTCACGCACCGGTCCCGGCGGCGGGCCAAGAACAGGAATGCCTCCCTGATGATGACCCAGCAGGGACCAACCGCCGATGCCAAGCACCAGCAGCCCGCCCAACCCGGCGACGCCGTAGGTCAGGCGACGTGTGTTCGCGTCGCCCGCCAGCAGCGCGCCCAGCGCCAGCTTGCCGCCAGACCGGCGCGGAGGCGGTGCGTCCTCGTAATCGGTCGCCATACGCTCGCGCGCACGGTTCAGCCGATCTTCGTGCGGATCTGGCGGCGTGTCGTCGCGGTCTGTCATCGCATCTCCTCCACCGGTTCGACGCCCAGAACCGCCAGCCCCGAGCGAATCGCCATCGCCGTCGCCGCGACCAGAGCCAGGCGCGCGCGCGTCGCCTCCGGCTCGTCCGCCTGCAGGAAGCGTAGCGCGGCGTCGTCGCGCCCACGATTCCACAACGTGTGGAAGTCGGCGGCAAGGTCGCCAAGATAGAACGCTATACGGTGCGGTTCGTGCGCCTGCGCAGCGCCCTCTACCGTACGCGGCCAGCTTGCGATGCGACGGATCAGGGCGACCTCGGCGTCCGCCGTCAGACTGGCGAGATCAGCGGCCTCAAGCGCCACAGGCGTCACCGCCTCCGCCCCCAGCATTTCTTCCGCAGCACGCAGGACAGAGCGGCAGCGGGCGTGCGCATATTGAACGTAGAACACCGGATTGTCGCGCGTCTGCGCGACGACTGCGTCCAGATCGAACTCCATCTGTGCGTCGCTCTTGCGCGTCAGCATGGTGAAGCGCACCGCGTCGCGTCCAACTTCGTCCAGCAGATCGCGCAGCGTCACGAAGGTTCCTGCGCGCTTGGACATCTTCACCGGCTGCCCGTCGCGCACGATGTGCACGATCTGGCAAAGCAGCACGTCAAGCGCCACGCGCCGGTCGGTCAACGCGCTGACGGCGGCCTTCATGCGGCTGACATAGCCGCCGTGATCCGCGCCGAGCACGTCGATCAGCGTCGCGTCGCCGCGTTCCACCTTGTCGAGATGGTAGCCGATATCATTGGCGAAATAGGTGTTCGATCCGTCCGACTTGCGAAGCGGACGATCCACGTCGTCGCCATAATCCGTTGAACGGAAAAGCGTCTGCGGCCGCGCCTCCCAATCGTCCGGCAGCTTGCCCTTCGGCGGCTCCAGCACGCCTTCGTAGAGCAGACCCTTCGTTTCCAGAACGCCTATCGCGCGATCAGTCACGCCATCCGCCAGCACCTTGGCTTCGGACGTGAAGACGTCATGGCGCACGCCAAGAAGCTCAAGATCTTCGCGAATTCCGGCCATCATCTGGGCGATGGCGAAGGCCTTCACCAGATCGAACCAGCGCTCCGGCGCGGCAGGACGCGCGCCGTCTTCCGCAAGGCTGGTCCCGTGCGCCTCCGCCAGAGCCTGGCCAATGGGGATCAGGTAATCGCCGCGATATTGCAGGCCGCCGGGGACTACGGCGTCATATTCCTCTTCAGTCATCGTTGTCCCGATGACCTCCAGATACCGCCAGTAAGCAGCCCAGGCCAACGCGGCGACCTGCGCGCCGGCGTCGTTAATGTAAAATTCCTTGGTGACGGCGTAGCCAGCCTTGCGCAGCAGGTTCGCCAACGCGTCGCCGACCACGGCGCCACGGCAATGACCAACATGAATCGGCCCCGTCGGGTTGCACGAAACGTACTCGACGTTCACCCGCTCTCCACCGCCAACGCGTGAATCGCCGAAACCTTCGCCCGCGCGCAGCACGGACGGCACGACGCTCTGCAGCACGGCATGGTCCAGCGTCAGGTTCACAAAGCCCGGCCCGGCGGCCTCCGCTCGCGCCACGCCGTCGATTTCTGCCAGCGCCGCCGCCAGATCCTTCGCGATGTCCGCAGGCTTGCGTCGGGCGGCCTTCGAAGCCAGAAGCGCCGCGTTGGTCGCCATGTCCCCATGAGCGGGATCGCGCGTCGGCGTCAGTTCCACGCGGGCGAGGACGTCATCGCCCACCTCGGGCGCGACGCGTCGCAGCACGTCGAGGACATGCGCGCGGTAGCGGTGGAACAGACAATCGGACATGCGTAAGGGCTCCCTCCCTGCGCTCTCGCCGCCAGACGGACGGCAAAGCGGATGCCGTCATACAGCGCAACGCGACGAAATGCGACGGGGGATGAGAGGGGGGACATGGCGGCCCCGGGGAACACGCCGAAGAGCGACAGCCCCGCTTAAAGACTAGTCAGACGGCTTCGTCAGCAAATTTTCGTCTAAAAATTTTTCCTGATCACTCCCGCGGCATTGTACCGGATGCTATCGTGCGTGCGATATATTTCGGGAGCAGGACATTGAGACTATCTGCATCAGTTGGCGAACATGGCGTGAATTTACGCAACGATGTCAGAGCTGTGCAAATATTGCTCAATTATATTCCCTCGAACCGCAACAGGCTTGCTACGGATGGATTTTGCGGCGCGTTGACCTGCTCCGCGATCAGGGAGTTCCAGTCGACTCACGCCCACCTTGCTCATCCAGACGGCCTGATCGCCGCCAATGGACCTACCATCAACGCATTGAACAAAGTGGGCGGCGCCTTTCTTCGGCCACGCCGCATCCCGGTTGCGTCCCCTCCCTACACTCCGACAAATAGCGACGACGCTGACTACGCCCTCCCCAAAGCGACATCGGGCGCTACGATCAGTCCAGAGAAATATACCCAGATGGCGCAAAATATCGGCTGCGAAGTAGCCGCCATCAAGGCTGTGGTTATGACCGAGACATCCCGCCAGCCATTCGATGCTCAGGGCCGCCCGACGATCCTGTTTGAACGTCACTACTTCCACAAACTCACGCATGGCCGCTTTGACGCCGTCGCACCGGATATCTCGAACAAAACAGCAGGCGGTTACGGGAAGTTCAGCGCGCAATACGGCCGTCTCGAAAAAGCCCTGAAGTTGGACCGCGATGCGGCGTTGCAATCCGCATCGTGGGGCGCCTTTCAGATCATGGGAGCAAATTTTCGGGCGGCCGGGTGCTCCTCGGTTGAACAGTTCGTAACAAACATGGCAGACATCAACAAACAGGCTGACGCCTTTGTCTGCTTCATCCGCGAAGACGCAGTATTGCAAACATCTATTGTCAATAAACACTGGACGACTTTTGCGCGCCGCTACAATGGCCCCAAATATGCCGAAAACCGGTATGACGCGAAGCTCGAGAAAAACTACCTTATCGCCTTGAGGGCCTGATCATGCACTCTTTTCGGAACAGTTTCCTGCGCACGTCCGCGACTGCGAGCATATGTCTTCTGCTGTCGCGCACCCCGCTACACGCAGCGCCAATCGCCACGATGACAGCAAGCGACGCAAAGGCCTATTCCGGGGTTCTACCCGCAGCTGACAGGTCATCGTTCAAACCAAGCAAAGACGCCCAATTCTACGCCATTAACGCGGCGGGACAGACGGTCGGATATCTTTACTCCGAAACGCAGAACTGGAAGGGTGATGATCGAGGCCCATGCCTACTCACATGGCTCGATCCCCAAAATGGCCATGTCGGTCGGCTGGAAACGATCGGGGCGGGCGATTTCGAAGCCGAAACCTGCCAAAAGCTGGAAGCTATAGGCGTAGTCGGCGGCAACGGCGGCTCGACGCTGAAGCTCGGAGCAATCTATTCAGCATCTTCTCCAAATGCTGACGTTCGTGAACCCGTCGTCGTGTCAGCAGACCTTTCAACCGGCGACATGACGATCGACTCTCAGGCAAGCAGCAGGGCAAGCGACGCAGGCGCCACGACCATTCCCTCGATGCGGAAACTGATTGGAAAGTAGTCCTGCCGCAAGCAGCTCCAGATCTTCCTTTAAAACTTTCCGCAAAAAATCTGAATGACAGATCACTCTACAGAGAGAGAGTGTGTGTGTCGCCTGAACACGGCTAGGGCGAGGGCCCCGAACATAGCGGATCTTGGCGGGCTAGATACGAAAAACAACTGCATAACTGATCGACCGTCCCCTGACGGTTTTTTTGATCAGGGCGAATCTCCGCGCACGTCGCGTATGGCTTCGTCCACCTGCCCAATCACCATCTCGCTGGTGATCAATCGTGTGCACTCAAACTGCCGCGACGTGTCCTTGTGTTTTGGACACCAAAGGAAGTCCTTGTGATCGAACCGTTCCCGCGGGTCGTTCCAGCAGGAATTGCACGTATGCCAGTTGATGATGCGATAGGGCGTGTGGAATTCATTGGTCGGATGCGTGAAGCCGGAAATCAGAACGACAGGGCAGCCTGCCGACCAGGCGAGCCACGCCAGCCCTGAACTGTTGCCTATAAAAAAATCAGCATGTTTCAGCCACCGGGCGCGCTCTGCCAAAGGCCGGTCGCCGGTCTGGTCTTCCGCCCCAAATGGAATGTGATTCCAGACGATGCCGGTTCCATGCACTTTTTTCTGGTCTATACAAACGACGCGATATCCGTGCGCCTTGAGATGGGTGACGACGTCCAGCCAGCCACTCGGGTTGTTCCAGTATTTACACTGAGAAGACGCCTGCACGGCTATACACACATAAGGCTCTTCAATCGGACGCCCTTCGTCTGGAAACACTATCCGCGCCGGGTGTTCTCCCGGAGGAACGCCGAGAATATAACCTGCGGTTCGATGCAAGCCGACAAACCTGAAATCTGTGGGCTGGTGGTTGCAGTCCGCATCGTCAAAAAACAACCCCAGACTATAGGTTGCATAGAACGTCTCGGCGAGATTTTTTTCGACGATTTCTTCATGCGTAACAAAGTCGATATCAGGATATGCGTCACGAAAAAGCGGTGCGATCAAAGAGGACAATCCACACGTGACCTTCGCGCCGTGCGCCTCGGCGAAGCGCGCCGCGTAAGGCATCCAGGCAAGCGTGTCGCCAAGCGTTCCGATTGGAAACTGGACCAGAACGCTCTTTCCCCGCGCATCGTATTCGTGACGAAAAACTTCCTCTCCCGGACCTCCCTCACGCCCGCTTTTCCACACAGTCACGCCAAAGCGCACGAACCAGCGCTTACTGGAATGGATCGTAGCGCCCTTAATACCCGTCTGATCGAAAAGAATGTTGCCCGTATTCAGATCCCGCAGTTGAACACGCCAGTCTCCGCTTTCAGGATGAGGCACGGCTACACGACAGCCGACGTTGAAATCGAACCGAACGCCGGATGGTCCTTCCTGCGTCGGCCGGGATGCCGGATCTGGATAGGGCCTGATCGACGCTGAAGTTACGCCAAACGCCGTGTTATCGTCCGTCGCGACCGTATCATCGGCGGCCGATGAGTGTTCAGGATGAGCAGCCCCAGACATAGACCCATTCACTTTGAGGATTTGATCCAACGCCCCAAAATGTGGACAAAATAGAAAACAAAACCCTAAGAAACGGTCCGGGCTTGAGTTTATTTACGTCTCGCGGACGCGTCACGCCGCCCTTCGAGCCTGTTTGGAAATTCACGCTGGCAGCGACCCAACGCGCGCCCTCGGCGCTCACGGTCGTCAAGGCGGCGCGCGCCGACACCCGGAAATACACGTCGGAAGCAGCCCGAACCGGGCACACTCGTCCCCCAGCGTGAATTTCCAAACATACGCTCAGACACATGGATTAGGGTGAATTTGATTACTACTGCAGGCTTCGTGAGCGCAAAAAAAACCGACCCCGAAGAAATAAAAACACCCATCAAGAACAACGACTTTGTCAAACGATATTGGCTCGACACCCGCTGAAAATCGAAAAAACGCGACGCAAAAAACGGCAAACTATCGACCTCTACCGGCTCATCAGAACCGTGGCATATTGGCTTTCCCTGGCGCGAGCCGTAGCGCCATCCCGTCGGCGACATTGAAAAAATTCCGATCAGGGCGACTGATGCCGTTTATCTCATCAAAAAAGGTCACCCCATCCCACGGGTCGATATGACCCGTAGCGCGCGTCCGGCCGTCAGGGGTGAGGCCAAACGTAATATCAAAACTGATGAAACCCACTTTCCCCCGAAATTTCTCGCGAGAAACCGACTTGCCTTTCACCTCAATATCCGGCGGCCCATCAGAGGATCGCACCCGGGCGTCGAACTCCCTCGCCCGAAATCCGTATCGTAGACGATCTGCGCCACGGACCGTCACCATGTGTTGGGCGGGTTGCGGAATGTGAGCCCCGCTGTATTTGAAAGCATGGCTCATACGTAGGATGCAGGTGTCGCCAGACGCACCTCCAAGCCACTGATCGCTCGACGGGGCAGTCGTGTCATCGGCGGCCCCGCCGATCATACGCTTCAACGCGAGCACTGTTTACCGATACGGGTAATTGGCGACCAGCCTGTCAAAAGAAGGAAGCGCACGGCGCGTCATTTACCCGCCTCCTTGCCTGCAGTGATTTCCATCACAAGAATATCCGTTGGCACACGAACGTGTGGCCTGGGGAAGCTTCCGGGATCTTCCTCTATATGCTCGAGACCTTCGACAGTCAGAACATATCCATGATGCGCAAATGCGCTCGCTACGGGCGATTTTTTCAGGACAGAGTTCAACTCTCCCATCAAAACGTCCGGCAACGCGCCGTGCCTGGGCTGCCCTGTATCGACATTCCAGTTGGCGTCCGGGCGCTGCAATTCGTCCTGCAACTGGCGGATCAAAGCCGTCCGGGAACCCGCCAGTCTTACGGAAAAACTGTCCGGTAAAGCCCGTTGCGCGATCATCTTTCCAAGCAGCGCGTCAAACGCCTCGCCCTGAACCGTCAACGCCTCGCTTTCGTCGCCAACTTTGAAGACCAGCATCGTCCCGCCGCTGTTATCAATACGCGACAATGTTTTCGCGGAAACGCCAGAACCCGAAGTAACGGACACACTGGTCGGAAGCTGCGCGTGCGCGACGGACGACAGGTGCAGAACAAAAATGGCGACCAGAAAAACAAGACGACGCATCAAGCCCCCCAAGACTGCGCCACATTTCAAAACACAGCAAAAAGAGTCCTGGCGCCGCCAGGCGTCCAAAGTTTTTTCAAATAATATAAGATATCAAATTTGTATTCTTCGAATCCTGTAACTTATTATGCGCGCTTCATTCCGGCACGCCACGCTCCAGTTCTTCCAGCCACGCCCGCGCGTTCCCGTCCGACGGCGCGCGCCAGTCTCCACGCGGCGACAGCGCTCCGCCTGCGACAATCTTCGGGCCATTCGGCATGGCCGAGCGCTTGAACTGGCTGGTGGCGAAAAACCGCCTCAGGAAGACACCAAGCCAGCGACGGATAACGGGCAGATCATACTCGCGCCGATCAGCCTCGGGGTATCCCGGCGGCCATGCCCCGCGCGACGCGTCGCGCCACGCGGCCTCCGCCAGAAACGCAATCTTCGATGGCCGAAAACCGTAACGCAGGACGTGAAATAACGTGAAGTCATGCAGCGCATATGGCCCAATGGTCGCCTCAGTGCTCTGCGCGCCATTTTCACCTGCGGGGATCAATTCCGGTGAAATTTCTGTCGAGAGAATTGCGCGCAGAATCTCCGCCGCTTCCACATTAAACTGCCCGGAAGAGATGAACCAGCGGATCAGGTGCTGGATCAGTGTTTTCGGCAGGCCGCCATTGACGTTGTAGTGCGACATTTGATCGCCGACGCCGTAGGTGCACCAGCCGAGCGCGAGTTCGGACAGATCCCCGGTGCCGATCACTATGCCGTTGTGTCGGTTCGCCAGCCGGAAAAGATAGTCTGTCCGCAGCCCGGCCTGAACGTTCTCGAAGGTGATGTCGTAGAGCGGTTCGCCGTCTGCGTAGGGGTGGCCAATCTGCTCCAGCATCAGCAACGCGGAAGATCGGATCTCCAGTTCCTCCGCAGTGACGCCCAGCGCATTCATCAGGGCGTGCGCATTGGCGCGCGTCTCGTCGCCAGTGCCAAACCCCGGCATCGTGAACGCCAGCACCGACTTCCGCCCGACGCCCAGTTCGTCGGCGGCCCGGGCTGCGATCAGAAGCGCCTGTGTCGAATCGAGGCCGCCGGACACACCGATGACCATCGTCTTTGCGCCGCTGGCCTCCATCCTGCGACGGAGCGCCGCGACCTGTATGGTGCAGGCCTCGTAACAGTCCTGCGCCAATCGCGCCGGATCGTCCGGCACGAAGGGAAAGCGCGGCACGACGCGGCGCAAGCCCAGATCACCCGACGGAGGAGAAAAGCGGCGCACGATCCGCCGCCACCCTGCGTCGCCCGTAGCAGATGCGCTGTGGGCGAAGGACGTCATGCGCGCGCGTTCCTGCCGTAGCAGGTCGAGGTCGATATCGGCCATGACAAGCCGGGCGCCCGCCGGAAAGCGATCACTTTCCGCCAATTTGCGCCCATTCTCGAAAATCGAGACCTGCCCGTCCCACGCGACGTCGGTTGTCGATTCACCCTCGCCCGCCGCCGCATAAAGATAGGCGGCGTGACAGCGCGCCGATTGCGACAGGCACAGCATGTCACGCTCGTCCGCCTTGCCCACGGTGATATCGCTGGCGGATAGGTTCGCCAGCACCGTAGCTCCGGCAAGCGCCGCGTGCGTGCTCGGGGGCAACGCGACCCACAGGTCTTCACAAATTTCGACGCCGACGCGAAAACCGGCGATGTCGCTCGCCTCGAACAGCAGGTCGCAGCCGAACGGCGCCTCCGCGCCAGCGACGCGAATGCTCTCCCCGCGCAACCCGGCCCCGGGCGTGAATTGCCGCGCCTCGTAGAACTCGCGATAGTTAGGCAGAAAGGACTTCGGCACGACGCCGAGAATTTCACCGCGATGGATCGCGACGGCGCAGTTATACAGCGCGTCCCGATGACGCAGCGGGGCGCCGACCAGCAGCAGCGGAAGCAATGTTTCGCTCGCGGCGGCGAGGCTGGCGATCGCTTCCTCCACCGCGTCGAGCAACACGTCCTGCTGCCGCAGGTCGTCGATCGCGTAGCCAGAAAGGCCAAGCTCGGGGAAGACCGCAAGAACGGCGCCTGCGTCTCCGCATTCCGTCGCAGCTTCGATGACGCGCGCGACGTTGGCGCGCGGATCAGCGAGCGTCACCGGCAGGGTGCAGGCGGCGACGCGGGCGAAGCCATGACGATATAGGGATCGGAAGTCCCGCATTGGGCGCCTCGCACTGGAGTTGGCCTCCCGCCGCACGTTGAGGTCGGCGGGATTGAGTGTGTCGTCCATTATATCGTGACCGTGCGGCCCGACAAAACGTCGCCTCCCTGAGCCCGACGCGCTGCGAGGCAGCGCGGAAGCATGCACCTCCTTTCGTGTGTTTCGAACATTTTCGTGACGGCGAAGGCCACACGGGACTGCGCCGCACGCTGAGCAAAGGTCGGATCGGCGCCGCCCAACCTTTTCAGGCGACCGCTTACTTGGCAGCGCGCCACAGCGACGCTATGCAATTGCCCCCGCGCAGATGAGCGTGGCCGACGAGCGGCCGCGCCGCACCCGCAGGGCGCCGCCCGGTCGCTTGGTCTTCACGCCGTCCGGACACAGCGTCCAAACATTTAACAAGCTGAGGCCGCGGCCGCCGCTATGGCGACGAGGCCGCAGATGGAGTTCAGGCATGAGCTGGCTGACCACCTATGTCCGCCCCCGGATCAGGGGGCTCCTCAACCGCGAGGTCCCCGATAATCTGTGGACCAACTGCTCTTCCTGCCATCAGATGGTGCTCAACAAGGAACTTCGGCGTACGCTGAACGTCTGCCCGCATTGCGGCCACCACATGAAGGTTGTGGCGGCGGACCGTCTGGAATGGACGTTCGACAAGGACAGCTACACGCTGATCGAACTGCCGAAGGTTCCGAACGACCCGCTCGGCTTCCGCGACCAGAAGCGCTACTCCGACCGTCTGAAGGACGCGCGCGCGAAGTCCCACATCAATGAATCGCTGGTGGTGGCCCACGGCAAGATCACCGGACATCCGGCCGTGGTCGCCGTGCAGGCTTATGAATTCATGGCGGGCACCATGGGCTCGGCGCTGGGCGAGGCGTTCCTCGCCGCCGCGCGCCTCGCAGTATTGCAGCGCTCAGCGCTGGTCGTGTTCACCGCGTCCGGCGGCGCGCGCATGCAGGAGGGTCTGATCAGCCTGATGCAGATGCCGCGCACGACCGTAGCCGTGCAGATGCTCAAGGATGCAGGCCTGCCCTACATCGTCGTCCTCACCGACCCGACCACGGGCGGCGTCACCGCGTCCTTTGCGATGCTGGGCGACGTGCAGATCGCTGAACCCAAGGCGCTGATCGGTTTCGCCGGCCCCCGCGTGATCGAGGACACGGTGCGCGAGAAGCTGCCGGAAGGCTTCCAGCGCTCCGAATACCTGCTTGAGCATGGCATGCTGGACATGGTGGTGGAACGCCGCGACCTGCGCGCTACGCTGGGCCGGGTGATCGGTCTGCTGACGAACGAGACGCCGGAACAAGCGTCGCCCGCCCCCGAAGGAGCGCCGTCCGGCGGAGCGACGTCCCAGCCCGAAAGCGGAGCCGCGCGCACGGCGGCCTGAGCGCTCGTCCTACAGACGCAAAGTGGGGGCGAACGCCGTCACGCCGCCTGTAGGGGACGTGGCACGGTCCAGACGACGCGCCGGCTATTTTTCGCCGCTCTATGGACAATCACTGGACGCGTCCGCAGTCGGCGGCGACGAACGGACCCGGAAGCGGACAAGACCGATGACCCAGCCTCCCTCTCAAGCCGCTTCTCTTCCGACAAAGCCCGCCGGCGGCGGACTCGGCGCAGAGTTCACAGGACGCACCGGCGTCGTGCTCGAGCGGCTGAACCGGCTGTACCCGGCGCTGATCGACCTGTCCCTCGGTCGTCTCGAGGCGCTGCTGACACGTCTGGGCAACCCGGAGCGACGGCTTCCGCCAGTGATCCACGTCGCAGGAACCAACGGCAAGGGCAGCACCTGCGCCAATCTCCGCGCCATTGGCGAGGCGGCGGAATGGCGCGTGCATGTGATGACCTCGCCGCATCTGATCGACGTGACGGAACGGTTCCGCATCGCCGGAAAGCTGGTGAGCGAAGAGGAACTGACCGCCGTCCTGGAAGAGATCGAGCGGGTCAACGACGGCGCCCCAATCACGGTGTTCGAAGTCCTGACCGCTGCAGGTTTTCTCCTGTTTTCGCGCCATCCGGCCGAACTTGCTGTGATCGAGGTCGGACTCGGCGGTCGTTTCGACGCGACCAACGTGCTGACGCGCCCGGCGGCATGCGCGATCACGTCCATTTCCATGGACCACGAGGCGTTTCTCGGGTCGACGCTGACCGCGATTGCAGGAGAAAAAGCCGGGATCATCAAGCCCGGCGTTCCCTGCGTCACCGGGCGTCATGGCGACGAGGTCATGGCCGTGCTGGAACATGAAGCGGCGGCGCGGGGCGCACCGCTTTTGCGGCAGGGACATGAATGGCTACTGGAGGCTGCCGGAACCTCGGGCGCGCTGCGCTATCGCGACGACAGGGGCGCGCTCGACCTGCCCGCCCCTGCGCTGGCGGGCGAACATCAGGCCGACAACGCCGGACTCGCCGTCGCGACGTTGCGCGCGAGCGGCCTGAGCCTTCCGGATCAGGCATGGGAGGGCGTCGGGCGGGCTCGCTGGCCCGCACGAATGCAGCGGCTCGACGGCGCGCTGGCCAGGTCCATGCCCGATGGCTGGGAACTGTGGCTCGACGGCGGGCACAATCCCGGCGCAGGCGAGGCTCTCGCTCCGTTTCTCGAGCGCTGGAGCGATCGGCCGCTGCATGTGCTTGTCGGCATGAAGCAGACCAAGGACGCGCGGGGCTTCCTCGCGCCTGTCGCCCGCCATGCGACGACGCTGTGGGCGGTCGCGGAGCCCGGACAGCATCTGGCGCTGCCCGTCGAAGATATCGTCGCCGCCAGCGGTGGCGTCGCACGCGTCGGCCCGACCATCTCCGCCGCGCTGGCCGCTCTGGCGAAGGAGCCGCCTGCGCGCGTGCTGATATGCGGCAGCCTCTATCTCGCAGGAGAGACGCTGAAGCTCGACGGGTGGCGGGCGGAATAAGCCCGCGTCAAGATTAGCTTAACCGCACGCGACTACATCATAACGCTCGCCGGAGATTCGATCCGGCTCGGTCCATGATGAGAACGAGGCGCGCGTGCGCAAGATTGCTCTGTGTTTTGGCGTCGCCGCCTGTTCTTTGGCCCCGGTCAAGGCTGCGTTCGCCCAGTTCGCTCCCAGCCACACGACGCAGTTTCTGGACGAGCGGCGCGAAGACGAACTCCGCCACCGCGACATGGCCCGGATGCTGATGACCATGGGAGAGAACCCCGGCTACGTGCGGCCTCTGGTCGACGTCGCCGTCGGCCCCGACATCACGCCGTATCGCCCCATGCCCGTCCATCGACGCGCCTATGGATCGTGGATTCCAGCTGTCGTGCAGGTGAACCGGGAGATCGGCCTGTCGATGACGGGCGCGTGGAACAACTACAAGGAGAAGGGGTTGTACCAAGGCCCGTTCACCGGGTACAACCGTGAAAACGGGTGGGTTCCCGGTTTTCAGGCGGACGCGGCGGCGATGTTCGACACGTATGAAGTCGAACACATCTTCCTCGCGCTACATTTCGCGTTCGGCGACGGGTCGGTGAAGTATCGTGGTTCAGCACAATCTTTCGCAACCGGCGCCATAAGCCCCTTCAACTCCACAAGCGGCTCCCTGACCACCGACACCAGGCTTGAGATCGGCAAGGGCATCATGGTCACGGATCGATTCATGATCACGCCAGCGATGCAGGGCGGCTACTGGTCCTGGCGGCGCGCTGTCGGCGGCTCCGATATGGTCTCTGGATCGACAGAAACCTATGGAGGGTTCCTGGCCGGGATCACAGTGCGTCTCGATTACGCGCTGACCGACGCTTTCGTTGTGCGGGGGCGTCTCGGCTGGGCTGAACTTGTGGGAACCCGCATGAACGCCGTCGGGCAGGACGGCACGTTCCGTCTGCGCCCCCGGCCCGAATGGGAAGCATCTCTCGGCTTCGATTATCGCCTGATGGCGGCGCTACATTGGACAATCGAGGCGGAATACCGTTACCGCTCCTTTGGCAGAAGCCAGAACCTCCTGTACCGGCATGCGCTCTGCTGCATCTATGAACCGAGCAGTTGGAGCAATGGCGTCCAGCTTCGCACCGGTTTGGCTTATGCGTTCTGAACCCGACGCAGACGGGCCGCGACATTGCTCCCCCCGGACCCTGGGTTCATAAGAGCCCATCCCGGCGCTCAGGCGCCGCCCAGCCGCTGACCGGAGCACGCCGAGCCCATGCCAGAAGCCCCACCGCGATCCCTTTCCGGGTCGCTGTTCGTCATGCTTCTGCTGGGCGCCGCACTGTCGATTATCGTCATGATCGGTGGAGCGGTGCTTGCGCTGCCCACGCATATTCCGATCAATTACAACGAGGGTTGGAACGCCTATGCGGCGCTCAGGGCCGTCGGACTTGGCGGCGGGCCGCTCTACCCTGCTCCGGGCGGCCTGATCTTCAACAACTACCCGCCTCTCTCTTTTCTGATCGTCGGCGAACTGGGGCGGCTCGACGGCGACATGATCGTCGCGGGCCGTATCGTGGCCCTCGCCGCCCTGTTTATATCGGCGTTTCTGGCGTCGGTGATCGCCCGTCGGTGCGGCGCCACGCCACGCGGCGCTGTGTGCGCCGCCCTCCTGCCTCTGCTCTACGTGTCAGCCTTCAGCCACGACTACGTCGCGATGAACGACCCGCAATGGCTGGGGATCGCGCTGATGCTCGGCGGGGTCACAATCTTCCTTGGCCGCGCCGGAAACTGGCGGCTGATCGCAGCCGCGGCGTTGATGGTGACGGCTGGGATGGTGAAGCACAACCTTATCGCGTGGCCCCTCGCCATAACGATGCAACTGGGCGTCGACGCCTTCGGATCGAGCACAGCCGATGGCAGGCGCTCTGCGCAGACACGCCTGTTTATCTGGCTAGCGAGCGCCAGTGCATTCGTTCTGTTCGCCGTCGGCGTGTGCTTAGCGGCTTATGGCCCGGAATTCCTGATCGCCCTGCTCCGACATCCCCGTGTCGTCGATCCGTCACTGGCCCTGCGCGGGATGCGGCGCACATCCGAAATTCTGACGCTCACTCTTGTCGCCACGACTCTGGCGCGGCGGGCGACCCCGCTTCGTCATCGAACGTTCGCGGTCAGCGCAGCTATTTTCGCGGTGGCGTCAGCCCTACTTCAGAGATGCGGCGAAGGCGTCGCCCTGAACGCATGGTTCGAGGCGCTTGTCGCCCTGTCCATCCTGACGGGCGTAGCGCTCTCGCCTCCCGCAACGCCTTCGGGCGACGCCAGGAGAGAACGCAGGGCCGTCGTCCTGTTGCTTCTTGCGATTGCGCCGTTTTTGATCGGTGCGCCGGTACTTCTGCCGCGGGGCGTCGCCGCTATCGCCTCCGTTGGCCAATCTTCATCAGAATGGAACACGTTCATCGCCAAGATTCATGATGAGCCCGGCGACGTGGCCTGCCATATGAACGCGCTTTGCTACTGGGCGGGAAAGAGCAATCAGATCGACGTCTTCAATTACGCCGAATATGTCCGGCGAGGCGGCTCGGATGCGGCGTTCCGGCAGTTGCTTGCGAGTGGGCGGCTCGCCATGTTCGTGCTGCCGGCTACGTTCGAGCAGCCGCAGCGGCGTGGTCGCCCGGAGCCGGAAAAGCAGGGTCAGCGGAGGCTCCTGCAGCCTGTGCTCGACACCTTTCGCGCCGCCGATGTTTCGCCAGATGGACAATCCCGGCTGTATCTGGCTCCGCCGCCCTAAACGCCGACCCGTCCGCCGATGTCAACGGGCGCACCCGCCACTCGCTACGCGTTGACGCGACGCTCCAGAAACGCATCCATTTTTTCGAGAAATTCTTTCGTGCCCATCTGACGCGCCATCGCTACGTAACGCTCCGCCTCTGCGTCGCGCCCTTCCTGAAGCAGAAAGCGGGCTAGGTTGAAGCAGCCACGAAAATCTCCGCACCGCGCCGCGCGTACGTAATAAGCGCGCGCGCGGCGCAGGTCTCGTGCGACGGCCCAGCCATCTTCATAAAATCCGCCAATAATGTTGAATGATTTACAATGACCCAGCGCAGCTGCACGCCTGTACCACGCGAGGGCGGCGGGAAGATCTTTCTCGCCGCCCCACCCCAAAGTCAGCCCCGTGGCGAAATTATACATCCCCCAGTCCAAACCTGCGCGGGCGGCGCGCTCATACCAAAGCATTGCGGTATGCAAGTCGATCGCAACACCCTTGCCGAGTTCACAGCTCCTGCCGATCATGTTGCACGCCATCGGCGTTCCTTGCGCCGCGCTGGCCAAAAACCAGCGCAGCGCCGCGCTCTCGTCGCGCGCAACGCCCACGCCGTTGAGCAGCATTTGCCCCAATGCAAGTTGCGCTTGCGGATCACCGGAGCGGGCCTGTCGGGCTACGTCGCCAAACAGGACTTCCTGGGCTTCAGAAGTGGGCATTCAAGGTGACGTAAGCAGTGCGACCAGCAGCCTGCATCGCGTAATGCGTCGTATACGCCTGATTGAAGTAACGTTTGTTGGCGATGTTCTGAATATTAAGCTGTAAGCCGTAGTGCTTCATGAAATGGTAACTGGCCATGAAGTCGAAGCGCCAGTAGCTGGGAACGAATTTGGGGACAGTGGGTGAATCTGTTCCATACACCTTGCCCATGTAGTAGGCGCCGCCGCCAACTTTAAACGCCGGTGTTATATTATAGGTCGTCCAGATCGACAGGCTGTGCTCCGGCACGTTCGGCGCGCGACGACCGTTCATAACGCCTGCCGCACTGCCGCTGCCGCCCGCCTGCACCAGACGCGCGTCGAGATAGCTGTAACCCGCCGTGATCGCCCAATCACGAGTGATGTTTCCTGACACGCCAACCTCGCCGCCGCGCGTCCGCTTGCTACCACCGTTCGAAATACCGCCCGTCGCTGTAGTTATTTTGAAATTCGTTGTATCGATCTGGAACAACGCACCGGTAAGCGTCAGACGATCGTGAAGAACGTTCCATTTCGTTCCAACCTCGATCGTACGATCCTTTTCTGGCTTCAATACGTTGCCGACGTTTCCTGAACGATCCGCCCCAAGAGAAATATCGTCAGAACCTTGCCCAACGGAATTTCCCGGAGGGATCGCCGACGTTGCGTAGGAGGCGTAGATGGAGCCGTTTCGGGCGGGTTTATAGACAAGCCCTCCCTGATAGGTGAACAGATTGTCGCCACGGCCGTACTCGCCGGTCGATGCTCTGTATGTGCTCTGCACGTTATCCAGTCGGACGCCAAAATTGGCGAGAAGTTGCGGCATGAACGTAATCGTGTCTGTAAAGTAAACAGCTTTTGTATCCATGCGTGTGCTGTTTGGATTTCCCGTGCGCCGCAATTGCCCGGTCCACAGATCATTCCCGTTGGGATTGGTCAGGCTCGTGCAGGTGTGGGTAGAAAACGCCAGAGCAGTCGCGCAATGCGTAAAATTCGTCCCCGACGTGACGCTCACGCCGTTCACATAGGCCGTATAGGTGTCGTTCTTGCCTTGCTCGCGCGTGAATTCCGTTCCCGTCGAGAACTGGTTTCTGAAGCCCAGCAAATGAAAGACGCCGTAGAAATCAGTCTGGTTCGTCGCGGTGTCAAATGTCGATATGCGACTGTTCAAACGTCGATAGACATATCCGTAATAGATATTGCCCTGGCTGTCGTCCGGCATGGTCCAGGCGTCGTTCTGCGTCGTTTCCGAATAGCGCGTTGTGTTTCGTATATGCAGGTTACTGCTGAAATCATGCTCAAGGCGCAGCGTCCCCATATCGATTCCATCCTGATTGGAATCGCGGCTCTCAAGGCCATACCAGGTGTTGAACGGAACCTTGACCGGAGCGCCGCTGCCAGCGACGCTGACGCGCGCAGTTCCGTCCGTTCGGGCGTTGAACGTCGGATTGTCGTAGGGGATTCCTACGTCGGGAAGATCATCATTCTGCATGTGATAATACATGAGGGTAATGCGGTTCGGCGTTCCAAGACCGAAAGAGAGCGAGGGAGCCACGCCGTAACGCCTGTAGTGGGAGGGGCCGCGGCCCGCCTTGCCCTCATCATCGCCCATGAGGTTGAGGCGAAATGCGCCCGTGTCGGAAACTCTCCAGTTTCCGTCGAAGGTTCCGCGTTTGTAGTCCGCGTTTCCAAAACCGAGACTGGCTTCGATCGATTGTTTGAGCTTGGGCATTTTGCTGTCGATGACGATGGAGCCACCTGCCCCGGCGCGACCGCTGATTGCGCCGGAATCGCCTTTGATGACCTCTACGCTTTCCACATTGAACGTCTCGCGCGACTGCGCGCCCACGTCGCGTAATCCGTCTACGAAAGTGCTGGACTGGGCGTCGAAACCACGCAGGAAGGGCCGATCACCAACCGGGTTTCCTCCCTCACCAGCCCCGAGCGTGATGCCCGGCACGTTCCGCAAGGCGTCTACAAGCGTATGGGATGCTGTTTGGTCGAGTAACTCACGAGAGATAATCGAAACGCTTTTTGGCGTATCCAGCAAGGGCGCCGTAAATTTTGGCGAACGATGCTGCCACTGTCCAACAACGTCTATTTCTTCATGCGCCGGAATAGCTTTGCCCTGCTCGATATCCGCTGAATGATGGCGCTTCTTTTTCTTGTCGTGTTCAAGTGTGTCCGCAGCCGCAGCGGCGTGAGCGCCAATCATTACGGCGACGCTACAGATAGCCGTGCCGGACGCCATGCCGATCACAGCGTCTACACATCCCTTTGTTTTTACAGTCATTTGTCAGGCATTCCGTACGATTGACATACAATGTCACGAATGATAATCATTATCATCTAAGTCGTTACTGTTCGCATTACAGAATGTCAATCGCCATTGCGGGGCATGCCAGAACGCTCCGGAACTCCGACGGCATGCGGCCCGACCGCGAACGTTGGATGGGTCTGTCGCCCGCCTCCGAAGCGAACCGTGCGGAAGGCGTTACGAAGTCCTCGTGAATGACAGGCTTTCGCTGGCGAACTCCGGCTAGCGCCTGGCGGCCGCAACTAGCGATGACTTGCGCCACAGCTGTATTGAAAGCGATACTGCTTGCCTCCGGCAGTCAGACATCCCCGCCCGGTCGACTGCCGATATCACTGGCTATGCGGAAAAATTGACATGAAGCAACGTGAACTCGGCCGCACCGGCGTCATGGTGAGCGAGATATGCCTCGGCACCATGACCTTCGGGCAGCAGAACACTGAGGCCGAAGGCCACGCACAACTCGACATGGCGCTGGATCATGGCGTCAACTTTATCGACACCGCCGAACTTTACTCCATTCCGCCGCGTGCAGAGACCTATGGCGCAACAGAGACAATCATCGGCAGCTGGCTGAAGGCCAAAGGCGGTCGCGACAAACTGGTGATCGCCAGCAAGGTGGTAGGACGCGGAACGAACCCGTGGTTCCGACCGGAGGGAGAGCCGACGCGGCTGACGCCGGCTCAGATCCGTTACGCGATCGAAGGATCGCTGCGTCGCCTTGGGACCGATTACATCGATCTGTACCAGCTGCACTGGCCGGATCGTAAAGTCGGGCTGTTCGGCGACGGCGGCACGACGTTCCGCGACGTGCCGAAGGAAGACGAAGTTCCGATCGAGGAAACGCTGGGCGCGCTCGGAGAACTGGTCACGCAGGGAAAAATTCGCCACGTCGGCCTTTCCAATGAGACTGCCTGGGGCGTGTCGCAGTTCATTGCGGCGTCAAAAAGCGGCGCACCTCGCGTGGCGTCGATCCAGAACGCCTACAACCTGATCAACCGGACTTTCGAGATCGGGCTCGCAGAAATGGCGATCCGCGAAAAGGTTGGGCTTCTGGCGTATTCGCCTCTGGCGCAAGGGTATCTGACGGGAAAATACCTGAACGGCGCCAGACCGGCGGGGGCGCGCACGACCCTGTTCAATCGCGGCCAGCGCTACGAAAAACCGGGCGTCGACGTCGCCATTGAAGCGTATATCGCGCTGGCGCGAGAGGAGGGGATAGATCCGACACAACTGGCGCTGGCGTTCGTGACGTCACGGGCGTTCGTCACCTCGAATATCATTGGGGCGACCAGCGTGGCCCAGCTTCGCACGATTCTCGAATCGGTCGATGTGACGATCACGCCGGAACTGGAGGCGAAGATCAACGCCATCCATCAGGTCCACAGCAACCCGGCTCCTTAAAGAAGTCGCGAGAGCGACACGCCACCGGCGGCCCTTTCAGGCCGCCGCCCCGCGTCGCTCCTCGATTTCCGCCTTCATGTGAGCCTGCACCTTTTCGAAGGCGCGGGTCTCAATCTGGCGAACGCGCTCACGCGACACGCCGTAGTGCTGCGCCAGTTCTTCAAGGGTCTTCGGGTCGTCCTTCAGACGCCTTTCCTCGAAGATACGCTTCTCCCGTTCGTTGAGCGCACTCATCGCGTTTACCAGAAGCGCCTTTCGATCCGAGAATTCCTCGTGCTCGGCGAGCGTGTCTTCCTGGCTCTCAGCGTCGTCGACCAGCCAGTCCTGCCACTCCCCGTCGGCATCGGCACGTAGAGGCGCGTTCAGGCTGTGGTCGCCGGAAGCAAGGCGGCGGTTCATGTTGATCACGTCGTCTTCGGGGACGCCCAGCGCCTTGGCGATGGCGTCCACCTGCTCCGGCTGCAGATCGCCCTCGTCTATGGCCTTCATCTGGCCTTTCAGGCGGCGCAGATTGAAGAAGAGCTTCTTCTGCGCCGACGTCGTGCCGATCTTCACCAGCGACCAGCTGTGAAGGATGTATTCTTGAATCGCCGCGCGGATCCACCACATAGCGTATGTGGCGAGGCGGAAACCACGCTCCGGGTCGAAGCGGCGCACCGCCTGCATCATGCCGACATTGCCTTCGCTGATTAGTTCGTTCAGCGGCAGGCCGTAACCGCGGTAGCCGAGGGCGATCTTGGCGACGAGACGCAAGTGCGAGGTGACGAGTTTATGGGCGGCTTTCACGTCGCCGTTGTCGCGCCAGCGGCGGGACAGCGACGTTTCCTCTTCCGGGGTCAGCAGGGGATACTTGCGGATTTCCTGCAGATACTGAGAGAGGCTGGTATCGGGACCTACTGTAAGGGCGGACGACGCCATGGTAGGATTCTCCTTTCTCTCCCGATAGCGAGGGCGTGGAGACCGACTTCGTAGGGGACTGTCGGGGACACGCGCCTGCGTGATCGGGACACGCTGGGACTGGACACATCGTTCCCGGTCTGCGTCCCTCCGTTGAGCGAACGAGACCGGAACGTCCATTCCGGCGGCCGCATCGGCGCGTCGAAAAGACCACCGATTTCTAGGGCGCTGCCTCCAAAAAGTCAAGATTTACAAGAAATCCAACTCCTTAACTTTCTGCAAGCTGCAGTTCAAGCGCCCGAAAGTCTTCTGGCGGCATAGTTTCGAACAACAGCGCTTCCCCTGTGCGCGGATGAACGAATCCCAGTCGCGCCGCATGCAACGCCTGCCTGGGAAAATCGAGCGCCGCATCGCGCGTTTCGACAGGCAAACGTTTGGCGACTGCCGGAATGCGCCGCAGATACAGAGGGTCGCCAATCAGCGGATGTCCGTTGGCGGAAAAATGGACGCGTATTTGATGAGTCCGGCCTGTGGCCAGCTTACACTCCATCAACGCCGCGCAGGCGTTGAAGCTTTTCAGCACCTTGTAGTGCGTGAGAGCTTCCTTCCCTCCCCTTGCGACGATCGCCATCCGTTTGCGGTCGGCCTTGTCCCGGCCTATCGCGCCCTCGTAATCGCCATTTCCCGGAGACGGCACGCCCCAGCACAAAGCGAGGTATTTCCGGTCGATTCGTCGCGCCGCGAAATCGTTCGACAGCGCGACATGCGCCTGCTCCGTCTTGGCCACGACCATAACGCCGGACGTGTCCTTATCGAGGCGGTGCACGATGCCGGGGCGCCGTTCCCCGCCAATACCCGAGAGGGAATCACCGCAATGCGCCAGCAACGCGTTGACGAGCGTGCCGGTCTCGTTGCCCGGCGCAGGATGCACGACCAGCCCGGCGGGTTTGTCGATCACGATCAGATCGGCATCCTCATATAAAACCGGCAAGGAAATGTTCTCCGGCTCAGGCGTCGAGGACACGGGCGGTGGAACGCTCAGCACCAGCGTCGCGCCAATACGAAGGGAGTCGGCAGGTTCGCGCACCAGCGCCCCGTCCCGTGTCACATGGCCCGCTTCGATCAGCGCCTTGATCCGTGAACGTGACAGGTCAGGGAACGCTGCGGCGAGAGCCCGGTCGATCCGCTCCCCGGCGTGCTGCTCCGCGGCCACCAGCGTGCGTAGATCTTGGCTTGAAACGGTCATGGAAGGTCTCTACAGGCCGCTTGATCGAACGGAAAGGCGTATCTGGGATGAAGCAGGGTAGCGTGGCGCACCGAGGGCTTCTAGCCGCCGTGATTGGCATGGGCGCGATGATCGTCGTTGGAACTGTAGTTTTGTTAGTGGTCGTCGCGCATCGGCTGTCGCACCCCACGAGGCCAGCCGGCGCCCAAAGCCTCTCCGCCTCGCTGCATGAACCGGAAGGAAGCCATATCGCGGGAATCACCTGGCGCGACGCCGATACCCTGGCCGTACAGCTCACGGGTGGCGGCCCGGATCGCGTGATCCTGTGGGACGTGCCCCACGGGCGCGAGGCAGGTCGGGTGAGCATTCAGCCCTGAAGCCGATCATGCGCCCGTCAAAAAAGCGCCCCCTCCTCCATCCCGAGGAATATTTTTTTCTGACCGCTTGTGTCCGACGCAGGGTTCGACTAAGAACCCGCCACGGCCAATGTCCCATTCGTCTAGAGGCCTAGGACGCCGCCCTCTCACGGCGGCAACAGGGGTTCGAATCCCCTATGGGACGCCAATTTTTTTCAATGACTTAGCAGCCATAGAGCGAAACAATTGCCCGTTTTTGGGCCCACCTTGGGCCCACTGCCAAAAAAAGACGATAAGCACATGGTCCCAATGGGCCCATGAAAAGGCTATGCTGGGCCCAGGCGAGGCTCACCATGAAAGACCGAATCACTTCTGCCAAAATCGATCCTGCGACAGGCCGCCCCCTCCCCGCAGGCGTCGAGTATCGCGGTAAGGGCCAGTATCGTGCCCGCAAGCGCATCGCAGGCGGCGAGAGAATCCACCAGACCTTCTCCTCGGCCAAGCTGGCCCGACGCTGGCTGGACACGACGTCCGCCAAACTGGAACTCGGACAGTTTGAGGACACGGGTGCTGTCGCGTTAACTTTGGCTTTTTGAGTTACCCGCTGTCCAAACGTTTTCAGGCGGGGAGCGCGGTGGCGCTATTCCATTGGGCAAATGCCCTGACCCGCTGGATGTGCCGGGAGAGGGCGTTGTCGATGGAGCGGGGCGCGACGAAGAGGTTACGGACGGCGGAGAAGACGGAGACGAAACGCTGGCAGCCTCCCGGGGACCGGAATTTT